>CAWFTF010000009.1:0-136920 GCA_963818645.1 uncultured Acidobacteriota bacterium | reverse complement strand
CGCCTGGATCCGAGTCGCCCAGACGAACATGCGCGGTGTCCTGCGGTTCGTTCTCGGCAGAAACAAAGATGCGCCGCGGCGCCACGACCGCGCGACCGTACTCGGTCAGTTCCCGAACGATGTGTGTCGGTGATGTGTCGACGAGCGCTTGCGTCGCGTCGAAGCGAAGGCCGTCGAAGCGATACTCCTCGAGCCAGTGCCGCACGTTCTCGCGCATGAAGTGACGCACGGGAGCGGAGCACTCGCCATCGAGGTTGAACCCCTGTCCCCACTCCGTCTCGTGCGCGGAGAAGTAAGACGTGCTGAACTCCGGCAGAAAGTTGCCCGACGGACCGAGGTGGTTGTAAACCACATCGAGAATGACGGCCAGGCCGTGGCTGTGCGCCGCATCCACGAAGGCGCGCGCATCATCCGGTGTGCCGTAGTGATGATAGGGCGCGAAGAGGAACACGCCGTCATAGCCCCACCCGAAGCGCCCATCGAACTCCGCGATCGGCATCACTTCGAGCGTCGTGATCCCGAGCGACGCGAGATGCGGCAGCCGTTCACGCGCCGACGTCCACGTCCCGCGGGTGGTGAACGTACCGATGTGCATTTCGTAGACGACCTGGCGGTGACGGGGCTGCGCTCCTCCCCAGCCGCTGGTCGTCCATGTAAACGCATGTGGATCGACAACCATCGACGGCCCGAAGGGACCATCCGGCTGAAAGCGTGAAACGGGATCGGGACGAAGTCCCTGCTCGAGACGGAACCAGTAACGCTGGCCCGCTCGTACGTCCGGTGCCGTAGCACTGAAGTAGCCGGCTTCCGCTGGCGCCATCGGGATGTCTGGTCTTCCGTCCAGCACGAGCGCGACCTCTCGTTGCGCCGGCGCCCACACGGTGAAGGTGACGCCGTCGGAATCGACGGTGGCGCCGAGCGACGACTGGGAAATAGACGTGGCCTCACGACGTCGAGACACGCGACTCCTCATCTGATTGCTGCAGTTTCACGAACGAGCGCAACACTTCGGCGACGCTCCATGCCTGGGCCACACACCCACGCGGTGCGTAAGGCTCAGTGGCGTCGAAGACCTCGCTGATCGTCCCGATGCACGCATCGCTCAAGTGCCGGTCGAACGCACCGAGCAGCGCTCGTGCCTCGTCGCGGCGGCCCGGGTAGGCGCGTAGCCACGCATCGACAAAGGGCCCGATGAGCCACGCCCACACCGTGCCCTGGTGATACGCGGCGTCGCGCGCGCGCAGGTCGCCGAAGTATTGCGCCTTGTAGTCCTTGTGACCGGGCTCGAGCGTCCGGAGACCGAGCGGCGTCAGCAAACGTTCTGCGACAACATCGACGATCCGCTTCCAGCGACTCTCATCGAGCACGGGATATCGGAGCGCCAGCGAGAAGATCTGGTTCGGCCGCATGGACGAATCGTCGCCGGCTTCGCCGTCGACGATGTCGTAGAGGTACTGGCCCTGATCGAACCAGAATCGGCGGTTGAACGCGGCACGGGTGCGCTCGGCCACCGTCTCCAGATGAGCGGCATCGCGATCGAACGCTCGAGACCATTGCGCGAGCAACCGCACCGCGTTGTACCAAAGCGCGTTGATCTCCACGGTCTTGCCGCGGCGAGGGGTGACCACCCAGTCGCCCACCTTTGCGTCCATCCACGTGAGCGCGAGGCTCGCGGCACCTTGAGTCAGCAGGCCGTCATCGTCCACTCGAATTCCGAAGCGTGTGCCCGCAAGGTGAAGACGAACAACCTCTTCGAGTGAAGGCAGGAGATCGCGCACCGGCTCGAAATCCTTCGTGATGGTGACGTAGCGATCGATCGCATGAAAGAACCACAGGGTCGCGTCGGCGGTGTTGTAGAGCCCTTCTTGATCGCCTTCAGGAAAGAGGTTCGGTATCAGGCCGTCGCGAAGATGATGCGCGAACGTCATCAGGATGCCGCGCGCCTCCGCATGCCGGCCCGTGCACAGCGTCAGGCCTTCGAGGCTGATCATCGTGTCCCGGCCCCAGTCCGTGAACCAGTGATAGCCGGCAATGACGCTCCGCGCTTCTTCGCCTGCAGCCCGCGCGCGCGTGGACTCGGCCGCGCGAGTCGCCGGTTCGATGACGAATTGATCGGCCCCGAGCACGAGTTCGGCGCACAACCCGTGTGAGCCCACGTCGCCGGCAGCGCTGAGCAATCGGGTTCGACGGGTAATCTCCGCGTCCAACGCCTCGTCAGTGGCGAGGGCGTCGAGTTCGACGGCACTGTGCGTCGAGGCAATAAAGGTGACTCGTTCGCCCTCGCTGAGATCGAGCTTGAAATAGCCCGGGCTCCACGTGTCGCCGACCGATGCGTATCCGCGCTGCTGCTCGAGGAGGTATGGCACGTCCTTGGTCACTTCGGGGTGAAGCGTGAACGCCGACTCGTGATCACGCAAACCAAACATCAAAGGCGGCACCGATGCGTCCAGCATCGTTTCGAGATATCCGCCGCGTGCGACCAGCACCGGCGATGCAGGGAGCGCGTAGTCAACCGTCGCTTCGTGCGGACGCGCGTGAAGGTGCGGGCGAATTCCCAGCCGGAAGGGTTTGACCGCGCGTCTCACCGTGTAGGTCACGATGACGGTGTTCTGCAGGCGCGGCATGAACAATTGCTTCTCGATGGTGGTGCCATCGAGCTCGTACGTCCAGACGGGCAATCCACCCACCAGCCTGAATCGCGTGGTGACCTCGTTGGGCCCACCTCCCCGTCGGCTCAGCCACCCGATTTGCCCACCAGACAACCGGACGCGTTCGTCGAGCCGCGACACGAGCACGACGCGCCCGAGTGGAGCCGGCAGCGCCGCGATCAGAAGCGCGTGGTAGCGGCGCGTCAACACACCGCCCAACGTCCCAGATGCATATCCGCCGAGGCCGTTCGTCACCAGCCACTCGAGCGTCGTCAGTCGATCCAGATCGGCGCCGATCTGGATCTCGCGAACGATGTCTGTGGCTACGTGTGGGTTGGTATCGACGCCGACCATCGAGCTGATGGCTCGATCCCCTCGCAAGGACGGTGCCCACTGCCCGACTGGCGGGTGAATTGCTAAACCATCAGCTCGAGTAATGAATCGATGGCTCATGTGAACGCACGAAGCGAACAACCCGCCAACGCTCAGTCAGCGCGCTCGGCAGGGCTCGTCTATGTCACCGATCGTGCGCCCGGCATTCAGCGGCGGCGCCGCGGACGCGGGTTTCGCTACCTCGATCAGCACGGCCATGTCATCAGACGGCGAGCAGACCTCGACCGCATCGCCCGTCTGGCGATTCCGCCCGCGTGGAAAGACGTGTGGATCTGCCCAAATCCCAGGGGACATCTGCAGGCGTGCGGTCGCGACGCGCGAGGCCGCAAGCAGTACCGGTATCACACCGGCTGGCGGCAGGTTCGCGACGAGTCGAAGTACGACCAGATGTTGACGTTCGCGATGGCGCTGCCAGTGCTGCGCCGGCAGATTGCAAAGGATCTGTCCGCCTCCGGTCTGCCGAGGCGAAAGGTCATCGCTGCCGTCGTGCAACTGCTCGAGAAAACGCTCATCCGCGTCGGCAACGATGAATACGCGCGCGACAACAACTCCTTTGGCCTGACGACGATGCGTAACAGACACGTGCAGGTGTCGAGGTCCACGCTCCGCTTCCGATTCAGAGGCAAGGGTGGAAAGTCTCACGACATCGCGTTCAACGATGTTCGTCTCGCGGGGATCGTCAGACGATGCCAGGACCTCCCCGGTCATGAGTTGTTCGGATACATCGACGATGAGGGGAAAGTTCAGGACATCGGCTCGGCCGACATCAACGACGTACCTGCGCGAAGTGACCGGACAGGATTTCACCGCGAAGAGCTTCCGGACGTGGGCCGCAACGGTCCTCGCCGCCTGCGCTTTCCAGGAGTTTCCTGAGTACAGTTCCAGCGCTCGCGCGAAGCGCAACGTGAATCAGGCGATCGAGGCAGTTGCCGGCGTCCTCGGGAACACACCGGCGATTTGTAGAAAGAGTTACATTCACCCGGCGATCGTCGATGCCTACACCGACGGATCGCTTCCCCGCACGCGACATTCGAGAAAGCTGAAGGCAGTGTCGTCTGCCGGCGACTTTCAAAGGATGGAGACAGCTGTGCTTGCGTGGCTGCATCGTTTACAACGTGCAGCTCAGCGGCGAACGGCTTAGGTCAGAATTGACTCATCTGGGTGGCGCTCAACTTGCTTCCGGCCAAAGGCTGAGTGAGCCTGACGGCAACCTATCGTCTTCAGCTTCGCGCCGACTTCCCGTTCGACGCCGCGGCTGGGATTAGCGACTACCTCTCCGAACTAGGTATCACGCACGCGTACTGCTCGCCCTATCTTCAAGCGGCGCCTGGAAGCACGCACGGCTACGACGTCATCGATTACACGCGACCGAACGTGGAGCTTGGCGGCGAAGAAGGCTTCAGACGTCTTGTGGCCGCGTTGAAGAACGTGCAGATTGGGGCAGGTCCTCGACATCGTGCCGAACCACATGGCGATCTCCACATCGGCCAACTGGTGGTGGGCCGATGTGCTCGAAAACGGGCCGTCGAGTCACTTCGCCTCGTACTTCGACGTGGAGTGGGAGCCGCCCGAGGCGCGACTCCGCAACACCGTGCTCATTCCGATCTTGAGAGATCAGTACGGTCGCGTGCTCGAGGCAGGCGAGCTCCAGATCGTGCGACAAGGTGCGGAGTTCCACGTCCGCTACGAGGACAACACATATCCAATCAGCCCCAGCTCGCTCGGACCTGTGCTCGGTCGTGCGGCACGGCAGGCCAACTCGGATGCGCTCGCGTTTCTCGCCGACGCCTTCAGCGAGCTCCCCCGGCCGACCGCAACCGATCGTGCCAGCGTCCGCCGACGACATCGCGACAAGGCCGTCCTCCGCGAGCAACTCCGTCGTCTTCTGGAGGACGACCCGTTTGTCGCGACCGCCATCGATCAGACCATCGGCGAGATGAACGGAGATCCCGACTCGCTGCACGCGCTGCTGGATCTGCAGAACTATCGCCTCGCATGGTGGCGCAGCGCGGACCGCGACCTGGGCTATCGGCGCTTCTTCGACATCGACACGCTCATCGGATTGCGGATGGAGGATGAGCAGGTCTTCCAGGACACGCACAGCCGTGTTCTCGAATGGGTGCGTGAGGGTGGCATCGACGGCCTGCGCATCGACCATCTGGATGGCTTGCGCGATCCGCTCGAGTATCTCGAACGCCTGCGCGCAGCGGCGCCGAACGCCTGGATCGTGGCCGAGAAGATCCTGGACGCGGAAGAGACGCTGCCCGAGAGCTGGCCGATCGCGGGAACCACCGGTTACGACTTCCTCAATCGGGTCACCGGACTATTCGTCGATCCGGATGGCGAAGTTCCGCTCACCGACTTCTACCGCGACTTCACCGGCGAGACTCGTGACTACGCCGCTCTTGTTCGAGACAAGAAGGTCCTGGTGCTCCGCGAGATGCTCGGCAGCGATGTCATCCGACTGACTGCTCTGCTCCTCCAAATCTGCGAGCGCCATCGGCGTCATCGTGACTACTCGCGCCATCAACTTGCAGACGCGCTGCGTGAACTCATCGCATGGTTTCCGGTGTATCGCACGTACATCCAGCCCTACGCGAACCGGTTGTCGGAGAGCGACCGTCGATATGTCGACATCGCGACCGCTGACGCCATTCGGGAGCGGCCCGACATCGAGGCCACGCTGTTCGAATTCCTGCGCGACCTGATCACGCTGACGGTGACAGGCGACCTCGAGAAGGAGTTCGTCGCTCGATTGCAGCAGTTGACCGGACCCGCCATGGCCAAGGGGGTCGAAGACACGGTCTTCTACAACTACAACCGCTTCATTGCGCTCAACGAAGTTGGCGGCGATCCCTCCCGGTTCGGAATCAGCCTTCATCATTTTCACGAGAAGGCGCGAGAGATGCAGCAGCGGTGGCCGCTCACGATGCTCGCCACCGCAACGCACGACAGCAAGCGCGGCGAGGACATGCGTGCTCGCCTCGCGCTGCTCTCCGAACAGCCGTCGGCCTGGATTGACGCAGTGCGTCGATGGTCTGCGATGGCCCAGACGCATCGCACGAACGACTGGCCCGATCGCAACACGGAGTACTTCTTCTACCAGACGCTCGTTGGCGCGTGGCCCGCATGCGCCGAACGCCTCACGGCCTACATGGAGAAGGTGTGCCGCGAGGCCAAGACGTATACGTCGTGGACGGCCCCGGACACGGCCTACGAGGGTGCCGTTCGCACGTTCGTCGAGCGGTGCCTCACCGATCGTCACCTGATGCAGGACATCAGGCAGTTCGTCGAGTCACTGATCGGATTCGGCCGCATCAACTCACTCGCGCAGACGCTCATCAAGCTGACGGCCCCTGGCGTGCCCGACCTCTATCAGGGCACCGAGCTGTGGTCTCTGCATCTCGTGGATCCGGATAACCGCCGGCCCGTCGACTACGAGGAACGCCGCCGCGCGCTCGCCGAAGTGAAGCAGCTGAGTGCTCGCGAGATCTGGGATCGCGCTGACGAAGGCCTGCCGAAGATGTGGGTCACGCATGCAGCGCTGCAATTGCGACAGCGGCAGCGCGACGCGTTCGACGCCGACAGCCGCTATAGCGCTGCCGACGCCAGTGGACCGCTCGCCGATCACGTCGTGGCGTTCTGCCGCGGCGAGAGCGTGATGACCGTCGTGCCGCGTCTGGTGATTCGCGCCGATGGACGCTGGCATGGCACCGCAATCTGTGTCCCGCAAGGTTCGTGGACGAACGTGCTGACCGGGCAGCCGATCGTGGGCGGCACCGTCGACGTCTCGGAACTCTGGCGAGACTTTCCAGTGGCACTGCTCGAGCGCGTCAGCAATCGAGGAGAACGATGAGCGCGACTGAAGTACCCCGTCGGCCGATTATCGACGCCCTGACGAGGACCTGGCACGTTCGCCCCGGGGAGCCCTTCCCGCTCGGCGCGACATGGGACGGTCAGGGCACGAATTTCTCGATCTTCTCGGAAGTCGCCGAGCGTGTGGAGCTGTGCCTGTTCGATCGCAACGGACACGAGACGTGCGTCAACCTTCCCGAGCGGACCGCGTTCTGCTGGCACGCGTACCTTCGCGGCGTCGGCCCTGGCCAGCGTTACGGCTTTCGGGTGCACGGGCCCTGGGATCCCGCAAACGGACTCCGCTGCAATCCCGCAAAGCTCCTCGTCGATCCCTACGCGCGCGCCATTACCGGCGGCATCGAGTGGAACCCGTCGATGTTTCCCTATCCGCTCGGCGGAGACGATCTCCAGCGCAACGATGACGACAACGCGCCGTACACCGCCAAAAGCCGTCGTCATCGACGATGCCTTCGACTGGGAACGTGATGCTCCGCTTCGCCGCAAGCTGCACGAGACCGTCATCTACGAAGTGCACGTCAAGGGATTCACGAAGCGGCATCCCGAGATTCCGGAGGCCATTCGCGGCACGTACGCCGGGCTCGCGCATCCGGCTGCCGTGGAGTACTTGTCATCGCTTGGAGTGACCGCGGTCGAACTGCTTCCGATCCACGAGTTCGTCCACGAGAAACACCTGCTCGACAAAGGCCTGCGTAACTACTGGGGCTATCACTCCTACGGGTACTTCGCGCCGCACGGCGAATATTCCTCACAGGGCGACAGCGGCGGTCAGGTGCGCGAGTTCAAGCAGATGGTGAAGGCCCTTCACGCTGCCGGCCTCGAGGTGATCCTCGACGTCGTCTATAACCACACGGGTGAAGGCAATCATCTCGGACCGATGCTCAATCTGAAAGGTATCGACAATCGCGCGTACTACCGCACGGTCGAGGCCGACCCTCGCTACTACATGGACTACACCGGTACCGGCAACAGCCTGAACATGCGTCATCCCCACGCGCTGATGCTGGTGATGGACTCGCTGCGCTACTGGGTGCAGGAGATGCACGTGGACGGGTTTCGCTTCGACCTGGCGTCAACACTCGCGCGCGGCCTCTACGAAGTCGATCGTCTGTCTGCCTTTTTCGACATCATTCATCAGGACCCGACGCTGAGCGGCGTGAAGCTGATCGCCGAACCGTGGGACCTCGGCGAAGGCGGCTATCAGGTGGGCAACTTCCCTGTCAGATGGTGTGAGTGGAACGGCCGCTATCGGGATACGGTTCGCGACTACTGGCGCGGTCAGGGCGCGACGCTGGGCGAGTTCGCCAGTCGCTTTACCGGCAGTTCCGATCTCTACGAGGACAACGGACGACGTCCGTATGCGAGCGTGAACTTCGTGACCGCGCACGACGGCTTCACGCTGCGAGACCTGGCGTCCTACAACGAGAAGCACAACGAGGCCAACGGCGAGGGCGGCCAGGACGGCGAGAGTCACAATCGATCGTGGAACTGCGGCGTCGAGGGCCCGACTGACGATCCCGGCGTGAACGCGCTGCGATCGCGCCAGCAGCGCAACATCCTGGCGACACTGTTCCTCTCGCAAGGCATTCCGATGCTGCTCGGCGGCGACGAGATCGGGCGGACCCAGCAGGGCAACAACAACGCCTACTGTCAGGACAACGAGACGTCCTGGTTCGACTGGGAGCACATCGATCGCGGTCTGCTCGAGTACACGCGTCGCCTGATCCATCTGCAGGCCACACATCCCGGCTTTCCGCCGGCGCGGATGGTTCAAGGGACGAGCCGTGCGCGGTGCCGGCGTGGCCGACATCGTGTGGTTCAGACCCGATGGCAAGGAGATGGTGGACGAAGACTGGCAGCACGCGCACACCAGGTCGTTCGCCGTGTTCATCAATGGTGACGCATTGCGCGAGATCGACGACGACGGCCGGCCAGTGCGCGACGAGAGCTTTCTGCTGCTTTTCAACGCGCACCACGAACCGCTCGCGTTTACGCTGCCAGGCGCCTCGTTCGGACGCCGATGGGACGTCGTCATCGACACGGCCGCCGGGCTCGAGTTGAAGTCGAAATCGATTCAGGCGGGGAAATCGGTGGAGGTGCCAGACCGGACGATCGTCGTGTTGTCGCGTGCCTCCTCAGCGCGCTAACGCGACGATCGCGTCCGCGCTGATGGAGTTGCTGCTCGTCGATGACGACGCGTCCGCAGGGTCAGGATGCCGCGGCGCCGAGGTCGTTCGTGAACGGGATGGCCCTCGCCGGCTGCGATATCGGATGGGTCACCAGGTTCTGTGGACCCTCGACCGGTCGATGAATTCCGAGCTTCCGCATCCTCGTTCTGAGCGTGCTGGCGCACAGGCCAAGCACCTTCGCCGCACCAGCTGGCCCTTCGATCCGCCAGTTCGCGAGTTGCAGCATCCGCAGGATGTGCGCGCGCTGAACTTCAACCAGCGTCTGGGGCTCGTCACTCAACGTCGTGACCACGCTGCGGCGAACCGGTTCGCCTCTGAAGTTCGAGAGGTCGAGCACTCCGTCCCGCGACAGAATCACGGCCTGTTGAATCACGTTCTCGAACTCACGGATGTTTCCGGGCCAGTCATATTGCCGGAGCGCTTCCAGCGTGCCGGGGGTCACGCGGCTGATGGTCCGGCCCATCTGCCGCCCGACGCGATCGCAGAAGTGACGAAGAAGCGCAGGCAGATCTTCGAGCCGCTCCCGCAAGGCCGGCAGCGTGATCGGGAAGACGTTGAGGCGATAGAACAGGTCCTGCCGGAACTTGCCGCTGTTCACGTCCTCAACCAGATTCCGGTTCGTGGCAGCCACGATCCGGACATCGACGTCGACCGTGCGTGTGCTGCCAAGCCGTTCGAACTGGCCTTCCTGCAGGACACGAAGCAGTTTCGGCTGCAATTCGAGCGGTAGCTCACCGATCTCGTCGAGGAAGATCGTGCCGCCATCGGCCAGCTCGAAGCGACCGGGCTGCGAGGTATGCGCGCCGGTGAACGCGCCGCGATCGCGGCCGAACAACTCGCTCTCGATGAGAGTGGGTGGCAACGCGCTGCAGTTGACGACCATGAACTTGCGGTGGGCACGGCGGCTCTGATTATGAATGGCCCGCGCCACGAGCTCTTTTCCCGTGCCCGTCTCACCGAGCAACAGGACCGAGGCGTTCGTGGACGCCACCTGCTCGACGCGGTACATCACATATTTCAGGACGTCGCTCGTGCCGACGATCGTGCGATCCGACGTTGCCGGCTCGTGGGCGCGAGACGAAACGGTCCCCGTTGGGAGTGATGGCATTGAACGGTCTAAACGCATGACATCATCCTTGGCATCCTTGGCTGCCGCAAGGCGGCTGCATGCAGTTGTTATATAACGCAAGTATGGAACGAGAAGCTATCAGGCTGGATCAAATCCCAACAGTGAGACCTTGGTCTTACGCAGTCAACCCGATTGTGGGCGATAAGATTCCTGTGTATCCTGCGTTTTTAACGCAGACGTTACATGGCTATGAGTGCATCCAAGCTGACACTCGTTGTCGTTGACGACGACACGGATATCCGGCGTGCCGTCGGCCGTTCTCTGCGCTCCCACGGTCACAAGGTGCATCTGTTCGAGTCTGGAGAAGCCTACCTGGCAGAGCACTGCAAAGCCGATTGCGCAATCGTTGATATCGGCCTGCCCGGCGTGAACGGGCTCGAAATGGAAGAACAGTTGCGCAAGAGCGGCCGAGGGATCCCGGTCGTCTTCATCACCGCTCATGACGATCTCGCCACGCGCGCGGTCCGCACGACGGGCATGCCAGTACTCAGGAAGCCTCTGGACGAAAGCGATCTGCTCGACGCCATCGCGCAGGTGACGGGCGCCGCCACCCACCATTAGATCCGACTAGCTCCCGTGTTTCGCGAGTGGAGAGGAGCCGCACGAGCGCGGCGACCGAATCGACGTCGAGTTTGCGGGTCACGCGCCCCCGGTGCACCTTCACGGTCTTCTCGCTCATACCGAGTTCGACGGCGATCTGCTTGTTGAGAAGACCGGCCGCAACGAGGTCGCACACTTCCCTCTCGCGTTTGGTGAGACGTGCGAGCCGTTGCTCGGTATCCCGCTGAAGCTGCTGCTGCCGGCGCATAGCGATGGACTGCAGGCGAGCCCGTTCGAGCGCGGCCAGCAACTGATCTTCGTCAACCGGCTTCTCGAGAAAATCGATCGCTCCGCCCCGCATTGCCCGGACGGTTGACGGGACGTCGCTCTGGGCGCTGAGAAAGATGATCGGCATCGAAATGCCCTTGGCGATCATCGCGGCCTGCACGTCGAGGCCGCTCATGCCGGGCATCTTCAAGTCGAGCAGCAGGCAGGCCACACCGTCATACGAAGGTCGGGCGAGGAACGCTGCCGGCGAGGTAAATCCTTCAACGGCAATGCTGTGCGAGCGCAGCATGCGCTCGATCGCCCTGAGGACGATCGGATCATCGTCAACAGCGAAGACCTGAAACGCCGAATCCATCTGCTTGGCTTGGAAGCGTCATTTTACACTTCGCCGGGCTCAAGCTCATCTAGTAAAAATACGTACCCAGCCCATCTTCACGCCGGCTATGGCGACGCTGAGAATCGTTCGTCGGCTTGAAAAGTGCCGGTGAGGAGCGTGCCAGTTTGGCAGATGGCGCCAGGGCGACCACGTACCGCCAGCGCGACCACGTACAATGCAATGCCTCGCCAAATCACTGGCGCACCGTATGCACACAGCCGAACCGCGCGAGTGGTGCTCGACAAAACATTGATGCCTCTGAGGTATTCACCTGCACTCGTGTCGATTGTCGCGATGCTCGCGTTGTGCGTCGCCGCGTGTAGCTCCTCGAGCACATCGTCGGTCGCCACAGGGCCAACGTCGCCGAAGTGCCAGATCACGGCGGCGCAACCCTCGAACATTCTGGCCGATGGTGGCACCGGCACCATTGCCATCACCGCTCAACCCGAATGTGAGTGGACCGTCTCGAGCCAACCGAGTTGGATCTCCGATGTCTCGCCCACTTCCGGCCAGGGCAATGGCAACGTGGCGTTTCGCGCGGCAGCGAATCCGACGCCCTCGACGCGGGAGGGCGAGATCGTCGTCAATGACAACCACGTTCGCGTGATACAGGAGGCGGCGACGTGCCCGCTTACGATCGCCCCCGACGCCCAGACGGTCAACTCGAGCTCAGTCACGGCAAACGTCGCTGTGTCGACGTTGAACGGCTGCACGTGGACCGCGACGAGCAACGCCTCATGGATCACGATCACGTCGGGAGCGCAGGGCAATGGCAATGGTTCCGTCGCGTTGCGCATAGCAGCCAATACCGGCGCCGCGCGGACGGGAACCGTCACCATCGCCGATCGCACGCATACGATCACGCAGCAGGACGCGTCGCAGCCGCCAATACCGCCGGCACCGGCACCGGCGCCTCCAACAGCACCGAGTTGCACCAACACAATCGCTCCGGCTAGCGAGTCAATCGCTGATGCAGGCGGGCCAGGGACAGTGATCACGGTCACGGCAGGTGGCACGTGCGCGTGGACCGCCGTCAGCAATGCGTCGTGGATCACGATCACCGGAGGTGCAGCCGGAACGGGTAATGGGTCAGTGAGCTTTACCGTTGCGGCGAATACCGCCGCTGTGCGAATCGGCACGATGACCATCGCCGGCCAGACGTTCACCGTCACCCAGGCCGCGCCGCCGCCGCCGCCACCACCACCACCACCACCGAGTTGCACCTACACGATCGCTCCGGCCAGCGAGTCAATCGCTGATGCAGGCGGGACAGGGACAGCGATCACGGTCACGGCAGGTGGCACATGCGCGTGGACCGCCATCAGCAGTGCGTCGTGGATCACGATCACCGCGGGTGCAGCCGGAACGGGCAATGGGTCGGTGAGCTATATCGTTGCGGCGAATACCGGTGCCGCGCGAACGGGCACGATTGCGATCGGCGGACAGACCTTCACGGTCAACCAGGCGGCCGCGCCGACCTGCAGCTACTCGCTCGCGGCGAGCAGCGCCTCAGTGTCAGACGTTGGCGGCACGGGATTCGTGAGCGTCTCCGCGCCTGGCGGGTGCGCGTGGACAGCGACGACCAGTGCGTCATGGATCACGATCACCGCAGGGGCAATCGGAGCCAGTAATGGGTCGGTGAGCTTTACCGTTGCGGCGAATACCGGTGCTGCGCGAACCGGCACGATGACCATCGCCGGCCAGTCGTTCACCGTCAACCAGGCCGCGGCACCACCGCCACCGCCACCACCGAGTTGCACCTACACGATCGCTCCGACGAGCGAGTCAATCGCCGCTGCCGGCGGGGCCGGGACCGCGATCGCGGTCACGGCAGGTGGCACGTGCGCGTGGACCGCCGTCAGCAATGCGCCGTCGTGGATCACGGTCACCGCCGGTGCAGCCGGAGTGGGTACTGGGTCGGTGAGCTTTACTGTTGCGGCGAATACCGGTGCTGCGCGAACCGGCACGATGACCATCGCTGGCCAGACCTTCACCGTCAGCCAGGCCGCGCCGCCGCCACCACCACCACCACCGAGTTGCACCACCACGATCGCTCCGACGAGCGAGTCAATCGCCGCTGCGGGCGGGGCCGGGACCGCGATCGCGGTCACGGCAGGTGGCACGTGCGCGTGGACCGCCGTCAGCAATGCGCCGTCGTGGATCACGATCACCGCCGGGGCAGCCGGCACGGGTACTGGGTCGGTGAGCTTTACTGTTGCGGCGAATACGGGACCTGCGCGAACCGGCACGATGACCATCGCCGGCCAGACGTTCACCGTCAACCAGGCCGCGGCACCACCGCCACCGCCACCACCGAGTTGCACCTACACGATCGCTTCGACGAGCGAGTCAATCGCCGCTGCCGGCGGGGCCGGGACCGCGATCGCGGTCACGACCGGTGCTACGTGCGCGTGGACCGCCGTCAGCAATGCGCCGTCGTGGATCACGATCACCGCCGGGGCAGCCGGACATGGGTACTGGGTCGGTGAGCTTTACGGTTGCGGCGAATACGGGGCCTGCGCGAACCGGCACGATGACCATCGCCGGCCAGACCTTCACCGTCAGCCAGGCCGCGGCGCCACCGCCACCACCACCGACTTGCACCTACACGATCGCTCCGACGAGCGAGTCAATCGCGGCTGCGGGCGGGGCAGGGACCGCGATCGCGGTCACGGCAGGTGGCACGTGCGCGTGGACCGCCGTCAGCAATGCGCCGTCGTGGATCACGATCACCGCCGGGGCGAGCGGCACGGGTCCTGGGTCGGTGAGCTTTACGGTTGCGGCGAATACCGGTGCGGCGCGAACGGGCACGATGACCATCGCCGGCCAGACCTTCACCGTCAGCCAGGCCGCGGCGCCACCGCCACCACCACCGACTTGCAACAACACGATCGCTCCGACGAGCCAGTCAATCGCGGCTGCGGGCGGGACAGGGACCGCGATCGCGGTCACGGCAGGTGGCACGTGCGCGTGGACCGCCGTCAGCAATGCGCCGTCGTGGATCACGATCACCGCCGGGGCGAGCGGCACGGGTCCTGGGTCGGTGAGCTTTACGGTTGCGGCGAATACCGGTGCGGCGCGAACGGGCACGATGACCATCGCCGGCCAGACGTTCACTGTCGACCAGGCGGCCGCGCCGCCACCACCACCACCGACTTGCACCAACACGATCGCTCCGACGAGCCAGTCAATCGCGGCTGCGGGCGGGGCAGGGACCGCGATCGCGGTCACGGCAGGTGGCACGTGCGCGTGGACCGCCGTCAGCAATGCGCCGTCGTGGATCACGATCACCGCCGGGGCGAGCGGCACGGGTCCTGGGTCGGTGAGCTTTACGGTTGCGGCGAATACCGGTGCGGCGCGAACGGGCACGATGACCATCGCCGGCCAGACGTTCACTGTCGACCAGGCGGCCGCGCCGCCACCACCACCACCGACTTGCACCAACACGATCGCTCCGACGAGCCAGTCAATCGCGGCTGCCGGCGGGGCAGGGACCGCGATCGCGGTCACGGCAGGTGGCACGTGCGCGTGGACCGCCGTCAGCAATGCGCCGACGTGGATCACGATCACCGCCGGGGCGAGTGGCACGGGTCCTGGGTCGGTGAGCTTTACGGTTGCGGCGAATACCGGTGCGGCGCGAACGGGCACGATGACCATCGCCGGCCAGACGTTCACTGTCGGCCAGGCGGCCGCGCCGCCACCACCGCCGCCGACGGCACTTACACGTTGAGCGCATCGGGCGCCACGATCCCGGCCGCAGGCGGCATCGAAGATCCTGGCATCAGGGCGCGCGCTCGAGCCGGATGTCGAGTGTGTGCCGGCGGCCCTCATCGACCTGCAGCACCCGCTCGACTGCGACGTATCCTTCTTTGCTCACGCGGATGCGCTTCTGGCCCGGCTCGAGATACGGGATGGTGGCTGGTGAAGAGCCCCATCCGATGCCATTCACCGTCACTCGCGCCCCTTCCGGCTGCGTCGTCACGACAAGCGCAGTTACCGACTTCGCAGGCACAGGCACAGGCACAGCTACCTGCGTCGGATCCGCAGCCACATGAGGAGCGACGCTGGAAGCGGCGATTTCGGGCGTCACGGTCCCAGGCGTCGGCGCAGAATCAGTCGCGGCGGGAGGGTCGACCCGTGGCTCGAGTTGTGGTGGAGGATCGACGCTTGCCCGCCCGAATAACGCCGCGATCACCGCAATCCCAGCGACAGCGGCCACGATATACGGAAGCCGTGACACTGATGCTTGACCGCCCCGGTTCTCTCGCGTCTCTCCTGGTCCGCGCGTGTCCACCGGCGCCAGTGCGGATTCGAGCTCAGCGAGCGCGAGTCGTTGATCGAGACCGACGGCCTGCGCATACGTCCGCAGTTCCGCGCGCTGGTAGAAGCCCGACGGAACCGCCGTCAGATTGTCGCGTTCGAACGCCTCGAGATGCCGCTGAGGGATCTTCGTCTCTCGGGCAACTCGCTCGAGCGTGAGACCTCGCAGTTCGCGGGCGCGCCTGAGCCTCTCACCAAGGCTGTTGCTGCTTACGGTAGCCATCGACGTTACCGCTCTCAACGAATACGAGGCCTGGACCGCACCGACGCAGGGCAAATGGCATTCCAGCGTTGGGGTTCGTTCACAAGAAGAATCTAGCTGAATTTCAATCGGCTTGTGAACAACTTCATGGCTCCGCAGCTGGGATTGTTCTAATAGACGAGCTAATAGTCTCCGCTTTGCCGAACAACGCCCGTGGCGGGCGTGCCGCGCGCGAGACACCGTTCACGGGTGCGTGCCTACGGTCGTCGGGACGACCCGGCGATCGGTCGCGACGGCTGAGGTAATGAGAGCGGCCGCCAGCCAGCGTTGCCGCATTGGCTTGAGCACCCCAATCGCAAGCGCAGCGGTCGTGAAGTCCATCGCGATGATGACCGCGAAGACGGGGATCCACGAGCCGGTCGAGTCGTGAAGAAGCGCAGCCACAGGGCCACCCAGCACTGACCCGATTCCCTGCGCCATGTACAGGCACCCGTAGTTGGCCGTCGCGTGCCTGGTCCCGAACGTATCGGTCAACGTTGACGGGAAGAGCGAGAAGATTTCGCCCCACCCGAAGAACACGAGCCCCGAGAGCAACACGAACAGCACGGCATGCTCGCGCGAGAGGAGCCACAGCGTCATCGCCGTCCCCTCCAGCGCAAACGCGATGAGCATCGTGTTCTCACGGCCGTATCGATCTGAGACCCAACCAAAGAACGGGCGCGTCGCCCCGTTCGTGATGCGATCGAGCGAGAGCGCCAGCGGCAACAGCGGCAGTCCCCACACGAGCACACTCGCCATCCCGAAGTCTCGTGTAAACGCCCCCATTTGCGACGTCACCATCAGCCCGGTCGTCGACATCATCGTCATCATGACGAACATGAGCCAGAAGATGCGCGTGCCGAGCATCTGAATCGGCGAGAGATCGATGGACGTCGTGGATACTCTCGTCGCCGCCCGCGCGCGCTGATTCCACGCCATCTGCCACGCGGCGTCCGGCCGCCGCAACCCTTGCGCCGCGACGAGACCCACTATGCCGAAGATCAGACCGAAACGCGTGAGCGCGTCCTCGTAGGTCGATTCACGCAGAACGGTCGCGATCGGAAACGTGGTGAGCAGTGCGCCGACGCCGTACCCCGCAGCGACGAGTCCCGTCGCCAGTCCGCGTTTGTCGGGAAACCATTGCACCATGTGACCGATGACGCCCACGTAGACGATGCCGGTTCCGACGCCGCCGAGCAGGCCGTACGTCAGATACAACATCGTGAGGCTCGATGCTTGCGCGGCCAGGATCCAGCTGAGCCCGGTGACGAGGACACCGATCGACAACAGCAGTCGCGGACCGAATCGATCAACCAGTACACCCTGCCAGGGCGACAGGAACGTCTGCACCACAATCAGGATGGAAAACGTGATTTGAAGTTCGGGCAGCGAGGCTCCGAGCCCGGTCGTCAACGGCTGCGTGAACAGCGCCCAGACGTACTGCGGGCTGGAAATCACGATCATGCAGACAAGACCCAGGAGGAGCTGGATCCATCGCGTATTTGGAGAGGCGCTGTTCATGATGTCGCCTCAGGAACGAGAGGGTTCCGGGATCGCCGCTCCGTCCTTGCGCGGATCCGATGCGCCGAAGTTCACGCCCGCGGCGTAGTCGCGCATCACGCTCTGGCCTCCTCCCACCATGCTCGAGAACGGTCCCTGCAGATCGATCTCGTGTCCCTTCGCGGCCAGCTCGAGGCGCGCCGACTCCGGCACTCTCGACTCCATCGTCACATCGCAGCCAGTGAAGGTGAGCTTGGTCATGCGAGCGGCCTCGAGTGCCGCCTGAATATTCATCCCGTGATCGACGACGTTCGAGATGAACTGGGCATGCGCCTGCGACTGGTTCCAGCCACCCATGATGCCGAACGCCGCCTTGAGCGGGCCGTTCGTCATGAAGCCAGGGATGATCGTGTGGAGCGGTCTCTTGCGTGGTGCGAGCCCATTGGGATGCGCCGGATCCATCGTGAAAAGGCCTCCGCGGCTTTGCAGCACGAAGCCCGCGCCCTCGGGAACCAGGCCGGATCCGAAGTTGGCGAAGATGCTCTGAATGAGCGACACCATGTTGCCGTCGCGATCGACGACGCTGAGATAGGTGGTGTCGCCACCCCTGGTCGGAAGTTCGCCCGGAACGACGCCCGGGTTCGCACGCGACGGGTCGATCTGGCGTGCCCGTCGAGCGGCGTAGGCCTTCGACAGCATCGGTTCGACGGGCACGTCATGGAACGCCGGGTCGCACACCCACTTCGCCATGTCGGCGTATGCGAGCTTCTTGGCTTCGATGAGCGTGTGCAACGCCTCAGCCGAGTTGTGACCGTACGAGCCGATCGGCGAGTGCTCCATCAGATTGAGCATCATCAGCGCCGCGATGCCCTGTCCGTTCGGCGGCAGCTCGTAGATCGTCCATCCGCGATACGTCGTCGAGAGCGGCGTCACCCACTCGGCATCAAACGCCGCGAGATCGTCTGCGGTCAGCACCCCGCGTTGCGCCTCGGAGCACTTCACGATGCGCTGCGCGATCTCGCCGCGATAGAACGCGTCGCGTCCGCGAGAGCCGAGCGAACGATAGGTCGACGCGAGATCGGGGTTTTTGAAAATCTGCCCCACCGCCGGCACGTCGCCGCCCGGCAGATACACACGCGAGGCCTCTGCGTTCGTCCGCAGGAGCGGCTCACCTCCCTGCCATTCGGCCGCGATGATCTCGGGAACCGGGAAACCTCCCGCGGCAATTTCGATCGCGGGCGCCAATACGTTCGCCAGAGGTAAGCGTCCAAAGCGTCCGCTCAGTTTCGACCAGCCCGCCACCGCCCCGGGAATCGTGACCGAGTGGATGCCGCTCTGCGGCATGGTCGTGATCCCGTCCGCGCGAAGCCGATCGATCGTGAGCGCGGCGGGAGCGCAACCGCTCGCGTTGATTCCGTGCAGTTCTCCCGATGCGGCGTCGTAGATGATGGCGAACAGATCGCCGCCGACGCCGTTCATCATCGGGGCCACCACGCCCATGGCCGCGTTGACGGCAATCGCGGCATCGACAGCGCTCCCGCCCCTGGCAAGGACGGTTGCGCCTGCCTGCGAGGCAAGGGGATGCTCACTCGCGACAATGCCGCCGACGCTCATGACCACCGATCGCCCCTGCGAGCGATCGATGGCCGTACGGACGTAGTCAGTAACTTTCGAAGGCATCAGTTGGCTGCGTATTGTAGACCTCATCCAGCCTCAGTCTCTTTGCCGACGCTCGTGTAAAACGTGCAGCCGCCCACCTGCGAATGTCGGCTTCGTGCTGATTTGATCGTGGAGCGTCTATTGCACCCTCGGTTCAGCTGTGGACGATCGTGACTCAGCCGAACGGACTCACGTCTCGACACGCCGACGTCGCACCCTTCGTCGCCTCGGAATCGCCGGCGGGATCATCTGCGCGCTGATCATCGTCGGGTTGATTGCGGTTCACACGCCGCCGGCACGTCGCTACCTCATCGATCAGGTTGTCGCGCTGCTTTCGCGCGAGCAAATCGAGTTCAGCACCGACCAACTCGGCTACAACGTGCTGACCGCATCCGTGAATCTTCGGAACGTTCGCGTCCGGTCGACGACGTGGCCGGATGCGCCGGCGTTTGCAACCATCGGGCGACTGCGGCTCAATCTCAGTCTTGTGCAGTTGCTGCGCGGCCGCTACGTCGTGCAGTCAGGCACGATCGAAGACGTTGCTGTCCACTACGTCGTCGATGAGCAAGGGCGCAACAACCTTCCGCGTCCACCCGCGGACCCGAACGCGCCCCACAAATCGCTCGACTACCTTGTCTCGTCGCTTTCGATCACGCGGGCGCAGCTGCGATACGAGAATCGAACGGAACAGATCGACGCGCAGCTTCCTTTGTCGTCCGTCGAGGTGAGCGGCAACGGCCTCACGAACCGTCACGAGATTCAGTTCGAGGCAGCCGGAGGACATGTTCGCGCCCAGGATCGCGAGGCGGCGATCGATCGAGCGGCCGGCACCATCGATCTCGGCGAGGACGATGTCACGATCGAGCGTGTCGAAGTTGAGAGCGTGGGCTCGCGCGCCGACGTCGCTGGAACGATCAAGACCTTCGATGCGCCGGTCGCCGACCTCACAGTGAAATCGTCCATCGATGCGTCGCGCGTGGCGCCGCTGGCGGGTGCCGAGGAGCCGGTCGGCGGCAACGTCACTATCAACGCGACGGTGAAAGGGCCACTGTCGACGCCGGCGATCGAGGCCCATGTCTCCGGCTCGGCCCTCCAGTTCCGCGACCTCCGTGACGTTCAGCTCGATGCGGACGCGGCGTACGACCTCGCCACTCGACAGGCCACCCTCTCGTCTCTGCAGGTCCGCGGCCCCTGGGGCGGCGTGAGCGGCACGGGACACATCGCCACGGATCGCGGCGAGCAGTCGCGTATTCAGGCGGACATCAGCGACGTGGACGCGGGCACGATCATGCGCGCACTCCGACTCCCCTACGTTGCAGCGACGCGAGTGAACGGCAAGCTGCAGGCGGAGTGGCCCGGGCTCGAATACCTGCAGGCGAAGGGCACAGCCGACGCCACCCTGAATCCCACGGCGTCGGAGATGTCGCGATCGGCGATGCCCGTCGGCGGCCGCGTCGTGGCGAAAGGAAACGGGGGCCGCATCGATGCACAGCTCGTACGGCTTGCCGTGCCTGGTGGCGAGGTCAACGGCGCCGTCGCCATCACGAGCGATCTCCGGCTCGAAGGCACCATCAAGGGGACCTCGGCCGACATCGGGCGGTTGACGTCGTCGATCGAGGCGTTCACCGGACGCCCACGCGGGTCGCTGCTACCGACGACGGTCGCAGGTGGCGCAGAGATCGACGCGCGCCTCGCCGGAACCGTAAGCGAACCGACAGCGACTACAGCGATCAGCGCTCCGTCGCTCAAGGTCGGAAGGGTGGAAGGCATCGCCCTCAACGCCGAGGTGTCGTATGCGTCACGCACGCTCACCGTCAGCCGAGCCGATATCACCGGGCCACAGGCACGTGCGCACGTTGACGGGCGCGTCGGCCTCGGGCCGAACCAGCGGATCGAGCTGACGCTGACCGCCGACGACGTCGATGTCGCGACGGTGCTTCAAGCGATGAATCAGGCTGGTGTGCCGATCTCCGGCACCTTCATCGCACGAGGGACGGTCAGCGGAACGACGACGAAGCCGATGGCTTCGATCAATGTGCAGGGATCGAACCTCGTTGCCTACGAAGAGCAAGTCGGCTCGCTCAATGCTGACGTTCGCCTCGATGGACGCGAGCTGACGCTCTCTGAGCTCGTCGTCGATAAGCCGCAGCCCGACAAGCCTGGTCGCCTCATGGCCACGGGCACGTACAACCTCGATCGGAAGACATACACCGTCGATCTGCAGTCGCAGGATCTGCAACTGCTCTCGCTCGTGTTGCCGGGCGGCCAGCGAATCCGCGGCAACGTCCAGAAGCTCGCGGCGAAAGGGAGCTGGCAGCGTCAACTCGCCCGAGGGCACGGTCGATCTCGACGTGGACGCGCTCGAAACGAATGCGTCCCAGGTCGGTCGTGTCACGGTCAACGCGGTGGCGAAGAACAACGAGGCCACGATCACCGCGTCTGCCGATCGCTTCAACCTCGACGCGAATGCGCTCGTCGGTCTGATGAGACCGTGGCCCACCACCCTGAAGGTGCGTGCCGACAACCTCGATCTGGCAGCTCTTCCCGTTCAAGCGTCGCCGACGTCGGAGGCGATGCAGCTCTCCGGCCTGCAGGGCCAGCTGCGCGCCACCATCGATGCCTCTGGCAATCTGACCGAGCCGGAAAAAGGCAAAGCCACGGTTGCACTCGAGTCGCTCGAAGGCACCTGGAACGGTCGGCCGTTCACCGTCACGAGCCCGAGCCCGATTCAGTACGCCGACGAACGGCTGGCGGTCGAGAAACTGGAAGTCGAGGCCAGCGATGCCTCGCTCACCGTCACCGGTGATCTGCCGCTCACCGACCAGGCTGGTGAAGGCGCGATCGACGTCAATCTGCAAGGCAATCTCGCGACGGTCGCGCAGTACCTGCCGCCCGAGACGAATATCGCGGCGGATGGCGCAGTCGCCTTGACCGGATCACTGCGCGGCACACTCAAGCGCATCGAACCGGATCTGATGCTGACGGTGGACAACGGGCTCATCCTCTCACCCACCCTCGAGCCCGGCTTCTCGAACATCGTCCTGCGCGCGCGCATCGAGAACGGCGAGGCGGACATCGAGCAGCTGACCGGAAAGTGGGGCACGGCGGCGATGGAGGCCTCCGGGCGTGTTCCGCTGGAGGTGTTGCCCGAGCTACCCGTCGAGATTCCGCGCATGAGCGGACCGGCCACGTTCAAAGCCGCTGTCCTGGGTCTGGATCCCTCTGCGATTCCGGGAGCACCAGCCTCAACTGAGTGGCCGTCTCAGCGCCGAAGTGCAGGTCACCGCAGCGAGCGCCGACCTCAGCGCGCTCAACGGGAAGATCACATTTCAAGATTTGGACATCGCGTTCACCGGGCTCAACCTGGCGCAGCAGCAGCCCTCGACGATCACCATGGCGTCGGGCGCGGCCACCATCGAGCAGCTCAATCTGTCTGGATCGGCCGGAGAGATTCATGCCTCCGGCAGCGTCGGCCTGGTTGACGAACGCGCACTGAACGTCAACGTCGATGGCAATCTCAATGTCGCTGCCGCGTCGCTCCTTACCGATCAGATTCGCGCCGAGGGAGACTCCACGCTGAAGGTGGTCGCTCGCGGGACGATCGGCGAGCCGGAGGTGACGGGCACGATCGATGTGATGAATGCGCGCGCCGTCAGCGACGAGCCGAACGTGGCGGCCGAGAACATCAATGCCCATCTCGATCTCGAGGGCAAGCGCATCGTCCTGACCCGACTCGACGCAGACGTGAACGGTGGGACGCTCACGGGCTCCGGCGACGTCACGCTCGGCGAAGGAATGCTGAGCGACGTCAACATCGAGATCGTCGCGAAGGACGTCGCCTACGATGCGCCGCTCGATCTGCGCAGCATCTCCGACTCGGACATCAAGGTCACGAAGAACGGCGACGAGATCCTCGTCAGCGGACAGGTGACGATCGACGAAGCCGGGCTGACGGGCGACATCAACTTCGATACCGGCCTGCTGGCGTCGATGACCGCACGCCGCAAGCTGGACCTGACCGAGGAGCGCAATCCGATTCTGGAGCGCATGCGGTTCAACGTCGACGTCAACACTGCGACGCCCATCCTCGTCGACAACAACCTCGCGCGCGCCGAGATCGATGCCGACCTCACCGTCGTCGGCACGCCTTACGAAACGGGACTTCTGGGAGAGCTGACGCTGCTCGAAGGCTCGGAGATTCGACTGCAAGAACGCCGCTACGAGACCGAGCGCGGCGTCCTCACGTTCGCCGACGAACGCCGCATCATGCCATCGTTCGATCTGCTCCTCAACACGACCGCCGGCACCTATGACATCACCATCGCCGTCACCGGCACACCGGGCGACACGGAGACCACGCTCACCTCAAGTCCCACGCTGCCCGAGCCGGACATCATGGCGATGCTCGTCACGGGTCGCACGCTCGACGACATGCGCGGCGAGGAGTACGAGGTCGCCCAGGCGCAGGTCCTCTCGTATCTCGCAGGACGAGTCGGGTCCGGTCTCGGGCGCGGGCTTCAGCAGGCGACCGGCCTGAGCGAGGTCAGGATCGAGCCGACGCTCATCGCCAACGAAACCGACCCGAGCGCGCGGCTCACGCTCGGCCAGGACCTGACCGACGACCTGAAACTCGTCTACTCCACCAATCTGACCGACAGCAACGACCAGATCTGGGTCGCCGAGTACGACGTCACCCGCAGGTTCCAGACGCGCGGCGTTCGTCAGGAAGACAGCACCTATCGACTCGACTTCCGGCACGACGTTCGCTTCGGCGGGCGTCCCGAACCACGCCGCACTCAGCGCGTGCAGCCGAAGATCGTCGAACTGGCAGTCGTCGTTCCGGCCGGGACGGACGAGGCCGCTGTGCGCAAGGAGTTCGGCGTCAAGGCGGAAGACAAGTACGACTTCTTCGAGATTCGCAACGGCATCCAGCGTGTGGAGAAATCGCTCGTCGAGCAAGGCTACCTGCAGTCGCGTGTCAAGCTCGATCGTGGCGTCGAGGCGGACGAGGCCCACCTCACGCTGCGGGTGACACTCGGACCGCGCGTCGATCTCACGTTCGTGGGCGCGACTCCACCGAAGAAAGTCCAGGACGAGGTTCGCACGCAGTGGCATCGCGGCGTCTTCGACAAGCAACGCGCCGATGACGGCGTGGATGCGCTGCGTGAGTGGCTGATGGCTGACAATCACCTGCAGCCGAAGATCGACTATCAGCTGCAGGATGTGGCCAACGGGGAGCGCCGGGTCGTATTCAACCTCCAGCCCGGCCCGCAGTCGCAGAAGGTCGTCCTCGCGTTCGAGGGTGCGTCCGGGATCCATCCCGATCAGCTCGACAAGATCGTCAATCAGCAGAAGCTCGAGCGTCAGCTCTTCACCGACCCGGCCGTCGTCACCGAACTGCTCGAGCGCTACTACCGCGATCAGGGTTTCCTGACGGCAGAAATCGATGAACCGCGCTACGAGTATCAGGACGTCACGGCGCGCGTGGTCCTCACCGTTCGCGAAGGCCCGAAGTACACGGTGAGGCAGCTCGCTGTATTGGGCAACACCATCTACCCGACCGACCTCGTCGTCTCGCAGCTGCCGCTCGTCGCGGGACAGCCGTATCTTCCTGCCGCTGCCGAGAACGCGCTCGACAAGATCCGCGATCTCTACTGGGCCAAGGGATATAACGACGTCCGCTCTGACTACGCGCTCGTGCAGGACCGCTCGACCGGCCAGGTTGATGTGTCCTTCACGATCAACGAAGGACGTCAGAGCGTCATCGCAGGGATCACGATCGGCGGCAACGACAAGGTAAGCAACCATCTCGTGCAGGAACAGATTCAGCTGGTCGATGCGCAGCCGCTCGATCTGAGTGCCCTCGCCAAATCGCGCCGGAACCTCTACGACACGGGCGCGTTCTCTGTGGTCGACATCACGCGACGAGATGTACCGGAGAGCGGAAGCACGGACGGTTCGCAAGGAACACCGCAGGAGAAGCCGGTTGCCATCGACGTTCAGCTGAGAGAGGTGCAGCCGATCCAGATCCGTTACGGCGCGTCCTACGATACCGAGCGCGGCGTCGGCGGCATCTTCGACATCTCGAACCACAACTCACTCGGCGGCGCACGCGAGATCGGACTGCGGTCGCGCTACGACAGGCAGCTTCACGAAGGGCGGATCTACTTCAATCAGCCCGCGCTGACATACCTGCCCAAGACGACAGCATCGATCTACCTGCGAGAGGAGCTCAATCCGCCGACCGAGCTGACCGACCCGTTCGATATGAGCCGCAAAGGCGTGTCCATCCAGCAGGAGATGAAGCTCGAGGACCGTTACGTCCTGACATACGGATACAGGCTCGAGCGAGTCCACACGCTGACGCCGACCATTGATGGCGGCATCCTCGACGAAGCGCTGACCCTGTCGCCGCTCACGAGTACGCTGATGCGCGAAACGCGCGACGATATTCTCGATTCGTCGAGAGGGACTTTCCTATCGCAGTCATTTTCATATTCGCCGGGCTGGCTCGGATCCGATCAGCCGTTCGTCAAGTACCTCGGGCAGTACTTCCACTACTTCCCGCTCCGTTCACCGGAGCGCAAGCCGTTTACGAACGAGATGATTCGTCCGCGGCTCGTTTACGCCACCGGTATTCGTCTGGGCCTGGCTCAAGGCATCGGCGGCCTGGTGCCGCGGAGTGAACGCTTCTACGCGGGCGGCAGCTCCACGCTTCGGGGATTCGCGCAGAATGCCGTCGGCTCGATCGGCCCGAACCGTATTCCGGTTGGCGGCGAGGCCATGCTCATCCTGAACAACGAGCTTCGCATGCCGCTCGTGAAAATCATCGACGGCGTCGTCTTCCTTGATATCGGGAACGTCTACGACCGCATCAGCAACATGTCGCTGACGGATCTTCGCAAGTCCACTGGCGTTGGACTTCGCGTCCGCACGCCGTGGGTGCTTCTGCGCGGCGACTATGGGATCGTGATCGCTCCGCGGCCCGGCGAGCCACGCAGCAGGTTCTACTTCAGTATCGGACAGGCCTTTTAAAACACGACGACCACGAGCTCGACCTTCGTGTCCTTCGTGCTTACTCGACGTCGACGGATTCGACAGTGGATGTGAGAACGGGACCGCGTTCGGTGAGCAGTTCGAGCTGGAAACCCTGGACAATCCAGCCAACCTTGACGCCTTCGTCATCGATCGCGCCGATCACCTCGACATCAGTGTTCTCCGGAAACAGCTTGCCGCCGTTGATCTGCACGCGCCTCTCCGCACCATCGATGACGACCAGCCGATAGCACGTATTTCTCGTGTGCAGAATGACGAACGTCCCGGGTAACAGCAGCGGTAGCGCGACAGAGCGGCGATTCGGATCTGATTCGACGTGCTCGAGACTCGGCGTCAGACCGGGCATGTCAACGTTGTGAATGGCAGGGCTTGGTTCACTGTGTCGCATCGAATTAATCCTTTTCAAACGACCGTGCAACAGTGCTGCCACGGGAGCGCTGCGTCATTTGAGTCGGAAACAGCGCGCCAATTCATAGCGATCGTGCTGTTGAGTATTGAAGGAATTGCAGCGGATCGGAGATTTCATACACGCCGTCGAACGTCCTGAGCGCGCTGCCCCTGGGAATATGTCTTGCACCACCCGCCCAGGAGGCACGCGATGAAAGTTTTCGGAATTCTTCTCTTGGTTGTCGGCCTCGTTACTGCCATTGCCAGCATCGCCGGCCTTGGTCAGCCGGTAGGAGACGCTCACGAGAACACCGCAATCGTGGGCGACCAGAATCAACCGGCACGCGATCAGGCAACGTCGTTGATGCTTCCGATCATCGCGGGTCTGACGATTGCTGCCGGCGGCGTGCTCGTCGGCATCGGGATGGGCCACTTCTTCGACCCGAAGATCGTTCCGCCCGATTCGCCGCACGCCGAAAAGGCCGCAACGACGAGAGGGACGACACCGTAAGCAGAAGCCAGCTATCGCCCGTTCCTGTGGCAGATGCCCAAGTGTCTTGCCAACTTCAACCGACCGAAATCGCGCTTGACGAAGTCGTTACCTTCGATCGTATGCTCTTCCACTGTCGTGAAGTCCCTACGTCGTGCTGACTCCGACGAGTCCGCCGCTTCCACAAAGCCGAAGGTTCTCCTGGTAGACGATCACCCGGACATCTTGAAGTCGACGTCTCGATTGTTGTCGTTCGATTTCGATGTGGTTGGAATGGCGACTGATGCGCGCCAGGCGATAGACGCGGCACAACGACTCGACCCCGATCTCATCGCGCTCGACATCACGATGCCCGGGCGTGATGGATTTCAGACAGCTCAGGATCTCGTTCAGATCGGCTCGCGCGCGCGCATCGTGTTCCTCACGATGCACGAGTCCGACGATTACGTGGCTGAAGGATTTCGATCGGGCGGGCGTGGCTACGTCCTGAAGACACGGCTGCATCTCGACCTCACGAACGCTTTGCAGCGTGTCCTCGCGGGACAGATGTTCCTGCCCTCACTCGGAGCTCTCTTCGCCATCGATCACAACGTGACCGGACACGTCGTGATGTTCCATGACGACGATCGGGCGTTTGTCGATGGCGTGAGCGGGTTCATCAGCGCATCGCTGCGGCGAGGCGATGTGGTCTCGCTCGTGACCTCGTCGCCCATCCGCGCAGGTGTCGCGGAACGGCTCCGCGCGTACGGCTGGGACGCTGGTGAAGCGGGAGAGTACGGGAGATATCACGCGTCGGATGCCGCCGAATCGTTGTCGTCGATCATGCGGAACGGACGTCCGGATGCCGAGCGCCTGCGCCACTTCGTCGCAGAGATTGAGCGCACGAGAGTGCAGGGTCCTGGCGAAGCTGAATCCAGGCTGACGGTCGTGGGTGATATGTCCGCCCACCTCCTGGCCGCAGGAAATTCGCAGGCTGCATTGGAGGTCGAGCGCCTCTGGGACAGCCTGACGCGTACGCTGCCGTTCCTGACGATCTGTTGTTATCCGATGTCGCCGTTCGACGGCCTTGACGGGCGCCTGTTTCCACAGTTGTGCGGCGAGCACTTTGCCGTGGCACACGCCCCCGAAGGTGGCAGCCGTTCGTTGAGGATGTAAACGACGCGTTTAGATCGCGTCGCCGATCGATTCTGCCGGCGCGACGCGCGCCGCCACGGCCGGCACGACCTGCGCCGCCATAATCTGCTTCACGCGATCGGCATCGACTGATTCGACATCGAGCAGTTCCAGCGCGAGCGCGCGCACGGCGCCACGCTGGCGCTCGATGATCTGACGCGAGGTTTCGTAGCCACGCATCACGAGCGCGCTGATCTCGGTGTCGACCCGCCGCGCCGCCTCTTCGCTGAATCCCGCAGCCTGAGTGTCCGCGTCCCACGCACCCGACGGACGACGGAAGTGCACCGGCCCGAGCGGCGACATGCCCAGCTCGCACACCATCTTCCGTGCGAGTCCGGTCGCACGCTCGATGTCGTTCGATGCGCCACTCGTCATCTGACGCAGGCACAGCTCCTCGGCAACGCGACCGCCCATCAGGATCGCGATCTGTGCCTCGATGAACGACTTCGAGTGCGTATGGCGGTCCGCCTCCGGCAGCTGCATCGTCACGCCGAGTGCACGGCCACGCGGGATGATCGTCACCTTGTGGAGCGGATCGGCGTCGGGAAGCAGCGCGGCAACGACGGCATGACCAGCTTCGTGATACGCACACGTGACGCGCTCGTGCTCGCTCATGACCACAGACTTGCGTTCAACGCCCATCAGAACCTTGTCGCGCGCCGCATCGAGATCCGCGTTTCGGACCGTGGCGCGCCCGCCGCGTGCGGCGCTGAGCGCCGCCTCGTTGACGAGATTCGCGAGATCGGCACCGGAGAAACCTGGCGTCCCGCGCGCGATCGATCGCAGGTCGACGTCTGGCTCGATCGCGATCGCCCGAGTGTGAACGCGAAGGATCTGCTCGCGTCCCTTCAAGTCCGGATTACCGACGGTGACCTGCCGATCGAACCGGCCCGGCCGCAGCAGTGCGGAATCGAGGATGTCCGCGCGGTTGGTGGCAGCAACAACGACGATGCTGTCCGAGCGGGAGAAGCCGTCCATCTCAACGAGCAGCTGATTGAGTGTCTGCTCGCGCTCTTCGTGGCTGAGCGAGTTGCCGCCGCGATGACGGCCGACGGCATCGAGCTCGTCGATGAAGACGATGCACGACGGATGACGGCGCGCCTCGCGGAACAGCCGGCGAATGCGGGCCGCGCCAACGCCGGCGTACATCTCGACGAACTCCGAGCCGCTGGCTGAAATGAACGGTACGCCTGCCTCGCCCGCCATCGAACGCGCAAGCAGGGTCTTTCCCGTTCCGGGAGGACCGACGAGCAGAATGCCGCGCGGGATTCGTCCGCCGATGGACGCGAAGCGTGCAGGCTCCTTGAGGAAGTCAACGATCTCACGCACTTCGTCCTTGGCTTCATCGACGCCAGCCACATCGTTGAACGTCACGGCGACGTCCTGCGGATCGATCGTCCGCGCCTTCTCGAGGCTGAACACGCGCCCGGTCACGATTCGATAGAGCGTGAGGCCGAGGCCGGCAAAGATCAGGACACCGAGCACCACGGCCGTATACGTGCCGTCGCGGGCCGCCTGCGCCTGGCTGACGTCCAATCGCACACCGCGCTCGATCAGGCTGGCGACGAATGTCGGATTGAGCGCGATGTATCCCTGGGGTGCGACCGTTGCGAAGTGGGCGCCGTCGGTGCGCTGGAACCTGACCGCGTCACCTTCGGTCACGACTGACTTCACGCGATTCGCCTGCACGTCTCGGAGAAAGTCTGAGAACGGGACCGCCGCAGGTTGCGCGCTGGCTTTCGATCGGAACGCCACGAACACGCCGACGGACAACACGAGCACGGCGGCGGTCATCCACATGAGCCGAGTGCGTGGCAACTTGCGTCCGAACACAGTCTTCCCCTGTCCCTTCGAAATCCGAAGGCTCGCCATTCGCTCGTCCGAGCGGTTGATGGCTTGCTTTGTATGGAGGAACGCGCGTGAGGCGACCGTCGTCGACCGCCGTGCCGAGCGTGTTCTTGATCTTATCGGACTGGTGGTCCGGTGTGAATAGGCGGTCGGCCAGCTGAGCCACTGCGACGCTGGTACGCTGATCTCATGTCGAACCCGATCCTTCGCGTACTCAGCGGTACATTCGACTCGCGCCGCATCGTTGAAACCGTGGTCCCGCAGCGGACGCTCGACGATGTGGTTCTGCCGCCGGCAACGCGACGATCGCTCGATCAGGCGCTCGCGCACGTGACGCAGCACGATCTCATCTTCAACAGGTGGGGTCTGCGCGAACGCCACCCGACCAGCCTGGCGCTGGCATTCAACTTCGCAGGCGCACCGGGTACCGGCAAGACGATTTGCGCCGAAGCGATCGCTCACGCACTCGGCCGGCGACTCCTGATCGTCCGCTACGACCAAGTCGAGTCGATGTGGATGGGCGAGACACCGAAGAACATCGTCACCACGTTCCGCCTCGCGCGCAAAGAGAACGCGGTGCTGCTCTTCGACGAAGCGGACTCGATTGCGTCACGGCGAGCGGTGTCGCTCGATCACGGGTTCGTCCGCGAGACCAACACCGTGATCAACGTGCTGCTCCAGGAGATCGAGCGGTTCAACGGCGTCGTCATCTTCGCCACCAACCTCGCGGCGAATTTCGATCCCGCATTCGAGCGACGGATTCGCACCCACGTGCTGTTCGAGTTGCCAGGTGCGCCCGAGCGTGAACGGATCTGGCAGCTCCAGCTCCACGCCCGCACGCCCATTGCCGAAGATGTCGATTTTCGCGCGCTGGCGGAGCGGTACGAGGCGAGCGGCGGTGATATCCGCAACGCGGTCCTCAAGGCAGCGATGGGTGCGGCGGCAGAACCCGGTGCCGACGGGCTCAAGGTGATTCACCAGCGGCACTTCGAGGAAGGCATTCGCGAAGTACTCGCTGCGAAGCGAGTGATGAAGCAGTCACTGATGGAAAACACTTCGCCGGCGACGGAGCTCGTCAATGAACTGAAGCGTGGACAGCATCAGCTTTCTGCGCTGACGCTCCCGGCTGTGATGATGACCAGCGTATCCGCGCTGGTAGTGGCTCTGGTTGCGCTAGCCCTCGCGCTGTCGCACTGAGAGCGATTCGACAATCGATGTAAGTACGGGGCCGCGAGCGGTGGAAAGTTCGATTTGAAAGCCTTCGACGATCCATCCCACACGCACGCCTTCGTCATCGGTCGCGCCGATCACTTCCACTTCGTCGCCCTGCGGAAACAGCAATCCGCCGCTGATCATCACGCGTCTTGCCGACCCATCCATTACTTCCATGCGGTAGCACGTGTTTCTCGTGTGGACGGTGATATGCGTGCCTGGCGAGAGCGACGGCAGCGCCACGGAGAGCGACGGCGATCCGGCTTCCACACGCTCGAGGTTCTTCGTGATGTCTGAAATCGTTCCGATAGCCGTGTGCTCGTTCGATGGCATACCTGCCTCCCGATTTGGGACGTCTTCTGATGGAACGAATTTCCGCCCAAAAACCGTACACCCAACACCACCTTCACGTCTGTAAGGAGAATCCGAATCCGTAGATTCACTGACGCTGCGCATGAGCCGGGCGTAGCAAGCCGGACCCGAGAGTGATAGAAGAGGCTGCACGCAGGAGGTGTCATGCGTCCACCGAGATCGCTCGCTGTCATTCTGCTCGTTCTGCTGTGCACGGCGTTGCCGAGCGCCCAACGACGCACGCTCGATATCTATTGGATCGACGTCGAGGGCGGCGCCGCAACGCTGGTCGTGTCTCCTTCGGGAGAATCGCTGCTCTACGACGCGGGCTGGGAAGTGGACGGGCGCGACGGCAAACGGATCGCAGACGTCGTCAAGCAGGCTGGGCTGGCGAAGATTGATTACTTCGTGCTCAGCCACTTCCATGCGGATCACGCCGGTGGCCTTCAGGAACTCGCCAAGCTCGTGCCGATCGGCCGCTGCTTCGATCGCGGCGACTTCATCGAACCCGCCAATCAGCGGTGGCGCGACATCTACCTCGCGGCCTGCGCATCGAAGCGAACCATCCTCAAGGCCGGCGATACGATTCCGATGAAGGGCGTTCAGATCGACGTCGTCGCGTCGAACGGTCAGCTGATGACGAAGCCGCTCGCCGGCGGTGGACCCAACGCCCTCTGTGCGACTGCCGACAACAAGCCGGCAGAAGGTCCAGAGAACCAGTTCATGGTCGGTGCGCTCTTCACATATGGAAAGTTCAGGTTTCTCGATCTCGCCGATCTCGATTGGGAAAAGGAAATGGAACTCGCTTGCCCCGTCAACCGGATCGGGCAGGTGACCATCTGGCAGGCTGGACGTCACGGCGCGCTCGATGGTGCGGGAGCGCCCGGTCTTCTCTACGCGATCAGACCTCAAGTCGTCATCGTCAACAACGGACCGCGCAAGGGTCTGGGTGGCCCACCAGCAGGCTCACCCACGCCGTTGACACAGCACTATCAGCGAATCGCGAAGACGCCAGGAATCGAAGGTATCTGGCAGGGCCACCTCTCGCTGCTCGAGAAGGACAAGGCTTCGAATACCTCGGAAGACATGATCGCGAACTTCGAGGAATCGGCCGAATGCAAAGGCCACTGGATTCGCGCTTCGATCGCGCCGGACGGGACGTTCACCATCACGAATGGTCGGAACGGCTTCAGCAAAGCCTATGCTGCCCGGTGACGTGTTTAGGTAGTTGACCCTTTTCTCGGGTATACGGACAATCCGAACGATGCAAATCATGACAGGACGAGGCAACACGAACCGGGGAATATGGGGGAAACGTGTGGGAATCGCGGCAATGGGCACGTTGCTGCTCTCCATCTCTGCTCACGCACAGTGGCGCAATCTGCCGACGGACGGCGTTCCGGTGGGCGCCGATGGCAAGCCGAACATGTCGGCAGCGGCGCCACGAACGAGCGGCGACAAGCCGGATCTGTCAGGAATCTACCAGCCCAACATGCGGTACTTCCGGAACCTCGCCGCCGACATCGGCATCGAGAACGTGCCGATGACCGACGAGGCGCGCAAGATTCACAAGTCGCGTGAGGACGGCACGCTCGGATACACCGAGCCGGACGCGCAGTGCCTGCCGCAAGGAGTCCCGAAGATCAACTCGGCTCCCGTGCCGTTCAAGATCGTGCAGACCGACAAGCTCGTCGTCCTCGTGTACGAGGCATTCAACCTGTGGCGGCAGGTCCATCTGGACAACCGCGACTTCGCAGAGGACCTGAATCCGAGCTGGTTGGGCTATTCGAAAGGACGCTGGGAGGGCGACACGCTCGTCGTCGAGACCCGCGGCCTGAACGGCAAGCAATGGCTGGATCACGGCGGTCTTCCCACCAGTGACAAGCTGACGGTGGTCGAGAAGTTCCGGCGTCCGAACTTCGGGCGGCTGGAGATCGAGCTCACCATCACCGACCCGACCTACTACACCAAGCCGTGGACGGTGACGACCAACGCGCGTCTGATGCTCGGGACCGAATTGTTCGAGTTCATCTGCAACGAGAACGAGAGGTCCAGCGAGCACATGGGCCCCCACATCAAGTAGCTCCCTTCGGTCGCGAATGTCGATACTGACCGCTACTCGCGACGGATCTGGCGCGCGGGCTTGTCCTCGCGCAAGGCAACGAACTTGGTGTGGCGGAGATGATTGTCGGCCGTCCACTCGACGAACTCGAACTGCCCCACCAGCACCGGCTTCAGCCAACGACAGTCTGCCATCTTCTCCCTGGTCAGTCCCTGTCCCCATCGGCCGCTCTTCGCCTCGGGTAGGTTGACGAACGGACAGTCGGGGACTTCGAGCGCGCGAAACTTCCTGAACAACTGCTGGCGCAACGCGGGCGTGAATCCGTTGCGTGTGCGTGACGCGTACAGCAGCCGATCGCCTTCGTAGTAGCCGACGATCAGCGCGTCGAACGTCCGTGTGCCGATCGTGTAGCCGCCGATGACGAGCTCCTGGCCGCGGTTGATCCGCATCTTCATCCATGCGCCCGACCGCTGACCAGGTTCGTAGCGGCTGTTGCGGCGCTTCGCGACTAGGCCTTCGAACCCCTGTGTCTTCACGGCATGGATCAAGTCGCGGAGGCTCGCGTCGAGGACGCCGGTGTAGCGCACCGGCTCACTGAGCGGGGGCAGGACCTTTTCCTCGAGCAGGGCGCGACGCGTGCTGAGCGGCTCTGAACTGACGTCGCGACCTGCGAGCACGATCACGTCGAAGACGTAGTAGACGATCGATGTTCGCGACCCATTCGAATTCTGCAGCGCGTTGAACGATGGCCGGCCGTCGTCGTCGAGCGCGACGATCTCGCCGTCGATCACCGTATCGTTGGGCAGCTTCGCGAGGCCTCGGACGACGGCCGGATACCGTTTCGCGAAATCATTGTCGTTACGAGACCGTAACTGAATCGTGTCGTTGCTCTTGAACGCGATCGCGCGATAGCCGTCGAGTTTGAGCTGGTATTCCCACTTCGCCGGATCGTCAGGGAGCCGATCGGTGGAGAGCAGCAACATCGGCTGGATGAAGCGGGCTTTGACGCGCGCGGCCACCAGCCGAGTCTATATGGCGAGGCACGTCAACTCCCAACGCCCAAATCCCCAACTCTCAATTAATCGAGCTTGTTTGGGAGTTGGGAGTTGGAGATTGGGAGTTGAGAGTTGGGAGATTGGGAGTTGGGAGTTGATATCGTTCAAGCCGTCAGGCTGCAAACAGACGGGTCTCAGGGCATGCGCTCGAGACCGACGAGCGTCCATCCCGAAGCAGCGCGACGGAAGTACACACGAACGGGCTCGCGCCACGACGGATTCGCGGCGCTCTCAGCAGAAATGTCGATCTGGATGAAACTACCCGCTGCGTTCGGCAGATCGCGAGGCGCCGTCATCGACGTCGTCGCGCTCTCAGTCTCCGTGATTCGCTGGCTGGTGCCCGCCGCGTTGTCGAAGCGTGACCACACGGCGCGGTACTTCGCGGGTGCTTCGGCAAAGCCGGCACGCACGGCCGCGTTGTCGAACGTCAGCGCGCCGGTGCCATCGAGCCGAGGATCGACGATGGGGTTGATCGCGGGAAGATACGTGCGGCCGATCTTGTCGCGACGCTTGATCAATACCGACGCGAGATGGGCCTCAGCCGCAGCATCGCTGTACTGACCGGCGCGCACAGCGGCGCGGATCAGGTCGTCTGTAAAGGCCATCACCCGCTGCGCCGCCCAGAACGCGTCGTCCGCTCGCATCTCCATGTAGGCCGGCGTAGCCGTTTGCGGCTTCCAGGTTCTGGGATCGAAGCGGTCGCCTTCGAACTTGCCGACGGACTCGTACTCCATGTACGGAACCGTCTGCCATGGGCTCAACGCAAACCCGAGCGACAAGAAACGCTTCGCCGCCGCGCCACCTTCGTAGAAGTGCTCCCAGCCGATGTCCCAGTCGTGCACGCCGTTCGCCGTGCCGAAGGTCGATCCGACGTCCTGCAGATAGTGCTTGACCACTTGACGGCCGTTCTCCTTGACGAGCGTGTCGAGCGTGTTGCCCGCCTTCAGGTCAGTGAGGTTGGTCCACGCGCCGAAAACACGGAGCGCTCTCAGCTCGCGCCGATGCTCGTGAGGAACGACATCGTTTGGATCGTCGGGGCGCGTGCCAGAGTAGCGAAAGCCTCCAAGGACTTCACCAGTCAGACGGCGTCCAGCGACGACGCGATAGGTGCCGTCGGGACTTGGCTGCGCGCGGTCGAGCAGATCCTCGAGATCCTTCCTGACGAAGGGCGTTCGCTCACCAGAGGGACGCCTGACCATGGCCTTCGGATCGAACTCGACTCGCCTGGGATCGACAGTGGTGATGAACGTCTGCACCTGGTTGTAACCCAGCGCCCAGAAAATCTTGGTCGCCACTTCGACAGCACCGGTGGACGCTTGGTGACGGTCCTTGTCGTCGAACTGAACGAACCACGTGTCGCCGTTGGCATCCTGGGCCGTAAAGCCGGGTTTGGCGCCTCTCCCCTTCTCGGCCACGATCAGCCATCGCTCGGGTGCAGGCGGGCGATCGACATTGGGACCGCGCGCGAGATCCTCGGCACGAAGGGGCATGCGGCCGATGCGATTGGTAAACCAGCTGGAGTCAGGAACTTCGTCCACGGTATTGGCGTTGTGCGCGCGCGTGTTCGACGGCTTGAGATGCGGCACAGCGAACAGGTTCATCGCTATCTCATATATGAGACCGATGTCCGAGGACTTCGCGCCCGACGCATCGCGGCTCTCCGGCTCGCGCTGCAGCGGATCGTCCGGATAGAACTTCGGCCCGGCCGTGAACACGGGCGCAATCGCCAGAACAAGAATCAGCGCGAGGCAGCCGATTGACGCTGAACGGATGCGGGAAAGTGACATGACCTGGCGGGCCTCAGAATGCGGACGACGAACTAAAGACGATGTTCAGTCCTTCATTGCCGTGAGCTATCTCGATTCGCAGTGGCGTGGTCAGGGGGCCGTGAAATCGAACGCCCACGCCGAAGTTGCTCTTGAGCCCGTCGAAGGACAGGTCGCTCGTGTGCGCCGTCACCTTGCCTGTGTCGTAGAAGAGGGCCAGGTCCAGCGGGCGGCTCACCATCACGCGCCACTCACCCTGCAGCAGCATGCTGTTGCGATCGCGGAAGCGCCAGCTGGAAAAGGCGCGCAGTGTCGAGCCGCTGCCCAGTGACGGCAGCATGAAATACGGGATCTCCTCGTCACCCTTGATCGACGTCGTCTCGACGCGGCCCCTCAGCGAGAGCACCCACGTGTCGCGCAGGATCGGAATGTGCTGAATCCCTTCGTACTGGATCCGCTTGAACCCGAACTCGGAATCGGTGTCGGCATAGTCGTGGAACGTGACGGCGTAGAACGCTCCACGGCGCGCGTAATCCTCCGAGAGCCGGGAGTCCAACCCGAGCGTCCCCTGCGTATGGACGTACGTCGGTTGCGCGCCGAGCCCGGGTAGCGTAGCCGGTGTATAGACCGTGTCGATCGACGGATATCGCCCACCTGCCGGCCCCGACTGCCACTGTGACACCTCGACACCTGCAGACACCAGCAACACACGATGCAGCGGTCGAACCGTCAGCAGCGTGGAGGCGTACGGCTGCTCGAAGCTGTAGTTGACCCGGTTGTCCTTCGATGAATCGGTACCGATGCCATAGAAGGCGACCTCGGTCGCATCACGCCACCCGCCGAGAATCGAGAGCCGCGTCGTCCGCCCGAAGAATTCGGGGGCGATGAACTCCGCTTCGATGCGTTTGTATCCGTTGAACGTCAGGCTGCCGCGAACATCGAGCGTGTTGTACGGGCTGACGTATTTCAGGTAGCCGGCGCCGAGGGTGAACCCGCCGCCGGCATATGCGCTGATGAAAAACGGATGAAATCCGCTTCCGGTCGTGAGCGTTCCCTCAGCGTATTCGAGCAACCTCTCCGCCGTACCGGGCTGGTGCGGACGAACGACCTTTGCCTTCTGCTCCTGCTCGATCTGACCCGCGCGCGTGGCTGGTTCGGGTTGATCCTGTGCGGCCGCCGGCCTCACAAACGCCAAGAAACACAAGCATGCGAGCACACATGACCAGAATGTCTTCATCTACCGGCGTCGCCCTCCACCACCTCGAAATCCTCCACCGCTTGGACGATAGGTGCCTCCGCTCCGGGGCGTGCTGCCGCCCGAGCTTCGCACTGAGCCGTAGTCGCGCGTCCGCGTACTGCCTTCCGAGCGCGCCGCGGAGTCACGGTCCAATTGACCGACGGTGTCACCCGATCGGGCTGTCGTTCCGCGGTCCGTCGTCCCGGCCGTGGCGCGATCGCCTGACGGCGTCGGGCGCTCCGCCGAGCCCCACGATCCGTTGTCGTACTTGGACCAGCCGCCACCCTCGTCTCGACGATACACATTACCATCCCGGCCGGCATAGACGTCGCCACTTCCGGTTCGAACAACCCCTGAGTCGGCCCCTGGTCCTCTCCTGGTAATCGCTTCACCACCGCCGCTTCCCTGCGTCACGCGGGTCGTCGTGCCCGTCGCACGGTTGGTCACGCGCGCGGTTTGTGCCCACTGGTCCCCGCGCTGCACCGACGTCGCGCCCCAGCTTCCGTAGACACCGCTGCCCTGACTCGTGCGCCCATACGCCCCTGTACGGGGGTTGTACGCCTGGCCAACTCCACGCGCGCCATACGGACCCCACGCCACTGCGCTGCGTGAATACGTGCCGGTTCGCGGGTTGTAGCGCGCGCTCGCTCCCATGCCGCCGTACGGGCCGTACACGGCAGCACTCCGCCCGTACGCACCGGTCCATGGGTTGTACCAAGCCGAGAATCCGTAAGTCGGATAGAACGGATAGTAGACAGGATAGAAGCCGCCGTATCCCACGTAGGGCGGGTAATACCATCCGCTGCCCCAGACCACACACCCATACGCGACCATCATCCCGGTGTAGCCGGCAACCGCCGCATACGTCACCCACTCGTCGTCATCGTCGTCTTCCACAACGGTCACGTAGGTCACGTTGTGCGACGGAGAACTTGCAGGGATCTTGTAAATGGCTTCGGGTACGGAAGTCGCGACCTCCCATGGCCCGTTGGCGCTGCGCGCCATGAACCAGACTCCCTGGAAGCACATGTAGTAGAGATCGCCGACCTTGATGATGTCCTTGTCGGTATTCGTTGCGCGCGACACCATCGTCGTCGGGATCGGCTCGAATTGCGGTTCGCCTTGATAGGTGACCTCAGGGGCCTGAGTCTGCTTCCTGTTCACGCGGGCGGTCTGCGGTACCTGCGCGAGCAGAATGGCGTCCGCGGCCTCTGGCGTACCCGGCACCGACGCCAGCACACGCGAACGCGGGTGCTCGAGCGGGATCTTTTTGAAGACGTCGGGCAGCTTCTCTGTCGCAAACGTCCACGGCCCGAGCAGACTCGAGGCTGAAAACCATCGCCCTGCGACGAGGTAGTACACGTCGCCGGTGCTGCCGAAGCGGAACACGTCGGACTCTGTGTTCTGCAACCACATGAGCGGGCTCGCACCCGTCACGGTGGTATAGATCGGCGCCCCCTGGACCAGGATCATTTCCGCCGGAGTTGTGCTCACGAATACCGCAGGGACCGAGGAGGTCTTTGTTCCAGGCAATGCGGACTTCACGTCTTTCCAGTTCTCGTCGGCAGGCAGTTTCGAGAAGCTCCCGGGCAGCGTGCCGGCAGCGGTCCACGGCCCCTTCAACGTGGACGCCTTCAGCCACACCTTTTCATGGCGCAGGAAGTACGTCTTCGTCGGCTCGTGCTCGAAGAGATCCCAGTTGGTGTTGACGGCGTACTTGAGATCGTTCGACGGGATCGGGCTCCAGATCGCATCGCCGTCGATGTTGACGAGCACGGCGGGCGACGTGCTGTAGAAGATGGTCGGGGGATCGGACTTGACGCCTTCGACATTCGACGGACGGATCTGGCTCTTATCGACCATGGCCAGCACGCGGTCGAGCGCGATGACGCGCTCCGCGTCGGGGATCCCGCCGACGATCGTGTCCGTGATGTCGCGCACCTGCTCCCGTGACAGCTTCGGAAAACTCGATTCCGTCACGCGGATGTTCGTAAACTTGACGAGGCGCTCATCGAGCGCCACGTTAGTGTCGGCCTCGAGCGTGACGGTGCCCAGCTCCGGCCGGGTCGCGCCTTTCATCACGTACGACACCGCCGAGTAGGCCAGCATGTCTTTCTGCCTCTCCCACGTCGCGACCTGCGGCTGGTAGATCAACAGCTGCCCACCCGCGGCCGTCAAATACGCACGCGGCCATCCACCATCGACGACGGCATCGCTCGGCGCAGGTGTCGGAGGCTTCGCCGTTGACGCCTGGGTCGCTGGCGGCTTCGCCGTCGCGGGCGTGGCCGGAGGCTTCGCTGTCGAGGGCGCCGGCGGTTTCGCCGTTGACTGCGTGGTCGCCGGCGGCTTTGCCGTCGAGGACTGCGCGACCAGCACGATCCCAACTGACGGGAGCATCAGACTGACGGCGGTCGCCAGGGCGATGAGTTGCCGAGCTGTGTGGAAACGGGTCTTCGCTGCCATCTGATTCCCTTTCCTTGATTCGCAGACCACGAATGAAGGCTAGAAGGTCAAGCCGAATGAAAGCACGACGCCAACGTCGTTGCTGTGGGAGTCGACGCTGGGAGGTCACTGTCAAAAGTATCAAACACGTTCACGGCGAGAAAGACGTGTCAACGCCCTGCTCGTCGTTGACCGACAACCCGGCCGGTAGCGCCAACTGCGAGCGATTGGTATTTACGAGGCGCTGACCGAGGGTACCACCGACCTGGGAGGGCAGATTGATGCCGAGGCTCTCGTGGGTCAGTCTTGCACTCGAGCCGGCCACGACTGAGAGCGGCTGGAAGGATGAACCTCCAGCCGCCGGGCCCGTTGTACACGGCGTCGAGTGAAGGTCTAGAAGCGGAACATCACGCCGGCATTGAACTGGAATTGATGGGAATACTGGGAGTTCCCCACCAGGTAGCAGCCCCAATACGGATCGCACCACCAACCCGCCGAATCCGTCTTGATGTAGGTCGGAGTCCATTCCGCAGCCAGGCGCAGACCGACGGCCCGAGCGTGCACCTTCACGCCGGCGGCCCACGTGGTCGAGAACTGCGTCTCGCCACCGAGGCTTCGATTCACTCCGGCGATGGTCGCGTCCACGGAGCCGTAGTTCGTCGCGCCGAGGCCAATCATCACGAAGGGTCGCATTGGAGCGTCAACTTCGCCAAAGTTGTAGGCGAAGTAGCCGTGGTACGACGTGATGTTCATATCACCGATTTCCCGCTCCGACGTTCCTTTGATGAGGAGAGTCGTTGGCTGCTGTGCCCACCTGAAGCCAACTTCGGCGCCCTCGCCGACGAGCGCGCCGACGGTGAATCCATAGATCGCGGCATCATCCGGTTCAACGGTGTCGTAAATATTGCCGTCGCCGGCGAGGACCGGGTCGCTATCGACGCCGTCGGTGATGGACCAGCCCACGAACCCGCTGACTTCCACCTTCTGCGCAAACGCCGGAACGACTCCGGCCATGACAAGTAACCCTGCTATGACGATGACTCTCTTCAACATTGAAACCTCCACTAACGTGCCGTTGGTGCCAACGGGTTGCCCCCAAGGGCGTTTGAAACAGCGGCGATTGCCCGCTGCGCGCGAACGCTATTGCCCGCGTCATCGAGCGGCGGAGACACGACGGCGATGCCGAACTTGCCGGGTGACACCGCAATGAGGCCGCCGCCTACGCCGCTCTTGGCGGGCAGTCCCGTGTGATACAGCCATTTGCCCGAATCATCATAGAGGCCAGCAGTGGCCATGACGGCGAGCACTCCGGGGACCTTCGCAGCGTCCATCACCTGCTTTCCTGTCACCGGATTCTTTCCACCCGCTGCCAGCATCGCCGCCATCGTCGCAAGGTCTCTCGCGTTCACGCCGATCGAGCACTGACGTGTGTAGAGATCGACGGCCTGCTGCCAGTTGGTCTTGATGTAGCCGTAAGCGAGCATGAGCGCGCCGATGGCCTGATTGCGCTGGTTGGTATCGGACTCGGACTTGTAGACGTCCTGCAGCACGCTCAACGTGCGGCCGGCCGAGTCGTTGTGGAAGCCGATGATCTTCGCCCATACGGCGTCGGCGTTGGCACCGGTCACCATGCTGGTCGCCGAGATCGCGCCCGGGTTCACCAGCGGATTCATCTCCGGCGCGCCGGTTCCGACCACCGTGCGCACGCCTTCAACGGCGATGATCGAGTTGAACCGCGCACCGGTCGCATCCACGCCGATCCGCTTCTCGATCGACTCGAGCCCCTGCTCCTCAATGACCTGCGCCATCGTGAAGACCTTGGAGATCGACTGGATCGAGACCTCTGTCTTCACGTCGCCGGCCGTGAATACCTTGCCGTCCACGGTGACGAGCGCAATGCCGAACAAGTTCGGATCGACCTTGGCGAGCGCCGGAATGTAGTCCGCGTTCTTACCTTCCTTCAGTGTCCTGAACTGGTTGAACGCGTCGTTCACCGCGGTCTGCGGATCGGGTCGCTGTTGTGCTACGCCCGACGCCGTCATCACGACGGCGAGCACGACAACAGACAGGAGGCTCATTCGCCGGCGAAGCCACACACGCGGTCCTTCGCTCGACGGACGGACAGACACGGGCATATGTCGAGCGCTTCAGCACGGGTCATGCCACGTTAGGTTTGCTTCAGAATCACAGGCAGAAGGCCATTGGGCGGGGACGACCGGAGGCCTCGCCACGTCTGTCCCCGTGGGACGTTGCGTGACGTCGTGGGCTGCGCACTCCGAGATAATGGAGACCCTCCAACGTGGCGGAGCCTGAGCGCCATCGGACCACGGTCGCTTCCACAGACCGGCCTTTTCCTGGCTCGTGTCGAGTCGAGATCAGCTGATCTTTCAGTTCATGGCACGCGCTCTGCAGTCGCAGCGCCCCGGACTCCTGAATTTCGCCGCGATGCCAGAGAAGCGAGGATGGAATCCGTACCCGTCGGTATGACGGTGAGGTGGCGTGTGCCTGCAGGGGAGGCACAGTCAATCACCGCAGCACTACAGTCGTTGATGCTCCAGACACGTGCGGCACCGGGCTGCGCAGGGTGCTCTGTGTCTACGGAGATGGGCGCGCTGGTCGTGATTCGCTACGCCGAGACCTGGAAGAACGAAACCGATCTGCGCCGCCAGGTTCGATCGCATCGCTTCTCGGCTCTGGCGGAATTAATCGAGCACGCCACGGAAAATCCCGACGTGGTGTTCACCCTTCCAGGGGGATCTCGTGGCCTCGACTACGCTGAAGAGGTGCGACGGGTCTGAGGATCGCACCCCACCTCCACGTCACCACCCAGTACGCGTTTCACTTGAGGAGTTATTGCGATGGCCAGTCAATCAACACGTCGCGAACACGATCTGCTGGGAGAGAAGGACGTGCCAGCCGACGCCTACTACGGCGTGCAGACCGCGCGTGGCCTCGAGAACTTCCACATTTCTGGCGTCCAGCTCCGCCTCTATCCCGATCTGATCAAAGCGCTCGCAATGGTGAAGTTCGCGGCCGCGCGCGCGAACCACGCGTGCGGACAGTTCGACGGCACCATCCTTCGAGGCATCGAGGGCGCCTGTCAGGAAGTGATCGAGGGGAAACTTCACGATCAGTTCCAGCTCGATGTCTTCCAGGGCGGCGCGGGCACGTCGACGAACATGAACATCAACGAGGTCATCGCCAATCGCGCGCTCGAGCTGATGGGTCACCAGAAAGGCGAGTACGCGTTCTGCGACCCGCACGATCACGTCAACGCGTCACAGTCCACGAATGACGCGTACCCAACGGCGCTCCACGTCGGCATGGCACTGGGCAACATTCGTCTCGTCGCCGCGATGAAGGAGCTCATCGCCGCCTTCCGTGCGAAGGGGAAGGAGTTCGCTTCAATCCTGAAGATGGGACGGACCCAGCTGCAGGACGCCGTGCCAATGACGCTCGGCCAGGAGTTCGAAGCATTTGCCGAGACGTTATCGGGCGAAATCCTCGCCCTCGAACGAGTCCAGCAGGCCGTGCTCTGCGAGGTCAACATGGGAGCCACGGCCATTGGCACCGGACTGAACGCCCCGGTCGGCTACGCGGAAAAGTGTACGCAACAGCTCGCAGCGATCACCGGCCTTCCGATTCACCTCGCGACGAATCTGATCGAGGCAACACAGGACACGCAGGCCTTCGTCCTCTACTCATCGTGCATGAAGAGCCTGGCGATCAAGCTCTCGAAGGTCTGTAACGATCTGCGGCTGCTGTCGTCGGGCCCGCGCTGCGGCCTGCGCGAGATCAATCTGCCTCCCAAGCAACCGGGCTCTTCGATCATGCCGGGCAAGGTCAATCCGGTCATCCCGGAGGTCGTGAACATGGTCTGCTTCCGCGTGATCGGCAGCGACCTGACGATATCGATGGCCGCCGAAGGCGGCCAGCTGCAATTGAACGTCTTCGAACCGGTCATCGCCGCCTGCATCTTCGAGGCGCAGACGATGTTCATCAACGCGGCGCGCACGCTGAGGGTCCACTGCGTGGACGGCATCACCGCCAACCCCGAGATCTGTCGCCACTACGTCGACTACAGCATCGGGACGGTCACCGCATTGAATCCCGTCATCGGCTACGACCGATCGACCGAGCTTGCGAAGGAGGCCATGCTGACCGGGAGCGGAATCCTGGAGTTGATCCGCGCGAAGAAGCTCCTCACCGAGGAGCAGATCGCCCAGGTGCTCGACCCCGCAGCCATGACGGGACAGGGCCGCTTTGCATAGCCGCGCCGCCGTCGCCCTTTGCGTACTGCTCGTGCCGGCTTTGCCAACGGGTGCTCAGCCCACCGAAGGCGAGCGCACCTTCTCCGGAAGCTGGTCCGCCACAGGACAGCAGGAGACGATCCCGACTGAGGGCGTTCGCGCAGCGTCCATTGTCCGTCTGTCGGGTTCACTCGTGCTGACGGGTGGCAGCGGATTGAGTCGGGGATTCCGCGGCGAGGCGATCGGCTTCGACGACGGAGCCGCAGTTCGTCTGGTGCGTTCGGTGTGGACAGACGATCGCGGCGATCGGATCTTCAGCGAAATCAGAGGAGAGCCGCTTGAAAAAGGGCGGCGCTGGATCGGGACGATCACCGGTGGTTCCGGCCCCTACGCACGCATGTCGGGCGAGTACGAGCTGACCTGGCAATACGTGATCCGCACAGAGGATGGCGCGTTCCAGGGCCGGGCAGCGGATCTCAAGGGACGCTTCCGCCTGGGCTCGGGGCCGCCGTGACGGCCGGGCCTTCGCGACGACGGGTTGTGATCGGCCGAGCAGCGATCGTGGCGCTCGCCGTCGCGATTTGGTTTTCCCCCGTCCCCGAAGGCCTCACCGCACCAGCGTGGCATCTCTTTGCAATCTTCGCTGCGACGATCGTCTCAGTGGTCACCAATGTGTTTCCCATTCTCACGGCCTCCGTCTTCGCCGTGGCGGCAGCGGTGCTCACCGGCACGCTGTCACCGGCGAAGGCCTACTCCGGATTTGCCAACGGAACGATTCTTCTGATCGTGCTCGCATTCCTGGTCGCCCGCGCCGTCGTCACCTGCGGTCTGGGGCAGCGCATCGGCTATGCGGTCGTGAGTCTGTGCGGACGGTCCACACTGGGGCTGTCCTATAGCGTGTTCCTCGTCGATGGCGTCATCGCGCCAGCATTCCCAAGCAACACCGCTCGCGCCGGTGTTCTGTTCCCCTTGGCTTTTTCGCTCGCCGAGGCAGCAGGTGCCAGGCCAGGCGATCCGTCTCGCCGAAGGCTCGGTGGCTTTCTGATGTACTCGGGGATCGCAAGCTTGAGCATCTCGTCTGCGCTGTGGCTCACGGCCATGGCTGCCAACCCGCTCGGCGCCGAGATCGCGAGACCGTTCGGCGTCGAGATTGGCTTCGGCTCGTGGCTGCTGGCGTCTTCGCTGCCAACGCTGGTGGCGATCCTTCTGCTGCCATTGCTTCTGTACAAGCTCATGTCTCCGGAGGTTACCGTCACGCCGGAGGCGCCAGCCGCTGCAAAGAAAGAGCTCGCCCGGCTGGGGCCGCTGAGCCTTCAAGAGAAGCTCGTGATGGGCACCTTTGTCGGGATGGTGGTGCTGTGGGGCGCATCCGCCACGCTCGGGCTCGACCCGACTGCGGTGGCGTTTCTCGGCCTTGGCATTCTGCTTCTGAGCGGCACGCTGACGCTGGACGACATCGCGAAGCAGGGAGACGTTCTCGCGATCTACCTGTGGTTCGCCGTGCTCTTCACGTTGAGCAGTCAGCTCAACGAGCTCGGCTTCATGGGATTCCTGGGCCAGAACCTGGCGACCGCCCTCGGCGGATTGTCACCGGTCACGACCGGCTTCACTCTCGTCGTCGCCTACGTCCTGCTCCACTATTTGTTCGTCAGTCAGACGGCTCATCTGTTGGCGCTCTTCGGCGTGTTTCTCGACGTCGGCGTACGGCTCGGTGTGCCGGCGACGCTTCTCGCCTTCCTGCTGCTGTTCGCCACCAACTTCTTTTCCGGAATCACTCCGCAAGGATCGAGCGCGAACCTTCTCTTCGCAGGAAGCGGCTTCATGACGCAGGGAGAGCTGTACCGGATCGGTGCCATCTCCACCGCATTCAGTCTTCTCGTGTACCTCGTGGTCGGCGTGCCCTGGCTGATGCTGGTCGCGGGGCGAGGGTGAGCCATGGTCGTCTACATGCTGAACTCGTTGCGAAACAACCCGGAGCTGGCGATCTTCCTGACGCTGGCCGCAGGTTTCGTGATTGGCCGGATCCGCGTCGGGTCTTTCAAACTGGGGAACGTTGTCGGCACGTTGATCGCGGGCGTGCTCATCGGACAACTCGACATCACCGTTAATCCCACGGTCAAGTCGGTCTTCTTCGCGCTCTTCCTGTTTGCCACCGGCTATAAGGTCGGACCGCAATTTTTCCGGGGCCTGAGGAAAAGTGCGCTACCCCAGGTCGCGTTGACGGTCGTGCTGTGCGTGACGAGTCTGCTCACCACTGTCGTGGCGGCGCGACTGCTTGGCTATGACAGCGGGACGGCCGCGGGGCTCATGGCCGGGGCGTTCACCGAATCGACCGTCATCGGCACGGCCAGCGACACGATCGATCGGCTCGATCTGCCGGACGCGGAGAAGACGAGGCTGAAGAACAACATCCCTGTGGCCTACGCGGTCAGCTACCTGGTTGGGACGGGATTCATCGTCTGGTTTCTGTCGGTCCTGGCTCCCCGCCTGCTCCGGGTGGACCTGAAGGCCGAGAGCCGGAAGCTGGCGACGCAAGTGTCGTCGGAGGATCGGACCTCAGATCAAAGTGTGCACCTGGCGTACAAGGAGTGGAGCGTTCGTGCCTATCGCCTCGCCGATGTCTCGGCGGGTCGAACCGTAGACGATTTCGAGCGCGCCGCGAGGCCGGAGCGGGTCTTCGTGGAACGCATTCGACGCGGGGCCGCGCTCCTCGATGCCAGGCCGGAAACAGTTCTCCAGCCAGGAGACGTCGTGGCGATCGCGGCCCGGCGGCGAGTACTGCTCAGCGGACATCTGCCCCTCCGGGAAGAAGTCGAGGACCGTGCGCTCCTCGACTTTCCGATGGCAACGCTCGACGCGGTTGTGACGAAGCGAGATGTAGCGGAACAATCGCTCGGCGTCCTGGCGGAACGACACGGGCGAGGCGTCGTCCTCGTTAAGTTGATCCGCGGCGGCGAAGAGATTCCCTTCGATGCGGAGACGATCATCAACCGCGGCGACCTGCTCCGGCTCACCGGCGTACAAAGGGACGTGGAGCGCGCCGGAAGCGCAGTGGGCTACATCGAGCGTCCATCCAGCGAGTCGGATGTCGTCTTCCTCGGTCTCGGCATCGTCGTCGGCGGTCTCTTCGGGCTGTTGACGATTGAGGTCGGAGGGATCCCCCTCTCGCTCACGGCGAGCGGAGGTGCGCTCATCATGGGCCTCGTCTTCGGCTGGCTGCGCTCGGTGTATCCGACGTTCGGCAGGATTCCCGAACCGGCGCTCTGGATCTTCGACACCGTTGGCCTTGCCGTCTTCATCGGCGTGGTCGGATTGACGGCGGGGCCGACGTTTGTTTCCGGCCTTCGCGAGACCGGACCGAGCCTGCTGGTCGTCGGGTTCATCGTCGCGGTCGTGCCGCACGTCGCCGCACTGCTGTTCGGATATCACGTCCTGAAGATGAACCCGGTGATCCTGTGCGGCGCCTGCGCCGGGGCGGGGACCGTAACCGCCGCGTTGCGAGCGATCCAGGACGAATCACAAAGCAAGCTTCCTGTTCTGGGATACACAGTGCCCTACGCCATCGGGAACATCCTCTTGACGGCCTGGGGCCCCGTCATTGTCATGCTCACTCGGTAGAGAGGCAGGAGGAAGTCATGTTGAAGCGACAAACGATGCCTGGAGTCCTGGTCTTGATCGTCGTTCTGGCGACGAGCGGTGGGACCGGTGCGCAACAGCCGCTTCCCACCGTCGTCGTGCTCGCCACGGGCGGCACGATCGCGGGCGCTGCGGGTAGCGACGTTCAGGCGGCCTACAAGTCGGGCCAGGTCGGCGTCGATCAGTTGCTCGCCGCGGTGCCTCAGGCGAAGAAGGTCGCCACGCTCCGGGGGGAGCAGATCTCCAATATCGGATCGCAGGACATGAACGACGAGGTCTGGCTCAAGCTGGCCCGACGCGTCAATGAGCTCGCGGCGATGTCCGATGTGGCCGGCATCGTCATCACCCACGGGACTGACACGATCGAAGAGACGGCCTACTTCCTCAACCTCGTCGTGAAGTCGAGGAAGCCTGTCGTGCTGACTGCGGCGATGCGTCCATCGACAGCGTTGTCGGCCGATGGTCCGCTCAACTTCTTCAACGCGGTCGCGGTCGCCGCGAACAAGGACGCCTCCGAGCGCGGCGTGCTCGTGGTCGTCAACGACTGGATCCACGGCGCGTCTTCGCTGACCAAGACCAGCACGACTGCCGTGCAGACGTTCATGTCGCCGGTCCGAGGGTTGATTGGCACAGTGGCCTACGGTGAAGTCGAGTTCTATCGCGGCGGGGTGGGCCGGAACACCGTGAACTCGGAGTTCTCGCTCGACGGTGTCACGACCCTGCCGCGTGTCGACATCATCATGGCCTACGAGAACATGGACGGCGCGCTCATCGACGCCGCGGTGGCGGCCGGCGCCAAGGGGCTCGTCATCGCGGGCGTGGGTAACGGCAACATGACGGAGCCGGCTGTGAAGGCGCTCGCCGCGCAAGCGAAGAAAGGGATCGTCTCCGTGCGATCGTCGCGTGTGCTTACCGGGCGAGTCGGTCGCAACGTGGAGCTGAACGACGACGAACTGGGGTTCGTCGCGTCGCTCGAACACAACCCACAGAAAGCGCGCGTCCTGCTTCGCCTGGCACTGACGAAGACGACGGACCTGAAACAGATTCAACGATATTTCGACGAGTACCTGATGCTCGAGATATTCGAGTCGGGGCTGGTGACGCTTGCCGCGCTGCGGCCTGCGAGGACGGCTAGTCCTGCCGTGCCGGCGCTGCGAACCAGTCGTTCTTCGCCACCACCTTCGGCGCGGCGGGATCGAGCATGTAGTTCGGCGACATGATCTGGACGCCGTACTCGTTGAACAGGTCCTGAATGTTGGCGTGCAGCGCGTCGAGCGTGACGATCCGCGACTCTTGGCGCTCGAGCGACACCCACAGGGTGTACTGCACGTAGAAGTCCTGGAGCGCTGTCTGGAACACGCGCGGTTTCGGGTGGCGCCGAAGACCAGAGGTTCGCTCTGCCGCGAGCAGCAGCAGCGAGTGCACCTGGCGCCATGGCACGTCGTAGCCGATGGTCACCGACGTGGCGGTGTACACGCCTTCGGTATCGGCAAACCGCGAATAGTCAGTGGCCACCTGTGAGGCAACGACCGCGTTGGGGATCGTCGTCTCCTCCTGCTGGAGTGTCTTGATCTTGGTAGAGAGAACGCCGAGATGGACCACCGTCCCCTCCACGTCACCGATGCGCACGTAGTCGCCGAGGCGCAGGGCGCGTGAGTAGGTCACGGTGAAGCCGCTGACGATCTGGTTGACGAGACCACTCGATCCCAGCGTCAGCATGAGGCCGAGGAAGACGCTGACGCCTTTGAAGGCATCCGTCTCGCTTCCGGGCACGTACGGATACGCCACGATGACGGCAAACACCCACACGAGGGTTGTCAGGATGCGGCGCGTGGGTTGAGCGGTCTCCGGGTAGATCCAGTCGAGCTTGATGCGACCCTGCTCGATCGAGTGAAACCACACGCCGATGAGCCGAACCACGACGCGTGCGATCAGCAGAACGAGTGCGACGGTGAACAGGCCGGGAATGGCATGCACCGCCCTGAGCGCCAAATTCTCGATCGTGCTGAGCAGGAATCCGCTCAGCGACTCGCCCCACGGACGGGTGTAGGGAAACAGCCCGAGGATGAAACCGACGATGCCGTAGACGATGACGAGTTGCAGGCCGATCATCGCCACGGTCACGAGTCCGCGCTGGAAATCGAGCACGCGCGACGCCCGCAGAGTGTCCAGATCGGCAAGGCCGGTTTTGGCCATCGTGGATTCGGACACCGCAACCAGTTTCGCGCCTACGACACGACGGGCTCTGCCGACGGCCCACAGCACCAGCACGCCCACGGCAAGCGTGACCGTCGCGATGGTTCCCGCGCGCAGCAGTTCGATCGGCGTGTGCGCTTCGGCCGCTTCCGCAAACGCCTGCCGCAGACGCGAGCACGGTCCGCTCGGTGACGCCTTCGATTGTTTCGCCGGCCAGTTCGTCGATGTCGGGTGGCGCCAACCCGACCACCACTCTCGAGCCGACGAAGATCAGCGCGGCGCCCCCTTCGAGCGTACGGGATTCGACCGGGTCGGTCGACCGCGCTGCCACCAGATCGTCGAGCACTTGAACGGCGATCGCGGCCCGCTGGGCCGGCGGCCGGCCGAGGACGCTCGCCCGGAGGACGACGATCGGCCGATTGAAGTAGGTGAGGGTGAATGGCTCACCGGAGCGTTCGGCGCTGAGAACCGCGGCAACCATCGACGGTGGCGGCTGTTGCGCGGCCGGTGCCTGCGCGCCTGCCGCGTTGGCGAAGAGCGCACACGCCAGCAGTGCGCCGGCGGTGATTCGTGTGGTCCATGGGGTTCTGGACATCGGCGCCGGCCTCCACGACCACCCGTTCGTCAATAGACCTCGGGCACGAACTTGCGATTGGCCAGCGTCGCCTCGTCGTCGTAGGCGTGCTTCTTCGACCGGCTTGGCAGCTTGACCTTATCCCTCTCGACCTGCTTGTACGGAATCTGCTTCAGCAGATGCGCGATGACGTTGAGGCGCGCGCGCTTCTTGTCGTCCGACCTGACGATGTACCAAGGGGCGAACTTGGTATCGGTGGCCTTCAGCATGGCATCACGGGCGATCGAATACTCGTACCACTTGGCGCGTGACGGCAGGTCCATGTTGCTCAACTTCCACTGCCGCAGCGGATCGGTCATGCGCGCCTTGAACCGGCGCTCCTGTTCCTTGTTGCCGACTTCGAGCCAGAACTTGATCAGGATGATTCCGGCGTTCTTGACCATGTGTTCCTCGAACGCCGGACACAGCTCGAGAAAGCGTTCGTACTGATCCTTGGTACAGAAGCCCATGACACGCTCAACGCCGGCCCGGTTGTACCAGCTGCGATCGAAGATGACGATCTCTCCTGCCGCTGGAAAGTGCGCCATGTACCGTTGCATGTACATCTGGCTCTTCTCGCGATCGGAGGGAGCCGGCAGCGCGATGAGGCGAAACACGCGTGGGCTCACGCGCTCGGTGATCGCCTTGATGGTCCCGCCCTTCCCGGCCGCGTCACGCCCTTCGAAGAGGACGATGACCCTCAGGCCTTTCGCCTTGACCCACTCCTGTAGCACGCAGAGCTCGGCCTGCAGCTTGATGAGTTCTTTCGCGTAGTCCTTGCCTTTCAGCTTCGCCATCGGTCTCGTTCCTCGCGGTTACGGTTGTGGCTGCCATCCGCCGCCGAGCGCCCGATAAAGCTCTGCGCGCGCCCGGAATTCCTCCCCACGCGTCTGCGCGAGGCGCAACTGCTGCTCGAACAGGTCCTGGTCGGCCGTCAGGATCTCGATGTAGCTGGCGAGCCCGGAATCGTAGCGGGCGCGCGCGAGGTCGGCGGCATCCACGAGGACGATCACACCAGCTTCATGCTGCACGCGCTCCTCGGCCAGCTTCTGAATCGTCACCAGCGCATCGGCCACTTCTCGATAGCCGTTGAGAGCGGCCTTCTGATACATGGCGAGTGCCTGGTCGAATCGCGCCTGTGCGACCTCGCTGTTCCGGCGCAGACGACCCCCTTGATAGATCGGTTGTAGAAGCCCAGCGCCCACTGACCAGATGCCGCCACTGCCACCGAGGAAGGTTGTGAGATCGCCGCTGACGCCGCCCAGAAATCCGGTCAGGCTGATCGTTGGATAGAACATCGCCTTGGCGACGCCGATGTCGGCGTTCGCGGCCACCAGGAACTGCTCGGCTTCGGTGACATCCGGCCGGCGCTCCAGCAAGGACGTAGGAAGGCCTGGAGGAACCTGTGGTGGCAGCGGCGCATCAGGAGCAGCAGGCCCGCGCGCGATCGCACTCGGTGGTCGGCCGAGGAGCAGCGAGATCTCGTTCTCGACCGTCGCGATCTGTTGCTCGAGTTGGGGAATCGCGGCGGCCGTCCGCGCGCGCAACGCGCGGATGCGATCGACCTCCAGCCGGTTCGAGACGCCTCCGTCGAGTCGATTCTGAAAGTAGGTGACGGTCTGATCGTTGATGTCGAGCGTCTGGCGGGCGATCACGAGTTGAACGTCGAGCTCACGCAGCAGGAAGTAACTTGCCGCGACGTCGCCGACGAGCGTCACCATCACGCCTCGTCGCGCCTGCTCACTTGCCAGCGCCAGGGCCAACGCAGCTTCGTTCTGCCGCCGGAGCTTGCCGAATAGATCGAGTTCCCACCCCAACTGGAATCCGTAACTCGTGTTCTGGTGGAACGTGTCCTCGTCGTCGGTCTCGTCCGGCTGCGCGCTCGTCGCTCCGCGACCGCGATAGCTGGCGGCACCGTCGACCTGCGGATACAGGTACGACTTCGCGATGCCGGCACGTGCGCGCATCTCCTCGACACGCGCCACGGCGGCGCGGAGATCGAGGTTGTTCGAGATCGCGGTCTTGATCAGGTCCTGCAGCGCCGGATCCTCGAACACACTGAACCAGGGCGCGTCGGCCAGCGACTCCGCCTGCGCGCCTTCAACGAAGCGGAACTGCTGCGGGCTCGCAAGCTCCGGCCGCTGGTAGTTGGGGCCGAGGAGACATCCGGCCGACACACACGCAACCGTGACGAGTCCGAAGAGCCGTGCAGACGCGGCGGTGAGCATCTCAGTGGCTCCCCTGTCCGTGCTCGGTCGCCAGCGACTGAGGCGGCACGGCCGGAGTTGCCGCTGCATGCTTCTTCGACCCACCGGTCACCTTCTCGACGAAGACGAACAGCATCGGAATCAGACACACGCCGAGAATGGTCGCGACGAGCATGCCCGCGAAGACGGTCATTCCCATGACCTTGCGCCCTTCGGCGCCTGCGCCGGTCGCGGTCAGCAGCGGTACGACACCGAGGATGAACGCAAAGGCCGTCATCAGAATCGGGCGGAAGCGCAGCTTCGCGGCCGACATCGTTGCCTCCATGAGCGGTTTCCCCGCCTCGAGCTCCATCTTCGCGAACTCGACGATCAGGATCGCGTTCTTCGCCGCCAGACCGATGAGCATGATCAGTCCGATCTGCGCGAAGACGTTGTTCACGTAACTCGGCCCCATGAACTGCCGCGCGAGGTAGAGGCCGAGATACGCGCCAAACGCGGCAAACGGCGTCCCCAGCAACACACTGAAGGGCAGACCCCAGCTCTCGTACTGCGCCGCGAGGATGAGGAACACGAGGAAGATCGCGAGCGCGAACACCGTGGCCACACCAGGGGCCCGGCGTTCCTGGAACGACAAATCGGCCCAGTCGAAGGTCACGTCCGGCGGAAGCGTTGCGCGCGCCGTTTCTTCGAGGGCATCGAGCGCCTGCGCTGACGAGAAGCCCGTCGCAGGCACGCCTGTGATCTCCGCTGTCCGGAATAGATTGAACCGGTTGGTGAACTCTGGTCCGTTGCTCGGCCCGGTCGACAGGAGAGTATCGAGCGGGACCATGCCGCCCTTCTGGTTCTTCACGTAGAAGAGCCCGAGCTGCTTCGGATCCTGGCGGAACTCCGGCTCGGCCTGCAGATACACCTTGTACACGCGGCCAAAACGGTTGAAGTCGTTGATGTAAGAGCTGCCGAGCAGCGCCCCGAGGGTCGTATTGACGTCGTTCAACGGGACGCCCGACTTCAGAACCTTGCTCCGGTCGATGTCGGCGAAGATCTGCGGCACCGTGGCGCGGTAGAGCGTGTTGATTCGCCCGATCTCCGGACGCTTTCTGGCGGCCTCCATGAAGCGCGCGGCCTGCTGCGCCAGGTAATCCGGCGCTCCACCACTGCGGTCCTGGAGCTCCATCGTGAAGCCAGCCCCCGTGCCAAGGCCAGGAATGGCGGGGGGACCGAAGGCCACCACACCCGCTTCCGGGATGCCCTGCGCGAACGCGCGGTTGAGCGCCGCGACCACGCCATTGGCATGCGCTTCCTCAGTGGTGCGCTCCTCCCACGGTTTGAGCTGCACGAAGAAGAAGCCCATGTTCGACGAGTAGGCGCCCGTCAGCAACGAGTAGCCGGTAATCGTGTTGAAGCCTTCGATCGCCTCGTTCTTCTCCAGGATCGCCTCGGCCTTCTTCATGACGGCATCGGTGCGCTCGAGGGATGCCGCATCCGGCAGTAAGGCGTTCACCAGCAGATAGCCCTGATCTTCTTCAGGCACGAAGCCGCCCGGGATCCGCTGGACCAGCATGAAGGTGACGTAGCACAGGATGCCGATGAAGGCGAGGCTGCGGACCATCTTTCGAGCGAGGATGCCGGCAAAACTGACGTAGCGGTCCGTCGACCAGCCAAACACGCGGTTGAAGCCGTTGTAGAACGGTGTCAGGAATGATTTCTTGCCCGTGGCCGGCTTGAGCAGCAGCGCCGCGAGCGCCGGGCTCAGTGTGAGCGCGTTGATGACCGACAGCAGCACGGAGATCGCAATCGTGATCGCAAACTGCTGGTAGAGCAGACCGGTGATGCCGCCCATGAAGCCAACGGGCACGAACACCGCCGCCAGGATGAGGCCGATGGCGACGACCGGGCCTGAGACCTCCTCCATCGCTTTGATCGTCGCCTCCTTCGGCGCCATCCCATGCTCGATGTGGTGCATCACCGCTTCGACTACGACAATCGCATCGTCAACGACGATGCCGATGGCGAGCACCAGTCCGAGCAACGAGAGCACGTTGATCGAGAAGCCGAGCAGCGGGAAGAACATGAAAGCGCCGACCAGCGACACCGGGACGGTGAGCAGCGGAATGAGCGTCGCTCGCCAGTTCTGCAGGAAGATGAAGACGACGATGATGACGAGCCCCACCGCTTCGAACAGCGTGTGCTCGATTTCCACGATCCCCTCGGTCACCGGCAGCGTCGTATCCAGCGAGACCAGGTAATCCATATCCCGAGGGAAGCGCTGCTTCAGGTCTTCCATCGTCGCCTTGATGCGGTTGGCGACGTCGAGCGCGTTGGTGCCGGGAATCTGGAAGACCGCGATGACGGCCGACGGCGTGCCGTCGTGGCGGCCTAAGGAGTTGTAGAGCATCGTTCCCAGCTCGAGCCGTGCGATGTCCTTGAGTCGAACCTCGGACCCATCGGGATTCGTGCGGACGATGATGTTCGCGAATTCGTCCTCGCTGAGCAGACGCCCCTGTGTTTTGACGGTGTACGTGTACTCCGTGCCGGAGGCCGCAGGCGGCCCGCCAATCTGACCCGCCGGGGTCAACTGGTTCTGCTGGGAGATGGCGTTTGCGATGTCGGGGATCGTGATGCCAAGCCGGCCAATGACGTCCGGACGCAGCCAGACGCGCATCGCGTAATCGCTGCCGCCGAACAGATTGATCTGTCCGACACCCTGGATGCGGGCGATGGCGTCGTTGATGTTGATGGTCGTGTAGTTCGACAGGAAGGCGCTGTCGTAAGTGCCCTTCGGCGACTTGATCGAGATGACCAGCAGCGGAAACGCGAGCGCCTTCTTCACCGAGACGCCGTAGTTCTTCACCGACTGCGGCATCTGCGGCATGCCCTCTGACACGCGGTTCTGTGTCAGCACATTGTTCATGTCGAGATTCGACCCGACCTCGAAGGAGACCTTCAGCGTCAACGTGCCGTCGTTGGCGTTGGTTGACTTCATGTAGATCATGTTCTCGACGCCGTTGATCTTCTGCTCGAGCGGCGTCGCCACCGAGGCCTCGACGTCGGTGGCGCTGGCGCCGATGAAGGTCGTCGTGACCTGGATCATCGGCGGCACGACCTCGGGATACTGCGAAATCGGCAGGCCGCTCATGGCGACGACGCCGAGCAGGACGGTGATGATCGAGATCACCATCGCAACGATGGGACGGTTGACGAAGAAGCGAGCCATGACTACTTCGCCTCGACAGCCGCAGGGGCAGCAGCTTCCGCGGGCGCTGGTGGCGCCGGCTTGACGGAGACCGTCATGCCGTCCTGAATCCGCTGAAGGCCTTCCACGACGATCTGCTCTCCCGCCTTGAGCCCATCTTCGATGACCCAGAGCGGGCCCACTCGCTGCCCGACCTTCACGTTGCGAAAGGCGACCTTCCCGCTGCCGTCCACGACGGCGACGCTGTAAAGATTCTGCAGCTCCTGTACGGCGCGCTGCGGAATCAGGAGCGCGCCTCTCTTGGTGTCGAGAAGGATGCGTACGCGACCATATTGGCCCGGCCGCAGGAGCTGCTCCGGGTTGGCGAAGGCCAGCTCGATTCCCAGAGTGCCAGTCGTCGGATCGACGGCGCGCTCGATGGTGTTGATCTTGCCGGTATGCGGATACCGACTGCCGTCAGCCAGTGTCAGCTCGATCCCTTGGCGAGAGCCGCCTGACGACTTGCCGGCAGCCTGCACCTGTCTCGCCACGCGCAGATAGTCCGCTTCGGTCACGCCCACCTTGAACAGCACCGGGTCGATCTGCGAGATCGTCGTGAGCAGCGTGCTCTCACCGCGTCCGACCAGGTTACCCGGCTTCACATTTGTGGTGCCGACCAGGCCGTTGATTGGCGAGGTGACGCGCGTGTAGCTCAGATCCAGCGTGGCCTTCTCCACGGTGGCCTTTGCGGCCTCGACCTGCGACCGCGAGGCTTCCTGATCGGCCAGAGCGTTGTCGAGCTCCTGCTTGCTGACCGCCTGCTTGGCGACGAGTGGCGTATACCGCGTGACGTCGTTGGTTGCCCGGGAGAGCCGTGCCTCGGCGGTGGCCTGGTCCGCTTTCCCTTCAGCGACGATGGCTTCGAGGGGCTTCCGATCGATGGTGTAAAGAAGGTCGCCCTGTTTGACGAAGGTGCCCTCCTGGAAATTCATGGTCTCGAGATAGCCCTCGACGCGCGCGCGAATCTCGACGTCCTGGAAGCCTGCGGTCTGGCCAACCAGTTCGAGGTAGACCGGCACGTCTTTCTGCTCGACAGGCGCGACATAGACCTCGGGCGGCGGCGGTGCGGGAGGAGCGGGCTTCTCACACGCCACGCTCGCTGCGATTGCGACGACGCCCGCGCCGAACATCGCTCTTCTTAAGTTCCTACACATGCTCTCGTCCTCGTGTTTTACGTGCGCTGCTTGCGTCTCAGTGCGTCCAGTTCGAACCGCAGATATTCGAGGAGTCCCACGAATTGCGCTCCCTGTTGCTCGACTCGCTGCAGCGCGTCGAGGCCGACGGCATCAGCCGAGACAAGTTCATCGAGTTCGACGATGGGATTGGCGGCTTCCGCGCACGACGCAAGAAGCTCGGGAACTTGCGCCCCACTCAGATGTCCCGCCAGATGCACCACCACACGTCCGTTTTCGCGTCGCAGTTGTATCCGGCACCACACAGTGTTCGCCTCAGAACCGCAATCGCAGTACCGCGCCGTTCGCCGCCAATTCGCGATGAACGATGACGCCGCTCACCGTCGCCGGTGAGACCATCTCCGCGAGGGAGGATCGCAATTCCCTCACGCCGACAACCGTCCGGGGTCGAACGCGACCGGCCCCTTCGGCCGCTGAATCCCGAACTTCTTCATGCGATTGCGGAGCGTGTTCGGATGCAGCCCCAGGACCTCCGCCGCGTTGCCGCGCCCGTTGATCCGCCAGCGGCATCGCCTCAGCGCGTCCTCGACGTACTGACGCTCCATTTCCTCGAGCGTGCCGGAGTCGCGAGTGGGCAGCTGACCGCTGCGGTGACGGCACTTCGTCGAGCACCAGCGTGTTGCCGGTGGAATGAATCATGGCGCGCTCGATCACGTTGGCCAGTTCTCGAACGTTCCCGGGCCACGAGCGTTCTGCGAGCGCCGCAAACACGCTGTCCGGGATGCTCGTGAACTTGCGATTGAGCGCGCGCTGCCGGCGGTTGACGAAGTACCAGACCAGCCGCGGCAGATCCTCGAGGCGCTCGCGCAGCGGCGGCAACATGATTGGAAACACGTTGAGCCGGTAATACAGGTCCGCGCGGAAACGGCCCTCTTTCATGGCCGCCTCCAGGTTGTGGTGGGTCGCCGCGATGATGCGCACGTCAACCTTGCGTGATTGAGACGCACCCACACGCTCGAACTGCCCTTCCTGCAACACGCGCAGGAGCTTGGCCTGCACATCGGGCGGGAGATCGCCGATCTCGTCGAGAAAGAGGGTGCCGCCGTCGGCCAACTCGAAACGCCCCTGGCGCATCGCCACCGCACCCGTGAAGGCGCCGCGCACGTGGCCGAAGAGCTCGGTCTCGATCAGCGTGGCCGGGAGCGCCGCGCAGTTCACGCTGACGAACGGGCGGCCGCGACGGGTGCTGCGATTGTGGACCGCCCGCGCGAAGAGCTCCTTGCCCGTGCCGGTCTCGCCGAGGAGCATGACCGACGCATCGGTCGGTGCCACTTCCTGGACGCGCGCGATGGCGAATCGGAGCGCCGGGCTGTCGCCGATGATGTTCTCGAAATCGTCGTCCCAGTTCTCGCCGAACCCGCGAGCCGCCGTTGACGGGCCGGACGGAGAAAGCGAAAACCTGACCCGCTCGAGTTCCTGTATCTGCTGGGCGCGGAGCACGATGAGCACGATCACGTGCGCGAGGTCCCGAAGGGCGTCGGCGACCGATGCGGGCCACGGCGATCGCTCGCCTCCGCCCAGAGAGAGCGTGAAATTGGAACCGTCCGAAACGGCCACGGGAATCGTCAGCGCCGGCTCCGAGGTCGTGGTCCCGTGGCGTATCCACGTGCGGCGCGGGCCGGAATTCGGTGTCTCTTCAGACAGCCCCTCGAGCGTGGCGCTCTCAGCCTTGAGTACCTCGCAGATCTGCCGCAGCGCGTCGCTGATGATGGTGTCGACCATGTCCGGTCCGAGGCCGACCGCCGCCGACGCAACGTGACCCGCCAGGCGATCGATGCGGCCGCTGACGGCGTCGACCGACACCAACGTCTCTGTTGTCATCATGCGGGCCGGTTCGAGCACATCGTGTGCCACGGCCTGTCTCTGATTTGGTGATCACCATATGCGGAGATTTTCGCTAACCGGTCTTCGTGGGCACCCGGTGAACGCTCCAACGGAGTGGAGGCACTCCGGATTGACGGAGGCCGTTGACGTTTCGGGCACCGTGGATTGACGTGGCAAACGGGCGATCGTTCGTGTTTGCAAATTGACCTGACAGTGGCACAGGACGTGCTCACCGACGCACCGGTCTTGAGTACATGGACAGCCCTACCGCCCGGTCCCCGTTCTCGATCCTCTCGAGCGGATTTCGGAGATTCTGTTCGGCGTGATCATGGTGCTCACGTTCACCAGCTCGATCAGCGTGGCGGAGGGCGGCCACGCCGAGACCCGGGAAGTGCTGGTGGCCGCGCTCGGATGCAATATCGCCTGGGGGATCGTGGATGCGGCGTTCTATCTGATGTCGAGCGTCATCGGGCACGCACGCGGACTCCGGATCCTGCGGACGATTCGCGAGAACCGCGATCAGAGTCTGAGCCAGCGCCTCATCCTGGACGCGCTCCCCGCTCCGGTCGCGGCGGTGCTGACACCCTCGGAGGTCGAAGAGCTTCGCGAACGGCTGGTGCGACAACCCGACTCGCCGGAGCACTCGGTGTGGAATCGCAGGGACCTTACCGGCGCGTTCGCCGTCTTCCTGCTGGTGTTTCTCTCGACGGTTCCGATCTCGCTTCCGTTCCTGCTGTTTCCGGGGGCCGGGTTTGCGATGCGGGCCTCGAACGCGATCGCCATCGCGATGCTGTTCGGGATGGGGTGGACGCTGGGCACGCACACTGGCCGATCGGGCTGGCGGGCCGGGCTGGTCATGGTCTGCCTCGGATTGGTACTCGTCGCGATCACGATCGCGCTGGGCGGATGAGAGCGCTGATTTCCCTGACCTTCGTGACCGCGCTGACGGCGTCCACCACGCTCTCGGCGGCCGGTGAGCACGGCCTCTCGCAGAGCGCCGTGGAGATCGCGCGCCCGTTCGGTTTCCCGGTGACCAACTCGATGGTCGTCACCTGGATCGTCACGATCGGGCTCATCATCTTCGCCCAGGTGGCGACGCGGCACATGAAAGAGGTGCCGGACGGCGCGCAGAACTTCCTCGAGTGGCTGGTCGAAAGCCTGTACGGATTCCTCGAAGGACTCCTCGGCTCGCACCTGGCGAAACGGACGTTCTGGTTCTTCGCCAGCGTGTTCATCTTCATCCTCGCCTCCAACTGGTTCGGGCTGATTCCCGGCGTCGGCTCGATGGGCTGGGGTCACTACACGGCTGAGGGATTTCAGCTCGAGGAGCCCTTCTTCCGCGGCGCCAACGCGGACGTCAACCTGACGATGGCCATGGCGCTCACGTTCTTCGCCATGTGGATCGTCTGGGGCCTGCAGGCCCTTGGACCGCTCGGCTTCTTCAAGGAGCTGTTCGCTCCCAAGGGCTCGACGACCGGCGTGCTGAAGCTCCTGATGTTCGTCGTGTTCTTTGCGGCAGGCCTGCTCGAGGTCGTCTCGATCCTCTTTCGACCTGTCTCGCTCAGCTTTCGACTCTACGGAAACGTCTTCGCCGGCGAAACGATGCTCGAAACGATGGCGCAGGTGCCATACATCGCCTGGCTCGTACAGATCCCCTTCTACTTTCTGGAATTGCTCGTCGGGTTGGTTCAGGCGTTGGTGTTCATGCTGCTGACGGCGGTATTCACGCTGCTGATTTGCCAGCATCACGAGGAAGGATCCGCCGCGCACGAGTGATGCACGAGGCTCGATTGCCTCGTACGCGCGGCGAACCATCGAGGAAGGAACAGAGAACATGTTGACCGGCAACTTTCACGTCGCTCTTGCGGTTCTGGGCGCCGCCCTGGCCGTTGGGCTCATCGGAATGAAAGCGTCGGAGGCGGTTGGGCGAAATCCCGGCGCGGCCACGCCGATCCTCGTTCAGTCGATTCTGGCCATCGCCTTCGCAGAAGCCATCGTGTTCTACGCCCTGTTCCTCGTGCAGTGACGGGAGGGAACGTGTGCTTGCACTGATGCTGCAACAGGAGGCCGTCGGCGGGCCGGTCGAGAAGATCGCGCGAACCTTTGGCGTGGACTGGCCGCACCTGACGGCGCAACTCGTCAGCTTCGCGATCGTCTGCGCTGCGCTCTATTGGCTGGCCTACAAGCCGGTGCTGCGCATGCTGGAGGCACGACGCCAGCAGATCGCACTGGGCCTCGCCAACGCCGAGAAAATCAACGCCGCCCTCGCCAACATCGAGTCTCAGCGGCAGAGCGTGATGGCGGACGCACAGGCGCAGTCGACGCGACTGATCGCAGAAGCCCGCGATATCGCCAAGCGCCTCCAGGAACAGGAAGCCCAGCGATCGATTGTCACGGCCGAGCAGATCATGGCCAAGGCGCGTGAGGCGGCCGAGCAGGAACACGCGCGCATGTTCGCCGAGTTGCGTCGCGAGGTTGGCCGTCTCGTCGTCCAGACCACAACGGCCGTCGTCGGCAAGGTTCTCACGCCGGATGATGAGCGGCGTCTGGCCGAGGAGACTGCCAGGCATCTGGCAGCCCACTAGGAAGAAGACGGCCAATGAAGACCAACAGACAGACACAGCGCGAGGCGAGGCGGCTTTTCGGGCTGTGCGTGGTCGGCGGCTCGCTCGATGACGCCCGCGTCCGTCAGGTCGTCGAGAAGGTCATCGCGGCCGGCAGACCGGGCGGTCTCAAGGTGCTCTCGCGATTCCAGCGTCTCGTGAGACTCAGGCGCGAGGCCCACAGCGCGAAGGTCGAGAGCCCAACCCCGCTCGCCGGAGAAATACAGGCACAGATTGAATCGGAACTGGCGCGCATGTACGGCCGCGGCCTGCTGATGTCCTACGCGAGCGACCCGACGCTGCTCGGTGGCGTGCGCATCACGGTGGGCAGCGACGTCTATGACGGCAGTGTGAAAGGACGCCTCACGGCGCTCTCGGAGAGATTTTGAAGTCGTGAGTCATGAGTTGTGAGCCCGGAGCCTGAAGCGGGACCGAGGACTGAAGACTGAGGACTGAGGACCGAGTTATGGCCAACCTGATACAGGACATCGAGGCACAGATCGCAGGCGCGAAAGCGACAGCGGTCAAGCAGAACATCGGTGTCATCCGTGAGATCGGCGACGGCGTTGCCAAGGTCGAAGGCCTCGGCGACGTGATGCTGAACGAGATGCTCGACTTCGGTCACGGCATCACGGGCCTGGCGCTCAGCCTCCAGGAGACCGAGGTTGGCGTCATCGTCCTCGGCGAGTACACCAGCCTCGAGGAGGGCGACGAAGTTCGTGCCACGGGCAAACTGCTGCAGGTCCCGGTCGGCAAGGGACTGCTCGGTCGCGTCGTCAACACCCTCGGAGAACCGATCGACGGCAAAGGTCCGATCGTGAGCGATGTCGCGTACCCGGTCGAGAAAATCGCGCCCGGCATCATGCGGCGCAAACCGGTCAGCCAGCCGGTGCAGACCGGCATCATGGCCATCGACGCGATGATCCCGATCGGCCGGGGTCAGCGCGAGTTGATCATCGGCGACCGCTCCACCGGCAAGACGACGATCTGTGTGGACACCATCATCAGCCAGGCTCGTCTGAACAGGCAGGCTGAAGCCGCCGGCGACAAGGACTATCGTCCGCTCTACAGCATCTACGTCGCAATCGGACAGAAGCAGTCAACGATTGCGCGCCTTATCGCCGTCCTCGAAGAGGCTGGCGCGATGCCGTACACGATCATCGTCGCGTCCCCCGCCGCCGATTCTGCGACCAATCAGTACCTGGCGCCGTTTGCCGGGGCCGCCATGGGCGAGTGGTTCATGGACAACGGCATGGACGCCCTCATCGTGTACGACGACCTCTCCAAGCACGCCGTCGCGTATCGGCAGGTGTCGCTCGTGCTCAAGCGGCCGTCAGGACGCGAAGCCTACCCGGGCGACGTGTTCTATCTGCACAGCCGACTTCTCGAACGAGCTGCACGAGTCGGAGAGCAGTGGGGCAACGGATCGCTGACGGCCCTGCCGATCATCGAAACGCAGGCGGGTGACGTCTCGGCATACATCCCGACCAACGTCATCTCGATTACCGACGGCCAGATCTATCTCGAAACGGACCTCTTCTATCAAGGCATCCGGCCCGCCATCTCGGTTGGCCTGTCGGTGTCGCGAGTCGGATCGGCCGCGCAGGTGAAAGCCGTGAAGCAGGTGGCCGGACGGCTCAAGGGCGATCTGGCGCAGTTCCGCGAGCTGGCGGCGTTCGCGCAATTCGGTTCAGACCTCGACGCGACCACGCAGGGCAAGATCGACCGCGGCAAGCGGATCATCGAGCTGTTCAACCAGCCGCAATACAACCCCATCCCGGTCGAGACCCAGGTCGCCATCCTGTGGATGGTGCAGAACGGCCACATGGACAACGTTCCGGTCGAACGTATCAAGGACTTTCAGACCAGACTGACCGAGTTTCTGACGACGTCCAAAGCCAGCCTGCTCGAGCAGATCGCCCGCGAGAAGGCGCTGAGCGACGACCTCGTGAACGCGTTGAAGGCGGCAGCCGCCGCGTTCAAGCCGCTCTGGAGCTGACCCCGTGGCCAGCACACGCGAGATACGGCGGCGCATCAAGTCGATCAAGAGCACGGCGCAGATCACCAAGGCCATGCAGATGGTCGCTGCGTCGAAGATGCGCAAGGCACAGCAGGCGGCAATCGACGTGCGTCCGTTCATCCGCATGGTGTATCGCATCCAGCGCCGGGCCGTCACGCGCGTGGCCGACTTCACGCATCCCTTGCTCGACGTGCGCCCGGTCAAGAAGCGCCTGATCATCCTCGTGTCGTCGGACAAGGGTCTGTGCGGAGCGCTCAACAGCAATCTGTTTCGACTGGTCGGACGGTACGATCATCGTTCGACGGTCTTCATCACCGCCGGTCGCAAGGCCGCGCAGTTCGTCGCGCGCACACGCCGCGAGCTCGTCGCCGATTTTCCGTATGGGGACACGCCGCGATTCGCCGAGGCCCGGGCGATCGCCGCCATGGCGCGCGACCTGTTCGTCAAGGGCGACGTGGACGAAGTCATCCTCGTGGCCACGAGATTCGTCAACACGCTGACGCAAGAGGCGATGGCACTCGAGTATCTGCCGATCGGCGAAATCAAAGGCATCCGGATGCCTGGTGCGGAGCCGGAGGAAGAGCTCGCGAGCGACGCGACCGAGTTCCGCTTCGAACCGAGTGCCGAGCACATTCTCAGCTACCTGTTCGGTCACTACCTGAACGTGCTCCTCTACACCGTGCTGCTCAACGCCAAGGCCAGCGAGCAGAGCGCACGCATGGTGTCGATGAAGAGTGCCACCGACAACGCGAACACCATGATCAAGGACCTGACGCTGCACTACAACAAGCTGCGTCAGGGGGCCATCACGCAGGAACTGCTGGAGATCGCCGGCGGCCAGGCGAATTGAGCTGGAAGGTATCTGTATGAACACAGGCACGATCGTGCAAGTCGATGGTCCGGTGGTGGACGTCGCGTTCCCCGACGCGCTCCCCGCGATCACGAACGCCTTGACCGTCGAATACATCGTCCTGGATCAACCCGTGACGCTGACACTCGAAGTGCAGCAGCACCTCGGCGACCGCTGGGTCCGCACGATCTCGATGTCGGGAACCGAGGGACTCAAGCGCGGCCTCAAGGTCACCGACAGCGGCGGACCGATTCACATGCCGGTTGGGCCGGGCGTCATGGGCCGGGTGCTCAACGTCACGGGCGCTCCGGTGGACGAACGCGGACCCGTGGTGGCAGAGAAGTACTACCCGATCCACAGACAGCGCTCCGTCGCTGGTCGATCAGTCCACGTCGCCTGACGTGCTCTCGACTGGCATCAAGGTGATCGACCTGATCTGCCCGTTCCTCAAGGGCGGCAAGATCGGCGCATTCGGCGGTGCCGGCGTGGGCAAGACCGTCGTGATCATGGAGTTGATCAACAACATCGCCAAGCTGCACGGCGGCGTCTCGGTGTTTGCCGGCGTCGGCGAGCGCACGCGTGAAGGCAACGACCTCTATCACGAGATGGCAACAGCGGGTGTCATCAACGAGAAGGATCTCGGCGCCTCGAAGATCGCCCTCGTCTACGGACAGATGAACGAGCCGCCCGGCGCCCGTCTTCGGGTTGCCCTCTCCGGCCTGGCCATCACGGAGTACTTCCGCGACGAGAAGAACCAGGACGTGCTGCTCTTCATCGACAACATCTTCCGCTTCTCGCAGGCGGGTTCCGAGGTGTCGGCACTGCTCGGTCGCACCGCGAGCGCGGTCGGCTATCAGCCGACGCTGGCCGCCGAAATGGGCGCGTTGCAGGAACGCATCACGTCCACGAAGAAGGGGTCGATCACGTCGTTCCAGGCGGTGTACGTGCCCGCAGACGATCTGACCGACCCGGCACCGGCCACGACGTTCGCACATCTCGACGCGACGATCGTGCTCGAGCGCTCGATTGCGGAACTCGGGATCTATCCGGCCGTCGATCCGCTGGCGTCCACGTCACGTGCGCTGGCGCCTGAGATCGTCGGCCAGGAACATTACGATGTCGCGCGCGGCGTGCAGAAGGTCCTTCAGCGATTCAAGGACCTGCAAGACATCATCGCGATTCTCGGTATGGACGAACTGTCCCCGGACGACAAGCAGACGGTGTTCCGCGCCCGCAAGATTCAGCGCTTCCTCAGCCAGCCGTTCAGCTCGGCGCAGGTGTTCACGGGACGCGAAGGCCGGCAAGTGGAGGTGGGCGACACGGTGCGTGGATTCAAGGAGATCCTCGACGGCAAGCACGATGACGTCGCGGAAGACAACTTCTACATGAAGGGCGGCATCGAGGAAGTCAGGCAGAGCTGATCGCCATGGCCGCAACGCTGAAGCTCGAAATCGTTACACCGGACGCCATCGTCTACTCCGAGGACGTCCACATGGTCACGCTGCCGGCGATCGAAGGACAGATCGGCGTGTACCCACAGCACATCCCCCTCATGACCCAGATCGTACCTGGCGAGATCATCGTGCAGAAGGACGGCCACGAGTCCTACCTGGCCGTCGGTGAAGGCGTCGTCGAGGTCACAGCCAATCGCGTCGCGATCGTCACCGACATGGCCATCCCCGCCGATCACATCGACGAGGCCAAGGTCGAGGAGGCGAGGCAGCGCGCGGCCGCGCGCCTCAAAGACAAGCTGTCCGACGAAGAGGTCGCCACGATCAACGCATCACTGGCGCGCTCGCTGGCGCAATTGAAGGTCAAGCGCCGCCGACACGTGTGAGACCGATGACTATTCCAGCGCGCAGCTGGGCTGAAGTGCATGGACCCGTGCGTGAAGCGCTTCGACGTCCGGGCGAAGAGCGCGGCAACCGGCTCGCCTCCCGGAGTACGGCGTGAGCACACATGAGGCCGCAGCGGCCCTGACCGCCGAACAGGTCCTGGCCCGTCTCGCAGCCGGCAACGAACGGTTCGTTCGTGGCGAGGCACGCTTTCCCACCGTCCAGAAAGACATCCTTGCCGAGCTCGCGAAGGGCCAGCAGCCGTACGCCACCATCATCGGCTGCAGCGACTCACGCGTGCCGCCGGAGTTGGTCTTCGACGCGGGATTCGGCGAGCTCTTCGTCATTCGCGTCGCCGGCAACGTCATCTCACACGAAGTCGTTGGCACGATGCAGTACGCGGCCGTCCATCTGCGGACGCCGCTCTTCCTCGTGCTCGGGCACGAGGGATGCGGGGCGGTTCAAGCGGCTCTCGCGGCGAAATTCCGGGGCGCCCGTGAGCGAAGCCGGATCGAGCGGCTGCTCGGGAACATCACGCCCGGCCTGGAGGACGTCAGCCCGGACGCGAGCGAGCAGGATCAGCTGAAGGCCGGCGTCGAGGCGAACGTGCGCTGGTCGATGCGGCAGATCATGGAGACGCCGGAGGCGCAGGCGCGCGCGGCCGAGGGCGTCATGAAGCTGGTTGGCGCGGTGTACGAACTGACGACGGGACGCGTGCGTTTCCTGCCATGAGAACTGGCGCCTGGTCGCGTCAACGTCTGATGCTCGCAGCGACGCTCGCTGCGGCGCTTCTCTGCATCGCGCCGCTCCTCGCGCAAGAGACGGCGGGTGAAGGCGAGATCGTCACCGCACCGGTCGAACTGGATGGCACGGCTCTCTTCACCGTGCGCGGCGTCTCCTCACTCCCTGCTGCGGAGCGGGCGCGTCTCATCGAGGAGCGGCTCACCGCGGTTGCCGCCGACCCCGCGCGGCCGGTCGATTCACTGCACATCGTGGAAATCGAAAATGCCGCCCGAATCATGGCCGGCGACCGGATGATCATGGGCGTCACCAGCGCCGACGCCAGCTTCGAGCAGGTCTCGATCCGCGACCTGGCGACGGCGCACATGGCGAGACTCCGGGAAGCCATTGTCGGCTACCGGCAAGCGCGGTCACCCGTAGCTCTCCGAACGAGCGCGATCAACGTCGTGAGCGCCACGGCGGTGCTCGTTGCCACCGCCTTGGCATTGTTCTGGTTCTATCGCTGGTTCGATCGCCTGCTCACGAGCCGGCTCGCCACACGGATTCAGACGGTTGGCATCCAGTCGTTCGAGGTGATGCGGGCCGAGCGGATCTGGAGCGCGCTTCGGAATGCGCTCGTGGCGCTCCGCACGCTCACTCTCCTTGCGCTCGTGCTCGTCTACGTCGGGTTCGTCCTCGCACAGTTTCCGAGGACGCGGGGGCTGTCGCGCGGCATGCTCGCGTTCGCGCTCGGACCGCTGCAGGTCATGGGCAACGGGCTCATCGCAAACATCCCGAGCCTGGTTTTCCTCATCGTCCTGTTCTTCGTGTTCCGTTTCAGTCTGAGGCTGATTCGGCTCTTCTTCGACGCCATCGAGCGCCGCACCGTGACGCTCGCGAACTTCGAGCCGGAGTGGGCGCAGCCGACGTACAAGATCGTTCGCGTCCTCGTGATCGCCTTCGGGCTCATCGTGGCGTATCCCTACATTCCCGGGTCGGAGTCTGCGGCGTTCAGAGGCGTCTCGCTCTTCATCGGCATCGTGTTCTCGCTCGGCTCCTCATCGGCTATCTCCAACATCATCGCCGGCTACATGATGACGTACCGGCGCGCGTTCAAAGTCGGGGACTGGGTGAAGGTCGGTGCGGCCTTTGGCGAGGTGATCGAAACGCGTCTGCAAGTCACGCATCTGCGTTCGACGAAGAACGAAGAGGTCGTCATCCCCAACTCGCAAATCCTCGGGAGCGAAGTGCAGAACTACAGTTCGCTCGCCCGCACACGGGGACTGATCCTGCACACCGAGGTCGGCATCGGCTACGAAACGCCGTGGCGCCAGGTCGAAGCGATGCTGATACAGGCCGCGGAGCGCACCCCCGGTCTTGCGATGGAACCACGGCCGTTCGTCCTGCAGACGAAGCTCGGCGACTTCGCGGTGACCTACGAGTTGAACGTCTATTGCTCAGACGTGCCGAAGATCATGCAGCTCTATTCAGCGCTCCACCGGAGCATCCTGGATGTGTTCAACGAGTATGGCGTCCAGATCATGACGCCGGCGTACGAGAGGGACCCGCCGGAGCCGAAGATCGTGCGCCGTGAGGACTGGTATGCAGCGCCCGCCGCGGCGGCCAAAGGACTCTTAGGAAAACGATGACGCATCTGACGAATCGAACGATCCCGTGCCTTCTCGCGGCCGTACTGCTGACCGCGCCGACAGTGGCCCACGCGCAGGCGCCGCCGGACGCCAGCGCACAGGGTGGTACGAATTCGGCGGGCCTCCCATCCCGTGTCGAGTGGACGTTCAATCTCGACGCCGGCTGGGGAACATTCGGATTCGGCAACTCGCTCTACGACAACCCGAAGGAAGGCGTTCCGGAGAACCTCAGCGACCAGTGGTTCGAAGGCTACGCCAAACCGGCGATTTCAGGAAGCTACAGACTGAAATCGTCGAGCGAGATCTACGGCAAATTGAGCGTCGTCGGCGAGCGCACCTACGGATCCGTTCCCGATTTGTACGGGTCCGACGTCTCGTCGTTCGGGCCTGAAGACGCCTCGATCGGATGGCGGTCTGGCAAGTCCATCGGTTCCAGCGAGAACGAGGTGGACGTCACCATCGGACGTGCCCAGTACCGGCTCGGGCACGGATTTCTTCTGTGGGACGGCGCCGCGGAAGGAGGAAGCCGTGGCGGCTATTGGACCAACGGTCGCAAAGCCTTCGAGTTTGCCGCGATCGGTCGAGTGAAGCCGGGTCCGCACCTCGGCGAATTCTTCTATCTCGACAAGGACGAACTCACCGAGAACGACACCGGCACGCGCATCCTTGGCGGCAACTACGAGTACTCGCGCGGCGAGAACACGACGATTGGCGCCACCTACATGAAACTGTTCGCGCACGAAGACATCAAGCCAGGGCGTGACGGTCTCAACGTCTTCAACGTGCGAGCCTATTCCGCCCCGCTGCCGGACCGGCCGGGCCTGTCGTTCGAGTTCGAGTACGCCTCCGAGCGCAACGGCGAGGCGCTCGACTCCAACGCGTGGACGATCCTGGGCGCCTATCAGCTCGGGAACATCACCTGGAAACCGAAGCTCTCGTATCGATATGCGTTCTTCCAGGGCGACGATCCAACGACCTCGGCCAACGAAGCATTCGACCCTCTGCTCCTCGGTTTCTACGATTGGGGCAGCTGGTGGCAGGGCGAGATCGCCGGCGAGTACTTCCTCTCCAACTCCAACCTGAAATCACATCAGTTTCGCGCGCACGTCCAACCCTCTGACGCGATCAGCGGCGGCGTGATCTTCTTCGACTTCGGCCTCGATCAACCGCAGGCGGTCGCACCAACCGTCACCGATAAGGACGTCGCCTTCGAAACCGATTTCTACACCGACTGGAAGTTGACCAAGCAGTTGACCGCCAGCATCGTCCTCGCGTTCGCCAACCCCGGTAGTGCAGTGGAGCAGGCAACCGGCCGCACCGCGTCCTTCAGATACGGGATGGTGTACCTTGGCTACAGTTTCTGACGCTCAGGCACCCGCCGCACCCTCTCAAGGCTTCAAGTTTCCGACCGCGTACACGATTCTCTTCGCTCTGATTGCCGTCGTCGCGGCCGCAACGTGGGTCGTACCCGCAGGCCAGTACGACAGACAGAAGAACGAACAGCTCGACAAAGAGGTGCCGGTTCCCGGCACGTACAAGACCGTCGATCCCAACCCGCAAGGCCTGCGTGCGGTGCTCATCGCGCCGATCGCAGGCTTCTACAATCCCGACTCGAATCAAGCCGCCGCGATCGACGTCGCTCTGTTCGTGCTGATCATCGGCGGCTTCCTCGGCGTCGTCACGAAGACCGGCGCCATCGATGCCGGCATCGGCGGCGCGATGTCGTCGCTGAAGGGTCGGGAGAAATGGATGATCCCCATTCTCATGGCGCTCTTCGCCGCCGGGGGAACCATCTACGGCATGGCGGAGGAATCGCTCGCGTTCTACGCGCTGATCATCCCCGTCATGATCGCCGCCGGCTACGACGCGCTGACCGCGGTCGCCATCATCATGCTTGGCGCCGGCGTCGGCACGCTTGGCTCGACGATCAATCCCTTCGCAACGGTGATCGCCTCCAACGCCGCCGGTGTGCCATTCACCAACGGCATGCCTTTGCGGTTCCTGATCCTCGGCGTCGGCTGGCTCACCTGCGTGCTCTACGTGATGCGCTACGCGGAGCGCGTCCGCAAGGATCCGTCGAAGTCTCTCGTGGCGAATCTGGCGACGAGCAATCGCGAGCACTTCTTGAAAGCACAGAACGAGTCCGGGACGCCAGCGCTCACGGGCGTCCGCAAGATCATCCTGCTGCTCTTCGCACTGAGCTTCGCCGTGATGATCTGGGGCGTCTCCGTCGCCGGCTGGTGGATGGCGCAGATGTCCGCGTTGTTCCTGGCCGCGTCGATCGTCGTCTGCCTGATCGCGCGCATGGGCGAAGAGGAGTTCACAACCACGTTCGTCAACGGCGCCCGCGATCTGCTCGGCGTCGCACTCGTCATCGGTATCGCCCGCGGCATCGTCGTCATCATGGACGCCGGGAAGATCACCGACACCATCCTGTTCTGGTCCGAAGGCGCGGTCAAAGGCCTGAGCACGGTTGCGTTCATCAACGTGATGTTCCTGCTCGAACTGGTGCTCTCGTTCTTCGTGCCCTCGTCATCAGGGCTCGCCGTGCTCACGATGCCGATCATGGCGCCCCTCGCTGACTTCTCGAACGTCAGCCGCGATCTGGTGGTGACGGCCTACCAGTCGGCGAGTGGACTGCTCAACCTGGTGAACCCGACGTTCGCGGTCGTGATGGGCGGACTGGCGATCGGGCGCGTGCCGTACAACCGCTGGCTTCAGTTCGCGATGCCGCTCGTCCTGATCCTGGCTGTGATCATCGTCATCGCTCTGAGCATTTCAGCCTAGTCGAGGAGAGGAAGATGCAGACCTTTGGCGTTCATAGCGAAGTCGGCAAGTTGCGCACGGTTATGGTGTGCCGTCCCGGGCTGGCTCACCAGCGGCTCACCCCGGGCAACGCCTCCTCCCTGCTGTTTGACGATGTCCTCTGGGTCCACGAGGCGCAGAAGGATCACTACGACTTCGTGCTGAAAATGCGCGAACGCGATGTCGAAGTGCTCGAATTGCACGATCTGCTCGCCGAAACCGTGGCGATCAAGGAAGGTCGGGATTTCGTTCTCGATCGACGGATCACGAACAACGACGTCGGGCTCGGCCTGGCACCTGTCGTGCGCGCCTGGCTCGAGGAGCTGCCGCCTGCCAAGCTCGCGGAGTACTTGATCGGCGGTATTGCGATCCTCGATCTGCCACAGTCGGAAGGCTCCAAGATGCTGTCCGAGGCGTTCGGCGGCGCCGACTTCATCATCCCGCCGATTCCGAACACGCTTTTCCAGCGCGACCCCTCGTGCTGGATCTACAAGGGCGTGACCTGCAACCCGATGTTCTGGCCGGCGCGCCAACCGGAGACGCTGCTCCAGCGTGCGGTCTACAAGTTCCATCCGCGCTTCAAGGGCGCTGATTTCACAGATCTGGTGGGGCGACAGCGACGCGTCGTACGGCGCTGCCACCGTCGAAGGCGGTGACGTCATGCCGATCGGCAACGGCACAGTGCTGATCGGTATGGGCGAACGCACGACGCGCCAGGCGGTGTTCCAGGTGGCATCAGAGCTGTTCAAACAGGGCGGCGCTACGGAAGTCATCGGCTGCCTGATGCCGAAGAGCCGCGCGGCGATGCATCTCGACACGGTCTTCACCTTCTGCGACCGCGATCTGTGCACGTCGTATCGCGAAGTGGCCGATCAGGTCCGCTGCTACCGGGCGCGCCCCGACGGTAAAGGCGGGATGGAGATCCATCTCGACAAACGGCACCTCTTCGACGTGGTCAAGGAAGTACTGGGACTGAAGACCCTTCGTGTCGTCGAAACCGGCGGCAATGTCTGGGAGGCCCAGCGCGAGCAGTGGGACGACGGCAACAACGTCGTGGCGCTCGCGCCAGGCGTCGTGGTCGGGTACGACCGGAACACGCATACGAACACACTGCTGCGAAAGGCGGGGATCGAAGTGATCACGGTGCGCGGGTCGGAGCTCGGTCGCGGCCGCGGCGGCGGGCATTGCATGACGTGCCCGATCTCACGCGACCCGGCCTAAGTGACTGTATCTTTTGCCGCGCTTCGCGCGGCTCACGACGGGAGACAATCATGAGCTTCAATTTGCGCAACCGCTCGCTGCTGACGGTCCAGGACTACACGCCACGGGAATTCCGCTATCTGCTCGACCTCGCGCGCGATCTCAAGCGCGCCAAATACGCGCGCACCGAGCAGAAGCATCTCCTCGACAAGGAAATCTGCCTGATCTTCGAGAAGACATCGACGCGCACGCGCTGCGCGTTCGAGGTCGCCTGCTACGACCAGGGCGCGCACGTGACGTATCTCGATCCGTCCGGCTCGCAGATCGGCCACAAGGAGTCGTTCAAGGACACGGCGCGCGTGCTCGGACGCATGTATGACGCGATCGAGTACCGCGGCGCCAGCCAGACAGGCGTTGACGAGCTTCAGAAGTACGCAGGTGTGCCCGTCTTCAACGGACTGACCGCCGAGTACCACCCGACGCAGATGCTCGCCGACGTGACTGACCATGCGCGAGCACAGCGACAAGCCGATCCACGAGATCAAGTACGCGTTCATGGGTGATACCCGGAACAACATGGGGCACTCGCTGATGATCGTCGGATGCCTCACCGGCATGGACGTGCGTCTCTGTGGACCGAAGAAGCTGTGGCCCGCCGATGACTTCATCGCGATCGCGAAGAACCTCCAGGCACAGTCCGGCGCGAAGCTCACCATCACCGAGGATCCGAAGGAAGCGGTCAAAGGTGTGGACTTCATCCACACCGACGTGTGGGTCTCGATGGGCGAGCCGAAGGAAGTGTGGAAGGAGCGCATCGATCTGCTCCTCAAGTACCAGGTCAACATGGATCTGATGAAGGCGGCCGGCAATCCGCAGGTCAAGTTCATGCACTGCCTGCCGGCGTTCCACGACACCGAGACGGCGCTCGGCAAACAGATCGCCGAGACCTACGGGATCAAGAACGGCCTGGAAGTCACCAACGACGTGTTCGAGTCCGAATACAACCTCGCGTTCGAACAGGCCGAGAACCGGATGCACACGATCAAGGCGATCCTCGTCGCCACACTGGGAGACTGAGCCATGTTGGTCGTCACCGCATTGGGCGGCAACGCGCTCCTCCGCAGAGGAGAGGCGATGACCGCCGAGAACCAGCGTCGCAACGTCCGCATCGCCGCCGAAGCGTTGGCGCCGGTCGCCAATCAGCATCAACTGGTGATTGGCCACGGCAACGGCCCGCAGGTCGGACTGCTTGCCTTGCAAGGCGCCGCGTACGACGAAGGTGGAGACATATCCCTTCGACGTGCTCGGTGCCCAGACGGAAGGGATGATCGGCTACATGATCGAGCAGGAACTCGGCAACCTGCTCCCCTTCGAGCGGCCGTTCGCCACGCTCCTCACGATGATCGAGGTCGATCCCGACGACCCGGGGTTCAAGAATCCAACGAAGTTCATCGGTCCCGTGTACGGGAAGGACGACGCTGATCGCCTCGCCGCCGACAAGCAGTGGGTCTTCAAGCAGGACGGTGACAAATGGCGACGCGTCGTCGCCTCACCCATGCCGAAGCGCATCTTCGAGCTGCGGCCGATCAAGTGGCTGCTCGAGCACAACGCCGTGGTCATCGCGGCTGGCGGCGGTGGCATCCCGACGATGTACGAGAAGGGCAAGGATCGAAAGCTCGCCGGTGTCGAGTGCGTGATCGACAAGGACTTCGCGTCCGAGCTCCTTGCGCGTGAACTGAACGCCGATCTCTTCATCATGCTGACCGACGCGGAAGCGGTCTATGTTGACTGGGGCAAGCCGACGCAGAAGGCTATCCGCTCCGCCTCGCCAGACGCGCTGGCGGCGATGAAGTTCGCGGCCGGCTCGATGGGGCCGAAGGTGGACGCCGCGTGTCGCTTCGCCAAGGCGACCGGGAAGAAGGCTGCGATCGGTGCGCTGGCGGACTTGGGCGGGATCATCGCGGGGACGATGGGGACGACGGTGAGCGCACAGGAGTCCGGCATTGTCTACGCTGAGTGAGAAACAGCACGCGTCGAGTGCCGGCAGCGCGCCTGCGCTGAAGAGCCTCGGGGTTGCGGCCTGCACCGCCATCGTCGTGGGAAACATGGTGGGGTCAGGCTTCTACCTCTCCCCTTCGGCGATGGCGCCGTACGGAATCCTCGCCATCCTGTCGTGGGTCGTCATGGGCGGGGGAGCGATCTGCCTGGGGCTGACGTTTGCGCGCCTCTCACGCCTCTCGCCGGCGACCGGCGGACCGTACGCCTACTCGCGAATGGGATTCGGCGACTTCGCAGGCTTCCTTGTGGCGTGGGGGTACTGGATCTCGATTTGGGCATCGTTGCCGGCGATCGCCGTCGCGTTCACCGGATCGCTGTTCAAGATTGTTCCGGTGCTGCAAGGCAATCGGCCGATGGCAGTCATCATCACGATCGGTGTGATGTGGCTCATCGTGTTCACGAATCTCCGGGGCGTGAAAGAGGCGGGCCTGGTAGCGGAGGTCACGACCTACTCGAAGCTCGTCCCGTTCGCCGCGATTTCCATCATCGGACTCTTCTTCATCCGGTCGGGGAATCTGCTCGCGAGTTCAACCCGAGCGGTCAGTCCTTGCTCGCATCCGCTGCCACGCTTGCGCCGCTCACGATGTTCGCCTATCTCGGTCTCGAGTCGGCGACGGTACCGGCCGGCGACGTGAAGGATCCCGCTCGCACGATCCCTCTTTCAACGATTATTGGCGTGTCGATCGCCGCGCTCCTCTACGTGCTGGGCACGACCGTCGTCCTCGGCGTGGTGCCGCGTGAGGAGCTGGTGAAGTCGGCCGCGCCGTTCGCCGATGCGGCACGGATCATGTGGGGCGGCTGGGCCGCGGACATCGTGGGCGTCGCGGTCATGATTTCGTCGCTCGGAGCACTGAATGGCTGGACGCTGCTCATGGGCCAGGTGCCGATGGCAGCTGCACAGGATCGTCTGTTCCCTGCGCTCTTCGGTCGCGTGTCGTCGCGTGGCGTGCCGGCGATCGGCATCATCTTCTCCGCGATTCTGGCGACGTCCTTGATCCTCGTTCAAGCAGCGGGCTCGTCCGGCTTCGCAGCGTTCTACAGCCTCGTCGTCAACCTCGCGACGATGACCGCCGTCGTGCCGTACGCGTTCTGCGCGCTGTCGGTAGGACTGGTCGCGGCTCACGCCGCGGGCGGTGGCAAAGTGCCGCCCGTGGGCGCGATCGAGTGGATCGCCTTCGTGTTCTCTATCTTCACGCTCTACGGCTGCGGACCTGAAGCGGTGCTGTACGGCTTCGTGCTCCTGATGCTGGGCATTCCGGTCTATGTCTGGCAGGTGCGCCAGCAGTCGGCCGTCACGTCGCGGCTCTGAATGAGCGCGCCTCGGGCTGCGCGCTCACCTCTTCTCGCCTGGACCTCGCTCGTCCCGGTTCTGAGCGTCGTCGTTCTCGCGCTTGCGTGGGGCAGGACCCTTCCGCCATTCGTCGTTGGCGTGGTCACCGCACTCCTCGCTGCCGCGGTGCTCGCTGCCGTCCACCATGCCGAGGTCGTCGCTCACCGTGTCGGCGAACCGTACGGCTCACTGGTTCTGGCCGTGGCGGTGACCGTGATCGAAGTCGCGCTCATCGTCACGCTGATGATCGCTGGCGCCGGGGCGGCCGAGACCCTCGCGCGAGACACGGTGTTCGCGGCCGTGATCCTCACGAGTAACGGCATCGTTGGCTTGTCGATCCTGGTAGGGACGCGCACTGGATCGACGGTCTCGTTCAACGCCGAGGGCGCAGGTGCGTCGCTCGCGACCGTCGCCACCCTGGCGACACTCAGCATGGTGGTGCCGAATTTCACGACGACCAGCCCGGGGCCGGTCTTTTCTCCGCCGCAACTCGCATTCGCCGCCGTCACCGCGCTGGCGCTGTACGGACTCTTCGTTGTACTTCAGACCGGTCGACACCGGGATTACTTTCTGCCTGTGACGGCCGACGGCACGATCATCGAGGACCAGCATGCGACTCCGCCGTCGGCGAGCACCGCATGGGGAAGTCTCGCGCTGCTGTTTGTCGCGCTGGTCGGTGTCGTCGGCAATGCGAAGCTGGTGTCACCAACGATCGAACGCGGCGTGATCGCCGCCGGCCTTCCCATCTCGGTCGTCGGCGTGATCATCGCGATCCTGATCCTCTCGCCAGAGACGGTCGCAGCGGTACGCGCCGCGCGTCGAGGCCGAATGCAGGTCAGTCTCAACCTCGCCTTTGGTTCGGCGATGGCCAGCATCGGGCTGACGATCCCGACGATCGCGGTCGCCTCGATATGGTTGACCGGTCCATTGCATCTCGGGCTGGGTGCGAATCACATTGTGCTGTTGGCCTTGACCTGCATCGTGACGGTGCTCACAGTCGTCCCGGGCCGCGCCACGCTGTTGCAGGCCAGCGTGCATCTCGCGCTGCTCGCGGCCTACCTGTTCCTCGCGGTCAGTCCGTGAGAGGGATCTGGCTGCCGTCGCGCTTCCTGCGTTTGGCGCTCTGTGCCGCTCTCCTTGCGGGCTTCGTCCTGGTGACAGGCGCAGATGCGCAGACGTTCTTCTATAACGAGGTTGCGAAGGACGGTCGCATCTACGTCTTCGCGATCGCCGCGAGACACGAGGCGTTCGTCGAGAGCGACGGTACCGAAACCGGTCCGGTCATCGAGCGGCCCGGGTTACGGGCCGAACGGCGAGACCGTCGTCTTCGACAGCCAGGACGCGATCAATCTGTACAACTTCAAGCACGGACTCCCGGGCGAGTCGTTCGCGAAACCGGAAGAGAGCAAGAAGTCCGAATATCCGTCTGGCAAGTTCAGTGGGCTGATGTTTGGGGACTACTACTGGTATTACGACAGGCATCAGGACGGAATCAGCATCAGCGATCCGACTCCGGTCGAAGGACAGCACGGGCTGTGGTTCCGGCGAATCTATTTCACGTACGACTTCACCTACAACGAGAAACTCACCACGCGCTTCCGGCTCGAAGCGAACAGCAACGGTGACTTCACCGGCGGCGACCTCACCCCATATGTCAAAGACGCGTACCTGAAGTGGGCATACAGAGGCAGCCAGAAACTGACGTTCGGTATCCATCCGACGCTGACGTTCGACTGGCTCGACGGCTTCTGGGGGCTGCGTCACATCGAGAAGACACCAGCCGATCTCTACCGCCTCGATTCGTCACGCGATTTCGGAGTCACGGTTGACGGTGCGACTCCCGTGGATGGCCTCACCTACGCGGTGCAGTTCGGCAACGAGTCAGGCAACGGTTCCGAAACCCAGGAGGGCAAGATCCTCCGCGTCGAAGGGCGCTATGAGCGGCACTCGAGGCTCGCGCTCGAAGGCTTTTACAGCCTCGGCACTCGACCGGACGATGAGCATCGACAGACAGCGCAGGGCATCGCGGGCTTCCGCACCGGCGCCGGCCGTGTGGGCGGTCAGTATCTGTGGCAACAGCGCCGATCGGGCCTCGACGATGTCCCTCACCAGACGATCGCGATCTGGTCAGGTTTCGGGGTGTGGGAGTTCCTCCCGAAGAAAGCCAACCTGTTTCTCCGCGCCGACAGTGTCACGGGACATCTCGATGATCTCGAGACCGGGCTTCCGGGCGCGGAAGGCATTGACTACTGGCTTCTGAGCAGTCAATCGCCGTTCACAACCTGGATTGTTGGCGGTGAGTGGTATCTCCATCCGGCTGTTCGTCTCAGTCCGAATCTGGAGATGGTGAGATACGCCGACGAACCGGACCCGGTGAACTATCCCGGGCGACGCCAGGACGCACAGGTCCGGTTCACATTCTTCTGGACGTTCTGATCGTCAGCCCTTCTTCACGGGCGGCGGGTAATTCTTCAGCAGCTTGGCAACGGCCTTCGCCAGATTCTTCTGCTGCTTCTCCGGCTTCGCCTTGGTATCGAGCGTCTTGCTCGCCGTGCCGCGCCAGACCAACGCCTTCTGAGCCGGCATATACATGTCCAGCGCGAGCTGACCGATGTAGATCGTGGACGTCGATCCGGTCGTCGTGCTCATGCCACCACCACCGTACCAGCCGCCGCCGTACCAGCCGGGGCCATAACCGTAGCCGGTGTCGAACGACGTGTACTGTTTCTCCGTACTCACAGCCGCCTGGTAGCCGACGTACAGGTCTGCGGTGTCGGCCTCTGTCTTCGTGAGACCCTTCTTTCCAAGTTCGGCATCAACGGCACTCTTGATCTGGCTGTCGACCAGGTCACTGAGCGGCTGCGCGCTCTTGATGGGAACCCACTTGTAGGTTTTGAACCCTGCGAAGTTGGTGTCCTTCGCGAAGTTGTAGCGAACGTCCTGGGCAAGGGCACTGGTCGCGCCGGCCAGGAACAGCACCAGCAGCGGGAGCACCAACAGTCTCTTCATACCTTCTCCTTCCGGGCGTGATAAATCACGTCACGATTGCAGTGCGGGCGGAGGCAAGGCACCGGGGCCCGCACCCCCGAAGGAGCATGTCGCGTGCCACGGTCCGCGCGCGACTCGCAGTCGCAGGCGGACCGGCGAATCCGACTGGTTCGACTTCAAGTCCCCCGGATTCCGCGAGCATGCGAGCCGTTGCCTCTCCGAGATAATGGAGTGCCTCCGTCGTGTCGGAGTCGTGCGACGACGGTCACGGCGTAAGTGACGTGACCGGCCGCGTCCACTGCACATTCACCCTCGATATTCCGTGGCACGCACCCTGCTAGCCAACTGAGCATGGCATTCTTCGTCGGCCGCACCGGCCGCATTGTCTGCATCGCCGCCGCCTTTGCTCTCTGTGGAGGTCCCGTCGCACTGGCGCAGTCGTCACCGGATGTGCCCATTGAGACGGGAGACGCACAGCCCGAGTCGCCTGTGGGTGACGTGGCTCGGGCCGAAACACCCCCACCACCGGCGATTCAGCTTCCAGCGACGCCGCCGCCTTTCGAGGATGGTCGCGCGTGCGCGGGTTGCCCGCCGCGGCGGATCGGCTCATCGCTCCTCTGGGTCACCGCGGTCAACGGCATGTACGAACTCGCCAACCTGATTCGCGGGCAGGATACGGCCAAGATCACGCCGGAGACCTGGTGGACGAACATGAAGCGGGGTTGGGAATGGGATCTCGATGACTTCGCCGTCAATCAGATCGGCCACCCGTACCAAGGCAACAACTACTTCACCACTGGCCGCTCCAACGGCATGAATTTCTGGGAGTCAGCGGGTCTCACCGCGTTCGGCAGCACCACGTGGGAGTACTTCGGCGAGACGAATCAGGCCTCGCTCAACGACTTCATCAACACCACGCTCGGCGGAATCGCGCTCGGCGAGATGTTCCATCGCACGGCATGGCTGGTCCGCAACACGCATGCGACCGGCAAGTCGCGAATGTGGAACGAAATCGGAGCCACGGCGCTGGATCCGATGAGCGGACTCATGCGGTTCATGTCTGGCGATGCCTCGCGAGTCGTGGACAAGCCGGCCGACATGGTGCCGTCGTCGCTCACTGCCGTCGCGTCGTTTGGCTTGCTGTGGCGTGGCTCGAATACGGAGGCGGTCGAGTCGAACACGTATGGGTTTTTCGAGACTGATCTCCTGTATGGTGACGCGTTGAGTGGAAGCACTCATACTCCTTACGATGCTTTCACCGTGCGATTGAGCTTCGGCGGTGGCAGCGCGTTCAGTGAGGCACGCGTGCGAGGACGACTCTACAGCAGGCCTCTCGGCGGGGCCAGCTTCGCCATTGCTCAGAACTATCAGTTCAACAGCAACCCGGCCTATCGGTATGGCGCGCAGGCCTTCGATGGTGTCTTCATCGGCGAGAAACGGTTCAACCCTCGTTGGTCGTTGCTCGCACTGGGAGGCGGAGGCGCGACGGTCCTCGGCGCGGTCGACTCGATTCCACTTTCTGGCATCGCACCAGAAGAACCGCCGCCCGACGCCGGGCAAGGCGTCTCGACAGGCCCCCGTTACTACGACTACGGGCCAGGCGGGAACCTCCTTGCCACCTTCATCCTCCGTCGTGACAACGCACAGATCGTGAACTTCGGATATGAACTGCACCATCTGCACAGCATCGACGGCGTTCGAGCCAATCACCTGCTGCAGCGCGCGCGCCTGGATGTCACGTTTCCGTTGCGAGGGGCGTTGGGAGTTGGAGGGTCGACTGAGTTCTTCTCCCGTACCACGTACTACGCTGACGACGCCGGCGAGGCCAACTACCACTTTCCGCAGTACAGGGTCTTTCTGACGTGGACAATCTCATGACGAAACGCGCTGTCCTGCCTGTGTTGCGCATCCTCCTCCTGCTCCTGCTGTCATCCGGAGTGGCCGCAGCGCAGACTGCCACATCCTCTTCACCGTCCTCTGGCTGGCAACCCTGGATCGTGGTCGGGGGATCGAGCACGACACTCCTCGGCGATTGCACCGACTGCCCCGCCGACACCTACATTCACGACGGCGGAGTCCTGGGGATCGTCGGAACCCCGCTGACGCCGCGCACTGACATCGGCGGCCAAATCTTCTGGGTGCCCTCATCGTCGGCGGCTGGCGAGCCGATTAACACGACCTACGTCATGGGCACCTTTCAATTCCGGCCCTGGGGGGTCCTCGGGATTCTTCGTTCGACTGAGCAGCGGAATGGCCTTCGTGAGGAACTGGGTGGTCGATACCGACACGTCGACGTCGTTCACGTCCAAGGCCTTTGCCCTGGAAATCGGGGGCGGCTGGGAGTGGCGCTTTTCGCGGCGATTCGGCACGCAGGTGTTCGGCTCGCAGCACGTCGCGGCGCTGGGTGATCTACAGGGAGCGACCCAGCGGGTCGAGAATGTCATGGGGAATTTCTGGTCGGTGGGTGGCGGGATCGTGATCCGCTAGCGACGCGCTGAAAACACGTCAACGCCCAATCTCCAACTCCACTCCAACTCCCAAACGCCCGGTTCATTGGGAGTTGGGAATTGGCGGTTGGGAGTTAGTGGTTGATCAGGCGCGCTTCGGCCGCGCGAGTCCGAGCTTCGCCATTCGCGCTTCGAGCGTCGTCGGCTTGAGACCCAGGAGCGAGGCCGCTCCGGCAGCGCCACGAATGCGCCATCCCGAGCTATCGAGCACACTCAGAATGTGCTCCCTCTCCACATCGTTCAACTTCAGGCTGCGCTTCCCTGCCGGGTGCGCAACGGCCGGCAGCGGAATCGAGAGCTGAGCGCCCGTAGACACGATCATCGCGCGCTCGACGACATTGCGCAGCTCGCGGATGTTGCCCGGCCACGAATACCGTTGCAGCACCGCCATGTCCTCGCGCGAAATTCCCTCGATGCGTTTGCCGAACGCCTTCGAGAACTCGTCAACGAACCGCCAGACGAGAAGCGGAATGTCCTCGGCGCGATCTTTGAGCGGCGGCACCTGGATCGGGAAAACATTGAGCCGGTAGAACAGGTCATCGCGGAAGCTGCCTTCAGCGATCCGCTTCTCGAGATTGCGATGAGTCGCCGCGATGATGCGCACGTCGACGTGAACGCCCTTCGGGCTGCCGAGGCGCTCGACCTGCCGCTCCTCGAGGACCCGCAGAAGCTTCACCTGCACGTCTTGAGGCAGATCACCGATCTCGTCGAGGAAAATCGTCGAATGATCGGCCAGCTCGAAGCGCCCGATCTGACGTGCGAGTGCGCCGGTGAATGCGCCCTTCTCGCGTCCGAAGAGCTCGCTCTCCATGAGCGTGCTCGGGATTGCCGAGCAGTTCACCCGCACCATGATCCGGCCGCGACGCGCGCTCATCTCGTGGATGTACGCGGCAACGAGCTCTTTGCCGGTGCCTGTCTCCCCGAGCAGCAGGACCGTTGAATCGGTCGCCGCCACCTGCCGTGCCAGTTCCAGCACGTTCCGGATGGCCTGGCTCTGGCCGATGATGACGCCAGTGCCGGCGCGTTCCTGGACCTCGCGCCTGAGATACAGCCCTTCCACCCTCATGCGATCGCGCGCGTGCTCGATCTGCAGGATGGACTGCCGAAGCGTTTCGTCGGTCTCACACCGCGCCAGGATGTTGCCGAGGACGGCCGCCGTGACGCGCATGGTATGCAGCGTCTCCTCCGTCCACGTGCGTTCGCACTGGAGCATCGTGAAATCGAGCGCGCCGACAATCTGACCGGAGACGGCGATCGGCACCGTCACGGCAGCCCGAACATCCAGGGTTCGGTAGCTCCCGCGGTCAACCTCGTTCGGGACGCCGGCGAGCGACGAGAAGGACACCACGTTCCCGTCGAGAATCGTGTCCTGCGTCCACGGCAGGCGATCTTTGTACGGCGTCACCGCGGTAGGAGCGGCGACACCTGGCCGGCCCCACCAGGCGATCGGACCTGCGGGCGGCTCGCCCTCGATGATCCTGAAGAAACTGCAGCGATCCACGTCGAGCGTCTCGCCGATCCGGCGCATCGCGTCGCGAATCGATTCGATCACCTGATCGGCTGGCAGATTGATGAACTGAACCGAAAGTTCCGCAATGAGTCGCTCGAACTCCACTTTCCGATCGATCGCCAGGCTTGCGGCCTGCTCGAGCTCCTGACGTTCCGTCAGGTCAACGACAGACACGAGCGTGAAGAGGCACTGCTCCACCTTCAGTGGGCTGAGTGTGACTGCAATCGGGAACTCGAGCCCGTCGCGACGACGGCCCGAGAGCTTGTGTTCGAGTCCAATCGTCTGACTGGATTCTGTGAGGCTGCCCTCTGGCAGCAGCAGGTCGATTGACTGCCCGAGCAGGTCGTTCCGGCTGTAGTCAAACTGCCGTTCGATCTGCTGATTGGCCAGAACGATCCCCCGGTTGTGATCGACGACGAGCACCCCGTTCGGGAGCGATTCCGCCACGAGGCGGAGCAGCACGAAGGAGTCCTCACTCTGAGTCACCCGTCTGGTCTCTCTCCCGGTCACCGCCTTCGGGCTGTGGGTGACGGGATTGCGCACCAACATCCGGGTCGCCATGCTCTCAACGAGCGATGACCGGCCGGAGGGCGTGCGCGTAGCCGACTCTCGTAGTTCTGACACTTTGTTTGCCTCTGGATGGGTGGCGCTGGCCAGCGCTACACCGATTCGGTTCAGGACTGCTGCAACTTCGAGACCCTGCGGCAGGACAGGTATCGCAGTTGTGGCGGCCTGCGATCTCTCAGGAAAAGCGACGATCTCAAAAAGTGAGACGAATCAGTGGCAGGAGAACCGTGGGATATCGCGGCCGAGCCGTGGGGAGCGTTCTACGTTGAAACACGTAGTACAAAGGGCTAATGCCCAATTTTGGCGAGTTGGTCGTGTCTTTCCCTGTCCAGGTGATTGACGCCCTGACGGCCTGCAGTCGAGTATCGTGAGCTGCACAAAGCCGGTCCACCCGGCTGGAGGAGACATGGTTCGATTCGTGAGACCAGCACTGGTTGCGGCCGCCGCGTGCGGTCTGTTCGCGCTTGGGAATACCGCGGTACACGGACAGGCGCCGGCGCAAGGGGCCATCATCGGCACCGGCACGTTCACCTCGTTCGTGGAGAACATGGATCGTTCTCTCGCCTTCTATCACGACGTCTTCGGCATGGACGTGCCGGCGATGCCGGAGTCCGGCGAGCGTCCGTACAACCGTTCCAATCCCCAGCTCTTCGCGATGTTCGACATCCCGGACGCAAAGGAACGCCACCAGTCCGCGCGAGTGCCTGACACGCGGCTCAGCGTCGAGGTCATGGAAGTCCAGAACGTCCCGCACCAGACACACCAGCTGCGCATCCAGGATCCCGGCAATGCCACGCTCGTCCTCGTCGTGCGCGATATCGACGCCGCGCTCGCCAGCGTGGTGAAGGCCAACGCTCCGATCGTGACGCCGGGTGGAAAGCCGGTGACGATGAGCGACGGGTCGCGCGCGATTCTGATCAACGACATCGACAAGCGGTTCATCGAGATCCGGCAGCCCGCGTCCCTGCCCGAGACCGCCGCAGCGGCCTCGAACAACATCGTCGACGTCCGTCTGTCGATCAGCGTCAACGACATGGATCGGACGACGAAGGTGTATCGCGACGTGCTCGGGTTCACGCTCGAAGGCGAGACGCCATTCGCGGCGGACACGCCGACGCGTGCGTTGACCGGGCTGGCGAAAGCCGAGGTTCGTCGCAGCCGCGCGCAGGCCCCGGGATCACCGTTGTGGATTGAGTTCGTGGAGTTCAAGGGCGTCGAGCGCACGCCGCTGAAGATGCGGATCCAGGATCGCGGTGCGGCGCGACTTCAGTTGCGCGCGCAGAACCTCGACGCGATGGTCGATACGATGAAGAGCGCGGGACTCACGGTCGTGTCGCAGGGAGGAACCGCTGTGCCGATTCCTCCCAACTTGAAGGGCGCTCTCGTTGCCGACCCGAACAACTTCTTCCTGACGCCGTTCGCGCCATGCGACGGCTGCACGTCGAGGACGCCGCCCCCGTCGGCCGCGCCGGCGCAGCACTAAACCGTCTTGACGGCTCCGGTTCGTCGGCGTGGAAAATCGGGTCTCCGGCGTCTGTGCTGGCGATGACGCCGTCGCCTGCCGTCCTTCGAACGCCAGCCCAGAATCGTGTCAATAACCAGCTCGGCCGAACCGCAGTGGCGAATCGGGGGCGACGGCGCTCAGCGCGCCTGCAACCCGATTTACTCACTGCGCCGTCACGCCGCGAACACGTCGCCGTCCCGCAGCCCGCCCGATGAACCGCCGCCCCCTGGTCGATGGGACGGCGGTGGGCTGAGGCGGAGCGACTATTCGCGCCGCGATACGCGACAGTCCGCAAAACGGCGCGGGAGCGCTCCGATCGGCGGCGGCCGTGAATCGCCACTGCCGCACCCGGCACCCCGTTGCCGACACGATTCGTCACGGACGCGCGGATCATCTCCGCCGCCGCCGGCAGCTGCTGCACCCGCGCGGACGCGCCGTTTTGCCGCGGCGTCGAATCGGAGCGAACGCCCAGCCCATCGCCGTTGCATCGACCGCCATCGGCGTGCCTGAGAAACTACATCGATCTGAAAACGCTAGACCGTCTTACTTCGGCGCCTTATACGGCACGCCGATCGCACGGAACGGACCGGGATCCTTTGTCGCGTCGTTGCGGAGGTTGAGTTTCGCCTCCGCGACGTACGCGGTGCCTTCGGCCAGCGTCACCGCGGTGATACCCGTCAAGCCCTCTTTCAACACTTTCACTTCCGCCTTGTCACCACTGATGGTGACCTCGTCCAGTCGGCCACCTTCCACGAGCAGCATCGTCATGCTGCCGACGGTGCGCATGCCATCCGGGCCCTGCAATGCCCGCGAGGGTTCGAGCTTCGCAATCGGGCCGGCCGATCCGTCAGCCTTCACCGGAATCCGCATCAACGTGCCCTGGCCAACCGAGTTCACATAGATATGACCGTCGGCGAGAAGCGCGACGCCGTCAGCGGTCGCAAGCAGCATCGGATCGGCCGCCCACACGTCGAGAGCTTTGGCGCCTTTCTTGAGCCGAAGCACGCGACCCTGCGTGGTGTCGGTGGCGTAGACGGTTCCGTCCTTCGCAACAGCGATGTCGTTGCACAGGCCGTTGTTCGGGAAGGCGTAGCTCGCCTTGAATGCGGCGGTCTTCAAGTCGAATGCTTTGAGTGCGGTCTCACCGACAACTGGCGCTCCGTTGCGTCCACCAGTGGCGGATGCGCAGACCCACAACGTACCGGAGTCTTCGTCGGCGAGCACACCGAGCACCGTCGAAAGGCCGTTCGCCTTCGGCTGGATCCAGACCTCGGCTTTCGATGACGAGGGCGTGGCGCGATAGACGCTATCCTGACCAAGACTGCCAAAGAACAGCGTGCCGTCCTTCGTTGACGTCAGGCTCTCTGGAAAGATGCGAGCCATCGGCAAACGTGATCTCCGTGCGATCGGCCGCCTGCAATGAGCAACCGAGGATCGCGGTCAGGGCGCAGACACTCGTCAGCATTTTTCGACGCATGATTTCTGTTTCTCCCCTTCGTTAGGACCAGTCGGACACGAAAACGCATACGGACTTATACCGTGAATCGGGCAGAATCACATTGTTCGAATCCCCGGCACAACGCGTTAAGTGTCGGTATGCGATGGTGAGGGGCCTCGCCAAGGAGGACGCTGTGAAGATCCACAACGACAACTCGTTAGACCTTTCTGGCAAGGACGGCGAGGTCATCACGGTGACCGTCGCCCGATCCAAGGCTCAAGTGGACCTGCTTCTCAATGGTAAGCCGTTCGAGGACGAAACCTTCAAGCTCGATAAGAGCAAGAGCGACCCATTCTTTCTGGCCGTTGGCGGCGTGTTCACGGACAGGAAGAAAGGCGAAGGAGCATTCAGCGTGTCGCTGAGCGGCAACGGAATCACTGCCACGCGGACGGCCACGCAGTTCACGCCGAAGGAAGCCAGGCGCTCTTTCGTCTTCACCATCGACATCGCGTAAGGGAACACCATGAAGACACTCTTCCGCCCGTTGTGCCTCGTCCTCGGCGTGTCTCTGGCGCTCGCATCGAGCGCACGGGCGCAGAGCCCGGTCCAGGCGCAACTCGAGATCAAGAAGGAATCACTTCTCGCCGCGGTGAGAGATCAAAAAACAAAGAAGGCCCAGGTGCAGGCGGTCGACCTGGATTTGAGAGCGGCGCCTGAGCTGTATCTCCTCTCAATCGCGTTTGCGCAGCCACGCGGAACCGCGGTCGCACGTGAGCTCGCGAAGGTGGTGGAGACGGCGCGCGTGGACAAACAACTCGGCAGCGGCTCTTCCGCGTCCGGCAGCACGTCGGTCACCGAAAAGGGAGCCGTGCCTGAAATCCTTGCGTTCGCGGTCGAGAATGGCGCCCTCACCAAGAGTCAGAGCGGCACCACGATCTCCTTCAAGGGCAACCCGGTTGGCATCGTCAACTCGCTGATTGCGAACAGCCTGCCGCCGACCGGACCGCTGTCGCGCCTCGCGTTCGGCCTCGAGTTCGATGCGAGTCGCGGCTCCGACGAGAGCCAGGCTCCAGTGTTCGAAGGCGATCCGCAACAGCTGTCAGCCTTCAGCGTGAAGTACGAGATCCTCAACCACCGCGATCCGGACAGCCGTCAGTTTCAGGAACGGGCCGACAGACTCTACGCGGAGGCGAAATCGGGGACAACGACATCGACACGAGCGATCAACCAGACACTGACTCTCTATGAATCGGACTTCGCCAGGACGATGCTGGAGCCGGCGCACCGCGCCGCCTTCGACAAGTGGGCCGATGCGGCGGCGACAGCGCTCGACGCCGCACCCGAAGAACAGCTGATGAAGGTGCTCGACGAGCAGCTTGCGCTACTTCCCGCGCAGGTGCCCTTCACAACCGAGGAGCTTGCCAGGTTTGACAAGTACGTGGAGATCTACGGCAAGCTGCTCGACAGCCGCGATGCGCTTCTCGACCTCGCTGGCCAGGGCGCGGTCATGTCGCTCGAGTACGTCAACTCCCGACCGGTCGATCAGCCAACCGAGTCCACGTTCAAGTGGCTCTACGAATGGTCCGCCCTCGACGGCAGGATGGACGTGACGGCAAACGGGTTGATGACGGTATTGAACGGCACAATCCCGGACGGCACCGAGCGTCTCAAGTCATGGGCGATCGCCGCACAGGCGGACTTCCCGCTTGGCTCAATCCGTCAGGGTCGAACGCTCATCTTCAGCCTGTCAGGACGCGCAGAGGGAACGGTCATCGCGCCGACGAACGATCGCGAGACAATCTGGCTCGGTCAGGCCAAGTTGACATTCCCGGTCAAAGACGCCGGGATGAAGCTGCCACTCTCGCTGACGGTGGCGAGCCGCACGGATCTGATCGACGAGACGGTCGTGCGCGGCAACATCGGGCTCACGTTCAACCTCGACTCGCTCCTCGGAATGTAGAGACGGCCCCTGCCGCTCGGCTCAGGGCACGAATGGGTTGACCGGGCCGAGCGCCGGCGCCTGCGTCGCAGTCGCGGTAATCACCTCGGCCGCCTTCTCGCCGATCATGAAGACCGCGCTCGCGAGGAAGAACCCCGGAATGCGCGGGAAGACCGACGCATCGACCACCCGCAGTCCCTTGATGCCGTGAACTTCGAAGTTGGTCGAGAGCACTCCGCCGTCCTCGCGCCGGCCGATGCGACACGTGCCGGACGCGTGGTGTCCCCATGCCTGGTTCCTGATGAACTCGAGCAGCTTGTCGTCGGTTACATCATCCCCAGGCGTTTCTTCCTTCTCGATCATGCCTTCCTTCTTCAGGCCGGCCGCGAGCTTGCGCGCCAGCGCGACACCCGCCGCGACGGCTTTCAGGTCCTGCTTGCGGGCGTCGGTGCCTTCGTCGAAGTAGTGGAAGTTGATCGACGGGGGCACGCGCGGATCCTTCGACGCGAGCGTGACTTCTCCGCCCGTGTTATTGGTGTGCGCCTTGAGCACGATCCATGTCAGGCAGTTGGGATTCTGCGCAAGCAGCGACGAATACCCCGGGAAGTACCCTTCGAACCGGCCGATCACCGAATAGAGGAACAAGTCCGGCGAGAACGCCGCCGGTCCCGAGCGCGCAACGACGGATAGCACCGTGCCGTTGGTGTCGTAGACACCGCTCTTGTGGTCGGCCCAGTCTTTGTACTGCGGATCGGCGCGCGTGAACGTGGCGCCCTCGAGCACTTTCCACGCGGGAAACTTCATTCGATTGACGACGGCCACTTCGTAGCGATCCTGAAGGTTCCTGCCGACACCGGGAAGCTCCTCGACGCACGTGAGCCCCTGCTTCTCGATGTTCGCGCGAGGTCCGATGCCGGAGAGCATCAACACCTGCGGAGTGTTGAAGGCACCGCCTGCGAGGATCACCTCCCTGGCGGCAAACACCTGTTTCGTCTTGCCGGCCGCCGTATTCTGTCGAGGATGCGCACCGTACAGCCGTTCGCCGCTCTGATACTCGACGCCGATGGCTCGCTTCTCTCCATCGAGCAGCACACGGGTCACGAGCGCGTGCATCTGAATCTTCAGCTGATTCGGAAGACGATTCGCGACCTCGAGCACGCGCTCACGTGTTCCAACGCGGCGATGGTCTTTCGTCGTCAGAGGTGTGTAGCGCAGACCGATCGTATCTTCGGTGACCACACGCCAGTCGTTGGGATCGAGCTGGCTGTCGAGACGTGCCTGCCGATCCTCGTCGGTCACGGCAACCTCGGGACTGCGCAGCGCCGTTTTGGCCGTGTCGAGCAGCATCTTGCGAAAGTCTTTGTCCCTGAACACCGCGAGCGGCGTCGCGCTCTCCGTCCGAAGCCAGCCTGACCATCCATGTCGGCTCGGGTTGTGACCCGGACGACTCGTCGCGCGTTCGTCCGGCCGATGTTCGCAGCGCTCGAGACGTTCGAAGTACGAGCGCATGTTCTCGGCGCGCCAGCTCGCGTCGCCGGTTGCATCCGCAAGCTGATTCCAGTCGGCATTGTGCGGGTAGATCAGGATCATCGCGTTGTGCGCGGTGCAGCCCCCGAGCGTGCCCGCCCGCGGATAAAGGACACCGTCCACCCGCTTGCCCTCGAACGTGCTCCGGTACTTCGGGTCCTTCTCTTGTCTCGCCTGATCCTCGTAGTGCCTGACGAAGAAGTCCCAGCGGATGCCGTCATTCTCCGCCGAGAGCGGATGAAACGCCGGCACGTCGTAGTCGTCCGGCAGACTGTTGACGCCGGGCGTCTGAGGCGTGGACCCGACCGTCTTCCTCGGATCACCACCCGCTTCGATCAGCAGCACGCGGAAGCCTGACTCGGCGAGGCGCGCCGCTACAGTTCCGCCTCCCGCGCCGGAGCCAACGACGATGTAGTCGGCGTCGTAGGTGGCGGGCCTGGGTGTGACTGTTCCTGTTCCCACTCTGGGCCTCCGGGCTACATGGTCTTCAGGAATCCGATGAGATCGCGCTTCTCAGCGTCGCTCAGGCCGGGCTCCTCGGTGTAGAGATTCGTCCCGAAGTAATGGCCCTTGTTGATCACGAGGTCCGGGCAATTGCTCATCGAGAGCATCGTTTCCAGCACGTTGCGGTTGCCGAACGCATCGCCGCCGCGTTTGAGCTCTGCCTGGATCTGCTTGAGCAGGGTGAGGAGCTTCTGGCGATGTTCTTTCTGCTGGTCCTGCGGCAGGTCGGCCCCGAGGAGGTCCATGCTCGTGATCAGGCTCACCGGTGTGCCCTTGGGGATCGGACCAATCGACACTTCGCCGTCACGGAACAAGTACGGGAACAGACGCCGACCAACTCCAAGCAGTGGACGCAAGCCGTCGGGCAGATAGCCTTCCGGCACTCGAATGAAACTATCCGCTGTTGTTCGCTGAATCCAGCCAACGCCGGCCCCTTCGATCTTCAGACCCGTAAACAGCTCGTCGTTGCGGCGACGCTCCGGCCAGAGCATCTGCTCGATCGAGGCCTGAAAGACTTTCATCCGTGCTTCAACCGACGGGCTCGGATCAAACGGACCGACCGAGTTGTTCTGGAGGAACGGCGCCGTGGCCCAGAGGCTGACGAGCGATGCCGGTCGAGTGAAGCCGCGCCCACCACCCTTCAACGTGTAGGGGTACTCCGCGCCGCTCAACGGATGCCGCAGTTGGACCGAGCCGACCGGCGGCAGATCCTTGTAGGACTGCGACGAGAAGTTGTCCCAGATATTGCCCGCGATGGCGTTGGTCGCGATCGGGCTGCAGATGTTGGTCTGCATCAACGTCGAAGGGACGCGAAGCTCCGTCGAGAGGAAGTTGTCCTTCAGGAAATCGTCGGCGAGGACCATCTCGCGCATCGGCGCCTTGAAGGCATCGGTCTTCGTCCACGCCCAGTAGCGGTCCCAGCACGACAGGTAGTTCTTGCCGTTGCAGTTCTCGAGGTCGAGGTCCACGGGCAAGGGCGGAATCCTGCTCGAGTGGCATCGCGCGCAGCGTTCGGCGAAGACCGTCTTGCCGCGACGAGTGGACGCGGCGTCCTCAGTCAGATACGACGACCCGTTCGGCGCGTCTTTCAGATAGTGCGGATCGGTGGTCGCGAGGAAGAAGCTCGCCATGTACGGCGTCTGCCGCTCGATCGCCTGCCAATAGACGGAATTCTTTCGTGCGTCCGCGATCTTGATCGGCGAAATCTGCTGACCGCCGATCAACGGACGGAAATGCAGCAGCCACTCTTCGCTGAAGAGTCCGATGTTCAGATACACGCGATTGAGCGCCCCGAGTGCGCCCACGGAATCCGATCCGTCTTTCAGCACTCGCGGCGTCCACGTCGTCGACGGCGGCGTGAAGAACTGCGCGAGCGGGTCTGACGGAGGAACGAATTCATTGAACTGCTTGTTGTCGAGGCCGCCGCCGCTGAGCGTCTCCTTGCCCCACTTCTTCGCCAGCGTCATCCGCGGGCCCAGGTAGTACACCGCGTTCATCGTCCGCGGGTTGTTGATGTTGTCGGTTGAGACAAGCGACGTATCGAGTGTTCCCGGCAGCGACGTGTGGAGCGCCTGAAACAGAAAGCTCTTCTCGTTCGTCGTCGCTTTCCAGTCGAACACGCGATCCCACCAGAAGAACTGGGCGCCGACATTCGAGCTGAGATTGGCCCACTCCGGCCTCTCGGGATCCTTCGGCGGCTTCACCGGGTTCGGGCCGACGTGGCAGAACGCACACGACATCGCCACGCGGTATGGCTTTACCAGGTCGCGTTGCTCGTAATAGGACTGATCGCGGTAATAGCGTTCGGAGTCCCAGGCTCGGCGCGCCTTGTCGTCGAAGTCCGGGTTGGGGAAGAGTCGCAATCCGACGATGCCGGAGGCTTCGCCGTAGTACGAGCCGACGGGCACGGTCTTGCCGCGAGCGCCAACCTGAACGCCCTTGTACTTCTCCTCGTTCTCGAAGGGATCGGGCTTGCACTTCGGATCGCGCACGTCGAGCCACAGCCCGTAGCGATTCGGATCCGGGCCCGTGGCTTTCGTGAAGCATGGCTCGTTCACGAGACCGAGGTACGTCCAGCGCGTGTCGCGCGAGTACGGCAGCGTCGGATGAGACGACACCGTCTTGAGAAAGTCCAGTGAGCCGAAACTCTCACGCGAGAGCACGTCCCAGAGTCGATCGTTGCCGCCGGTCCACACGATCCACATGTTGCGGCCCTGGACTTGCTCCTTCGTCAGCTGTACGGCACCGTCCATGTCGTGGAAGTAGTCCTCGTCGGCGGCTGGGAAGCTCTCGACGGTTCGTTTCGCCAACATCGCTTCGTCGAGCACGGTGCCGGCCTTCGGCTTGCCGCCTCCGCAGGCCATCGTGCCGATGACGGCGGTCAGCATCAGACTGTGCGCGAAGACATTCCTGCGGCGTACGTGCATTGAAGCAACCTCGACTCGGCTGAGCTTAGGAATGCAGTGTCGAGCTCGGCCGTCGACCGAGGTTATCGGTCGCAGCGAGGGTCTCGACACATTGCTGAGACAGGAGTCTACACTGCAGTTCGCTTGTGTTGGTGCCTTTGGCAAGCGAGTGTGTGCATCACGCGGAGGGACTGCGATGAATTCAGCAGGCGGCTTCAAGGCGGCTCGAGAGTATCCATTGTGGGATGCGATCTTCGGACGACGATCGCGCAGGGTCGCAACGGGCGCGACGTTCCGCTCCGGCTCGCTGTCGTTCCAATCGAAGCTTGCGCCGCAGCCGTTGTCGCGCCTCGAGGAGGCGATGCTGATCGCGGCGACCGGTATCACCGGCCTGCCCTATTGGGACAACCCGTACGAGACGAACGAGGGCACGCCGCTCCTCGGCACGCCGTGCGTGGAAGGCACCGGCCGCGCCGCCGGCAGTCCCGACAACGCGCAAAGCACGGTCTTCTTCATGTGGAACGACGACGGCACCTACATGTTGAAGAAGCCTGAAGGTCCTGCCGCGCGCGCGAACGTGCGCACGATGTCGGCCGATGATCTCATCGCGCATGCCGAGCGCTGCAAGGTGAAGATCCAGGACGGCCGCCTCGACTTCCCGCGTGACTTCCCCGCGTACGCCAGCGGCAACCGCTACGTCTCGAACGTGCCGGGCAGCACGATGTTCATGCCGGTCACCGAGGTCACGCGGCAGTACATCAACGGTCTCTTCTATGTGCTCGCGCAGGCGCCGGGCCGGCGGCCCGTGTTCGTGGACGACTTCAATTTGTTCCTGCCCTGCGGGTGCGAACGGTTCATCAAGTCCAGGTTCCTCAACAAACAGCTCCCGATCCCACTGAGCTTCTACGCCAAAGGGCGCACCGAGTACGAAGCGATGCTGCTTCTGCAGAACCTCGCGCTCGTGGCGCAGAGCATGGGCCTTGGCGGTTGGATTCACGCCGCGTTCGAGAACACCATCCTCCTTGGTGGGTATCCGGAGATCGGGCCCGGCCTTGGTTTCCGATTCGAGCGACCGAAGAAGAAGATTCGATTGCCGCGACCGTATCCTGCCGGTCAGCCGAACCCGGTCGGGCTCGATGGTGTGCTGCAGTCGTATGCGCCGCCGTACTTCAAGGACACGGACGCAGCGATCGACGCGATTCTGGCCGAGAAGTACGGCCCGTCAGGGCTCTATCACGATGGCGCGAGCGCCGCGCCGGGGATGAAACCCGACGCGGCCGCGGCATTTGCGCGTGAGGCGCCGCACGTCGAGCCCGAAGTCATCGAGGTCGTGCGCACGATCTGCCGGTATATCTGGAAGACCTACGGCCGGTTTCCGGCGCACTGCCACGCCATCGATTCAGCGGGCATCTGGATGCAATGCCATCACATCGACCCGGAGTTCTACGAGAAGTACTTCATGGAGGCGTACTCGCCAACGCAGGCGGCGCATGCGAAAGCGTGGCACGGGACCGACTGACGCGGGCTACCAGAGCGTTTTCTAGATCGGTGCAGTTTCTCCCAGGCACGCCGATGGCGGTCGATGCAACGGCGATGGGCTGGGCGTTCGCTCCGATTCGACGCCGCGGCAAAACGGCGCGTCCGCGCGTGCAGCAGCTGACGGCGGCGGCTGAGATGATCCGCGCGTCCGTGACGAATCGTGTCGACAACGGGGAAGCATTTCGGCGCGACGCGTCATCGTTAGCGCGACCGGCGCAAGCGAGCGACGCCGCACTACATACAAATGCAAAACGCTAGGCGCTGAAGATCGCGCTGCAGGCGCCGTCGACGTCAGCCGGCAGGGTCTTCTCGCCCGCGAGCCCTTTGCGGAACGCGAGCTTCACCTGATCCGCGTACTGCCGATACGCATTCTGTGCCGTCTGTGCCAGGCGCGTACCCTTCGGCAGGCTGAACATCTCGTCGAGCTCGCGATCCCACTGGATGACGCCGATTTCCCGCAGGCTGCGGCGGTTCGGCGCGAAGTCGTGGATGCCGAGCGCGATGCCCGCGAGCGAGTTCAGCAGGCGGCACTCTTTGAGCACGCGCTGACCTTCGAACGCGGGATCATTTGCCTGCGTGGCTGCCGACGCCGCCCCCATCAGTGGCATGACGATCGACTGCACGCCTGCGGCGTCGAGCGCGGCCAGACAGCCAGCGATGCCTTTGCGCACGCGGTCCTGCGCGAAGAGCTCGCGTCGATCGATGGCGCCGCCCTTGGCGAATTCGGTCGCGACCAGGCAGACGGTTCTTGGAAATGCTCCGCCCGACTCCTTGCCCTGACGAGACAACTGCGCGACGAACCAGTCGGTGCCGATGCTCAGTAAGCCGGTGTCTCCATCGGAGGCGGCGGGCGTCTGCTTGCGCCGGGTCTCAATCTGGTTTTGCAGACCGCGCATGGCGGACGACTGCTTGCGGACACGCTCGATCAGGACCCGCTGCGTGGCCGGCGACGCAGCGGTGATCATCAGATCGGTATTGGTCGGAACGATGGCCGCGTCAGGCCGGAATCGAGAGGTATCGAACGCGCGCTCGAGATCGCCGCCGGTCAGATACACCTGCGCAGGGAACGCGGCGCCAGACGTCGGCGGCACTTCCGATGTGGCAAAGCTCAGCGCGATCTCTTCGCCGCGCTTCTGGTCGTCGCTGAACATAGCCGCAACAGGTCCCTGTTGCGCCGATGCCAGGCACACGAGCGTTGAGAAAAGGACTCCGACCAGGAGTAGAGCACGGCACGCACTGGTGGTACCTCGACCCATAACACGACGCTCCTCGTTCATCGGCGCAGCACAGCCATTGTAGGCGAAGCGCGTCACCGAGCGGGCGCCACCATCTTCGTCACGCGACCAACGCTCGTATCGCCCGCATACAGGTTGTCCTCCTTGTCGAACACCCAGTAGCTGGCTTCGATGAACTGCCCCTTCTCGATCCCCATCCCGTTGCCGATCGCGCCGAGCACCTTGCCATTGCGATCGAGTTTGAGGAACTGGCCATCCTGCCCGGTGGCCATCCACGGGTTGCCATGCGAGTCGAAGTTGATCGCGCAGACAAGGTTTCTCATCTGCAGCGTCTTGATGAATTTCCCATCGCTCGAATAGACGACGATCCGATACTCTTCGCGGTCGCCGATCCAAACGTCGCCGTTGGTGGGATCGACCGCCAGGCCATGAGCCGAGCTGAACTTTCCCTGACCCACCTCATTGCCGAACCACTGATTGACGAACCTGCCGTTCTTGTCGAGGTGAATGATCCGTGCCACGCCCATCGTGTTGGCGGGATCGTCTGACTCGGTGTCGTTCGGGCTCTCGTTCGCATGTCCTTCACCGATGTAGATGTCGCCATTCGGAGCGAATGCCACCATCACCGGCTGCCACAGGAGACGCTGGCCCTTGCTTTCGTCCCAGTCACCCCTGCGTCCCGGCGTGCCGAAGGTCGAGAGCAACTTCCCATCCGGACTGATCTTCATCACCGTCGCTCCATTGGCGGCGGTAATCCAGACGTTGTCCTCGGCATCGACGGCCATGCCATGCGCCTTGTCCTGGTAACCGATGACGTCAGCACCGACCTGACGAATCAACTTGTAGTTGGGATCGAACTTGAACAGCTGCGGCTTCCCTGCGTCTGCTCGCTGAAAAGCCCAGAGGTTGCCTTTCGAGTCGAGCGCTACCGCCGGAACTCCGCCCGGCCCCGGAGGCAGCACATACGGATACGTGAATGCGTATCCCATCGTCTGCTTCCACTGAACTCGCTGCAGTGTCTGACGACTCCGTCCCAGACGATTTCCACAGAGCGGCGAACGGCGGCACGGTGGCGTCTCTGTTCCAAGCAAGGCCGGTGCTGCGGAAGCCACCGGTTGAGTGCCGCGAGGAAGAACAGTGACCTGCCCGGTGGCGTCCACAGACGTTCGCCCGGTCGGATCGGGAAACGATCCCTGGAGAAACCACGCGGGCGATCCATCGACTGCCGGCCCCTCGGTTGCCGGATGCGATTGGGTGAGTACTCGCGCTCCGCTCAACACCACGCCGAGGACGATCGCGACACGGGCAGCGAGGATCCGTCGCTTCATGGTCACCTCTCTTACGCAGTCGCGATCCGCTTACCCCCCAGCACGGTTCCAGCCGGGAAGAACCGCTGTTTCCCCATGATCGTGCCCTTGTAATTGTCGAGGAACTCGAACGTTCCTTCGCGCAGTTCGAGCAGCACCACATCTGCCGGCGCACCAACGTTGAGCGTTCCGCGGTCGTTGAACACGGTGAACGTCCGCGACGGATGAAGCGTCGCGCACGCGATCGATTCGCTCACCGACATGCCATAGCCGAGCAGCTTCGACATGCAGTTGGGAAGATCGATGACACCGGTCGTCTTGCTGTTGACGTTCCAGTCGGTCGAGAACGTATCGGGCCAGAAGCCGGCCTTCATGATCGTACCAATGGTGTCCCAGCGCATGTGGCCGGTCTGACCGTTGCCGATGTCGAACCAGACGCCGCGACGCCGCGCGGCCAGCACTTCTGGAACGATGTGACCGCTGTCATCGACGATGGCGTTGGGTGGCGGCGCGAAGAGATGCGTCACGATATCGCCGCGCTTCAGGAGGTCCACCAGCTTTCCGATCGGCGAGATCGTCTGACCCATGTGGATCATCACCGGCAGGTTGAACGCCGAGGCCACTTCCTGCGCGCGGCGCAGCACTTCGTAGTCGTTGTTTCCCGCGACCTCGCGCGACAGCCTCGCCTTTACACCGACGACGAAGTCGCGATGCTTCGCGATTGCGTCGCGTGCGGCGGCCACATCGGCGCGGGCGATGTCCATCGTGTCGCCTTCGGGCAGGATGCCGGCGCGGCCGATGTTGATCAGCACGCGTCCCTGTTGCGGCGACGATCGCGCCACGGCGACAATCTCGGCGATGTGGTCGGCGCCTTGCGATCCGGCGTCGATCCATCCGGTGACACCATCGCGCAGCACCAGGCCCGGACTCTCCGCGGTTCGGCCGGTGTGTGTATGGATGTCGATCAGGCCGGGCACGACGAGCTTGCCGCGCGCATCGATGGTCTCGGCAGCGGCAGTCGTGATGGTCGGTTCGACTGCGGCAATGCGGCCGCCCGCGATCGCGACGTCACGCACGGCATCGAGCCGCACCGAAGGATCGATGACGCGTCCACCTTTGATGAGCAGGTCGTACTTCGATGCCTGCGCAGCGAACGCCATCGGATTGCGTGCGAGCGTCACCGCACCCGCGACGGCAGCTGACAGGAACTGGCGCCGGTCCACCATCTCGCCTCCTAGTTGGTAGGTGGTTAGTGGTTAGTGGTTCGTGGCCAGAACTGAACTTGAATCAACCACCAGCCACCGTCCACCAACACCAACCTTAAGGTGAGGGAGATTATGGATCCTTATCGAACGTCCACGTGCCGGACAATGCAACGCCTCCGCGCGTGGGCACCGGGAAGAACGTGAAATCCTGTCGCCCGTGGCGGCCCACCACGGTCCAACCGGCCGCCATGCCAAGGGCCGATCCAAAGAGCACGTCGCTCAGGAAATGACGGTTGTCGGTGAGGCGGCTGGCTGAGACATAGCCAGCGACCGCGAACATCGGCCAGCTGGCACGATACCCAAAATGCCGCTCGAGGACGGCGGCCGTCGCGAACGTCATTGATGCGTGGCCTGAGGGAAACGAACAACACTCGCCGGTCGGGCGGTCGCGCCGGACCGAGACCTTGATCCCGTAGGTGAGTGCCTGCGTCACGAGGTTGGCGCGAAGCAGGTCGAAGCCGAGATGTGCCACCTTGTTGGTGTGTGTGCCGATCTCCGGTTCCATGAAATAGCGCCCGACGACGTAGAGACCGACTGCCGCGCCGCCCTGGACCCACGCGTACCCGAGCCACTTCCCAGGCGTGAAAAACTTGTCGAGTGCATCCGCGTCCTGAAGGGACTCGTTGATCTCATCGTCGAACGGATAGGCAATGGCAGCGGCTCCCGCGCCGATGCCGAGAATCACCCATGTAGACTTCCGCTTCGGGAAGGCCGCGAAATCGCTCATGGTGCTGTGGAAGAGCGAACCCCACCCCGTGTGCTCCGGCTGAGGGAGCGTTTCGGGCTTCACCAGATCCTGCGGTGTCGTTCCGTCGCCTTGGGCAGCCGGGGCCGATTCATTGCCCTGCGCCACCTGGGCCGAGACGATCGTGCGTGCGCCATCACCGGCCAGACACACTGTGGCAATACACGTCACCGCCCAGCGACGAATCGCCATAAGTCGATGCTACAAGGAAAAAGATGAACGCCTGATGACATATGTCATCGGCAGTTCATGATCGACTTGTCACCATGAGCTTCCGGGTTGACAACTCAACAGGCACAGGAACACGCTCGGTGATCGCGACCGACAGACGATGCGGATTCTCCTGGTTGAAGACGAACCACACGCGGCACAGATGCTCGCCAAGGGCCTGCGCGAGGAAGCCTACGCCGTAGACGTGGTCGGGGATGGCGAGAAGGCCGTCTATCAGGCGACGATCACCGACTATGACGCCATCATCCTCGACGTGATGCTTCCCTTGCAGGATGGGTTCTCGGCCTGCCGAACGATCCGGCAGGACGGCTCCTCAGTGCCCATCCTGATGCTGACCGCGCGCGACGCCGTCGAGTCACGGATCGACGGACTCGACAGCGGAGCAGACGACTACCTCACCAAACCGTTCGATTTCGGTGAGCTGCTCGCCCGGCTGCGGGCGATCATTCGCCGCGGCCGGCGTCCACCGACACCATCGATCCTCCGGGTGGGACCGATCGAACTAGACACACGCGCGCGCCGTGGCCGCCGTCGCGGTCAACCGCTGATCCTGACGGCGCGTGAGTACGCGTTGCTCGAGCACCTGGTGCTTCACGCGAACGAAGTGGTCGGTCGCGCCGCACTCGCCGAACACGTGTGGGACGCACCGTTCGAGGCGATGTCCAACGTCATCGACGTCTGCATCCAGCGCCTGCGACGTAAGATCGACGAACCTGGAAAGCCGTCGTTGATCACGACACGCCGCGGAGAGGGATACATGGTGTCCTCCGACGAGACCTCTCCGCTCGAGCCTTCATGACCTGGTCGATCCGTGGCCGATTGACGGCGTGGTACAGCCTCCTCGTCGTGGTCGTGCTGGTTGCGGGCGCCGCGGCGGTCGTCGTGGTGCAGGATCGGCTCGCACTCGAGCGGCTGGACGGCGAGCTCGAACGCCTGATGCTCACGCTCGAAGGCGTGATGCGAACCGAGTTCGGCGAGGGGCTGACGCTTCAGGGTGCCGCCGACGAAGCCAGCAGCGAGGTCGTCGCCCCCGATCGAACGCTGGTGCTCACCGAACCAGACGGCGATCTGCTGGCGGTGTGGGGCCGACCGCTCGCCGCGGCCTGGCGGCCGCCGATCGATGCCCCGTCGATCGCGACAGTGACGCTCAACTCGATGCGACTGCGCGCGCTCAGTCGGCCGGTGACGCACAACCAGCATCGCTACGTCGCTGCCGTCATGGCGTCGCTGGAAGACATCGAGTCCGAACGTGAGCGACTGCTCCTCGCGCTTGGTGCCGGCGTGTTCGTCGCGCTCATCGTGGCCACGGTGGGCGGCTGGGTCGTCGGACGTCAGTCGCTTCGACCGCTGGCAGTTCTGGCCAGCCAGGCGAGCTCGATCACGGAGCGCGATCCCAACGCGCGGCTTCACACACCCAATCCCGACGACGAGCTTGGCCTTTTTGCGCGCGCGTTCAACGGTCTTCTCGATCGCCTCGCGACGGCGCTCCACGGCCAGCGCCAGTTCATGGCCGATGCCTCGCACGAAATGCGGACGCCGGTCTCTGTCGTCCGAACGACCGCTCAAGTCACGCTCGCACGGAGCCCGCGAACCGAACAGGACTATCGCGAATCGCTCGCGATCGTCGAAGAGCAGTCTGCGCGACTGGCGCGTCTCGTCGATGCGATGTTCCTGCTGTCACGCGCCGAGGCGGCCGGAATTCCGTTGATACGCGAGCCGCTGTATCTCGACGACCTGGTCGGGGATTGCGCTCGTGCGCTTCGCGTGCTGGCGAAGGAACGCGGCGTGGACGTTCTCACATGTGGAGATACGGAGGTGTCCTTGACCGGCGACGGCGGACTGCTTCGTCAGATGGTGAGCAACCTGCTCGACAACGCGATCCGTTACGCCAAAGGAGTGGTGACGGTCACCGTCGCTCGCGCGGCTAACGGCGAAGCCACCATTCGTGTGTCCGATGATGGCGACGGCATTCCGCTCGGGCACCAGACTCGCATCTTCGATCGATTCGTTCGTATGAGCCCGCGCGCGAGCGGGGCCGGACTTGGCCTACCGATCGCACGATGGATCGCAGAGGCGCACGGCGGGACGCTGCTCCTGGAATCGAGTGGCCCCACCGGCAGTTGTTTCATCGTCACGCTGCCGGCGTGATCTCAGCGTGAAGATGACTGGACGATGACAGGGCGGGCGCATCCAGCGCGCTAAATACGAGCGGGCCCGATTTGAGAGGAGGTGGCCATGTCATCGTGAGGTCATGAGCGGTACCGCATGATTCACGCGCAATGGGACCATCTCGCCCGCGATGAGGCTGATTCTGGAAGGAAGGTCATATGCGGAAGCTGATAGCTCTTGCCGGATATCTCGCCGCTGCTGCCATCGTCCTGTACGCGGCTGATCCCAACTATCAGGTTGTGAATGAAATCAAAATTGGAGGTGAAGGCGGATGGGACTATCTGATCCTCGATGCCGACGCCCATAGGCTGTACGTGTCGCACGCCACTAAAGTCGTCGTCGCCGACGTCGATACCGGCAAAGTCGTGGGCGAAATTCCCGACACACCCGGCGTGCACGGATTCGCGCTGGCGTCCGAGCTCGGGCGCGGGTTCACGAGCAACGGCCGCGGAAATTCGTCGACGATCGTCGATTTGAAAACACTGAAGCCACTCGGCACAGTACCGACCGGCGCCAATCCGGACAGCATCCGGTATCTCCGGAGCCGAAAGGAAGTCTGGACATTCAATCATACGGGCGGGTCGATTACGGTCTTCGATCCCATGAGCGCCAAGGTCATCGCGACGATTGAGGTCGGAGGCGAGCTCGAAGAAGCAGTCGAGGATCCGACCGTGAATCGTGTGTACGTGAACGTGGAAGACAAGGGCACGATCGCCGTCGTCGACACCGTGAAGCACACGATGGTGACCACCTGGCCGATCGCGGACTGCGAAGGACCGACGGGGCTGGCGTTCGACGCCAGGAATCACCTCCTGCTGAGCGCGTGCGACGAGAAAATGGCGGTGATCGACAGCACGTCGGGTAAGACGGTGACCAGTTTCCCGATTGCCGGTCGCGTCGACGGCAACGGATTCGACCCCGCAACCGGATTGGCCTTCGCCTCGAGCGGCACTGGTGTCCTGACGATTGCGCACGAGGACGCGCCGAACAAGTTCACCGTGGTTCAAACGGCGAAGACTCAGCCGACGGGCCGGACGATGTGGCTCGATCCGTCCACGCATCGTGTCTACGTGCCTGTGGCGATGACCACGCCTGGCCCGAACGGCCGCGCCGGGATCGTGACTGACACGATGAGGGTCCTCGTGCTCGCCGAGAAATGAGCACTGTGAAGGGCCGGTCCCTCGTTGCCATCCTTTTTGTCGCGGCATTTGCCTCTGCGGCGACTTCTGGACAGCCTTCGCCTCCACTTCCCAATAGAGCGGATTCGCTGAAGTTTGCCGCCATTGGCGACAACGGCACCGGTGATCGACCCCAGTTCGAGGTTGCACAGCAGATGGATAAGGTGCGCGCAACATTTCCATTCGAGCTCGTCATCATGCTCGGGGACAATATGTACGGTGGCCAGCAGCCGGCTGACTTCATCAAGAAATTCCAGGAACCGTACGCCCGACTGCTGGCGGCAGGCGTCACCTTCCACGCTTCTCTCGGTAACCATGACCGGCCAGAGAACGTCTCGTACAAGCCCTTCAATATGAATGGCGCTCGCTACTATACGTACGCGCGCAAGAACGTCCGTTTCTTCGTTCTGGATACGACGCAGATGGATGCCAAACAAGTGGCGTGGATCGACGCAGCCCTTCAAGAAGCAAAAGAGGACTGGAAGATCTGCTACTTTCATCATCCTCTGTACTCGAACGCGGCTCGTCATGGTTCCTCGGTCGACTTACGCGTGATCCTGGAGCCCATCTTCGTCAAGCACGGCGTCAATGTCGTGTTCTCCGGGCACGACCATGTCTACGAGCGACTGAAGCCTCAGAAAGGGATTTTCTACTTCGTATCCGGAGCGGCGGGACAACTTCGACGAGGCAATATGAAGCCGACTGAGCAAACCGCTGCCGCCTTCGACGAGGACCAAAGTTTCATGCTGGTCGAAGTCCTGAGGAATGAACTGCACTACCGGGCCATCTCGCGCACGGGCAGCACAGTCGACGCAGGTGTGATTCAGAGACAGGGAGGCGCCGGCGCAACTGAGCGGAAACCGGAGCACGCCTCAGAATTCGCACTCCGCTGAAACCGGCGCGGGCATCACGTGCGGAAAACTATCCCTCGTCTTTCGCGGTTTGCTGTTGAGCACCTGCTTTTGCTGCCACTGGGCGCGCTCATCGCCCTGGTGTGGGTCAACACCGCGCCCGAGAGCTACTACTCCTTCACCTATGCGATTTCGTTCGCGGTGAACGACGTCGCGATGATGATTTTCTTTGCGTTGATAGCCAAGGAGATCGTTGAAGCGACGGCTCCGGGTGGCGTGCTGCACACGTGGCGGCGCGCCATGCTGCCCGTGATTGCGTCACTCGGCGTGAGTGTTATTCCGGCACTGATCTATCTTCGCGTCGTTGAGGTCCTGGACGAACCCGTTCTATCCCTCGGTTGGCCAGTCACCCTGACGACGGACCTCGCCTTCGCCTATTTCATGGCACGGGTCATCTTTCGTTCGCATCCGATGATTCCCTTCCTGCTCCTATTGGGAATTGCCGCCGACGCGCTTGGATTTTTGGCGCTCGCGTTGTTCAACCCATTGAGAGAGGTTCATGTCGCCGGTGGCATGGCTATCCTGGCGGGAGCGATCTGCATCGCAGCCGGGCTGCGATGGTTGCGCGTCCGCAGCTTTTGGCCATATCTCCTCGGAGCCGGGAGCGTCTCTTGGTTGGGCTTGTTCTGGAGCGGTTGGCATCCCGCCCTCGCGCTCGTTCCGATCATGCCGTTCCTCCCTCACGCCGCGCGCGATCCGGGGTTTTTCGTCGATGCGAGTCCCGACGCGAAAGATGCGTTGAGTCAGTTCGAGATCTGGTGGAAGTATCCCGCGCAGGTCACCTTGTTCTTCTTCGGGCTCGTGAATGCCGGCGTGTCGATGGGCGCCCTCGAGGCAGGAACCTGGGGTGTGCCGATTGCCGTGATTGTTGGCAAGCCAATCGGTCTTTTTGTCGGCGTCGGTCTCGCTCTGCTTGGCGGATTTCATCTCCCACATCGAGTCGGCTGGAGAGAACTGAGCGTCGGCGGACTCATTGCGGCGATCGGATTCAGTGTCGGGCTCTTTTTTTGTGCGGATCTCTTTCCGCCGGGACAACTGCTCTCAGAGATGAGAATGGGTGTCCTTGTGACCCTCGTGGCGGCACCCTTGGCGATTGTCGCTGCGATGATCTTTCGGGTGGGCCGGTTCTCCAGGCACACGTGACTCGTGGCGTGTCATCAAGTGTTCATCTTCACGTCTGTAGCCTGCTCTTCCCAGGACGCCACAGCATACGATACTGAAGTAACCGGTGATCGCTATCCTCCTGACAATCTGCCTCAGCACTCCTGGTGGCGTGTCGCCCAGGCCCTTGCGCGCACCCATCAGTCCCAATCCATTTGTGGGAGTGGGCCAGCAACAGTCGCCGACCACATCGCCGACTTCCGCAGGCCGGGTCGTGGTGACTCTGGCAGTCGAGGGGGTGCGCGTTCCGTCGGTCACCGTCTCGTTACGAAGTGTCGACGGCAACATCGTGGTTGGGCAGACGACGAGCGACTCGATCGGCCAGGTGACGTTTCCCGGCGTGCCGAGCGGCCGCTATGTTGTGCGCGCAGTTCGTGATGGCTTCGTAGACTCCGAGTCGTCGCCATTCGATGTTCGTGCCGGCGAGACCGAACAAGTGCTCGTCGAGATGCGTCTGACCTTCATCCGTGAGAGCGTGGAGGTGGTGGTCCCGGCCAACTCGCCAACCGAGAGCCTGCAACCGGTGGCGGTCAGCGACGTACTGAGCGGAGCCAAGATGGATATCCAACCCCTCGCGGGAGACGATTTCCAGTCGCTCGTGACCGTCCTTCCAAGCGTCATTCGAGGCCCCGAAGGCCGATTACGGATCAAAGGCGGGGGACCGACCAACGGGGCGCTTCAATTGAGCAGCGCAAGCCTGAACGACCCGTCGACCGGAGACTTCGACCTTGAGCTGCCGAGCGGCGCTGTGGAATCGGTCGAAGTGCTGTCGAATCCTTTCGCCGCCGAATACGGCCGGTTCTCGACGAGCGTGACCCAGGTGCGCACCAAGCGCGGCACCAGCGACTGGATCTTCAAACCGGGCAATCTGATGCCGGGGTTCGGGAAGGGCTTCGCGTTCGTCAACAAGTTCGAACCGCGCCTCTCGATCTCGGGCCCGCTCAAGCGCGATCGTCTGTTTCTCGGTCAGTACCTGCAGTATCGCTACGCTCAGACACCGGTCAAGAGCCTGCCTGGCAGTCCTCAACTTGGTCTGGAGAGCCTCGACTCGTTCACCCGGCTCGATGCTGTGTTGTCGCCGCGTCACGCCTTGACCGGGGGCGTCATTTATTTCCCTCGCAAGATCACCAATGCGACGCTCTCGACCTTTCGACCGCCGGAAACGACACCGACATTCACGCAGTCGGGCTTTTCGGCGGGTTTGGCTGATCGGCTCATTCTGTCCGCGTACTCGGTCCTCGAATCGACTGTGGCCGTGCGCACCTTCGAAGTCGATCAAAAGACACAGGGGCAGCAGCCGATGGTGTACGCCCCCCAAGGGCAAAGCGGCAATTTCTTCAACCGACAGGAACGCAACGTTCGTAGCTTGCAGTTCGTCGAGGCCTTGACGTTCTCAAAAGACCACTGGCTGGGTCAGCATGTGTTCAAGGTCGGCCTGGACTTTCAACGTTCCAGGTTTGACGGCGACCACTACAGCCAGCAGCTCGATGTCGTGCGGCTGGATGGTTCACTTGCCGAACGTACGACGTACTCTCCGTCGTTGACCCACCCAGAGGTCGTCGGCAGCGAGTTCGCGATTTTCGCGCAGGACCGTTGGCGCGTGAACGACAGACTGAGTCTTGAGCTGGGTATTCGCTCCGACCGCGATGATGTTGTCGAGCGCGTCAACTACTCGCCGCGCGCCGGCGTCGCCGTGAGCCTGTTGCCCGAAGGTCGAGGAATCCTGCGCGGAGGTTTTGGCAAGTTTGCGGAGCGCACACCGCTGACTGTTGGCGCGTTCACGCAATACGACGTGCAGACGGTGACCAGGTTTGCGGCAGACGGGACGCAGCTCGGTGCGCCCGTTACATTTACGCATGTCATCGACGGTGCGCTGAAAACACCCGAGAGCATCGTACAAACCGTTGCGTGGGATGAGCGATTTGGCCGTCGTTTCTTCTTCAAGTCGGCCTATCTTCACCGCAACGGATCGCACGCGTACACAATTAATCCGGATCCCGGTCTCGGCCAGCTGGCCCTCGGCGCGGAGGGTGCGTCGAAGTACTGGGAACTCGAGACCACCGGTCGGTTTCTCGCCAGCGAGCACCGTGATCTGAGCGTCTCCTACGTGAGATCCAAGAGCACGCGTGATCTCAACGACTACGATCAGTTTTTTGGCAACTTCAGGAATCCGATCATCCGGCCGAACGAGAACTCGCTGAGTCCGACCGACGTGCCCAACCGACTGATTGTTCGTGGCAGCATCGGCCTGGTTGGCCAATGGGTTCTCTCGCCGCTCTATGAATGGCGTACTGGGTTCCCCTGGTCGGCTGTGAATGAGTTTCAGGACTTTGAGGGACCGCGAAACCATTCGGGACGCCTTCCCTCCGTCTCCACCCTGGACTTCACACTCGTACGACCGTGGCGTTTCCGGAAATATCGCTTCTCTGCCGGCCTCAAGATCTACAACCTGTTCGACACGGGAGACGAGCGCGACGTGCAGAACAACATCACGTCACCTGATTACGGCACGTTCTACAATCCGCTTCAGCGCTCGATTGGATTCGTATTCGGTACGACGCGCCCCTGACTCGCGCCACGTCAGTCGTTCCTGGCCCTGAATCAAACGCGCTGTAGTCCTCGCCAGCACGAACACCGCCGTCCACACAGAGAGAACAAAAGTCGATCGAGTGATGCTTCCCGGAATCCGCAAGCGCTTATGATGGTGGGAACGTCGTGTGCGCGTCCATGGAGGATTGCCGATGAGAAGCAGGATCTTGCTCGTGGTGGTGGCCGTGGCCAGTCTGTCGGGCGTGGCCGATGCGCATTTTGTCCTCGTCTCGCCCGCGGCCTCGCTGGTGCAGAACCGGCTTGGCGATCCGCAGAAGATCGCACCGTGCGGCGGCGTGTCGGCGAATCCGACGCGCAACACGCCCGCAAACCCGGGCACGCCCTCGAACGCCGTCACCCAGCTCACGGGTGGATCGACGTTCCACCTTCTTGTCCAGGAAACGGTGTTCCACCCGGGTCACTATCGTGTGGCGCTGGCGCGGACGATGGCACAGCTCCCGCCCGATCCGGTCGTGACGACCCGCGACTCCGATCGCGGTCCGTGGTCGGTATCGGCGGCGATCCAGAGCTCACCGGAAGCGCCCGTCCTGGCCGATGGTCTGTTCGCGCACACCGAGCGGCCGATGGGCCTGAACGAGGCCGACATCGAGATCCCGAACATCAACTGCGTCAACTGCCTGCTGCAGGTGATCCAGTTCATGGCGGAACACGCGAAGAACGCCGACGGCGACTACTCGTATCACCACTGCGCCGTCGTCAACATCACCGCGGATCCGGCGAAGCCGATCGATACGCGCTGGGGCCAGGCTTCAACGCGCTGAACAGACCATGCAACCGATCGTGGGAAGATGCCGTGAGCGAGCCTGAGGAAGAAGAAGACTTCGAGAAGCTGTTCGAGGCGTCAACGCAAGCGAAGCGCTTCGAGAAGGGTCAGACCATCGAAGGCACGATCGTGACGATCGGCGCGGAGGTCGCGCTCATCGATGTCGGAGGCAAGAGCGAGGCGGAGATCGACGTTGCCGAGCTGAAAGATGACGAGGGCGACATCGAGGTCGCCGTGGGCGACCGCATTCAGGCGGTCGTTCTGTCAACCGCGGGAGGGCTGAAGCTCTCCCGCAGGCTCGCCCGCGGTGCAGCCACATCGCAACAGCTCGAGAGCGCGTTCCGCGCCGGACTTCCGGTCGAAGGCAAGGTCGAAAAAGCGGGCAAGGGCGGATACGACGTGCGCATTGCACGCCAGCGTGCCTTCTGTCCCTTCTCGCAGATCGACATCATCCCCAACACCGATCCCGCATCGCACGAGGGGCGCGTCTACCAGTTCCGCATCATCGAGTACAAGGACAACCGCAACTTCGTCGTCTCGAGACGTGCGCTGCTCGAAGAGCAACAGCGCGCGACAGCCGCCGAAGTCCGCAAGTCGATCGTCGAGGGCGCAGTGCTCACCGGGCGCGTGGCGTCGGTGCGCGAGTTCGGCGCGTTCGTCGATCTCGGCGGCGGCATCCAGGGACTCCTTCACGTGTCCGAGATGGCGTGGGCGCGCGTGTCGGACACGGCGCAGGTCGTCAAGCCGGGCGACCAGATCACCGTCAAGGTCCTGCGCCTGGACAAGGACAAGATCTCGCTCGGCCTGAAACAGCTCATGGACGATCCGTGGTCGAAGGCGCCCGATACTTACGCGGTCGGCCGCGGGTACAAAGGTCTTGTGACGCGCGTCGCCGACTTCGGCGTCTTCGTCGAGCTCGAGCCGGGAGTGGAAGGGCTGATCCCGTTGAGCGAGACGGGAATCGCGCGAGGCGGCGACGTCAAGAAAGGGTTTCCTGCCGGCACCAGCCTCGACGTCGTCGTCCTCGAGGTGGACGCTGCCACTCGCCGGATCCGTCTCAGTGCGACGGCGGTTCAGAAGCTGCGCGAGGCCGACGAGGTTCGGGAGTACACCGAACGTGTGGACACCGACGCCTCATCCGACACGTTCGGATCGCTCGCCGACAAACTGCGCGACGCGCTCAATCCTCGAGAAGAGTAAGCGGCGCCTACTCGCAGCGCAACGCCACCATCGGATCGAGGGTGGCCTTGCGCGAGGCTTGCCAGTACCCAGCTACGTGCTCTCGCTATTTCGCGAGGTGGTCCGTGGACTTCTCGTTCTCGTTGCAGACGAACTCGATCATCTCCTGGTCCACCATGATGCGCTGGTTCACGCGCACCGTGAACGGCTTCGTATACGCCTTCGCATCCTCGATGGTCACATCGATCTCCAGCGTGCCGAAATTGGGACGACGGAAGCGCTCGGTCATCTTGAGCGCCTCGCTATACGGACTGCCATTGACGTCGAGCCAGCCGGCGCGCTCGTCGCCAAGGAAGTTGGTCGTCTCGACGACGAGCGTGTCGCCTTCGAACCAGCCACGCGAGTAGCCGAACCACCACGGCGTCGGATCGTTGCCGGGCGCCGGCCGGCCGTCCATGTAGATGTAGCGCAGCCCGTAGTTCGACTCGTACGTGATCAGCATCAGGTTCTTCGTCTGCACGATCTGACGCGGCTGCGGATGATTGTGGTACTGCATCAGGCCGATCGGCAGGCACCACACGTCCGGGTTGTCCTTGCTGTTGTCCGCCATGCGCTTCTTCTTGAGCTCGGCGGCCCATGGCGTCATCGGCAACGGATATCCGCGGCCGGCGACTTCACCGAAAGTCGAGAGCGGAGTTCCATCCGGCGTCGTGGTCGGCGGCGGCGGTGCTCCGTCGCCGCGCCCGCGTCCTCCTCCCCCGCCTCCGGCACGCATCCAGATTCCCGAGAAATCAACCTTGCCATCCGCGGTCCGAGGCGTCGGCGCTTCAAGGTTCGGCTTGCCGTCGGCGGTGCGCGGAACGCCCGGCGTTGGGTATGAAGGCCACTGCGCGCCCAGCGTGGACGTCACGGCCATGAGAATGGCAAACACTCCGGCGATCCACAGTCTTCTAGTCACCAAATATGAAGCTCCTGAAAAAAGACGCCGACCAGTGTATCCGCTCGGCCTGTCGGTTGGCAGTGTCAGCGCGGCAGTGGTCAGTTCGGATTACTTCTGGGTGCCACGCTCCCAGGCGTGCGACTCGAGTAATTGCCCGACTTCGCCTACCCGGCTCGGTTCCAGATTGAGAGGATCGTCCGCTCGTAGATCGTCGAGAGCGGCTCGAGATCGGCGACGCGGACATGCTCGTCGATCTTGTGAATCGACTCGTTGAGCGGCCCGAACTCGACGACTTCGCGCGCGAGCTTTGCCAGGAAGCGCCCGTCAGACGTCCCGCCGCTTGTCGAAAGCGCAGGCTGCACGCCCACGACCGCGTGCACCGCCGCGGCGAGGGCCTCCACGAGCGGACCCCGTTGCGTGAGAAACGGTTCGCCGATCAGCGTCCACTGGAGCTCGTACTGCAGACGATGGCGATCGAGAATCTCGGACACGCGCGCCTGCAGCGCGGGTGCCGACGATGCCGACGAGAAGCGGAAATTGAACGAGACCTCCAGCGTGCCGGGAATGATGTTGCTCGCGCCGGTGCCGGCATGGATATTCGAGATCTGGAAGCTCGTGGGCTGAAAGTATTCGTTGCCGCGGTCCCATTCGGTGGCGATCAGCGCCTCCAGTGCGGGCGCAGCATCGTGGATGGGATTGCGGCCGCGCTCGGGATACGCGATGTGACATTGCTGGCCGTGCACACGCAGCCGTCCGTTCAAGGATCCGCGGCGACCGTTCTTGATCGTGTCGCCGAAGTGTTCCGTCGACGTTGGCTCCCCGACGATGCACGCGTCGATCGTCTCGCCCCGTGCGTGCAGTGTTGCGACCACTGCCGCCGTACCGTCAACTGCGTCACCTTCTTCGTCCGACGTCAAGAGAATCGCGATCGAGCCAGCCCGATCACCCGCGCGAGCGACGCGCTCGGCCGCCGTGACCATGGCGGCGACCGACGCTTTCATGTCGGCGGCGCCGCGTCCATACAGAAGGCCGCCGCGCTCTGTCGGCGTGAACGGATCGCTCGTCCACTCGCCTACTGGACCGGTGGGCACGACATCGACATGACCCGCGAGACAGACGAGCGGTCCCGTGGATCCGTGACGGGCCCACAGGTTGCCCACCGCGCCGCGATCGATCCGCTCGCACACAAAGCCCGCCGACGACAGCCGATCGGCCAGCAGGCTGAGGCTTCCGCCATCAGCGGGTGTTATTGAGCGGCACGCGATGAGCTGCCGGGCGAGGTGCAGCGTCTCGACGTGGATGTCGGTCACGCCCGCAGCAGCTCGTTGATGGAGGTCTTGGCGCGCGTCTGCGCGTCCACGCGCTTCACGATGACGGCGCAGGCGAGCGAGTATTTGCCATCAGGCGACGGCAAGCTTCCGGGCACGACGACCGACCCGGACGGGACTCGGCCGTAGAGGACTTCACCGGACGCGCGGTCGTAGATCTTCGTGCTCTGACCGATGAACACGCCCATCGAGATCACCGAGTGCGCTTCGACGATGACCCCTTCGACGATCTCGGAGCGCGCGCCGATGAAGCAGTGATCCTCGATGATCGTCGGGTTGGCCTGCAGCGGCTCGAGCACGCCGCCAATGCCGACGCCACCAGACAGGTGGACGTTCTTGCCGATCTGCGCGCACGAGCCGACGGTTGCCCACGTGTCCACCATCGTGCCCTCATCGACGTAGGCGCCGATGTTCACGTACGACGGCATCAGGACAACATTGCGTCCGATGAATGCCCCGGTTCGCGCCACGGCTGGCGGGACCACGCGAAAGCCGCCCTGCCTGAACTCGGCGTCGGACAGGCCGGCGAAGCGCATCGGCACTTTGTCGAAGTAGGTGGTCGCGGCACCGTCGATCACGCGGTTGTCGTGCGCGCGGAAGTACAGCAGCACGGCTTTTTTCAACCACTGATGCGTCACCCATGTGCCGTCGATCTTCTCGGCAACACGCAGGAGGCCGGCATTGAGGCCGCCGACGATCTCGGACAATGCCTGCGCCAGATCGGCCGGCACATTGCCCGGCGTGATGTCTGCGCGGCGCTCGAACGCCGCATCGATGAGTGATTCCAGAGTGTGAGTGGTCATGTCAGTTCAGCAGTGGAAGTTCAGTCTAATCGGTGCACGTCAACCACAGAACGCGACGATACGCTGCGCGGCCTCGATGCACTCCGACAGTTCAGGCACGAGTGCCATCCGGACATAGCCGCGTCCTGGATTGATGCCGTGGGCATCGCGCGCCAGATACTGCCCGGGCAGCACCGTCACGTGTGTCGCCGCAAACAGCCCCTTCGCAAACGCCTCATCGTCGCCGCCCGGGACACGGGCCCAGAGATAGAACCCAGCCTCCGGCCGCGGCGCGTGCATCACCCCCTGCAGCATGGGGACGAGCGCGTCGAACTTCTGGCGATACAGCCGCCGATTCTCAGACACATGCGCTTCATCGTCCCACGCCGCGATGCTGGCGTGCTGCACCGAAAGGCTCATCGCGCACCCATGATAGGTGCGATACAAGAGGAACTGCTTGAGCAGCTGTCGATCTCCGACCACAGCGCCAGATCGAAGCCCCGGCGCATTCGATCGCTTCGACAGACTATTGAAGACCACGAGGTTCGGGAACCCGTCCCGACCCAGTTGCTGCGCGGCCTCGAGCGCGCCGAGCGGCGCGCGATCGTCGTAGATCTCCGAATAGCATTCATCGGACGCGATGACGAAGCCATAGCGGTCCGAGCGCTCGAAGAGCGCACGCCATTCGTCGAGCGTCAACACCCGCCCCGAGGGGTTTGCGGGTGAACACACATAGAGCAACTGCGTCCGCTCCCACTGGCGCTCGGTCAGCGAATCCAGTTCCAGCGCGAAGCCGTTGCCATCGGTCTGGTTGAGAAACAGTGGTTCTGCACCGGCCAGCAGGGCCGCGCCTTCGTAAATCTGATAGAAGGGATTCGGAGACACCACCGCCGGATTCGCACGCGACGTATCGAGCACTGCCTGGCCAAAAGCGAACAGCGCTTCGCGCGTTCCGTTCACCGGCAGGACCTCCGTGGCAGGGTCAAGCTGCTTCAGCCCATACCGTCGCACGAACCACGCAGCAATGGTCTCGCGCAAGCGATCGCTGCCTGCGGTCGTTGGATAGACCGAGAGTCCATCGACATGCCGCACGAGCGCATCGCGAATCAAATCGGGCGTGGCGTGCTGTGGTTCACCGATCGACAGACGAACCGGCGTTCCGGACGGCGTCAGGCCGGCCAGCAGCGCACGTAACTTCTCAAATGGGTAGGACTGGAGCTGCGACAGACGTAAGTTCACGAAACCTGACGATCCTATCTGACAATGAGCAATATGGCGACGACGATTGGATTCATCGGGCTGGGAACCATGGGCGCGCCGATGGTCCGGAACCTCTTGAAGTGCGGCCATACGGTCACCGTGTGGGCACGCCGACGCGAGGCGATGACACCGTTGCTGGAGGCAGGCGCAACGGCTGGCGAGTCCGCAGCACACGCGGCTGCGACGAGCAGTGTCGTCTTCACGATGGTCACGGATACGCGCGCGGTCGAAGATGTCGTGCTCGGTGAGAATGGAATCGCGAGCGCGATTCAGCCTGGTTCGCTCGTCATCGATCACAGCACGATCGATCCGGCAGGCGCGCGACGGATTGCGAGCGAGCTGCAGCGTCAGAATGTCGAGATGCTCGACGCCCCCGTGTCTGGCGGCGGAGCCGCCGCCGAAGCGGGCACTCTCGCCATCATGGCCGGCGGATCGAAGTCAGCGTTCGATCGCGGGCGCCCGCTGCTCTCGTGTTACGCGAAGAGCATCGTGCACATCGGTCCGAGCGGCGCCGGCCAGGTGGCCAAGGCATGCAATCAGATCTGCACCATCGTGAATCAGCTTGGCGCGGCCGAGGCGATGCTGCTCGCCGAGCGCGCGGGCGTCGATCCGCGCGCAGTGAAGGAAGCGATGATGGGTGGCTTCGCCGCGAGCCGCATGCTCGACCTGCAGGCGCCGAAGATGATCGCGCGCGACTTCGAGGGGAAGGTCGAGTCTCGACTCCACCACAAAGACATTCACATCGTCCTGGAGCTCGCACGCAAGTACGGCATCGAGCTTCCGGCCAGCGCGGCCGCGGCGCAGGTGCTCGACACACTTCAGCAGCGCGGCGGGGCCCGTCAGGACTCGGCCGCGATAATCACGGTGCTGGATTCACCTCGATGACGACGCCGTTCTTTGATTGACAGCCAGCGTAAGGGGCATTTGAATAGCCTCGTCCGCAAACAAGAAGGAGACGCCATGGGCTCGCACCACTCCGATCGCCGGCAGTTTCTGACGGAGAGCGCCGCGTTGGCGAGTCTGGCGGTGGGGGCCGTGCAATCGGTCGGCGCCCAGACACCTCAGGCCGATGCACGCCTCAAGGACACGCTGGCCTACGGGCAGCCCTCGCGATTCGACGCTACGGTGCGTAAATCACTCGGCGCAGCAACGCCGATCGCCGATACGGCATTGACGACGCCGCTGCAGGATCTCGACGGGATCATCACGCCATCGGGCCTGCACTTCCTGATGGATCACGTCAACGGCATCCCGGATATCGATCCGCAGCAGCACCGGCTGCTCGTGCACGGCATGGTGGATCGGCCGCTCACCTTCACGATGGATGAATTGAAACGTTTTCCATCCGTGTCGAAGATCTACTTCCTCGAGTGCAACGCCAACAGCCGTCCACTGCGAGGCCCGAACGGCGATTCGGTGCAGGCGGTGCACGGACGAACGAGCTGCAGCGAATGGACAGGCGTGTTGCTGTCGGTCCTGCTGAAAGAGTGCGGCGTGCAGAGCGGCGGGAACTGGATCGTGGCCGAGGGCTCGGACGCCAACAAGTACACGATGAGCCTGCCGATGGTGAAAGCGATCGACGACACGCTCGTGGCGTACGCGCAGAATGGCGAGCCTGTCCGCCCGCACAACGGCTATCCGGTGCGACTCGTCGTTCCGGGCTGGGAGGCGATTCGATCCGTGAAGTGGTTGAGCCGCATCGCCGTCGTCGATCAACCTGCGATGTCATGGCACGAGGCCGGCAACAACGCCGACACCGTGCCCACTGGCAAGGCGCTCGGCTTCAGATTCGAGCTCGGCCCCAAATCGATCATCACCCGCCCGTCGGGAGGCCAGCGCCTGCCGGGTCGCGGATTCTATGAAATCACCGGTCTGGCGTGGACCGGAGCTGGCGCCGTCACTAAGGTCGATGTATCCGTCGACGGTGGACGGACCTACAGGCCAGCGCAGCTTCAGGATCCAGTCCTTCGGTTCGCGCACACGCGATTCCGTTTCGCGTGGGAGTGGAACGGCGAGGAAGTCGTGCTGCAGTCGCGCTGCACCGACGAAAAAGGCGAAGTGCAGCCAACGATCGCCGAGGCGGCGAAGGTGCTGGGCGTGACGCCCGAGTACTTCCTGCAGGCCGATCACTTCAACGGCATTCAACCCTGGAAGGTCAATCGGGATGGGAGCATCGTTAATGCAATTCTCTAATCGAGGGCCACGGGCCTCGGGCTTCAGGCTTCGGGCTCTCTCGTGCCTCGTCGCAACGTTTGCGTTCGCGCTAGTCGTCCACGCGCAGCGCGGTGCGAACACAGCGACCTGGTTCGAAGGCGCACGGCTCATCGTCGGCGACGGTAACACGATCGACAACGCGGCGTTCCTCGTCGAAGGCGAGGCGATCACGTGGGTCGGCAAGCAGGGCCAGCGTCAGCCGCCGCAAGGCGCGACGCGCGTGGATCTCTCGGGGAAGACGGTGATGCCGGCCTTGATCGACGGCCACAATCACATCGGCCTCATCGACGAGAAGGACGGCAGCAACAGCAAGGCGAACTATCGACGCGAGATCCTCGTTGACGTGTTGCAGCGCTACGCGTACTACGGCGTCGCCGCCACCTTGAGCATGGGCCTCGAGGCGGATCAGGAGTTGGCGTACGAGCTTCGCGATCAGGTGATCCCGAACGCGGCGCGCTTCCTCACGGTAGGGAAAGGCATCGCCGCAACTCCGATCGGTGGTCCCACCGGCGAGCCGCGGCTTGGGATCCCCTACGGCGCGCGAACAGCCACCGAGGGACGCGATCACGTGCGTGAGCTGCACGCACGCGGCGTGCGCTTCGTGAAGATCTGGGTCGACGATCGCAATGGCGACGTCCCGAAGCTGCAGCCGGGCGTTTACCGCGCCATCATCGCGGAGGCACATGCCAACGGCATGGAGGTCCTCGCCCATCTCAGTCGAACGTCGGCGCTGGCCGATGCGAAGGAGCTTCTGAACGCCGGCATCGATGGATTCGTACATCTCGTGCGCGATCGAGACGTGGACGAGGAGTACATCGCCGCGGTGAAAGCACATCCGAAAGTGTGGTCCGGTCCGAACATCCCGGTCCCTGCGACGAAAGACTCGATCACGTCGCTTGCAGAGACGCAGCCAGCCAAACAGATCGAGGGCATGCGCGCGCAGCTGGCGCAGCTCGACGCCAAAGGCAATCCGCCCAACGAGCTCTTCGAACTGCACTGTCGCAACTTGCGCAAGATTCATGACGCGGGGATGATCATCGGCATGGGCACCGACGGAACCGGTGACGGTTTCGGCTCGCACGAACAGATCGAGGCCTACACGCGCTGCGGCATGACGCCAATGGAAGCCATCGTCGCCGCAACCGGAACCAACGCGCGAATTCTCCATCTGGATCGAATGGGCACAGTGGCAGTGGGGAAAGAAGCGAGCTTCAACGTGCTCGACGCCAACCCTCTCGACGGCATCACGAACACCCGGCGTCTCTCGAAGGTTTACCTGAGAGGGAAGGAACTCGATCGGCACGCGCTGAGAACCGGATTCATGCCACCGGCACACTAACATGCGATCTTCACACCTGCTCGCGGCGGCGATCGTGCTCTTCGCGTCGGCCAGTGTTCTCGCGCAGGGACCGACCTATCGATTTGGAACGACACCGAACGCAGAGGAGGTCAAGGCACGCGACACGGCCGTGTCCCCCTCCGGCAAGCAGTTGCCACCGGGACGCGGCACCGTGAAAGACGGCGCTACCGTCTACGCGCAGAAGTGCCAGTCGTGTCACGGGCCGAACGGCACGGGCACGCGACTGCATCGCGGCCTCATCCCGCTTGGCAATTCCAAGCCAGTGAAAATCCAGGGAAGCCTCGTGCCGTATGCGACGACGGTCTGGGACTTCATCAACCGGGCGATGCCGTCGACGAAACCGGGATCGCTGACGCCAGACGAAGTCTACGCAGCCACTGCTTACGTGCTGTTTCTGAACGAAGTGATCGACGAGAACGCTGTCCTCGATGCGACGACGTTGCCGACGATCAAGATGCCCAACCGCGACAACTTCGTCGCGGTTGAACTCGATTGGAAGCCGGGACAGCGACGACCGCTCGGACACTATCCATAAGCCACACTCGATATTTCTGTGTAGTGGTATATTCCCGGCGACCGGAGGTCGAATGATGACGGCCCGGACGTTCCTGATCGGTGCAGCGGCAGCGCTCACCCTCGTCGCAACCCCGGCTCGTGGCCAGCAGGTGGATCTTGCCGGCATGTGGTCGGCGAATCTCGGCAATCACGAAGAACTGCCGCTCCGCGGTGATCCTGGCGTTGAAGTCGGCGAGTACGTGGGCATCCCGCTCAACGAGGCCGCACGGCAACACGCCGAGAGCTGGACTCCGACGATGCACTCGTTGCTCGAGTGGCAGGGCCGCCCGCACCCGGTGACCTACTCGATGCGCGCGCCGCGCCCCGACTTCCGCATGGGGACCGTCGTCGATCCCAAGACCGAGCGCCTCATCGCATATACGATCACCGGGCTCTTCGGTCGCGCCGATCGCACCATCTGGCTCGATGGCCGTCCCCATCCGTCGAAGTACGCCGAACATCTGTGGCAGGGATTCTCGACCGGAGAGTGGGTTGATGGCGGCCTCAAGGTCACGACCACCCACATCAAGTACAGCTTCGTCCATCGCAACGGCATCCCGCTGAGCCCGTACGCGGTGATGACGGAGTACTACTGGCGGCATGGCGACCTCCTCACGCTCGCCATCATCGTCGAGGACCCGATCTACCTGACCGAGCCGCTCGTGCGCACGGCGACATTCAAACGCGATCCCAACCTGACGATTCCCGCACCGCAGCCTTTTGAAGTCGCCGAAGAACTACCGTCACTCGAGAAGGGACAGGTGCCGTCCTATCCTCTTGGCACGACGCATCCTGAGTACGCGACGCGGCACAACCTGCCGTTCGAAGCATCGCAAGGGGGCGCGCAGACGATGTACCCGGAGTACATGAAGCGGCTCGAGCAGTTGATGAAGACAGCGCCGCGAACAACGTCGACAACCGGCACACGACAATGACGCTCCGAGTGCCGACACGACTGCTGCTGGCGCTCGGCGCCGCGACTCTCTGGACAGCAACCGGACAGCTCGCCGCACAGCAGAGTCCTCGCCCGGTCAAGCCGGCCTACGACGATGGCAATGTGGAAGCATTGCCGGTGCAGGGCAATGTTCATCTCGTCGCCGGTTCCGGCGCGAACGTCGCCGTGCAGGTCGATTCGGACGGCGTGCTCGTCGTGGACTCGAGCGCCGCGACGATGAGCGAGAAGGTGATCGCCGCCATCCGGTCGATCTCGGACAAGCCGATCCGCCAGATCATCAACACGAGTGCTGACGAAGCCCACACGGGCGGGAACGAGAGTCTGTCGAACGCCGGCCGCAACGTGAGCGCAGGCGTTGGCGGTCAGAACGGCCGCGAACCGGCTCGCCTCGAAGGCGCACCTGTCATCGCGCACGAGTTGGTGCTGCACCGCATGAGCGGCCTGAAGGGCGAACCCGCGCGCATGCCGTACGGCGTGTGGCCGCACGACACGTTCTACACGAACAAGAAGCAGATCTACTTCGCCGGCGAGGTCGTCGAGATGCTGCACGTGCCCGCCGCGCACACCGACGGCGACGTGATCGTGTGGTTCCGCAAGTCGGACGTCGTCGCCACCGGCGACGTGTTCTCGACCGTCTCGTATCCGATGATCGATCGCAATCGCGGAGGAAGCATTCAAGGCATCCTCGACGCGCTCAACCAGATCCTCGACATCACCTTCCCCGCCTTCAACAACCAGGGGGGCACGCTCGTCGTCCCCGGCCACGGGCGGATCTGCAACGAGTCCGACGTGGCCGAGTATCGCGACATGACGACGATCATCCGCGACCGCATTCAGGCGATGGTCGACAAGAAGATGACGCTGGCGCAAATCAAGGCGGCCGGACCGACGAAGGACTACGACGGCGTCTACTCGACGCCAGCGTGGACCGGCGAGATGTTCATCGAGGCGATCTACGCCGACTTGACGAAACGTCGATGATCCTCAGGCGGGCCGACCGAGCACCGCTTCGGTTGCTGCCGTCAGGATCTCGGCAATCCGATCGAGCAGATCGTCCGGCGTCACGAACGGCGGCGCCAGCACGAAGACGTCACCACGAACACGGCTGATCAGGCCACGCGCCTGTGCTTCGTCGTGAATGCGCGCGACCACCTGGTCTTCGGGGGCAAACGGCTGCCTGGTCTCGCGCTCCTTCACGAACTCCACGGCACACATGAACCCCTTGCCACGAATTTCTCCCACGTGAGGATGGTGCGCCAGGCGCGCGCGCAAGGCATCCATCAGATGCGCGCCTTTCCGTGACGCCTCTGCAACGAGATTCTCTTCTTCGATGATCTGAAGAGTACGGAGGGCGACGGCACACCCGGTCGGATGAGCGCTGTACGTGTAGGCGTGCATCCACGGGACTTGTGCCTCGTCCAGGACGCGGGCGATCTCGTCACTGATCCCGACGCCACCCAACGGGAAATAGCCCGACGTGATCGCCTTGGCAAACTGCACCATGTCGGGCGCCACGCCCCAATGCTCCAGTGCGAACCAGCGGCCCGTGCGTCCGAAGCCGGTGATGACCTCGTCTGCGGCGAAGAGCACATCGTACCGGTCGCAGATCTCGCGGATGCGTGGAAAGTAATCATCGGGCGGCACGATCACGCCGCTGACCCCGATCACCGGCTCGGCGAGAAACATCGCCACGGTCTCGGCGCCTTCGCGCACGATCGCCTTCTCCAGTTCGTTGGCAATCGCCACTCCGTATGCGGCGCCATCCATCGATTGCGCACGATAGGGATACGGTGATGGAACGTGGATGAAGCCGGGCACGCGCGGCTCGAACAGCGGCCAGTAACCCGCGATCCCGGTAGCGCTCATGGCCGCCAGCGTCGTTCCGTGATAGCCAAGCTCGCGTGAGATGACCTTCGTCTTCGCCGGCTGACCGCGAAGCTTCCAATACGAGCGCGCCAGCTTGATGGCACTCTCGTTTGCTTCGGCGCCGCCGGACGTGAAGAAGAATCGGTTGATCGCCGGATAGGTCAGTCGGGCCAGCCGTTCGCCCAACTCGATCGCACGCACATTCGAATGGCCCGTATAGCCAGACGCATAGGCCAGCGTCTCGAGTTGCTCGCGCGCGGCCTCGGCCAGTTCCTTGCGTCCATGACCGAGCGCGACGTTCCATAGCCCCGAGAGCCCGTCGATGTACTCCTTGCCGTCGGCATCGAACAACATGGCCCCCTGGCCGCGCACCCAGACATGTCCAGCGCGGTGAGCCTTTGGATCGTGGAGGGGGTGAATGAGAGACGCGAGGTCGCGCTTCAGAAGTTCGGCTTGCACGACCCCATATTACTGAAGCCTGTCGAAGGCCTCGCTGCTTACTCGCAGTCGCCTGCGATCGGCTTCAGCGAGCTCACGCGCATCTCGCGATCGACCAGCACTCCGGTGACGGAGACCAGGCGACCGTCGTAGACCTCTGCACTGCTTGGTCCGTCGACAAGCGCAATCCGGGGCGAGCGCTTCCTCAGGAAGCCCGATCGCCAGCTGCGCGTCCGCGGAGCATCGACGCCCGATGTGTCCTTCAACCAGGCGGACTTGCCGTCGAAGTCGAGGCATCCGGAGATCGTCACCGTGTCGATGGACGCCGCGGCTGCCGCCGAGTGCGCATCCGCAGGGGAGGACGGCCTCGCTGGTGAGGGCGGCACCGGTGCAATCTCAGCTCGTGCCTTAGTCGTCTCCATTGGGCGTGACGTGGCCGTCGAGGTCACGGCTGGCCGAACCGGCGACGCATTCGACTCACGTGGCGCGTTCGCGGCGGGCGAAACGGCCGGCGCCTTCGCGGGAACGGCGGGTGCACCAGCCACGTCGGCAGTCAGGACTGCCGGGTTTTCCGTCTGCGCTGCTGCGACCTGTGGGTCCACCGACGACGTCGAGGGCCACGACCCGCCGGCGAGCGTCGCAAGTAGGAAGAGTCCTGCAAGAACGAGGGCGATAGAAGCGACCTTTGCGGGTGCTGGATTGCGAGCCGCAGTCGACACTGGTTCGGCTGCCGTCGCGGTCTTGGCGATCGAGCGCCCACGCGTTCGACGACGCGCTCCCTTTACTCGTTCGGAGATCTTCTTCAGCGAGAGCCGGCGAAACTTGCGATCGGCAGACAGCAGATAGACGGCCTTGCCCGTCTTGCCCGGCTGTCGAGTCTTCTTTGCAGGCACGGAAGCCCTCCTCGGTGGCATTGGGGACATGCCTGGGCTCATTCTTAGCAAACGTGCTGCCCGCCAGAATTACGGTACGAGACAACCAACTTGCGGCCAAAAAGTGAAGGTGGGGCTCAGCCCGGGCGGGCTGGGTGTTTCATCATGAGCTGCAAAGCGTCAGTTCCGTGATTGCGCCCGTTGAGGGGCGCGTCATTTCTGCACGGGACTTCAACCGTCAATCGGCGCGAAGCGCAGCAATCGGATCGACGCGCGGCGCGCGACGCGCCGGAAGATATGCGGCGAGCAGCGCGACGGTGACCACGAGCGCGCAGGATGCGGCCAGCGTGACCACGTCACGCGGCTCGACGCCGAAGAGATAGCTGCGAATGGCTGATGCTGCCGCGAGCGCGAGCACAACACCACCGGCGAGCCCCACTGCGACGCACACGATTGTGTCGCCCAGCACGACCATCGTGACGTGCCAGCCCGGTGCACCGAGCGCGACCCTGATCGCAATCTCCTTCACCTGCTGCGCCACGCGATAACGGACGACGCCGTAGACGCCGAGCGCGGCGAGCAGCAGCGTGGTTCCGGCGAACACGCCGATGACGCCGGTCAGCAGCCGGCGCGGCCGCAACGTGCGCCCGATGTACGCCTCGAGCGCCACTGGAGCACCGAGCGCCTGATTGGAATCGACAGCCCAGATCGCCGACCGAATGGACGGAACCAGCGCGACCGGATCGGTAGCGCGCACGACGAGGTCGTATGCCTGGAAGAATCCCGGCGCCTGGCCCATCGGAATGTAGACCTCGCGCCCCGCCTCGGCATCGAGGCTGCGATGCTTCACGTCGCCGACCACGGCGACAACCTGACGGACGTTTCCGAGAACGGTGAATCGGGACCGCAACGGATCGCGACCCTCGGCCTGGATTTGGCGTGCGAACGTCTCGTTGATCGCCATGACCAGGGGACGCGCCCGAATGTCGCCGTTGTCGAAATCACGTCCCGCGACGATGCGAACGCCAATCGTGCCGAAATATCCCGGGCTGACGATTCTTCCGGCTGTGTTATCGACCAACGGGTTGTACTCGCGCCCTGCGGGAATCGCATCCCATCCCATGCTCGGACGGTCTCCCATGGGCACGTGAATCGTGAGCGCAGCGGATTCAACCGCCGGCAGTGCCCTGACGCCATCGAGAACGCGATCGAAGAACGGCAGGCGCGCAGGCCCCGCCAGCCGTCCTGCCGGATCGACGCGGATCGCCATCGCTCCCTTCGGATCGAATCCGGGATCGACGTCGAGCAGTTCCACCAGGCTCCGCACCAGCAATCCACCGGCGACCGTCAGGACGATGACGACGGCCGCCTGAATCGCGAGGGCGAGTCGTTGAACGTACGCACCGCGCCGATCGATCGTGACGCCGGTATGCGGCCGGAGCGCATCGGTCGTGTCTCGACGCCGCAACTGCAGTATCGAGACACCGCCGAACATCATCGTGATGGCTGCGCAGATCGCGAGTGCGAACGACACGGTGACGCCACCAGCATGCAGGTCGCCGATCCGTGCGATGTGCACGGATGCCGCACGCTGAAGCCACTCGAATACCGCGACTGTCAGCCAGACTCCAACCACGCCGCTGATGCCGACCAGCACGGCACTCTCGATCGTCAACTGGCCGAGCACCTGACGCATCGAGGCGCCGAGTGCCATGCGCAACTGCATCTCACGGCGTCGCCCGCTCGCCCTCACCAGCAACAGGTTCACGAGATTGGCGCACGCGAGGAGCAGCACGCCAGCAGCACCGGCCAGCAACAGCAGCACCGGCAACCGCGCGTCACGTGTCACGAGATCCGGCAGTGGCGTGACGGACTGTCCGAGCACACGCATCCACTCCCACTGACCGACCGACAGGGCAACCTGCCGGCTCGTCAACTCCGCGCGAGCCTGATCTGCAGTGACGCCAGGCCGAAGACGGCCAACAACAGCCATGAACCCGCCGATGTCCTCGTTCCCATCGACGGTAAGCGGGAGGTACACATCGATCGGCGCGCTCGCGAACAGGCTTCCCGACAGCGGGAATTCAGTCGGCACGACCCCGACGATCGTGTGCCGCTCGTTTTCGATCGTGATGGACTGCCCGACGACGGGAGAGCCCGCGAAACGACGCTGCCAATAACCGTACGAAAGCACGACCGTCTGCGCGGCGCCTGGCTCGTCGTCTCCGTCACGGAACAGACGGCCAGTTGCCGGTGTTGCGCCCAGCATGCCGAGCAGTTGATGCGTGACTCTCAGGCCGCTCACGCGCTCTGGCGTTCCACCGCCGGTCACGGTGAAGACATCGGGCGCATCGCCCGCCCAGGCGCCGATCTGCTCGAACGAGGTGAGGTGCTCCTGCCAGTCGGCGAACTGCGGCAGCCGGTTGGATCCGATCACCGCCGCCTGCCCATCCGACGTGCGAGTGTCGAAGGTGGTCACCCACACCAGCCGGTCGGCATCGGGGAACGGCAAAGCCTGGACGAGCATCGAGTGCGCGATCGTGAGCGCCGTCGTCGTTGCGCCAATGCCAAGCGTCAGCGTCGCCACGATCACGGCGGCGAGCGCCGGCGTCCGGCGCCACGTTCGTAGAGCGATGCGGAGTGTGTTCCAGAGGTTCATGCCCAACTCGAGGCCTGTGTCGCCTCGTCGTATCAATCAGCGTGCCGAGAGCAATCGGGCAACTGTCGTGACTGAGTGAGGCCACGGCGTTCGCCCATGGGATACAGCGTCCCGCCGGCGAACGATTCACTCGATCGGAATGACGGTCAGGACGCTAACGAACCGGAAGGGGAGTACGCCTGATTCAGCATCCCGAGCAGGAACTGATCGACGGTCGTCTGCTGGACACCGAATGCCCTTGCGGTTGCGGCCATCTCGATCACCGAGTCATACGTGTCCAGGCCCGTCATCAATCCCGAGACGATGTCCGGCAAGCCGGGCAACGGCTGTCCGGGTGCAAGGCTGACGACTGGAATCTCTCGGCCGATCCGGCGTTCGAAGGTGGCGATGACGTCGCGCCACGACACGGCCTCGGGACCACCGAGCGGCAGGTGGCGATTCATTGCGTCAGGGTGACCGATTGCGGCAATCGCGAACGACCCGACATCCTGCACCGCGATGAACGAATGCTTCCTCCGGCCCTCGCCGATGATCGTGACGGGACGTCCGTCGAGCACGGGGCCGATGACAATCATCGGAAGCCACACGTCCATGAAGCCGTCGGCCGCAAGGATCGTGTAGGCGAGCCCGCTGGAGCGCAGATAGGCTTCGGTGCGCGCCTTGGCTTGAAAGAGCGGGACCGGGCTGTCGATGCTCACGCCGAACGCAGAGACGAAGATGAACTGCTTCGCGCCGGCACTGCGCGCCGCGTCAATGAGATTGCGATTCCCGTCGGTGTCAACGGTCTGAATGTTGTCGGTGCCGCCGCGCAACGCCGAGTTGGCAGTGGTGATCACCACATCGACATCGGCGCAGGCGGCGTCGAGCGTCGCGCGATTCTTCAGGTCACCAAGTGAGATCTGAGCGCCGGCAGTCTGCAGCGCCTGCCAGGGCGAACCTTCCCTGACGAGCACCCTGACCGGCTCACCGTTGGCGAGCAGCCTGCGTGTGACGAATCCACCAAGTTGTCCGGTTGCCCCCGCGACGAGAATCATGGCTGACCCTCAAGCGCGTCTGCCGCGGTTATTTCGACGTTGTCAGCGATTCCAGCAGTGTCACGGTTTCGGGGAACCCGTCACTCGCTGCCTGCTTCACGCCGGGCACGCCGATGCCCTTGGCGAGATCGAGCGCCGTCCTGCCATTCGCGTCCTTCATCTGCAGGTCAGCGCCGTGCTCGGCGAGGAACTTCACGACTGGCGTGTAGCCTCGCTCGGCCGCGCCGTGAAGCGCGGTCTGATGTGGAACAGCCGTCGCGCTCGGCACCTGGCTGGCGCGCCCGCCACGACCGGATCGAGCGGCGGCAGTCGCGGCAGCGCTGTACTCACCCGTGCGCGGCGCATCGGTCACCATGCGTGCGTTGATGTCGGCTCCCGCATCGAGCAGCAGCTTCATCGTCGCCAGCACGCCATCGGTCGTGCGATTCCGGCCGCGTGTGACGCGCGTGCCGAACTCGACACCGGCAGCCGCCATCAGCGGCGTCACACCTTCCTTGCTCGGCAAATCGACGAGCGCGCCATGCTTCAGCAGGAGATCGACGAACGGCGCATCGCCGGCACGCGCCGCGCGCAGGAGCGGCGTCGCGCCTTGCGCGAGGATCGTGTCACCGCCGCGATCCTGTGGCACATCGCGATACGGCGGTCGGCGTTTCAACTGGAGATTCGGATTGGCGCCGGCGTCGAGCAGCAGATTCGCGACGTCGAGCGCGGTCACTGAGTCTTCGCTTGGAATCACGGCCACCGCGCCGTTGCCTTTCGTCGGCAACGTGTTCATGTCTGCCGCCAGGTAGAGCGGTGAGCGCCCGAAGAGATCCCACTTGTCGACGTCGGCGCCCGCCTTGACCATGTACGCGGCGAACTCGAAATGAAGATTGAGCAGCGCCATGGTGAGTGGCGTGAGGCGCTCCGGATCTTCGATATCGCGATCGGCTCCGGCCTCGACAAGGTAGCGTGCGCACTCGACGCAGCCCTCGCGAGCGGCATAAATCAAGGGCGTGAACCCACCCTTGTTCATGTCCTTTGGCCGCGGCTCGGTGATGATCTTGCGCTCCCACTGGCGGATGACGCCACGCGCGTTGAGGTCGGCGCCTTTCGATGCGAGCAGCTTGACCATCTCGGCCTGACTCTGCGCGGCCGCCCACATCAAGGCCGTCTGCCCGCCGAAGTCCTCTTTCGCGTTGATGTCGGCGCCCGCTTCGAGAAGCCGCTTCGCCGCATCGACTTTTCCGGCGCGCGCCACTGCCATCAGCGGTGTCTCGCCTTCAGGATTCTTCCCGTTGGGATCGGCGCCCGCCTTGAGCAGCGCCTCGATCACCGGCGCCGAGCCGATGATGGCTGCCTCGGTCAGCGCGGACGTGCCGAACTGATTCTTGAGTTTGACGTTCGCGCCTGCCTTGATGAGCGCGCGCACGAGCTCGAGATCGTCGTTCGCCGCCGCGTACATGATCGCGGTCGCTCCATCGGGGCCCGGCGCGTTGACATCGGCGCCCTTGGCCAGCAGCTTCAGCGCGGTCGCGCGATCGCCACGCTCCGACGCATCGAGGAGAGGGCTTTCGGCGGCGGTCGCGATTGAAACTGTAGCGAGCACCGCGACGAGCACACACAGACCCTGTAAATGCCGAATGCAAAATGCAGAATGCAGAAACGAAACGCGAGCATTCCACAACGTCTGAATTCTGAATTCTGAATTCTGCATTTCAGACCTCCGACAGAATGCCGCCGCTGTCGCCGAGCTTCTCCACCGGGATGTTGTTGCGATCGAACAGCGTCACAAGCAGGTCGGCAAAGCGCGAGTCTTGCGGATACTTCACGTGCTGACCGCCCTTGATCTTGCCGTTCGCGTGACCAAGGATGGCCGCCGGCAGCGGATCGTTGTTGTGCTTGTCGCTGTTGCTCATGTTGCTGCCATACAGGATCGTCGAGTGATCCAGCACGGTGCCGCCAGCTTCCTGCGCCTTCGACAACCGCTCGACGAACTTCGCGAACACCTCGGTGTGGTAGCGCTGAATCTGAACCAGCTTGGTCTGCTTCTCAGAGTTATTGCCGTGATGCGACAGCGGATGGAACGCTTCGGCGATGCCGAGGTTCGTATACGTGCGCATGCTCGCTTCGCGATCCATCGAGAACGTGATGACCCGTGTGATATCCGCCTGGAACGCGAGCGCCATGAGATCGAACATCAGCTTGAAGTGCTCGGTGATGTCGTTCGGCGTGCCGACGGGCGCATCGGGAATGTCCAGACGCGACATGTCCTGCTGCGACGCCATCTGCACGCGGCGCTCGATCTCGCGCACTGAATCGAGGTAGTCGCCCACGACGACGCGGTCTGCGACACCGAGACTGGCCTGCAGCCGCGCGGCCTGTCCCTTCACGCGATCGAGGATGCTGCCGGTCTCGTGGAGAATCGCCGCGCGCTCCTTGTCGGTGTCGCCCTGACCGAACAGCTTCTGAAAGACCGCGCGCGGGTTGCCTTCCTGCGGCAGCGGCTGCGTCGGTGTTCGCCACGCCAGTCGCGCGCCGCCAAGCGCGGTCGTCAGCTCGAGCGACGGCAGGCGCGTGTCCTGGCCGATGTGGCGCGCCGCCAGCTGGTCGGCGCTGACACCGGCGTCGGCGCTTCCCACGCCGTGGTCCCACGGCTTCACGCAGGTGAGCCACGTCATCTCGATGTAGCCGTGCGGCTCCGGCGTTTCGCCCGGCTTGTTCCTGAGTCCGGACACAATCGTCATGTGCTGGCGCAGCGGCTCCAGCGGCTGGAGGATCGGCGACATCTCGAAGTTGGTGCCGGTTTGCGGCGGCGACCATCGGTCCATGACGGCGCCGTGCGGGAACCCGACGAAGGCGAACCGCTTCGGCGTCGTGCCGGCAGCCGTCTGCGCCCACGCAGTGGCGGCGGGATTCATCGCATCGAGAAGCGGCAGCGCGATGGTCGCGCCGACACCCTTCAGGACCGAACGCCGTGAGACGTGCTTCTTGAATACGTACATCGCGAGTCTCCGTTATCGATGATGCCGCTACTTATGACTGCTTACCGCCTACTGCCTACCGCCTACTAATTAGGGCGCCGTCGACGTCGCAGCCGGAGCCGGCTGCGGCACGCGCCGCATTCTGAATTGCTCGCTCTTCACCACTGCCTGCACGAGCGCCGAGAACTTGTAGTCGCTCGCGGCCGCACCGTGGACGATCTTCCGAACGGTGGGCATGTCGTAATACTCGAGCTTACGGCCCGTCGCGTACGTCAGCAGGCCCTCGGTGAACGTCTGCGCAAACTGTTCCGGGCGACGAAGGAGCGCCTGACGCAGGTCGTCGGGGCCTTTGATCGGCGTGCCGTCGGGCAACTCGCCCGAGGAGTCAATCGCGGCGCCGGCGTAGCGATCGCGATCTCGCCACATGCCCGTCGCGTCGAAGTTCTCGAGCGCCAGGCCGAGCGGATCCATCACGGCGTGGCACGACGCGCACGTCGGGTTCGCCCGGTGCTTCGCGATCATCTCGCGGACGGTCAACGCCCTCGTCGTGCCGATGTCTTTCTCATCGAGCGTGGGAACGTTCATCGGAGGATTCGCTGGCGGCACGCCTTGAATGTGCTTGAGGATGAACGCGCCGCGCAGAACCGGCGACGTCCGGTTCGGATACGCCGCGGCCATGAGTACCGCGCCCTTGCCCAAGCAATCCCCAGCGCGCGGAGTTCGTAAGCTCGACCCGCCTGAAGCGATCGCCCTTCACGTCGGTGATGCCGTAGTGCAGCGCAATGCGCTCGTTGAGGAACGTGTGCTTCGCTCTGAGCAAGTCGATGACGCTGCGGTCCTCGCGGAAGATGCTGTCGGCGAAGAGCGTGAGCTCCGTGCGGAAGTCTTCGCGCGGGTCGGCCCGACCCGACGCATACGGGAACACCGCAGAGTCCGGGACGATCTCGTCCAGGCGTTTCATGTCGAGCCACTGCTGGACGAAGTTGCTGGCCAGCGACAGCGACCGCGGATCGGCAAGCATCCGCTTCACCTGCTTGTCGAGCACAGTTGGTTCATCGAGCTTCCCACTGGTCGCCAGCTGCAACAGTTCCTCGTCGGGAATCGTGTTCCAGATGAAGAACGACAGCTGCGACGCGAGTTCGAGATCGGCGATCGTGTACGTGTCGCCGGGACGCAGTCCTGATGGAACGCGCTCGCCTCTATACAGGAAGAACGGACTCGCCAGCAGGCCGGTGATGGCATTGCGAATCCCAGCCTCGAAGCCGTCCTTCGCGCTGTCCTGGTAGTACTGCATCAACTCGTTGACGTCTTCGGCAGACACCGGCCGCCGGTATGCGCGCCGGGCGAGCGCCGTGATGATCTGCTTCGCGCACGACGCCTGCGCGTCCGCTGTTTCCGGGTGACAGGTGAAGATGCGCTCGCGACTCGGCGTCGCCCCAATCCCCTTGGCGTCGAATGGCCCCTGCAGCTGGAAGGACTGCACGCGGTAGAGACGATCCTGGCCTCCACCCGGCGCGAACATCTGCAACTGGTCGTCGGACTCGGCAAACGTCCGGCGCTTGAACGCGACGCCAATCCTGTGTGGCCCGGCCGTCGCGAAGAACCGGATCTTCTTCAGCCGGGCGTTGACGCGATCGAGTGCGCCGTTCTGCACCTGATCGTACGCCTTCATGTCCTCTTCCCCGCCGATCACCGTCTCGTACACAAGCTTGTTGTCGAGCGTGACGATCAGCGGGTTCTCGAACTCCATCCCGTTGCCCCAGATGTGGGTCGCCATGTCGGCGATGTCGACCTGGTACTCACCATCCGACGGGAGGTCAACTTTGGCGAGGATGCCACCGCGTGTCCCCAGCGGGAGACCGGGCACGTGCGTGAGCTGCGCGCCTGGCCCCGCGCGGAACGTCCATCCGCCCGCTCGTGCATCCGGCCGCCCCACCGCCTTCACGGCCACCGCGCGCGCGGCGATCACGTACTGCTCGATGAACGACGGCGATACCTGCAGGGCGGTCGCGATGTTGTCGAACCCCTCCGCCGCATCGTCAGCAGGCAGGACCTCGGTGGCGTCGAAGTCGACGGCAAGCAGATCGCGAACAGCGTTCGCATATTCCTTGCGATTGAGCCGATGGAGCACGACCTCGTCACGGACGTGTTTCTGGCCAGCGGCGTGATCCAGCGAGGTCTCGAGCCACGCGATCAGCGAGTCAGTCGCGGCGCTCTGCGGCTGTCGAGCGCCGGGTGGCGGCATCACGCGTCCGCGCAGCTTGCGCACGGCCTTCTCGAACACTTCGGCGCGCTGGCCGATGCTGTCCGCGGTCACGCCCTCGAAACTGACGCCGCCGATCTTCGCGCGATCGTTGTGACAGCCAACACAGGTACTGCGTGATGGTCGCGAGCTGCGCGTCGGGCGACTGCGGAGCAGTGGATGACTGCGCAGCAGCGGGCGCGGTCTGCGGAGCAGACGATGACTGAGAGGCCGTGAGCACGGCGGTCAACGTGACCGTGAGCACGGCAGCAGCGAAAGCGAGCGCAACCGTTGGACGTGTTGGAGTCTGCATCATCTACGCGTCTGGCGATAAGTATGCCCAGAGGCTCTCGAATGAGCGGCGCACGAACTCGTCGCCGTTGCCCATGACGGCATCGAACTCTTTCGTCGGCTTTGCTTCCACGGCCTCGGTCGGCCCTCTGCCTTTGTTCAGCATCTGCGACAGGCGGTTGTAGATCTCGCCATACATCTCGGTCTGCTTCTTGACGTCTGCGAGGCTCAGCACCGGGCCGCGTCCGGGCACGATTCGCGTCTCCGCGTTTGCGATCGTCTGCAGCCGCTGAAGTCCGCCGACGATCCCGCCAATCCATCCGCCGGTCTGCCAGTCCACGACCGGCCAGCCTTCCCCGGAGACAACGTCACCGACCGCGAGGACGTTCTGCTTCGGAAAGTACACGTAGAGATCGCCGTCGGTGTGTGCGGCGTCCGGAATGTATCCGTATTGAATACCTGACTCGAGCGTGCCGGTCGTGTAGAACGTCTTGTTCGGTTGCGCGATCTTCGGCAGGCGCTTGAAGCGCTGCCCGTTCCATGACCACGTCACGTCCGTGGTCAGCCACAGCTTCGTGTTCTCCTGCGCGATGATCGTCGCGCCGGACTTCCCGAGCCGCTCGTTCGAGCCGGTCTGTTCCGGGTGCCAATGCGTGTTGAAGATCGTGTGAACCGGGCCGCCGCCGGGAAGGCCACTCACATGCGCCGTGAGCGCGTCTGCAGCTTTGGCCGACCCGCCATCGACGAGCAGGACGCCGCCCGATCCCGTCTGCGCGAGAACGTTGGCTTCTCCGGGAAGACGGAGCAGGAACAGATCGTCGCTCAGTTGCCCCGTAGAGGTGACGGCGACCGCTGTTTGTGCCGCAGCGGCCAGGCTTCGGACTGGCGCACCGAGGACGAGCCCGGCGGCACCGCCGATTGCGGCCTTCAGGATCTGTCGGCGTGTGTGAGCGTCCGGGGTCACCACGGTTAACGTTCAAGTGTAGGCGGCTTCGATATCGGGATCTACCCCCTAAAACACGGCAGATCTGGACGATGGCGTGTCGAATTCCTGCTCGTTTTGCGCCTGAAAAACGCCGACTTCACGGGGACGAACCGGCGGGTGCCACTCGGCCGAGCTCGGACAGCCAGTTGAGAACAACGTTCAATCGAGCGGCGCCGGGTTCGTCCCTGACCATGATGAACCGCTGGCCGTCGGCCGCCACGTCGTAGTTGGCGATCGTGATGCCGGAGCCGAACGCGTAGCGCTGTTCGAAGAGCGCACGCGGCGAGGAGAGCTTGATGTCGGGCGTCGTCGCGACCTCGACTGCCATCATCTTGTCGCCGCTCCGGTAAAAGATCTCTCTGCCGTTCGGATTCCACAGTGGTTGCGTCCCGCCCTCGGTCGAAATCGTCCACCGTCTGTCAGGTCCCTCGAACTGACGCAGATAAACCTCGTTCTGGCCCGAGTCGTTCGAAATATAGGTGAGCCACTTGCCATCGGGCGATAGCTGCGCTCCACCTTCGTAGGCCGTGGTCTTCAGCCAGGGACGCACCTGGGATGGATTCCGAAGCGAGAGTAGCAGGATGTCGAACGAGGTCTCCTGGTACTGCGCATGAACACCAGCGTGTCGCCATCAGGCCCGACGGCGGCCGGATAGTCGTAGTCGGACGTTCCCATCACCAGCTGTCCCTGGCCGCTGCCTTCGGAATCCTGAATCCTCAAGCCATTGGGACCTCGGTAGATCACATGGCGACCGTCGGGCAGCCACATCGGAAACGCGTTGATCACGATGTCTCTCGATGTCAGACGCGTGAAGGTGGAACGCGCGATGTCGTGGACCCAGAGATCGCCCGCCTGTACGAGCAGGCGGTTCCTGTCCGGTGCAATCCGCGGGTTCGAGTAGCTTCGGGGCACTTCGCTCATGGGCTGCTCGACACCCTCGCGCGACACCCATACGAGGCGGCTCACCGCACGTCGTTGGCGCATAGGCGACAGTGCCCGGACGCCGAGATGTCGATCGACGGAAGGCCTTGCAACTGCGTCGGAAGCTTTTCGATCGCCTGTGTCGCGCTCCCCTTCACCTCGAGACTCTCGAGATCGAACGGCGCGGCCAGCAGCTCTCCGTCGCGAAAGAAGATCAGATGACCACTCGCCGCATATAGCGGCATGGTGGCCCGGTCAATCACTGTGCGACGTTCGCCGGTTGCGATCGACACCGACTCGACACGCCACCGCTCGCCAGAGGCAGCGCCAAACAACACGGTCTGCCCCCCTGGGAGAAAGACCGGCTGCGCGTGAAGCGTGTCGCCGTTCGATCCGCCCAGCATCGTCAGCTGCGTCGGTGTCCCACCAGAGGCTGCCACCTGCCAGAGCGCTCCGGCGCGAACGAAGACGATGCGATTGCCGTCACCCCATGTGGCGCCGTACAGAAAGTTCACGCCGATCCGTGACGGTCGTCACGAGACCGTCCGCTAGCGAGACCGTGCGCAACGCTCCCGTGTTCGTGACGAGCCCGACTGAACGTCCATCGGGTGCGAAGAATGTGGCGGTGGCGCTGTCGGAGCCTCGCAGCGCTACGGCCTCGAACTGGTCGAGCGAACGCAGGTAGACCTGTCGTGTCCCGGACCTGACGCCCACGAAGACGACGCGCGAGCCGTCTGGTGAAACGGCAACGCTCCGATTCGACGCGAACAGTTCAACACCTGGCGGAAGTGTGAGCTCCAATCGCCTGACGGGAGAGGTGGCCGACGCGGCCGTGCCACTGCGGGACAACAGGGCAACAAGCGCGAGGCCAACGGCAACCGCGGTCACGGCCCATGGAACGAAACGCAGTCGCGACGACGGCATGAGCGTCGGCGCCGGCACTGGCTCTGAAACCGGCGCGCTCATCGCGTCTGCGATCTCGAGGCGCGCGTCGGCGGCGTGGTGCAGGCGGCGGTCGGGATCCTTCTCGAGACATCGGCGAAGGAGCCGCCGCATCGGCGCCGGCAGATTCGCGGGCAACGCATTCCAGTCGGGCTCTCGCGTGAGAATCGCGGCGACCGCATCCGACACGGTCTCGCCGGTCTCGAACACCTGACGAGCCGTGAGCATCTCGAAGAGCACACAACCGAACGACCAGATGTCGGTGCGACCGTCCACTTGTTTGCCACGCGCCTGCTCAGGGCTCATGTAGCCCGCGGTCCCAAGAATCAAGCCGGCTGACGTGGCTTCGATCGTGTACGTTCGGTGACATCGAGAATGCCTGCGCCGGCTTGTGCTGATCGGAGGCGGCACTGTCCATCATCTTGGCCAGACCGAAGTCCAGGACTTTCATCGTCCCGTTCGGCGTGACCTTGATGTTCGCCGGCTTCAGGTCGCGATGAATGACGTTCTTCTCATGGGCGGCCGCGAGTGCATCGGCGATCTGCCTGGCAAGGGCGAGCGCTTCGTCAACAGGGATCGGGCCACGCGCAATGCGGTCCCGCAGCGTTGGGCCTTCGACGAGTTCGAGCACGATGCCGCTCGCGGCCGGCGTTTCTTCAAACCCGTACACGGCGGCGACGTCGGGATGATTCGACGTCGCGAGCACTTCGGCTTCGCGCTCGAAAACGCACCAGGCGATCCGGATCGTGCGCGAAAGCTGGTGGCAGAACCTTGACGGCGACGTCGCGCTTGAGACGTGTGTCACGCGCGCGATACACCTCGCCCATGCCACCAGCGCCGAGCACCGAGTCGATTTTCGTACTGACCGACGCGTACCGCGTTCGAGCGACACTGCGTGCGCATTCTATCCGGTATGGCTCAGCTAGTGTGGCAGTGCTCCCGGTCGACTAAAGATCCGGACGAATGAGTCAGCCGCTTGATTTTTACGCGGGCGGCGGGAACGCGGGCGCATTGATGCGCGCTCATGACTGGTCCGACTCACCTCTCTCGGACCACCCGAGCGCTGGCCACAGTCACTGCGGACCGTCGTCAGCCTCCTGCTCCAGTCGCAATTCCCGATGTTCGTTGCCTGGGGGCCCGACCTCGGCTTCCTCTACAACGACCCATACGCTGAGATCCTGGGCGCCAAGCATCCGCGCGCGCTTGGCCGGCGCTTTTACGACATCTCGTCGAAGATCTGGTCCGACATCAGTCCGCTGATCGACGCGGCCATGGCAGGGCACGCGACATATCACGAAGATCTGCCGCTCCTCATGAACCGCAAAGGCTACGACGAGCAGACGTGGTTCACCTTCTCCTACTCGCCGGTCCGCGATGACAGCGGGAAAGTGGCCGGAATCTTCTGCGCGTGCTTCGAGACGACTCAGAAGGTGCTCGTCGAGCGGGCGATGCGAGAGAGCGAGCGACGGCTGCGCGAGCTGAACGAGACGCTCGAGTGCCGCGTGACCGAGGCGATCGCCGAACGCAACATCCTGGCCGACATCGTCGAACGCACGAACGCGTTCGTTCAGGTGATGGATCTCGAGTACCGGTGGCTGGCCGTCAACCGCGCGGCCGCAGACGAATTCGAACGGATCTTCGGCACACGACCACGAGTCGGTCTCCGCGTCTTCGACCTGCTCGCCGATCAACCTGACAATCAGGCGGCAGTCACAGCCGTGTGGAGTCGTGCGCTGGCCGGCGAAGAGTTCACCGCGATCGAGGAGTTCGGCGACCCGTCGCGCGACCGCCGTTTCTACGAGATGCGATTCAACACGTTGCGCGATCGTGACGGTAAGCGGATCGGCGTGTACCAGTTTGTCTACGACGTGACGGAGCGATTGCACGACCAGGAACGCCTGCGGCACGCTGAGGCCGCGCTGCGCCAGACGCAGAAGATGGAGTCGATCGGCCAGTTGACGGGCGGCGTCGCGCACGATTTCAACAACCTGCTCTCGGTCTTCGCAACCGGTCTGCAACTGCTCGAGCGCAACATTACCCGGAAGAACAGCGTCAGCGAGTCTTCGACGGCATGCGTCGTGCGGTCGCTCGTGGCACGGGGGCTCACGCGACATCTGCTCGCGTTCTCGCGCCGGACACCGGGGATGAATCCGAATCCACGATCACATCGCCAGCCAACCCCCTCAACGGCATGCGCGAGGATGCTCGATGGCTCGCTCGGGGGGCACATGCATATCGAGATGGGAAAGTTCGGTGGAGGAGGTCTGGCCTGTTGAAATCGACGCCCGGCGAGATCGGAGTTGGCGGTGCTCAACCTGTGCCTCAACGCGCGCGACGCCGTGGCCGGAGGCGGCACCGTCACCATCGCCGCGGAAAACGTCGTCATCGAAGAGGAACGTGGGTCGCAGAAACAGTGCGTCAAGCTCTCGGTGACGGACACCGGTTGCGGGATGCCACCCGAGATCCTCTCGGTCTTCGAGCCGTTTTTATGCAGCGAAGGACGTCGGCAAGGGATTGGGATTGGGCCTGCCGCAGGTGTACGGCTTCGCGCATCAATCGGGCGGGCAAGTCACTATCGACAGCGAGGTCGGCATCGGTCATCGTGACGTTGGGCCGCTCCCCCGCTCCTTGCACGATCCAGTCGAGGGCGTCAGGGCTGCCGATTCATCAGGCGT
>CAWFTF010000008.1:0-135120 GCA_963818645.1 uncultured Acidobacteriota bacterium | reverse complement strand
AAACCCGCCTCGACCGACATCCACGGCCAGCTCGCTGCGATTCGCGACACGATTGTCGGATGCGAGCGCTGCCCGCGCCTCCGTACTTATTGTCAGCAGATCGCCCGCGACAAGCGCAGAGCCTACCGCGACGACAGCTACTGGGGTCGTCCGGTTCCCGGCTTCGGTGATCCGCTCGCTCGTCTGCTGCTCGTCGGCCTCGCGCCAGCCGCACACGGCGCCAATCGCACGGGTCGTGTCTTCACAGGCGATGGTAACGGGCGGCAGCGGTGACTTCTTGATGGCGGCGCTCAATCGCACGGGCTTTGCCAGCATCCCGACCTCGAGCCGCATCGATGATGGCCTCGCTCTATATGACGCGTACATCGTCATGGCGGTGAGATGCGCCCCTCCGGAGAATGCGCCTGAGCCGGAAGAGATCACGCGTTGCCTCGATCATCTGGACGCAGAGGTTGCCGAGCTCCCGCGCGCGCAGGTCGTCGTCGCGCTCGGCAAGATTGCGTTCGATGTGTGGCTGCGTCTACTGAAACGGAGGGGTGCCACCATCGGATCACCGCGGCCACAGTTCGGACACGGAGTGATGGCACGAGTGGACGCGCCCGACGGAGTTCCCGCAATCGTGCTCGGGTGCTACCACCCAAGCCGTCAGAACACGAATACCGGAAAGCTGACGCCGGAGATGATGGAAAGTGTGTTCAGGAAGGCGAAAGAACTCTTGAAATGATCTTGGTCAACTCCCAAGCCGCCAACTCCCAACGCCCAAACGTTCTGCTTTGGGAGTTCTTGGGAGTTGGAGGTTGGGATTTGGGAGTTACGAGGTTTAGATAACGCCAGGCTTGAGGGAATACGTCTTGTCCTCGTTCTGAACGCGATACTCCTTGTGGCACGCGGCACACGTGCCACCGACTTCCTTGGCCGCCGCGAAAGCTGCCTGCTGATCGACCGTCGGCGCTGACAGGATCGTCTCGAGCGCCGTGACCTTGGCGATCGCTTCCTTGCTCATCTGGACCGCGTCGTCCTTCTTGTTCATGACCCAGAAGTTCTCGGCGTCCATCAAGGCAGCCTTGACAGCCGCCACCGAGGTCTTGGCGTCGGCGTACGCTTCGGACTTGATGCCTTTGCCAACGCCTGCGTTTGCCGCGGAGACTCTCTTCATTGCCGCTTCAAGCTCTCCGGGGTTCGTAGCTTTCTGAGCAACCGCCACAGTTCCCGCCAGCGCGACGAGCATAGCGGTTGTATACGTGAGAAGCCGACGCATGCACTTGCCTCCTTGAACAATAGGGAAGAACACGAGGGAAGACTATCCTGACCGATTCCAGGCCCTCAGGCAAGAGTGTGACGAAGTGTGCGCATGTCCGCGTTTCCTCCAGACATGACGCACACAACTGTCGCGTTCTGAGGAGGCTTGAATCGTCGCGCCGCGGCCAACGGCGCGGCGCCCGCACCTTCGGCGAGGTTGTGAGTGAACTGAATGGCGGCGGCAACTCCTTCGCGAAGTTCCGCTTCCTCGAGAGTCACCACGTCGTCCAATGCGGTCTTCAGCATCGAGAACGTGAGGTCGAAGGTCGTTCGCGTCGCGATGCCTTCCGCGAACGTCGTCTGCGCGCTCTCTGGTCACACGCGCGGGCCCACGCCACGAACGTGCAAACGCATCCGCCTCCCGTGCCTGCACGCCGACGATGCGCGTCTTCGTTCCCAGGCCTTCGCGAACGACGGCGCAACCTGCGGCGCCGCTTCCCCCACCAATTGGCACGAAGACGAAGTCCACGCGCTCGACTGCCTCGAATACTTCCGCAGCATAGGTCGCGACTCCTGCAATCAGGTGCGGCTCATTGGCGTTGTGGACGTACCGCCAACCTTCGCACGCGGCGAAGTCTTCAACCCACTCGCGGGCCTCGTCGAAGTCGCGACCCTGCTCGAGGACCTCGGCACCGAAGGCACGTATTGCCGCCATCTTGTCCGGGTTCGCCCCAACGGGCACGACGATGCGACAGCGGACGGCGTTGAGCTGACACGCAAGGGCGAGCGATTGGCCGTGGTTGCCGGTGCTGGCCGCAATGATGCCGCGCTGGCGTTCGCGATCGTCGAGCTGCCCCACCAGGTTCAGCCCGCCTCGAATCTTGAAGGAGCCTGTCGGATTGTGGTTCTCGTGCTTCACCAGCACACGGCAACCAACCCACTCGTCGAGCAGCGGGTGGTGCAGCAGCGGCGACGGTCGCAAGTGTGCGTAGACACGCGGCCGCGCAGCGACGACATCTGCGTAGGTCGGCGGCTCCATCCGCCGATTATCGCTGCGACGCGGCCGGCGATTGCCTTACTGACATGAACCGATCGCGAACGCTCACCGCGAGATCGGGGCGATTGCTGATGAGGGCGTCGACACCCCAGTCCAGGAGTCGATCCATGTCTGGCGTGTCATCCACGGTCCAGACGTGCACCTCGAGCCCCGCCTGGTGTGCGTGCTTCACAAAAGTGGGCGATACGACGCGAATCGTGCCTGCGGTCTCCGGCACCTGATACCCGCCATACCCCGTTCGACGAGCAGGCCAATGCGCCCATGAGCGATAGAGAGCAAGGCGGATTTCCCAGCGGCACGCGCTGCTGGCCATGGCTGGCAGTGCCTCCCGCGCAGCTCGAATCGCCCGACGGCCATCCGATGCCACACACACGCGATCGACCGCCGATGCGGCCAGGACCTCGGCTGCCAGGGCCTGCCCCATTTCGGGGTGATCGACCTTCATCTCGATGATGATCGGCACGTCCCGGAAGCGGCGGAGAACATCGCGAAGCCTCGGGACGCCGATGCCACAAGACCTGAACGGATGATTCCCCTGCGAATCGGTCCATCGATATCCGGCATCCACCCGCGAGAGCTCTGCTGCGGTTCGGCGGTCGATACGTCCCGATGCATCGGTGGTGCGGTCGAGCATCGCATCATGGCACACGACAACCACACCGTCGGACGAGAGGTGCACGTCCAGTTCCAGCCCGTCGGCGCCGGCTGCCAGCCCACGCTCGAACGCGGGCATCGTATTCTCCGGGCCAAGCGCGCATCCGCCCCGGTGTGCGAACACGCGGGGACGCAACGCCCGCTCGAAGAAGGCCACGACTGAATAGTATTCGCTTACACAGAGCCCTGATAGGATCAGCCCATGTCCAGATCCGGTATATCCACCCTGGGCGCGCTTCGCGACGCCGTGGCGCGCGGCGACGTGCCGCGCCGCAACGTCGGCGAAGAAGTCCGCGACAACCTCATTCGAAAGCTTCGCACCGGGGAGACATTGTTTCCGGGCATCATCGGCTACGACGACAGCGTCGTGCCGCAGATGGTCAACGCCCTGCTTTCACAGCACAACTTCATCCTGCTCGGCCTTCGCGGTCAGGCAAAAACGCGGCTGCTGCGCGCGCTCACGACGTTGCTCGACGAGGTCATTCCCGTCGTTCCAGGGTGCGAGATCAACGACGATCCGCTCGAACCGCTGTGCGCCGCCTGCCGCGCGCGCATCGCGAGCGAAGGCGATCGCATGCCGATCGCCTGGCTCTCGCGCGATCTCCGCTACGTCGAGAAGCTCGCCACGCCCGACGTGACGATTGCTGACATGGTCGGCGACATCGATCCGATCAAGGCGGCGCGATCCGGCCTGCAGCTCGCCAGCGAGCTGACGATGCATTACGGTCTGGTGCCTCGGGCCAATCGAGGGATTTTCGCCATCAACGAGCTGCCGGACCTGGCGGGCAAGATTCAGGTCGGGCTGTTCAACATCCTTCAGGAGGGTGACGTCCAGATCAAGGGCTACCCGATCCGCCTGCCGCTCGATATCCTGATGGCCTTCACTGCCAACCCTGAGGACTACACGGCGCGCGGGAAGATCATCACGCCACTCAAGGACCGCATCGGATCGGAAATCCGCACGCACTATCCCACCGGACGAGCCGACGCGATGGCGATCACCGCGCAGGAAGCATGGCTCGCGCGAAACGGCGCGACGCCGACGACCGAGGTGCCGGCCTTCGTGGCGGAGATCGTCGAGGAGATCGCATTTCAGGCACGGCAGGATCGACGAATCGACAAGCGGTCTGGCGTCAGTCAGCGTCTTCCCATCTCGGCGATGGAAAACGTCGTCTCGAACGCGGAGCGGCGAGCGCTCGCCTCCGGCGAACAGGTCGCCGTGGCACGCGTCACCGACGTGTACGCCGCGCTTCCGTCGATTACCGGCAAGTTCGAAATGGAATACGAAGGCGAGCTGAAGGGCGCCGAGGCGGTCGCGCGCGATCTGATTCGTGCGTCGGTCGCCAACGTCGCCGACGGCTATCTCTCGCATCTCGATTGCCGGCAGATCATCGAATGGTTCGACCTCGGCGGAAGCCTGCAGCTGAGCGACACGATGAGCGCGGCCGATGTGCTGGGGCACGCGCGGCAGGTTCAGGGTCTGGTTGAACTGGCACGCACCGCGGGTCTGCCGTCCAATGCGTCAGATCCGATGCTGGCCTCAGGTGTCGACTTCCTGCTGGAAGGGTTGTACGCGACGAAGAAGATCGGCCGGAGCGACGAACGCGGATACCACGGCGCCGATCCCCCGGTGCGCAAGCCGACACGCGAAGTGAACCTCGACGAGGAGACCCGCGGACCGGGTGGCGGGCGGAAGAAATACTACAATTAGCTGGTTGGTGGATGGTGGTGGGTGGTGGCAAGAGCTTCCACAACCACTAACCACAATCCACTAACCACCAACCAGTGAGCGCAGCGTGAAATACCGCTACACGAAGTACACAGGCGAACTTACTCGACGACATCGACATCGACGATCTCGTGTCGAAGTTGTCCGACCTGTTGCTGTCGAGCGGGTTCAACAATCCCTGGGGCGGCCAGAGCGAGGAAGAAGATCGCACGATGCAGGCACTGCACGATGCGATCCTCGAGGCGCTGTTCAGTGGCGGCATGCTGTCGGACGAAGCCATCCAGCAGTTGCTCGGCGAGCCGGCAGACGGAGACCAGGAGCAGGCGCGTCAGCAGCTCGAGGATCTCGTGCAGCAGATCATCGAGCGCATGATGGAACAGGGGTTCGTCTCGGGCGCTCCCGATCTCGATCAGGAGCGCGAACGCCGTGAGGGCGGCGGCGGCGGATTCGATGAAGGCTCCGCGCCCGTCAAGTTCGAAGTCACCGACAAAGCGCTCGACTTCCTCGGCTACCGCGCGCTGCGCGATCTGCTCGGCTCAATCGGACGGAGCGACACCGGGCGGCACGACACGCGCCATCTCAGCACCGGCGTTGAAGCCGTCGCCGCACCGAAGCCATATGAATTCGGCGACACGCTGAACATCGATCCGAGCAGCACGATTCTCAATGCGGTCAGACGAATCGCGGCTCGGGATTCGGGATTCGGGATTCGCTCGAACGATCCTTCGAACCCCGACTCCCGAGTCCCGAATCCCGGGGTGATCGAAGTCGACTACCCGGATTTGATGGTCGCGCAAAGCGAATATCAGAGCTCCTGCGCCACGGTGATCATGCTCGACTGCAGTCACAGCATGATCCTGTACGGCGAGGATCGATTCACGCCCGCCAAGCGCGTGGCGCTCGCGCTCGCGCACCTGATTCGCACGCAGTATCCCGGCGACTCGCTTCGCGCCGTGCTGTTTCACGATTCGGCCGAGGAGATTCCGCTCAAGCAACTCGGACGCGTTCGCGTGGGCCCGTACTACACGAACACGCGCGAAGGGCTGCGGCTGGCACGCCGGATCCTCGAGCGTCAGAAGAAGGACATGCGGCAGATCGTGATGATCACCGACGGCAAGCCGTCGGCGCTCACGCGGCCTGACGGGCAGATCTACAAGAACGCGTTCGGCCTGGACCCGTTCATCGTGTCGGAGACGTTCGCCGAGGTGAACGCCTGCCAGAAGGCGGGCATCATGATCAACACGTTCATGCTCGCGCGCGATCACGATCTCGTCGCGTTCGTGCGCCGCGTCGCGGCGATCTGCCGCGGCAAGGCCTACTTCACGACGCCGTACACGCTCGGCCAGTACGTGCTCATGGATTACATGGATCGGAAGACGAAGACAATACATTAGTGATTTCTGATCTCTCATTGTGGATTCGATTCGTGATTAGTGATTTCTGATTGTTGATTGCTGTTCAGCAGCAACGAATCACCAATCAGGAATCAACATTCGTCAACGAATCACACAATCAAAGATCGCCAAAATCAGCAATGCCACTACCAGCAACCATCCCGATCTTCCCGCTCCCGAACGTCGTCCTCTTCCCCAACGTCTTTCTGCCACTGCACATCTTCGAGCCTCGCTATCGCGCGATGGTGAAGGATGCGCTTGCCAGCGATCGCATCATCGGCATGGTGCTGCTGCGACCGGGCTTCGAGTCGAACTACGCAGGCCGTCCGCCCGTGTATCCGATCGGATGTGCCGGCCTCATCACCCATTCCGAGCCGCTCCCGGACGGGCGCTTCAACATCGTGCTCAGGGGGCTGGAAAAATTCAGGGTGACTGGCGAAGAGAGCGGTCAACCGTATCGCATCGCGCATGTCGAAGCGCTCGCCGAGTCGGTCACCGAAGATGAGAAGACACAGATGCACGAGCATCGGCGTCGCCTCGAGCACCTCCTCGCGGTCGCGATGGAGCATCGTGGCAGCGACTCGAAACTGTCGCCCAATGTCCCTGACGATGACCTGGTGAATGCGTTGGCGCAGTATCTGGCGCTCGAACCGATCGAGCGGCAGGCCCTGCTCGAGTGCGACGGTGTCCTCTCCCGTTGCGGCGCGCTGATCGAACTGCTCGAGATGCGCTCGATGATGGCGCCGGGAACCGGAAGCTGGACGAGCGGTCTGGCACACTGACCGAGTCCCTCCAGAACAACCGAACGCACAAACGAAGAAGGCCCGACCTATTCGTCGGAGAGCGCGAAGTACAGCGCGAGCGGAGCGAGCAGAAGACATGCCGTCGCAGCGAGGAACACCAGCATGCCTGTCGTTGTGAGTGGCGCGAGATCCTTCAACGTCGGAAGCAGTCGAACGAGTTCTCCGAGCCCGAGCCAAGCGCCCCACGCGCCCAGACTCGAGCTTCCCCATGCGAGCTGCATCGGCAACCACAGGAGCTGCACGACAGCAATCGCGAGTCCCGCGGCACAGGCCACTGATATCCCAAAGAGCCACGAGAACGGTCGCGCGGCGCGCTGCGATGCCTCGAGCCTGGCGCGGATGGCGGCACGCCACCACACCTGACCCGCAGACGGCAGGCTCATCTCCTCGTGAAGGCCGTCGCGGTCGAGTCGCATCACGCTCGTCACGTCGACGAGCTCCTTGCAGACCGCGCACTCCGCCGCGTGCACGGCGAGCGACGCGTCACAGCGATCGGGCCATTGTCCCGTGACGATCGCGTTGATCACGTCCTGCTCGCGAGGACATTCGGGTGCGCTCATCGGCGGCCTCCACGAATGTCGGTTGTGCCCAGCAGGGCCAGCAAGCGCTTTCTTGCGCGGAACAGCAACGCCTTCAGGCTCGCTTTCTTGAGGCCGAGGACGTCGGCGATCTCTTCGTGCGAGCACCCCTGTGCGTACGCGAGCCACAGGAGAGAACGCTCGCGCGGCTTCATCTGGTCCATCGCGCGAGCGAGATCGATCCGGCGCACCGCGCGGTCGCCCTCGTGCGGGTCCCCCGACACGTCCGGAACCTGTGATTCATCAGACAGACGTCGCTCTTCGTGCCCGCGGCGGCGGCGATGATCCCGAACCAGGTTGGTCGCGATGCGGAACAGATAGTTGCGGCGATGATCGTCGCTGTCGAAGTCGGCGCGCGTGCGCAGGAACCGGTAGTACGCCTCCTGCAGCAGATCGTCGGCCAGACGTCCGTCACCGGTGATGCGGGCGAGATAGGCCCACACGGGCCGTGCCGTCTGTTCGTAGAACGCGTGAAACGCCTCCTCGGTCATGAGGAACGTGCGGTCGGCGTCACCAAACGCGCCAATCAGTTCCACGTCCGTCAGCGTCACATCACGCATTGGTTTCTTGTTTCCGGCTTGGCAACAAGCCTAACCGGGACGAGAGCACGTAGGCAACGATGGCAGAAATCACGGCACCGAGGCCGAGCGACATCACGATGATGCCGAGCACGGTAAAGGCCGGAACAATCTCCTCGGGGACCGTGCCCTGGGCGAAGCGCAGGCCGATACCAAGCGCGGCGAGGACGACGCCCGCCTGCACCGACCAGAGAATGCGCCCAAACGGCGCGCTCGAGACGCGCGTCTCCGGCGCGGGGCCGGCAGGCGCAAACTCGAGGAAGGTTCGTCCCGCCGGTGTCTGGACGTATGCCAGCAGATCCTCGTTCGATTGCATGCGATCGAGGATCTTCGTGTGGATGTCGATCTGCATTCGCGTTTGTCGGACCCATCGGCGATAGGCCACGACCTGCTGCGCCATCGATCCCATCGTGATGAGCAGGGTCATGAAAAAGATGAACAACCCGGTTCCGGCCAGGATCGCCGCGAGGGCTTCAGTTGGGTTCGGTCCCCGTCGATTGTCCGGCTGCCCGAAGAAGTACGACGGGTTTCTCGCTATCTCAGGATGCTCTTTGAGAAAGGCCTGGAGCGTCGGATACGGGTTCAAGTAATCAGGCTGCTCCAGGAGAGAGGGGTCGTACTGCAGCACGCTGCGAACGTTCGGAGGTAACTGATAGAGAAGCTGCTGAAGCCGGTTCCGGGTGAAATCCGCGCTCTGCGAATAGGACAGCGCTTCTGGGTTGTCGGCGGGCTGAGCCGAGCTGGCTGAGCCGGAGCTGGCTGACCTCGTTCGCGGAGGATTGGCCCTACCTCTTGCTGGCCGCGCGCCTGAGCGGCCAGGCTGCCTGGAACCAAGAACCGCGAGGACGAACGCCAGAATCGCAACGTGTCTCATGCCCCCTTATTACGGACCGGTCCGGGGAAGGTTAACCGGACTGTTTCCGGTCCCTGGTCAGCGGCACGAACTGGACCGGGATCGTGCGGTTCTGCAGCACGCCGCTGCTCGGTCTTCTCGACAACCGTCATCCACTGCGGCCCGCCTTGAGAACCAACCGGGATGACCAAGCGACCACCGACAGCGAGCTGTTCGACCAGCGGGCCGGGAATCTCGTCGGGGGCCGCGGTCACCATGATGCGGTCGAATGGTGCCTGCTCCGGCCACCCGCTGTAGCCATCCCCAAGCCGGACGTGCACGTTGGTCAGGCCAAGATTCCGAAGCTGCCCGGTCGCCGCAGCAGCCAACTCGGGAACGATCTCGACGGTCCAGACCTCGCGCGCAAGTTTGCCGAGCACGGCAGCCTGATACGCCGACCCGGTTCCGATCTCCAGCACTCGATGCGAATCGCGTACATCGAGCACCTCGGTCATATACGCCACGATGTACGGCTGGGAGATGGTCTGGTTGAATCCGATGGCCAGCGGCACGTCCTCGTAGGCCTGGGCATGCGCGTCGGGAGGGACGAAGCGCTCGCGTGGAATGGTTTCCATCGCGCTGAGCACACGGGTATCGGTGACACCCCGTTGTCTGATCTGCCGCTCGACCATGTCGAGCCGGCGCTTACGGAAAACGTCGTCGGACGTTCAGGCCTCCTGCAACCGCCTGTCGGCTATGACCTTCACGATCCGCTCGCCATGAAAGCGGCCGTTCTCGATGAAGATGTTGCCTGTGTTGCGACCCGCCACGGCGCCACCTGCGATGAACAGGTTCGGCACGTTGCTCTCGAAGGTCTCCGGATCGAGCGTCGGCGTCAGCGACTCCGCATGGCACTCGATGCCAGCGCGCCGCATCAGTTCCGCATCAGGGTGATACCCGGTCAGCAGGAAGACTCCCTCGGCAGGAATCGTCTCAGTCTCGCCGCTGCGCTCGATGATCACCTCGGTCGGCCGAATTTCGACGACGCGCGATTCGAAGCGCGCGGCGATCGAGCCCTCCTTGATGCGGTTCTCGATATCGGGGCGGACCCAATACTTGATCGAGTCTCCAAGCGTCGCACGGCGATGCACGAGCGTCACGTGCGCACCCCCGCGATACAGCTCGAGCGACGCCTCCGCGGCCGAATTCTTTCCGCCGACGACGACTACGCGCTGCCTGAAGTACGGGTGCGCGTCGGTGAAGTAGTGCGAGACGTGCGGCAGATCTTCGCCCGGTATCCCGAGATAGTTGGGCAGATCGTAGTAGCCGATCGCGAGCACAACTGCTCGCGCGTGTCTCACGCGTGTTCCGCCGCTGCCGGTACTCGTGACGACGAAGGTTTCGTCGTCCTCTCGCTCGATCTCACGAACTTCCTCGTGAAAGGACACCTGGATTCCGAACGTATCGACAACGCGCCGGTAGTAGCGGAGCGCCTCCAGCCTCGTGGGCTTGTCGTACGGCGTGACGAGAGGAAGTCCCCCGATCTCCAGCAGCTCCGGCGTCGTGAAGAACACCATGAGTGGCGGGAAGTTGTAAATCGAGTTGACGAGCACGCCCTTGTCCACGACCGCGTAGTCGAGGCCGTGCTGTTTGGCTGCAATGGCGGTCGCCAGCCCTGACGGGCCGGCGCCTACGATCAATAAGTCCCGGACGGGCATGAATATGAAGTCCTGTAATTCAAAATGCAAAATGCAGAATGCAGAATGGTTCCAGGTTCAGCCTGTGTTCTGAATTCTGCATTCTGAATTCTGCATTTCATCGCGCAGCGACCGCCGCGCGGTCGAGACGAAACGCGCGATGCAGGGATCGAATCGCTGGAGCGGCATCGGGCTCTGCAACAACCAGGGAGATGTTGCGCTCGGACGAGCCTTGAGAGATCGCGATGACGTTGATCCCTTCAGTGCCCAGCGCCCCGAAGACCGTCGCTGCGATGCCGGGCGTCCCGCGCATGCGATCGCCGATTGCCGCCACGACTGCCACCGGTTGCGCCGAGATCTCCTCGACGTGTCCGCGCGCCAGCTCGAGCTCCAGCGTACCGTGCAGCGCCTTGACCACACGCGGCGTATCGGCAGCTGTAATCACGAAGCACATGTTGTTCTCAGAGGACGCCTGGGAAATCATCAGGACGTTCGACTGCTGTTCCGCGACGACTTCGAACGCTTTCGCGACGATGCCAGGAATGCCCTGCATGCCGGTCCCGCTGATCGTGATGAGGCTGACTCCGCGAATCGAGGTCACGGCTTTGACGCCCGGGATCGATGGATCGCCTTCGACGCTCACACGCGTGCCGGGATGCGTTGGGTTGAAGCTGTTCAGGATGCGTACCGGGATGCGCTTGCGGAATGCTGGCAGGATCGTTTTGTAGTGCAGCACCTTCGCGCCGTAGTACGCGAGCTCGGATGCCTCGCTGTACGAGATCTCCGCGAGCGTCCGCGCGTCTGGCACTTCCGCCGGATTGGCAGACAAGACACCGTCAACGTCCGTCCAGATCCAGATCTCGTCCGCATCGAGCGCCGCGCCGACGATTGAGGCTGAATAATCCGAGCCGCCGCGTCCGAGCGTCGTCAGCACGCCATCGACGGTCGCGCCGATGAAGCCGGTCAGTACCGGGCTCTCGCCGCGCTCGATCAGCGGCCGGACCTGCGCCTGCATCTTGACGCGAGTCTCGTCCATGAGCGGTTCGGCGCCGCCGAACAGATCGGTCGTGACGACGACCTCGGTGGCATCGATGGCGCTCGACCCGCACCCGCGCGCGGCAATCGCGCCTGCGACAAGTGGCGCGGCCAGCATCTCGCCCGTTCCCGAGATCGCGTCGAGCAACCGTGGTGTCAGCTCATGGACCATCGACAGGCCGTAGCACAGCTTCTCGAATCGATCGAGGCGTCGATCGATTTGCTCGAGGGCCACGGCTCTGACCGCCGCGTCCTGAATCACCACGTCGGCAACCGCCTTGTGCCTGTCGAAGAGGCGCTGACGTAGCGTCGAGTCGAGGTTGCCCTTCGACGCCGCCTGGGCCGCCTCGATCAGACTGTTGGTCACGCCGCTCATGGCGGATGTGACCGCGGCAACGTGATGTCCTTTGTCTCGTGCGGCTGTGACAAGCGCCGCCGCCTGCGCAATACGTTCAGCGGAACCTACAGAGGTTCCACCGAATTTCATGACTATGAGCATGGGAAGCGAAGAATCTCCGGCCTTTCAGTTTATCGCCTTCAGGCCGGAGGTTCTATGTGTGGGGCCGGATTTGCTAGTTTTCTTCGGCCGGGGCGGCGGGGCGATTCGGCACCGGGACCTGGATCGTCCGGCGGGCCCGCTTGATGCCATTCTTGAGATCTTCCTCGATCGCCTTGTCTTCCGCGCGCTCCGCGCTCATCGCATTGGGCAGGCCGCGGTTCCCTTCGTGGCATTCGTACGGGAGGATTACCCCGCCGTCGAGTGGCGTCAGCGGCAGCGACATCGTGAACGGCTTGGCGTACGTCACTGGATCGTCTACCGTGAACTGATACTGGATGACATCAGCCGCCACGCGCTTGAACCGCTCGGTGATCACCATTTTGTCGCTGTGGCGCAGCCCGTTGCCGTTGCCGCCGATGCTCGTCTTGTCCGTGAGGTTCGTGGTCACGACAACGAGCTCGTCACCTTCCCATCGCGCGCGCGAGTCACCCAGATACTGTCGGATGCCCTGACCGATGTGCGGGCGTCCATCCGTGTAGATGATCCGCGTGTCGTGGATCATCTCGTAGCCGAACGCCACCATGCCCGGCGCCTGCACGATACGGTTGCCGTTGCCGTAGACGACACGAAGGACGGAGCCGACGATGCCGCGCGTGATGCAGCGATCGTAGAGCGTGAAGTCCTCGGTCGTATCGAAGGGACCCTCACCGAACGTACCGCGATCGCGCGAGGCACGGCGCTTCTCGGCTTCCTTCGTAACTGCTGGCATGACGCCGTCTGGCGGATCGACGATGAGCGACGTCTGCCTGAACGCTCGACGGGCGAAGTCGTTCCGGAACGAGCCGATGTCCGTTTCCCCGCGCTTCACACCCTGCTCGACCTGCTTGACGCGAGCAGCGAATGCTTCATCACTGAGATAGAGGTTGTTGCCGAGATCCTTGGGGCGCTCGCGCGGGATACCGCTGGTGTCGTCACTGCTCCAGACACCCTGAAGATCGGGATCCCCCCACGGCGTCTTCGGCACGGTGTACGGAATCGGCGCGCCACCGTTGTAGGCGGTGATGAAGAGTGGCGGTGCGCTCTGACTCTGACCCGACACGGACAGCGACGCAAGCCCAAGGCCTGCGACGGCGAAAAGCGAACTGACAAGCACGCGCTTACTCATCTGGAACTCCTTATGAGTACGGATTGCGCGGCGATTATACGGCGTTTACCTGCCGGTAGCTCGCAGCGTCCATGTGAGCAGCGGGTCAGTTCGGTTACTCCTAGTCGCGACGCTCGCAAGCCCGCGGCGGGACACACGTCGATCAGGCAGCAGGTCGACTCCCACGCCGCAGGGCGCTTCTGAGGCGCGACTGTGAGCGCCGTGACGCGCTACAGAAAGTAAAACGGGCTCGAGTCGAGACCCAACAGAGATGGGTCAACCGCCGATGCGGCTGATCGCGGGCTGAGTGAAACCTTCCCGCCTGGCGATCGGCTGATGTCGCAGCAGATCGGCGCGCAGCCGCGTGCCGTACTCCTTGAGCACGCGCCCCGTGGCTTCCGAATACAGACGCGAGCGACGACAGCACATCACGAGAGGAATCCAGCAGACGAAGAACACCACCATCGAGAACCAGAAGAACGCACTGCCAACTCCCGGTGTCTGTGCGCCAACGGTGAACGCATCCGGTTCGAAGTAGGACCAGCGATCGAGTACGAAGACGATCGACGACACGATCACCGGGAAGTCGAAGAAGAACCTGCTCAGGAAGGCATACGCCTGCTCGCTCATCCAGGCTTTGAATCCGCCATTGGCACTCGTTGACGCAGCGCACTTCGGACCAAGCGACTGCACAGGCGCCAGCGATCGATCGCAGGTGATGAACACGCTGTTGGAAGCAACGGTGTGGAAGATCAGCCACCGCTGCCCGCTCGAGTACGAAGGACGATGCCCTGGCGATTCTGACTCGTCGTCCTCTGGCAGCTCTGTGTCCGTGTCCCTCAGGAGCAGACCGACGGTGTGATTCTCGCGTCTCGTCAGCAGTACCAGCCAGAACGCCAGCACGAGCAACGTTGCAGTCCCGAGAACGGGCGCATCGTCAACCGATGTTCGGATGCCAAGAAGCGGCACCTGCACACTTCGAGAGGCGGCCCAGTCCTTGAGCGCCTGGTCCGTGAGCACGCCTGCAACGGTCGTCCCTCCGGCCAGTTCTTTCTGAGGGAGGTCCAGGATCCAGGTCGTGTCGTACGAGAGGTAGGCGTTGTAGCTGGCGATGAGCATCATCATCGAGATGATCGACATGATGCCCATCGTCCGTCGCGCCTGGCCCTGAGCGCTCCTGGCGCTTTCGAGCCTGGCGGCAATCGATTCCGGAGTTTCGGCGACCCAATCGTCGAGGTGCCTAATCCGGCCTTTCATACCTTGAATAACGTGTTCGGCCGGACCAGAGAACAACTCGCCCTCGACCCGGGCAAGGTTTACAATCCCCGTCCATGATTCGCACACGCGCGCTTGTCTTCATCGCCGCTCTCATGACTGGCTGTTCGTCTGCTCCTCCGGAGCGGCAAGTCATCGACGATGCCGCTGCCGCACTCGGAGGCGCTTCCCGCATCCAGTCGCTGACGTCTCTGCACATCACCGGCAGTGGCTCGGCACCGAACGCCGGTCAGAACCGGCTGCCAGACGATGAGCTGCCGGTGTGGAAGGTGACGGAGCACGCGCGTGCGATCGACCTGGCCAACGGCCGGACTCGCGTGCAGCAATTGCGCGAAGCCCAATTCCAGTTCGCTGGCGCGACGACTCAGCGGGTCGCGCAGGGACTCGATGGCGTCGTCGCGTACAACGCCACACCCGACGGCACCCTGAATCGCGCCGGTGAGGCGGCAGTGCGCGAACGTCGAGTCGAACTGCTCCACCACCCGATCACTGTCGTGCGAGCCGCGCTCGATCCCGCTGCCAAGCTCGCGAACCCTCGCACGGAAGGCGGCCTGCAACTCGTGGACATCACCACGGCTCTCGGCGACACGGTGACTCTCGCCATCGACCAATCAACGCACCTGCCCTCGAAGGTGACGTCGATGAGCGACAACGCGAACATGGGAGACGTGGCGATCGTCACGACGTTCTCGGACTACGAAGACGTCGACGGCGTGAAGCTGCCGCGGCGGCTGACGACGATGATGGACAAGTACCTGCAGTTCGATCTGCAGGTTTCGAAGAACGCAGTGAACGGCGACGTCGCCGACCTGGCGGTACCCGCCGGTGTGAAATCAGCATCAGTTCCGACGCCACCCCCGGTCGTCGTCACCGTGGAGCCGGTCGCGAAGGGGATCTGGTGGCTGGCCGGGTCTGGCAATCATCGCAGCGTCGTGTTCGAGTTCGACGATCACCTCGTGCTCTACGAAGTGCCGCTCAACGAAGCGCGCTCGAAGGCGGTGATCGACAAGGCGAGGACGCTCAGCGCGAAGCCGCTCACGACGGCGATCGTGTCGCATCACCATTTCGATCACTCGGGCGGGCTGCGCGTTGCAGTGGCGGAGGATCTGACCATCGTGACGCATCGTGCCAACGAAGCGTTCTTCAAGGATCTCCTTGCCCGCCCGCACACGATCGTGCCCGACGCGCTTCAGATGAATCCCAAGTCGGCGAAATTCGAATGGGTGGACGATCAGATGACGCTGAAGGACAAGTCGATGGAGGTGCAGCTCTATCACCTGCTCGACAATCCGCGCGAGGGAACGAACCTCTACGCGTACGTGCCACGCGAGCGGATGCTCGTGCAGGCCGACCTGTACGACGCCGGATGGAACCAGCACCTGTGGGGTGAGAACGTGCTCACCAATCTCGCGCAGCGGAAGCTGAGGATCGACCGTGACGTGCCGGTGCACGGTGTCATCGAGCCGTTCGATCAGATGGTGAAAACCATCAAGGCCAAACCGACGATCGCGGGCACGAACTGACAGTCGCGGAGGAGGAAACGATGGTGAAGAAATCTCTGTTCATCGCCGTGCTGGCCTGCGCATGCGCCGCGAACGCAGCGGCCCAGGATGCCAAGGCCACTATCGGCGCGGTATCGAAGGCGCTCGGCGCCGACGCGCTGAAGACCGTCCAGTATTCGGCAACCGGCTTCGACTACGCCCTCGGCCAGAATCCGAACGCGAGCGCACCATGGCCGAAGTTCATCGAGAAGAGCTACACCCGCGGCATCGATTTCGAGGCGACGGCGTCACGCGTCGATCGCGTGCGTCTGCAGGGCGAGAATCCGCCGCGCGGCGGCGGCCAGCAGCCGATCATCGGTGAGCAGTCGCAGTCCAATGTCGTGAGCGGCAGCTCGCCCTGGGCGCAGCAACTGGAGATCTGGATGATGCCGCACGCGTTCGTCCGTGCGGCGGCCGCGCGCAATGCCACCGTCGCCCCGGCACCGGGCGGCGCGAAGCAGACGGTGATCACCTTCGTCGGTGACAACAAGGCACCAGTGAAGGCCTATGTCGACGAGAAGAACCTGATCGCGCGCGTGGAAACGATGATCGATCACCCGGTCATGGGCGACATGCCGTTTGTGGCCGTCTACAGCGATTACAAGGACGTGGGCGGTGGGGTTCAGTTCCCGATGCACATCGTGCAGCAGCAGGGCGGGCATCCCGTCTTCGACCTGCGCGTGAGCGACGTGAAGATCAACGCGCCGGTGAATACACAGCCACCCCAAGGGCGAGGCGGCGCACCGGCCGCGGCGGCTCAGGCACCTCCACCTGTGACAGTGGAGAAGCTCAGTGACGGCGTCTACGTGATGACCGGTGGATACACGGTCATCGCTATCGACTTCAAGGACTACATCGCGCTGATCGAATCGGGGCAGAGCGAAGAGCGCGCACTGGCCGTCATCGCCGAAGCGAAGCGCCTCATTCCGAACAAACCGATTCGATACGTGATCAACACACACAGCCATTTCGATCACGCCGGCGGCTTGCGCGCATTCGTCGCCGAAGGGTCCACGATCCTGACGCACGAGTCGAACAAGGCGTATCTGGAAAAGGTGCTCTCACTGCCGCACACGCTGAATCCGGACAAGGCGCAGACATCTGGGAAGAAGCCGATCGTGGAAGGCATGGGTGACCGGAAGATCCTCACGGACGGGACGCATGTGCTGGAACTTCATCACCTGAAGAACTTCCTCCACCACGACGGGATGCTCGTGGCGTATCTGCCGAAAGAGAAGGTCCTGCTGGAAGCCGATGCCTACAATCCGCAGCCCCCGGCTGCGATCACCGCCGAACCCGCCGAGCCCGTACACGCTGAGCCTCGCAGACAACATTCAGCGTCTGAAGCTCGACGTGCAGCGAATCATCCCGGTGCACTACCCTGCCGACAATCGCGTCGTCACGATCGCGGAGATGACGCGATGGCTGGGACGTGCCGGGACCAACTGACGGCGGTGTATAGTTCAAGCGACCACTTCAGGGCTCGGAGGCCATATGTCGACGTCCCGTCGCGACTTCGTGAAGATTACCGGTGCCGCCACTGCCGGTGCGGTTCTCGGCCTCACCTGCGTTGGGCTTCGCGAGCGATCCGGCGCTTGGATTGATCTTTCCGCCCAAGGACTACCCGATTCCGCCAGACGCGAAGCGTCTCTATCCCGCCGGTGTCGAGTTCCTCGGCGACGGCGTCGGCCTGCCGGGCGGCATGACGGTCGAGGGCTACGAAGAGGCCATCCCGCGAGTCGTTCCTGTCGCCGAGGCGCTCAAGAAGCGCGGCGCGAAGGTCATCTCCGTCTTCGGATCGTCGTTGACTTTCTATAAGGGCGCCAAGTTCAACCAGGATCTGGTCGAGCGCGTGACGAAGGCAACGGGAGTTCCGGCGACGACGCAGAGCAACGGTCTGATCGACGGCCTCAGGACGGCGAATGCGAAGCGTGTGGCGGTTGCCACCGCGTACACCGACGTGGTCACCGGCAGACTGAAGCTGTTCCTCGAGGAACACGGCTTCGAGGTGACGTCAGCAAAAGGCCTCGGTTACGAGCGCGTCCCCGAGGGAGCCGCCACGCAGGAAATCCTGTTCAACCTCGGCGCTGACGCGTACGCCAACTCGAGGAAGGCAGACGCTCTCGTTGTCTCGTGCGGCGCACTCCGGACCCTCGATCTGATCGTGCCGCTCGAGAACAGGATCAAAGTTCCCGTCGTCTCGTCGACGCCGCACGGACTGATGAACGGGGTGCGCCTGCTCGGTGTCAATCCGCGCGCGCAGGGATTCGGAATGGTCTTCTCCCGCGCCTGACACCCGGACCATCGCCTTCCTGCGGTCGAGGTGTAACACCCCTTGAACTCGTGGCACTTCCCTGATGAGACGCACATTTGGGAGGTGCTCATGGCCGTCATCGACGAGATCGCCCGCGACGTGTACCGGATCTCGATTCACGTTCCGCAGTTCGACCTGCAGTTCAATCACTTCCTCGTGAAAGACGAACAACCGCTGCTCTTCCATACGGGCATGCGGTCGATGTTTCCCGAGATGTGGGAAGCCGTCAGCCGCCTGATCGATCCCGTCTCGCTGCGCTGGATCAGTTGGAGCCATTTCGAAGTGGACGAATGCGGCGCGCTGAATGAGTGGCTGGCCCGAGCTCCCCATGCACAAGCCGCGTGCGGCCAGGTGGGGGCGATGGTCAACATCACGGACTTCGCCACTCGTCCGCCTTTCGCGCTGGCTCCCGGCGACGTTCTCTCGACGGGGCGTCATCGATTCCGGTGGATCCCCACGCCTCACCTGCCGCACGGGTGGGATGCAGGCATGCTCTTCGAAGAGCAGGACCGCGTGCTGTTTTGCTCTGATCTCTTTCACCAACTCGGGCCCAGAGAGGCTGTTACCCGCGACGACGTCGTCGGCCGTTATAGCGAGGCGATCGCGATGATGCAGGCGCATCCCGTTCTCATGGACTACGTGCCGTTTACGCCACAGACACGCGACCGTCTCGAGACGCTGGCGCAGTTACAGCCCAGACTGCTGGCCGCGATGCACGGCTCGGCATTCGAAGGCGACGGCGCCGCGGCCCTGCGCGCGGCCGGCGACGTGTTGGAACAACACCTCGGCCTGCAGACCATGAACAGCCGGTGAGTGATTGACGCGTCAGTCGCGCGGCCTGTACCGTAGCGTCGTGACGAGTTCGCGTGCGAGGCCGATGAGCACGTGCGACGACGGTGTGGTGGCGCGTGCGGTAGCTGCAACGGATGCCGATGAAGCTGACCGCCGCCGAAACGGAGTTGTATCGACGATTCGCGCCGCGCGTGCGGCTGTTCGGACTGAAGCATCTGCCGGACCGATCCGCGGCTGACGATCTGGCGCAGCAGGTGATGCTGGTGGTGATCACGCGTCTCAGGGCGGGCGAGGTCCGCGAGCCCGATCAGATCGGATCGTTCGTCCTCGGCACGAGCCGGATGATGGTCGCTGGTCAGAGGCGGGGCGAACGGAGGCGGGCGGCAATCGTCGCGCGCTTCGAGCCGTTCGATGAGGCCACGGAGACATCGAACGATCTCGCACTCGACAGCAGGCGTCTCGCGCCGTGTCTCGCGGCTCTGCGCGAACGCGAGAGAACGATCGTGCTGCTCACGTATTACGCCGACAGGTCGGCAACGGAAATCGCTGCGGCACTCGGCACGACGGCTGGCGCGGTCCGCGTCAGCCGGCATCGCGCGCTCGCCTCGATTCGCGACTGCATCGAGGCACCGAGGGCGTCATGACCAACACGAGCGCGCCGTGCCCATCGTTCGGTGAATTGGCCGACTACTGGACCTCGGATATCACACCGGGTGATGCGGAGCGCATCGAAGCACACATCTTCGCCTGCGAACGATGCGCGAGAATGCTGGCGGACGCCGAACGTCTGCGCGATGGCATCGGCGCCCTCGCGCGTGCCGGCAGCATTCAGGCCTTCGTCAACGATGCGGTGCTGAATCGCCTCGCGCGCGACGGTGTTCGCGTCAGATCGTATGCGCTCGGCCCTGGGGAAACAGTCCGATGTGCCGCGTGGGCCGACGACGATGTGATTGTCGCGAGGCTGAGGGCGGACTTTACCGGCGTGGAATCGGTCGATGCGGAGATGCGCTTCGACACGGGAGAGGAGTGGGCACAGGCCACTGACGTTCCGGTGCGCATGGGAGAGACGGAACTGGTGCTGGCGTTGCCGGCCGCGCTCGTCCGCAGCGCTCCGACCGGGCCGATGCGATTGACGCTTCGCCGTTCTGCAAGAGCATCCGGCGAACGTATTCTCGCCGAATATGTTTTCCAGCACGAGGGCACACTCCAGCGGCGCTGACCGAGGACTGAGGACCGCGGACTGAAGACCGAACCTCAGCTCGAATGATCGTGAATGATCCGCCAGCCCGTGCTGGTCTTTTCCCACGTCAGACTGAACCAGCCGCTCCGGTCCGCTTCGCCGCCGCCCGTCAGAACGAAGTGCCCTGTCGATAGCGCGTGTCTGTCTCCGAGCGGACGGACTTCGATGCGGTCGAACGAGAGCGTCTGCTTCGGCTTGCCATCACGCCAGAACGACTTCGCGAGTGACTCACCCACGCGATCGCGTCCTTGAATTGGACCGTTGCCGCCCATGAATGTGGCGGTGTCGGTGTAGAGGCCGATGTGGCCTGGCAGGTCGGCGTTATTCCACGCTTCCGCGCTCGCCATCAGCGCCGGCGGAATGGCGGTGGTCGCATCGTTCTGAGCCGACACGGATCCGCACGCCGCTGTAATGAGCGCACACATCGTGATCAGAGAGAGTCTTGAGCGCATAGGAATGTCAGACAGTCGCAGTGGTCGCCGGCCATGAGTCAGTTAGCCACGCGAAGACAGCGATATCCAGTTCCGCATGAGTCAGCGGAGCCGATCTCGATCTCCCGCATTCCGGCAAGCGTGTCGATGATGATCTGCCCCTCAGCGGTGATCACAATTCGGTCCAGGGGACTCCCATTGTTGCCGGGCGGTGTCGTTGCCAGATGCAGACTTCCGGCACGAGACGTGCCCGTCTGATCCCCGGAACTGCGCGAGTAGATCTGCGCGGTACGGCCATTTCCGCCGCAGCCCGACCAGAAACCCGATTGCCCCGGCTCGCAGCGCGCGCCCCACGCCTGCCAGTAGAGGCTGCCCAGCACAGTGCCATCGGGTACGGGCTGTGGCTTGCCATTGAAGTCCGCCCCATCCGGACCCGCCCGCCGCAACACGAGATCGGGCGAGTCGCCGATGTCGCCGAGCACCATTCCCTTGGCGTAGCACTTTGGGGTGCCATCGGCGAGCGGATGCAGGACGTTCGACTGCGAGTTCGACTGTCGGCAGAAGAAGTCCGGCGCGCCTGGCCAACTGTCGGTTCGGCCCCACAACAACTGCCCCCTGAGAACGTTACCGCTGACGCTGTTGGCATTCGGCGGCACGAACGGAGCGATTGCCTCCTGGGCGTGCGCAGTGAGCGCGATCGACAGAATGATGATGACGAGCGAACCACCACGTGGCATGCACCACCTCCGGCGTCGATCCTAAGCCACGGCAGCCGCATCGCGCGGGTCCATAAAGCAGGACCCGCCCTACTGGAGGACCGAGAGACCGAGGACTGAGGACCGAGCTTACGCGAGCGGTGCTGGAAGCTGCGACTCACCCATCAGGTACTTGTCGATCGCTCGCGCCGCACTGCGGCCTTCTGCGATTGCCCAGACGATGAGTGATTGACCGCGCTGCATGTCGCCAGCGCTAAAGACGCCTGGGACGCTCGTCATCCACTGCGCGTCGCGCGCCACGTTGCCGCGATCGGTCAGCTTGACGCCGAGTCCATCGAGCAGGCCGACCTTTTCGGGACCGACGAACCCCATCGCCAGCAGCACGAGATCGGCGGGAATCTCGAATTCGCTTCCGGCAACGGGCACGAACTGCATGCGTCCGTCCTGCTTCACGACCTCGACCTTCACCGCGTGCAGGACGCGAACGCGCCCGTGCTCGTCGCCGGAGAACCGCTGCGTCGAGACGGCGTAGAGTCGTTCTCCGCCCTCCTCGTGCGCCGAGGACACGCGGAAGATCTGCGGCCAGAGCGGCCACGGGTTGTCTTCCGCACGCGCATCAGGCGGCCGATCCATCAACTCGAGCTGATAGATCGAACGTGCACCCTGCCGGTGTGCAGTGCCCAGGCAATCCGCTCCGGTGTCACCACCACCAATGATGACAACGTGACGATCCCTGGCGCTGATGAACTTCTCGTCAGGAACCTTGTCGCCTTCGTTGCGTCGGTTCTGAAGCGTCAGGTACTCCATCGCGAAGTGGATGCCGGCAAGCTCACGGCCAGGCACCTGCAGATCGCGCGGCTTCTCGGCCCCTCCCGCGAGGAGTACGGCGTCATAGTCGGAGACGAGACGATCGGCAGGCACATCGACACCGACGTTCACGCCCGCTCTGAACACCACGCCTTCCGCCTCCATGACCGCCAGCCGGCGATCGAGGAAGCGCTTCTCCATCTTGAACTCGGGAATCCCGTACCGGAGCAACCCGCCGATGCGATCGGACTTCTCGAAGACCGTCACCGAGTGACCGGCGCTATTGAGCTGGTCGGCGGCCGCAAGTCCCGAAGGACCCGATCCCACGACGGCGATCCGCTTGAAGGTACTGGTTGCGGGCGTCCGCGGTTTGACCCACCCTTCTTCCCACGCGCGATCGATGATGGTCGCCTCGATCGACTTGATCGTGACGGGGCTGTCGTTGATGCCGAGCACGCAGGCGCCTTCGCACGGAGCGGGACACAGCTTGCCCGTGAACTCGGGGAAGTTGTTCGTCGCGTGCAGACGATCGATCGCGGCGCGCCAGCGATCGCGGTAGACCAAATCGTTCCAGTCCGGAATCAGGTTGCCGAGCGGGCAGCCCTGATGACAGAACGGGATGCCGCAGTCCATGCAGCGAGCACCCTGCTTCTCGAGCTCGCCCGGTGGATACGGGAGATAGACCTCGCGCCAGTCGTGAACACGCTCCTCGGCTGGACGCGAAGGGTGCTTCTTACGCTGGATTTCAATGAACCCGGTCGGCTTACCCATGGACGGCCGTTCCCGCGCTCGATACTGCCGCCACCTGCGTGACCACCAATTGTTCGACCAGAGGCTGTTCCTCGCTCAGACGCTTTGCCTGTTCCGCGAGCGCGCGCTTGTACTCGCGTGGCATCACCTTGACCATGTGACGACGCACGGTGGCAAAGTCCGCGAGCAAGCCTTCGGCGTAAATGCTTCCCGTGTACGTCACGTGCTTCATGATGGCGACGCGCAGGAAGTCGATGTCCTCGGCGTCGGCAAGCGGCTCCAGGTCCACCATCTCCCGGTTGCAACGGCGCTGGAACTTCGCATCGAGGTCGAGCACATACGCAATGCCGCCGCTCATGCCGGCAGCGAAGTTACGGCCGGTGCGGCCGAGCACGACCACGCGTCCGCCGGTCATGTACTCGCAGCCGTGATCACCAACGCCCTCGACCACCACCACCGCGCCGCTGTTACGAACGCAGAAGCGCTCACCTGCGACGCCGCGCACGTAGCCTTCACCGCTCGTCGCGCCATAGAACGCGACGTTGCCGATGATGATGTTCTCCTGTGACTTGAACGCGGAGAGCGAAGGCGGCGAGACAATCAGACGGCCGCCGGACAGTCCCTTGCCGAAGCCGTCGTTCGCATCCCCCACCAGCCTCATCGTCATGCCCGCAGGCACGAATGCGCCGAAGCTCTGGCCAGCAGAACCGGTGAAGGTGATTCGAAGCGTGTCTGCCGGCAAGCCGGTGGCGCCGTGACGCCTCGTCACTTCGGATCCCAGCATCGTGCCGACCGTTCGATCCGCATTGCGGATGTATGCCGTCAGCTCGACCGGCTGCTTGTGCTCGAGCGCGGGCATCGCCGCCCGGATCAGATCGTTGTCGAGCGCCTCCGAGAGCCCATGGTCCTGTTCGATCACACGACGACGGGCGACCGTGTCGGGCAGGTTTGGCTGATGAAACAGCGGCCGGAGGTCGAGCCCTTTGGCCTTCCAGTGATTCACCGCGCCTTCGATGTCGAGACAATCGGCGCGGCCGATCATCTCGTTGACCGTCCGGAACCCGAGCTCCGCCATCAGCTCACGCACTTCCTCGGCGATGAAGCGGAAGAAGTGTTCGACCATCTCCGGCGAGCCATTGAACTTCTTGCGCAGCTCGGGATCCTGTGTAGCGATCCCGACCGGGCAGGTGTTCAGGTGACACACGCGCATCATGATGCAGCCCATGACGACGAGCGGTGCGGTTGCGAAGCCGAACTCTTCGGCACCGAGCAGCGCACCGATCACGACGTCGCGCCCGGTCTTCATCTGTCCGTCAACCTGCACGACGATGCGGTCGCGCAGCTTGTTGAGGACGAGAACCTGTTGCGTTTCCGCCAGACCGAGTTCCCACGGCAAGCCCGCGTGCTTGAGACTCGTCAGCGGTGACGCACCGGTGCCGCCGTCGTGACCAGAGATGAGCACGACGTCGGAGTGCGCTTTGGCCACACCCGCGGCCACGGTGCCGACGCCACCTTCGGCCACGAGCTTCACCGAGATCCGCGCGCGCGGATTCGAGTTCTTCAAATCGAAGATCAGCTGCGCGAGGTCTTCGATCGAGTAGATGTCGTGGTGCGGTGGCGGCGAGATCAGACCAACGCCCGGCGTGGAGTACCGCACTTTCGCGATCCACGGATAGACCTTGTGCCCGGGAAGCTGACCGCCCTCGCCCGGCTTGGCGCCCTGCGCCATCTTGATCTGCAACTCGTCGGCATTGACCAGATACTCGCTGGTGACACCGAAGCGTCCCGACGCGACCTGCTTGATCGAGCTGCGCTTCGAGTCGCCGTTCGCCATGGGCAGGAAGCGCTCAGGATCCTCACCGCCCTCGCCCGTGTTGGAGCGGCCGCCGAGGCGATTCATCGCGATGGCCAGCGTCTCGTGCGCTTCCTTGCTGATCGAGCCGTAGGACATCGCGCCCGTCGCGAACCGCTTGACGATCTGCGCGACCGACTCGACCTCGTCGATCGAGACGGGCGGACCTGCCGGCTTGAAACGGAACAGACCTCGCAGCGTCGCGCGTCGCTCGTGCTGCGCGTTCACGGCGCGGGTGTATTCCTTGAAGATCGTGTATTGGCCGCTTCGCGTCGCGTGCTGCAGCTTGAAGACGGTCTCGGGGTTGAACAGATGGTACTCGCCGTCGCGACGCCACTGATACTCGCCGCCCGCGTCGAGCTCTGAGACACCGGCCGGACGCCGGCCGTAGGCGCGCTCGTGACGCAGCCGCACTTCTTCCGAGATGACGTCGATACCCACGCCACTGACACGCGAGGTCGTGTGCGTGAAGTACTTGTCGATGTACTCCTGCTTCAGCCCGATGGCCTCGAAGATCTGGGCGCCGCAGTAGCTCGCCAGCGTCGAGATGCCCATCTTGGACATCACTTTGAGGATGCCCTTGTTGAGCGCCTTGATGTACTTCGCCACTGCCTCTTCGCGGGTCGTCCCGGTCAGCATGCCCTGGCGGATCATGTCGTCGATCGTCTCGAACGCGAGATACGGGTTCACGACGCCCGCACCGTACCCGAGGAGCAGCGAGACGTGATGCACCTCGCGCGCGTCACCACACTCGACGACGAGCGCGCACCGCGTGCGCGTTCCCTCACGAACGAGGTGATGGTGAACGCCAGCCGTCGCCATGAGACTCGGGATCGGTGCACGGCGCGAGTCATGTGCGCGATCCGAGAGGATCAGGATGTTGTAGCCCTCGGCAACGGCTTCGCTCGCCTGCTTGCACAGTTCGTCCATCGCCTGCTCGAGCGACGTGCCGCCCTTCTCCGGGTCGAACACCATCGCGAGCGTCGTGGACCGGAACGGCGAGTCCGGTGCGAGGTGACGCAGCTTCGCCACGTGCTCGTTGTGGATGATCGGGTACTTGATCGTGATCTGTTCGCACGACGCCGGCTCGGGTTTCAGCAGGTTGCGCTCGGGACCGATCGTCGAACCCATCGACGTCACCAGCTCCTCGCGAATCGCGTCGAGCGGCGGATTGGTGACCTGCGCGAAGAGCTGCTTGAAGTAGTCGAAGAGCACGCGCGGCCGCTCGGACAGCACAGCCAGCGACGTGTCGGTGCCCATCGAGCCAACGGGCTCCTCCCCGTGGTGGCCATCGGGCCGATCAGAACGCGCAGATCTTCCTGCGTGTATCCAAATGCGAGCTGTCGCTTCAGGACGGTCTCGTGGTCGGGTTCGACCGCGCGGGCTGCCGGCAGATCGTCGATGTCCACGAGATGCGTGTCGAGCCACTCCTGATACGGATGCTCGGCCGCCAGCTCCCGCTTGATCTCCTCATCGTCGACGATGCGACCCTTGGAGGTGTCGACGAGGAAGATGCGGCCCGGCTGCAGGCGTCCTTTGACGAGGACCTTGTCGGGCGGCACGTCGAGCACGCCGACTTCCGACGCCATGATCACGAGGTCGTCCTTCGTGACGTAGTACCGCGACGGCCGCAGACCGTTGCGATCGAGCACCGCGCCGATCATCGTGCCGTCCGTGAAGGCGATGGAGGCAGGACCATCCCACGGTTCCATCAACGAGGAGTGGTACTCGTAGAACGCCTTCCGGTCGGCCGACATCTCCGCGTTGCCGCTCCACGGCTCGGGGATCATCATCAGGATGGCGTGCGGCAGCGATCGACCGGCCCGGACGAGCAGTTCGAGGACGTTGTCGAAGGTTGCGGTGTCGCTGCCCCCTTCGCGGATGATCGGCAGCAGCTTCTCGAGATCGTCGCCGAACAGATCGCTCGCGAGCAGTCCCTGGCGCGCTCGCATCCAGTTGATGTTGCCGCGCAGCGTGTTGATCTCGCCGTTGTGCGCGATGAACCGGTAGGGGTGCGCCAGCGGCCACGACGGGAACGTGTTCGTGCTGAAGCGCTGATGCACCAGCGCCAGCGCGGAGACCAGCGCCGGATCCGCCAGATCCGGGAACATCGGCCTCAGCTGACGCGCCGTCAGCATGCCCTTGTACGTCAGCGTGTTCGCAGACAGGCTGACGATGTAGAAGAAGCGGCGCGAGAGCGGATTGATCTTGAGCGTGTCGACCGCGTGCTCGACTCGCTTGCGAATGACGTACAGCTTGCGCTCGAAGAGCGCGCGATCGCGCAGTGCGGCGTCACTGCCCGCAATGAACACATGCTGGAAGACGGGTTGCGTCGCGCGGGCGCTCGGGCCGACCATGGCGTTGTCCGTCGGCACGTCGCGCCACCCGATCAGGCGCTGCCCTTCTTCGTCGACGATCGTCGCGATCAGATCCTTGATGCGATTCCGGTCGGACTCGTCATGCGGGAGGAACACGAGGCCAGCGCCGTACTCGCCGGCCGCGGGGAGCGTCGCCGGCGCACATGTGCGCAGAAATGCGTCGGGCATCTGAATGAGAATGCCGGCGCCGTCACCGGTATTCGCCTCGCAGCCGCACGCCCCGCGGTGTTCCAGGTTGACGAGGACCTGCAACGCGTTCTCGACGATGTCGTGTGAGCGATGTCCCTTGATGTGCACGACAAATCCCACGCCGCACGCATCGTGTTCGGCAGTGGGGTCGTACAGACCCTGAGCGAGAGGTGGACAGGACATTCCCGAATTTGACATGGTCGGCACATTCTGTGGGGGATCTCAGCATAAGGGAAATACAATGATCTGAGCGCCTCAATCTCATATCGACATATAAGAGTATTTTAGTCGGATATGCCAACCGACGCCCTCTCCGGCCCACCCACGGCTCGTATTCGCCAATCCGCTGAAAAGTGGCCTGATTCCCTCAACTTTCCCGTATGATGACCCGACAATCTGGCCAGGAATCGGGGCCAGTACCTACCCAGAGTCGCGTCCGGAGTCCACAGCAGAGATTTGTAGAGGAGCCGCTCAATGCATGCGCCGATGAAGTACGTCGAGAAGGGTCTGTCGATCGCCGCCAATGGAATGTGGCAGGTGTTCTCGACAGCCAACAAAATCAAGCAGAACCCTTCGTTCATCCCGCGCTGGTCGGACAAGCCCCTGCTCAAGTCGTATCAGAAGACCAAGCCTCCACTCGGCTGGCCGCGCGAGACCGATTCACTCTGCCCCACCTGCACGCGTGAGGCGCGGCAGGAGATTCTCGACGGCAAGAAGGACGTCAGCGTCCTGCTGAACGAGAAGGTCGGCGAGATCAAGGCGACGATTCTCGAACGCGACGGCCAGATCCTGATGGTGAAGGACTGCCCCATCCACGGCCACTTCGAGGACGTGATGGCGATCGACACCGAGTTCTTCAAGCACCTCGAACAGGTGTTCCCTGGCCGCGACATCAGGGCGCACAACGACGAGAAGCTGCACAACCATGGCAGCTCCACCGTGCAACACGGCCGCGGCTCGGTGCTGACCGTCGACCTGACGAACCGCTGCAACATGATGTGCGACCCGTGCTTCATGGACGCGAATCAGGTCGGGTTCGTGCACGAGCTCACGTGGGAGGACATCAAGCAGGTCCTCGACAACGCGATCACGATCAAGCCGCGCCGCCAGATGTCGGTGCAGTTCTCGGGCGGCGAGCCGACGATGTCGCCGTACTTCCTCGACGCGGTGCGCTACGCGCGCAAGGTTGGCTACAACAGCGTCCAGGCAGCGACCAACGGCATCGAGTTCGCCAAGAGCCCTGAGTTCTCCAAAGCCGCCGCCGAGGCCGGTCTCCGTTACGCCTACCTGCAGTTTGACGGCATCGGCAACGCCGCCAACTCGCACCGGCGCGTCGGCAACCTCTTCGACGTGAAGCTTCGCGCCATCGAGAACCTTCACCAGCGCAGGTGTCGACATCGTCCCGGTCGTCACGATCGTCAACGGCGTCAACAACGAGCAGGTCGGCCGCATCGTCGAGTTCGCGCTCGACAACCCGAAGCGAATCAACTTCCTGTCGTTCCAGCCCGTGTCGTTCACCGGCCGCGACGAGGAAGTCACGCCGGAGCGCCGCGCCGCGCAGCGCTACACGCTGTCGCACCTGGCGCACGACGTGAAGAACCAGACCGGCATCGGCGAGCCGATCCGCGACTGGTTCCCGATCTCGTTCATGTCCACGTTCACCGACTGGGCGGACGTCGTGCACGGACCGGATCGCGAGTGGGGTCAGCTCACCTGCGGATGCCACCCGAACTGCGGCATCGGCATGGCGCTCATGATCGACAAGGAAACCAAGGAAGCGGTGCCGGTCACGGCGTTCCTCAACGCCGAGCAACTGGCCAAGGACGTCGCTCAGGTCAACGACGCGGCGCGCGGAAAGTTCCTGTCAGTCGTCGGCATGGGGCTCGCCCTCATGCGCAACTACAACTCGTTCAAGGCGCCGACGCACTTCCGGATCGCCGACCTGCTCAAGAAGTTCGACAAGACGTTCGGCGCGACCGGAAAGAACTACGGCAAGGTCTCCGGCGACCGCACGATGAGCGACATCGAGCAGCGGCGGGCGGACCGCTGGAACTTCCTGTTCATCGCCGGCATGTGGTTCCAGGATCTCTTCAACTACGACTTCCGCCGCACGGAGATGTGCATCATCCCGTACGCGACGCAGCAGGGTGAAATCTCGTTCTGCGCCTACAACACCGGCATCGGCTGGCGGAACATCCTCGAGAAGATGCACATGACGGCCACGCTCACGAAGTGGTACGAGGAGAACGGCCGCCACGAAATCTTCGCGGGCAACAAGAACGTTCCGCTCACCTCCCAACCCACGCACGCTGGTGTTGAACGCCGAAGCGGTCGCCGCGGGCGCACAGACGGACCTCGACGATCTGCACATTGCGAAGAACGCGCGCCAGGAGAAGCTGGCTGCGCGCAAGCAGTCGCAGATGACGCCCGAGGAGATCCGGCAGCACATGGAAATGGAGCGGCTCTATCGTCAGCAGGTGCTCAAGGAGCAGCCGACGATCCAGATCCAGGGGCTGAACGTGGGCAGCAGCAAGAAGCAGAAGGTCCAGGAAGTGACGCACAAGGACGTGAAGTAGGTCCACGGTCCACAGTCTCCGGTCTAGTAGAGGCGGGTCTTCAGACCCGCCTTTGCTTTGTACGCAAGAAACATCAAGACGCTTCCCCGCCCGCTTCGCTACACTCCCCGCATGATTCGACACATCGTGCTTGGGTGTGCCCTGCTCGTTCCAACGATCGCATCCGCGCAGACCCCAGGCGCCACGGGAGCACCTGTCGTCTTCTTCAGCATCTTTGGTCCTGAGGGCGAGCAGCTTCAGCGCTTCTATGCCGGGCTCTTCGAGTGGACGATCGCGCCGAGTGGCGACCTGATGACGGCCGTCTGGTCGCCGCTGCCGGCCAACATCGGCAAAGGCGAGGCCGAGACGATCGTCTACGTCGGTGTCGACGACATCACGGCGACTCTTGCCAGGGTGAAGGAGCGAGGCGGCACGATCCGATATCCCCGCTTCGAAGTCCCCGGCCGCGTCGTTCTGGCCGTCTTCAAAGATCCCGCCGGCAACAGCGTCGGACTGGTTGAACTGGAGAACGGCAAGGCAAAGGTCCCACCCGCCCCAAAACCGTAACCCGAGAGCCCAGAGCCGAGAGCCGTACTTGACGTGGCTCAAACCTGGGCCGCCACGTCGATGGTAGACTCCACCGCCATGAACCTCGCCGTCGTCGATGACGACGTCGATGTGCGCGCCGCTTTGAACCGGCTTCTTCGTGCGATGGGCCATCAGGTTCGGCTCTTTGCGTCCGCTGAAGAATTTGCCGGCGACGGCCACGGCTTCGACTGCGTCATCCTGGATATCCGGCTGCCAGGTTTGAACGGACTGGAGTTGCGCGAGCAGATGCGCGCAGCCGGCCGTCGCCTGCCACTCGTGTTCATCACCGGTGACGGAGATTACTTTCTGGGAGATGACATCCCGGCAGACGTTCCAACACTCCGCAAGCCGTTCGACGAAGACAGCCTCGTCGCCGCCCTGAGCATCGTCGTCGGTTCGCTCAAGTGAATCAATGACTGTGGGACTCCCACCCTTCGAACTACTCGGGCGCCACCTGATCGAGGGGAGCAGCGATTGCGTCAAGCTCATCGACCTCGACGGCCGCGTCGTCTACTTGAACTCCGCCGGCATTGAACTGCTCGATTTGAATTGCACCGACGATCTGGTCGGCCGGGTCTGGGTGGATCTCTGGGAAGGTGAACACCAGGCGGCCGCACGAGCCGCAGTCGCACGCGCCATGGCCGGCGAACGCACGTCGTTCGAAGGATTCTGCCGGACCGCCCGCGGTGCAGATAAGTGGTGGGACGTCGTCGTCACGCCGATTGCGGACAACGACGGAATGGTCGTGCAACTTCTTGCCATCTCCCGCGACATCACTGAAAAGCGGCAAGCGGCCGACTTCCGCGCCGGGCAGCAGCACGTGCTCGAGATGATTGCGACCGGCGCCGCACTCGATGTCATCCTCACGCGCCTCGTGCAACTGGTCGAACGGCACAGCGACGGGATGTGGTGCTCGGTGATCCTTCTCGACGAAGACGGCATGCACCTGCGGCGAGGCGCGGCGCCGAGCTTGCCGGAAGGTTACAACCAGGCGATTGAGGGCGCGGCGATCGGCCCGCGAGCGGGATCCTGCGGGACCGCCATGTATTTCGGCCGTACGATCATTGCCACCGACGTGCTCGTCGATCCCGTCTGGGAGGACTACCGCGAGCTCGCCGTCGCCTATGGCTTCCGCGCCTGTTGGTCGACGCCGATCTTCTCGGCGCAAAAGCGGGTGCTCGGCTCATTTGCGATGTACTACCCCGACCCGAGGCCACCGCTCGACGAAGAAGCGCGGCTGGTCGAAGTCGCCGCCAACATCGCCGGCATCGCGATCGAGCACCACCGGACGCTGGAAGCATTGCGGCGGAGCGAAGAGCGCAATCGCGCCATTCTGCGCGCGATACCAGACTGGATGTTCATCCTGGACCCCAATGGCGTGTTCGTCGACTACCACGCGAAGAATCCAGCAGATCTCCTGGTCCCACCCGAGGTGTTCCTCGGCAAAGCGATCTGGGACGTGCTGCCGCCGGTCATCTCGAGTGCTCTTGCGACCGCAATGGCCGGTGCCCTGGCGTCAGACGAGCCGAAGAAGTTCGAGTACTCGCTCGAATCCGATCAGGCGCAGCACTTCTACGAAGCGTGCGTCGTCCGCTGTGACGCCAACAGGATCCTCAGCATTGTCAGGGACATCAGCGACCGCAAGCGCGCGGAAATGGATGCCCACGTCCAGCGCCGCGAGCTCGCGCACCTCAGTCGCGTAGCGACGCTGGGCGAGTTGTCTGGCGCCATGGCTCACGAGCTGAGCCAACCGATGTCAGCGATCCTGATCAATGCGTATGCAGCGATGCGATTGTTGTCGCAGGAGCCCGTGGATCTGGCCGAGACGAAGGCCGCCATTGAAGACATCATCTCCAACGACAAACGCGCCGGTGCGGTCATCGAAAGGCTTCGAACGCTGCTGAAGAAGGGCCACATCGCGTTCGAGGCGACTCGACCTGAACGACGTCGCCAGAGACGTCCTCGACCTCACGCGCAGCGATTTCCTCGCCAGACGCATCTCGGTCACAACGCACCTTGCCCCGGCACTCCCGCGCATCGATGGCGACCGGGTGCAGTTACAACAGGTGCTCCTGAATCTGGTGCTCAACGCCTGCGAGTCGATGAACGCGAACGAGGTGCACGAACGCCGCCTGACGGTGACGACGACGACGAATGACGGGTTCGTGCGCATCGCTGTCTCCGATCGCGGCGTGGGTATTCCGGAAGACCAGCGCGCCGCTGTCTTCGAACCGTTTGTGACGTTTCGAGAGCAGGGACTCGGCCTCGGCCTCGCGATCAGCCGGTCCATCATCCTCACGCACGGCGGACAGATCGTGGCGGAAAACAATCCCGACCGCGGCGCGACATTCACGTGCCTGATTCCGATGAGACCCGTTGCATCGACAGTGTGAGGCGCGAGCAATCCGCTCCGATCACGGCAGCGCGTAGACGGCCAGCGTATCCGTCGCGACAATCGCGACGTATTGCTTGCCGTTGCTCCCCTGGTAAGTGATGGGATTGGCGTTTCCTCTCCGTTCGAGCTTCGTCACCCAAAGCTCGCGCCCCGTCTTTGCGTCCAATCCGCGGAACCGGTCGTCGTCGGTGGCCGCGACGAACAGCACGCCGCCGGCCGTGACAATCGGCCCGGCAAGCGCCGGGCGCCCGGTTCTCTGTTTCCCTTCCGGCAGCTGCTCCGTGATGCCGAGTGGGATCTGCCACGCGACATCACCGGTCGCCATGTCGATGGCGGTCATGCGCCCCCACGGCGGCTTCTGGCACGGCCAGTTTGCCTCGCCGATGCGGACGTCGAAAGTCGCGCGCCCGGGCGAGGTCTTCTCGAATGGCGCGGGCGCGCCCTCCTTCGTCCGCTCGATTGAGCCGAGCGCACCCACATCCTGTGTCGTCACGAAGACGTAGCCGGTCTGCGGATCGAAGGCAGTGCCGCCCCAGTTGGCTCCGCCGAGACCACCGGGAAAGACGAGTGTGCTCGGTGACATGCGGCCATCGCCTCGAAAACGCCACGGCGTAAATGGACCCGCGTTGACGACACCCCCGACTCTCTCGACGAGCTCTGCGCACGCACGAGCATGCTCGGGCGTGGTGTCGGCGTCCGCCACAAGATCGGCTGGCGTGTAACTTACGCGCGCAATCGGCGCCGGCTTCACTGGGAAGGGTTGAGTGGGAAACGTCGACTCGCCCGGAACGTCACTCGCGGGGACAGCACGTTCCTCGACGCCAAAAATTGGCTGACCGGTCTCGCGATTCAGCACATACATGTATCCAGACTTCGTGGTGAGCGCGAGCGCGGGAGTCGTGCGCCCGTTCCGGACGATGTCGAAGAGCGAGGGTGGTGCTGGTGGGTCGGCGTCCCAGAGATCGTGATGGATGGTCTGGAAGTGCCACTTGTAGGCGCCGGTCTCCACATCCACGGCGACCACGGAATTTCCAAACAGATTGGCCCCTTTTCGATCGCCGCCGTAGTTGCCAGGGATTGGCGAGGCGAGTGGCAGATAGAGCAGGCCCCGCGCGACGTCGACGGTGAAATAGAACGGCCAGGCATTCGCGCCCAGTCGCCCCTTCCAGCTCTCGCCTTCCCATGTCTCGTTGCCCCTGGTTCCTGGCTGGGCCACGGAAGCTGAACTCCCAGAGCTTTGCCCCGGTGCGTGCATCGAAGGCTCGCGGATTGCCGATGCCTCCAGCCGTACCGGGAGGCGTATTCGCGCCAACGACAACGACGTTGCGATGCACGATCGGCACTGAGTTGTACGGCACGCCGAGGTCAACCTCTCCGCTGTTGCCGAAGCCTGCCGATGGCGATCCGGTCCGGGTGTCGAGCGCGAGCAGTCGTCGTCCGGCAGTAACAAGTACGCGAGGTGCTGTCGCACCCTCTCCGGGCCAGTACGCGAGTCCTCGACGAGAGGGAGCGCCACCCTCGATGACATGTTCCCAGATGCTCTTACCGGATTCAGGGTCAAGCGCGACCACCCGATTCGCAGCCGGGAGATACATGACGCCGTTCACCACGATGGGTGTCGCCTGTGAGTTCACACCGCCGGCTCCCCCACCTCTCCCGGCATTCGGGGCCGCGGACGCCTCGCCCTGGAGCGAATAGGTCCACACTCGAATCAGCGAGGCGACGTTGCCCGCGTTGATCTGTCGCAGCGGTGAATGGCCGGTGCCCGATTCATCGTGACGGTACGACGGCCAGTCGGTGGCAGTGGCCGCATTTTGTTGTTGGGTGTCGGCCGTCTGTGCGAGGAGCCCGATGAGCGCCGCGCCGACGAGAGACGAGGTTATCCGCCTGGATTGCATACCGAGCGTCCTCCGCTGAGTGACCGACAAGTATATGCGCCGTCACTCTCACAGAGCCTTGGACGAATGAGCCGCCTGATAGAATCGCCGTGTGCTGCTCAAAGGGCGAACAGTCCTCGTCACAGGCGGCGCGTCCGGCCTTGGCGGCGCGACCGTCGACACGATTGTCGCTGCCGGCGGACGAGCGGTCGTCATCGACCTCAAGGACGACGTCGGGAGCGCAAAAGCGGCGCAGCACGGGTCGAGCGTGCGGTTCGTCAAAGGCGACGTGACCCGCGAGGACCACGTTCAGGCGGCCATCGACACAGCCACCAGGGAATTCGGCCAACTCGATGGCCTGGTCAATGCCGCGGGCATTCCCGCAGCCGAGCGCGTGCTCGGCAAGGAAGGCATTCAACCGCTCGATCACTTCACGCGCGTCATTCACGTGAATCTTGTCGGCACGTTCAACGCCATCCGGCTGGCTGGGGCGGCCATGGCCACGAACACCCCAAGCGACGGCGGCGAACGGGGCGTGATCGTGAACACGGCATCGGTCGCGGCCTTCGATGGCCAGATTGGTCAGGCTGCGTATTCAGCCTCGAAGGGTGGCATCGTCGCGCTGACGCTGCCGATCGCACGCGAGTTCGCTCGCATCGGCGTCCGCGTGATGACGATCGCGCCGGGCACATTCGACACGCCGCTGCTGGCCGCTTTGCCAGAGGCCGCTCGCGTGTCGCTCGCGCAGCAGGTTCCCTTTCCGCCACGTCTCGGCCGACCTGAGGAGTACGCGTCACTCGTCAGGCACATCTTCGAGAACGAGATGTTGAACGGCGAAGTGATCAGGCTGGATGGCGCGATTCGAATGGCGCCTAAGTGATCGACCCGGGATCCGGGGCTCGGGATCCGGGGCTGGGATCCGGGACTTGGGATCGAGTTGGGAGTTGGCGATTGGGAGTTACGGAATGCTAGTCCTCGTGACCGGCGCGCTTGCCGGCCTGTTCCACGTGCTCTCCGGACCCGATCATCTGGCCGCAGTCGCACCGCTTGCAGTCGATGGGCGCCGCAAGGGTTGGATTGCCGGATGGACGTGGGGGCTGGGTCATGCCTCGGGCGTCGTCGTCGTCGCGCTACTCGGCGTCCTCCTGCGCGAGCTTCTGCCGCCGATCGAAATCCTCTCGACATGGAGCGAGCGTGTCGTTGGAGCGGCGCTCATCGGCATCGGCCTGTGGGCCCTGAGTCGTTGCCTCCACGTTGGCCGAGCGCCGCACCAGCACGACGAACGCACGCACGACCACCTTCACGTACAGGCTGGCCCCGCATGGATTCGCCGACTGGGACACGCCCACGCCTCATTCTGCATGGGCGTGTTACATGGCGTCGCAGGAAGCTCCCACTTCTTCGGCGTGCTACCTGCACTCGCCTTGCCGACGACGACAGCTGCGGTCCTCTATATCGCGGCCTTCGGCGTGGGCACCGTTGCCGCAATGACGATGTTCGCAGCAGCGGTCGGAACGATTGCGATTCGCGGCATACACGGCCCACGCGCGTACCGCGCGATGATGACCGCGGCTGCGCTTCTGGCGATTGTGGTTGGAGGCGTGTGGCTGGCAGCGTAGAAGTGTGAAGGGGTCAGACCCCTTCATAGATTTGCACAGGCGGGTCTGAAGACTACGGAGCAGTAATGACGACTGGGCGCGGCCATCGCTCCATCGAACATGACGAGCGCCTTCTGCGCCTGCGCCAGTCGATCCCCGGCGAACGCAGGATCCAATCCCTGCCTGACAGCTCGCGTGGCGCTCAGCAGCAACTGATGCTGTCCGGCCTCTGACGGCGGCACGTTGATCCTGGTCAGCGACGCTTCGAGCGCCGCGAACGTCTGATCGAGCGCCGCGTAGACGTCGGTCGATCCTGACTGCGCAGCGGACAACAGGAACGGACGCACCTCGCGGATGCGCTGGTGGATCGGCTCGATCTCCTGGCGATACCGCTCTTCCACTGGCTGCGGTCGCTGTGCTCTGTTTTGCCGGCACACTTGCGGCCTGGTCTGGCGTCGAGGCCGCTCCTCGATCGCCCTCTTGAATGACCGTCATGCGCTTCGGTGCGCGCGCGTTCTCTCCGTCGAGCGGCCATGTCAGGTCGACATACACGCGGCGCCCTTCGGTTCGCACGTTGGCCTTCGCAAACTCCGGCAAGGCGATTCGCGTACGCACGTAGTTCAATCCGCCCTGAGCAGACAGCGATTCGATCGATACGGTATGAAGCAGATGAACACCCTCCGGCGCACTCCACTGCTGCGGCTGCGCTGGAGTGGGCATCGGGCCGGCGTCGATCTGGACCGTCGTGCCATCCGGCCGTGACGAACTCACCTGACGCGGCTCAGACTGCATCTCGAACACGAGCGACACGCGATCGGGCGCGCCGAGGAGCAGTATTCCCGGGTTGGCCGCTGCCGTATCGACGATGGGCTGCTCGCCGCGAGGCGCAGTGCGCAGCGACTCGTCAACGAAGATCCGCGCGGCCCGATATCCCAGACTTCCGAGATTCCGCTGCGCCTTCTCGGCTTCGTCGAGTGATGCGAACGGACCCACCATTGCCTGGTACACCTGATCCTTGCCGGGAGAGCGACGCGTGAATGCGGGCAACCCGAGAGCGCGAACGCGCGACGCCGCGACGTTGGCGCCGTCGGCACTGTCAACCGAGGCAATCGTGACGCTGAAGCTGGCGCCGGTGTAGAGCGTCGGGATCGCCGCGGGCTTCGACCAATCGAACATCGATGCCATCGCAGGCTGTGGCACGAAGACCCAGGCGAGGCCGCCGGCGACGAGCACGAGCAGCAGGATGGCTGCCGCAGTGGTTCGCTGCTTGAGTTTCTCGTAGCGCGAGTACGCGTCCTGCGCCAGGAAACGCGAATTCACCTGACGCATCGCCGGCCGCTTCATCAGCTGACTGAGCTGATCCTCGTTTACCAGGACGACGGCGTATTGCTGCCCGGAGACCTCGGGCTTTTGCGCGCGGGAGCTCAGCACACGCGCTCCCTGAGATCGGCCACCGACAGCCCGACGCGTTCACCGCTGCTGTTCACGAGATACAGGCGATCGCCCACGTCCACCGGACGCTCGCGCAGGCTGCCGGCCGGCAGTTCAACGACGGCATGCGCGAACGGCTGCACCGCGATTCGCCATGGGCCCATTCCCTGCACCACCTTCACCGCACGTCCGTCGTCGTCTACGAACACGGCGTCGATGTCGAACCGCATGAACATCGTGTGGATGGAGAAGCACGGAGCGATGATCAACGCGCTCGACGTCTCGAAGACGTCGCGTCCGAGCAGACCCTTGCGCCGATCGTTTCGCGTGACCGCGAGCTCGATACGGTCGGCAAGCGCTTCGTCCGTACGCTGATTGACCAACGCCATCCGAGGGGCCGTCATTACTTCACCTCGACCGGAGCGCCCCGCTTTCGCCGTGTACGAACTTTCGCGGGTTCCGGCTGAGACACCTTGTCGTCGAGGAAGTAGGCGTCGCACGCGGCGTCGATCATTTCGCGGCTGAGGATCGGCTCGATCCCGCGGTATCGGCAGAGCGCCGTCACCTGATCGAGCAGGTCGCGCGGATGACACGCACGCAGCGGCCGATTGATCGGAAGGTAGTGCCGTCGCTGCAGGTACGCCGCCATCACTGGATGGAAGCGCAGATCGCGACGCCGGCAATTGAGCTCGAGGATGCGCGTGAAGTCCTCGATCGACGGATCCTGAATCGCGATCTTGTAGGGAATACGGCGCAGGAACGCTTCGTCTGCCAGTGACGCGGGATCGAGGTTGGTCGCGAAGACGGTCAACACGTCGAACGGCACCTGGAATTTCTTGCCGGTGTGCAGCGTGAGATAGTCCACTCGACTCTCGAGCGGCACGATCCAGCGATTGAGCAGATCCTCAGGCCGCATGCGCTGACGGCCAAAGTCGTCCACGAGGAAGATGCCGCCGTTTGCCTTCAGCTGCAGCGGTGCATCGTAGAACTTCGCGAGCGGGTTGAACGTCAGGTCGAGCATGTCGAGCGTGAGCTCGCCGCCGACGATGACGACAGGACGACGGATGCGGACCCAGCGGCGGTCGCGCGGCGCGGCGGCGATGATGCTGGTCGCGTCCGGCACATCGGCATCGAGCGCCTCGTGGCTGATCGGGTCGTACATCGTGACGATGTGACCCTCGATTTCGATGGCGTACGGCATATACATGTCGCCGCCGAGTGTCCGTGAGAGCCCCTCAGCGAGCACCGTCTTGCCGTTGCCTGGGGGCCCGTACAGGAAGATCGCCTTGTTCGCGTTCGCGGCGGGGCCGAGTTGCTCGAGCACAGCGTCAGGGACGATGAGGTGCGCGAAGCCCTTGCGCAGCCGCTCGCGATCGATATAACCGCGCGACGCGGCGAGGGCGCGCATCTGGGCGACATAGGTCGCCAGAGGCACAGGCGCCGCGCCGGTGTACTGGTTGACCGCGAGGTACTGCTGGGCGCGGTCGCGTCCGAGGTCTGTGGGCGTGTAGCGATAGCTTGCCGTTGACGTCCCACCGCGCACTTCGATCAACCGCTCGATGCGGAGGCGCTCGATGATTGGCTCGATGATCGTGAACGGAAGACGCAGCCGCTCGGCCAGCATCAGGCCGGTCAGCTCGCCGCCGTACAGCGTCTTGATCAGAAGCTGCTCGATCATGTCGGTCGTCAGCCCCGTCTGTTCCAACGTCGTTGGAACCTGCGGAGCCGTCGTCCGGATGTCGTCGAGCGAGGGCGCGGTGAGCGCTGCTGCGGTCGTCATTACTGCTGCGCCATCGGGAAGAGGACCTGCACGAAGCGAATCGCTGCCGGTCCGATTGTCACCACCCAGATCGCCGGGAAGATGCAGAACACGAGCGGGAACACCATCTTCACGCCCGTCTTGGCTGCGGCTTCCTCGGCGCGCTGTCGTCGCTTGGTGCGAAGCGTGTCCGAGTGCACGCGCAGCGACTGCGCCACGCTGGTGCCGAACTTGTCCGTTTGAATCAGCATCGCCGCGAGCGACGTCAAATCGTCGACGCCGGTGCGGTCGGCTAGATTACGAAGCGCCTCCGACCGTGCCTTGCCAGCCCGCATCTCCAGGTTGACGAGTCGCAACTCCTCGGACAAGTCCTTGTGGGTGGACGACAGTTCTTCTCCAACCCGCTGAAGGGCCTGGTCCAGACCGAGTCCCGCCTCGACACTCACGACCAGCAGATCGAGCACATCGGCCAGCGAGAGGCGAATCCGATGCTGTCGTTTTTTCGCGATTCGCCCAAGACCCATGCTCGGGAGCAGGTAGCCAACCGCCGCCACCCCGATGGCGAGGAACACATTCGGTCTGCCGACCAGAGGCGATGACGCAATGGCGAAGGCCGTGATAGATGCGGCCAGGCGGATCCCCATGAAGATCGTCAGCGCTTCCTTATTGCGATAGCCTGCACAGACGAGCTTCTTTTGCAGCTTCCCCATCTCGGAGGGCGACTGCGGAGCGTATTTGGCCAGATGCTTCAGCGTCTTGATCGCCTTCTCGGTGTAAACAGGCTCCTCGACGGGGACGCCGCGGAGCTCACCAAGGCGACGCGGAATGATCGCGCTGCCGCTCGGCGACAGCACCATGGCGGCTGCAGCAATGAGCAGCGAGACGAACACGAATCCGAGCAGCGGAAGGATGACCGTCACGCTATACCTCGATCTTGATGACCTTGCGAATCCAGAAGTAGCCAATCGTCTGCATGACGATGGCGCCCATGATCATCATCTGGCCCATCTTTTCCTTGAACAGCAGATCCATGTGCTCGGGATTCATCCACGCCAGCACCACACCCAGCGAGGCCGGGAGTGCCAGCAACACATAGCCGGTGAAACGGCCGTGCGCCGTGTGGACCCGGACCTGCCGCAGAATCTTGAATCGCTCACGGACGACGTGTGCGAGGTTGTCGAGAATCTCCGCCAGGTTGCCGCCCGTTTCTCGCTGAATCAGGACAGCAGTGACGAAGAACCTCACATCCAGATGCGGCACTCGCTCGGCCAACTCGTTCAGCGTGTCCTTCAGTGGAAGACCGAAGTTCTGCTGCTCGAAGCTCTTCTTGAACTCAACGCCGACGGGTGCCGGCAATTCGTCCGCGCACATGCCCATCGCCGTCTGAAACGCATGACCAGCGCGAATCGCTCGAGACAGCAAGTCGAGCGCCTCAGGAAACTGCTCCTCGAATCGCTTCATGCGCGCGTTTTTGCGATATCTCAGATAGCCGTACGGAAGCGCCAGGCCGACGAGCCCCGCGCCCGCCCAGGCGAACGGCTGCCGGACGAACATCAGTGAGGCCACGGCCAGCACCACGCTGAGCCCGATACTGGACAGGATGATGGTGCTGGGAGTCGTGACGACGCCCGACTGCTCGATCAGCCGCGACAGCGGCGATCCCGTGCCGCCGAACGCACGGTCCAATGCCGGCATCGGTCCTGACTTGCGCTCGCGAATGAACGACGCCGTCTGTGGAGTGTCATCCCGATCCGAGACCTCGCGCAGCCGCCGCTCCATGCGCCGATCGGCGAGCGTCCCTGGAAGACGCAGGGCGCCGATGCCGGCCGCGGCCACGAGTCCGGTCACGACGAGGAAGGCAATGAAGGCAATCAGCATCACCGAACCTCCGTGATGCCTTCGAACATTTCCGTTGGCAGAAGGATGCCCGCGGCCTTGAGTCGCTCCGCACACTTGGGCCGCACGCCGGTCGCGCGGAAACGTCCCACGACTTTCCCATCTTTGTTGAGGCCGGCCTTCTCGAACACGAAGACCTCCTGCATCGTGATCACGTCACCTTCCATGCCCGTGATCTCCGAGATGCTGGTGACTTTGCGGGTGCCATCGGCCAACCGCGTCTGCTGGACGACCAGGTGAATGGCGGACGCGATCTGCTGCCGCATCGCCTTGTCGGGCAGCGTCGTGCCGCCCATGGCGATCATCGTCTCGATACGGGTCAGCGCGTCGCGCGGCGTGTTGGCATGGACCGTGGTCAGCGATCCGTCGTGACCGGTGTTCATCGCCTGAAGCATGTCGAGCGCTTCCTCGCTGCGAACCTCACCCACGACGATGCGGTCGGGGCGCATACGCAGCGCATTGACCACGAGCTGCCGCTGACGAATGGCGCCCTTGCCTTCGACGTTGGGCGGGCGCGTTTCGAGCCGGGCGACATGCTCCTGATGGAGCTGCAGCTCGGCGGCGTCCTCGATCGTCACGATGCGCTCGCGCGACGAGATGAAGCTCGAGAGCACGTTCAACAACGTCGTCTTGCCGGCGCCGGTGCCGCCGCTGATGATGCAGTTGAGGTGTCCGCGCACGCAATGCGACAGAAAGTCGAGCATCGGCTTGGTCAACGCACCCAGAGTCACGAGGTCGTCGGCCTTGAGACGCTCTGCCGGGAATCGGCGAATCGACATCAGCGGACCATCGACCGCCAGCGGCGGAATGATGGCGTTCACACGAGAGCCGTCGGCCAGACGGGCATCGACCATCGGCGAGCTGTCATCGACGCGGCGGCCGATCCGGCTCACGATCCGGTCGATGACGCGAAGCAGATGGGCATCGTCCTGGAACGTGGCCGTGACACGTTCGAGTACGCCGCGGCGCTCCACGAACACGTTTCGATACGTGTTGACCAGAATGTCGCTGATCGTCGGATCCCGCAGCAGCGGCTCGAGGGGACCGAGACCGAACACGTCGTCGAGGACCTCGGCAAACAGGGTTTCCCGCTCCGCCAGGCTGAGCGGAGTCGATTCCTCCGACAGCAACTGCGCGAGCAGCGTACGGATTTCGCTTTCCGCTTTGGCACGCTCCACATGCGCGAGCGCTTCGAGGTTCAATCTACCGAGCAGCTTGCGATGGACGCTGGCGCGCAGCTCGAGATACTGATGTCGAACAGTCGCCTGAACCGGAGAGGCAGCGGCAGCAATGTTGGGGGCAGCAGCACTACGCATGATCGGTTACCACATCGAAGCCAGTCGCTGGAGGCCGAGCGACGAGCGTTTAACCGGAAGTTCCTCGGCTCCACCGGGATCCACGATCTGTTTGGAGAACTGGTCGAACTGCGACGCCAGCTCGCTGTTCCCCGCGAGCGCGATCGGGACGCCCGAATTGAGCGCCGTCGAGACCGTCTTGTAATCGCTCAGGAACGTCTGGAAGATTGGAAGTCCGATCGCCTTCTCGATCTGGGCGGGCGGAATCGGGTAAGGTTCCGCGGCGCGGTTCAAGAGCAGGCGGACGCGTCCGCCCGAAGTCCCGAGCTGCCCAATGCGATCGAGCAGCCGCTGGGCATTTCGCACGGACGGCACGTCGGGAGACGCGATCAGGCAGATCTGATCGGCCGTGTACAGACCCGCGACCGCCGGCGCATTCAACTGCGAGCCGGCGTCAACGAGGATGTATTCGTACTGACGGCCGAGGATCCGGAAGATCTCCTCCAGTGCGGCGCTGTCGCTGCCGCCAGGCCTGTCAAACAGATCGGAGCCGGCAAGGATCTCGAGCCCTGATTTGTGCTTGACGACGAGCTCCCGCATGAACTCGCTGTCCAGTCGATGGAGGTTGTCCAGCGCGTCGAGCAGCGTGTAACGGCTGCGGACGCCGAGGAAGAGCGTGACCTCGCCCAGCCCGGGCTTCAGATCGACAATCAGTGTCGGCCGCTTGCGCAGGCGCGCGATATCCACGCCGCAGTTGACGGCGATCGTCGTCGTGCCGGCGCCCCCTTTGGCGCCGAAGAACACGATCGTGGTCGACTCCGGTCCCCCTGATGGGGACGTGGCGCGCCTCGCCGCCGCCCGTTGCAGCGCCTCGTCGAGAGCGCTGCGCGATGGAGGCCACGCGAAGAACTCGTTGGCGCCCGCACGCATCGCGTGCAGGATCAGGTCCGGATTCGCTTCCGCCGCCATGAACAGGATGACGGCCACCGGGTGCTCGGCGCGCAGACGCTGAACCGCATCCAACGATCCGTCGAGGTCCACGCGGCCATCGACGAAGATGATGTCGGGAGGCGCGCCCGTGCGGGCCGATCGCTCGTCGCCAAGCGAGACCTGCACCGATGTCGTTCGTAGCAACGTCGCTACGTCGGTTCGAAACGAGTCGTCGGGGGTGTAGAGGGAGCCTGTCAGTCGCGCCATGTCTATTGCACCAGTCGTATAGCTTTCGGGAACGAGTCCGCCGGTGCGGGCCCGGCGGAGTCATTGACGACGCCGAGGTACGGCACGATCCGGCCATACACGTTGTTGCCGCTGCGTCCCTCGAGAAAGAAGCCGAGATAGTCCACGATCCTCAGCGAGGCGTTGCGGCCGTGCGTAATGCCGTTCTGGTAGTAGTCGGGGTCGAACAAGGGAATTGGGAAAACCCGCGGGCTCGGGCTGTTCGGGCTGACCACCTTCTTGCGCGTCGTGTCGTAGTACGCCAGTGGATCTTTGGCCATCAGATCGTCAATCCCCTGGTTCGTCTCGCCCACTTTGTTTCCCGGCTCTTGTGTGAAGTCCAACCCACGACCCAGCTGCCCCTTATTGCAGTTGGCGATGTTCTCCCGGTAGAAATCGCCTCCAATTTCCCCGCCCGGCATGACCCACGAGAAATAGAAGCTCGGCTCGATGTTGTTGCCGGTGCCGGCACGAAGCGTCAACACCACCCCTCTGTCTCCGCTTGGCGGCAACGCGTCGGAGTAGCCATACATCGCGTGCCCAGGCGTGCCTGGGGGAAAGTACTCGTCAGCATTCGGGAGGAGATCGCCCTTGTTGTCGTATCGCTCAAAGGTCCCGTTGGGCGGAATGGAGTTCTCTTTCCAGCGATCTGGAACGGTGAACGGTTTCGCGCACTCGACGGCGTTCGCCGGAGACGCTTCTGCCGTCGCCGTGGCGCCGATGTCGATGGTGTTGATGCCAAACACGGGCCCGATGAGCGTCGCGACGGGGTTGCTCCGGTTGGTGGTCCGAAACACGTTCACCTGCACCCGGTTGTCCAAACCAGTCGGCCCGAGCGGGAAGGTGACGTCTCCCGTCTGCACGGAGACGGTGTTCTTGATCACGAGATTGGATTCCGCCGTGGTTATTGCGCTGCGGACCACGGGGCCGCCGGCGGATCGGTCGTCGTAGTCGTTGAAGACGAGCGCCGTTGCGCCTGCGAGCGCCCCGGCATCGGCGGCGTTCTGTGCCTGCGACCGCGCCGTCATGTACATGCCGACGTCGATGGCCAGCGTTGACGCGGCAAAGAACGTCATGAAGCCCATCCCGACCCAGACGAACGACATCCCTCGTTCGTCGCGTCGCAAATGTTCAAAACGGCTTCTCATCATGTGCGCTCCATTGCGACGGCGGGCCTCACAACCCGCCGCGGCTCAGTCCTGACTCGGCAAACTCGGGCAACGTTCAGCGCTGCGTGCGTCGCTCCAACTCGGCCTGATATTCCGCTTCGGCAGTGCGCAGTCGCTCGGCCGCGGCATCGATCGCTCGTTGCCGCTCGGCTTCCCGCTCGGCTTCGCGCCTGGCGTCGAGCATCTGACGCTGCGCCGTTGCCTCGGCTTCCTTGACGGCCTTGGCCTGGAGCTTGGCCGCTTCGGCGTCTTTCTTCGCCTGAACCTTGGCGGCTTTCGCATCCTTCTTGGCCTGCTCGCGATCGAGCTCGTCCTGCTTCGCCTGCGCTGCAGCGGCCCGCTTCGCTTCTTCCTTCCGCGCCTTGTCGGCAGCCTTCGCATCACGCTCAGCCTGTTCGCGTGCGGCCTTCTCGAGCTGACGCTGTTCCTTCGACAATTCGGCGACATCGGCGTCGGCCTGCTGCGAGACCGCCGGATCCGTTGCCTGCTCCGTTACCTGCGCCGCTGGAGCCTGCGCTGCAACGGGCGGAGCCACGACGGGGCTCGCCTGCTGCGGGCGCGGCGGCAACGGCGGCCGCGGCTGGCGTTGGGCTCTGACCGTCGAGCGTTGCGAGTGCCCGATCCTGTGCGCGCTCGACCTCGGTGCGGTTGTCCGCAACGGGCGCTGCTGCCGGATTCGCCGCCTGCGACCGTGACGACTCGGTGAACGCGGGCGCCGGAGCGGGATACGTCTTCTTCAGATCCGACAGCGGCGGCATGAACGTATCCGGGTAATTCGGAAGCGACGGCGTCACGCCCGGCGAATTGTTCGGCAGAATCTCCGGCGTAATCATCACGACGAGTTCCGTCTGATCGCGCTTCGACGCCTTGCTCTTGAACATGTAGCCGAGGATCGGAATGTCGCCGATGCCAGGAATCTTCTGCATCGTCGTCTGCATCTGGTTGCTCATCAGACCGGCGATGGCAAACGTCTGGCCGCTCTGCAGCTCGAGCTCGGTCTCGGCGCGGCGAGTCGAAAGCGAGGGGATGCGGAATCCGCTCAGGAGAACCGCGTTGCCGTAGTCGAGCGTGCTGACTTCGGGACGAACCTTGAGGTGGACACGATCGCCCACGACGGTCGGCGTGAAGTTGAGGCGGATGCCGAACTCCTTGAACTGCACCGATACGCCGATGTTCGCGCCTGAACCCTGCGCGATCGGAACCGGGAACTCACCGCCGGCCAGGAAGCTCGCTTCCTTGCCACTTTCGGCCACGAGGTTCGGTTCGGCCAGGCTCTGAAACAGCCCCTTGTTCTGCAACGCCTTGATGAGCACGCCGAGGTCGTATTTCTGGTTCAGCAGAAACACGTTCAGGAAATCACTGAAGGCGAGCTTGCCTTCTGCCTTCGTCACGTCGGAGCCGAAATCGGAGCCCGCCTTCTGCCACGCCAGGTCGGTGTAAGCGGGCGCGGGGTACTGCTGCGTCGTCGCGCGGCCGATTGTGTTGTTGATACCAGTCGGGCCGGTAAACAGCGACATGCCGTACTCGGACATCGCCGAGCGGCTGACCTCAGCGAACCGGACACGCAGCAGCACCTGGTTGCTTCGCGGTCCCGGCTGCACTTGCAGTAGCGTCGTCACGTCTGCCGGCTTGTCGACGTAGCCGGCAGCAACCGCGACCGCCTTGTCCGCGACCTCCTTGCTCGTGACCTTCCCGGACAGCACCACTGCCTTACCGTTGCTCCGCGCCTGGATGCTTTCACCGGGGAAGAGCTCCCTCATCTGATCGTTCAGGCGTGCAAGGTCGCGCTGCACAGCGATCTCGTATCGCTTCACTGCGCCGGCCCGATCCCAGACGAACATGGAGATGGAGCCGGGCGTCTTGCCGTGCACGAGCAACTGACTTTGGCCCGTGACGAGCGCGTCGGCGATGTCGGCACTGGTCAACGACACGCGCGCGATCGGCGTGCCGATGTCGACGAGCGCCGAACGCCCGACCAGCAACTCGACCGCCTTCGCGTCGGTGCTCTCGATAACTGGCGCCGACGCCGACGGCAGCGCAGCAGGTGTCTGGGCGCTCGAGCCCAACCGAGGGCTCGGCTGCACCTGTGCGAAGGTCGCGTGGGTGCCAAACACCCCGATGATGAACATGTGGACGCCGCACGCGGCGATCCGTGCTGTGTGCCGTGTCATTCGCATCTCACTACTCCTGGGTCACAACTTCCTGTGCCCGTTTGTCACCACGGATGATCTCGACGGTCGGAACGGGCGCGGGCTTGACGTCCACCCGCGGGGCGCTGCCATTGCTCGCCACTCTTCGCACAGGCGCCGAGCCTGCCGAGCCCATCAACGCGGCGGGACGAATGCCCGGCGTCGGCGGCGTCGTTTGATCCAGGGGATTGCGCAGCGCCAGCTGAATCTTTCCTTCTGTGCTGGCGAGCGTCAGCCGCTCGGCTTCTTCCGGGTTCACGAGCATCGTGACCACATTGACCGAAATCGGTTTGTTGTCTTTGGCGTCGCGTTCGATCTTGGTGCCGGAGGCCAGCACCAGCACGTTCGTGAGGACCACCTTCGACGTCACGTCAGTGGGCTGCTGCGTCGGGTTCACTGTCGCCACCACGTCGACGCGGTTACCAGGCAGCACGTATCCGGCCACACCGATGACATCGTTGACGCGAACCGACAGGGCGCGGTATCCCGGCGCGATCACCGGCGGAAGACCGGCGCCGGCTTCCTTCGGTGCGAGCTTGCTGGGCAGGAACAGTTCGTTGGTGGCAATGGGCTGAATGAGGCCACGGCCAACCAGTTCCTCTGGCTTGGTGAACGCACCCTCGGGAACCGCTGTGGCTGGCCACTGGATGACGTGCAGGTCTTCTTGCCGCAACTCAGTGCCAAGCTGGAGGTCCGCAGCAGCCACCACGACACCGCTCGTCGGCACACTCACGGTTTGAGTAGGTACGTTCTGCATGTAGCGATACGTGCCGAACGCGAAGGTGCCACCGGCCGCGATTGCCAGTGCCAGAACGATGAAAACACGCATGCGAGCCATATGTGGCGAGCTCCCTGTTGCTACGATTCGTTACGCATGGTGGCTGTCGCCACCATGTTCAAAGAAGAAGGCGTACCGCTTCCCTGACCGGTGGCAAGGCGGGCAATCGGGTCGAGTACGACGAAGTCAAACGGGTAGTTCACGATGACCTGAGACGCCGAGGCGGTGTCCGTTCCCCCAACTGAGACCGTCTGATTGCGGTCGATCGCAATCGTTGCGCTGGCGGCTTGAGGCAGCTGACCGATGGTCATGTACTGCTGCACCCGGCTTCGCACCGCCGTATCGTCCATACCCGGGAGGACGGCGATTCTGGCGCCCTCACGCGCGGCATTCGTGATGACCTGCCAGGTCTGATACGCGCGGCCGAACTCCAGAATGCCGACGCACACCAGGAGCAGCAGCGGGAGCGTCAGCGCCATCTCGAGGAGGGCGGCGCCTCGCTGACTCCGGACGCGTTGGGAAAGTCTCGGCATTGGTCTGTCCTTCCAGGTCACAGCAAGGCCGCGATGACAACGCCGACGGCGATCGCCGGTGCATACGCAAAACGGTTGTCGGCCTCGGGCGACTCAATCGCGGCCACACCGGCATTCCGGTCCGTGACCAGGCACGCGGTGGCACCCAGCGTGCGACCAAGGCGGCGGCGACGGATCGCAATGGCTACCGCGAGGACGCCTCCTACGATGGCGGTGTACAGGAATGCCTGAACCGTCGTCGCGGGGCCGAGCAGGGCGCCCGCTGCGGCAAAGAGCTTGACGTCGCCGGCACCAGTCGCTCCGAAGATATGGCCAGGCAACATGAACGCGAGTCCAAGAGCGCATCCGAGCAAGGCGCCGCCGAGGCCGATCGGTCCGAGCTTGGCGGCGGCGATACTCAGGCCGGCCATCGCAAGCGCACCTGTCAGCGCGTTCGGGATTCTCCGCGTGCGGAGATCGATCACCGCCGCCAGGCCCGTGCCGGCAGTGACAATCGTGAGGGCGATAGCTTCAGATGGCACTCATGACTCCAGAAATGTAGGTCCAGAACACGGTGTTGATGGTCGTGCCGACCGTCGTGACAGCACCGACCGCGACGAGCGCGATGAGCGCGACGAGTAGTGCGTACTCGAGCAGATCCTGTCCGGATTCCTCGATCAGAACGGACGACTTCAACAGGAGGTCAACAGCATTTCGCATCATGTTCATCGCCCTCTCTTCGTCCGTCCTTTCCAGTGAACGAGAGGGCGGGCTTACGTTCTGCCCGCCCTTCGTCTGATCAGCCATCGATACCTGCGCCCTGTTTAGGGGGTCGGCGTCGCAGCAGTCGACAGTGCAGTCGAAATCTTCGTGAAGATGCTCTGCACGTTCGTTCCCGTCGACGTGATCACCGCAACGCAAACGAGCGCGATGAGCGCCACGAGGAGCGCGTATTCCAACAGGTCCTGACCAGAGGTGTCGCGAAGCAACGCGCGCAAACGAGCAATGAAGTTCATACGATCCCTTTCCTTGATGCGATCGGTTGCCCGATCCGCATGCGCCAATGTTCCGAAAGCGGCCACTGTGATACGGCGTGACCGCGACCACAGCCTCACTAAGCGCAACGGCGATGCCAGCAGCACAAACGAGGCATGCGAAGTGAGGTTGAAGTGCAGGTGTCGCAACGACTTGACCGCGTTCACACCGCATGGTCGTTGCACGAGTCGACACTCCTCCAGGTCGCTGTCGAGCTCCAGCTTCGTAAGCGAACAATCGATTCCCGTACCTGACGGGTGTCTGGTGGATTGAGACGAAGCGTTGTCAACGCTTGCCCATGCGCGGCACCGTTGCAGCGGATCTGTAAACGCGCAGACGAAATCCGTGTGTGGGCCTGGCCTCGTCTTCCGCAAGCCTTCTACATCAAGTGACGAAGAGACAGCGTGTTGGCGCTATTCAGCAGGTGCGGAACGGCACTTGCGTGAGGAGGGAAGGTCTGAGTGTCACCAAGGGTAAAAAGACGATGCGACGCGTAGTGAGCGACGCCCTGATTTCTCTCGGAGCAGTTCTGATACTGCTGGTGGCACTCGTGTCGATTGACGAGCGCGTACGAGAGCGTGTCGAACGCCTGGTGACCACGGTTCCGAGCTCTTCACAGATCGGCGGCGTCGGCGCGGACATCGAGAACATGTCGACCCTGATCTACAAGGCGGCGCGCGATCAGAGTGTCGAACACGCTCCGATGGTGATCTTCGCCGTCGCGTCCGCTGTGCTCGTGCTGTTCATGGTACGGACCTAGAATGCAGCTCATTCTCGCGATCGACGCCGATAAACGCCAGGCCGCTCAACTCGCGGCACTGGTCCGCGGACGATTTGACGCGGAGTTCGTGCAAGCCGAATCCGCCGGCGAGGCGCTTCAAGTGCTCGCGGAGCGCGTGCCTGACCTCATCATGACCTCGCCGTTGCTGTCCCCGTTCGACGACGGCGTCCTGGCAGAGTATCTGCGTGAGATCGGACCTGCAGGGGCGCACGTGCAAACGCTGCGCATCCCTGTCCTCGGCGTGGCCAAGCCAGCCGGCCGTGGCCTGTTCTCATTCGGTCGCAAACGCCGAAACGAGTCGGCGCCGGACGGCTGCGATCCCACGTTCTTCGCCGACGAAATCGCCGTCTATCTTGCACGGGCCGCCGAGGAGCGCCAGGCAACCAACGAATCTCCGGAGCCCCCTGCCGCTCTTCCTGCCGACGCAGAGCCACACGAGGTGACCGTCACGTATGTGCCTGCGTATGAGCCGGAGTCGTATACGTCCGACGCTGCCACCGCGCACCCCGTCGAATACGAATTCCGGGACGAGACGCCGATTTACGTCGCACCAGCGCCTCCGGCGCGGGACGAGGAAAGCCTCGACGAATCGGCAGAGCGACACGAAGATGAGCAGGTGCTCGCGTACGGTGAGCCTGACGTGGCTCCGCCAGATGCGGTTGCACACTGTGACCCGGCACCACGGCCCGACGAAGAGCAAGCGCCGATGTATGTCGAGGTGCTGCCGTACGGTGAGCCTGACGTGGCTCAGCCCGACACGGTCGCACACTGTGACCCGGCACCACGGCCCGACGCAGAACAAGCGCCGATGTATGTCGAGGATGCGAGCCTGCAGATGCTCGCGTCGGTCGACGACCAATCGGACGACACTGTCGCCGCTTCTGCCTCTGTCCCGATCGACGAACCCGCAGCTCACATCGAACAGCAGGATGCCGTAGACGAGGACATGCCGGTCGCCATCGTCTACGAGATGACGGACGATGTTCAGGCTATCGTCGACGAGGCTTCCGACGTCGTGGCCACGCCGGTCATCGTCGAGTACGATCTCGCGCCAATCGAACCTCGAGAGGAGCCGGCCCGAGATCACGTTGAACCCGTGTCTCCGGTTGCGCCTCCTCCCCCCGTTGCGCCTCCGGCACCACGGCGTACGGCATCGTTCGAGGCTGCGCTGGCCGCCATCCGCGGCGCGTGGGGTAAGAAAGTCCGGGCCTCTGAGCCGTCTCTGGTGGACTCGGAGCAGCCAGTGGCGGAGCAGGGACAGGCGTCGATCGCACCTCAAATGGCGGAGCCAGTTGCGACGTCAGAAACCCCGGGAGAGACCCGAGGGCCTCTCGAAGTCGACTTGACGTGCGACATCGACGCACTCGAGGAGCCCGAGGCGGAGACTGCAGTCGACGCCGCTCCACCCGAAGAGGACGTCTACGAGCTGAACGCGTCGCCGGCGCTGCATGATCTCGAGTCCGCGCTCGAGGCCGCAGCGCCGCCGGCGGCTGTCGTGCCGAACCCGCTCCACGAGATCGCGACCGCCGAGCCTGCCACCAGTCGAGGCGCACCCGGCTGTCAACAAGGAGAAGCCAGAAAAATCGCGGAAGCGCTCCGACAAGAAGGGACCGAAGAAGCCCTCCAAGTCGAATACGCGGCCAGCTCAGGACGAGTGGGGATTGTTCGATCCCGACCGCTGCGGATTTGCGGCCGTTGTTCAGAAACTGAACGAAGTCACCGACGACGAAGATCCGAAGGCGACCCGGACGTCCGTCCGAGTCATCTCCTGCAGGTAAGGCACGAGATCACTTTTGCCGCGCCGGCGCCGGCCGGGGCGGTGGCCCAGGCCGATACTCGATCATCACGTTACTGATGACGGCGATCGGGCGGCCCAGCGTTGTGAACTCGTCCTTGCCGTCCACGCGGATCACCGTCAACTTCTCACCAAGCAGGCTGACACCCTGCTCCGTCTCGGGGATCGTCAAGACGATGTTCTCGGCGCCGGTGGGCGCGACAGCTTTCAGCCCGCCTGCGCCGCTTCCGCCGCGCACCCGGTCAACGAGATCGCCTGCCGTGCGGAATTCGTTCTGAACGACAGCGCGACTGAGAAGCGTGTTGTCCAGCGCCATCACTCCGATCGAAGCCGTGTAGCGGTGGTACGCACGCTTGTTCTTGACCTCCTCCTCGGAATACGTGTGCCGATTGTGGAGCGTGAAGCTGAGCGTCACGTCGCCCGTATGGGGCGGAAACTGAATGATGATGCCAGCCCTGGGCTCTCGCTCGATCAGGACATCGCAAAACATCCGCCCGGTGTTCGCTCCCTCCCCGAGCACTGTCGGGCAGTTCACCATCGCCTCTTCGATCTTCGGCGGCACCGTTGGCCGGCGCGCGGGCGGACGCTTGGCCTGCGTGGTCTGCGCTGATATCAAGACCTGACCGGCAAGCGCGGCAGCGATCAGGACGGCTGCTATTCGCACGCTGATTTCACTCTCAATCAGCCACGCACGCGAGCCCGGCAGGACTCGTCGCCCACGGGCCACTCGCTCTTCCCTTGATCAGCTCGAGAAACTCCATTCGCGTGCGGGCGTTGTCGCGGAACGACCCGAGCATGGCGCTCGTGACCGCAAACGAATTCTGTTTCTCCACGCCACGCATCGACATACACAGGTGAGTCCCCTCGCAGACGACCGCCACGCCAAGTGGGTCGATCTTCTGACGTATGGTCTCGGCGATCTGGTTGGTCATTCGCTCCTGCACCTGCAGGCGCCGCGCGAAGACATCCACCAGGCGAGGAATCTTGCTCAGACCGATCACGTGTCTTTGGGGAATGTAGGCGACGTGGCACTTGCCGAAGAACGGCAGCAAGTGATGCTCGCACAGGCTGTAGAAATCGATGTCCTTCACGATGACCATCTCGCTGTAGTCCACCGTGAAGAGCGCATCGTTGAGGACTGTGTCGATGTCGGCGCCGTAGCCGCTCGTGAGGAACTTGAGCGCCTTCTCGACGCGGTGCGGCGTCCGGACCAGCCCCTCGCGAGCCGGGTCCTCGCCCAGCTCGACCAGGAGCTGCCGGATAAGGTCCTGCATGGGTTTATTTTATCGTGCGTTCGCCTCCTGAACCCGCGCGGCCCGCAGGATGTTGGCAAGGCCGTAGTTCCCTTCGTGGCAGGCATACTCGTAAATCGGCCCTTCGATCCGGCGCATCGGGATCTCACCGGACCAGGGGCGGGTCCACGTGCCGGGGTCGTCCACGGTGAACTCGTAACGAATCGTGTCGCGGTCTGACCAGCGTGAATCGCTCGGTCACCTTGAGCTGCGTGCTGGTGGCGATGTCCTGCCGCGTCGTTCGGGGCGGCCCTCTGAAGGGCGTCTCCTCGGTGAAGTTGGTGGTCTCGACGACGAACGTGTCGCCTTCCCACCGGCCGCGCGCATCACCAGCCAGCCACTGCACGTTGGACCCTGGACGAGGAGCCCCGTCGAGCCTGATCAGACGTACGTCGTGCATCAGTTCGTGCCGGATCGCGACGTGATCGGCCGCCTGCATGATTTGCATGTTTGCGTAGTAGGTGGGCGGAATCATCGGCGGACCGACGTTGCCCCACGAAATGCAGCGTTCGGCAAGAGTGCGGCTCTGTGCGCTGTCAGACGGTCCGCCAGCACCGCCTCGCCTCGCGCGCTCCGCTGAACGCGCCTGCCCCGCGGGCGTCAGCGGCGGAAGGCGGCCGTTGCTCGGGTCGGTAACGAGCGACGTGCGCAGCGTCGTCTGCTTACCGTAGTTCTCGCCCTGCCAGATCGCATCGTCGTAGTGGATGTCGTCCTTCGGCTGGGCGAGGAACTGATCCATCCGCTTCTTGGCGTATGCGGCGGCCTCCTCGGCGGAAATGACGGCTTTCTCGCCGAACTCCGGAGGACGCTCGAGCGGCGTCACGGTGTCGTTGGTCCAGTAACCCTGCATGTCGGGATGACCGTCATGTGTGCGTGGGATCGCGGCACCAGTCGAGTTTGTGCTGCGGGCCTTCGGACTCTGGGCAACAACAGTTGATAAGGACAGGGCCGCCAGCATGACTGCGGCCGAAACGACGAGGGCGCGATGCTTCATGGAAACCCGCCTCCGCGGAGATCTTACAGCCAGCAAGCCGTTATACGTAAAGCTTTAGCGGCCCGGTCCGCGCCCCCGCGCCCGCCCGACTCATTCGCGCACAGCAAGGGTCGAAATCGTGTGCTGCAACGTTCGCGCAGCCGTCGCCGTGGACTCCAGCAAGGATTTGCACAAAAGCTGCGGAGGATGGAATTTGCTGAGGTACGGCCGAGCTCGTTCGAAGAGCGAAGCGGACTACGCTTAGCGCAGCTCAGTCCAGATATTCGAGAAGTCGTCAGACCAGGCGCGTTTCGCGTCGGCTTCGAGCGGCTTCCATCGTGAATCCCGCCTGAACCTTTCAAGTGCAGCCGGATTCCGGGCCATCAGCACCCAGTCAGATGCCGTGTAGCCGCGCGTCATGTCGACAGTGGGATCGAGCTGCACCAGCGCTATCAGACGGCGGTCGCGCGCGAGTCTCGCGACCACGGGGCGCAGGTGGATGTGGCGATTCGAGATGTGGAACGCCAGGATGCCGTCCGGTGCCAGTCGTGATTCGTACGTCTGCAACGCCTCGGTCGTCAGCAAGTGCATTGGAATCGCATCGGAACTGAACGCATCGAGCACGAGTACGTCGTGCGACCCCTCATGCTGCGCAAGCGTCAGCCGTGCATCCCCGAGGATGACGGAACACTGCGATCCGCACCGCTCGAGATAGTGAAAGTACCGAGCATCGCGCGCGATCCGTTCCACCGCCGCATCGATCTCGTAGAAACTCCATGACGCGCCAGGCTGCACGTACGCCGCAAGCGTTCCTGCGCCAAGCCCGATGACACCCACTGATCGTGCTGATGGTCCGAGCGTGGCGAACAGCTGTCCAATCGGACTTTGGCGATGGTAGTAGGTCAACGGCTCGGGATTCTTGTCGCCGGCCACTTGCGCTCCGTGCGTGGTTGTCCCATGCGCGAGTGAGACGAGATGGTTGGCGGCATCCGTTCGTACGCGATAGACACCAAAGAACGTTCTATCTGCGTACCAGACGTGACCACCTTCCACGGGCGCAACCGCGTTCCCCAGCAGCAGCGCAGCGAGCAGGCCGGCGATCGTCAAAGCGAACCGCGCACTGTCCTTCGCGACGCTCATGCACATGATGACCGGGGCGCCGAGAAGCGCCAGTATCGGAACCGACGGAACGGTGGTGAGCCGTCCACCAACCAGCAGCGCCGCAGCCATCGCCACAGCCAGAGCCGGCCTCGCCAGCCGCCGCGGATTGGACACGGTCTCGACGAGCTGTTCGCGGGATACACACAGCAGACATGCCACGGCGATCGCAATCGGATATTCAGCCACCGACGTAAAGATCTGCGGGGCGATCAGCGTGTTGAAGACACCGCCTAAAACACCACCGGCGGCCAGCCACAAATAGAACTCAGTAAGGTGCCCGATCCCTGGACGATTTCGCGCGAGCTCGCCGTGACACAGCAGCGCGAGCACGATGAACGTGGCGATGTGAAGCGGAATCGTGATCCACATCTGCACAGGGAGACTGATGAGGACCACGAACATCAGCGGCAGCAGCACCCGCGGCAGCATGCGCCTCGTGAACGAGTAGGCGGCCTCCGAGAACCAACCGAACGCAACGATGAACGTGAGCAGATAACAAGACAGCGGCAACACCCACAGAAGCGGAACGGCCGCGACATCTGTCGAGATGTACGTGGTCACGCCGAGCATGAGTGTCGATGGCGCGAACGACAACGCCAGCCATTGGATCCGCGTACGAGCCGAAGGCTTCACGTCGGCCGATGTCTCCTCGTCTTGCGCGCGAATCAATGGCGCCGTGGCGGGGCCGCGCCGAATTACGATGAGCGCACACGTCGTCAACAGCGCTGCGACGATGCCGTAACTGATCTTCCAGATGGATGCCTGCGCCTGAGCGGGGAGCAATGGCTCGAACAACATCGGAAATGCAAGCAGCGCCACGAGACTGCCGGCATTGCTGGCGGCGTACAGCCAGTAGGGATCCGACGCGCCGCGGCTTGCGGCCGAGAACCAACGTTGTAACAGGGGTGCGGTTGAAGCCAGCACCACGAACGGCAGACCGACGGTCGTGGCGACGATGGTCAGGAGCCAGGTGATGGGCTCTTGCGTCGCAAGTGCGGCACCGACCTGCGTCACCTCAATGGGCAACAGGAGCAGCGGAATCCAGACGATCACGCTGTGGATCGCGGCCTGTCGCCTGATCCCGAACCATCGCAGCCCTGCGTGACCGTACGCATAGCCGACCAACAACGCAGCCTGGAAGAACAGCATGCATGTCGTCCAGACCGAGGGGGAACCACCCAGGACTGGCAACACCATCCTGGCGAAGAGCGGCTGGACCCAGAACAGCAGGAACGCGTTCAGGAATAGAACACCCGCAAACAGTACAGGCACTCCCTGCTTGTCGGCAGATCTTCAGGGGGGCACCAGCAGCGGACGCGGAACTCGCTCAGATACGAAGCCCCACTGTGCCGAATAGGCCCTGCTGCGCAGATTCGGGAACGTTCTCGAAGAAATCGACCACGCCGGTCTCGAGCGAATACTCGGCGCCAACCACCAGAAGGCCGGTCTCCTGAATCAGCTTCTCGAGCAACTCGGACCCGTGCCGTAAATGGTTGACCGACACGCGGACGTTCGCGCGCACCGCGTCACGGACGAGATCGTCGGCACTTTGCTGCCGCCTGCCCGAGAGCAACGTCTCGACCGATGGGCGAACGCGATCGACGATGGACCGGAGGTTGCCGGACTGATTCGTCGCCCCGCCTTGCAGTTCTTCGAGCGTGGCAAGGATGGCACCACACTGAGAGTGCCCCATGACGACGACCAGTCGCGTCCCGTAACGAGATGCGGCAAACTCGACGCTCCCGACCTGCGAGGGCGCGACGATGTTCCCCGCCACGCGGATGACGAAGAGATCACCGAAGCTCTGATCGAAGACGAGCTCTGCAGGCACACGCGAATCAGAGCAGCCGAGGATGATCGCAAACGGCTCCTGCCCCGCGACGAGCGCCTCACGGCGCGCGCTGTTCGAGAGCGCGGCATTCAAGGATTCACCGGCTACGAATCGGCGGTTGCCTTCACGAAGGCGCGTGAGAGATTCGACGGCTTTAAGCACGCTGATACTCGTAATTCAAAATGCAAAAGGCAAAAGGCAAAAGCAATGCAAATTGCATCGTTTGCATTTTGAATTTTGCATCTTGCATTACAACGCAAAGACGAACAACGTAAACCCAGCAGCAATGGCGATGTACTGCTTGCCGTCAACAGCATATGACATCGGAATGCCGCGCACAGCGCCGCCGATTTGTGTATCCCAGAGCGGCTTTCCCGTCTCGGCATCGAGCGCGAAGAAGTTGCCCTCTTCCGATCCACCGAAGACGAGGCCGCCCGCCGTCGACAGCAGACTGGTATAACCGGGAGACAGCAGTGGGAACTCCCATCTCATCTTTCCGGTCGTCGCGTCGAGCGCCCGGATCGCGCCGGACGCGTCGTCACCCTGGACGTGACGGCCGCCACCGCCGGTGAACGCGGTACCTGGCTTGTACTCGGCCGCTCCCTTGAAGTAGACCGTGCCCATCTCGCGCGCGGCCTGATAGAACAGCTTCGTCTGAGGGCTATAGCTCGGGCTGAACCAGTTGGCCGCGCCCCCGATGTTAGGGAAGACCAGCGTCCCCTCGAGGCTCGGTGAGATTCCCTTCTTGCGAATCGGGCGCCCCTTCGCGTCGAGGCCGTCTGCCCACGTCTGTTTGGCGTACGGTACACCTGTCAGGAACTCTCCAGTGGCTCGATCGAGCACATAGTAGAACCCGTTGCGATTCGCCTGCGCGAGCAGCTTTCTTTCGCGTCCGCCGATCTGCGCCTCGAAGAGGATCATCGTCTCGTTCGAGTCCCAGTCGTGCACGTCCTCAGGCGTGAACTGGAAGTGCCACTTGATCTTTCCAGTGGAGGGATCGAGCGCGAGCACAGAGTCGGTGTAGAGGTTGTCGCCCGGGCGATTGTCCGCGTTCCAGTCAGGCGCGGGATTGCCGGTCGCCCAATAGAGAAGGTTCAGTTCGGGATCGAACGAGCCGGTCAGCCAGGTCGAGCCGCCTCCGGTCTGCCAGCCGTTGCCCTTGCCCCACGTCTCGAAGCCTGGTTCACCCGGCGCGGGGATTGTGTACGTGCGCCATGTGAGCTTCCCCGTTTTGGCGTCGTACGCGTCGATGAAGCCGCGGATGCCGGTCTCCGCACCCGAGACGCCGACGACGATCTTCCCGTCGAGCGCGAGCGGCGCGAGCGTCAGGTAGTAGCCGGACTTGTTGTCGCCGACCGTGATGTCCCAGCGAACCGTGCCCGACTTCGAGTCGAGCGCAATCAGGTGACCGTGCACGGTCCCGACATAGACGAGATCGTCGAGAATCGCGACGCCCCGATTCACTGGCGGCGATCCGATGACGATGACGTCGGGCGGAATATTGGGCGAGTACGTCCAGAGCGGCCGGCCGCTACGCACGTCGAGCGCAGTTACCGTGCTCGGCGGCTCCGTTAGATACATGACGCCGTCGACGACGAGCGGCGACGTCTCGACGATGCCGGCCCGTTGAATCTGATACGCCCACGCCAGCTTCAGCGACGCCACGTTCTTGCGATTGATCTGATCGAGCACCGAGTAGCGATGCGACTTGTAGGACCCGGCGTACGTCATCCAGTTCTGCGGATCGCTCTCGGCCTTGAGCAGCCGCTCGTACGGCACCTGTGCGTGCACCGAGACGGCGAACGCAACCAGGAGGAGGACGGTCGGCCCCGAGCCGGACCCGAATCCCGAGTCCCGAATCCCGAATCCCGAGTCCCGAATCCCGAATCCCGGTTTGTGTGGTCACAGCGCCCCTCCGAGCCTCGACAGATACGCGACAAGGTCGTCAATCTCACCGCCGGCGAGCCGATTGGCATAGCTCGGCATCAAGCTGGCTCCGATTTCCTTTCGAATGACTGCAGCATCGCTCTTCCGCACCGAGTGGAACTTCCCCGCTAAGTCGCGGATCTGAATCGTGAAGACGTCCTCGTTCAGACGAATCCCGCGCACCTCCGCGCCATCCTTCGTGACGATCGTCACCGGGAGGAATTCGTTGTAACCACGCGCGGGAATCGGCAGGTTCCCTTGTGGCAGGCGTGCCGCCGGCTCGAGCACCGCCTGGCGCAGGTACTCGGGTCCGCGAATCCATCCGATGCTGGTCAGCTCGGGGCCAAGGCTGCCGCCGGCCCCATTCACGATATGACAGCCGGCGCATCCGAGCTTGGCGTACAACTGCCCGCCGCGTGCAGCGTCGCCGCGCACAGCGGGGCGTGCGATCTTTCCAATCGACCGCACATATGACACGAGTTGACGCATCTCATCATCGGTGACGCGACGGACTCTCGGCATGCCGCGGTTGGGAATCCCTTCCGCGATGATGTTGCGCAGCGACGCATCGTCGGGGGCCGAGAGCAGCCGTGGCCGATTGAGTGGAGGCCCGGCGCCACCGGTTCCGTCGAAGCCGTGGCAGGTGACGCACAAGCCGCCGAAGAGTTTCTTCCCTTCGGCGACATCGGTAGCGTTTTGCGCAGCCGACACGACCGGCATCGCGAACGCGATCACCAGACTCAGCAAGGCTAGTCGCATGGCGTGGGCTTCCAGGGCGAGTCGTCCGGGATCTTCTTGAAGTGCGAACTCGTCACGAACCGGGCGTTCAGATACTGCGGGTCCTCAACCATCGTCGTCACGATGAGCCAGGAATCGCCGTTCGGCTCGTTGACGCGATTGTAGTACTCGGTGACGCGGGCGTTTGCGCTGTAGGGAACGCCGTTTCTCCGCAGGTATCCGGGCCGCAGGTTCGTCGTCACGACGCGCAGGGAACCGCCTCGTGGAGGACCGCCGCCGCGACGTCCACCGCCGCCCGCTACCTGCCAGTTGGCCACTGAGACGCCTTGCCAACTCGGTTCGGCGGCTGGAGCCGAGCCAAATGCGAACGCACGCGTCTGTGTCCCTGCCTCAGTTTCCACTTTGATACTGGTGTCGTCGTTCCAGCTGATACGGATGCGGCCGGGCACTCGCATAATCGCCGCGCCACCGAACGGCCGGCACTGTTCGCCGGCTGCCGCGTCGCGCGCCGGATCCCAACTATCGGCTACTTTGACCGCGGCGTCGGTGAGCGGAAGGCTTGCGTAGTCGCCCTTCGGTGGCGTGCGCATGCGCCAACGCCAGTCTTCCGTGACGATCGAGACCCACATGCCGGTGAGATCGACTGGCGCCGACGCCCGCGCGGATGGCGCGCCACCCTGCCGTCCCTGGCCGCGCTGCGCCGCTAAAGGCGCCACACTCGCGAGACACACGACGACGATCGAGATCCGTATCGCCAAATGACGTTCGTGCGACTTCACTTCGATCGCCCCGGCGCGGTCTTCGGCGCTGTTGTCTTTCCTCCACCGAGCGACTCATAAGCCGCCGCGATGAACTGATCCGTCGTCCATGCACCATTCGTCGCGCCGTAGCGAGGTTCGTAGTCCGCCGTCGGCTTCGACGCCTTGACCTGCTCGAGGGTCAGACCCCTTCCGACCATCGCACTCACGCGGTCGCGAATGATCGTGACCATGTCGCGGTAGTAAGCCACGTCTGCCGAGTCACTCAGGCGCCCGTGACCGGGAATGACGAGCGTGCCGCCCTCGGTGCGGAACTCGGCGATGCAGAGCCGCAGAATCCGGTTCAACCCTTCGACGACGCCGTTAATCGAGCCACCTTGTTTCACGTCGATGACCGGATAGCTCGTTGTAGAAAACACGTCACCAGCCGCGATCACGTCAGACCCGCGAAACCAGACCAGCGTATCGCCGTCGGTGTGCGCGGACGCCTGATGAATGAGCTGCACTCCTTCGCCGTTGAAGAAGTGACTGAGCTTCATCGTGTCGGTGTAGTAGGTGTCGGTCGGCTGCGCATCCGCGGGCGACAGGCGTCGCACCACCTGCGGTCGACGTCATCCGCGTGAGTACCGCCTCGTGCGCCATGATGGCCGCGCCTTCGGTGGCGTCGGAGATGTTGCCCGTGACATTGCCGCCCGTGAACGTCATCCCTGAGCGCCGGAGCAATTGGTTCGCGCCGACGTGATCCGAATGCACATGGGTGTTGATGATGTAGCGGATTGGCTTGGCGGGAGTCTCGATGTTCCTGTCCGCGATACTCGATCGCGTCTCCGCTCCCCATCCGAGCGGCTTGTCCCCGAGATCGATCTGATTCTGCAAGCGACGAATCGTTGCAAGCACCTGATCGCCCATCGACGCCAGACCGCTGTCCACCATCAGCACACCGTCGCGTCCAATGGACACGGTGATGTTCGCGCCAGCACCCTGCAGCATGTAAATGTTGCCGCGAACCGGCAGCACCTGAATCTCACTCGATGGAGCCTGCTGCGCTGCAATAGGAACGGACGGCGCGGCGACGGCGAGAGCGGTGAGAACGGTCAGCAACAACCAGGCGCGGGGCAACGTGGCAACGACCTGTGCGGGCATGTCGGCTCCGGCTATTTTGCGGGCGGCAGTGTCTTCAGTTTCTCTTTGAAGTCTGGATACATCGTGGCCGCACCGCCGCGAGTCGCTTCGATCGGCAGGCCATGCTTGACGGCGAACTCCTTCGTGTAGGGATTGGTGCCCGGCAGATAGTGCGGAACCTCCCCTTCTCCTCGATCGATTTCCTGCACGACGCCGCAGGGATAGGGCGGCACCTGCTGTGTGAGGCTCAGTTCGTAGTCGGTGGTTCTGATGAAGGGCTCCGTCAGGTAGACGGGATCGTTCACGATCGTGACGACCGTGAGGAAGTCGCCGTTGCGAATCCAGTGCTCGGTCAACGTGGCCTTGTCGCTGCGCGGAAGACCGTTGCGCCGGAGGTAGCCTTCCTTCAGGTGCGTCACGGTGACGGTCAGGATGTCGCCATCCCACCTGGCGGTCGAGAAGCCCGCCCACGTATGCAGTGCATCGGCGGGAGGATGCGGACGGCCATCCAGAAACACCGCTCGATCGACGGAGCGAAGCCACTCGGCGTGAAACGCGACGATCTCGCGCGAGACGGGATCGACTTCCTTCGAGATTCTCAGCGGTGACGGGCCGCGCCAGATGTAATCGGCCGAGTGCGGCCGGCACTGCCACTCAGGCAGCGTCTGAATCGACGCGTCCCACGACTCGGCGCGCAGCCTTGCAGCGTCGCTGATCGGAATACCCAGGTAGTCGCCAAGCTCAGGACCGGGCACGCGCTCGGGCTGGTCCTCCCAGAAGCGCGGCGCCCATTCGCCGGAGAAATCCACCTGCGCGGCAGCTGGTGCGATTCCGACCGCCAGCGCGATAAGCGCCAGGGTTACGATTCGCGCCAGGTATCTTGGGAGTTGGGAGTTGGACGTTGGGAGTTGAGTCATTTCAATGGAACCTGCTCGCGCCACAAGCCAAGTGCTTGCTGCGCGGGACGATCGGACAGGCTGAAGAGCACGGCCTCCGACTGCGCCTCGTGCGCAACCGGCGCCCACGACGGCGTCACGAAGATGTCGCGTGGACGCCACTCGAACACCTGATCGCCGATGCGCGTTCGCCCCTGTCCTTCGACGACGACGTAGATCGTGGCGTCGGTTTGACGATACGCCACGCCGCTGAACCCCGCCGGCAGCAATTGCATGAACGCGCCGATCGTCGGCATGGTGTATCCGCCCGACACCGGATTCACGAATCGCATCTTGATCCCGTGACTGGGATGCGGTGCGCCGTTCCGCTTCAACTGCTCGAGCGCCTGACGGCTGCGCTCATACGGGTAGTTGAAGATCGGCGACGAAGGCCGCGTCGGTGAGTAGTCCACAGGCAGCATGTTCGCGCCGTATCGAGCGAGTGAATCGCCGTACGCGATCGTGTTCGGCTGAACCTCTCCCGGGTAGTGCTCGGCGAAGCTCGTGTCGAACAGGTTGACGATCGGAATGTCGAGACCGTCCAGCCAGACCATCGGGCCGTCACTCGGATTGCCGTGATCGTGGTACGTCCACGAAGGCGTCAGGATGAAGTCCCCCGGGTTCATCGTCGTCCGTTCACCCTCGACCGCAGTGTACGCTCCGCTCCCCTCGAGCACGAATCGGAGCGCCGACGTCGCATGACGATGACAGCGCGCGGTCTCGCCCGGAAGGATCAACTGAAGACCGATGTAGAGGCTGCCGGTCACGCGAGACTTGCCGCGAAGTCCAGGGTTCTCGAGGACGAGCACACGCCGCTCGGCTTCCTTCTCGGTGAGCAGACGTCCCGCTTCCATGAGCAGCGGCCGTAGATCGTCGTAGTGCCAGAGCACCGGAACCATTTCGGGGCGAGGTTCGGGCGGAATGATCGCGCCCAGCACTTCCCAGAGCGGCGCTGCCCCCTTGGCCTCGAGACGACGGTAGAACTCCTTTCGCTCTTCGGTGAGCGAGGGCTTGGTAAAGAACGTCGTGCTGGCGCCGTCCATGGTGTGTCCTAGGCTCCGGCGGACGAGGCGCTCATGGCCGGCGCGGAGATCGCCTCTTCGGCACGGACGGCAACCGCCATGCTTCCGATGTTCGCGATCGTGGCCACGATGCTGTCGCCGGCGCGAATCGGGCTCACTCCCTCCGGCGTGCCGGTGAAGATGAGATCCCCGGGGTGAAGCGTGTACATCGACGACGCCATCTCGATCAGTTCGGCAACGCCCAGAATGAAGTGCCGGGTGTTCGACTGCTGACGCACTTCGCCGTTGACCGTGATCTGCAGATCGAGCGCGCCTGGGTTCGAAATCTCGTCGGCGGTCACGAGCCACGGCCCGAGCACCGTGTAGCTGTCCGGGGACTTGCGGAAGCTGCGATCCTCAGACCCTCGAATCGAGATGTCGAGCCCGATCGAGTAACCGGCCACGTACGCCAGCGCATCCTGACGCGCGACGTGGTTCGCGCGCTTCCCGATCACGACGACAAGCTCGACCTCGTGATCGGTGCGTCGCTCGGGAAGCCGAATGACGACGCCTTCACCCGGACCGACGAGCGAGCTCGTTGCCTTGAGGAAGAGACCCGCTGTCTGGATACTGAACGCACTCCCCGGATTGTTCCCGTGCAGCTGAGGATCCTTGGTGGCTTCGATCGCGGTGCTTTTCGTAGTTCACCGGAGCAGCAATGATCTTGCCCGGATTGGCGACGGGGCTCAGCAGCGTGACTGAGTCAACTGCCAGCGTGCGCGCGCCTGGCAGGAGCGTGCGGGCGCGCTCCACGATTCGATCGAGATGCTCGATCAGCAGATCGTGTGTCGGAAACGGATAACTCCTGCTTCGGCAACACCTCGAGGGCCGCCGTCACGTCGCGAACGGTCGGCTCCTTCAACGATGCCGAGACGATGGTCATTGAAACGACAGAGACGCATTTTCTATATCCCGCTCAACCGCAGATTGCACATCCGGCTCAACGCGCGGAACAGGGTGTCGGATTCCACCCCGTCGCGTCGGGCTGCTTCTTGAACTGAACCGTCCGCACGTACGGACCGTTCATGTATTGCGGATCCTCGAGGATCTTCGTGACGAGCAAGTACGTGTTGCCATCCGGCTCGGACACCGTGGTGAACCACTCAGTCATGTGCGCGTTGGCGCCGTAGGGCACGCCGTTCCGGCGATAGTAGCCCGGACGCATGTGCGTGGTCTCCACTCGAAGTGACGTGCCGGGCCGCGACGGATTCGCTCCACCTGCAGCGCCACGGCCGCGGCCGCGGCCTGCCGGGAGCTCCCACGTAGCGACAGATGATCCCTGCCATGTGGCTTCGCTCGAAGCATGGGCAGGTCCAAACGCGAAGATGCGTGTCTGTTGTCCCGTGTCGGTCTCCACCTTGAGCGCCGTGTCGCCGTCCCAGGTGATGTGCAGGCGACCGGGAAGATGCATGATGCCTCCCGCGCCGAATGCGCGACATGCCTCGCCGGCGGTTTCGTCTTTCGCCGGATCCCACGCGTCGGCCACGCGTCGGCCCTCGTCGTTGACCGGCAGATAGAGGATGTCGCCCTTCGGTGGCGTCACCATCCGCCATCGCCAATCGTCGGTGACGAGAGACACCCAGTAACCCGTGAGATCGATCGGCGCAGCCGCGCGTGGCGTCGGCGCCTCACCGCGCCCGCGTTGCGCAAGCGCGGGAGCTGCCGTCAGACACACGATGAGCACGAGCAGGGCGGGTCTTGTTTTATAGACCCGCCGGGTCCAAGCACCCGGCCTGCGCGCGCAAGCCGCGTTCATCGCTGACCGCCCTTGCGTGCCGGCGCTCGCGCGGGTCGCGGAGGCGTCCGCCCACCGCCGAGACTCTTGTAGACCGCTTCGATGAACATGTCCGACGTCCAGCCCGGCGTGTTGCCGTACTCGGTGTCGTAGTCGGCAGTCGGTTTCGCCGCCTTCACCTCGTCGAGCGTCATCTCCTTGCTGACCATGTCCTGAATGCGATCGCGGATGATCGTCAACATGTCGCGGTAGTACGCCACGTCGCCTGAGTCAACGAGCCGTCCGTGCCCGGGCACCATCATCGTCCCACCTTCGAGACGGAACTCGGTGATCGCAAGATCGAGCACCGCGTTCAAACCGTCGATGACGCCGTTGATGCTGCCGCCCTTCTCCACGTCGAAGGTCGGATAGCTCTCGGTGGCCATCAGGTCGCCGAGCGCGATCACGTCGCTTCCACGGAAGTAGACGATCGAATCGCCGTCAGTGTTGGCCTTGGGCATGTGAAGAAGTTGCACGCCCTCGCCGTTAAAGAAGTGACTGAGCTTGTAGTAGTCGGTGAAGTACGTGTCGGTCGGAAGTGCGTCGGCAGGCGGCGACGGCTGTCCCTCGGCGGCGTGACCGAGTCGGACGAGGACGTTCTCGTGGGCCAGGATCGCGGCGCCTTCTCCCGAGTCGCGAATATCTCCGGCGACGTTGCCGCCGGTGAACGTGCGTCCCGCATTGCGCAGTTTCTCGTTGCCGCCGACGTGATCGGCTGTGGGCCCGGTGTTCACGATGTAGCGGATCGGCTTGGGAGGCGCGACGATGTGACGATCGACAACTGAGGATCGCGTCTCGGCTCCCCATCCGGGCGGCTTCGGCTCGTTGCGAGCGGAAAACTCGCGTTGAAGCTGTGCGAGCGCCGCAACGATCTTGTCGGTCATTCCCGCGGTCCCGGCATCGACGAGCAACACACCGTCAGGGCCCACCGAGGCGATGATGTTCGCACCTGCACCCATGAGCGCGTAGATGTTTCCTCGAACAGGCAGGATCTCAATCTCGCCCGCTGGTGGCGGCTGGATCGTCGGCGCCTTCACCAGGCCGGAAGGCGCAACCGTTGGCGACTGACCGATGAGTGGCGTCTGCGTCGCGACGGCAATAGCCAAGCGCAACCCTCAGAGTTGACGTTCGTCTCATCCGCACCGCTCTACTGCTGACCGGCGCGCGGCGCCGGACGCTGGGTTCTGGGCTGGCTTGCTGGAGTGGGCGGTGGCTCCGGACCGAATCCACCCATCGAGCGCGGAATCTTCGCGCGAATCTCCGGATACATATTCGCGGCTCCGGCATTCACGACATCCATCGGGATGCCATACCGACGCGAAAACCAGGTGATGTCGTTGTTCGTGCCCGGCAGGTAGTGCGGCACCACACCTTTCGGACGATCCACCTCGTTGACCACGGTGCACGGGTACGGCGGAATCTGTTGATTGACGTTGAGCCTGTACTCGGTGCTGCGCACCAGCGGCTCGCTCAGGTACACCGGGTCGTACGCGATGACGAGATAGGTGAGATAGTCGCCACGGCGAATGAGGTACTGCGTCAGCTCGATCTTGTCGCTGTGCCAGACACCGTTGCGCTTCAGATACTCCTCTTTGAGATGAGTGACGCGCACGCGTAACATGTCGCCCACCCACTCGCCCGTCGAGAATCCCGCCCAGGTGTGAGCAGCGTTGGGTGAAGGATGCGGCCGGCCATCCATGTAGATCGGGCGGTCCACCGATCGCAGCCATTCAAGGTGCCACGCGGTCGTCTCGCGCGACACCGGATCGACGTCCTGCCAGATCTTCAGTGCAGAGGGACCGCGTGAGATATAGGCGCTGCCATGAGGACGGCACTGCCATTCGGGAAGCGTCTGAATCGACGCGTCCCACGCCGTCGAGCGACGTCTCGACGCGTCATTCATCGGTATGCCGACCCAGTCACCCAGTTCGGTATTGCCGACGTTGTCCTCGGCGCGCACGACCGACCATTCGCCCGAGAGATCGATCTGCGCGAACGCAGGCGCACCGGTGGTAAGGACGGCCAGGATCAGCGCGCCGATTCTCCCAATGTGTGCGGTGTGGGTCATGGGTGTCCTCGCTGAAGCAGAAGGCGCGGCGCAGCGCGCGAAACTTCTGAGCCAGCGGTCGTTACGATTGGCTCGCGAGTATACTTCGCGGGTCGCCGTTATCAAAGTCTGATATGGCACGTTTCGTTTAGGAGTTTTTGATGAGCATGCCGGGCCAAGCGGTCAGCAAGATCAACATCGGAGAGTTGCTCGAGAACAGCACGATCGGACCGCTGCAGATACGGGTCTTCCTCCTCTGCATGATCTGCCTGATCATGGACGGCTTCGACGTCCAGGCCATGGGCTACGTCGCCCCGGCGATCGTCGAAGACTGGGGAATCCCGCGCGCGCAACTCGGCGGTGTGTTTGCGGCCGCCAACTTCGGCGTACTGCTCGGATCGCTCGTCTTCAGCATGGTGGCCGACAAGATTGGCCGCCGGCCGGTCCTCATCGGCGCCACACTCTTCTTCTCTGCCATGGCCATCGCCACGGCATATGCCGAGAACGTGCCCCAATTGCTCTGGCTACGGTTCATCGCCGGGATCGGCATGGGCTGCATCATGCCGAACGCGACGGCACTCATTGGCGAGTTCAGTCCGAAGCGCAGTCGCGTGACGCTCATGATGTGCATCACCGTCGGCTTCACCGTGGGCGCCGCGCTCGGCGGATTCGTCGCGGCTTGGATGATCCCGGCTTTCGGCTGGCAGTCGGTGTTCATCTTTGGCGGCGCTATTCCGTTGGTGATTGCACTGGCGATGATCTGGGGCCTCCCTGAGTCGCTCCAGTTCCTCGCCGTCAGCGGGCGCGGGCGCGCGACGCTGGCGCGCTGGCTCAGACAGCTCGACCCGACGATTCGCGTCGATGCGTCCACGCAGTTTGTCGCCAACGAGGAGGGTCGAACGGGCGTACCGGCCGTACACCTGTTCCGCGACGGGCGCGGCATCGTCACCGTCCTGATCTGGACCGTGAACTTCATGAATCTGCTTGTCCTGTATTCGCTCTCGAACTGGCTGCCCACCGTGGTGACCGGGATGGGATACACGACGCAGACCGCAGTGCTGGTGGGCACGGTGCTTCAGGTGGGCGGCACGATCGGAACGTTCGGCCTCGCCTGGCTCATCGCGCGAGGCGGGTTCATTCCGATGCTGACGGCCACCTTTGCCGTGGCGACCGCGAGTATCGCGCTGATTGGACAACCCGGCATCTCTCTGGCCCTGCTCAACGTGATCGTCTTTGTGGCGGGGTGGGCCATCATCGGCGGCCAGCCTGGCATCAACGCGCTCTCAGCCACGTACTATCCGACGTACCTGCGCTCGACGGGCGTGGGCTGGGGCCTCGGCATCGGCCGCACCGGCGCGATCGTCGGACCTTACCTCGGGGGGACGCTGCTCGGGCTGAACTGGGGTCCGCGAGAACTGTTCCTCGCCGCGGCCGTCCCGGCGCTGATCTCGACGCTGACGATCATCGCCCTGTCGTTCACGATCAAGCTGCCAGATCAGGCGACTGCGCAACGGTCCGCTCCGATCGCACATTGAGCACACGTGCGACCGTGACTCTTGTCGGTGCGACCCCTTCTGACGCTTGTCGGTGCGATCCTGACGCTTGTCGGTGCGATCCTGATCCTTGTCGGTGCGATCACTGATCCTTGTCGGTGCGACCGTGATTCTTGTCGGTGCGACGCTGATCCTCGTCGGTGCGATCGTCGGATCCTTGTCGGTGCGACTGATCGCTGCGTCGGTGCTCGAGTCGAACTCCGCAGCGCGAGTATCGGACCAGGCTGCGCAGTCGGCTGAACGCTGGATAGATTCGATTCGAGAGACTCCTGATTGCGCGCGAGTTCGGAGGCCGTGCACGTAAGCCTTCAACTGCGCGCCGTGCAGCACGTCGTGCACCTCGTTGCAGCGATCGCCGGGAGATTTGCGAGGAACCGCGCGAACTCGGCGTTGAGTCTCACATCCAAAGCCTCTCCGCGATATTTCGACAGACTGAATTGGCAGCATGCTTAGCCATGCCGCTTCGCCTTGTAAGTCTTCGGCGAACAAGGGCTTGGCGGTGAGCTCGAACACGTTTGATCCGATATCGCCTCGGCGAGTTTCCAGACAGATCAGCTCGAGAGTAGTGCACGACGTGCTAGCACGGCGCGCAGCGAGAATCAGATTCGCATCGACCAGCGTCCGAAACTCGCACTCGACGAGCGTCTCAGAGATCGCGACAAGCGATCAGACGGGTCGGACCGACAGTGAGTGCGCGGACTCGCACCGACAATCGCGACGCCTCGACGAGCGTGGCACCGACGAGCATCAGATCGCACCGACAAGCATCAGATGATCGCACCGACAAGCGTAAGGGAGTCGCACCGACGAGAATAGAGGGATCGCACCGACCAGCGAAGGAGCGTCGCACCGACGAGAATCAGAGATCGCACCGACGAACGTGAGAGGGATCGCACCGACAATCGAAGTGCGATCGCACCGACCAGCGTCAGCGCGATCGCACCAGCGAGAAGCTAGAACTGATACTTGATCGCGAACTGCATAATGCGCGGATCGCCGGCTGACGTGATCTGGCCGAACTGCACGTTGTTGAAATTGTTCTGCGGGTTGTTCCACTGGAACCAGTTCAGCGCGTTGAACGACTCGATGCGCGCCTCGATCCGGTGGCTGCCATTGAAACGGAACGACTTGACGAGCGACAGGTCGAGGAAGTGCTGGCCCGGGCCGTACACCGAGTTTCGCTCCATCGTGCCGAGCGTGCCCACAGCCGGCGAGGCGAATGCCGCGCGATTGTAATAGTTGTCCAGCGTGCCGTCGCCATAGGGGTCGTCGAGGATCTGGTCCGCTCGCTGACCGCCGATGCCGGTGCGGGCGGGGTCACCCGTCACGGTCACTGACTGCGGCGACCCTGAATAGGCGCGGAAAATCCCCGAGAGGCGCCAGTCCGATGCCAGCGCTCGCGCGAAGTCATTGTCGAACCGCGGCGTTTCGGCGCTCGCGGTCAGGTTGAAGAGGTGACGGCGATCCGAGTCGCACGCACCGTAGTCGTAGTCGATATTGTTCGGATCCACGTAGCCGGAGTTGACGTTGGGCGTGGTGCCTCCCTGCGTCGGATGACCGGTGCACTTCGAAAACGTGTAGTTGCCGGCCACGGAGAACCCGCTGATCAGGCGTCGCTGAACGCTCAGCAGGATTCCGTTGTACTTCTGCGTGCCCAACGCGGTGTGCTCGTCGGTCGAACCCAGATACTTCCCGTCCGGGTAATCCGCCATCGTCAACAGGCGGCGCTGATCGAGATTCGTGTTGACCGAGCACACCGGGAAGAACTGCGGCCCGGTGGCGGTCTGCAACGTGCACGATCCTGGAATGTAGACGCCGGGGTTGAGCGAACGCACGTTCCACAGTCGATCGGAGTACGTGCCGATGTAGGTCGCCGACACGGCGAGGTCGTTGCCGATCTGCCGCTGCACGCTCAGGTTCCACGACTGTTGCCGCGGCGGCTTGATGTCGGGCGGGATCGAGATGTACGGCCCGGTCAATGGGAACACCGAGTTCGGTCCGGTCGTGAACGGGAAGAAGTTTTCGTTGCCCGTGCCGCGCCAGGGATCGTCGAAGCCACCAACCGGGTTCGTGACGCGAGCCTCGGCGTTGAACGGCGGTGCGACCGAGGTATTCAGGTGGAACTGCGCGTTGACGAAGTCGTACGCGAGTGAATAGCCCGTGCGAATCGACATGCGGCCGTCACCGGCCGGATCCCACGCGAAACCGACGCGCGGAGAGAACTGCAGGAGGTTGTTCTTCATGCCCGCGTTGCCGTTCTCGAAGCCATCATCACCGGGATAGAGGAATCCAGGCGGTGCATTGGCATACTGCGTCGTCTTGATGTTGTTGTTGAAGCGATCGACGCTGAAGTTGTAGATCGCGCCGTTGCGGATCTGCTGGGCGAGTCCTGGCTCCCACCGCAGACCGTAGTTGAGCGTCGTCTTCGGCGACAGCTTCCACGTGTCCTGTGCGTAGAAGCCGAGATACAACTGCTTCATGTCGAGCGAGTTCGGCGTCGCCTGGATGAGCGACTGCAGTCTGCCGCTGAGAAAGTCAGCAAGAGGAAGTCCGGTGATCGATCCGTCGAAGGTGAACTGCCCTGGCGAGCGAACGTTGGCCTGCGAGAGCGACGTCCAGTACGCGACGTTGCCACCAAAGCCGTACTGGTGATTGCCCCGGATCGTCGTCACGTCGTCGCTGATGTTGAACGACGGCGTCTTGAAGCGCGCTTCGCTCTCGGTCCCGCCCCCGAGCTGAAAACCACCGTTGTTCACGCTGACGAGGAGGTAGTCCTCGATGTAGGTGTAGGTCTTGATGCCGAGATCGGGCGCGTCGAATCCTAGTGGTTCGTGGGTGCGATGGACGTCGGTGTAGTTCACCGCCAGGCGAAGGGCGTTGACGGTCGCATTGCTCAGCACCATCGTGTCGCCGACGGTGAATGAGTGCGCCTTGTTGTCGCGGCCGCCCTGGCTCGATACGAGCGTGTTCTCGGGCTGCAACTGGAGCGGCGGCGTCCATTTCACCGTGGTGAGCATGTAGCGGCCGAACAGCGAGTGGTTCGGGCTGAGCTGCATGTCCACCTTCCCGATGTACTGCGCCTCGTCCTGCGGGCGGCTGCGGCTGTAAGTCACCTTGCCGCACGGGTCGGTGGTCGTAGGCAGATGCGAGGTCAGCTTCAGCGCGGCGGGGCTGAACGACGCGGCGGGGAGGCGATTCCCGACGAAGGGGCCTCGCAGGTTCACGGCGCCGGTCGCGTTGCACTGGGCCGAGGCATATTGCGTGAAGTCGCCGGCGAGCATTGCGGCTGTCGGCACGAAGGCGAACAGGTCCGCTGGGGTTTCGCGCAGTCGCGTGCCCTGGAACGCGCCGAAGAAGAAGACGCGATCGGTCACAACGGGACCGCTGAGAGTGCCGCCGTACTGGTTGCGGCTCAGGCCATCGCCCTGTCGCTTACCGGTGACCGGGTCGATTGCGTTGAAGGGATTGGTGGCGTTGAACCGATGATTGCGCACGAACTCGAAGAGGTCGCCGTGGAGGAGGTTCGTGCCCGCTTTGGTCACGACGTTGACCGAGGCACCGGAGTGCATGCCATTGTTGGCGTTCGTCGTGCTCGTCTCGAGCTTGAATTCCTGCAGTGCGTCCGGAAACGGCAGCGGTAGGTTCAGGTTGTCGTACGGATTGTTGTGCGTGGCGCCGTCGAGGAGATACGCCACGCCGAAGGCCTGCCCTCCGGCGACCGCAAACGCCTGCCCGCCAGGCATACTGCGGCTCGTCGAGTTCAGCGCTGGCTGCGGCACTGCCGCCCCGGCCAACACAATCAGGTCCGTGGCATTGCGACCATTGAGCGGCAGTTCCTCGATTCGATCGTTCTCGATGACCTGACCGACGGAGGGACTGCGCGTCTCGACCAGTGGTGTCGCCGCCTCGACCGACACCGTCTCTGCGATCTCGCCGACGGCCATCTCGACCACGATGGTTGGATTGGCATTTACCTGCAGCACGATTCCGGTGCGTTGGAACGTGCGGAATCCGGAGAGGCTCGCCTGCAGCCGGTACGGTCCGAGCGGCAGGTTGGAAAAGAGATAGTTGCCTTCAGCATCGGTCACGGCGGACCGCGTGAAGTTGGTATCGGTCTGCGTCACGGTCACGTCGACGCCCGGTAGGACGGCTCCGCTTGTATCTCGTACAGTTCCATTGATCTGCGCGGTCGCGCCGGCTTGCGCCCACGCGAGACCTGCAGTCAAGAGCACGACACACACTCCACCGATCACGTGACGAAGTGCCTGCCTCATCCCGGTTCCTCCTCCTTCTAGGGCTCGGTATCGCTCTCTCATGGAGCGGAAGGCGCCTGCGGGGCGCGTTTGCGTTCGTCCGCTCGTACCTGGAGCGGACGGGCTTCAGAAGTGGCCGGAGTATACTCGCCGTAGCGTCAATGTCAACACTCTGACATTCCACTTTTCTCTCCAAACTTCATGAAATACGCCACGTTCTCACTCGCGTCCGATGTCGTTCCTCGTCTTGGTGTCGTCCGCGGAGATCGTGTCATCGACACCGCGATGCTTCCCGCCGGTGATTGGCGTCCGCCATCGAGCCTGCTCGATCTGATTCAACAAGGACCGGACGCGTGGCGTCGTATGCGCGATCTCGTCGATCGCGCGCCGGCCGCAATCGGACATCCGATCGCCGAGATTCGCTGGCACGCGCCGATTCCACGGCCGACGAAGAACGTGTTCTGCCTGGGACGTAACTACGTCGCGCACGCAGAGGAAGCGGCACGCGCACGGGGACAGGAAGTGAAGATCCCCACCATCCCGGTGATCTTCACGAAGGCGCCGACCACGGTGACCGGGCCATTCGACGACATCGTCGTTGACCGCGCCGTCACGCAGCAGGTGGACTGGGAGGTGGAACTCGGCGCGATCATCGGCAAGACGGGGCGTAACATCCCGAAGAGCGACGCGCTGAGTCACATCTTCGGCTACACGGTCATCAACGACGTCAGCGCACGCGATCTGCAACAGCAGCACATGCAGTGGTTCAAGGGAAAGAGCCTGGACGGCTTCTGCCCGATGGGTCCGCTCGTCGTCACTGCCGACGAATTCGGCGACCCACAGACAAAGCAGCTGCAGCTGCGCGTGAATGGTGTCACGAAGCAGGATGCGAGCACGGCCAAGATGATCTTCGCCGTCGATCTGATCATCGAATGGCTTTCGAAGGGACTCACGCTGGAAGCGGGAGACATCATCGCGACCGGGACACCCGAAGGCGTCGGGATGGGACGCACCCCTCAGGAGTTTCTTGCTAACGGCGATGTGCTCGAAACGGAAGTCGAAGGCATCGGAATCCTGCGCAATCGAATCAGAGATGTCCAATGATTCGGCAGCCACTCATCAGCGACGAGAAATCCGCCATCCGCGAGGTCATCGAGAACTGGGTGCTCTGGCGCGACGCGGGCGACTGGGATCGCTTCGCCACGGTGTGGCACGACGATGGCTGGATGACGGCGACGTGGTTTCAGGGGCCGGCACGCAAGTTCATCGAGGTGAGCCGTGAAGGATTCGAGCGGGGTGTGAGCATCCTGCATTTCCTCGGAGGATTCACCTGCGAAGTCGCAGGATATCGGGCAATCTCTCAGACGAAGATGACGATCAACCAGCGTGCGACGGTCGACGATGTCGTCGTGGACGTCGTCTGTACGGGCCGCTTCTATGACTTCCTCGAGAAGCGCGGGCACTGGGCGATCGTGCGCCGGCAACCGATTTACGAGAAGGATCGAATGGATCCGGTGGACCCCGCCGCGCAGCTGACACTCGACGCCGCACACCTTGCGCGCTTCCCCGAGGGTTATCGTCACCTTGCATATCTGCAATCGAAGAACGGGTTCACGATCAAGGACAACCTTCCCGGTCTCCGCGGGGCGGCCGTCCAGACGCTCTATACAGAGGGAGCCGCGTGGCTCAATGGTTCGCCGACTGCCGGGAAACCTCTCTAGTTAACTCCCAACCACCAACTCCCAACTCCCAAACACGAACCACCAACCACTAACCACCAACCAGCTCCGATGCACACACGCACGCTTGGTCCTTTCGAGTCATCTGCCATCGGGTTAGGCGGCATGTGTTTGTCGCACGCCTACGGGATCCCGCCAGATGAGAAGACAGCTGCCGCAGTCCTCCTGAAGGCTCTCGACCTCGGCTACACGCACATCGATTCGGCGGCTTTGTATGGCTTTGGTGCGAACGAGACGTTGATCGGCAACGTGCTCAGCGGCCGGCGTCGTGAGTTCATCCTCGTGACCAAGGGCGGCATGTTCCGCAACGCCCAGGGTCAGCGAGAGATCGACGGCCGCCCTGAGATGATCAAAAGGAACTGCGACGAGAGCCTCCAGCGCCTGAAGACCGACGTGATCGATCTCTATTACCTTCACCGCTGGGACAAACGCCTGCCGATTGAGGAAAGCGCAGGCGCACTCGCAGACCTGGTGAAAGCAGGCAAGGTGAAGGCGATCGGTCTCTCGGAGGTGTCGGCCACGACGCTGCGCAAGGCTCACGCCGTCCACCCGATCACCGCGCTTCAAACGGAGTACTCGCTCTGGACCCGCAACGCCGAAGTCGCGGTCCTCGACACCTGCCGCGAGCTCGGCATCGCGTTCGTCGCGTTCAGCCCGATCGCGCGAGGGTTCTTCGGAGGCGAGATTCGCGACGTGTCCACGTTTCCACCGAAGGACATCCGCCTGGCGATGCCTCGCTTTCAGGGCGAGCACTTCACGAGAAACCTGTCGCTGCTCGAAGGGCTGTCGGCAGTCGCCCGCGATGCTGGTTGCACGATGGCGCAAGCGGCGCTCGCATGGGTTCTGGCGCAGGGCCACCACATCATTCCAATCCCCGGCACGACGCGACTCGATCACCTCGAAGAGAACGCCCGTGCTGAACAGGTGCGACTCTCTCCTGCAGCGATGGCGAAACTGAACGAGGCTGATCAACCCGTCAACGGTGTCGGGTGCGCGCTACAACCCGACGGTGCAACAGGAAATCGACACCGAGGAGATTGGGAGTTGGTGATTGGAAGTTGGGAGTTGATCGAATGACGTTCGAAGTCACGCCCGGATGGTTAGCCTTTCATCCCAATCCGTCCATTCCATCGTTCAAGGTCCCAGCCGGGGCCGTTGACGCGCACTGCCACGTATTCGGGCCAGGCAACCGGTTCCCGTACGCGCCCGAACGCAAGTACACGCCGTGCGATGCGTCGAAAGAGCAGCTCTTCGCGCTGCGGGACCGACTGGGTTTCGACAAGAACGTGATCGTCCAGGCGACGTGTCACGGCACTGACAATCGCGCGCTCGTCGATGCGCTTCTCGCGTCGAACAACCGCGCTCGCGGCATCGCGACGGTGAACCGCGACGTCACCGACACCGAGCTGACAGGCGATGCACGACGCCGGCATTCGCGGCACGCGCTTCAACTTCGTCAAGCGCCTCGTGGACTTCACGCCACGCGACGTCCTCACCGAGATCGCGCACCGCATCGCGCCCCTCGGCTGGCACGTCGTCATCTACTTCGAGGCCGCCGACCTTCCGGAGCTCTGGGAGTTCTTCACCACTCTCCCAACGACCGTCGTCGTCGATCACATGGGCCGGCCCGATGTGACCAAGCCGGTCGACGGCCCCGAGTTCGAGCTGTTCGTGCGGATGATGCGCGAGCATCAGAACATCTGGTCGAAAGTCAGCTGCCCTGAGCGGCTCACGGTGACCGGTCCGCCTGCCATTCATGGCGAGAAGAACGCCTATCGCGACGTCGTCCCCTTCGCGCGTCGCCTCGTCGAGACGTTTCCCGATCGCGTGCTCTGGGGCACGGATTGGCCGCATCCCAATCTCAAGAACCACATGCCAGATGATGGGCTGCTGGTTGATTACGTCCCGCACATCGCGACCACTACGGAGCTTCAGCGCCGCCTGTTGGTGGACAATCCCACCAAGCTGTATTGGAGCTAGTGGTAATCTCTCGAATTGTCGATTTGGCGATCTTTGATTATCGATTCGTTGTTGATTGGAGATTGGTGATTATTGATGATTCGGGCCGCGCGCGGAACCCGGAACGAAATCAACAATCACCAATCCCCAATCGAAAACGAATCACCAATCAAAGATCATGAAATCAAAGATTGAGTGATTGGCGAAGCTGAGGAGGTGGAATGAAGATCTGTCTGGCGGGCACCGGGGCAATGGGCGAGATCCACGTAAAAGCCCTCGCGAAGATCAACGATGTGCAGATCGTGTCGGTTGTCGGCCGCACTGAAGACGGCGTGAAGGAATTCGCGACGAAGTGGAATATTCCGTACGCCTCGACCGACCTCAAAGCCTGCATCGATCGTCCCGGCGTTGACGCCGTCATCCTGACCACACCCTCGGATCAGCACGCTGACCAGACCACCCTCGCGCTCTCGATGGGCAAGCATGTCCAGGTCGAGATCCCGATGGCGCTCTCACTCAAGGACTCACAGCTGATGCTGGACGCGTCGAAATCGGCCGGAAAAGTGTGCATGGTGACGCACACGCGCCGCTTTTCGAGCCCGCATCGTGAAATTCGCAAGCGCATCGAGGACGGCACATTTCATCTGCACCACATGGTGGTCGAGACCTATTTTTTCCGCCGCACGAATCTCAACATGCACGGCCAGCCGCGTTCCTGGGTCGACAACCTGCTCTGGCATCACGGTTGCCACTCCGTCGATTTAGCGCACTGGATTCTCGACGAGCCCAACTGGCAGGTGTGGGGTCAGAAGGGGCCCGACCACGCTGCGCTGCAGATTCCGATGGACATGACCGTGGCCATGAAGTCGAAGAAGGGGCCCCTCTTCAGCCTGGCGATGTCGTTCAACAACAAGGGTCCCTTCGGCGGCTTCTACCGCTACATCGGTGAAGAAGAGACCTACAAGGTCTACCGGGACTCGATGATCGACAGCGAAGGCAAGGATGTGCAACTCGACGGCGTTGCCGCCTTCGATCGGCAGGATGTCGAATTCGTCAGCGCGATCCGCGAGGGCCGCGAACCCGAGTCGAGCGCCGCGAGCTGCGTGAAAACCATGGCTCTGCTGGACGGGATCGACCGGGCGATGAATGGGTAGAATTCAAGGACTGAGGACTGAGGACTTAAGAGGAGCTTTCAGATGGGCGAGATCGTTGCAGCAGTAGGCACGTGCCATACGCCGTACATGTTCACGCGGCCACCGGATGAAGATCCGAATCAACTCGCACAGGCCGGCGCGGCGATGAACGAGCTCGGCAAGGTTCTCGACGAGACCAAGCCGGATGCCATCCTGTTCTTCGGCGCCGACCACGTTGAGACGTTCTCGGTGAGCTGCGTGCCGTCGTTCGCCATCGTAGCGGGAGACCGCGCGGTCGCGAAGTTCGCCGGACGCGAGCACAACCTGCCGATCCATCGCGAACTAGCCGAGGACATCCTCAACAAGCTGGTCACGAACTACAACTTCGACATGGCCTACTCGGAGGACGCCGAGCTCGGTCACGCGTTCTCGATCCCGTTCGAGTACGTGATCGGCAAACGGCCGATTCCGGTAGTCCCCTTCTTCACGAACACGTACGTTCCGCCGCTGCCAACTCCCAGGCGGTGCGCCGCCCTCGGCAAGGCGATCGCCGAGATCGTGAAGGGACGGAAGGAACGCGTGGCGATCATCGCCAGCGGCGGCATGTCGCACTTCCCGGGCACGACCAAGTACCTCACGCCGGAGTTCGACTTCGATCGCTGGCTCGTCTCGCAGTTCGAGATGGGCAATACCGACGCGCTGCTCGACATGACCGGCACGCAGCTCGACGAAGTCGGCAACACAGAGATGCTCAACTGGGCCGTGATGTTTGGTGCGATTGGCACGCTGGAAGGCGAGCTGATCGACTACATCCCGACCTGGCACCACGGGCTCTGCATGATGCGCTTCCTGCCGCAGCGCGCGCGCACGAAGGAGCGCATGCAGGTGGCGGATCAGTTCGGCGGCTTCAAGTTCGAGAACCAGGGCTTCCGGTTCTACAAGCATCCGCCGTCGGAAGCCTACGGGCTGAACAAGTTGATGTTCGAGTCGCGTCACAGCGCGGATCTGCGTCACCGCATCATCAACGACTTCGAGACAGTCGCTGACGAGTACGGCCTGAAGGGCAAACAGCGCGAGGCCGCAAAGGAACTGATCAACGTCGGCAAGGGCGGCAAGGTCAGCGACCACGTCGGCCCGCTGGCGGAGGCAGGAGCGCACCCGTTGCAGGCGCTGATGTCGCTGCACGTGATCTTCTCCACCAGCCACGCGCGCGGCCAGGCAGCGATGGCCTCCGCAACAAGCAAGCACTGATCAAATCCCAATTCCCAACTCCCAACTTCCAAACGGCAGGTTTGGATCTTGGGAGTTGGAGTTTGGGCGTTGGGAGTTGACTGTGAGCGAGATCGAAAGCGCGAGCGCCCGCATCAGCTACTCGGTCGACGGGCCGCTCGGGCGGCCCACTCTTCTCTTCATCAACTCAATCGGCACGACACGGGACCTGTGGTCGGCACAGATCCCCGCGCTCGTCGGCACATATCGCGTCATCCGCTACGACGCGCGCGGGCACGGGTCGTCGTCGGTGCCCGCCGGCAACTACTCCATCGAACAACTCGCACGCGATGCGCTCGCCATCCTCGACGCCGAGGACGTGAAGCAGGCGCACATCTGCGGCATCTCACTCGGCGGGCTGACGGCGATGTGGCTGGGCGTTCACGCCGCCGATCGCGTCTCCAGCCTCGTGCTCGCGAACACAGCCGCGCGGATCGGCTCTGTGCAGTCGTGGACCGATCGGATCGCACTCGTACAGCAACAGGGGATGAGAGGAGTCGCGGAAGTCGCAATGCAGATGTGGTTCTCGCCGGACTTCCATCAACGGCACCCGGACATCGTGGCGCGCTTCAAGACGATGGTCGAGACGTGCCCGGCGACCGGATACCTGGGATGCTGTGCGGCGTTGCGCGACGAGGATCTGCGGGAGGCGATCGCCACGATCAGCTGCCCCGTTCTCGTGATCGCGGGCCATACGGATGTGCCGACGCCGCCAGAGGCGCTCGCGTTCATTCACGGGCGCATCAGCGGATCGAAGCTACTCACGCTCGACGCCGCGCATCTGAGCAACGTCGAGCAGGCCGACGCGTTCACATCAGCCCTGATGGGTTTTCTCGGAAGTCTCTAAATCATTGTTGATTTGGCGATCTGTGATTGTCGAATCGTTGTTGATTGGCAGATTGTTGATTGTTGATTGGTTGCTGGAATCAGCGTCAAATCAGAAATCGTCAATCAGCAATCAACAACGAATCAATAATCACCAATCCTCAAGTCAACGATGGTCTATTCACCCTGGACGTTGACCGTGATCGTCTCGCACAGTCCGGTCATCGTCGCGTGCTTGTCGTCACCGGCCTGAACAACGAGCTTGTGCATGCCGGGCGTGAGCTGCATGTCGATCGTGTTCTTGCCGTCGCCGAAGTGCACCCACGGATTCGCCTTCGGAATCACCGAGCCGGCCGGCAGGCAATCAGTGTCCACGCCCAGGTGGAAGTGCCCGGTGTTCGCCCGCACGCTCGTGACTTCGCCAGGCGGGACAGCTGCAATCGTGAACATCTCGCTGCCGAACACGAGGTGAACGGGGCTTTTCACGGTTGCTCCATTGGTCGGCTCCGTGAAGAACACTCTTCCTCCGCCGGCGTGTGCGCTGTGATCTTCGGCGGGCGCAGCTGCCGGCGCACCAGCGGGCGCTTCAGCCTTGGACTCGGGCGAACCGCCACAGGCAGCACCAAGCAATGCAAACGCGGCAAGAGCAGGTATGAGCACACGAGAGGACATGGATACTCCTTTCGGCACGAGCCGAATCGAAATTGGTGGGAATTATAGTCCGGGATGCGGGGCCCGGGATTCGGGATTCGGGATTCGGGGTTCGGGATTCGGGGTTCGGGATTCGGGGTTCCAGGTTCAGGTTCGGCTCGTGCGACTGTGCGACGGCGACGACCGTGGACTGAGGACCGAGGACTGAAGACCGAGAGCCGGCTCTTCATCGAGCCGGCTCCCTGGTGTCGAGCTAGAAGTCGACCGTGAGATTCCAGCGGAGGAACCGTGCGCCGACGACGCTCGTCGGGTTGTTCCACGTCCCGCCCTGCGCAGTGTTGTTGACGGTGTACTGGTATGTGTTGTCGTACACCGTGGCGTAGTTGGTGTTGAACAGATTGCCCACGTCGAAGCCGGCATCGAGGCGTCTGGCGCCAAAGCGAAACAACTTGGCAACGCGCAGATCGACCTGGGAGCGCCGATTGTCGGCATACAGGCGGCGCTCGTCGAGGTCGAGCAGCGCGACGCTCGTCGTGTCGTTGGCCAGCTGGCCGAACGGCAGACGGCCGAGCGACGCCTGGATGAGAGTGTTCGGCACGACCCAGGTCGCTAGACGCGAATCGGGTGTTTGCGAGCGGAACGTTCCGCTGACCCGGACGTCGATCTTCGGCAGCGTGTAGCTCGCCAAACCCCGCAGGTTCGTCTGCCACGGCTCCTCGCTGTAGCAGGCTGTCGCCTGCTGCAACCCCGGCGCAGTGACGGCGTTCGTCGGAATCGTCGGCTGGTCGACCTTGGTGATCGAGTCGCACCGATCGATGATCTTGCGGCCAGTGCCCGCGCCGAACTGGAGGAACAGCCCGTCGCGGAGACGCGCATTGACCGTCCAGTCGACACCGTGCCAGTACTCCGTCAGGTTGCCGTAGTTGTCCTCGCGCGTGGTGAAGTTCTGCGCCGCACGCGGGCCCGCGGCCACCGTCTGGGTGTAGAACGTCATCGGGTAGCCGCCGCCGCCCGGGAGGCGCGGGTCGCTCGGAGCGATGAGCGTGAACGCCTCGTAGTCGCCCGGAGCACGGGAGAGATCGTCGGTGACGAAACCATCGGACGCGCTCGGTCCCGTCCACCACCGCCGGTTGTAGCCGACCTCGAGCGAGACCCGCCGCACCAGCTCGTGCTGCACGTTGATGCCCCACTGCCAGTCGCTCTGCCGCGCACCCCAGCCGCCAAGCAGCTTCGGGTCGACCTGCGCGAAGCTCGTCCCCTCCCGGCCGAAATTCAAGTCGTCGCCCGACAGCGCGCCGCAGTTGTCCACCGATCCTGTCGCCGGCCTCTGCGTCGCCGAAGTTCGTCAAGTCACAATCGATCACGTAGTCGCGATCGTTGTCTGTCCAGGAACGGTTCAGCACCTGGCGCACAGCCTTGTTCGCCGGGTTGTTCTGCGTGTAGATGCTGTCGTTCGTGGCGGCGTCGAGGTAGTGGCCGAAGTTGAACTTGATGGCCGTCCTGCCGTTGCCGAAGATGTCGTACGCGACACCGATACGCGGGGTGAGGTCGTTGTAGGCGTTCACGCCCGGTGACTGCGGGTACGTGACGGCCGCGGAATTGAAGATGGACGTCTTCGTTGTACCGTTGCCGTCCTCCGGGCTGTAGCTCCACGCGCGATCGTAGCGGAGCGCGCCGGCGAGCGTCAGCCGTCCCCTGGTCCACGTGTCCTGCACGTAGAGGGCGGCGACCTTCGTGTTATCGGTCGTTTGCCAGTCCGGCAGGCGGAACGAGTACGCATTCGGTGCTCCGAGGTTGAACCGATACTGCACGAGCGACTCGGGTGTCACGACCTTCGACTTGGCAATGAGCCAGCTTCCCTGATAACCGACCTTCATGTTGTGCGCGCCGGTCACGTACGACGCCGAGGCGCGCCAGTTGTTCGGGTTGCCGTAGTTGTCGTTGTAGGTCGGGACCGCGCGGTACCCATAGTTCGCGCGCGGTGAATAGCGGATGCCGGTAGCCGGATCGATCGCCGTCGACTGCTCCGTCACCGAGATCAGGTCGAAGATCCCGTCCGGCGGCAACTGGCCCGGGCCGCCCGCATGGTAGTACGAGAAGCGCGAAAAGCCGGCCTCGAGCAGCAGCTTGTTCGTCATCGGCGCCGACCAGGTTCCCTGCGTCAGGTAGTACGGGAAATCGAAGTAGTTGGTCCCGGCCTCGGGCGAGGTGGTCGCGTTGGTTCCGGGAATCCAGTCTGGCGCTACGGGAGTGGCAGCCATCGGTTTCCACCTTGAGCGGGGCGCCCTCGCAGCGAAGCTGATATTCGTGGCCGAAGGTGAAGCGGTTCTTCTGCGTAGCCTGCGCCGTCAGGCGGCCGATGTACATCGTCCGTCCCTGCAACTGCCTCGCGGCGAGGCTGTCGTCCGGCGCCCACCGCCAGCTCGAGGCGTTGTAGGCATTGGCGTTGGCAACGATGCCCTCGACGGTCGTGGAGGTATCCAGCTTGCGATAGCTGCCGAAGAACCACAGCCGGTCGCGCTTGATCGGGCCGCCGTACGACACGCTGGCGTCGTAGGCGCCGATGATGCCGGGCGGATCCACGATGCCGACCGCGCGCAGGCTGTCGTCGAGATTGCTGCCCTTGGACCACTCGCCGGCATTGTTGATGAATCCCTGGCCGCGGAACGCGTTGCCGCCGGAGCTCGGCACGAGGTTCATCGTCGGACCGCCGATGTCCGATTCGCCGAGTCCGCCGGACACGACGACCGCCACCTCGTCGACGTTCACCGAGTCGAGGATGTACGACGACACGCCGCCGCCGTTGAACGCCGCCGCGACCGTCATGCCGTTCACGGCCATACGGCCTTCGTTGGTCTGACCGCCGCGCGCGCTGAAGAACGTCATCGTCGGCGTCGCCGCGAGGCCGTTGCCGTCGACGGTCAGCCCGGGAGTGGCGTTGAGCAGCGAGCCGACCGCGCGCGTGGCCGGGATCGCGGAAATGACCTCCTGGCTGAGCACGGTTTCACGCTTCGTGCTCTGCACGTCGACGACCGGCGTCTCACCGGTCACGGTGATCGTTTCCTCCAGCGCGCCCACGCGCATCTCGATCGGGATCGTCAGCACGGCGGTGCCGGTGATCTCGATGCCTTCGCGCTTGACCGTGCTGAAACCAGGAAGCGCGAACGTCAGCGAGTACGTGCCCGGATTCAGATCGATGACGCGGTACTGGCCGGTGCCGTCGGTGACCACCGAGCGGACCTTTTCAATCAACGCCGGGCTCGCAGCCTCGACCGTCACACCTGGCAACACAGCACCGGACGCATCGCGAACAGTACCTGTCAGGGTGCCTTGGGCGAACGCGGAGGTCGACAGCAACGTGAACGCTGCCACCCCGAGGAAACACTTCACTGCTCTATACATGTCTGGCGTTCTCCTAGAGTTGTTCCACGCGATCCCGAGCCTGGAACCCACACTTCCCCCCCATTCAGGGGGCGTCGTGCTGCCGCAATCTATGCCTCGGAAGGACGGAAGTCAACTGAGATGCCAGACCGTCCCATACTGGGAAAGAAAGCCCGGGCAGTGATGGGATTGCTCGGGAAAGCGCCGAAAATCAGCCTTCGTCGACGAACTGGACACCCAGTTCTGTGAGCTTCGAGCGAAGGCCGTAGAAGTCCAGACCGAGCTCTCCCTTGCGCAGGCGCTCGCGAGACTTTTCTTCCTTCGCGACTCGCTCGTTACCCAGACGGGCTACCTCGGTTGCGGCATCTCGCGGCACGACGACGACGCCATCGACGTCGGCGACGATCACGTCGCCCGGCTGAATCGTCGCCCCGGCACAGACAACGGGCACATTGACCGACCCCGCGGTGGCCTTCACGGTTCCCTGCGCCGAGATCGCTTTCGACCACACCGGGAACTCCATCGTCGTCAGATCGGCAACATCGCGGACGCCGGCGTCGATGAGGAGACCGACAACGCCATGTGCGCGCGCGGAGACGGCGAGCAAGTCGCCGAACATGCCATCGGTCGATTCAGAAGTTGTCGTCACCACGAGCACATCGCCAGGGCGACACACTTCGATGGCGGCATGGATCATCAGGTTATCGCCCGCCTGACACGAGATCGTCAGTGCGCTCCCGGCCATCTTCGCCGTCGGATAGATCGGGCGCATGTAAGGACGCAGTAGCCCGGACCGACCTTGCGCTTCGTGGACGGTTGCCACGCCGAGTTGACCGAGCGTGCGAATGACTTCTGCGTCAGCGCGTTTGATGTTCTTGACGATGGTTGGCTTCACGAGTCTCTATCTCCAGTCCACGGTCCACGGTCTTCAGTCCACGGTCCGTTCCCTCGCACGGCTACGTCACGAGCTTCTTGCTTATCCGAGGATAGACTTTCCTCGCATTGCTCTCGAAAATCTTCCGCTTGTCCGCCTCGGGCAACGTGGCGGCATCGACGTAGCGCTTGGTGTCGTCGAAGTACTGACCGGTCTCCGGGTCGATACCGCGCACCGCGCCAACCATTTCAGAGCCGAAGAGGATGTTGTCCGCGGGAACAATCTTGAGCAGCAGATCGATGCCGGCCTGGTGATAGACGCACGTGTCGAAGAACACGTTGTTGCGAATCAGATCCGGGAGCGGTGGCCGCTTCATGTCCTGCGCCAGACCTCGATACCGTCCCCAGTGGTACGGCACTGCTCCGCCGCCGTGCGGAATGATCATGCGCAGCGTCGGGAAGTCCTTGAAGAGATCCGCGGTGAGGAACTGCATGAACGCGGTGGTGTCGGCGTTGATGTAGTGCGCGCCCGTCGCATGAAAGTTCGGGTTGCACGACGCGCTCACATGGACCATCGCCGGCACGTCGAGCTCGACGAGCTTCTCGTAGAACGGATACCAGCTTCGATCGGTGAGCGGCGGCGCCGTCCATCGTCCACCTGACGGATCGGGGTTCAGATTGCAGCCGATGAACCCAAGCTCGTTGACGCAGCGCTCGAGTTCACTGATGCAGTTGGCGAGCACATCGCTCGGCGTCTGCGGTAACTGACACACACCGACGAAGTTCTCCGGGAAGAGTCCGCACACGCGATGGATCAGATCGTTGCAGTGACGCGACCAGTCGAGGCTGGTCTGTGCATCGCCGATGTGGTGTGCCATCGCCGACGCGCGTGGCGAGAAGATCGTGACGTCAGTGCCGCGATCCTGTTGAAACTTGAGCTGAGGCTGAACGCTCTCGCGCAGTTGATCGTCGCTGATCTCGAGCGTGCCGCCCGCGGGCGCGAGCGACCGATCCTTCAGCGCCGCAATCTGGCTATCGCGAAATGTCTGAAGTTCCTTCGGAGCAGTGGTGTAGTGCCCGTGGCAGTCGATGACCATGAATTGTGGATTTTAACTCTGTAGTAGGCGGTAGGCAGTAGGCGGTAGGCAAAAACGAAAAAGGCCGCGTGAAGCGCGGCCCCGGCATACTGCCTACTGCTTACCGCCTACTAATTGCGCGTGAGCGTGAAATCGCCCTTCTGGCCCGCTTCGGTCCAGGTGCCATGAAACAGCTTGCTGTAGGCGCCGATGTTTTCGAGGGTTCCGTCCACGGAGATCGCGACCGGCTTGCCCGACTTGTCCTTGCCCTCGGCCGTCAGCTTGACCTTCCACGCTGAAGGATTCGAGTAGTCGAACGTCACCGCCTTTACAGTCGCATTCTCATCTCCCGGATTCACGACACCCGTGATCTCTTTGCCGTCCCAGTGCAGATCGAGAAGCAATCGCTTAGGGCTGTCAGCAGGACCCCATTGACCGCTCCACTGCCCTTTGAGTGGATGTCCGAATTGCGCCGACACGCCGCTTGGTGCAACGAGCAGGAGTGAGAGTGCGAAGACGTAAAGCAACCGTGACCGTCTCACTCTTCCTCCTAGCGAGTGCCGCTCGACGGCTTCTGTCCAGGCTGTGGACGCGGGCCAAAGATCGGCTGACCGAGGTCGTCTTCGAGGCGATTCAGGTAGCGGTTGTTCTCCTGGCAGATGTACTCAGGCAGCTCGCCGTCCTCTCTCCAGGGTGTGTCCCACGCCATCGTGAAGGGACGCGTATATGCGCCGGGGTCAGTGACGGTGGCTTCGTAATGCAGCGTCCCCTTGTTCGGACGCGTCCACCGCTCGATGACGTGCATCTGATCGGTGTGCGGATGTCCGAAGTAGTCGAGCCAGGTGTTCTCGTTGAAGCCCTTGTTCTCGACGACGAGCGTGTCGCCGTCCCACTTACCGACTGAGTAGCCGAGATACGTGGGATTGAGCGCATCGCCCTCGGGGAACGCGCGACCGTCCATGTAGATCTCGCGCCAGATGTGCGTCGCGCCTTCGAAGATCATCACGATGCGCTTGTGCTCTGGCTGCTGGATGATCTCCATCTGGTACGGCGTCGCCATCATGCGAGGCCCACCAGGCGGGAGACAGTACCCTTCAGGGTCGTACTTGGATTCGTTCTTGGAGTTGTAGTCGTAGACCGCCGCTGACCACGGCATCCATGGCATCCACGGCTCGGACTTCGATCCGCCGCGTCCGCCGCCACCGCCTCCGCCGCCGCGAGCGCCCGCACCGCCGGCGCGCGCCGCTGCCTGCTGCTCGCGGATTGCCGGGAGCAACTGACCATCCGGCCCGACGACTCTCATCGCCATGTTGGTGATGTAGGGAACGGCCCAGACGCCCTTCTCACCGGGAACGCGACCAAAGTTCACGGTGCCATCGGGCAATCGCGGAGTCGGGAGTGCCGGGCCCGCCGCGCGGCCCCGGCCTCCGCCACTTTCTTGTGCTTGAAGTGCTGGTGCGACGCCTGGACGAGTTTGCGCGATGACAATCCACGCGCTTGATGAAAACACGACCGCCGCCGCCGCGCCTGTCAGCGCGGTACGAAGAGCTCCCTTCAAGCGACGCTCCTTGTTACTGCGTGTTGCCCTGGCTCGACGCGGCGAACAGTCGCTGACCGGTTGACGCCATCGTCACCGAGCGCGCGTTGCCCGTCGGGCTTCCGTCCTTCGCAAGGCTGCCTTCAACGGCCACCTTGTCGCCGACCTTCATGGTGTTCCGCGTCCAGCCGGCGCGCATCAGGCCGTTCGGGCTGCCCATCTCCATCGCCCAGTTGGTGACCTTGCCGGTCTTCTCATCCGTCACGTCGATGTAGAAGAAGGTGTGTGGGTTCATCCACTCAACCTTGGTCACCGTGCCAGTCATCTTGAACGGCTTGCTGGCGTCGAACTCGGCTGAGAACGAATGGTGCGCGCTCACACCGATCACGCTGACAAGCAGTGCGATGCCAGCAACTACGACTGCACACTTGGTTCGCATCGAACAATCCTCCACGCGATGTCCTCGACCCTGACTCGTCGCGTCACATCCTCTGACATTTCAATACTGCGGAGCTCTCCATGACGTTGACCGCAGACACACTATCGCAACATTCATGGACTGTGGACGATCATTTTCGCTGGCCACTGGGGTCCTGTCAACGGTGCAGAACAGGGTGAGAAGGCGGTCGAAGCCAGAGCTATCTCAAATAACAGGCCGATTTTAATAGGTCAGCCGCCCCGGATCGAGGCGGCCGGAGACCTAGTGCGCGATCGGGTCACTTCCGGGCCGGCGATCGCTCCGGTAGAAGGTAGTGCCGGTGAGCTTCCGCAGCTTGAAGTACGGCTGGAGCACTTCCATCGAACGAGTCATGGCGACCGCCAGATGCTGGCGCACGGCATCGGCCACCTGATGGGGCTCGCCATCGCACAGCGCATCAGCCAATTCGGTATGGCGGGTGGTCGGATCCGTGGGGCTCGGCTGCCGCAGGACGCAGTACCAGATCGACGCAAGTGCGTGCGTTTTCTCGATCTGTTCCAAGAGAGCCGGGCACCGCGCGTTCTGCGCGATTCGGGAATGTAGCTTCAAATGCACGCTTTGATACAGCATGCGATCGGACTGGGTGCCCAGAACGTCAACCCGGCTGGCCAGCTTCTTCAGCTCGAAGCGCTCACGGGGTGTTGCAAACGCCGCAAAGCGCAGCGCGGCCTGGACTTCGAGTGCTTCACGGACGACGTAATGCCCCTGCACATCCTCGGCGGAGGGAATCCGGACGCGGGTGCCCGCACGCGGACGACTCTCGAGCAACCCTTCAACTTCAAGTCGCAGCAACGCTTCGGATACGGGTAAAAAACTCATGCGGAGCTCGGCGGCCAGCTTCCGGCGCGAGATTACCTGCCCCAAACCTATGGTGCCACTGAGGATGCGCTGGCGAACGACGGAGTACGCCTCCGATGCCAGACTGGACTGTGGTGCAGCGTCACTCATGTTCTCAGCCCTTCTGTCTTTCCGTTCTGAGACCGAAAACCCTTAAGTTGCGATTCTAGTGTGAAACCTCGTCGTTTAGACCCCAATGGCAACAAAGTCGCTTATCGGAACCATCCCGCGCAAGAGCGGTCTGACCATTTGCCTGCTCCTGACGTTGGTCGCAGGCGCCTGCAACGCGGCCGAATCGCATCGGTCGCTCGACCGCCTTCACCCGTGCCTGAGCAGCGAGGGTCCGACCGACGCCTTGTGTGGGACCGTGACGGTCTTCGAAAACCGCCACACCGCTATTGGACGTCAAATACGGCTTTGGGTTGTCGTGCTTCCGTCGCTTGCTTCGACGGCAAGTGACGATCCTTTGTTCTTTCTGGCCGGAGGCCCCGGACAGGCCGCAGCCCAGTTGGCCAGCCAGGTACGCGGCGTCTTCCGTCAGGTTCAACGGACGCGGGACATCGTGCTGGTCGATCAGCGTGGTACCGGAAAGTCCAACCCCTTGAACTGCCGCTCCGGTGCCAGCTCGCTTCGGGAGATGACCGAGGGGAGCGCGGCAGCGCTCACCCGGCTTCGCCGGTGCCTCGACGGGTACGACGCCGACGTTCGCCTCTACACGACAGACATCGCGATGGACGATCTGGACGACGTCCGCGCGGTCCTCGGATACGACCGTATCAACCTTTACGGCGGGTCGTACGGCACTCGCGCGGCACTCGTCTACGTCCGGCAGCACGGCGAGCACGTGCGATCGATCGTGCTGGATGGTGTCGCGCCGACCGACATGCGGCTGCCGCTCTTCACGGCTCGCGACGCGCAGCACGCACTGGATAAAGCGCTCGCGGACTGCGAAGCGGAATCGGCCTGCAACGGGACGTTCCCTGCGATGGCATCACGGATCCGAAACCTGATCACGAGCCTGGATCGGCATCCGCGTCACGTGCGGATCGTTCATCCACGCACGGGCATCGCCGAGGAAGTCGATGTGGATGCACGACTGGTCTCGAGCGTCATCTTCAACGCGCTCTACTCTCCTCTTACAGCGTCGATCGTTCCGGCGCTCGTCGATCGCGCTGAGAAGGACGACTACCAGGGACTCTTCGCTCTTGCGCTCGCGGGCGAAGGCGCCGGCGAGGACATGAGCATCGGGATGCAGCTCTCGGTGTTGTGCAGCGAGGATGCGTCTCGCGTGTCTCCCGACGAGCTCGCGCACCAGACATCGAAGTCAGTCTTCGGCTCGCACCTGATTGGCAGCCAGCTCGAGGCATGCGCGATATGGCCCAGGGGAACGGTCCACGACGACTACTACCGTCCGGTGATCTCCGACGTACCCGCGCTCGTGCTGTCGGGCGAGGTCGATCCCGTCACGCCGCCCGTCTGGGGCGAATCGGTCGTGAAGCACCTCTCTCACGGGAAGCACCTCATCATGCCCTCAACGGGCCACGGAGTCGTGATGACGCCGTGCGGGAATCGCATCGTCAGCGACTTCATCAAACGCGGATCGGTGGACGGCCTCGAAACCGACTGCGTCGGCGACGTCCGCCGTCCTCCCTTCTTCCTCACTCCCGCAGGGCCCGATCCGTCGGAGGGCGACAGCACCGCCAAATGATCCAGATTGCCAACGCCCGCAAACAATTCGGAAGCGTCACAGCCGTCGATGGCGTGAGCTTTGTCGCACAAGACGGCGCGATAACCGGTCTCCTTGGCCCGAACGGCGCAGGGAAGACCACGACACTCCGGATGCTCTACGCCGTGATGAAACCCGACAGCGGCGAGGTGCGTGTGGACGATGTGGATGCCGTGGCGACGCCGCAGGCGGCGCAAGCCAGGCTCGGCGTGCTGCCGGATGGCTTCGGCCTCTATCCACGTCTCACCGCCCGTGAACATCTCGACTACTTCGGCGCACTCCAGGGAATCGACAGCGATCGGCTCGCGAAGCGAACCGAGGAACTGCTCGACCTGCTCGACATGCGCGCGATCGCGGATCGGCGCACCGCCGGCTTCTCACATGGCGAGCGCACGAAGGTGGCGCTGGCTCGCGCGCTCGTGCACGACCCGCAGAACGTCCTGCTCGACGAACCCACCAACGGCCTCGACGTGATGAGCACGCGCGCCGTGCGCTCGATCGTTCGGCGACTTCGCGACCAGGGCCGCTGCGTGCTGTTCTCGAGCCATGTCATGCAGGAAGTGTCGGCACTCTGCGACTCGATTGTCGTGATCGCCGCGGGACGCGTGGTCGCCCACGGCACGCCCGACGAACTTCGTCAACATACCGGCCATCAGAATCTCGAGGATGCATTCGTCGCGCTCGCCGGCCTCGATCGAGGAGCGCACGAGTGAGCGCATCGCGGACACTGCGTCAGACGCTCATCGTCTGCCGGAAGGAGCTCAGGGATTCGCTGCGCGATCGACGCGCGCTGTGGTCGATCCTGTTCAGCGTGGTGATCGGCCCTGTTCTCGTCGGCTTCATGATGAACAAGCTCGCCGATCGACAGCGCGACGCCGATGTCGTACGCATTCCCGTCGTGGGCATGGGCCGTGCGCCCGCACTGGTCAACTGGCTGAATCAGCAGGGGGGCGTGGAGGTCGTCGAAGGACCGGCCGAGGCGGAGAAGGCGGTGCGCGAGCAGCGCGAAGCGGTCGTGGTGATCGTGCCTGACGACTTCGCCGAGCGGTTTCGATCGTCGCGCCCTGCTCCGCTGCAACTCGTCGCGGACAGCTCACGTAACGACGTTCGACCGTCCGTGCAGCGCGTGCAACTCCTCTTGCAGCAGTACGCGGCCGAGATCAGCAGCCTGCGCCTCATCATGCGCGGCGTGAGCCCGGCTGCCGTGCGGCCGCTGGCGGTCGAAGAGATCGAAGTCTCCACCGCGCAGCAGCGCGCAGCGCAGATCCTGACGTTCATCCCGATGTTCATCATGGTCGCCGGCTTCGTGGGCGGCATGCAGATCGCAACGGACTCGACCGCTGGCGAGCGCGAGCGCGGGTCGCTCGAACCTCTGCTCGTGAATCCGGCGCCGCGCGTCGCATTCGTCGCGGGCAAGTGGATGGCTGCAACGCTCGCTGCGATCGTCAGCGTATGCCTGACGACGGTGCTGTGTGCTCAAATCACCAGGCTGCTCAGCCTCGAGGACATGGGCATCCGTCTCGAGATCGGTCCCCAGCACGTGGTTCCGATTCTGCTCGCGGTCGGGCCGATGTGTCTGTTCACTGCGGCACTGCAGGCCGCGGTGGCCACGCTCGCGCGATCGTTCAAAGAGGCGCAGACCTATATGGGCGTCCTCATTCTCGGGCCGATGCTGCCGGGCATCCTGTCCGCGCTGTATCCAATCGGCAAAGCCGCCTGGAACTACGCCATCCCGATGCTCGGACCCTACGTTCTTCTCACCGACGTCCTTGGCGGACGCGCCCCCAACTCGACCGCGTTTCTCACGTCGGCAGCGACCTGCCTGCTCGCCAGCGCGATTCTCATTCGAATCACGACCGGACTGTTCAAGAGCGAACACATCATTCTTGGACGGTGAGTCGGCCCGGGATCCGGGATTCGGGATCCGGGGCCCGGGATTCGGGGTCCGGAATCGAGTTCGTCCCCGCTAGGTTTCCGGCAGGCTTCGGGCCAGGCCGTGAAGCACCTGACCCACTCGACTTAACAACAAGCTCACCGGTCGAAGCCGAGCAGGCGGAGCGAACGCGAGCCGTAGTGCGAGTTCCATCTGAGTTTCACACTCAGCCTGCGAATCCCTAGCGCGATCCGTAGTTGCGGTAGGATCGTGGTGCTCGTTCACTGCCCTTCCGCGATGAGCGAGGGGATGGCAACTGCGGCGTGTCGTACTGAGAGGATGTCTAGTGCTGACGAGTTCCTTCCCTCGCGAGGAACGATCGCGTTGGCCTGACTTCTCAGCTTCCGTCGACCGCAGTAAGCATTCCCATCTGCCAGGTCGTCGAAGATCACGATAGGGCACGCACCTTATCGCAACTACGTAATCGAGCGCTGGGCTCCACGCTGAGGTCGAGGCCCAACTGGAACTGGCGCTTCGTTTCGAAAGTAGGCGGACTGGCGTATCTGATCGGTACTATCCTAGTGTTCGCCTCGACGCAGATACTTCACATCTCCGCAGGAGCCTGCCGGAACCATAGATCTCACGCGTCAGCGCAAACGCCGACTTGGCGCGGGCATCCCGAATCCCGAATCCCGAATCCCGGATCCCGGGTCCCGGATCCCGAATCCCGAATCCCGAATCCCGAGTGCAGTTCCTCCCCCGTCCCGCCGATACCCACAGCAACCGCGAGTAACCAGATCCGCCGGTAGTAAGGGGGCACGCCGTGAGCCAGCAGGTGCCGAACGCGACTTTCGGGTCGGAATGGGCAGCCAGGTCCACCCCGGGACCATTCGAGCTGCAGGGACATGTCGTGCCTGCCAGCCCTTCCCCGTCGCTCACGTACGAGCCGCACTACGGCCTCAAGGAAAAACCGTTCAGCCTCTCCGCTGATCCCCGATTTCTCTATCGCAGCCCCGCGCACGCTCCGGCATTCGAAGAACTGCTCACCGGCATTCGCCGCCGCGAAGGGCTCATCGTCCTGACCGGTGAGATCGGCACGGGCAAGACCACACTGATTCGATCGGTCCTGCAACATCTCGATCGACGGACGTTCACGGCCTTCGTGCCGGACCCGTTCGTGTCGCGCGAAGACTTGCTCAAGATGCTGCTCGTGGACTTCGGCGTCGTCTCGCTCACCGATCTGAAACGCGGCAGCCTTGCAGGCGCGTCACGGCCGGATCTGAGCTATCCACTGTACGAGTTCCTCGATTCGCTCGTGCCGCTGCAGGCCTTCGCCGTCATGATCATTGACGAAGCGCAGAACCTGCCGCTCGGACTGCTCGAGGAGATCCGCATCCTCTCGGACCTCGAACAGCGCGAGAAGCTGTTGCAGGTCGTGCTCGTGGGTCAGCCCGAGCTCAAAGAACACCTGAAGATGCCGCAGATGCGGCAGGTCGATCAGCGAGTCTCCGTGCGCTGCGAACTGACGGCGCTCGGACTGACCGATGTCGGCAAGTACGTCTGTCATCGCCTCCATGTGGCGAGCGATGGCGGCAGTCACGTTCAGTTCTCCGATGGCGCCATCGGCACGATCTTCAAGGCGTCCGGAGGCGTGCCACGCCTGATCAATCTGATTTGCGATCGAGCGCTCCAGCGCGGCTACAAGAGTCGCGCGATGCTCATCGAGTCGTCGCTGATTCACGAGGCGATCACGTCACTGGGCCTCGAGGCTCCGGTCCCGGAAGCCGACGTGACCCGCGTCGAACTGCCATCGGAAGTGAAGAAGCCGGCGGCGGTGACGACAGATCCTCCGGTCATCGAGATCATCACGTCGACGGCGATGCCGGTGACACATCTCTCGCGTTCACCTCAGATCCTGTCCGAGTTCGCCACGGAAGCCGAACTCGCCGGGCCGCTGAGCGGATCGCGCTCGACCCGCATCGTTCTGGCGTTGCTGGTCCTGGCGCTCGCAGTCGCCGGTGGCATGGCGGCTGGTTTTCTGTTCTACCAGGCGCAGTCAGTCGATGTCGATGCGGTCGCGTTGCCAGCGCGTCCTGGATGGACGTCCATCCAGGCAGCAACGCCGCCGGGACAGACGATTGCCAGCGAGGTCGCGGCTTCAGCGGCGCCGCTCGCGACCGTGCAGGCCAATGACGGCAGCTACTCGATACAGGTCGCATCGTTTTCGAGCCGGAACCGCGCGGACCGTCTCGTGACGGAGCTCGGGGAGGCAGGCTTTCGCGCACGCGCGGTGGAGTTCAATCTCGGGCCTCCTCGCGGTCTCGTGCTGCAGATTCGCATCGATGGCTACGAGGACGCGCAGACCGCCGCGCGTGATCTCTTGCGCATTCGTGAACTTCCCGGCTACGGCGACGCACACCTGCTGCAGCGCTGACCAACACTCCCGACCCCACCGTCCTATACTGGCCTTTTCCTCACAGACGGGAGAAGGCATGCAGATCGGAATGATTGGGCTGGGCCGCATGGGCTCGAACATGGTGCGCCGGCTGATGCGCGCCGGCCATTCACTGGTCGTCTTCGACCGGTCCTCCAACGCAGTTCACTCACTCGTCACAGAGGGTGCGACCGGCGCTACGTCGCTCGCCGATTTCGCTGCGCGGCTCTCGACGCCGCGCGTGCTCTGTGTGATGGTTCCAGTCGGGGCAGTTGACGCGCTGCTCGATGAGCTGGTTCCTCTCCTGCGACCGCAGGACGTCGTCATCGACGGAGGCAACTCCCTTTTTCAGGATGACATTGCCCGTCACGCGCGCCTGACGCCGCACGGCATCCGCTACGTGGACATGGGCACGAGCGGCGGCGTGTGGGGACTCGAGCGCGGCTTCTGCCTGATGATTGGTGGTGACGAGGATGTCGTCGCACGGCTCGATCCGATGTTCGCCGCCTTGTCTCCCGGCGGGGCGTCCGGCGGACCAACCTCAGGCAGCACCGCCTTGCGCGGTTATCTCCACTGCGGACCTCCCGGTGCAGGCCACTTCGTGAAGATGATTCACAACGCGATCGAGTACGGGCTGATGGCCGCCTATGCGGAGGGCTTCAACGTCCTCAAGCATGCGAACGCGGGAAAGAGCTCGGTTGAGCACGACGCCGAAACGACCCCGCTTCGCCATCCCGAGCACTATCGCTACGACTTCGACATGGCGTCGATCGCCGAAGTGTGGCGGCACGGCAGCGTGATCAGCTCGTGGCTCCTCGACCTGACGGCGCTGGCGTTCGCGCAGAACGGATCGCTCGACAGCTTTGCGGGCCGAGTCTCTGACTCCGGTGAAGGTCGCTGGGCCCTGGCCGCAGCGAACGATGTGAGCGCGCCGACGCCGGTACTCGCGACGGCGCTGTTTCAACGCTTCGCCTCTCGTGGTGAAGCCGACTTCCAGAATCGCGTCCTCTCGGCCATGCGGTGGGGCTTCGGCGGGCACGCGGAGAAATCGTGATGCACGAACGCTCTGATGCGCTCGTGATCTTCGGGATCACGGGCGACCTCGCATACAAGAAGATCTTTCCCGCTCTTCACGCGCTGGTCCGTCGTGGCCGGTTGACGGTGCCCGTGATCGGCGTCGCACGCTCGGGCACACTCGACAATCTCATCGAACGGGCGCGGGCCAGCCTCGTGGCCGATGGCAGCTTCGAGCAGGCCGTATTCGACAAGCTCGCTGCGTTGTTCCAGCTCGTTTCCGGCGACTACAACGACTCGAGCACGTTCGAGCGTCTTCGTCAGGCACTGGGCAACGCACAGCGGCCGCTGTATTACCTGGCCATTCCACCGACGGCATTTCCGGCCGTCGTGACGCACCTGACCGAAACGGGTTGCACGGCGCACGGCGCCCGGGTGGTCATCGAGAAACCGTTCGGCCGGGATCTCGAGTCCGCGCGCTCACTGAACGCGACGCTCCGCGCGGTCTTCCCGGAGGACGCGATCTTCCGCATCGATCACTACCTCGGGAAAGAAGCCGTGCAGAACATCCTGTACTTCCGATTCGCGAACGCGTTTCTCGAGCCGATCTGGAATCGTCACTACGTCGATCACGTGCAGATCACGATGGCCGAGAACTTCGGCGTGGCGGGCCGCGGCGCCTTCTACGAGGAGACCGGTGTCATCCGCGACGTCGTGCAGAACCATCTGCTGCAGATCGTGAGCTACCTCGCGATGGAGGCACCCTCATCGACCTATCACGAGGCCGTGCGCGACGAGCAGGCAAAGGTGCTGAGAACCGTGAGACAACTCTCCGCGTCCGATGTCGTCGTCGGTCAGTTTCGCGGCTACCGCAATGAGCGCAGCGTCGCGACAGATTCACAGGTGCCCACGTTCGTGGCGATGCGCCTTTTCGTGGACTCGTGGCGATGGGAAGGTGTCCCCTTCTACGTGCGCGCCGGCAAGTGTCTGCACACGACCTCGACCGAGATCGTGGTCAACCTGAAAGAAGCGCCGCCGGTCGTGTTTCGAGAGACGTCGCACGGCGACAACTACGTGAGGTTCACGTTGGCGCCGAACGTGGCGATCGATATCGGCGCGTCGGCGAAGCGTCCCGGAGAAGGCATGACCGGTGATCCCGTGACGCTGTCGGTCGTCGCGACGGCAGCACAGGGTCACGGCACGCGGCTCGGCCCCTACGAGCGGCTGCTCGGCGACGCGATGACAGGAGACGCCACACTCTTCGCTCGGCAGGACGTCGTTGAAGCCGCCTGGGCGATCGTCGACCCTGTGTTGAACGCGCCGAAGCCGCTGGCGATGTACGAATGCGGAAGCTGGGGACCGGACGAGGCCAATAGCCTCGTTGAAGACCTTGGCGGCTGGATGCCGACGACAGCACCAGACCCACAACTCGTGGCGAAGTAATGCGTCCCGAGGTTCTGGTCGCCCCGGTCAGGCAACTGCTCGATCGCCTCGCTGCTGATGTCAGCGTCGAGGCTGCGCACGCCAGATCCCGTCGCGGGCTGTTCGCGATGGCGCTGCCCGGCGGATCTGTCGGCATTCACAGCTTCCCCGTCCTTGCGACGGTTCTCCTCGATTGGGACGTCACGCACATCTTCTGGGCAGACGAGCGCGCCGTGCCGGCGTCCTCGCCCGATTCGAACTTCGGACTGGCGGATTCCCTGTGGCTTCGGAAATCGGGCGCGAGCCGTTCGTCGATCCACCCGATGCACGCAGATCGACGCTGATCTCAAAGCCGCAGCCGCTGCCTACGGCGAGGAACTCGTTCGCGTACTCGGCAAGACGCCGCGTTTGGATCTGTTGTTATTGGGCGTTGGACCTGACGGGCATGTCGCGTCGCTCTTTCCTGGACACTCGGCGCTGTCCGAGGAACATCGGCTGGCACTGCCGATTGTCGACGCACCGAAGCCACCGCCACGACGGCTCACGCTGACGCTGCCGATGCTGACAAGCGCCGAGCGCGTAATCGTGATGGCCCTTGGCGAATCGAAGGCCGCCATCATGCGGGAGGCGCTGCGACAGAAGGATGCACAGCTGCCGGTGTCGCTCGTTCTCCGTCGCGCGCAACGGCCGCTGGTGCTGCTGGACGAAGAGGCCGGCGCACGCGTGTGACCTGCGCTGTCACACACGAGAGCAACACTAACTGAGAACAATGAACCAGGACCGCGATCCCGAGCCCCGAACCCGATCCCGAATCCCGAATCCCGAATCCCGAGACTTATAATGCCTTCCGTGAAGCCTCTCTTCGAGCTCGCTGCGCTCGATGCCGTGAACTGGCTGCGCGAGCTGCCAACCGAGTCTGTGGATCTGGTGGTCACCGACCCGGCGTACGAATCACTCGAGAAGCATCGCGCCGTCGGAACGACGACGCGCCTGAAGCACAGCAAGTCCTCGAGCAACGACTGGTTTCGCGTGTTCCCGAACGAGCGCTTTGGCGAGCTGTTCGTCGAAGTCTTTCGCGTGCTCAAGCCCGACACGCACTTCTATCTGTTCTGCGATGCCGAGACGATGTTCATCGCCAAGCCGGAGGCCGAGCGTGCCGGCTTCAAGTTCTGGAAGCCGCTGGTGTGGGACAAGAAGACGATCGGCATGGGCTATCACTATCGGGCGCGTTACGAGTTCATCCTCTTCTTCGAGAAGGGCAAGCGACGGCTGAAAGACCTCGGTGTGGCCGACATCATCACCGAGCCGCGCATTCATCGCGGCTATCCGGCCGAGAAAGCCCGTCGCGGTCTCGGAAATCGTCATCGGCCAGAGCTCGCAACCAGGCGATCTCGTCGCCGATCCGTTCATGGGATCCGGCAGTGTCGGCGTGGCAGCACTGAGGCTGGGACGGCGATTCATCGGCACCGACCTCAATCCGGAGGCCGTGCAACTCACAGGACAACGGCTTCGACAGCTTGGAAGCGGCACCCAGCCTGACGTCACGACGAAGGGCGAACCTGATCTCTTCGCGATCATGGGTTCACGCCAGTGACCGGTGCGGCGTACGCAGACCTCGTGGCGTTCTACGTGTCCCGCCGCTTCGAGGACCGCGGTCTGAAGGTGTACCGGGAAATTCAGATCGGCAAGACAATCATCGGCAAGAACCGGCACGTCGACATCCTCTGCGTCTGCGAGCGCACGAACCGCGCGTTCGCGATCGAGTGCAAGTTTCAGGAGAGCATCGGCACCGTTGACGAGAAGATCCCGTACGCGCTCGACGATCTCAACGCGCTCCCGATGACCGGATGCATTGCGTACGCAGGCCGCGGATTCTCGGACGGCGTGCTGCACATGCTCGAGGCATCGCCGCACGCGGCGTACTGCATGCCGGCGATCGATCAAGGGGAGCCGAGCGCGGAGACGCGCGAGCTCGATCACCTGATGGCGATGCACTTCCAGTGGTGGGACATGCTCATCGGCAGCAAACGTCCAGTTTTCGATCAGCGTCTCCTGCTTTCCTGAACCGATCGTCAGGCTTCCGTCAGACAGCGATCATCTGACAAAGAATTTAGGAAGACTTCAGGTACACGTCGCTTGCGTCGACCTACGCTCGACGTATGTCGACGCTGCTTTCATTCTGTCAGTGGCTCGCGGAGACGCCGTTCAGCACAGGCATTCGTGAGTCGACCTACGTCTATCCCATCATCGAATCGGTCCACGTCCTCAGTCTGTGCGTGTTCGTCGGTCTGCTGTTGTCGTGGGATCTGAGGCTGCTCGGCATCACGCTGCGTCGTGTCGCCGTGTCGGAAGTCTGGGCGCGACTCATCCCATGGATCACGACTGGGCGCCGTGCTCATGGTGCTCAGCGGACTGCTGCTCTTCGCCTCTGATCCGGTTCGCTTCTTCGGCAACATCTTCTTCCGCATCAAGGCCGTCGGTCTCGTGCTCGCGCTGCTCAACGCGCTCGCGTTTCACTTCGGCATCGAGCGGCGCATCGTCGACTGGGACGCGGCGGTCGATGCCGCCGCGCGCAGCGAAGCTGGCCGGTGCGATCTCGATCGGCCTCTGGGCCGCGATCGTCGTCACCGGCCGCTTCGTTGCGTACAACTGGTTTCCTCCTCTGGTCTAGGAGCGCTCATGTATCCCTGTTTCTGTGGGCTGAGCACTCGTGGCTCGGCACGTAGGTGAACAACTCGCTGTGGGCCTTTGCTGCGTTCGAAGCAGTGCATCTGCTGGCGCTCGCCGTGATCGGTGGTGCCGTGCTCATCGTCGACTCTGCGCATGCTCGGGTGGGTGTTTCCTCGTCAGCGCGTGAGCAGAGATTGCGGCTGAAGCGCGGCCGTGGCTGATCGGCAGCGTGATCGCGATGTTCCTCACCGGGATTCCGCTGCTGGCGTCGCTGGCTGACTCGAAGTACTACTTCAACGAAGCGTTCCGCCTGAAGATGTACTTCCTCGTGGCGGCGCTGCTCTTCACGTTCTTCGTGCGTCAGCGGATTGCGCTGGGCGACGAGGCGCGCGCGAATTCAATGATGGCGAAGGCAGTGGCGGTCGTGTCCGTCCTGCTGTGGTCAGGCGTCGGCATCATGGGCCGGGGTATTGGGTTCTACTGAGCCAGTCAGCTCTCGATTCCCAACGCCCAATCGCCCAATTCCCAATCTCGGTTCCCTTTGGGAGTTGGGAGTTGGGAGTTGAGAGGATTGGAGCAGTCTCATCAAGAACCACTCCGAGCGGCCAACCGCGCAGCCTGCGTCAACAGATAATCCCGCTCAGGAATGCTCGTCGTGCGGTCGGCCGCCGCGCGATAGTGCTCGACGGCGGCGTCCAGGTCGCCCGCTCGCTCGAGCAGATGGGCACGCACGGCATCGATGCGATAGTGACCAGCCAGTCGGTCGTCTTCGTCGAGAGCCTTCAACAGATCGAGTCCGGCGCGTGGACCGTGCACCATGCCTGCCGCGATGGCGTGATTGAGCGCCACCATCGGGTTGTCAGACATCCGTTTCAGTAATCCATACAGCGCCAGGATCTGCGGCCAGTCTGTGGCATCGGACGTCCTCGCCTCGTCGTGTACCGCAGCGATCTGCGGCCTGCAACTGATACGGCCCGATCGCGCCTTTCGCCAGTGTCGCCGAGATGAGCGCGACACCTTCCGTTATCTGCGCTCTCATCCCATAGCGATCGATCCTGTTTGTCGAGCGGAATCAATTCACCATCGGGCCCGGTTCGCGCGGGGCGACGCGCATCTGTGAGCAGCATCAGCGCCAGCAACCCGGCGACCTCTGATTCGTCTGGCAACAGTTGATGCAACGCCCTTCCCAGTCGGATGGCCTCGCTCGAGAGCTCCGTGCGCTGCAAACTCTTGCCGAACGAGCTCGTGTATCCCTCGTTGAAGATCAGATAGAGCACGTGCAGGACGGCGGTCAGTCTTTCGGCGCGCTCGTCGCGCGTCGGCATACTGAACGGCACGCCCGACGACTTGATGGTCTGCTTCGCGCGACTGATCCGCTGCGCCATCGTCGATTCGGGGACGAGAAACGCTTTGGCGATCTCCGCGGTCGTCAGACCACCAACTGCGCGAAGCGTCAACGCGACGGCTGATGATGATGTGAGTGACGGATGACAGCACATGAACAGAAGAACGAGCGTGTCATCTGGATCCGTCGTGTCAACTGCGCGGCCGTCGCCGCCGCTGAACAGAAAGCCGAGAGCGACGGCACACCGATCGATGCCGGCGGCATGCTCTGAGATGGATCCGTCGCCGCGACCGTTTCGCGACGACGACGGGCGCTTTCGCTGCGGAGATGATCGGTGACTCGCCGCGCAGCGACCTGAATCAGCCAGCCGCGCGGATTGTCCGGGAGACCTTCCTTCGGCCACTGCAGCGTGGCGGCAAGCAGCGCCTCCTGCACGGCGTCCTCAGCGGCGCCGAAGTCGCCGAAGCGACGGATCACCGCGCCGAGAACCTGCGGTGCCAGTTCGCGCAGCAGGTTCTCGTGGGTGAACTCCGGCGATCGTCGCGTCACACCTCGACCGGCGGCGCGCTCATCACTTCACGCACCTCGATCGGCATGTTGAGCGGCGCGCCACCCTTGCCGGGCGCGGCCGACGCTTCCGCCGCAATCTGATACGCGCGCTCCGGGCTGTCGACGTCCACGATCCAGTAGCCTGCGAGGAACTCCTTCGACTCGGGAAAGACGCCGTCGGTGATCGGTCGGCGATCCTTGCCCGCGCGCACCAGCTTGGCCTGCGCCGGCATGGCAAGCCCCTCGGCACCCACGAGCTCGCCGGACTCGGCCAGTCCGCCCGTGAACGTCTTCATGAAACCGATGTGCGCCTTGAGGTCCTCCGGCGCCCACTTCGAGATTCCCCAGTCCCCGTTTCCGCTCGGCGCATTCATCATCAGCATGAACTTCATGTCGCTGCTCCTTCGGTCCTTGCCCGCCGAAGCGCCCCGACAATCGGTGCGCGAAGGCGGGTCTTCAGAGGGAAGTCGGAGCCGATCGCCCGTTCTCGACATCCCGACGATGAGCCCGCCGAACAATTCTAGAGAAACCCGGCGGTGCGTGAGACGATGCCGTCAGGACTACACCACAGCCATGGCGAACGCTGACGACGGACGTGCTGTTCTACGTCCCCGGATAGGTCCACACAAATCTGCTGGCCCAACCGTGCCCACGGATCACCGGGTCGCCAGCCACCTCGTCGTCCAGGCCGCACGCCGGCTGGAAATCGTCAGCAGTGTCGCGCTCGTGGCCGTGTTGCTGTTGTGGCTTCTCGTCAACTTCTTCGAAGGCGAGATTGCGAACGAGTTCGCATCGCCAGCCGCAGTGGGCGCCTCCAATCGCGGCGCTGACGTCATCGGCCGCCATGTTGCTGATTGCTCGCAGCGGGCGATGTTCGTCCGCGACGTTGATACGGATCGGGCTCGTGTACGAAGTCGTCATGAGCGTCTCGGTCGCCTGCGGCGCCTACCTCGTGGCTTTTCAAGGTGTCGACGCATCGGATCTCACCAACGAGCGGATCGGCGTCAATGCGGTCGTGCCATGGACGATGTTCTTCACGGTTCTCGTTCCGGCGCGGCCACGCGAAGCGCTCATCGCGCTCGTGATCTCGAACGCGTTCGTGCCGCTGCTCTACCTTCAGCAGGTCCATATCGGTGCAGCGCCTGCGCTGAGCGTCGGGCAGTTCCTTCCGATCTTTGTGTTGCCCTACGCGGCGAATACGGTGCTCGCGTACGTGGCAGCGCGCGTCGTTCACAGCCTGGGCGTGGAAGTACGGCGAGCACACGATCTCGGGAGCTATCGACTCGACGTGCTGCTTGGACGCGGTGGCATGGGTGAGGTCTGGCGCGCCTCGCATCGCATGCTCGCTCGTCCTGCCGCGATCAAACTGATCCGACGCGACACGCTCGCCCGCGATCCCGCGTTGGCCGCAACCGCGGTCGATCGCTTCGAGCGCGAGGCGCAGGTCATTGCCAGCCTGCAGTCTCCTCACACGGTTGCGTTGTACGACTTTGGCGTCACAGACGATGGCTCGCTGTTTTACGTGATGGAGCTGCTCGAAGGCGTCAACCTGGAAACGCTCGTGCGCAAATTCGGGCCGTTGCCGCCCGAGCGAGTTGTGTACCTGTTGCGCCAGGCGTGTTCCTCACTGGCTGAGGCCCATCACCGCGGTCTGGTCCACCGAGACATCAAACCGGCCAACATCTACCTGTGTCATCGCGGGATGGAGCACGACGTCGTCAAGGTCCTGGATTTCGGCATCGTGAAAAAAGCCGTCACCGACAACGAGCCAGCGGCGCGAGCGCTGACCACCGCCAACGATATCGCCGGCACGCCCGACTTCATGGCTCCCGAAATTGCGATGGGTGCATCGAACATCGATGGTCGCGCCGACATCTACGCGCTCGGCTGCGTGGCGTTCTGGCTGCTGACGGGTCGGCCGGTCTTCGAAGAAGCGACGCCGATGGCGGCGATCATCGCGCACGTAAGAAATCAGCCGATACCGCCGAGCACGGCCACCGAGTTCGAGGTCCCGGCGGCAATGGATCAAATCATTCTCGACTGCCTGGCGAAGGATCCTGAGGCGCGACCGGCCACTGCCGACGTGCTCTCGACGCGCCTCGCGGCCATCTCATTCGCGCGCCCGTGGACTGAACAAAGCGCGGTTCGCTGGTGGGATGCATACCGCCCGTCTTCAGCGCCACTCGATGCGCCGGATCAAACAACGATGGCCGGCGTGCGCGTTTCCCCGACGCAGGCGACGACCCGACTTGAAGCCGGCGGAAAAGCCGACGTCTGAAGCTACTGAGGCGGCGCAGCTCCGCGGCCTGCCGCGGGACCAGCGCCTCTGCCACCGGGCGGCGGCTCACCCTGCTGATTGAGGCCCTGACCCTGCCCCCGACCTTGTCCCGGGGCCGGCGGACGACCGCATCCTTCCTTGCACGGCGGCGGCATCACGTACTTGTCTTTGAGCTTCTTCCGGTACTCCGGGTACATCGTCTCCGGTCCGCCGACGACCGCCTCGAGCGGGATGTTGTAGTGCTCGGTCACCTCGTTCATGGCGGGATGTTTGCCCGGCAGGTAGTGCGGAACCAGCGTGGGATCCTCGTGCAGAGACGGCAGCTCCTCGATCGGCTCACACGCGGTGAGCGGGAAGTTGTTCGGGTTGGTCGTGAGGCGGTAGACCTCGGTCAGCACGTACGGCTCCGCCAGATACACGGGGTCCTCGAGGATGCCGGTGGCAGTCAGCGTGTCACCGTGCCGGTTGAAGCGATACGTGAGCGTCGCCCGGTCGCTGCTGAAGCCGCGGTGGCGCTTGATGTCACCAAGTTTGGCGTGCGTGGTGACGGCGGTCAGGGTGTCGCCTTCCCACGCGCCAGTGGTGAAGCCGCCGTGCGTGTGCGGCGCGTTCTTCGACGGATGCGGCCGTCCGTCCATCCAGATCACTGTCTCGTCGCGATCGCCCCACCCCAGGATCTTCCAGGCCAGCAGCTTCTGCGTGACGGGGTCCGGCACCATGACAAACTGCAGCGGGAACGGACCGACGAGCGCGTAGATCGGCGGGTACATCTGGCACTGGCGCTCGGTCGCGGACAGGGCCGCGATGTCGTAGCTCAGCGCCTTCGCGCGGCCGTCAGGGCTGAACGGCATGCCCAGGAGATCGACCGGTTCCCGCGAGGCGCCGTTGTCGTTCTGTCCGACACGCTGCCACGTGCCGGTGAAATCGACTTGCGCGGACGCAGGAGCCGCAGAAAGCGTGACAGCAACGATCAACGCCACAAAACCCAGCTTGGAATTCATTCCCGTACCTAACCTTTGCCCTTTGCCCTTTGCCCTTGCTCTCACCACGTCGCCGAGCACGGAGTCGGATCCCACTTGCTGCCGTCGGGTTCCTTCTTGAACACCGGCGCCACCAGTCTCGCGTTGCGCAGATACATAGAGTCTTCGACCTGCGTCGTGATCGTGAGCCACTCCTCACCATTCGGCCGCTTGTAGACGTCCCAGTACTCGGTCATCACGGCGTTTTCGCTGTAGGGAACGCCGTTCTTCCGCAGATATCCGGCGCGGAGGTTCTTCGTCACGACTTGCAGCGATCCGCCGGTCGGGCGAATCGGCGGCGTGTCCGCGGCGCGCTCTGCCGGTCTGAGCTGCAGCGGCACATTCGGGCGCGGCATCAACCACTCCGCTTGCGAGACGCCTTGCCAGGTGCGCGGCGTGTTGGCCGTCGCTGGTGCGGCACCAAATTGCAAGATTCGAGTCTGCGTGCCGGCATCGGTATCCACCTTGAGCGTGTTGTCGTCCTGCCACGTGATGTGAATACGACCAGGCACGCTCATCAGCGCGGGCGCGCCGTAGGACTTGCATTGCTGACCGGCGGCTTCGTCTTTCGCCGGATCCCAGGCGTCCGCGACCTTCGCCGCCGCAGGGGTGATAGGAACGCCCTGGTAGTCGCCTTTCCTCGGCGTCACCATGCGCCAGCGCCAGTCCTGAGTCACGATCGAGACCCAGTACCCAGTCAGATCGATCGGCGCAGCTGCTTTCGGCGCGCGAGGCGGTTGCGGATTGCCGCGTTGAGCCTCGACATGGACGAGACTGCTCACCACGAGTGCCGCGGAGACGGTCAGGAGGATGCGCCTCATTTCGTCTTCCCCTTCTTCGCCGCGAGCTCGTTGTACACAACCTCGACGAACATGTCCGTCGTCCAGGGCCCCGACTCGGCGCCGTATTGACTGCGATAGCCGAGAGTCGGATTGGCGGTCTTGATTTGAGCGAGTGTCTTGCCTTCGTCGATCAGATCCTGAACTCTGTCGCGAACGACCGTCACGGCGTCGCGGTACTCGAGCAGATCCAACTTGTCGTACACGAACCCGTGCCCAGGCACCAGGAGCGTGCGGTCCGGCTGCCACTGCAGTGGCACGTTGAGGATGGCGAGATCCATCAGGCGGTTCAGTGCATCGAGCTCGCCCTGGAAGGTGCCGCCGCGTTTGATATCGATGAACGGCCAACGCGTCGTGTCGATAATGTCGCCCGTCGCAATCACATCGCCGCGGCGGAAGAAGACGACCAGATCGCCATCGGTGGTCGCCTCGGGCATGTGAAGGGCCTGAATGCCTTCGCCATTCAGGTACATCGAGTACAGCCGGTAGGCGAATGTCTTCGTAGGCCAGAGCGCGAACGGGGGGGCTTGCGGCCCCGTTGAGGCCGTCATCCTGGTCAGCACGTTTTCGTGCGCGAGCACGCTGGCCCTGCCCGAGTTGGAGACCAGGTCGTCATCCAACCCCGCGCCGGCAGCAACAGCGCCCGGGAGGATGCTGAGTCCGGCCCTGGCGAGCTTGTCATTCCCGCCGACGTGATCGGGATTCATGCTCGTGTTGATGATGTAGCGGATCGGTAAGGGTGTAAGCCGGCGGATCGTCGCGAGGACTCTGTCCGCCGCTTCCGTCGTGCCCGAATCGACCAGGATGACGCCCTCTGGTCCAATCTGCACGACGATGTTGCCGCCCGCGCCGGCGATGACGTAGAAGTTCGGGCGTATCTGAACCAGATCGAGCTCGTCGCTCGCCTGCTGCGCGGCCGTCGGATGTTCCCATCCACCCAACAGGAACGCCGCAATCGCAAGAAGACAGACCGCCGATGATGCCGTGTGTGCTCTCTTCATGACTTCATAGTGAGAATGAGAGCGCGATTCTCGCTATCGGGGCGGCAGTACGTCAAGCACAGGCCGCCCGGGAAGTAGGCAGTACGCTGTATGCAGTAGGCAGTTCACAGTTCAGGGTTCGACAACGTGCGTCCGTCGAGTAACTGAGTCGAATGTGCGAGAAAGCCGCTCTGTGTCATGCCCGGAGCAAAACCGTGCTTGGGCAGCGTCAGTTCCCCGGTTTTGCGAAGCGGCGTGACCAGAGCGGCGATTGCGTTGCGTTCTAGAGAGAACCAGCGAGTCGGATCGACCCGCTCGGCGCGGGCAGTCCTCCGGGCGGTTCGTCCGTCACAGCCACAGTGACTGCCCCGGGAGCAACCCCGCTCGGCGGCGGAGCGATCAGCATGCCTCGTCCGGCGCCCTGCTCACCAAGCAGTCCGGCGCTGAACGGCTTCCCTCCCCCAATCACCCACACCTGATAGATGCGCCCAGGCGGCGGCACGGGGAGATCGTTGGCGACGATGAGCAGACCGCGAGTCGGACTCCAGTAGGCGCGCGCGATGGAGGCCGTCGCGTTTTCTTTTCCGCTCATGGCGATCGGCTGCATGTCGTTCGCCGTGAGAATCGAGACTGCGAGGTCCGCCTGCCCTTCATACCGATCGAGTCGCTGACGAAGATCCACCGCCTCTGCCTGCGCCTCCTGCACATCGTCAACGAGCAGACGACGAGTCGCGTTCGCGGAATAGAGCGCTGCTGCGAGTCCGAGGATGACGAGTGCCGCGGCGGCAAGCCATCCGGAGTGCAGACCGCGGCGAACCACAGTCGGCATCGTAGGCATTGCGACAACGTTGCCGTCGACAGGGCGGCGTGGCGACTCCTGCGGTTGGGTCGCCAGTGACGCGAGGACGCGCTGCTTGAGGTCGGGCGGTGGCGTCACCGGATCCGGCGAATGCGCGAGCCCTTCCATCACGATCGTGAACTCGCGCAGATCGGCGGCGCACACGTCGCATTCGCGGACGTGTGTTTCGACGTCGCGCCGTTCGTCCTGCGACAGTTGTCCCAGTGCGTATTCGTCGAGCATCGCGCCGATCGTGTCGTGGCGATCCATGGTCATGGCCGCAGGCTCCGGCGCAGGCTCGTGAGCGCGGTTCGGATACGAGTCTTGATCGTGCCGAGCGGTGCCGCCAATCGGTCGGCGATCTCGGACTGCGACAGCCCTTCGAAGTAGGCCAGTTCGAGCGCGGTCCGCTGCTCGGCGGGGAGCGCGCCGAGTCCCTGACGGATGCGCGCGTATTGCTCGTTTGCGATCGCCTGATCAGACGGGGCCAGTGTGTTGCCTGGCATCGTCTCGAGCAGGATGTCCCCTGTCGTATCGGGTCGGGCTTGCCGTGCGCGCAGGCGATCGATCGCCCGCGTGCGCGCGATCATGAGCAGCCAGCCCGCGACCGATCCGCGACCGGGCTCGAAGCGCGTCGCGGTGCGCCACGCCTGTGAGAACACCTCCTGCACGACGTCTTCGGCATCGCCCTCGTCTCGGAGGATCCGGCGTGCCAGCGCCAGAATCTTGCCTGCGTGCCGATCGTAGAGCTCACCCGCGGCATCCAGGTCGCCGGATGCCAGCCGACCGACCAGACGTAGATCTGCGTCGGTCGTCGTCGCGCCGATAGCTGGGGCGTGCAGGTGAGAGTCCCTTGTCACGTTCTACGGACCGGATGCACGAACGGATTGGCAGGATCCGACTTGCCTCGAGGATTCTAGCGTGAGCCAGACCCACAGGGCCCGAGTGCGGTATTGAACAGACAAGCGACCCGAGCGGACCCTATGCTGTGAGCATCATGACTCTCCAGCGAATCAAGATGACCGTCTCAGCTGTATGGGTGCTCATCGCAACTATGATCGCGCTCGTCGTAGACATGTCATGGTCAAGGGGCGTCCTCATCGCCAGCCTTGGCTTGCTCCCGCCACTGGCCTTCCTGCTCTTGTGGAATGAACCGACGCGAACCATGAGCGAAAGCATCAACGACGCACGACGGTGACGTCCGTGCGGCACGGTTGCTCGTCCCTGCCGGGTCTCAGTCGTGAAGGACGACGCTGAGCAGCGAGCTGTTGACCTTGAGTCCGCCGCCGTTGTACTCGATGAGACCGAGCTTGCGGAACTTGTTCATGAAGAAGTTCACACGCGAGCGCGTTGTCCCCACCATCTCGGCGAGAGTCTCCTGCGACAACTTGGGCAGCACTCGCTGAGTGGTGTCTTCCTTTCCATATCGTGCCAGGAGCAGAAGCGTACGAGCGAGCCGCTTCTCGCTGGAGTTGAACAGCTGATCGACCAGGTCCTCTTCGATTCGAATATTGCGCGTGAGCATGTGCGCGATGAATCGGTCCGAGAACTCTGAATGGTCGTGCAGAAGGCGAAGCATGTCGCGCTTTGAAATGCGCAGCAGTGTCGTCGGCATCACGGTCTTGGCGGTCCCCATGCGCAGGGGCTGCCCGGCTAGACAGCCTTCTCCGAAGAAGTCGCTGGGACCGAGCATGGCGACGACCGCCTCCTTTCCAGCCGACGACAACACGGCAAGCTTCGCACCACCCTCCTGGACGTAGAACACGCTGTTCGCTTGCGCCCCCTGCGAGAACACGAGGGCGCCGGTCGCAAACCTGACCGTACGGGCAGAAACACCCGCCGACTTCAGGAACGCCTGAACGTCGAACGAATCCGGAGGGGTGCTTGGCGGTTTTCTAGCCATCTGAACCGGGATCATCCCACGACTGCCGACGCGGAGCCACCCTGCCCGTCTCGCACCGCATTGTAAAGACAATGTGCACAACTGAACAGACGCGAATCCTCAGATTTGGGACGATCCTTCTACATCATGCTATCCACGATCGGTTTCTTCGCCGTAGTGAGTGCCGCGATATTCATCTACCTGGGGCGGGCGTCCCGGAGTATGCACGAGGCCAGTCTCGGCCGGATGAGTACGCCATGGAATGCCGAGTACCGCGCGTCCAAGACCTCGTAGCCGATGTGGCGACGCGAGACTCTCACAATCAACCCGCCTGACGGCGACTACATATTGAGCCCGACCGGCTACAGCTGGAACGTGCGGCGCAGCATCGGCGACGGCTCTGTCCAGAGCATAACTGCTGGAGAGCGCAAGAAGGCGCTTGCCCTGGCCCGCCTGCTCTCGCTGGCTGAGGCGGACAAGACCGATGCCTGGGAAACGGTCGGAACCGGCGTGTTCTGGCTGCTGCGGCGGTTCCGTCCGTCTTTCGCAGGTTGATGCCGGTATTCCTGGTCAATCCAAGTGATGTGTCGTTCGGCACGGCAGTAATCACGCCGCGCTGGCTGTATGTGCTGGCCGCGGCGACTCCCTCCGCCTATGGCGATCCCATCGTCGTCGACGAAACCCTCGAGCCGTTGGATCTCGATGCGGTGGGGCCGGGAGATGTCGTCGGAATCGGCATTCACACAAGCAATGCGTTCCGCGGATACACGCTGGGCCGGCTTGCGCGCGAGCGCGGTGCCCACGTCGTGTTCGGCGGCATTCATGCGACGCTGTTCCCCGATGAAGCGCGCGAGCACGGCGCCGCCCACAGTGTCGTGCGCGGCGATGGCGACGTCGTCTGGGCCGAGGCGCTCGAGGATTGCGCCGCTGGGCGCCCGAAGCCTGTGTACGAGGGCGGACGTGTCAGCGGGCAAACGTTTCGTGCGGCCCGATGGGACCTGCTGCCGCGCGCGAGCTACATGTTTGGATCGGTTCAGACCGTCCGGGGTTGCCCGAAGCACTGTTCGTTCTGCTCCGTCTGGAGAACGGACGGTCAGCAGCCGCGACAGCGGCTGGCGGGCGCGGTCGTCCAGGAAGTCCTGGAACTGCGCCGGCTTGGCTTCCGGTTCATTCTGCTCGCCGACGACAACTTCTATCCAGTCACGCTCGAAGATCTTCGACTGGCCGGACGGCGGAGCGATCAAAGCCGGCTGGAGGAACTCCAGGCGCTTCGCGCGGAGCGATTCGACCTCATGGAGCAGCTCGCCCGTCTGCCTGATGACTTCGTGTTCATGACGCAGATCACGATGGAAGCGGCCGAGGACCCGGAGTTCCTGGACGCCATGCGCAAGGCGCACATCCGTGGTGCTCTTGTCGGCGTCGAATCGGTGACCCCGGAAGGACTCAAGGCGGTCTTCAAGAATTTCAATGACGCAGGAGAAGCACTGGTGGACCGCCTGCAGGCATTCCGCACGCACGACATCCACATCCTGGGCTCGTTCATCTTCGGGCTTCCGACCGACAAGGCCGATACCTTTCACGCGACTGCCGACCTCGCCCAGCGAGCGGGCGTGAGCTTCGCGCAGTTCGTCATGCTGATGCCGTTCCCCGGCACCCTCGACTTTGCGAAATGGGAGAAGGAAGTCGGGTCGGGAGTTCAACAGATCGACGGTGTGCCGCTGACGCGCTATTGGCTCGTGCCGCCCGGCAAGCGACCGAAGGTGTATCTACCCCACCCGACGATGTCCAACGATGAAATCCGTCGGGGCACACAGCACACCTGGGACGAGTTCTATTCGATCCGCCTGATCTGGCAACGATCGAACTTTCTCCGTTCGCTCCGGTCCAGGCTGGCGTTCATGCTGATCTCAAAGTTGTATCGCCAGATGTATGCGAACACCGGCATGGCCACCGACAGCGCGCGAACGAATCGCTCCGCCCGATGGGCGCGATGGATCGCCCGGCCATGTCGTCGCTTGTTCGTCACCGACCCTGCGCCGGATCTCCTGAGCGCCAGCCGTGACCGAGCTCACACGGGAGAGTCGCGGCGTACTGCCGGCGACAACGCCGCTCCCGTCCAGTTTGTGCGCAGCGGGCAAGCCACGCGACAGATCCGCTGAGAGTTCCTCAGGGGCGAAATGCGCCCTTGTTCGTCGAGCGAGTCTTGTCGCGAGCGGCGTCGGTTTCTTCAACTTCCTTCTTGCGCTGTTCCGCTTCGAGTCGTGGCGCGTCCAGGGCATCCAGCCTGACGGACTCACGAATCGCGCTTTGGGCTTGTGCGGTCAACGCCTTCGAACTCAGGACCAACTGAAATTCAGGGGAGTAGGTATCGCGGAGGAGCGTCAACGACGAAACGGCGGTGTTCCATTGTGCCAGCACGTTGTTTTCGAGGAGTGCGCCCACTGGAAGACCGGTTCGCGTAATGGCCGACTTCAGTCCTGGCGCGCCGTACGAGGCCGAAAGAGACTGGATGATGTCGTCGTTGGTCAGCCCTTGAGTTCGGTCGCGATTGTAGGTGACGACGACCTGATACAACGCGTCGTTGAAGAACGTGAACGCGACGTCGCGAACCGGATCGGCGGCTGGACTCGCTGGGTTCACGTACGGCGCCCGCCATTGCAGTTCCTGAATCTTTGCCGGTCGCTCGTGAAGCGTCTGGGCCTCGGTCGCGCGCACCCCGCTGGCCGCTGCCACCGTGTCGACGCTGCTTTCCAGAACGAAGTCACGATAGCGCGACAGATCCTGTGCGAATACTGTCGGCCCGCTGAGGAGGCTCACTGCGACGAGGAAACCATATGCACGCTTCATGACAGGACTCCGGGTTTACTACACCTCCAGCCTGACACGGTGGGATGTGCCTGTCTGTCCTGGACAGCACACGGCCAGCGACGACTCAGTCGTGGAGCACGACACTCAGCAGCGAGCTGTTGATGGTGAGCGTACCGTTGTAGCGGACGAATCCCAGTTTCCGGAATTTGTTCATGAACAGGTTCACGCGTGACCGCGTGGTGCCGATCATCTCGGCGAGTGTCTCCTGGGAGATCGCTGGCAGGACGTGGCCGGAGTCGCCGTCCTGGCCGTACTGCGCCAGTAGCAGGAGGGTTCGCGCCAGCCGCTTCTCACTCGAGTTGAAGAGCTGATCGATGAGGTCCTCTTCGATCCGGATGTTGCGGGTCAGCATGTGCGCGATGAATCGGTCCGAGAGCGCAGACTGTTCGTGCAGCGTCCGCATCATCTCGCGCTTGTGAATCTTCAGCACTGTCGTCGGCACCAACGCCGTTGCGGTGGCCATCCGGAGAGACTGCCCTGCCAGACAACCCTCACCGAAGAAGTCACCTGGCGCGAGCATGGCCACGATCGCCTCCCGGCCCCTGCGGGACAGGACCGACAGCCTCACTCCACCCTGCTGGATGTAGAAGACACTGTTCGCCTGGGCGCCCTGCGTGAAGACGATTGACCCGCGCCGGAAACGCACGATTCGGCGCGACACACCGGCCGAATCAAGAAAGCCCTGCAGATCAAAAGGAAGCAGCGATTTCGGCGCGACGGATTTCGATCGTGCGGATCGAGTCATCGCATGCGAACGCGGCAAGTGGTTGTCATCAAATGTCAGTTCGAACGGGAACGAGGGAGCGCTGTCACATGCTCAAGTCACGGCCGGAACCCCACCGATGGTAGGAGAACCTCTTACGAAGCACTGTTCACTCTTGAACAGTCCAGCGCAGTCGATGCCGACGCTGCCAGCACCCCCTGTGCAGAAACGAACAGACTGGCAAGTCCTGATGTGGACAGCATGAGGCATGACGACTCTTGCTGCGGTGGTCGATCGGGCGGACGCCAACACATCTGACGACCAATGGGAACAGTGGATCGCCATGGGTAAGCTGCGTGATCTCCGCAGGAGCAAGCGCGTGACGGCGGTGGCAACTGTTATCGCGTGCGGCTTTGCTCTGTGGGTGACCAGCCAGCTGTTGCTTGTGTAGGCGCCGAGCCCGCGCGGCATCCCCGCGGGGACCTGTCAGAAGAGAGACGATGCCTGAGTCACCATCCAATCAAACGGTCGCGCGCCCAACTCACTGCCCCTCTTGTAAAGGGACCGTCTTCGACACGCTCGCAAAGGTCATCACCGTGACGACGCTCTGGCGGTGCCGCCAGTGCGAAGAGACGTGGACGATCAAGAGCGTCGCGGCGTCGCTCCCGCGTCCGCGCTGAGGCTCTCGGCAATTCTGCTCCCCAGGCTGTATTGCGCCGGCCATTCCAGCTCATGTCATGGAACGCGTCACGCAGCTACCAGGCGATCACGCCACAGCCACGAAGCAGAAGCGCCAGAACAAGCGACGCCACGATCGAGAAAATGATCGACCCGAGGCACCCCAGCCGATTCGAGTACAGGCCGATCATCTTCTCTCCTTGTTACATGTAGCGAGGCGTTAGCTACTCATCATCATCGACGGTCTTGAGCGCAGAGGCTCGCTTGGGCTCTTTCGTTGTGCCGGTTCTTGCCTCGGACATCAGCTCTCGCGCGATCTGGGTCATGAGGTTGTCGGCGATTTCTTCTTCCGCAAGTGATTGACTCAGAAGCGCGGCGACCTCCGGAAGGCCGACTTGCCCCGCCATGGCGCGCGCCGTGCCGTATGCCGAGATTTCATAGTGCTCAACCCTCTGCGCTGCCGCGATCAGCGCCAAATCCGCAGACAGGTCGTCCTTCTCCTTGCCGTCTTCGATAACCTCGTCGCCTTCCTCGAGGAGGCCTGCCATGCCTTTGCATGGCTTCGCTTTCGGCTGCGCACCAAGCAACGTGAAGCACTCCTTCAGGCGATCCACCTGCTCCTTGGTCTCTTCGAGATGATGCTCGAACGCCAGTTTGAGACTCTCGGTGTTGGCCGCCTTCGCGATCTTCGGCAGCGCCTTCACGAGCTGACCCTCGGCGCTCAGGATGTCGCGTAGCTCCTCGACCAGAAGCTCCTCAACCACCTCTGGTTCGTTGGCGGTACTGGTCGTTCGATCGTCGACTCGCGCCTCCGAGAGGTCCTCTTCGGTGGCACCGAGAGCCTGGAACGCGGGAGCGTCCACGAGTTGCCAGTCGGCGCCCTGATTCCATGGACCACGTGCGTCGATCTCGCCGTCTTCACCCTCACCCGTCGAGTCGTTGAAGAACTGGTCCACCAGGCCAGGCGTTGGCGGGATCTTTCCAATCGAGAAACGCGGCTTGTTCAAACTCTCCAGGGCGGCGGTGAACGCCTTCATGTGAGTGATTTCCCGCGTCATCAGGAACTGCAGCGCGTCCTTGGTGCCGGCGTCGTTCGTGAAGTTGATCAAACGCTCGTAGACGATCTTGGCGCGTGCTTCAGCAGCGATGTTGCTCCTCAAATCGACATCGAGCTCGCCCGTGATCTTCAGATAGTCCGCGGTCCACGCGTTGCCCATGGAGTTACAGAGGCTGACGCCACCGCCCCCGGCGATGGCAATGAGCGGATCTGCCTCGGCGCTCTCGCGATCGAATTTCATCGGCTTGAGATGCAGCCGGGCGAGCGCCCCGACGATCTCGAGGTGACTCAACTCTTCAGTGCCGATGTCCATCAACAGATCCTTGCGCTCGGCATCGTCGCAATTGAGGCCCTGGATGGAGTACTGCATCGCCGCCGCAAGCTCACCGTTGGCGCCCCCGAATTGTTCGAGCAGCATGTTTCCGAATCTGGGATCCGCCTCGTCAACGCGAACCGTGTACATCAGTTTTTTTACGTGGTGGTACATGTCGTCGCCTCCTGCGATCGTGGGGACTGAATTACGACCACAGCCTCAGTCGGTATGAGGCATTCGATGATCAACGACCTCGATCAGGGGGATCGCTAGTGAACGATCACCGGGACTTGATTGAAGTGGCGGAGCTGAACAGCCGCCTGTCTCCCATCGCTATGAGGACGTGCCAGCGCATGGTCAGGGCGATCCACTGCAATGTAGCGGCCGCAGGTGTGGGCGCCCATGACGACGAGTGCAGGACGCCTCCTTATCGACGTCTGGTCAGGATTGCTCGGGGGGAGATGCCTGGGGTGCCTGGTCGCACAGGATCACCTTGGAGCAGCGAATCGTGCACTTCGAGGCTGCCGTTGTAAGCAATGAAGCCCAGCCTACGCAACTTATGCACAGATCGCTAACGTGGTCGTGCAGGTCGCGCTGGAGTCGAAAGCCCGGTGCGGCTCGTGAGAACCGCATCACGCGAGGGATCGGCGCGCTGCGATCGGCATCACGCGAAGGCGCATGTAGGCCACGAACGTCGCCATGATCAGGAGCACGAATGTGACCGCCGCCGAGCTGATTTCACCACGGACGATGTGATAGCCGGTCGCGGAGATCATGACGATCATGATGCCGGCGGCTGCCCACGAGACGAGCCACGGCATCACCCGAGTCAGCCCAGGTAGCGTGAGACCGATCGCCGCAGCGATTTCAGCCACACCCAGGAATACCCAGAACGAGCGCGGAAGGCTCATGACCATTTGCGCCGCGATCTCCGCCGGAGGCATGAGCAACAGCAGTCCGTGCGCGATGAACACCACGGCCAGCAGCACCTGAAGCACCCACAACAGAATGTTCATAGCTCTCCTCCGTGGTCAGATTGTGCCTCAGCCCGGTAACAATTCACCCTCCTCGACATTGATCACCAGCCCGTCAAGAAGTGCAGAGGCTTCAGTCGAGGGGAGTTCCTGGACGTCAGACAATTTCCGCTGAATGGTCCTGGTGCCTTTGCGCGCCTCGTCGATCTTCGAGGCCGCACGGTGAAGATTCTTCTGAATCCCGTCGAGCACCGTGGCAAACCGCGCGAATTCCGTCTTGACCGCCCCGAGCAGTGCCCACACTTCGCTCGAGCGCCGTTCGATCGCGAGTGTCCTGAAGCCCATCTGGAAGCTGGTCAGGATCCCCCACAGCGTCGTCGGCCCGGCAATCACGATGCGGTGATTGCGCTGGAGACAATCGGCGAGGCCAGGACGGCGAAGCACCTCGGCGTAGAGTCCCTCGTTGGGCAGGAACATGATCGCGAAGTCGGTCGTGTTCGGCGGATTCAGGTACTTCGAAGAGATGTCCCTCGCCGATCCCTTGACGCGTGCCTCGAGTCGCCGACCAGCTTCCTCGATGGCCGTCGCATCAGATCGATCCGACGCCTCGAGCAACGCCTGGTAGTCCTCCAGCGGGAACTTCGAGTCGATCGGCAGCCACATCGGCCTATCGTGGTCGCGCCCGGGAAGACGAATCGCGAACTCGACCCGTTCACCACCAACGTCGCTCGTCGCGACGTTGCACGCGTACTGATCCGGTGCGAGCACCTGCTCGAGCAGCGCGGCGAGCTGCACTTCGCCCCAGGTGCCGCGAGTCTTCACGTTCGCGAGGACTCGCCGCAGATCGCCGACACCAGTTGCGAGGACCTGCATCTCGCCAAGACCCTTGTAGACCTGCTCGAGCCGCTCGCTCACCTGACGGAACGATTCGCCGAGACGTGACTCGAGCGTGCTCTGCAGCTTCTCGTCCACCGTCTGCCGCATCTGATCGAGCTTCGCCGCGTTGTCGTCCTGCATGGTGCGCAGGCGCTCGTCGACGGTGACTCGAAGGGCATCGACCTGCCGTTCGAGCCCGGCACGCAACGTCTCGATCTGTTGGGCCTGCGTCTGACCGAGGGCCGTCTGTGCCTGCACGAGCGAATCACCGAACCGATGGACCGACTCCGAGGCTTCTGCTCGATGCTGCCGCAGCTCATCGCGAAGCGTCGCATCCATCTTCCGCGGCAACGACTCGATATTGGTGCCGAGCGATCGCACGTCTTTCCGGCTCAACGCGCTCATGACGACAGCAACCGACACCGACACGAACGCGACGACCAACAGGGCTGTTTCCATGATCGCAGGCTAGATGAGGCCCGTGACAGCCAAGGTCATACGCCTTGTATTCGCCCACTAGCGCTAGGCGACGCGAGTGAGCCTCGTTCACAGAGGAAAACTAGACGGTTGGGTCCAGGATTTACACGCTGAAGCTCAGTTGCGTGTGAACGTCGGTCAATCCCGCGCGGCGCGGAAAAGCGCGCTTCCGGCACTCCCGTAGGCACACGTTTATCTTCCTTGCTAGTGGTGACGGCGTCGCGGTGCGGCGAGCCTTCAGCGCGCTTTACCCCCTTCGATGGTCGTGCCGTCTCGAAGGGATTGCCGCCATTCACACGCAACTGAGATTTCTCGCCTTCCAGCTGAACTCGGCCTGGCACAGGCGGCCGGTTCGCCACAAGCGAGCGTCGGTTCATGTGCTCAGAAGTCGCACGAGATTTCGGTCCATCTTCCATTTGCGTCCACGCGAGAAATGCCCCATCCCGATCGTCGTCCCTGCGAGTAGTCGTAGAGCTCCTTCAGCATCCATTTCGCTTCACGCCTGCCGCGATCGGTCAGTGCGTCTCGGGTGGCGAGGGCGAACTGCGGGTAGCCATATCTGAACCACGGGACGTGGAGGCCTGTCCCAAGTCCTGATACCGGAGAGCGGATGACGACGGACATGTCGTTGAAGCGGGCAAACAGAATCTCGCCGGTGATCTCGACGCCGTCGACGACGATCTGAATCGGGATGTTGCGGAGTAGCTCGGGAGTGTTGCTGTCGATCATGGTGTCTCCTGTGTGAGAGAAGACACCCAGACGACCGAGGGTTACTCGGCGGGACCTTTTGTTGTCGCGTTGCGACCACATCCGCGCAGAGTCTGCGCGTTGGCACCTTGCCGGTCCTGGCAGGTTGCCGGGACTCGCCGCATCGGCGAGCCGCTCTGGATGTCGGGGGTGATTATAGCAGCGGCGTCGTGGCTCCTGCATGGGACGATCTGCGGCGCTTTGCTCCTCCATGTCCGGCCGGAGGTTACAAGTCGATGACGATGTCGCGAAGCGGTTGCGAGCAGCACACGAGGAGGTTGCCGTCGGCAGGCTTGTCGAGTGGCTCCGGTCCGTAGACGACCTCTCCCGAGACGAGACCGCTCTCGCAGTTGTGACACACACCGGTCCGGCACGACCACCGAACCGGGACGTCGCACGCCTCTGCCAATTCCAGAATGCTCTCGTATGACGATGCCTTCCAGTGTGCGGCGATGCCGCTGCGCGCAAACGACACGAGCGCGCCTGTGTCGGCCTCGTCCGCAGGCAGATGTGGAGCTCGTGTCTCTGCGGCAATGACGCCGGGGGCCATTGACTCGCTGCCGTTGAACAGTTCGACGTGAATCCGCTCGGGCGCGACGCCTACGGAGGCGAGCGCTTCTTTCATCTCCGCCATGAAGCGACTCGGCCCGCAGACGTAGACGTCCGCGTCGCGTGAAACCCCGACCTCCTCGAACACCGATCGCGAGAGGTGACCGGTCGCGTTGAAGTCCTCGGCGCTGTCGTGTGCGCCCGGCCTGCTGTAGCACACGTAGCTGCGACCATTCGGCAGCGCGAGCATGAGGCGACGGACTTCGGCGGCGAACGCGTGATGCTGCCGATCGCGCGTGCCGTGCAGCCAGAACACCTGTCGAGTCGAGCGGGCTTCCGACAGGGCGTACAGCATCGACAGCACAGGTGTCGCGCCGATGCCCGCACTTACGAGCACCACTGGTCGTTCGTCGGACTGCAGAATGAAGCTGCCGCGCGGCGCGCTGATATCGAGCGCATCACCCACGCGAACGTGCCCTCGGATGTAGGTTCCAGCCGCTCCGTTCGGCTCGATCTTCACGCTGATTCGATAGTGCTCTGTCGATTGCGCGCCCGAGAGCGAGTAACTGCGAAACAGCGCCGGGCCGCCGGTTGTCGGATGAAGACGCACGACGACGTACTGGCCTGGCAGAGCGGCGCTCAGTGGCTGACCGTCGCGGCTCTGCATCGTCAGCGACAGGACGTCTTCAGACTCGTGCTCGATCGACGTCACCGCAAGCGAGTGAAATCCCGGTGTCACCGGATGCGCCGCTGCTGCCGGCGCGAGTCCCGCGTTACCACTTCCCGCGGAGCTTTCGTTCTGCAGCAGCGCGACGAATGACGATCGCCATCCGGTTGACAGCGCGTCGATCCGGCAGGCGCGTTCTAATCGATCGCGCGGGTGATGCGGCGAGTACAACAGTGCGTTGATCTCGGCGACAGTCATCCGCTCCGTCGCCTCTCCGACCTTCGCGATCTCGTCGTCGGCGCCTACTTCGCCGGGCTGCAGGACGCGCAAGTAGAATCCCGGCCGTCCGCTGGATGTCAGCAACGCCGGCATGCGTGGCTCGTTCAATCGAATGCCGACGCGATAACAGGTCACGCGAGGTTGCGTGACCTCGAAGAGTGCGTTGCCGATCTGATATCGATCGCCAATGCACACGCTATCGTCCGGCAATCCTTCGATCGTGAAGTTCTCGCCGAACTGTCCTGGGACGAAGTCGGTTCGCCCGAGTTGCTCCTGCCAGTAGCGATACGACTCAATCTGATAGACGAAGACCGCGCGCTGCTCACCGCCGTGCCCTGCCAGGTCGCCCTGACCATCTCCGTCGACGTTGAGCCGGCCGACCCGACGGCGGCCGCGCACCGGCTCCTTCCAGATCGCGGTATGCACTGTGCGGCCTTTCCACGCGATGTCGCGTGGGAGGCCGACGTTCACCGAGAGGAGCCGAGCCATGTCGCTATCTCACTCGTCCACACCAGATCGCTCCGCTAGCGCGAAGTGCGCCGTCGTCATTTCTGCCGCGGCCTTCGTGAGTCGCTCGAGCTGAAAGCCAATCCTGGTTCGCTCTTCGTACTCCTCTTGGTCCAGCCATCCGGGTTTGCCGGGCAGCAGTTCGCCGAAGGCCAAATCGCCCTCGCCCAGCCTGTATGTCTCGTTGATGTCGATGTGATCGCGGATGAAGCGCAGGACGTTCGCGCGCCAGACATGGCGCTCGGCCTCGTTCTCGCAGATGTGTTCGGGGAGCAGCGGCTCATCGTCGGTGGCTTCTTCCGGAGTCCGTCCCGCCTCGTGTTGCCACCGAGCGGCGCTTCTCTTGTGGCTCTCGATTCGGCGCTCAAGCAAATTCGCGAGCTCCTCTCCTGTTACGGTCAGCTTCAATCCCTCAATCATTGGACTCTACCTCCTTCGACGACGATGACATCGTCGTCGCGGATACGACAAGAGGCAAGAAATGCAATATCGAGGGGCGGTCTGATCAGCTGACACGTGCAAACAGCACATCCCAAGTACGGTGCTTCTGATTGCTATCACCGCGCGAGCCGGCGAATCGCTGTTCCAGAACGCGCAGGTTACGAATGTCTGCGAGGTGGAGGTCCCTCCAACCGCGTTCAGTACGCGTGCGGCTTTCACTGCGCAACTGAAAGGTCAGAAGGCGCTCGATGCCGTTCTGGATGCCGTAGTCATGCGGCTCCGCGATTCTGACGCCACTCGACTTGTAGGTGAACTCGATGAGACGCTTCTCGCGAATGGCACGCACGAGATCGGTGTTCATGACTCAACAGCGCCAGGGTCAGTCCGCAGAATTCAGAATACGCCACCCCTGCACGTCAGCTGTTCCGTCACGTTTCGGACGTTCGATCCGTCATTTACTAGAAGGACGCTGACAGGACGTGACTGATGGGACAGATTAGCGATCGAACGCTGAGCGGAATATGACATCAGGAGGGAAACGATGGGGAACAAGTGGGTTCGGCAGATTCACCGCTGGCTGTCTATTGTCTTTACAGTGACCGTCATCGCCAACTTCGTCGCCATGGCACAGGGGGATGGGACGCCTCCGCCCTGGGTGACGTACTCGCCGCTGCTCCCGCTTGCCTTGCTCCTGTTCACCGGTCTGTACTTGTTCGTGCTGCCGTATGCCTCCAAGTGGCGCGCGGCGACGTACCCCTGAAGCAGTCATGGAGTGAAGACGTGGCGGGCAAGACGACGATGAAAGGCGCAACGAAGAAGAAGGCGGCGAAGCCGACGCTCCTCGCTGGCGGCAATCCTCAGATCGCGAAGGCCGATGGCGACGCTCCCGTGCAGGCCTACATCGCGGCCATGCCGGGCTGGAAACGCGACGTCGCGCGTCGCCTCGACGCGCTCATCGTGCGCACTGTCCCCGGCGTGCGCAAAGCGGTGAAGTGGAATTCGCCCTTCTACGGAGTCGACGGCCAGGGCTGGTTCCTCAGCTTCCATACCTTCACGAACTATGTGAAGGTCACTTTCTTCCGCGGCACGTCGCTGCGTCCTGTTCCACCGGGCGAGTCCAAGCACAAGGAAGTGCGCTACGTCGATATCCGTCAGAACGACCAGATCGACGAGGCGCAGATGGCGACGTGGATCCGGCAAGCGGCCGCTCTACCCGGCTGGGTCCCGTAGCGCGTCGCTGCATTTCCTCGCCGATCACTGACGGTCGCGACGTACCTGCAAGACCATCCGTCCCAGCAGGTGTGCTCGATCCAATCGCCGATGCGCCTGCGCGGCTTTCCCCAGCGGATAGCTCGCCGCGATCGGCACGCGAATTTTTCCGTTGGCGAGGTAACGATTCAGCTTGTCGAATTCACGTGGACTCGCAACCGCATCGAAAGTACGCACGCGAAACGTGCGCCGCTCCATCGGAACCGGTTCGATGCCGTTCGGGTGCACGACGCGTCCCCTGGGCCGCATGAAGTCGAGACAGCGCTCGAGCTCGTCGCCTCCGGCGAGCGCGAGAACAGCATCCAGTCCGTCGGGCGCGAACGTCCTGAGTCGATCGATGGATTCTGTACGGCGCGCGTCGATCACACGATGAGCGCCGAGCTTTCGGACCAGGCGTGCCGGCGCGGCGCCGGACGCCGTGGCGATGACGTGAGCTCCACGTTGAGCGGCGAACTGAACGGCCATGGTGCCGACCGCACCCGACGCGCCGAAGATCAGCACGGTCTGCCCCGGCCGCAGGTCGAGTGCGTTGATGCCCTGGAGTGCGGTCAACCCAGTGGCAGCCACCGCTCCGGCATCGCGTAGATCGAGCCTCTTCGGCACACGGGCCACGTGCTCAGCGTCTACTACGGCGAACTCTGCGTAGAAGCCACCCTGGCGATTGCCGAACTCGTATGCGTAGACGCGGTCACCGAGTTGAATGCGCCGGACTCGTGCGCCTCTGGCGACGACGATCCCCGCGCCGTCAACTCCCGGCACCAGAGGGAATCGCGATCGACCCGGCTTTCGCCATGAGCCGTCGCGAATCGAGGCGTCCCAGCTGCCAATGCCGGCCGCATGGATCGCGATGAGCACCTCGTGCGGTCCTGGCCTCGGCACTGGAACTTCGTGGAGAGTCAAAGCCGACGGTGGACCGAATCGATCGACGGCCGCGGCCTTCATTGTGTCTGGAGTAGGAAGCGGCGATTTCTTGCTCGCGCTCGAGATTCGACGATGAGCCATACGCATGTTGGACGATGCACGATCACCGCCATGACAGCGACACAGCCGAGGGTCAAGTTGAGTTCGATCTCAACGCTGCCAGCCTACGAGTTCTGCGCTAGAACTGCGCCCTTTCCAGAATGCAGCATACTTTCAGATCATGCCCATGCCGTGGACTGCGATGCTGCGTTACGGCCCCACCCTCGTGGCTTCCGCCGCCCGTCTGCTGGCAGCCGCAGACTCGAGCAAGCGTCGGGAGAATGAAACGATCACCGGCCGACTCGATCAGCTGGAGAATGCATCGGCTGAATCCGCCAGACTACTTAGGGAGATTGCGGAGCAGATTCAGGTCCTTGCAGCGGCGCAAGAGCAAACGGCGCGCAAGTGTCGGATCGCAATTCTCCTGGCACTTGCGGCTACAGTCATTGGAGTCGGAGCCGGTATCCTCGCAATGGTCCGGTGAGCAAATCGCACGTCATCTGTTCCACGATTCGCCGAGCCTCGAAGCTTACGCCAAGCGCATGTCAATCCTGTTCCCCCGGCACTGCGGCGCGCCTTATCGCCACTGCTCGCGACGATCGAGTAACCACGCCAAAACTTCTTCCCTGTTCGCGGTTCCCGCCCGTCCGTTCTCTGGAAACCGACTAACGCGCGCTCACTACTTGCTTGGCACATTCATTGCCCCTTGGTTGCATGACGGTCGCGCTTTTGCGACTCGGGATTTCAACGTCGGGTTCTCTTTTCCGGGCGGCGGCGCTCCTCCTGGCATGACGAACTCGTGGGCGGGTGCAGTAGTGCCATTTGGAGTTGACGCGCTCGTGATCTATCTCGCCTCGACGTACGGCGAGGTCTTCTGGATATTCCCGCTCATCGTCACGATAGGATCGCTCGCCGGCAACGCGCTGACGTACTGGATCGGGCGCTGTGCGGGTGATGCGGGTCTGCCGCGGCTTTTGGCGCCGCGGCAGCTCGACCGCATGAAGGCCGTTGTGCAGAAGACGGGCGCCGGCAGACTGGCCGCTGCGGCGGTGCTGCCGCCGCCATTTCCGCTGACCCCGTTCGTTCTCACCTGCGGCGCGCTCGATCTCGATCGAAGGCGGTTCTTTCTAGTCTTCGGAGTAATGCGCCTGATTCGCTTCACGACCTTAGCGCTGCTGGCACGGCACTACGGCGACCGTGTGCGGCAGATCCTCGAGTCGCAGGAGCTTCAAACCGGGGTGACGGTGCTCGTATTTGTGACGTTGGCAGTCATGATCGCAACAATCGTGGTGCTGTTTCGCCGCACACGGCCGCTGCTGGCGTAAAAGAGCAGCCAACCCGCCCGTCCTCGAGTCCCTTTCACTCAAACACGAGTACGGGAAAGCCACTCGGGACTTCTCGTGGAATGAGCTTCTGCAGATTTTCCGGCAGTGCCCGTCATCGAGCAGCCCGTGTCGGACGAAGTCGACGAGACTGCGAACGGCATCATCGGAAAGGTGGATCGGCGTGGCCAGAATCGGATCCACTCGCGCAAGCACCGACTCGGATGGCCCCATCGGTGCGCGCAAGTCGGCAGCCACGCCGGCAGCGTCTGGATTGTATCCACGCATCGACGTGAAGACGTCCAGGTGGTGGGTGACCGCATCCTCGAGCGTGGTGAACGCGCCGTTGTGAAAGAAGGTCGGCTGAAGGCCCACATTTCGAATCGGCGAGGTTCGGAATTTGTAGCGGTCATCCGGATTGCCGGTGATTTGTTCCAACCCGAAGTCTTCATTGCCGCCAGGCCCATCGAAGGCCACATTGCCAGACAGCGGAGCGATCTGTGGGACACCGATGGCGTGTGCGGCAAAATCGCTGAACATCTCGTTCGACGGCCCGGATACGCGGTGACACTGAACACACCTCGCCGCACCGAAGAACAGCAGCGCACCCTCCTTTTGAACGTCGGTCAAGGCGTTCTTCATGCCTCGTGCGAATCGGTCTATGGGCGCGTCGGCAAACACCAGCGTGAATTCGAATTCGGCTATCGCGCGACCGAACATGTCGAAGTTAATCGGCCCGCCCTGCTGCACCGACGGAAAGCGCTTCGCAAATCGGGGTCGATACTCGGGCACGTCGTTGATGCGTCTCAGAACCTCATCGCGAATTTCGAAATTCCCGCCCGGGAAGTCGAAACCCGCGACCTCGACGCGCTCCGTCGGCGGAATAAAGGCCTGCGCCGTGAGCAGGTGCGGCTGATACGAGAGCGTCAACCCCTCCGGTTCCGGGAACATGAAGCCGGCGGAATTATCGAATGGGTCATCAGAGAGCGCCGCAAAGCGCGAGTTCCACATCAGATTCGGAAAAAAGGCGGTGTTCGCGATCATCGGAGTACGGCGTTGATTCCGCGGTCCGCTTCGGCTGCGGACCGACGATGCCGTTGTTATCGATGCCGATCGCAATCGATTGCGTATCGCCAAATCCGTTCGTCGGAGCGTGGCACCCGGAACAGTTGTTATCGTTGTTGAGACCCGCCACGGTGTCGAAAAAGAGCAGCCGACCGGTGTCGGCGAGCTGACGATCGATTCGGCGGCCCAGTCGCTGCTCCAGTGTCGATTCGATCCTGCCGGTGAAGCCGTGTCGTGCGAGCACGATCTGCAGTTCGTCATCCAGGAGGCCGCGTTGGCCACCGGCGTCCAGGATCTGCACAAGCAGCCCCGCGACTCCGGCAACCATTAGCGACAGCGTAATAGCGTGCATGTTCGTAGTCCCCGTGCCCGCCTACGGGATGCGCGGATTCAGGAACGTGAACAGACCATTGGGATTGTGTTCCCAGATCCACGCGTTGAGTTCCCACAAACCAAACCCTTCTTCATCCTGACGCCATATATCGGCTGTACCGGTGAAGCCTGCTGGTGGTGTCGTTGACACGAGTGGCACCAGATATTCCACCGAAACGAGTTGCAGGCGTTTCTCTCCAGGAACGGGGGCGTATAGCAGAGCCTCCGGATGCGCCGGGTCGAAGTCGCCATCGATCAGCGAGGTATTGACCCAATGGAAGCCCTCTCCCGGCAAGTACAGGTCGACGTTCACATAGCCGTCGGCTTCCGCTTGCGCGACGTCGTGGTACTTCGCAGTTGCGGCACGGGCAGCCGCGAGCTCTCGTTGTGTCGCTGGCGTCAGCTCGTGGTCGACTCCCATCGCGATGACCGAAGTGACCCACCAGGCAAGAAACCCGAATGCTGCGAAGGCAAGGACCGGCGTGCAGTGCAGTCTCGTTTTCATAGCTTCCCCCTCTAGTGGTGCAGCCATCTCTTCCGAATGGATCCGGTTGTTGATGCAGGATTGCTCCCGTATGTAGATAAGCGTCAGCGATGGCTCGAACACCGCACGCGCTCGGCCGTGACGACTCTGAGTGGTCTTCGAACACTGGTCTGACCAGCACACACCTCACACTGAAATAAGCGCAAAAACCGCGTCGCGAACCGCACGCGAGACCGGACCTCAGTCCGAGTGTTCATTGACCGTAGAATGGCGACGTAGCGGGCATGGGCAAGGCATTCGGTGACGACGTCACGGCGTTGCTGAGGCGTTGGCGCGAGGGTGACGAAGACGCGCAGGCCAGGTCTTTTCCGTTCTCTATGACGAGCTGCGGCGGCAAGCTCGCGCCTGCATGCGGCGCGAGTCAACAGGCCACACGTTGCAGACGACGGCGCTCGTTCACGAGGTATTTCTGCGACTTGCATCGGCGCAATGCCCCGACTGGCAGCATCGTGTGCACTTCCTGGCAGTGGCAGCGCGCGCGATGCGGCGCGTGTCGTTGAATCGGCACGAGCCCGTCGAACGTCGAAGCGCGGCAGCGGCGCTCTCCATCTTCCGCTCGACAGCTCGCTGACGGCGCCCCAGACTCCGGCGGTCGATCTGCTCGCCCTCGACGAAGCGCTGCTCGCGCTGGCCCAACTGGACGCTCGCAAAGCACAGATCGTCGAGCTACGGTTCTTCGGCGGGCTGACGAATGAGGAGACCGCGGCAGTCCTCGTGATTTCGACTGACACGGTGCTGCGAGACTGGCGGCTGGCGCGGGCCTGGTTGTTTCGGCATCTGACTGCGTGAGGATGGAGTGCTGTGGTGAGTCATCCATGGTCACGTATCGAGCAGCTGTTTCACGAGGCACTCGCGCGTACGGAAACACACCGTAGTGATTTTCTCGATCGTGCGTGTGAGGGCGACCTCTCGCTGCGCAAGGAGGTCGAGGCCCTGCTTGAAAGTGATCTGCGGGCGACCGGCTTTCTGAGTGCGCCTATCATTCTCGGACCGTATCCAGCGGCTAGCGACGCAATCGACGACCACCCTTCGGCGCCCGATCAACTGACTCGCGCCACGCCGCCCCAGTTCGAGTTCGTTACCGGCACGATGATCGGAAATTATCGAATCGTGCGCCCGCTCGGACGCGGTGGGATGGGTGAGGTGTACAGGCCGAGGACCTTACACTCGGCCGGCACGTCGCGATCAAGTTGTTGAAAGTCGTTTCAGACTCCGCGGCGGCTCGTGCACGTCTGCTGAGCGAGGCCCGCACCGCCTCATCACTCAATCATCCCCACATCGTCACCGTTCATTCAATCGAGCGCGATCGAGACGGGCGCGATTTCCTGGTGATGGAATTCGTCGAGGGATCGACGATGCGCGAGCGCCTGACGTCAGGGGCGCTGGAGATCGACGAGTTGCTGATGGCCGAGCGCGGCGCACGTCGCCGACGCGCTGGCGCCGCTGCGCACGCCCGCGCATCTGCCATCGCGATCTGAAGCCAGAAAACGTGATGTTCACCGCGACTGGCAGCGTGAAACTGCTCGACTTCGGCATTGCCGCGCACGCCCGGTCGGAAGAAGATCTCGAAACTCACACCGGAGCACCGGCGGCGATTGTCGGCACTGTGGGCTACATGTCACCGGAGCAGGCTGAAGGTGGGCAGATCGACTTCCGATCGGATCAGTTTTCGCTTGGGTCGATCCTGTACAAACGGCCACGGGTGAGCGTCTGTTCCGGGGTGCAAGTGAGGCGCAGACGTTAGCAGCGGTGCGACGGGCCGATGTTCCTTCGCTGACCGAGCGCTGCCCGCTCATGCCCGACCCGCTGCGCTGGATTATCGAGCGCTGCCTGTCTCGCGAGCCTGGCGATCGCTACGCCTCGACGAACGACTTACACCGCGAGCTGGCGATGGTCCGCACGCGGCTGTTCGAGATACAGGCGACGGATGACGTCCCATCAGTGCCACTGCCTCCCGCACACCACTAGTCGGTCGAGCGAGCGAATTGGCAACAGTCACGCGCCTCGTGGACAGCGGTGCTCGGCTTATTACGCTGACCGGACCCGGAGGTGTCGGCAAGACGCGACTGGCGCTCGAGCTCGCGGCAACGCTTTCCGGCCGCTTTGGCAATCGCGTGTTCTTCGTCGATCTCTCGCCTGTTCACGGCGCTGATCCCCGTAGGAAGACTATCGCGAGCGCGCTCGGCGTGCGCGACACGAAGGATACGAACGTCGCGTCTGCTCTTCGCCGATGGATTCGCGAGCACCAACAGTCACCGATGCTGCTCATGATCGACAACTTCGAGCACGTCCTCGACGCGGCGCCGCTGGTCAGCGAACTGCTGGCGGCTGGGAAATCGCTCACCGTGCTCGCTACGAGCCGGGCGGTGTTGCGCCTGGCCGGCGAATACGACGTGATGGTGCCCCCGCTCGCTGTTCCCGATACACGTCACACGACGCTGGAACAGCTCTCGAGTTCTGCCGCAGTCACACTCTTCGTGCAGCGTGCAACTGCAGCCAAATCCGATTTCATCCTGACAGAGGAGAACGCTGGGCCAATCGCACGCATTTCCCAACGGCTGGACGGGCTGCCCCTTGCCATCGAACTTGCGGCGGCGCGCGTCAGGCTTTTGTCTCCGGCAGCAATCCTATCCAAGCTCGAGCGTCGGCTGGACGTCCTGACCGGTGGGCCGAGGGACGCGCCGCAACGGCAGAAATCATTTCGCGCCGCCCTCGAATGGAGCGAGGAACTGCTCGATGCCTCCGAGCGGATGCTCTTTCGTCGCATGGCAGTCTTTTCCGGTGGGTGCACAGCGGAGGGGGTTGAGGCAGTGTGCAACGTCCTCGCCAATCTGGGGGGAACTGTGGAGGATCTGCTGGACGGCCTCGTCTGAGAAAAACATGCTCGTTGTCGTCAATGACAGCGATCCACACCGTGTCAGCCGGTTGGAACTGAATCGAGAATCTGGACAGGCGGCTGGCTGCCAGCAACGACGAGCTGGCTCGCCGCGCGCATGCCGCGTATTGCGTGGTACTCGCCGAAGAAGGCTATGGCTTGCGTGGCCGGGAACAGTCCCAGTGGATGCGTCGCTGCGACGTGGAGTACGCCAATTGTCGCCACGCACGAGTGGCTGATTGAAAAGGAGCAGTTTGCGTGGGGCGTCCGGCTGGCCTCCGCCCTGATCCCGTTCTGGGAGGCGCGGGCGCTGTTGACGGAAGGTCGGGAATGGATGCACCGCTTGCTGCAGCTGCCGCGCGCCGTCCAAGAGCCGTCGTGGAGGGCAAAAGCTCTTGGCCACTGTTGCTTCCTGATCCATCTGCAGGGGGACATGTCTGCGTATCTGCCGCTCCAAGCCGAAGCGCGCGAGGCCATGAGCCAACTTGAAGATCGGCGTTCTATCGCTCAAATAGCACGAGTCTCGGCATCGTCTTGGCCCAACTCGGGCGGCACGATGAGGCGAGGGCACTGGTCGAGGACGGCCTCGCGCTTTGGCGCGAGATCGGCGACGTGAGGGGTGAGGCGCGTGCTTTTACGAATCTGGCGACGTTAGCCAAGATCACCGGCGACGGCGATAGTACGCGCCACTGTGCCGGTCCTCACGAGAGCTGTTCGTCCAATGCGGCGACAGGGACGGAGTCGCGTGGTCGTTCAATCACGAAGCCGACGCGGCTCGGTGGGCAGGCGATTTGGCGACGGCGCAGCGGCTCCTAATCTCGCTCGAGCAGTTTCGCGCTGCCGAAGACGATGCGGGTGCGGCCACGTGTCTTGCGGACCTCGCAACGATCTACGTCGCGGAGGACCCGTCGACGGCGGAACAGCATGCGCTCGAGGCCTTGCGGGTGTTGATGACCACTGGCCATAGTCGCGAAATCGCACATGTTCTCGAAACTCTCGCGCGAGTTGCGTGGCACCAGGAGGCGCCCGAACGCGCGTTACGTCTCGCCGGGGCTGTTGCCGCCATCAAGCGAAAGTTCGGCCGCTACGATCGACTCGAGCTGCGCCACCCTGCCCACGCCCTGGATTTGCAGGACGTGATCACGAAGAGCCAGGAGCGCGCCGGAAGCCGCGCCGCAACGTGCTGGATGGAAGGATGGACTGCTCCACTCGCGGAAACCGTGGAGTACCACGCTGGCGACGAGACCGGTCTGATCGCCGCTACGCTATTGCACAAGTGCCGGATCAATCATCCGCCGCACTGCGGAGACGCGATCGGCGGGGAACCCCGACTTCCGTGCATGCGCGCGGATGAGCGCTTCGTCAGGCGCGAGATACACGCAATAGATCTTGTCCTCGGTGATGTAGCTCCGAAGCCATTGGATCTCAGGACCAAGCTCGCGCAGCGCCTCTAACGATTTCAGTGACCCCTCGCGGACCTGTTCCTCGGTCAGCAGGTGAACGCCGGGCATGTGCCGCTCGATAACGAACTCTTGCATGGCCGCCCTTCCTTCAGATGCGGAAGCCTATCACTCTTGGATAAGGAAAGCTCACTGCGGAAACGGTGAGAGCGCGTCACTCATCCGTAACGAAATCTGATTCCTGTCGTCGTGTGATCCCTACGCCGCACGGTAGTAGTAGTTCACCAATCCGTTGGTGTCGGCTGGCTTCTGAAACCACCACACTGAGGTGACACCCTCATGCTCTCCCCTTTAAGCTGATGCGCCTGGAGCGGAGACTTACGTGTCTTGTCAAGCAAGTAAATTGAAGAATGCTGGCACCTAACAGCGGAGTACCTCGTAAGAATTCGGTGGTCGACCACTCACTGTTTGAACGCCACGAGCTTCAAGGCTGGTCTTTGTGTGCGCCAGTGCCAACTGCGCCCGGGGCGTTATGCGTTCAGCCAACCCAGCGGCCAGGGTCGCGGGCCTCGGTCCTCGATCGTGACGGAGTACAAGACGTTGTCACGCAACCGCGGCAGCGAACTCGGCGAAGAGGTCTGCAAAGGCGGTGATGGAGACGCCAGGTGATCGCGATCGGGCGTTCACCTTCGTGCGAGACATAGCTCGCCTGACCGAGGCACCAGAACGCTCGATCGACGGTACTCAGGCGTGCGAAAAGCACAACGTTGGTTCCCTGTTCTGCCTGACTGATGTAGCGCCTTCCGGTGTCGCTGTCGAGCGACGTCACTGACTGGCTCTCCCAGTGAATGAGTTCTGGGCTGATGGCATAGTCGCGGTATCGCGTTGTCGGAGAGAAAAAGCCGGCAGACTTGTCCAGCGTGAACGCGAAAAGGTCGGTCTGGCTATTCTCGTCCCACCAAACGCCTGACTGCCAAGTGCCTGGCTTGACGCCGCTGCCGATGTCGAAAGCGGCGAGGATCTCAGTCCTTGTGTACCGCGCGTGGACAGCGAGGGGGACGCCCGCGATGTTCAACTCCGCATGCACGTGGTCGACGCGCTCAGGAAGGAGATCCAACAACTCCAGTAGCTCACTCCGAATCTGCGGATGCTCCCAGAGCTGCGCCAGGCCTTCGGTCAGTGACACCGACGACTTCAGGGTCGTGAGCGAGCCGATCAGCATGCGCGCGAAGCGCCGTTCACGATCGGTCAAAGCTGCGGGATCGGGCGCATCTGTTCGAGCGACAGAGCGGATCTGTTAGCATCGAGCCTCTCGCGATCGTCGACATGGAGTAGCCGTCCGACCGCCCGCAGGAGTGCGTCCTCTTCGGGACCCGCGTCGGCAGTTGACAGTCCGACGGCTCGACGGAGCGCGCTCCAACTCCGGTTATTGGCGTAGACGTCTTCCAGTTCGAGGCCAGTCTCTTCAAGATAGGTCGCAAGCGAGACGTTCCCTAATGAGCGCAGTTCGTCGCACTTCGCGCGCCAGTCGGAGGGAATCGCCTGGCGGATGCTGCGCAACACGATGTCCCGAGCGACGGGATCCAGTTCCATGTGGCACCCGCTCGGCAAGAACGGGAAGTCACGCTCGACTTGACGCTCGACCTCCCGGCGAGTGCCACCGAGTAGCGCCCGTAGTTCCCGGTCGAATCGGAACTCGCGACGATGATTGGCGACGAAGTCGAGCACGGTGCAGAGGGCCTTGTCACGTGCACGTCGTAGGCCTCGACCAAGTTGCTGCAGGAAAAGGGTCGGGCTCTCAGTCGGACGAAGCAAGCGAGCGTCTGAAGGTCAGGCACATGACCGTTTACGGTGATAAGGTCACCGTGAATCCAGCATTTCTCACCCGGCGGCTGGAAATCATCAGGGCGGCCGCTCTGTCTTCCATCGGGCTGTCGCCCCAGATCGCCACAGCCGAGATCCCGACGGCACGGAACTGCTCTGCCATGAAACGCGCGTGCCCGATCGACACACAAAACCCAAGGGCTTTGACACTCTGTGGATTACCGGTCTTGCGCCAGAGCTCCTCAACGACCCGTCTCGCCCAGGCGTGATCGGCAGTCAGGACATTTGTCAGGGCTGTGGGATCGTATCCAACGCCGCGCTTCCACGGTACTTCGCTCAGGTCCGTGCCGTCGTGGACACCAAAGTGCGAAAACGGCACGAGATACTGCTGGTCGATCGCGTCCCATACACGGAGTTCGGCGGCAATGCGGCCGTCGAAGTACCGCAGGACGTCGAGGCCATCGGCACGCTCGGGCGTAGCGGTCATCCCAAGCAGCTCTCGCGGCGCAATGCGTTCCAGAAGCAACTGGTACGACGGCGCAGCAGCGTGATGGAACTCGTCGACAATCACGACATCGAAATGCGCAGGGTCGACCGATTCGAATCCGGATCGGTTGAGGCTTTGAATCGACGCGAACACGTGTTCAAACCGAGAGGGGCGTCTTCCGCCGACCCATAGCTCCCCAAAGGTCGCGTCGCGAAGCGCGTGCGCAAATGTCGCGCGGCTCTGCGCAAGGATCTCTTCACGGTGCGCTACGAAGAGCAACCGGGCACGAGGCAACTGTTCGCGCAGGCGTGCGTAGTCGACCGCCGCAATGACCGTCTTGCCCGTGCCGGTTGCCGCTACGAGGAGGTTGCGGTGCGTCCGCGGATGCGTGCGAGTTCTACCTGCTCCAGCAACCGTTCCTGAAACGGCATGAGGACGATCTCGATCGGACTCAGTAGAAGCGCCTGCTCAGGCTCAGTGAGCGCGGTGCGGTGCCGAAACTCGTCGCGATCGAACGAGACGAAGTCGCCGCTCGCCCTGCACAGTCGAAGACCGCAGTCATCTTCGCGATGACATCCGGGTTGCGAACACCAGCGACTCGGACGTTCCATTCGAGCCCGGTGACCATCGCCGAGTGTGTCAGATTGGACGAACCGATGTAGGCGGTCGAGTAGCCGCTCTTCCGATGGAACAACCAAGCTTTGGCATGGAGCCGCGTCGAGGCCGTGTCGTAGGAGACCTTGATTTCGGCTCCGAGCGCCGCGAGCTCCTCGAGTGCGTGCAGCTCCGTGCTATTCGTGTACGTCGTCGTTACGACGCGCAGTGACTTTCCGTCCTGGCAATGGCGTCGAAGCGGTTCGAGAAGTGGGCGGATGCCGCTCCACCGCACAAACGCCATCACCACGTCAATGGCGTCAGACGAGTGGATCTCAGCGCGAATCTCGTGCCCGAGTGCTGGCTCCCCGCGGGAGTTCGTCAAGAGCGTCGTATCAAGGAGCGGCGTCAACGGTGCGTCGAGCACCTCTGGAGAGCCATCGGGCCTGCGACGCAGGATCGCCGACAACACTCGTGCCGGCGCGAGGGGCAAATCGACGTCTCGGTCTATCGCCTCACTCACCTCTGAGAGCAGTTCGATAAGCCGCGAGATGATCTGCGCACCGGCCTGCGCGCGACCGCGCTCGGGAATCGCCTCGAGCACACGCGTTACGACCATCGCGAAGTGGCGCGAAAGCCGGTCGGCCGCCTCCGCGTCGGCGAGGTTCGTAATTCGGGCGTGACAGCTGCAATGACGAGGTCGGCGAGTTGTTTTCGAGCGCGCCAGTAAGCAGCGCTTCGTCCAGTCCTGGTTGGAGTTGATGGTCCGCCACGAGGGAAGAGTGTGCGCCGAGACGATACCGTACAATCAGGAGAAAAGCGTCTGGCT
>CAWFTF010000007.1:0-149345 GCA_963818645.1 uncultured Acidobacteriota bacterium | reverse complement strand
TATGCTGAGACGGTTGCCGACCTTCGATTCTGTGCTCGTCGTCTCGTTCGGTGGACCTCAGGGGCTCGATGACATCCGCCCGTTTCTCGCGAATGTTCTCCGCGGCAGGCGCGTCAGCCCTGAGCGTGTCGAAGAGGTCGCTCGCCACTACGAGCTCTTCGGCGGCGTATCGCCAATCACAGCCATCACGCGTCAGCAGGCGGCGGGCCTGCAGGATCGCCTGGCAGCGGCGGGTCGTCCACTTCCTGTGTACGTCGGGATGCGCAACTGGCACCCGCTCCTTCCGGATACGCTGCGAGATCTGCGCGCCGCGGGTCTGCGTCGAGCGGTAGGCTTCATCGCGGCGGCGCAGCATTCGTATTCGAGCTGCCAGCAGTATCGCGAGAACGTTGCTGCCGCGCGTGCCGAGCTGCGACGCGATGGCGACGATGTCGAGGTGACGTTCGTCGGAAGCTGGTTCGATCATCCATCGTTCATCGCGGCGAATGCGGCACACGTGCGGGAGGCACTCGAGAAGCTGCCGGAACATCTGCGCGCGTCCGCACGGCTCGTGTGCACCGCACATAGCATTCCGTCGCCGATGGCGGCCGCGTCGAGATACGAGGCGCAGCTTCGCGAGTCGGCGCGGCTCGTCGCAGAAGAGGCCGGCATTCGCGAGTGGGCAGTGGTCTATCAGAGTCGCAGCGGCAGGCCCGGTGATCCGTGGCTCGAACCGGATATCAGCGACTACCTGCGACGCGAACGGGCCGCGGGCCTCGAAGCAGCGGTCATTTGTCCGATCGGATTCGTGTGCGACCACATCGAAGTGCTGTACGACCTCGATCGTGAAGCCGCAGCTGTGAGTCGCGAGATCGGATTGGCGATGGCGCGCGCGGAGGCGGTCAACGACGACCCGCTCTTTCTGGACATGATGGCGGACGTCGTCCTGCGCACGATCACGAAGTACGAGCACGGGCGGCCGCTTCCTCTCGCGGCGGTATCTTCTCGGCCTTAGTCTCGGGTCTCTGGTGATTGCAATCGATGTTGCCATCCTGCCGCCGCCGGACATCTCGCGGCGGGCGATCGAGCTGAGTGCAACGCTGCCGCGGCACGAGTCGGTCGGCTTGCGACTCAGCGGCGACATGCCGCCGCACATCACCCTCACGCAGCAGTTCGTCCAGCGTGAGGAGATCGACACGGTGCTCGATGGCGTCGGGTCGGCGCTGGCGGGATGGGCGCCGTTCCGTTTGACGGTCACCGGTGCCGGTCGCGGGGGAAGCGCCGTGTGGATGGCGATCGACGGAACGCCAGCACTGATGGAGTTGCATCGGCAACTCATGGATGCTTTGCACGCTTTCGAGCGTACGGGCGGCACCGAGGCGGCGTTCTTCAACAGTGATGCGCGCGTTGGCGACGTGGAATGGGTCGCCGGCTTCCGGCGCAGTTCGAGCTATGAGGCGTTCGCGCCGCACATCACGCTGGGGCATGCGACGACACTGCCGTCTGTCGAACCGGTGACCTTCGATGCGACCACCATTGCCGCGTGCCATCTCGGACGGTATTGCACGTGCCGTCGCGTCCTGCGGCGGTGGGAACTGTGAAATTGGAGCTACTGCGCGTCGCCTGTAGTCCGAAGCCAGTGTTAGCATCGTCCATGGCTCGCCGGCACACGGTTTTTGCGTTTCTGCTGGTTCTTTTCCTCCAGCCACGCGCGTTCGCGCAGACGCCGGTCGCATACCGCCTCTCCTTCCCGGAAGCCGCGCACCATCTGATGCAGGTCGAGGCGACGTTCACCACCGTTCCTCCCGGTCCGCTCGAGCTGCGAATGAGCCGCTCATCGCCGGGGCGCTACGCGCTTCACGAGTTCGCGAAAAACGTCTTCGACGTGCGCATCACAGACGAAGCGGGAAAGGCGCTTGCCGTCAGCCGTCCGAATCCACATGAATGGGACGTGACCGAACACGCCGAGACCGTGCGAGTGACCTACAAAGTCTTCGGCGATCGACTCGACGGCACGTACCTCGCGGTCGATGCCTCGCACGCGCACATCAATATGCCAGCCGCCATCATGTGGGCGCGCGGCTTCGAGCGCCGGCCGGTCATGATCCGCTTCGAGCGCCCGACCGGCACGTCATGGCGCGTGGCAACGCAGCTCACTCCGGGAAACGACCCGCAGTCGTTCACGGCGCCCAACCTGCAGTACCTGATGGACAGTCCGTCGGAATTCGGCACCTTCACGCTGCGGTCGTTCACGGCGCCCGACGATCGGCGTACTCCGGTCTTCCGCGTCGCGGTGCACCACACCGGCACGGACACTGAGGTGGACGGCCTCGTTCGTGACGTCGAAACGATCGTGCGCGAGGCGCGCCACGTCTTCGGCGAGTATCCACCGTTCGAAGGCAACACGTACACGTTCATCGCCGACTACCTGCCCTGGGCGCACGGCGATGGCATGGAGCATCGCAACAGCACCATCCTCACCTCCCCGTCATCCATCCAGGCGGACCGGGTCGATCTGATCGACACCATCGCGCACGAGTTCTTTCACACGTGGAATGTCGAACGCATCCGGCCGAAGTCGCTCGAGCCGTTCAATTTCGAGGAAGCGAACATGTCGGGCGAGCTCTGGCTCGGCGAGGGGTTCACCAGCTATTACGGTCCGCTCACGTTGAAGCGCGCCGGGCTGATGAACCTGCGCTCGTTCCTCAGAGCGATGGACGAGGCGGTCGAAACGATCGCCACGAGCCCTGCCCGCCAGATCCGATCGGCGGTCGAGATGAGCCGTCTGGCGCCGTTCGTGGATGCCGCGACGTCGATCGACCAGACGAACTTCGCGAATACCTACATCTCCTATTACACGTGGGGCACGGCGCTCGGTGTCGGCCTCGATCTCTCGCTGCGCGATCGCTCGGACGGAAAGGTGACGCTGGACGATTTCATGCGCGCCCTCTGGAGTCGCTTCGGCCGTCCCGGCATCGACGTGCCCGGTTACGTCAAGACGCCGTACACGATTGACGATCTGAAGGATGTGCTCGGGACCGTCGCCGGTGATGCGGAGTTTGCGAAAGACTTCTTCGCTCGCTACATCGAAGGGCACGAGGTTCCCGACTACGCGCGGCTCTTCGGGAGAGCAGGCATTCTGGTGAGAGCAAATACGGACCGCGCGTTTGCCGGAGAGCTCACCTTGCAGGACGACCCGACCGGCGTTCGCATCACAGCGGATGTGCCGTATGGTTCGCCCGCCTACCTGGGTGGTCTCGAGCGTGACGATGTCCTGGTGACCGTTGGCGGCACGAAGGTCACGCGCGCGGCTGAAGTCGGGAAGCTCGTCACCTCGCGCAAGCCCGGTGAGCCGCTGCCGGTCGTCTACGAGCGTCGCGGCATGCGCATGTCAACGGCGCTCACGCTGGTCGACGATCCGCGGCTCACGCTGACGCCGGTTGAAGAAGCGGGCCAGCCGCTTACCGACGCGCAACGGCGTTTTCGCGAGGCGTGGTTGAGTTCGGCGGCAAGAAATTCGTTCTGAATGAGGTTGAGATGAGGGCTGTTACAGGCGGGTTGGTTGCGTTGTTGTGCCTCGTGCTCGCGGTCGCGGCACGAGGGCAGGACGTGGGCTTCGCCAATGCCTGGCCCGAGCTGACGCCGGCCGATCAGGAGCAGGTGCAGAAGTTCGGCGAGGACGTGAAAACCTTCCTCGGCCAGGCGAAGTCCGAGATGCTCTTCGTCCGCAGCGCGACGCAGTTTGCCGAGAGCAACGGCTTCCGCAAGTGGGACGCCGCCGCGGCCGCTGGTCTGAAGCCCGGCTCGCGCTGGTACGCCATCAATCGCGATCGCACGATCGTGCTCTTCGTCGTCGGCAACGAGCCAATCGAAAGCGGGCTGCGCATCGTCAACACGCACATTGACTCGCCGCGAATCGAGTTCAAGACGAAGCCCTTCCGGGAGAGCCAGCAGGCGGTTCTCATCGACACGCAAGTCCACGGCGGCATCAAGAACTACCAGTGGGTCAACGTGCCGCTCGCCATCACCGGCCGCGTAGACAAGGCGGACGGAACCACGGCGTGGATCGACATCGGGAATGCTGCGGGCGACCCGGTGCTGCTCATCACCGATCTGGCGCCGCACGTCGATCGCGATTTTCGAGGGCGGCTCCAGCCGGATGTGATCCGCACCGAGGAGCTCGATCCGCTCATCGGCTCGATGCCGCCGGACACGGCGGCGGGACAGCGAACCGCGACGGACCGCGTGCTCGCGATGCTGCATCAGAAGTACGGAATCACGGCGCAGGATCTGCTGTCTGCCGATCTGCAAATCGTTCCCGCGACGATGCCGCGCGACGTGGGGCTCGACCGGGCGCTCATCGGCGCCTACGGCCAGGACAACCGCGTGGGCGGATATATCAACCTTCGCGCGATCGCCGACGTGAAGACACCGCGCTACACGTCGGTGGCGTATGCGGTGAACAACGAAGAGGTCAACTCCTGGAACACGGGCGTCAACTCCGAGTGGTTCAACACGCTCGTCTCCGAGATGCTGATGGCGCAGCAGGGGAAGGACTTCAACGCGCTGTCGCTGCGGCGCACCTACGCGAAGACGAATGTGCTCGTCTCGGACTGCACGACGGCGGTCAATCCGCTCTTTCCGCAGCCGCAGAATCCCAGCCTGACGTCACGCCTCGGCTACGGTCTGGTGGTGAAGGAGTACGGCGCCGGCCGTGAAGCCAACTCGGAGTTCTTCGCGAAGATGCGGGGCATCTTCGATCGCGACAAGGTCAGATGGCAGACGCACTCGTATGACGCTGGATACGGCGGGGCCACGATAGCCGCCTGGTTTGCGGGTCAGAACATGGAAGTCATCGACGTCGGCGTCGGGCTCGTCAGCATGCACTCGCCGTTCGAGGTGTCGTCGAAGGTTGACCTCTGGCATCTGCGCAAGGGATTTGTGGCGTTCTTTGGTAGTTAGTCCACGGTCTACGGTCCTCGGTCCCCGGTATTCGAATCCCGAATCCCGAATCCCGAATCCCGAATCCCGGATCCCGGGTCCCGAGTTACGCTCTCGTAAATAGCACACCGGGCGCGAGCTTCCATTCAGGATCGAGCGCGCGTTTAACGGCGCGCATCTGATCGATTCCCTCAGGTCCGTACAGCTCCCGCAGCAACTGCTGCTTCAACGCGCTCCGCCCCACGCCGTGCTCCGCGAGCGGGGCACCGCCCATCGCGACGACGGCGCGCGCAATTTCCAGGATCGCTTCACGTCCGCGCCGGACATCGTCGAAGCTGCGCGGCACGACGTTGGGGTGCAGGTTGCCGTCAGACACGTGACCCCAGATGGCATAGTCGAGCCCGTGTCTTTCGAGTGTCGAGCGATACAGATCGATCGACTCGGAGAGACGCTCGAACGGCACGACCATGTCGCCCGCGGTCTTCTCGACATCCGGGTGTGACTGTTTTACTGCCGCCACGATTGCGTTCACGCTCGACGGAACGGCCTCGCGAAGGTTGAACAGACGCTCAGCGCCGCGGTCGTCGCCCGCGAGCGCGAGATGTGGATCGTCCTCGATCCCGGCAGAGGCCAGGACGGATTGCAGCCGGCCAAGCGCTGCCTCGTCGTCACCACTGATCTCGATCTGCACGAGGAGCATCACCGACTGCCCGGAGGGCCGAGTCACGCCTGCGCGGCTGAACGACTCGTCCGGGACAGCCCGAAGTGCGCGCGTGTCCATGTATTCGATCGCAGCAACGTCCAGGGGACCCTGGCCTCGCCACGCGGACTGCGCCTCCCGTCGCAATGCCGCCGTCACCATCACAGCCTGCGTGTCATCAGAGCACCTGATGAGGGCGGCAACCCGTCTCGGACGTGCGACGACCTTGAGCGTCGCCTCAATCACGACGCCAAGCGTGCCCTCTGCTCCGATGAACAGGTCGATTAGATCCATCCCCGGCGTAGCGTAGTAGCCGGCCGAGAGCTTGGGAACGTCGGGCATCACATACGTCGGCACCGGTACGCGGAGCATCGAGCCTGTTGTGAGCTCGATCTCGAACCAGCCGTCGTTGCTCGCGAGCGTCTCGCCTCGCACGATGTCGAGGACGTCGCCGCTGGCGAGCACGATCGTCGCCGCGTTGACCCATCGACGTGTCGAGCCGTGCTTGAACGTTGCGGCGCCGGCGGCATTGGTCGCGATCGTCCCGCCGACGAATGCGCCATCGAAGGTCGGGACCGGCGGGTAATAGAGGCCGACGGCGGCCAGCCCGCGCTGCAGTTCCTTGAGCGGCACCGCGGCGCCGACGCGAACGCTATCGCCGGCAGGACTGCTGATGCTCGACAGCGCACGCGTGCTCAGGACGACTTCACCGCGCGGTGTCGCACCGCCGGTGAGCGACGATTGCGCTCCGATCGGCAGCACCTTCGTCGCGTGCGCGACGAGCGACGCCACCTCTGCCTCGCTCCGGGGGAACGCAACGCCGGCCGCGAATCCGCCAGGCACGTGTGCGGCATCGCTCAGGAACGACGACAGGAGTGCTTCGTCTGTGTCGATGCGTGGTGCGGGTACCGGCTGCGCCTTCCGCGCCTTGATGCGATGTCCCAACGGCAACTCCCGTCTTCACAGCTATCCTAGACCGAAGCCCGAATCCCGAACCCCGAGGACTGAGCCCGAATCCCGAAGACCCAGAGTCGAGAATGGATCCCATCCGATACACGCTGAGTTTCATCGCGCCTCACACGCACTACGTCGAGGTGCGCGCAGAAGTCCCCACCTCCGGACGACGCGAGGTGGAGCTGATGATGGCAGTCTGGACACCAGGGTCGTACCTCATTCGCGAATACGAACGGCACGTGGAGAACGTGGCGGCGACTGGAGCGGATGGCGCCCTGCTGACTGTCAGCAAGACCGCAAAGAATCGCTGGGCGATTGAGACCGGCGGCGCCGCGACCGTCGTCCTGACGTACCGCGTGTACGGCCGCGAGATGTCCGTGCGGACGAACTGGATTGAGTCGGAGTTCGCGCTGATCAACGGCGCGCCGACTTTCCTCACGCTCGCGGACTCGCACGACCGCCCGCACGAAGTCACCCTGAGACTCCCCTCGGCGTGGGCTCGCTCGATGACTGCGCTGCCGCCGATCGCAGGCGAAGCCCACGGCTTCCGCGCGACGAGTTACGACATGCTGGTCGACTCACCCATCCTGCTCGGAAGTCCGGCGGTGTACGACTTCGAGCTCGACGGTCGGATGCATCGCCTGGTCAACGAAGGCGAAGCCGGGGTGTTCGACGGCGCACGTGCGGTGCGCGACTTCGAGTCGATTGCCCGCGAGCAGCATCGCTTCTGGGGAACCGTTCCGTACAGCAGCTACGTCTGCCTGAATCTGATCGCGGAATCAGGTGGCGGTCTCGAGCACTGCGATTCCGCCGTACTCATGACGAGCAGATGGGCGACTCGCACGCGAAAGGCGTACCTCGGGTGGCTCGAGCTCGCGAGTCATGAACTGTTTCACGTCTGGAACGGCAAGCGCTTGCGCCCCGTCGCCCTCGGTCCATTCGACTACGAGCGCGAAGCGCACACGCGAAGTCTGTGGGTCGTCGAAGGGATCACCGACTACTACGGCGATCTGCTTCTGCATCGAGCGGGGCTGTCGACGCGCGACGAGTTCCTCGCGTCGCTCTCCGACAAGATCGAGACGCTGCAGACAACGCCAGGACGCGCGGTGCATTCGATCGTGACGGCTTCGTTCGATGCGTGGATAAAGTTCTATCGGCCGGACGAGAACTCACCAAACACGTCGATCAGTTACTACATCAAGGGATCGGTCGTGGCCTTCCTGCTCGACGCCAGGATCCGGCGTGTCTCGAGCGATAAGCGAAGTCTCGACGATGTGATGAGAGCGGCATACGCGAAATACTCAGGCGAACGTGGGTATTCGGAGCAGGAGTTTCGAGCGCTCGTCGAAGATGTCGCCGGAGCGAGCCTCGAATCGTTCTGGTCATCGGCACTCGAAGGCACCGCCGAGCTCGATTACGCCGATGCGCTCGATGCGCTCGGACTTCGATTCAAGATCGCCGAACCAGATAACGGGAAGACACCGCGAAAAGCCACGCTCGGTGCGATCACGAAGATCGATGGCGGCAGGATTGTCGTGTCGCAGGTCAGACGTGGAACGCCTTCGCACGAAGCGGGCGTCAACGTGGACGATGAGATTCTCGCGATCGATGATTTCAGAGTTCGACCCGATCAACTCGATGCGCGAATGGAGCAGTATCTCGCCGGAGATCGCGTGTCGGTCCTTGTTGCGCGACGCGATCGATTGATTCGTCTCGACGTGACTCTCGGAGCCGAGCCCTCCAAGTCATGGCAGCTCGAGGTCGACCCATCGGCCACAGCGGGACGACGGGCCGGGCTGGACTTATGGTTGGCCCAGAGCGGAAATCCCGTGCGCACAGGCTGACCACCAGGCTCTTTTTGGCCCCTGTCTCGCGGTATCGCTCTTGCACTGAACCCCACCCTGGAGACGAGACGTGGGGATGTCAGCAGGCACCGCAGTCATTGATTTCGAGATAACCAGAAAACCGAGTGAGTTAGCGGTACCCGGACGCATTGTCTGCCCTTGTCCTCTTCCGGCTGCACGGACGTCCGCTCGGCTGGGGTGTCGGGCGGGTGGCGGATGGCCGTCTCGACGGCGGCTCGCTGGTTCGCCAGTTTGTTGGCCAGCATGCCTGGACTTGCGCACTGCCGCTCGCGGAGCGCGCGATTCAGAGCGGCCGTCCGCTACGGATACCGGACGCCACTACGCTCATGCAGACGCCGGCATCGTCATCTGTGTCCGGACCGCTCGTGACGGTCGCTGTTCGGAGTCGAACCGATGCGAGCCGTCTGCAACCGTGCCTCGACTCATTGTTGCGTCTCGATTACCCATCGCTCGATCTCGTCCTCGTCGATGCATCTGAGGATCGCAAACACGTTGAAGCGCTCGTTCGTGAGCGCTATCCGCAAATCAGATACACGAGCGCACCCGGTCCTGGAATGACCTCGCGTCGCGCGATTGCCGAATGCCGCGGAGACATCCTTGCTGTTACCGATGGTGACGCCGTTGTCGATCGGCACTGGGTGACTGCGCTGGTCCACGTGTTTCTTTCAGATCCAGAAGTCATGACGGTGAGCGGGCTCACGATCCCGCAGCAGCTCCGTCGTCCCTTCAGGCCGACGCTGCCGGCCGGTGCACCGTTCTGCCGTCACTGGTGGCGAGTGCGCGAAGACTACGAGTCGGTCGACGGGGCCACGCAGCGTGCGTTGGAGCGAGCCAGCTCCAATGTGGCGTATTGGCGGCCGGGCGGGCCTACCCCATTGAGGTACACCCGTGTGTGGGAGCCGGCGGCGCTCGTTCGAACGATGACGGTGACTCCGACCTCGCGTCCCTCGAACCGTGGAGCGGTGCGCACACTTGATTGCGCTGTCGATCTGCGGGAAGGCGTCGTCCCAATTTCGGACGCGTCGACGTACGATCGTGTGCGCCTCTGCGTCAGTTGGTCAGGGGAGCCGCTGGGCACCGTCGGAATCGCGCATCACGGCGCCGTCATCAGCCGACTGTGGATTGAGGACGCAATTGCGCAGCAATTAACCGCGTCTGTCCTCGATGCCGGCCTGCATCTTGGCCCGCAGGTATTGCAAGCTCTGCTGACGGCAGACTTCGTGCGCTACGTCGTTTCCAGGTGGGAACCGTCTGTGCATGGGACAGCTGCCCCGGCGACGATGCGAACGGCTGCAGCGTAGATCCAGATCCGGGTTTCTTCAGTCCGCCGGTCAACCAGGCGTCGTTCAACTGCGTCTTATGCTGCTGTGGAGAGGCGTGTCCACTAGGCTCGTACTCCCAGTCGTCGTAGTGGCGGTAATGGGCGTGTGGACGGCGGCCTTTGCGCAAGGGCCGGTCGCGCAGATGTCCGCCATCCGTATCCACGAAGGGACTGTCGCCATCGTTCTCGATGGAGACCTGAGCGATCCCGCCTGGTCGCAGGCGACCCCCATCACCGCATTCGTTCAACGCGAGCCGCTCGAGGGCGCGCCGGGGACGATGCGTACGGAGGCGCGTGTGGCATTTGATGCTACGGCAATCTACGTAGCGGTGCATGCGTTTGATTCCGAACCCGATCGCATCATGGGCTTCCTCACCCGGCGCGATGCGGAGTCGTCGTCGGACTGGGTCCACGTGCTGATCGACTCGTATCACGATCGTCGGACGGCGTATCAGTTCGGGGTGAACCCGGTTGGCGTCAAGCAGGATACGTACTGGTTCAACGATTCGAACAACGACGACAGCTGGGATGCCGTCTGGGACGTGGTCTCGCGACGCGACAAGGACGGCTGGTGCGCGGAGTTCCGCATTCCGTTTTCGCAGCTTCGTTTCAGCCGCGGCGGCGACGGCGTACTGGGCTTCGCGGTGATGCGAAGCGTCGCCCGCTTGAACGAGACCACCACGTGGCCGCTCCTGTCAAAGAACGCGAGCGGATTCGTCTCGTCGTTCGGCGACTTGAGTGGCGTGACGATCGGGCGCGCGTCGAAGCGGCTCGAGCTCGTTCCGTACGTCGTCGGCGAAATCGGCACGACGCCACTGGACGCAGGAAACCCACTGCAAAACAGTCCGGACCACGATATGTCGGTTGGTGTGGACATCAAGTACGCGGTCACGCCCGCGCTGAACCTGACCAGCACCATCAACCCGGACTTTGGTCAGGTCGAGGCCGATCCGGCTGTCGTCAACCTCAGCGCGTTCGAAACCTTTTTTTCCGAGAAACGGCCGTTCTTCATCGAAGGATCCGGCACGTATCAGTTCGAGTGCCGCGACTGCAGTCTGTTCTACTCGCGTCGAATCGGCCGTGCTCCTCGTGGTGCCCCAACGATCGGCTCCGACGAGTTCATGGTCCACCCGGTGCAGACGACGATTCTGGGTGCGTCCAAGTTGACTGGACGCGTGCGCGACTTCTCCGTCGGCGTGCTCGCGGCGGCGACGCAGGAGGAAAACGCCGACATCGCATTCGGGTCTCTGCGCCGGAGTGAGGTCATCGAGCCGGCCACGCTCTACTCCGTCTCGCGGGTACGGCGCGAGTTCTCCGATCAGTCGTCGCTCGGCTTCATCTTCACGACGACACACCGCGATCTGAAGGAGAGCGTGGCGTTTCTGCCGGAGAGCGCAGTCACTGGTGGTATCGACTACGACTGGCGAATCGGAAAGCGCTGGGGCCTCAACGGTTATTGGGCCGGCAGCAGCGTCAACGGCTCTCCGTTGGCGATCGACGCCCTCCAGCGGAACAACGTGCACAGCTTCCAGCGGCCCGACGCGGATCACGTCGAAGTGGATCCGTTCGCCGAGACGCTGCAAGGTCACTCCGGGATGGCGTCGTTCGGCAAAATCGCCGGCGAGCACACGCGGATGAACGTCAACGTCGTGTACAAGTCGCCCGGCTTCGACGTCAACGATCTGGGCTTCCAGCAGCGCGCCGACATCATCACGCAGAACAGCTGGTTCCAGTTCCGCCGGCAGACGCCCGGGAAGTACACGAGGAACAGGTTTCTCAACTTCAACCAGTGGACGGCGTTCAACTATGCCGGCGACCGGCTGGAGACCGGCGGGAACGTCAACGCGAACTGGGAGTTCCAGAACCTGTGGCGCGCTGGCGGCGGCATCAACATGAACGCGCGCACCTTCGATGATCGCCTGACGCGTGGCGGCCCCGGTGGCTACAACGAACCCGGCTACACCAGTTGGCAATGGGTCAACACGAACGACCGGCGTGCCCTGAGTCTCAAGTGGAATTCGGCTTTTGGAGGCACTGGACCCGGGCGTTTCTACGAGTTGGAACCAATGGTCGTGATCCGCCCGGTCCCCTCGTTCTCGACGGAGGTTGGCTTTCGCTACAGCAACAACATCAACGACGCACAATGGGTTGCTGAAGCATTCGACGGAGGGGGAAAACACTACGTCTTCGGTCGACTCGAGCAGGAGACGCACTCACTCACGCTGCGCGTCAACTATACGGTGACGCCGACCGTGTCGCTCCAGATCTACGGTCAACCGTTCGTGAGCGCGGGACACTACGTGAACTACAAGGAACTCGTCGACGGCCGCGCCGAGCGTTACGAGGACCGCTACGCCCCGTACGCGTACGCCAGCAATGCCGACTTCAACGTCCTGTCCTTCCGCACGACAAATGTGCTGCGCTGGGAGTACCGGCCCGGGTCTGCGATGTTCGTCGTCTGGCAGCAGGGGCGCGAAGGGCAGGGAGAGCCCGGACGTTTCGAGGTCGGCCGCGACTACTCGTCACTCTTCTCCACGCCCGCGAGCAACACACTCCTCATCAAGTTCGCCTACTGGATGAACCCCTAGCCACCAACCACCAACCGTCCAGATATACTCGGCGCATGCGGTTCGATCCGGAGTACGTCTCTCAAGTCCTCAACGAGAACTTCGAGGACGCGAAGGCGCTCTTCCTGTCACCGCTGATCTCCATCCATTACGCCCACCTCGCCATGCTCGCCAGCCGCGGCATCGTCGAGACAGCACACGCGCGCGCGATTCGTGACGCGCTCGATTCGATCTCCGTCACCGCCATCCGCGAGACGCCGTACGACGAAAGCTGCGAGGATCTCTTTTCACATGTCGAGCGCATTCTCGTCGAGGCGTGTGGCGAGGACGTCGCCGGCCGACTTCACACCGCGCGCAGCCGCAACGACATCGACATGACGATGTACCGGATGAGGCAGCGGGAGTTCATCCTCCGTGTGATCGATGCAGGCCTAGACCTTCGAGAAGTGCTCATCGCGCACGCCGGGAAGCACCGCGAGACGCTGTTCGCCGCGCACACGCACACCCAGCCCGCGCAACCGACGACGCTCGCGCACTATCTGCTCGGCGTCATCGAGCAACTCGAGCGCGATGTGGTCCGTCTTCGCGCGGCGTATGCGTCGACGAATCGCTGCCCGCTCGGCTCGTGCGCCATCACAGGGACTGGTTTTCCCATCGATCGGGAACTGACAAGCGATCTGCTCGGATTCGACGGGCCGACCGGCAATACCTACGGCAGCATCGCAACCGTGGACTATCTGCTCGAGAGCGCCTCGGCGACAGCGGTGCTGACGACGGGCCTTGGCCGATTCGTCCAGGACCTGCTTCTGTGGTGCACGGTGGAGTTTGGCTATCTGCGACTCGGCGAGGGCTTCGTGCAGTCGAGCACGATCATGCCGCAGAAGCGCAACCCGGTGGCGCTCGAGCACGCGCGCGCCATTGGAAGTAAAGCGCTCGGTCAGGTGTCGGCGATCATGATGAGCGTGCACAACACGCCATTCGGCGACATCGTCGATACCGAAGACGATCTGCAGCCGCTCGTGGCTGGAATGTTCCGCGATGCGGCGCGTGCGGTGACGCTTGTGGCCGCGGCGATTCGTGACGCGGAGTTCGATGTCGCCCGCATGGAAGCGCGCGCGGCAGATGGCGGCACCACGTTGACCGAGCTGGCAGATTCTCTCGTCCGCGAGCACGGCGTGCCGTTCAGGACTGCACACGCGATCGCGGGGCGGCTGAGTGGTTCGTGCCGGCTCAACGATCCTGCAGCGGTCGCGGCGATGCTACGGGACATCACACGAGACGCCCTCGGTGCACCGCTGGAGCTCACCGCAGCGGAACTGTCACAGATCATGAGTCCGCGGCACTTCGTGGACGTGCGCCGGACACTGGGTGGGCCCTCACCGATCGAGACCTCGCGCGCTCTGGAACAGGCTGGCGCTGCTCTCGACGCTGACCGTGCCTGGCTGACACGGGCACGCGCCGCGGCGACAGCAGCCGAGGAACGCCTGCGCGCGAGGAGCCTCAGTCTGTGACCCACATCCAACGCCAATACGTCCGAGTCCTCATCGTCTGGGTGGGTGTGCTCGCGGCGCTCTACATCTTCCAGGAACTGTTCTCGTGACGTCTGTCGACTGGGCGATCGTCGCCCTCTATCTGATCTGGATCGTGTGGGACGGCCTTCGATTGACCAAGCGAAGCCATGAGCTCGAGGGTTATTTCCTCGGCGGCCGCAGCCTGCCTTGGTGGGCGGTCGGCTTGTCGGTGATGGCGACGCAGCTCAGCGCCATCACGATGGTGGGAACGACAGGGCAGGGATACGCGGACGGCATGCGCTTCCTGCAGTTCTACTTCGCGCTGCCGATCGCGATGATCATCCTCTCGGTCACGCTCGTACCGTTCTTCCACAACGCCAAGGTCTACACGGCCTACGAGTACCTCGAGCGCCGGTTCGATGCGAAGACGCGAGCGTTCACGAGCCTGCTGTTCCTGCTGTCGCGCAGCATGTCGCTCGGCGTCGTGATCTCGGCGCCGGCTGTCGTGTTGTCTGTCGTTCTGGGTACTAACCTGACCACGACGGTGCTACTCATCGGAGTGCCGACGGCGATCTACACGATGTTCGGCGGTGTCCAGGCGGTCACCTGGACCGACGTGAAGCAGATGGTGCTCATCGTCTTCGGTCTCGTCGCGGCTGTCGTCGTGCTCGTCGCAGGGTTGCCTGATGACGTCGGGCTGCTGCCGGCGTTGCGCATCGCCGGGGCCGCAGGGCGACTGCAGACGTTCGACTTCTCGTTCGACATCACGAACCAGTACACGTTCTGGTCCGGCACGATTGCCTCACTGTTTCTCTTCTGCTCGTACTTCGGAACGGATCAGAGCCAGGTGCAGCGATACCTGACGACGCCCTCGGTGGATGCGGCGCGTGGATCGCTGCTCATGAGCGCGTACTGGAAGATTCCGCTGCAGGCGCTCGTGCTGCTCGTCGGCGTGCTGATGTTTCTCTTCTTCCTCTATACGCCATCGCCGATGCTGTTCAATCGCGTGCACGACCGGGAGATGCGGGATGGACCGCAGGCGACAGAGTATCGCGCGCTCGAGTCACGTTTCGAGGGAGCCACCGCATCGAGGTCCGCGGCGGCGCGCGTGATGACTCGAGCGGAAGCAGCCGGCGACACACGCAGCGTAGAGGCGGCGACGGCGGAATTCCGGCGTCAGGATGCTGAGACGCGAACTGTTCGCAACGAGGCGATCGCGCTCGTGCGCAAGTCGACCGGCGATGCGGCGTACAGCGATGTGAATTACGTGTTCCCGACGTTCATCACCGAACACATGCCGATCGGCCTGCCTGGCCTGCTTGTCGCGGCGATTCTGGCGGCGGCGATGTCCACAATCGCTGGCGAGCTCTCGGCGCTGTCGACGGCTACCGTGATCGATTTCTATCGCCGCTTCGTGCGCGCGGAGGCAAGCGATGCGCACTTCCTGCGTGTGTCACGGGTGGCCACAGGCTTCTGGGGCCTGTTCGCGTGCGTCGTCGCCGTGTGGGCCGCCGAGCTCGGCTCTCTCATCGAGGTCGTCAATCGCTTCGGCTCGTTCTTCTACGGCTCGATCCTTGGAGTCTTCATCCTCGCCGTCGGGTTCCCGCGCGCGACGGCCAACGGCGCGTTCATCGGCCTTCTCGCTGGCATGGCGGCCGTGGGCTGGGCAGCGAGCGCAACCAGCGTCGCGTTTCTCTGGCACAACGTGATCGGTGCCGTCGTTGTCGTCATCGTCGGGATGGCCGTCAGCCTGGTCACGAAGCGGTCGTAACCGATGATTCGCGTGTTCGTCACCGGCGGCACCTTCGACAAGACGTACGACGAGATCCGCGGCCGGCTGTCATTTGGTGACAGCCACGTGCCGGAGATGCTTCGGCTCGGGCGCTCACGCGTGGAGTTGACGGTCGAGAAGCTGATGATGATCGACAGCCTCGACATGACCGATGACGATCGCGCACGGATCGTGACGCGGTGTGCCGAGTGCATGGAGCGGGAGATCGTGGTCACGCATGGAACGGACACGATGGTGGAAACCGCCCGTGCGCTCGCAGACGGCGTCGCGGACAAGACGGTCGTGCTGACTGGCGCGATGATTCCCTATGCCTTCGGCAGCTCGGATGGGCTCTTCAATCTTGGCAGCGCGTTGTCATTCGCGCAGGTGCTGCCGGCGGGCATCTACATCGCGATGAACGGGCAGTGGTTCCCGTGGGACCACGTGCGGAAGAACACCGCGACCGGCATCTTCGAGTCGCGGTAGGACCGCACGTTAAACTCCCAACTCCCAATCTCCAACTCGCCAATCTGAACACCCAAGATGCTTGTTGGGCGTTGGGAATTGGAAGTTGGGAGTTGACGAGTATCAGTTAAGCGATCGCGCCACCGCAGCTCGAGCCCCCTCCTGCGGTGCAGCCGAAACAATGACGGCCGATCACAATCTTCCGAGACGCGAGCGCCGCGGGCGTCGCCTCGAAGATCGTCTGCGGCGCATCAGCAACCGCGCCGAGATCAATCATCTGGTTGAAATCGCAGTCGTACAACCGGCCGTCCCATCCCACCGACAACGTCGTTCGACACATCAGCCCGTCGATCGTTGACGGATTGAATGCCGCGACCAGGCGGTCCATGTAGCCCTGCAAGTTTCCGGAGTCGATCAGGTACTGCAGGTAGCGACTGATCGGCATGTTTGTGATCGTGTAGAGGCGATTGAAGACGATGCCGTGCTTGCGATGCAATTCGCGCTTCCAGTCGGCTTCGAGCGACGGTTGCGATGCCGGCAGGAAGGCGCCGACCGGGTTCGTAACCAGATTCAGCAGCAGCCCGGAACCTTCGGCGCCGTAGCCGAGTTCGTTGAACCGGCGCAGTGCGGCAATCGAGTCGTCGAACACGCCGGCACCTCGCTGCGCATCCGTCTGACGCGGCGCGAACGAGGGTAGCGACGCCACCACCTCCACGTTGTGCCCGGCGAGAAACTCGGGCAGGTCCTCGTATTTCGGCAGACGGGTGATCGTCAGGTTGCAGCGATCCATGACATGCCGTCCCATCGCCCGCGCTCGTCGCACGATGTCACGAAAGGCCGGATGCAGTTCAGGAGCGCCGCCCGTGATGTCGACCGTTGGGATATCGCTCGCGTCGAGAAATCGCAGACACGCCTCGACGACGTCCGGCGGCATCACCTCGGTGCGATCGGGACCTGCATCGACGTGACAGTGGCGACAGGTCTGGTTGCAGCGCTTGCCGACGTTGATCTGCAGAACTGAAATGTCGGCGGCGCGAAGCGGTGCGCGCCCGACACTTGCGAGCGCCTCACCGAACTCGCGCGCCAGGGGCAAGGCGTCGAGTGTCTCGCGCTGCGCCGCCGCGTCAGCGAGCGGGTTGTGCGTGTTCAGCAGGGTCGGAAGAGACACTGGTCAACTCCCAAGAGGCCAACTCCCAACTCCCAAGACGCCCACGCCCAACTCCCAGAGCCACCAACCACCAACCACCAACCGGATCTACATCGACAGCTTGTCGACGTGATTCCGCATCTGGACGCCGTGGACGAGCGAGGCGCCACCGCGAATCGCCGCCGCAACGTGCACGGCCTCCGTCATTTGTTCCGGCGTCGATCCTTTCTCGAGCGATGCCGTCGTGTAGGCATCGATGCAGTACGGGCACTGCACGGCGTGTGCGACGGCGAGCGCGATCAGCGCCTTCTCGCGCTCGGTCAGCGCGCCGTCCTGAAACACCGCGTTGTACCACTCGAGAAACTTCTTCCACAGCTCCGGCGCTTCCTTGCCCATGTCGCCGAACTTGGCAAGATCGTGCGGGTGATAGTAGGTCTCCATGGGTCAGTCCATCGCCTCGGTTTCGGGAGCGTAGAAGAAGTCGTGCTCACCGGGAGGCTCGTGACCGGCGAGGCGGGCGGCGTAGGCGATCTGGGCGAGATGACGAATCTCGTGCAGCAGGATGTGCGACGCAAGTTTGCGCCGCGTCATCGTGAACGTGCCGCTCTGGACGGAGAACGTCATCCACTGACCTGCCGTCTGCTCGGTGAGCCCGCCGAGATAGGTGCGGAGATCCGCGCGGACGTGATCGGCGTACGACAACAAACCCTGCCAGTCTCCCTGTGGAACGCCGGTTTTGTCGGGCACCTCGCCGCCCTGCATTCGCGCGAGGTGACGCCGCTCGACGAGGCACATGTGGTCGAGCAGGGCGCCGACGGTTGGAAAACGGCCGCCGCGTTGAAATGGGATCGATAGCCGTGAGGGATCCGCCTCGATCCACGTGCGCCATTTCCTGCGTTCCTGCTCCGAGTAGGCCATCAAGGCCGCCAGCTCCAACGCCACACTCATTCGCCCAACGCCTCCTGCACAGACATCGTGCGTACCATTCCGAGATTCAGCGCACGGATGCCGGGTTCGATCGCTTTGCGGTCGCCAACCACGACCACGAGAAATCGCTGCGGCTGGATATACGTCGCGGCCGCCTTGGCCACCGCCTCCGCCGTGACCGCCTGAATGTTCTTCACGTAGTCCGCGTAATAGGAATCCGGAAGGCCGTACACGACCTGCTGTTCGATCTGGGCGGAGAAGTCGCCGATCGTTTCGAAGTTGCTCGGGAAGCCGAAGGCGACGTAGTTCTTGGCCTTCGCCAGCTCGTCGGCCGGGATCGGCTTACCGATCGCAGTGAGCTCGTTGAAGAACTCGCGGAGCGCCTCCGCGGTCTTGTCGGTCTGCACGCCGGCGCCGGCAAAGAAGGGACCGGCGGACAGACGCATGTCGAAACGCGAGCTCGCGCCGTACGAGTAGCCGTGTGCCTCCCGCAGGTTCTGATTGAGGCGCGAGGTGAACGAGCCGCCGAGGATCGTGTTGAGCACCTGCAGCGGGAAGTAGTCGGGCGCCGATCGCGGCACGCCGACCCAGCCGATGCGGACCTGCGACTGCTCTGCGCCCGGCATATCCACGAGCACGATCTGACGTTGTGCGGGCTGCGGAGCCATTGGCACCGTCGTGTGGCCTGGCGCGGTTGACCCGGCTCGCCACGATCCGAACTGCTTCTCGAGCTGCGGCATGACGCTGTCCGCCGTCAGATCGCCAACCACGATCAGCGTCGCGTTTGCAGGTTGGTAAGCCGCGGCGTGGAAGGACTTCAGATCCGATGTCGTGAAGTCCTTGATCGTCGTGGCTGTGCCGACTGCTCCCGTTCCGTATCGATGCGACGGCCCGAACAGCTGCCGTGCGAACGCCATCGGTGCCACCGTTGCCGCATCGTCCCGCGCCTGCAGCAGATCGGTGAGCCGCTCCTGACGCACTCGTTCAAGTTCGGCATCCGGGAAGGTTGGTCTCAACGTGACGTCGGCCATGACGCTCAAGGCCTGGCTCAAACGAGCAACCGGCACGCCGAGTCTCACCGCGGAGGCATCGAAGGAACTGTTCGTTGCTGAGATCGGCGCCAAGGAAGTCGATCTCGTCCGCGATCTCGAGCGCCGACCGCGAGCCCGCGCCCTCGTCCAGCATGGCAGCGGTCAAGCTTGCCAGCCCGTACTTGCCCGCCGGATCGTCGCTGCTGCCCGACTTCAGCAGCAGCGTCACCTGAACGAGTGGCACTTCGTGCGCCTCGACCAACCACACCGGCACGCCGTTCGATAACGCGCGCTTCTGAATCGTCGGCAGCTTCAGTTGAGGGACCGGACCAAGCGAAGGTGGTTTCGATCGGTCTGGCTGGCCCTGCGCTGATAGTGCCGCTACCAGCGCGAGCGCCAGCAAACTCCCAACTCCCAACTTCACAATTCCCAACCGCGATTGGGAGTTGGACCGTTTGGGAGTTGGGAATTGACGAAGGGACGGAGCCGTCATCGTTTCTCCTCCGGCTCCACGACGACTTCGACGCGCCGGTCGGCCGGCAGCCACTGCACCGACGCAGATTGAATGTCTGACGGGCTGAGCGAGGTGTATCGCGCAAGGTCTTCCGCGAAGTAATCGGGTCCGCCACCCGCGAATGCATACGCGTTCAGCTGATCGGCCTTTCCGCCGAAGCTTCCGACGCGCTCCATCCGCTGATAGAACGACGCCTCCATCTGGTTGATCGCGCGCTGTACCTCGCGCGGCTGCGGTCCTTCGCGTCGCAGACGATCGAGCTCCTCGTCGATGACCTTCAGCAGCTCCGCGGCCGTATGGCCGGTGCGAGCGGTGGCGACGATCTGGAACTGGCTGCCGAGTGCGCCCGACTGCTGATACGCAGACACGTCCTGCGCAATCTGCATGTCGTAGACGAGCCGCTTGTAGAGTCGCGAGTTCTTGCCGCCCGCGAGCACCGACGACGTGATGTCGAGCGCCGCGTCGCCAGGAGCGTAGAACCGCGGCGTAAGCCAGGCCAGGTACAGGCGCGGCAGCGTGACCTTGTCGGTCAGCGTCTTCTTCTGCACGCCGGTGAGAATCGCCGCCGGTGGCGCAACCGGTTCCACCGCTGTTCCTCGCGGGATCTCGCCGAACCACTTCTCGACGAGCGCGCGCGTCCGATCGAAGTCGATATCGCCTGCCACCACGAGGCTGGCATTGTTGGGCGCGTAGTACTTCTTGAAGAACTCGACGACGTCCGAGTGGCTCGCGGCGGTGAGGTCTTCCATGTAGCCGATCGTGGGCCAGCTGTACGGGTGAGTCGCGGGCCACAGCATCTTGTCGATCTCGATCGACGCCATGCCGTAGGGCCGGTTCTCGTAGCTCTGGCGCCGCTCGTTCTTGACGACGTCGCGCTGGCCGTCCACTCGTTGCGGCGTCATCGTGTCGAGCAGATAGCCCATGCGGTCCGACTCGAGAAACAGCGCCAGCTCGAGCGCGTTCGAGGGGACATCGATCACGTAGTTGGTGCGATCGTTCGTCGTTGACCCGTTGTTGTCGCCGCCGGCGCCCTCGAGCAGGATGTCGAACTGCCCCTCAGGCACGTGCTTGGACCCCTCGAACATCAGGTGCTCGAACAGGTGGGCAAACCCGGTCCGTCCCTGCTTCTCGTTGGCGGAGCCGACGTAGTACCACATGTTCACGGCCACCACCGGAACGCTCGTATCCCTATGCAGGATGACGTTCAGGCCGTTGGCGAGCTTGAACTGCTGGTAGGGAACCTGGAGAGGAGCCGGCGTCTGTGCGCCGAGTGGAACCGTAAAGAGTGCGAGCAGGATCAGCAGGATGCGACGACGCATGCAGCCTCCGTGAAACAAAGCTCAATTGTCCCTCATTTAGATGCATAATCCCCCTCGCACAGGAGGACCTATGCCGCGTTTCCTTTTGGCCGTTGCCGTCGTGCTCGCCGCCGTTGCGCCTGCACGCGCCCAGCAGCCCGCCGCGTCTCCATCGTCTCCCACGCTCGACTACGACTTCTTCAAGGCTCGCGTCCAGCCGGTGTTCACGACCAAGCGCGCTGGTAATGCGAGGTGCGTCTCCTGTCACGACTCCGGCACGCCGATGCGGCTGCAGAAGCTGGCGCCAGGCAACGCGACCTGGAGCGAAGAGGACTCGCGTAAGAACTTCGAGATCGTCAAGTCTCGTGTCATCGCAGGCAAACCAGAGATCAGCAAGCTGCTGCGTCACCCGCTTGCCGAAAGCGCGGGCGGCGATCCGCATCACGATGGCGGCAAGCACTGGACGTCGAAGGACGATCCCGAGTGGCAGATGCTCGCCGCGTGGGTGAAGGGCGGGACGTTGAGCGGTTCATCCGCGTCGCACGGCAACGTGCGCATCATCCAGACCAACAGCGCCGGCGACAACGTCCACATCATCGATCCCGCAACGAACAAGGTTGTCGGCACGATCACGGGGATCGAGGTGGGCCACGGAGCCGCGGCGGCGCCCGATGGCAGCCATATCTACGTGAGCAACGAATCCGACAGCACGCTCGATGTCGTGGACGGCAAGACGCTGCGAGTGACGAGCAGCATCCCGTTGAGCGGTCATCCGAACAACATCTCGATCAGTCGCGATGGCAAGAGGGTCTACGTCGCGATTCGCGAACAGGCCGGCCTGGTCGACGTGATCGACACCGTGGGCCTGAAGAAGGCGAAGAGCATCCCGATCAAGGGCGCCGTGCACAACACGTACGTGACGCCGGATGGCCGCTACGTTGTCGCGGGCAGCATCGCCGGCAAGACGGCGACGGCGATCGACGTGAAGACCGAAGAGATCGCGTGGGTGAAGGACTTCGATCTCGGCGTGCGGCCGATGGCGTTCGAGACGAACCCCGACGGCTCGACCAAGCGGATGTTCGTTCAGCTTTCGGAGCTCAATGGGTTTGCCGTCGTCGATTGGGCGACGCAGAAGGAAGAACAGCGCATCGACCTGCCGAAGCTCGGACCCGGCAAGAAGCCGGTTCTCGAGGGAGGCAACGAGTCACACGGAATGGCGGTGACGGCGGACGGGAAGAAGCTCGTCGTCGACAGCCGGCTGAATAGCGCGGTCTACGTCTATTCGCTGCCCGACCTGAAGTTGCTCGGAGGAGTTGATGTGGGCCGCTCGCCGGACTGGGTCACGCTGACGCCGGACAGCAAGAGCGCGTACGTCGCCAACGCCGGATCGAACGACGTGTCGGTGGTGGATCTCGTTGCGCTCAAGGAAGTGACGCGCATCCCGGTCGGACAGGTGCCGAAGCGGAATATCACCGCATTGCTGCCGTAGGACTCGGACTATTTTTGATTTGGCGATTTTTGATCTTTGAATCGTTGTTGATTGTGGATTGTTGATTCTTGATTCGTTCCTGAATCATCAATCGCAATTCACCAATCAACAACGAATCGACAATCAAAGATCGTGAATCAACAATGCGAGCCGGGCCGGCTCCCATGACAAAGGAAAGGAGTGATCTCCCATGGCGAAGGTACTGTCGCTCGTGGTCGCGCTCGCGCTCCCGGTGGTTGGATGCAGCTCGCCGAGGGACGCGGCGAGCGTGTTACGTGATGCCCAGCAGGCAATGGGCACAGTGAACTCCATTCAATACTCCGGGACGGGCATGAATGCGTTCTTCGGGCAAGCCCTGACCGCCGGGGAGGAGTGGCCTCGCCGCGACATGTCGAGCTACACGCGCACGATCAACTACGACCAGCGCTCGGCTCGCGACGAGATGAACTTTGCGCAGCCCACGTTTGGCGGGCAGCAGCAGAACACGCAGGTGAACGGCGACAAGGCATGGAACGTCGGACCCAATGGACCGGCGCCGCAACCACCGGCGACGGCCGAAGAGCGGCAGCTCGCCATCTGGCTGACACCGCACGGCTTTCTGAAAGGCGCGGCTGCCGCTGGTAACGCGACGCTGTCCGGAACGGAAGGGGCGAGCGTGCTGTCGTACACCGCACTTGGGAAGTACACGATCGAAGGCACTATCGACGCTCAGAACCACGTCTCGAAGGTCGCAACCAAAGTTCCCAATCCCGTTCTCGGCGACACCGACCTTGTGGCCGCCTACTCCGACTACAAGGACTTCAGCGGCGTTCAGTTCCCGGCGAAGATCGTCGTGACGCAGGGTGGATTCCCGCTCTGGGATTTGTCGATCACGAACGTGATGCCGAACGCGCCGCTCGACCTCACGGTGCCAGAGGCGGTCGCCAACGCTGCACCCCCGTCAGCACCTCAGACGATGAGCACGAAGCTGGCGAATGGCGTCTGGCACGTGACCGGCGGGTCTCATCACAGCGTGGTCGTCGAGTTCGCCGATTACATAGCCGTCGTGGAGGCGCCGCTCGACGAAGCGCGCTCACTCGCCGTGATCGCCGAAGCGAAGAAGCTCGTCCCCAACAAACCGCTGCGATATGTCCTGACGACGCACCATCACTTCGATCACTCCGGCGGGCTCCGCACGTATGTGGCCGAGGGCGCGACCGTCGTCACGCATCAGTCCAACGTGCCCTACTTCGAGAAGACGCTTGTTGCTCCTGCGACGCTCAGCCCGGATGCCCAGAGCAAGGCGGCGAAGACACCGACGCTCCAGGGCGTGACAGGCAAGGACATCCTCACCGACGGCAAACAGACGATCGAGATCTACGCCACGGGCGGCGATACTCACACCAACGAATACACGTTGATCTATCTGCCCGGACCAAGAATCCTCATCGAAGCCGATGCGTTCAGCCCGGGGCCGCCCGATGCGCCGGTACCGGCGACCCCTCCGCCCAACGCGGTCGCGCTCTACGACGAAGTACAGAAGTTGAAATTGAGAGTGGCGACCATTGCACCGATCCACGGCCGCGGTGCGGTGCCGTTCGCGGAATTTACGAAGTTCATCGGCAGGAAGTAGCGGCCGTCGATCATTCTTGATTGGTTGATCTTTGATTGGTGATGAGTTGTTGATTAGTGATTCTGGATTGTCGATTTGGCGCTGACTCGTTGAAACGGGAACTCAATCAACAATCGCCAATCATCAATCAAAAACGATTCAACAATCAAAGATCGTGAGATCAAGAATTCAGGAACTCATTCCATCGATTACAGCATTGAACGTCGCACTGGGCCGCATCGCCTTCGACGTCTTTGCCGGGTCCGGGTGGTAGTAACCACCGATCTCTACCGGCCCGCCCTGCACTCCATTCAGCTCGCCCACAATCGCCGCTTCGCTCTTCTCGAGCCGGTCCGCAATCGGTCCGAACGCCGCGCGCAGATCGGCGTCCTGCGTCTGATCGGCCAGCGCCCGCGCCCAGTACATCGCGAGATAGAAGTGGCTGCCGCGGTTGTCGAGCTCACCGACCTTGCGCTGCGGTGACTTGTCGTTGTCGAGGATCTTTCCGTTGGCGCGGTCGAGCGCTTCGGCGACGACGAGCGCTTTGCGATTGCTGGTCTTGGTGCCGAGGTCCTCAATCGAGACGGCCAGCGCCAGGTATTCACCGAGCGAATCCCACCGCAGGTAGTTCTCCTGCACGAACTGCTGCACGTGTTTCGGTGCAGACCCGCCGGCGCCGGTCTCATACAGACCGCCGCCATCGAGCAGAGGAACGATCGACAGCATCTTCGCGCTCGTGCCGAGCTCGAGAATCGGAAAGAGGTCCGTGAGGTAGTCGCGCAGCACATTGCCTGTGACCGAGATCGTGTCCTGCCCGGCGCGGATGCGCTTCAGCGTTGCACGCACGGCATCGACCGGCGCGAGGATCTGGATGTCGAGACCGGACGTGTCGTGGTCCTTCAGGTACTGGCGCACCTTCTCGATGACGTTGCGGTCGTAGGCGCGCTTCTCGTCGAGCCAGAAGATCGCCGCGTGACCAGTCGCCCGCGCGCGCGTCACCGCGAGTTTCACCCAGTCTCGGATCGGCAGGTCGCGCGTGCGGCACATGCGCCAGATGTCGCCAGGCTCAACAGCGTGCTCGAAGATCGTCCGCCCGCTGCCGTCAACCACGCGAACCGTTCCCGCAGCCGCGATCTCGAACGTCTTGTCGTGTGAGCCGTATTCCTCGGCGCTCTGTGCCATCAGCCCGACGTTGGAGACGCTGCCCATTGTACGGACGTCGAATGCGCCGTGTTGCCTGCAGTCGTCGATGGCCGCCTGATAGATGCCGGCGTACGACCGATCCGGAATCATGGCCTTCATGTCGTGCAGCTTGCCGTCCGGCCCCCACATCTGCCCGGACGAGCGGATGGCCGCAGGCATCGACGCGTCGATGATCACGTCGCTCGGGACGTGCAGGTTGGTGATCCCTTTGCTCGAATCGACCATCGCGAGCGGCGGGCGCTTCGTGTAGGCGGCCTGAAGATCGGCCTCGATAGCGCGCTTTCTTGTCGGCGGGCAGCGCCTGAATCTTCTTGTAGATGTCGCCGATGCCGTTGTCCGGATCGACGCCGAGCGATTCGAACGTCGCCGCGTGTGTGTCGAAGACGTCCTTGTAGTACGCCGTCACTGCATGCCCGAACATGATCGGATCGGACACTTTCATCATCGTCGCCTTGAGATGCAGCGACAGCAGCACGCCCTTCGACTTGGCGTCTTCGATCTGTTGCGTGAAGAACTCGGTGAGAGCGCGTCGGCTCAGCATCGATGCGCCAAGGACATCGCCTTCAGTCACCGCGACGCCATCCTTGAGGACGGTGACCTTACCGCTCGAATCAACCAGCTCGATCCGGAGCGTGCCGCCTTCCTTGATGACGGCGGACTTCTCGTTGGCGTAGAAGTCGCCCGCCGCCATGCTGGAGACGTGTGACTTCGAATCCTTGCTCCACGCCCCCATCGAGTGTGGATGCGATCGGGCGTACTGCTTGACCGAGGTCGCGACACGTCGATCCGAGTTCCCTTCACGCAACACGGGATTGACCGCGCTGCCAAGCACCCTGGCGTACTTCGCCTTGATCTGCTTCGCCTCGGCGGTCTGCGGATCCTCGGGGTAGTCGGGAACGGTGAAGCCCTGTTTCTGGAGCTCCTTGATTGCGTCTTTGAGCTGCGGGATCGACGCACTGATGTTGGGCAGCTTGATGATGTTGGCGTGCGGCGTTTTGGCGAGCGCACCGAGCTCGGCGAGATCGTCAGACTGCCGGCGTTCGGCGGTCAGGCTCTCCGGAAAGTTGGCGAGGATACGACCGGCAAGAGAGATGTCGCGCGTCTCCACCACGATGCCAGCGGCCCTCGTGAAAGCCTGGACGATCGGTAGCAACGAGTAGGTGGCGAGAGCGGGCGCTTCATCGGTGTAGGTGTAGATGATCTTTGCGGTTGTCATGTGTCTCCGGAAAGCCTGTGCGGACGTTTTATTGTCCATCAATTCAGGTAACATTTCCGTTTTGTGACTCCTCTAGTAGCCGTGATCATGGGTTCGTCCTCCGATTGGGAGACGATGCAACATGCCGTCGACGTGCTGGAGCGCTTTGGCGTTCCCTATGAAAAGCACATAGTTTCGGCGCATCGAACGCCTGTGTGGATGGCCGAATTCGCGTCGGGAGCGGAAGGGCGCGGGATCGAAGTCGTGATTGCCGGGGCGGGCGGTGCGGCGCACCTTCCCGGGATGGTGGCTGCGCATACGGTGCTTCCTGTGCTTGGTGTCCCGGTGCAGAGTGCCGCGTTGCAGGGGCTGGACTCGCTGCTCTCGATCGTCCAGATGCCAGGCGGCGTGCCTGTGGGCACGCTGGCGATTGGCAAGCCGGGCGCGACCAATGCGGGCCTCCTTGCGTTGTCCATCCTGTCGAATTCGCGTCCCGATCTGCGCGAGAAGCTGCGCGCGTTTCGCGTCGAGCAGACGGAGAAGGTCCGGCAGGATCGTCTGCCATGATCATCGCGCCGGGCGCGACGCTCGGTGTGCTCGGGAGCGGCCAACTCGGGCGGATGTTCACCATCGCCGCCCGCCGCATGGGATACCGGGTCCACACCTTCTCTCCCGATCAGGACACGCCGACCGGTCAGGTTGCCGATCTGGAAGTCACGGCGTCCTACGAGGATCTCGACGCGCTGCGGGCATTCGCGAAGGACGTCGCCGTCGTCACCTTCGAATTCGAGAACGTGCCGAGTGACGCCGTGCATGCGCTCGATGGCCTCGTGCCCGTGCGACCGTCTGGAGCGGCGCTCTATATCGCTCAACAGCGCGGACGCGAGAAGGCGTTCCTGTCTGAGCGCGGATTTCCCACCGTGCCGTTCGCGCGGGCGACGACACTGGAGGAACTGCAGGACGGCGTGACGCGCATCGGCACGCCCGCCGTGATCAAGTTGGCGGCGTTCGGCTACGACGGCAAAGGGCAGCACAAGATCACGCGGGCGAACGAGGTCGAGCGTGTGTGGGCGGCGCTCAAGGGCAGCGAGGTCCTGGTCGAGAAGTTCGTGTCGCTGCAGGCGGAGATCTCGGTGATCGCGGCGCGTGGACTCGACGGCGCTGTTGCCGAATATCCGCCGTTCGAGAATCGCCACAGCAATCACATCCTCGATGTGACGACAGCACCTGCGGCAGTGCCGCCGGCGATGGCGTCACGTGCACGCGAGATTGCGCGCGCGATTCTGGAGGCGCTCGACTACGTCGGCGTGCTCTGCGTGGAGTTCTTCGTGACGACCGACAACGAGCTGCTCGTCAACGAGCTCGCGCCGCGGCCGCACAACTCGGGTCACCTCACATTCGACGCCGCGGTCACGAGTCAGTTCGAGCAGCAGGTGCGCGCGATCTGTGGCTTGCCGCTCGGGTCCACTGAACTGTCTGAAGCCGGCGGCGATGGCGAACCTGCTCGGCGATCTGTGGTCGGAAGGCGAACCAAACTGGGCGGCGGCCTGCCGATTTCCTGACGTCAAGCTGCACTTATACGGCAAGAACGAGCCGAGGCCCGGCAGGAAGATGGGACATCTCACCGCAATTGCGCGCACCGTTGCCGAAGCGCAGGATGTCGTCGTTGCCGCGAGGGATGCGTTGTTGTCGTAGGGCCATTCATTGCTGATCTTTGGATCTTCGATTCTTGAATTGTTGTTGATTGAAGATTGGTGATTGTTGATTTGCTGGTGAATTCGAACAGCAATCAAGAATCACTTTGGTAGACTCCCACGTCATGAAACGCCTGCGCGGTGTCGTCGCCGCTTTCGTGATGAGTGTCGCCGCGACTGTTCTGACACAAGGCGCGGCCCCCGGTCAGCAGCCGCAACCGCCTGCCGATCCACCGATGCCGGCCGTCCTCAAGGACTACAAGCCGGTTACTGCCGAGCGACTTCGCAAGCCAGACGATCAGGACTGGCTGATGATCCGCCGCACCTACGACGGGTGGGGCTTCAGTCCGCTGTCAGACATCACGCCGGCGAACGTTCAGCGATTGAAGCCGGTGTGGGTGTTCTCGACCGCCGAAGCACGAGTGCATCAAGCCGCGCCACTGGTCAACGCTGGTGTGATGTTCGTCACCAGTCCGAACAACCAGGTCATTGCGATCGATGTGAAGAGCGGAAACCTGCTCTGGCGCTATCGACGCCCGCTCGAGACTGGCATGAACGTTCCGCATCAGACCAACCGCGGCGTCGCGCTCTATGGCGACAAAGTGTTCTTCGCTGCAGGTGAGGCCGTGCTCGTCGCGCTCGATGCGCGCACGGGACGCGAAGTGTGGACGTCGGTCGTCGCCGACAACAAGGCGGGTTACTACACGACGCTCGCGCCGCTCGTGGCTGGCGGCGTCGTGATGCTGGGTGCGTCAGGAGGCGAGTTCGGCATCCGCGGTTTCGTCGCCGGCTTCGACGTCGAGACCGGCAAGGAGAAGTGGCGCACGTACACCGTGCCTGCTCCAGGCGAGCCTGGAAGCGAGACATGGCCGAAGGGCGATCAGTGGAAGACCGGCGGAGCCCCGGTCTGGGTCACGGGCAACTACGATCCGGAGACGAACCTCGCGTTCTGGGGAACGGGCAACGGCGGACCGACGATCGGCGATCAGCGCCCCGGCGACAACCTCTACGTGACGTCGACGATCGCACTCGATGTCGCGACCGGCGCGATCAAGGGTTACCACCAATATCATCCGAACGATTCGTGGGACTGGGACGAGGTCTCACCGCCGATCCTCGTCGACTACCAGCGCAACGGACGAACGATCAAAGGGCTCATCGACGTCGCCCGTGACGGATACATCTGGTTTCTCGAGCGCAGTGCGGGCCCGATCAAGTTCGTCGAGGGGAAACCCTTCGTGTATCAGGACGTCTTCCGCAGCCTCGATCCTGTGACGGGTAAACCCGACGTCGACCCAGAGAAGAAGCCGATGACGGGAACGCGCGCGGACTTCTGTCCGGGTGTTCATGGCGGCAAGAACTGGCCGCCGATCGCCTTCAGTCCGCGCACCCGGATGATCTACATCCCCGCCAACAACAACCTGTGCGGATCGAACCTGGGCACCATGCCGCAGTACACACCGGGCCGGCCATTTGTCGGCGTGAGCGGCAGCCGCCCGTTCATCAAGCCTGGCGCCGATCACGTCGGCGAAGTGCAGGCGTGGAACGTGGATACGGGGCAGAAGGTGTGGACGCACGTCTACGACAAGTCGCCGAACTGGGGCGGCATGCTCGTGACCGCCGGCGGCATCGTCTTCAGCGGCGGTACGGCCGATCGCAAGTTCCATGCGTTCGATGCATCAACGGGAAAGCTGCTCTGGGAGTTTCCGACGAACTCCGGCATCCTGGCGCCACCGACGACGTTCAAGGTGGATGGCAAGCAGTACGTGGCCGTGGAGTCGGGCTGGGGCGGCGATTCCCGCGGGATGCAGGCGACGTTGAATCGACTGTTTCCCGGTGAGTATCCCGAAGTGCCAGAGGGTGGAGCGGTCTGGGTGTTTCGCGATCGAGTAAAGGCAAAAGGCAAAGGTCAACGGCAAAGGTGGTCCAGATGAGGATGCGACGTCTTGCCGTGCAGTCACTGGCGTGCCTTATCGGAATAGCATCACTCGCATTCGCGCAGCCAAGCCCGCCGCCTGACCCTTCGAAGATCCAGGTTCTCCTCATCACCGGTCAGCACGTGCACGACTGGCGAGGCACGACGCCGATCCTCAAGCAGATTCTCGAATCGACCGGACGATTCGAAGTGCGCGTCAATGAGGAGTTCCGCGGCGCGGGTCCGGAGACGCTCGCCAACTACGACCTCGTCGTCGTCAACTACTACAACCGCGGCGACAAGGATCGCTGGGGTGATCGCGCAAACGCAGCGCTCGAAGCGTTCGTCCGTTCTGGCAAAGGCCTGGTGCTCTATCACCTCGCGCTTGGTGCGTTCGACGGGTGGACCGAATACGAAAAGATGAGCGGCGGCAACTGGCGGCCGAACAACGGCCATCATTCCGCGCGACACGATTTCACCGTCGACATCAAGGACACCGAGCATCCGATCACACGCGGGTTGAAATCGTTCGGAGTCACGACTGACGAGTTGTACGCCAACCTTCGCTGGCAGCCCGAAGGCAGCTATCACGTTCTCGCGACTGCCTACGACGATCACACGCTCTATCAAGGCAAGGCGCGCCAGCCGATTCCTGGTGCGGGCATTCACCAGCCAATGCTGTGGACGACACAGTACGGATCGGGACGCGTGTTCGTGACGACGCTCGGGCACGGGCCTGACGAAGTGCGCGAGTCCGGGTTCGGAACGACATTCGCTCGTGGCGCCGAATGGGCCGCGACGGGCAAGGTGACGCTGCCGATTCCGCCTGCGCTCGCTGCGACGGCGGCGCCGAAGTTTCGCGTCGATCCGGCGTGGCCGAAGATTCCAAACGGCTGGCAGTTCGGCCAGGTGTCGAGCGTGTCCATCGACGCCGACGATCACGTGTGGGTGCTGCAGCGCCCCGGCACGCTCGGTCCGGAAGAGAAGACGAAGGCGGCGCCGCCGGTTCTCGAGTTCACCGCCGACGGCACGTTCGTTCGTGCCTGGGGTGGACCGGGCCCAGGCTACGAATGGCCATCGTCCGAGCATGGGATCTACGTGGACCCGAAAGGCTTCGTGTGGATCGGAGGCAACGGCACGAACGACCATCAGATACTGAAGTTCAGGAAAGACGGCAGCTTCGTGATGCAGGTCGGACACGCGGGAAAGAGCCGCGGGAACGCAGACACGGAGAATCTCAATCAGCCGGCAGATGCGTTCGTGCACGCGGCGACGAATGAGCTGTTCGTCGCGGATGGCTACGGCAACCGCCGGATCATCGTGTTCGACGCGGACAGCGGCAAGTTCAAGCGCATGTGGGGCGCGTTCGGAAACGTACCGAAGGACGACCCGCCCAACCCAGCGCCCCCGGATGCCGAGCCGCTGGGAGCCTCGCAGTTCGTGCAGCCTGTTCATGCGGCGCGCGTGTCGAAGGACGGCCTCGTGTACGTCTCGGATCGCGGTGGCAAACGTGTTCAGGTCTTCAGGCTCGATGGCACATACGTCACGCAGGTGTTCATCGGTCGTGAATGCAAGGCGCCGGACTGCGGCAACGGCACCACTGCTGCGAGCACCGCGTTCTCCACCGATCCGGAGCAGCGCTTTCTCTACGTCGGCAATCGCAGCCAGGCCAAGGTGATGGTGTTCGAACGGCGCGGGCTCGAGCTCCTCGACAGCTTCGGCGAGTGGGGGTCGGCACCCGGCCAGTTCGGCACCCTGCATCACATGGCCGCCGATTCGAAGGGCAATCTCTATGTAACCGAGGTCACGCCGCTTCGCCCCGAGAACCGGCGGGTTCAGAAGTTCATCCTGTTGCCATAGCGCCTTATCGCCGAAGGGCGCATTCGGAGTGGCACGCCAGGCGCTCACGGGGCGATACAGCGCCTACGGCGCAGTGCGCTTCTGAGAGGCGCGACTGTGAGCGACGTGACAGGCGGCAGACGGCGACACGGGCTCGGAGCGTGATGGCCGCGCAGCTCACGGAGCTGCGCGGTTACGCGAAGAACGATGCGGAGAGCCGTTTTTCCACGGCGTCGAACCGGAGCACGCCGGGTCAGACCGCCGTCGCGAGGTTCCGATCACAACGATTTCAGAAACTCGACGAGATCGAATTTCTGATCGTCCGTCAGCGTGAGCCCGAACTGCTTGACGTAGTGATCGACGACCGCGGGCAGATCCGTCGCGCTTCCGTCGTGGAAGTACGGCGGATGCTGCCAGAGCGCACGCAGCGGTGTCGTTCGGTATTTCCCCGTGGCGGTTCGCCTGCGTACGCCGAATCGGTTCCGACCTCAGATGGATCGTGCAGGAACGGACGGTCTTTCCGTGGACCCTTCGACACATCGGTGAACGTCGATCCGGAGTGACAGCTCCCGCATCCGCCATCGTTGTAGAACACGCGCTTTCCTCGCTGCGCCGCCCGTCGATTGAAGCTGCCCTCGGGCGGCTCGGGTGCTCGCAGACCGAGTTGATACTGGGACAGCGCGGCTAACTTCGGGGTGACGAGATCAGGTGTCTGACGGATGAAGAGACCGATGCGCGGATCGCGGAAGGTGCCCTGGCCGCCCATCTGCGAGATACCGACGTAGGCGTTCCAGTACGAGATCGGTCCGTCTGCGGTATAGGTCTCGAATCCGACGCCCTTCAATCCGTACGCGGGCGGAATCACGACCGGCACCGACGGACTGTTCAATCCAATCAGATTCATTCCGTCGAAGGCATGGTGGCGCGGGTCGTACATGCCCGGTCCCCACTTGGCGAACTCCGCCTTGAGATCCGCGGGTAGCGCCGGCGACAGCCCGACGATCGCGCCGACATTCAGGTCGTGATTCGGCCAGCCGTCGAGTCGCCGCCCGATGCCGGTCGTCAGCGAATTGTCGACCGTCGAATGACAGAGCGCACAGGTGATCCCGACGCGCGTGAGCTCGCCAGCGTCGTTGACCTTGCCCATCACGCCAACCACCGCATTGAGCTTGAGCAACGTCAGCGTCACGGTAGGATCGTTCAGATCGATCTCACCCGCCTTGAGCGCCTTGATCACCGTGGGAGGCAGCGCGCGCACGTCGACCTTGAGACCGACCGAGAACGCCGTAGCCGGGCTCACCGTCTCGATCGCATCGTTCATGCGCAGGACATCTGTCCAGAGCTGTTCGTCACCGAATGTGTCGAAACGAAAGATGGCCTGGCCATCCTGTCGCTGCTGCCCTTGCGCGGGTGCAGACACTGACATGCATGTCAGCGTGAGGACGAAGGCGATAGCAGCACCGCCGATGAGTCGCATGACGCTCGCTCCTGTTCGCCGGGCTCGACATGTTCACTGTGTCGCGCGAGCCCGTAATCGATAGAGTGCGTTGCGACTGTTTGGTTACGAATGCACGAGTCGCGTGCGACGAGGTGGGCTTACGAGATCCGTGCGAGAACGACGCTCACAACGCGGTCGCATCTCGGCCGCAGAAAGCGGAATGTGTTCGACGTTGCAAGCCCGGCGTGCTCGAAGAGCTCGCGACGAATGGCGCCACGCGCACGCGACAGTCGTGTCTTGACGACGGCCTCGCTGACGTTGAGCGCGTACCGCCACTTCTTCCGTGCTCATGCCTTCGACCTGTCTCAGCATGAACACTTCACGCGTACCGTCTGGCAGTCGATCGACTGCAGATTCGACCAGCGCCCCAAGCTCGTGCGAGATCGCCAGCCGCTCGGGATCCGGTGCTGCGTCGAAGGCACCTGGCAGATCGGCCACTGAAGACTCGTCTCCATCCATCGTCATGTATCGGCCACGGTGTCGCGCGCGTGCGAGCGCTTCGTGCACCGCGATGCGCGTGAGCCAGGTTGAGAACTTCGAGCGGCCGTCGAACTGGCGCAGGTGGCTGTACGCGTTGACATACGCCTGCTGCATGACGTCCTCGGCCTCGTGCTCGTCTCGAAGAATGGCGCGGGCCGCACGGTAAATGCGCTCGTTGTGCCGGCGCATGAGCACCTCGAACAACGCGGTCTGGCCCGCGAGCACGCGGGTCACCACCTGCTCGTCCGACAGCATCGTCCACACTTCAAGCACTGGCGCGTTCACGATATGCATCGTCTCTGATGAATAGAGTCAGAACGGCAGGCAAAGGTGACACGGCTAGGGCCGCGGACCGTAATGCGGTAGTGGTTGCCCGACTTCGTAAGCGCCCAGATCGGGCGCTTTTCCGGTGAAATCGTCGTTGATCCCGCTCAACCGCACGCCTGCGTCGACGGCGACTGAGCCGGCGCGAAGCTGGAAATCGAAATCCGACGGCTTGTAGAGCGTGCGCGGATCCGGGCCCGGGGCGGCGACCTTTACAAACACATCGTAGTCCACGAGGACGCTGTGCGCGTCCTGACCAGTGGCGTCGCTGAACTCCCTGAGCGTCTTGAACCGCCGCCGCTCCCGCGACGAAGCCTCGAGCTTCGTCTGCTCCTGAACGCCAAGCGTGCCGGGTTCGCCTGGAAAGTTCGCGCGCAGCGACCGCGACGGAGAGCTCCACTCGAATGAGAACTCGGCGCCCTCGTTCGGCCGGAACCCGTTGTAGTCCGAGCTCGAGTAGTTGGTGTTCGTTTCGACCGCGAATGTCTCGAGCGTCTCGCTCTTGCCGAGAATCAGGTTGTTTCGGTAGTGCACGTTCGACGCGGCGAGCAGCATCGGCTTCACCGGCGCGATCAGCGTGTTGTGCCACACGATGATCCCGGACGACGATGCGGTGAACTTCACGGCGCCGCCTTCCGGCGCGTGATAGACGACATTGCGAATGAAGTAAACCGGTCCGCCAAACATCGGCTGCACGCTGAGCGCGCGATGACCGTGGTTGAAGCAGCGATTGCGGAAGATGCGGATGTTGTGCGCACCGCCGTCGGCCTCGAGACAGTTGTCTTCGACGTTGGAGATGTCGTTGCCGTAGAAGTCGATCGAGACCGGCATTCGATCGCGGATCGGGTTCGGACTGCCATCCGGGTTTCCGTACGTCGCGACGTCGACGCCGTCGTGGAAGTTGGCGATCGAGTTGTAGGCGACGACATGCCCCGAGCCGTAGACCTTGATCGCATACTCCGAGACCAGCTTCGGGTTGAACTCCGGCAGGTTCTGCCAGGTGCGGCCGGTGAATCCCATCAGGTAGTTCGGATTGAAGCGGCCGATCATGACGTTGTCGGCGATGTAGTAGTCCTTCGATCCCGACCAGTCCGTGTAAATCGCGCGGCCCACGTTCTCGAATCGGCTGCGCTTGACGGTCAGCCCGCTCGAGCCCGTGATGTTCTTCAGCCCGCCCTGAAAGGCGAGATCGGTGTTTCGAATCGTCAGGCCTTCGAAGTAGTTGTAGTTGGCGGCCATCACGTTGAACAGGTTGTAGGCGCCGTCGCCGTCGAAGATCACGTCGCCATCGCCGGCCGCCTTGATCACGATCGGCCGTTCGGCCGTGCCGCTCTGTGTCAGAAAGTATGTCCCGCTCGATACGGTGCCGAGGCCGCCGCCGTATCGCAGACGGTCGTCTTTGTAGAGACCAGCATGGACCAGGATCGTGTCGCCGGGCTGCACACGTGGTGGATAGGTGTTGAAGTTGTCGGAATGTGACGCGCCCGTGTAGTAGGCCGCGAGGAGTCCAGTGAACGCAGGCTCCTGTCGCTCGCCCTTATAGTTCGGAGGATAGACGTGATAGACCTTGCCTCCGGAGGCGGGCATCGGTTCGGCGCGTGTGCGAACCGGCACGACCCGCTCGGCACGTCCTTCGACGCCATCAGGGTCTGACAGGACGAACCGCGCCTCGTAGGCTGTGGCCGGTTCGAGATCGAACACGCTACCCGCGAACCCGTTCGGCGTCACGTATTGAAGCGCATTCTCGTTGATCCGCTCGTTGCCGATGCGCAGAAGCGGCGGCCCCGCCTTCCACGCCTGCTCGCCCTGTTTGCGGTAGCTCACGTCGACGCGCGCGTTGCGATTGTCGTCGCCCTCGATCCGCCACTCGAACCCAAGCGAGATCAGCGTTGCCGGCTCGGTGATGAACTCGCCAGGCTTCGACTTGTCTTCGGCGGCGACCGCCCGTGCGCTCAGGATCGACAGCAACAGAATCGTGGCAGTGCGCACAGTGGCAGCCTCCGCGGCGGCGACTCAGGCCGCCGCAACGACATTGTTCACGAACGAGACGCTGACGCGTGGCGGCAACGTCATCGTCAGGTCGAGCTGAACCCCTTTGAGTGGCACGTCGGGGATCTCCCGTTTGATGTTGTACGCCAGCAGCCTTGAAATCCATAGCGGACCTCCTTCGCCGAGTCAACCTCGTCCCCGCAGGCGCACACGTCGCCTGGACAGGCGGCGGCTACTGGAGTCAACGTGGCGTCGGAGTGAGTCGAACGCGGCAAGCATCTGGGCGAAGGAGAAATGCGCATTCCGGCCGCTCGTGTTGGGAAGCACGAAGACCGCGGCCTCTCCAAGCCGCTCCTGCTGCAGTCCCATCGTCACCGGCCCGCTCCGTTCAGGAAACATCGCGCGATACACGGTGATGCCCACGAAGGCAACGATGTCCGGATGGTAGCGGCGCACCTTCGCGCGCAGACGCAGTCGGCCGGCCGCATACTCCTCCGGCTTCAGTTCGTCGATCCCGGGTGTCGCTCGCGCGACGACGTTCGTGATGCCGTAGCCCCACTCGGGCAGCCGGTCGTCGTCCAGATACGTGACCGGTTCGGGCACGAGGCCTGACTGGTGCAGCAGCTTCCAGAATCGATTCGAGTAGCCGGCGAAGTGGTGTCCCGTCAGCGCGGAGCGCACGCCCGGGTTGATGCCGACGAAGAGCACGCGGACGCCGGGACGAATGCGGTCCCGCAGCCGCGGGAGCGCGCGAGTCTCACTTGCCGGCAGGCGACATCCCTTTGAACGTCAGCTTCTGCAAGCCGTTCGTTGTCTGCGCCAGATAGAGATTCCCCTTCGAGTCGGTCGCGATCTGGTGCCCCGCGTTCTTGAGCCCCGCGGGTTTCACCGTTCCGATGATTGTCAGCGTCTTCCGATCGACGACCGCGATGTCGTCGCCGTTGCCGACGTAGAGGAACTGCTGCTCTCGGTCTGGAGACAATGCAACGTTTCTCGCGAACGGCGTGTCGGCCTTGACCAGCTGCTTCACGAACTTGCCTTCCGCGGTGAACGACTGGATGCGACGATTCTCGCGATCGGCGACGTAGACCGTTCCGTCACGCGCCACGCGCAGCGCATGGACAATGCTGAAGTTGCGCGGCCCGGGATCCTCGACCGTCTTCGGCGTGACGACATCGCAGTGGTCGTCATCCATCGGCCGATCACCGAACGCTCCCCACATTCGCTTGAACGCGCCCGTGTTCGCATCGAGCACGATGACACGATGATTGCCGTATCCGTCGGCAACGAACACCTCGTTGGTTGGCGCGTGCACCCACGCGTCTGCGGGCCGATGGAGGTTCTGCGTGTCGGCGTTCCCCTTGCTCTGGTTGCTGTGTCCGATCTGCATGACCAGCTTGCCGTCCGGCGAGAACTTCAACAACTGATCGTCCGCTACGGGTTTGAGACCGCGAATGCCGTTGGTCGGGCAATTGTTGCCGCCGAGCCAGACGAAGCCCTTCGCATCGATGTGAATGCCGTGCTCGCGCTCCGGCCACTCGTATCCATTGCCGGCACCGCCCCACGCCTTGATGAACTTGCCCGACGAGTCGAACACCATCACCGGCGGCGCCGCCATCGAGGCCTGCTCGGGCGGGAGCGTGCGCGGACGATGGAGGAGCCACACGTTGTCCTGCGCGTCGATCGCAAAGCTCGAGGGATCGCCGAGCTTCCACTTCTCAGGCACCTTTGGCCAGGCGGGGTCGACTTCGAAGATCGGCAGGCTCCGCGGTTGTGAGCTCTGCGCGGCCAGAGGCGATCCGATGAACCACTGGAGTGCCGCTGCGGCGACGATCGCCAGGAACCCAACTTTTGACCTTTGCCCTTTAACCTTTGACCTTGGCATAGCTCCACTCCTCAGACTGGTGGAGGATACTCTCGAAGACGCGTGCCTCGTTATTCTTTTGGTGACATCGTGGTTGACCGCGAAGCCCGTCGCGTGACGCGGAACGGCGAATTACTGTCGATTCCTGAGCGCCATCTTGGCGTCCTTCTCGAGCTCCTGGCTCGGCGCGAAGCGATCGTTTCCAAAGACGCGCTGATCGAGGCCGTCTGGCAGGACGTGGCCGTCACCGACAACAGCCTCGAGCAGGCGGTGTCGGCGCTACGCCGTCTCCTGGGAGCCGGACCTGATGGGCAGCCGTACATTCAGACCGTCCCGCGCCAGGGATATCGCTTTGCAGGCAGTGTGACCACGGTTGCCGCGCGCGTCAGCGACGGCGTGCTCGAAGAGTTGCTGGCTCCCCATCGCGCGTGGGTGGAGGGGCGCGCCGCGCTCGAGACGCTCGAGCGCGATCAGATCGTGCGGGCGCGGCGTGTCTTCGAAGGTGTGCTCGAGCACACCGCAGATCACGCTCCGGCGCACATCGGCCTCGCCAATGCCTGCGTCATGCACTTCGAGATGACACGCGCCGATGAGAGGCCGGACGTTGCCGCACTCGAAGCGGCCACGCAGCATTCACGCGAAGCCTGTCGCCTGGCTCCTGACTACGGTGAAGCGTGGGCGACTCTCGGGTTCGTGCTCGATCGCACCGGCCGCTCCATCGACGCGCTCGCGGCGTCGCGGCGCGCGGTCTCGCTCGAGCCAGACAACTGGCGGCATCACTTCCGGCTCGCGTACGTCGGTTGGGGCGAAGAGCGTCTGCGAGCGGCGCATCGCACTCTGGCCCTGCTGCCAGGCTTTCCGCTGGCGCATTGGTTGATCGCCACCGTGCACGTGGCGCGGCATGCGCTGGCCGAGGCCGATCGTCAATTGGCGCTCGGCATCACGAGTCTGTCGAACCAATCAGGGGGCACGTCGAGATTCAGCGCTGTTGCGCTTCACTGGTTGCGTGGTCTCATCCGCCTCGCCTGCGGCGATACAGAGGCGGCGCTCGAAGCGTTCGAGCGCGAGCTTGCGTCGGAAGGCGACGGACATCTTTACGGGCGCGAGTGTTGTGCGAACACATGGTACGCAATCGGCGCACTGCGCATGCAACAGGGCGATCGTGACTCCGCGGCCGCCGCATTTCGCGAGGCCCTGGCTCGCGTCGCCAGGGCATCCACCGGCCAGGCTCGGACTCGCCGTTCTCGCAGCAACCGATGTTCCGGCAATACCGCCTGCGGCCGCGACGTCAGTTGATGGAGCACTCGGACACGCCATCGCACTCGCGTGTGCCGGTAAGCACTCCGACGCCGCACGAATCGTTGACCAGGCACTTGCCGTCGCGCCGCCGGGCAACGCGGGATGGCTGATCCCCGTGGAGCCGATGCTGCAGGTCTCCTCGCATCCCGATATCTGGGCATCCGCGCTCGCACGCCTGCGAACCCGCGCCGCATAGCATCTGCAGTTCCACGTTCCAGGTTCCTGGTTCCGGGTTCGTGTTCCAGGTTCCGGTTCTGGGTTCAGGGTTCACGGTTCTGGGTTCCTAAACCGAGGGAACCTCGAACCTCGAACTTCGAACCCTGGAACTCGAACACTGAACACGAACCTGGAACCAGGAACGTGGAACATGGAACCGTGGTGATTTAACATTCAGGATTTTTCAGGCCCGGCATCAAGACATCAGCACGGCGCGGCCTCCACCATGAGACTGATGGAGGTGCCTATGCGCGCTGCTGTATTGCTGCTGCTGTTTACGACGATTGCTGTCCCCGTGGGTGCACAGACCACGACATCCGACGTCACGATTCCGCCGCCGCGTCTCAAGACCGTCAGCCTCTCGGGTCCACGCTTCGGTGTCACAGCCCTCAGTGACGGTGTCGTCGAGAAACTGCGGGAGCGATCGATCGAGGTGGGTTCGAACATCACCCAGTTTGGCTGGCAGTTCGAGAAAGAGTTCTACAGTAGGCAAGGTGGCGTGGCTGCCCTGCACGAATTCGTCTTCCTCGTCGGCGGTCTCGAGCAGGGTGTGGCGCTGCCGAGCCTGAACTGGCTGGTCGGACTTCGAACAGCCAACGGCGCAGAGTTCGGAATCGGTCCGAACATCACTCCGGTAGGCGTGGCGCTGACGCTGGCTGCCGGCGTGACGTTCCGTTCAGGCGCCCTGAACGTGCCGATGACTTTTGCGGTCGTCCCATCGAAGGCGGGCACACGCATCAGCATGCTGACTGGCTTCAATCTCCGGGGAGGACGTTAATCGGTCAGTCAAAAGGCAAAAGGCAAGGCATTTTGAATTACGGAGTCAGTGTCAGCGTGTACATCGTTGGCCCCGGTAGAAACGGCGTGGCTTCGCCGTTGACCCACGCCGTGTGGGAGTTCGAATAGAAGGGCGAGAGCGGATGGCCGCTCTGGCCCGTCGGCATATGCATGATCCCTTCGCTCTCGTGCCCGGGCGAGACGATCATGCGCTCGGACGAGGCGTTCGCATTCCAGTGCATGTTCGGCGTGTAGAGATCACCGGGCAACGTCTGCCGTGGCATGTCGAGCCATCGGTCCACGAGCGGCAGGCTGGCTGACAGTGGATGACGGTAGGTCGTGATGTTCCACGTTGACCATGGTTCTGCCAGCCCGCCTTCCCGTTCCGCACGCACGACGACATCGGTTGCCGCCTGAAGAATCAGCGCGTCCCAGCTCTCGTACTCCGGGTCGAGCAGGTGCATCGGCTTCTCCGAGACGAGTTTCCAGATCGGTCCTTCGCGACGCCGCACGTTGCGATAGTCGAACGTGGCGTCCGCTTCGTTGCATTCGATCAACAGGAACGCGATGATCGCCTCCGTGACCTCTTCGCGGAACATGCGCGTCAGCCGATATCCGGCGGATCCGGGCGACGCTTTTCCGTCCCAGTCGCGCTCGACGATCTCACGCAGACGGATGCGGGGCTGATCGGTCACCGACTTCAGCTCTCCGAGCAGCAGCGTGCGCCATCGCGTCAGAAACTCGGCGCTCGTGTCCAGTTGAATACTCAGGAGATCGGCGGCGGTAAATCGGTCCTGACTTTCGAGCCGTTCGCGGATGATCCGCGCCCGCGAGCCGACTTCGTAGTTTCCATCTCCGATCTTCGCGAGCATGTCGCCATCGACGACGCGCGCGTTTGCCGTCCAGATGCGGCCGCTCTGCGGATCCACGACGCGTGGAAACTCGTCGCGAGTGAGCCAGCCGCTCCAGCCGCGCGTGCCGTCCGCCCACGAGGTGGGGATGCGGCCATCGAAGCCAACCCGCCGCGCGATCGCCCCGTAGATCGTCCAGCCGATTCGCCCCTTGTCATCGGCAACGACGAAGTTCTGGCCGGGCGTGCCGAGTCCGTTGACCGCGTCGAAGGCGTCCTCGATCGTGTGTGCTGATTCGAGCGCTGTAATCGAGCTGCTCAGGCGATCGGCGTCGTGCGCCACCCAGCGAAACGCGCGGAAGCGTCCCTTGTGATCCGGTGGCATGACCGGCCCCCAGATCGTCCAGCGAACAGTTTCCTTTTGCGGCTCCTCCCCCGCGACTTCGACCGTCTCCTCGAATCGGTCGAACGGTCGCCAGCCGTCGGGGGTGCGATAGCGATTCGAATCGTTCGGATCGATTTCGAGCAGGACGATGTCGCTCCAGTCGCCCTGCGAGTTGGTAAAACCCCACGCGACGTGCGTGTTGCTGCCGACCACCACGGCGGGAACACCGGGAAGCGTGACGCCGATCAGGCGATGGGGCGATGTGTTGGGGCCGTCCTGCCACTCGAGTGACGCGCGATACCACGTGTTTGGCACGCGCACGGTGAGATGCATGTCGTTGGCGAGGAGCGCGCGTCCGTCGTCGGTGAGGCGGCCGGAGATTGCCCAGTTGTTGCTGCCGATGGATCCATCTCTGTCAATTCCCAACTCCCAACTTCCAACTCCCAACTGTCGCTTGCCAACGCCCAACAGGCGATCGATCAATCCCAGCGATCCGTTGGCTTCCTGCTCGATCGGGCGAACGACGGGCGTCGAGTCCTTCGGCTCTTCGTGCCTCGGAGGGCGCTTGCCGGTGCGGCGCGATCGCAGGTCGTAGACATCGGGCCCGGGGATTGGCGGTACGGCGCTGCGCGCTTCCCACGATCGGAGAGTCCCACTCCGTTCCCATCGGCGCGAGGAAGTTCGCCATCGCCTCCGGCAGGACGTCGTGCATAGTCCCGAGCGTCGCTTCGTATGAGCCGTCGGGATCCTGCAGCGTGATGAACATCGACAAGACGACGAGCACGGTGTCTTCCGGGAGCCATTGGCGCGGTTCCTGTCTCAACACGGTGTATTCGAATGGGGCCGCTCGCAGACGGCTCAAGCCGCTGTTTACGCCAGAGGTGTAGGCATCGAGGATGGCTCGCCACTCTGGATCCATGGTGGCGAGCGCGCGCTGCGCCTCGGCGCGGAAGCGATGAATGCGAATCTCGCGATCGGCGAGCCAGCGCACGTGGTCCGACCAGCGCAGCCAGTTCGCCCGCGGCGCGCCGTCGTGCGAGATCCATCTGGAAGAAGCGATCCTGCGCGTGCAGGAAACCGGTTGCGCGTGCGACGTCCTCACGCGTGGCACCTCTGACGGTCGGGATGCCGAGCGTGTCGCGCGTGACCATCACCCTCGCGGAGAGCCCTTCCAGTCGAAGTTCGCCCGTGAGAGTGGGCAGGCTGCCTCGGAGTTCCCCCCGTGCCCACACGACGCTCGCGGCTGCGCCCATGGCCAGCAAGATCGCGATGGCGAGCCCTACTTTCCACAGTCGACGACGCATCGTGTTGATTATGGTGATTATGCGGTCAGACCGCTGTTCTAAGATGATCCAGAATCTGGCAGGGGCCAGACCGTGCGTGCCCCCGGGGCGCTATCTTTGCCCGGGTTTCTGCCGCACGTGCACGGTTTTTGGAGTCTCACGGGTTGACGCCTGATGCGTACACGTTACGGAATCTCGCCATGGATCGACAACTTTCCACGCTCGCGTCGCCCCGACCATCCCCGGCTTCGCGGTGAGCTCTCCTCTGAGGTCGCGATTATCGGCGGCGGGTTGACCGGTTGCGCGACGGCCTATGCATGCGCCGTTGCCGGCCTCAAGCCGATCCTGATCGAAGCAGATCGCATAGGGCAGGGAAGTGCGGGTCGCGGCGCGGGGTTGCTGCTGCCGGAGCCCGGGCCGTCATTCCGGGATGTCTCCGAGCGCCACGGTCTTCGCACGTCGCGACGCATCTTCGAAAGCTGGCGGCGGGCGTCGCTCGATGCGGCCGCTCTCATCCGGCGGCTCCGCATCCAGTGCGGACTCGAAGCCTGCGACTACATCGAGGTCGCATCGCGCGACGATGGAAAGGGGCTGCGGCGTGAGTACGAGGCGCGCGCGGCGGCTGGATTGGACGCGCAGTGGGTGTTGCCGGCGAACGTGCGAAAGGCGACGGCCCTCGATGCGCCCGGAGGTATTCGGCTCGGTGCGTCGTTCACGCTCGACCCCCATCGCGCCTGCCTGGGCCTGGCTGCCGCGGCGAAGTCACGTGGCGGGACCTTGTTCGAGCGATCGCGCGTCTCAAAGGTTCGTGCGGGCGCCAGGCAGGTGGAGATCGTCATTGACGGAGGCCTCGTACGGGCTCAAACCGTCATCGTGTGCACTGGTACCGCCACGGGCGAGTTCAAACCGCTGCGGCGTCACTTCAAACCTCGCGAGCAGTACTTCGCGATGACTGAACCAGTGCCCGCCGCGATTCGGAAACAGCTCGCCGGTCCGGATGTCACGATCAGCGACACGGCATCGCCGCGACATCAGGTTCGCTGGACGCGCGACAGTCGTCTGCTCGTGACCGGCGCCGCGCAGGACGAGACGCCGGCGCGGAAGCGTGACGCGGTTCTCGTGCAGCGGACCGGTCAGTTGATGTACGAGTTGCTGATGATGAATCCGGCGATCTCGGGTCTTCAGCCCGAGTACGGCTGGGAGGGGGCTTACGGAGAGACCGCCGACGGCATCATGTACATCGGTCCGCATCGCAACTACCCGCGCCATCTCTTTGCCCTGGGGGGCGACTCGCTGTCCGGAGCGTTTCTCGCGGCCCGCGTGCTGTCCCGTGCGGCCAGCGGCGAGCCCGACAAGCACGACGAGGTCTTCGGCTGGACGCGATGACGAGGGCTCTTTCGCCAGTCGACCTGCTGGCCGTTGGTCCCCATCCGGACGACATCGAGATCGGCATCGGCGGTCTGGTGGCCAAGCACGTGGCGCTCGGGCATCAGGTCGGGCTCTGCGATCTGACGGCGGGCGAGATGGGCAGCAACGGCACCGTGACCGAGCGGCTCGCTGAAGCGGACGCCGCGTGTGACGTTCTCGGTGCGGCGTGGCGCATCAACCTTCGCCTTCCAGACCGCGCGCTTGGACGGGAGGCTGATCAGATGCGCGCCATCGCGGGCCTCGTTCGCAAAGCGCAGCCGCGCGTCGTCGCCGTGCCGTACTGGTCGGATCGCCATCCGGATCACGTGGCTGCGAGCCACTTGTTGACGGAGGCCATTTTCAGCGCCGGTCTCAGGAAGTACGATGCGGATGGTGAGGCGTGGAAGCCCGAGTCGATTTGCTACTACTTCATCAATGATTCCGCTTCGCCTTCCTTTGTCGTGGACGTGAGCGAGCACTACGACACCAAGCGTCGTGCCCTGGCCTGCTTCGTCAGCCAGTTTCGTCCAGCACAACCAGGTGCAGTTGCGACGCGTCTGACATCGACGAGCTTCACGCAGCTGATTGAAAGCCGCGACGCGCAGTTCGGCGCGCTCGCCGGCGTTGCATTTGCAGAAGGCATCGTCGTGAAACACCCTGTTCTACGGCCGCACCTCCTTCCATCGTGACTGGTCCGCTCAACGTCGGCATCGTCTGCTACGCCTCGGTCGGCGGAAGCGGGATCGTGGCCACCGAGCTCGGCAAGGCGCTTGCGCTTCGCGGGCATCAGGCGCACTTCATCAGCACGGAAACGCCGTTCAGGCTCGGAGACTTTCAGGAAGGCCTGTTCTTCCACCAGGTGCTGACGCCGACGTATCCGCTGTTCCGCGAGCCGCAGTATCTGTTGTCGCTTGCGAACCGGATCGTGCAGGTCGCGCGCGAGTCGAATCTGGACATCATCCACGCGCACTACGCGGTGCCGCACGCGACCGCCGCGTTTCTGTCGAGACAGATCCTGAGCGCGGACGGTAAGGGGCCGAAGGTCGTCACCACGCTGCACGGCACGGACATTACGCTCGTCGGCAGCGACCCGTCCTACTCGCGCATCGTCGCCTTCTCGATCGAACAGTCGGATGCGGTGACGGCGGTGTCGAACAGCCTGCGGTCGTCGACGTACGCCGAGCTCGGCGTAAAGCATCCGATCGCCGTCATTCCCAACTTCCTGGATTGCGCCGTGCATCGGCGACGAGCCGCGGCCGGATCTGCGGAAGCGTTTCTCCGGTGGTAGCGAGGCGACGAAGGTCATCGTGCACGTCTCGAATTTCCGGCCGGTCAAGCGCGTCGACTCGGTGGTGGCGATCTTCGATCGCATCCGCAAGAAGGTGCCTGCGCGGCTGCTGCTCGTCGGTGATGGTCCAGACCTGGCGTCGGCGCAGCAGATGGCGAGAGACCTTGGCATCAGCTCCATCGTCGATGCCGTTGGCGCGCAGGAGGAGGTGGTGCCCCTCCTGTCGATCGCGGATCTCTTCCTGCTGCCATCAGTGCAGGAGAGCTTCGGCCTCGCGGCGCTCGAGGCGATGGCGTGCGAAGTCCCGGTGATCGCGTCGCGCGTGGGCGGGCTGCCCGAGGTCATCGAGCACGGCGTGAGCGGCTTCCTGCATCCGCTCGAGGCAATCGACGAGATGGCGGCGAGCGCCGTCGAGCTGCTCACCAATCCCGTTCTGCACAAGTCGGTGGCGCAGGCTGCCTGCCGCCGCGTGCGCAGCGAGTTCTGCGTCGAGCGGGTCGTCCCGATGTACGAAGCGTGTTATCGGGAGTTGCTTTCTTAGGGGTCCACCGTCCTCAGTCCTCGGTCCACAGTCCACGGTCCACGTCACGGTCCAGGTCAGGACCGAGATCTGGTTGCCGTTGCGTTGACCTGACACGATGCCGACTTCGAGGTCCTGTTCCTCGGCGCGCGTCTTCTCCACACGCTCGCCGCTTTGCTGAAGCAGCTTGGCTACCAGGCCGGTCCATCCGGTCTGGTGGCTGGCGCCCACGCCGCGGCCATTGTCGCCGTGGATGTGCTCGTAGAAGAGGAGCAGATCGCGCCAGTTCGGATCGTCGCGGAATCGCAGGTCTTCGCCGTGGACTGGGCGACTGCCGGTCGCGTCCCGTAAGAAGGGGCGTGCAAGCCGGCGTGACAACTCCACAGCGACCTGGTCGAGAGTCATCTGCTGGCCTGAGCCGGTCGGGCACTCCACGGTGAAGTCGTCCCCCAGGTAGTAGTGAAAACGTTGAAGGGACTCGACCAGGAGGAAGTTGACAGGGAACCAGATCGGACCGCGCCAGTTCGAGTTGCCGCCAAACAACGCCGTCGTCGATTCCCCCGGCTCGTAATCAACCTTGTGCATCTGTCCACCGATCTCCAGCATGTAGGGCTTCTCCAGGTGCGCGCGCGAGAGCGCGCGAATGCCGAAGGGCGAGAAGAACTCGTTCTCATCCAGCATGACCTTCAGCACGCGACGCAATCGCTCCTCCGTCACGATTGAGAGCAGCCGACGCTCCTCATTGCCGGGCGTGCGCATACAGGCGGTATGCGCCGTGAGGTCGGGTCGATTGTCGATGAACCATTCCAGGCGCTTCTTGAAACCAGGAAGTTTGTCGAGCACCTCCGGTTCGAGAGTCTCGACGGCGAAGAGGGGAATGAGCCCCACCATCGAGCGCACTTTCAGCGGAAACTGGTCGCCGTTCTCCTCGTGGAGCACGTCGTAATAGAAGCCGTCTGCCTCGTTCCACAACGACACGCCATCCTGGCCGAGGTTGTTCATCGCGGCGGCGATGTAGAGGAAGTGCTCCCAGAATTTGCTGGCGACGTCTTCGTAGGTCGAATCCTCGGCCGCAAGTTCCATCGCGATGGCGAGCATGTTCAGTGAGTACGTGCCCATCCAGCTCGTGCCGTCGGACTGTTCCAGGTGTCCGCTGGTTGGAAGGGCCGCGCTGCGATCGAAGACGCCAATGTTGTCGAGGCCGAGGAAGCCGCCCTGGAACACGTTATTGCCCTCGGCATCCTTCCGATTCACCCACCACGTGAAGTTGATCAGCAGCTTGTGGAAGACGCGCTCCAGGAACTGACGATCGCCCACGCCGCGGCGGCGCTTCTCGATCTTGTAGACGCGCCACGCTGCCCACGCATGCACGGGCGGATTCACGTCGTCGAGCTTCCACTCGTACGCCGGGAGTTGCCCGTTGGGATGCATGTACCACTCGCGCAGCAGCAGAATCAGTTGGTCCTTGGCGAACTCGGAGTCCACGAGCGCGAGTGCGACGCAGTGGAATGCGAGGTCCCACGCGGCGTACCACGGGTACTCCCACTTATCCGGCATCGAGATGACGTCGGAGTTGTGCAGGTGCGGCCATTGCGAGTTCCTGCCGCGTCGCCTCGAGTCAGGCGGAGCAGGCTGGCCCGGGTCGCCGTTCAGCCAGTCGCGGACGACGTAGTAGTAGAACTGCTTCGACCAGAGCATCCCGCCGAGCGCCTGACGCATGACGTTTGCGGCGTCTGCGGAGAGCGCGTCTGGAATCACGGTCGAGTAGAACTCGTCGGCTTCTCCCTGCCTCGCGGCAAAGATGCGATCGAAGTCGTCGCCGACACCGTCCGCTCCCTCAGTGATGACCCCGTCCGTCAGTCGTAGCCGGACGGCCGTCGACTGGCCGGCCCCGACGACGAGCCGGTAGTGACCGGCCGCCTTCGTTCCGCGCTGTGCCGGGTTGACCGCCTCCTTTACTCCGTGCACGACGTAGTCGTTGATGCCGTCCTTCGAGAACGAGCGCCCGTCGTCGATGCCGAAGAGCCGTTTGCGGTTCGTGTCGTTCTCGCTGAAGAGCAGCTCGGGCGTTCCCTCGAAGTGCAGCGTGTAGCGACCCCGCTCTTCGTGCGTGAGCGCGACGGCCGGCGTGTTGCCGACCCGCTGCAGCTCCGGGCGAGACGTCCCGCGTCCCCAGGACCACGTGTTGCGAAACCAGACCGTCGGCAGCAGATGGAGCGGTGCGTCGACGCTGGCTCGATTGACGACGGTCGACGCGAATCAGGATGTCGTTGGAGGAGGCCTTCGCGTACTCGACGAAGATGTCGAAGTAACGATCGTCCGCAAAGACGCCCGTGTCGACCAGCTCAAATTCCCCCTCCTGACGCGTGCGACGACGGTTCTCTTCGAGGAGTTGCAAGTAGGGGAACGCACGCTGTGGGTACTTGTACAAAAACTTCATGTACGAGTGCGTCGGTGTGCTGTCCAGGTAGAAGTAGCACTCCTTCACGTCCTCGCCGTGATTGCCCTCGTTGCCGAGAGGCCGAACAGCCTCTCCTTGAGAATGGGATCCTGCTCATTCCACAACGCGATGGCGAAGCAGATCGACTGATGGCGGTCGCAGATGCCGGCGATGCCGTCTTCGTTCCAACGGTAGGCGCGCGACCGCGCGTGATCGTGCGGGAAGTGCTCCCAGACACTGCCGTCTGGGCTGTAGTCTTCGCGCACCGTTCCCCATGCGCGCTCGCTCAGGTACGGTCCCCAGCGCTTCCAGTTGTTCTGGCGCTCGCGTGACTCTTCGAGACGTTGTTCCTCGGCCGTCATCGATCCGATGACATATTTATCTTAGTCCACTCTTGCTTGATGCCATGCAACGCCGTTACAGTAGATACTCAGAATTCGATCCTGGACCCGCGCCTCAGCCGTGATGTGGAGGCGTGCACCGAACACTTTTAACGCTCCTGTTCGTCCGAGTTACCTTCCCTACCACCAGTAATCTCTTAAAAATTACTCTCTCGTATCCACACAATCGCGTGTATCATCCAGAAGAGCTGCCGTTCGGCGTGTCCACTTCCCTTTTCCTAATTAGATCTCAGCATCCGTCATCTTAAGTAGAACGCTTTATTCCCTGCCGCTGTGTTCCATCAAAGTCCTGAGCTCAATGCATGTCTACTTTTCGAAGCCGTCGTACCTTCCATTCACACATATCTACGTGCTGAACAGCATCGTTCTGCGAATCCAATCCTTCCCGGTGTCATTATTCTTAGTCATCTTTCACTCCAGTCGCATGCGACTATTGCTCGACCAAACCCTTGCAGCTTTTCGTATTCCTCTGCGACTTCCTTCAAATCTTTCAATGTCAGACTTCAAAATGCATCATCTATATTTACTTCATCCACCTTCACTATAGCGCTACTCCGCCGTAAACTACGCGCAACCAACCGAAACACGCAAAGCACATATTCATTTCAGATTCTACCCACGCTTCATATCGTAGTCCGTTACTGCCCGCTCATAAAAGCTGCCTCACACTAGAGTTTCACTCGTGCACTTGCACATCGATTGAGGCACGTCGCGATCGTGCCGAACGATGTTCCGTTCTGTGCGCACCGCTAGCGAATCGTTGACCTACAAGAGACTGCGAGAACAGCCTGTGGCAGATCGTCCGTGCTCTGGCAGATGCTGTGCATCGCATTTCAGCTTGCGATAGCCGCTTGTGCCCTCCGTTGTTTGCGTGTAACTCACTCGATGTCCTCGCATCAGCGTGACCTTTCTGACTGCAGATCTCTAGTCAGCCAGAAGTCGAGCGAGTGTCGCCATCAGATCAGCGTGAATCCTCGTTACCGCGCCGCGACACGCACCGCGTCGACTTCGACAACGAGATTCCCATCGTATAAATCTTTCGAGCCGAAGTAGAAGTCTTCACGCCGAGTGTTTTAAATCTGTTCCACTTATACATAACATTATTCATATCACACATTTATTCATTTATTCAAAGTCCTATTGTCAAACACCACTATATTCTCACTACTTATTTACTTCTACTCCTGTAATACTATCATACCAATACTCTTTCTACACATCAACACTTCAATCAGTTCTTCAATACACTAATCATATGGAGTTTATTATCTCTATTATATTTTTTTTCTTAATTCCCTTTCATTCGGATTATTATAACTAATTTCAGTTCTTATTTCTTTTCTATTCTTTTTTTTTGGTGACTCCAGCGGCGGGTGACGCTGACCGCCGTAAGAAGTGCCGCGATCGGCCAGTTCGAATCTGCCGATGCGGCGCTCGAGCGCGCCGGTGAACGCCCCTTTGACGTGTCCGAAGAGTTCACTTTCGATCAGCCCTGCGGAGATGGCGCCGCAGTTCACTTTGACGAGTGGATGCGATCGGCGAGGGCTGCGGTTGTGGACCGCGCGCGCGACTAGCTCCTTGCCCGTCCCAGTCTCTCCGAGAATCAGGACCGTCGTGTCGGTGGGCGCGACGCGTTCGATCATGTGGAGCACGGCCGTGAGCTGTGGGCTGTTGCCGACGATCTCCTCGAAGTTGTGCTCGCCGAGAATCTCTTCGCGCAGATACACGTTCTCGCGTTCGAGCTGCGCCTTCAACCGGCCGATCTCCTCGTACTCGCGCATGTTCTCGATGGCGAGCGCCACCTGGTTGGCGACTTCCTGCAGCAGGTCAGCCTCGGGCTGGTTGTATTGCATCGGCCGCTCGCTGCCCAGGTTCAGCGTGCCGATGCTCTTGCCGCGCACGACGAGCGGCACGACGACGAGCGATCGGAAGCCTTCCTTGTAGAGCACTTCTTCACCCGGATAGGTTCGCGTCTTGGCGAGATCGGGATTGAAGAACGGCCGCTGACTTCTGAACGACACGCCAGCGTGACTTTGGTCCAGCGACAACTCGAATCCAGGCACGAAGTGGTCCGAGGGCACCGTGCTCTCTGCGACAACCATGCGCAGCACGTTCTTCTGCTCGTCGTACAGGAAGATCGTCATCCGGTCGAACGGAATCACCGGACGAAGCGCGGTGGTGATGGCGTGAAACAGCGCGTCCTGCGTCAGGTTGAGGACGACCGCGTTGTTGATCGCGAGCAGCGACCGCGCACGGTCGGCAGCGATCGCCAGCCGGCGATTGAGCGAGGCGATCTCTTCGCTCGCCCTGAGTCGCTCGAGCTCCATGCCGGCGCGTGACGCAAACGTGCGCAGGAGGAGCGATCGAACGGCGTCCTCCGGCATCGGTTGAACATCGAGGATCGCGAGGTGTCCGAGGATCTCGCCTGACGCTCCAGTGATCGGCACACCGAGATAGCTCTCGGCTCCGAGCGCCACGAGATCGTGATCGTCAGGGAAGCGCGACTGGAGCAACTCGGGGTGATAGCTGACACCACCACCAACGACGAACTCGCAGGGTGTGCCTCCGAGGTTGTATTCGACGTTGTCGCTCAGACGGTCGCGGTTCCAGAATGCCAGCGTTCTGACCCGGGTCTTCGTCCGGTCGGTGCATTCGGCGACGAAAACATAGGGAACGCCCAGCGCCGCGGCGAGATTGCGCACGAGCGCCGGGAAGAACTCGGCACCAGTGGCCAGCGCCGTGCCGTCCGTCACGGTCAACACGACGTCGCTCGTTCGAAGTGTCTCGCGCGCGTCGCCTTCCCGATCGGCCACCGAGGAATCTTACTTGACCCGCCTCTTGTAACCGAATCGGAACCGGCCGCATCCGAGCAGCGGAGGCCAACGACGCTTCCAGAAAGGTTTGCTGGTCATGAGATTCGGAAAGTTCGTTGCGCTCTTGTTCGGTGCAATTGCGCTCCAGGTGCCGCTTCATGCGGAGCTCCCGACGAAGAGGGTGCTGACGCTGGACGTCGCGAAGACCATTGCCGCCGCCGCCGAAGCCGAAGCGCTCAAGCGAGGCGCCACGGTGGTGATCGTAGTCACCGACGAGGGTGGTCACGTGTTGTATCTGGAGCGTCTCAACGACACCCAGGTCGCGAGCGTGGACGTCGGTATCGGCAAGGCTCGCACGGCGGCGATCTTCCGTCGTCCGAGCAAGGTCTTCGAGGACCAGATTCGCGAGGGCCGCGTCGCAGCGCTCGCGCTGCCAGGAGCGACACCGCTTCAAGGCGGCCTGCCGCTCATCGTCGATGGCCAGGTCATTGGCGCCATCGGCGTCAGCGGGAACACGCCGCAGGAAGACGAGGACATCGCCAAGGCCGGCGCAGCCGCGCTCACGGACGCGATCGCCCGAGTCCCACCGCCGGTCTCGTACTGGAAGAGCACCGATGTCGCTGCCGCATTCGCGAAGGGCAGCGTGCTGTTCGGCGATGAAGGTGGCCGCAACTACATGGTGCACGCCAGTCATCGCGAGAGTGCGGGAATGGCCGAAGTCCATGAGCTCGACGCAGACATCATCTACGTGCTCGATGGATCGGCGACGTTCGTCACCGGCGGCACGGTGGAGAACGGCAAGACGACTGCGGCGAACGAAATTCGAGGGTCGTCGATCACCGGTGGGGAGGTTCGCAGGATCACGAAGGGCGACGTGCTCATCGTGCCCAATGGAACGCCTCATTGGTTCAAGGACGTCTCCGGTCCGCTCAACTACTACGTCGTCAAGGTTCGTTGATAGGAACAGAGGAGATGATCATGACTCGCCGTCTTCCGTTCCTGGCCGCCGTCCTCGCGACGGCACTTCTCTGGACGATGTCCGCGTCGGGCCAGGTGACTGCGGATGCACCAGGCATTCGGCCCGACGCAATCGTAAATCTCGCAACGGCTGAAGGTGCTTCGCTCGTTCGCGGAGAGTGGCGGTACAGCGACGCGAGCGTCGTCGAGGCCGAACGTACCCACGACATCGAGCCGCACGCCGGAGTCGCCTCTTTTGACGACTCGGGCTGGCCGGTGATCGAGCCGAAGAGTCTCGAGTCACGACGCACGCATGGACGACTCTCGTTTGGCTGGTACCGCATCGCGGTGACGATTCCAGAGAAGGTCGGAGCGCTCGACACGGCCGGATCGACTGTCGTCTTCGAGATCGTCGTCGATGACTATGCTGAGGTCTGGGTTGACGGCAAGCTGCCGATCGCGCTCGGCCAGGCAGGCGGCCAGTTCATCAAAGGCTTCAATGCGCCGAACCGCGTGGTGATCGCGCGCGACGCGGTCCCCGGCCAGCGGATCCAGCTCGCTGTCTTCGGTGCGAACGGACCGCTGTCGAATCCTCCCGGCAACTTCGTGTGGGTGCGATCGGCCACGCTCGACTTCTACAAGAGAGGTCGCATCGGCAAGAAGGCCGAAGCGAAGGCCGACGTGAAACGAGTCGACCCTGGCCTGGACGCGATCGTTCCCGAAGAGCTGACGATCGAAAAGCTGGCCGACGGCTTCATCTTCACTGAGGGCCCGGTCTGGGTGCCAGAGGGCTATCTTCTCTTCAGCGATCCCAACGCCAACACCATCTATCGATGGTCGCCTGATGGTCAGGTGTCCGTGTTCAGAACGAAGAGCGGATACGCGGGCGTCGACATTGGCGAATACGGACAGCCAGGCTCGAACGGCATCACGCTCGATGCGGAAGGACGCGTCACGATCGACGAGCACGGGAACCGTCGCGTGGTCCGCATCGAAAAGAACGGCACGGTGACTGTCCTCGCCGATCGATTCGAAGGAAAGCGGCTCAACAGCCCCAACGACCTCGTCTATCGATCCGACGGCACCTTGTTCTTCACTGACCCGCCGTTCGGGCTTCCGAAGGCGTTCGACGACACGCGCAAGGAACTGCCATTCAGCGGCATCTACTCGCTCAAGGATGGGACGCTTCGGCTCGGTGCGAAGGATCTGACTGGGCCCAACGGTCTCGCGTTCTCTCCCGATGAACGCTACTTGTATGTGGGGAACTGGGACGAGAAGAAGAAGGTTGTGATGCGGTATGACGTGCAGCCGGACGGAACGCTGTCGCATGGCAAGGTGTTCTTCGACATGACGAACGCGCCGGGCGACGATGCGCTCGACGGTGTGAAAGTGGATGTGCAGGGCAACGTCTACGTTTCAGGACCAGGCGGCTTGTGGATTCTGTCGCCTGACGGAAAGCATCTCGGGACGATCGTCGGGCCCGAGCATCCGCACAACCTCACGTGGGGCGACGATGACGGACGTACGTTGTATCTGACGGCGCAGACCGGACTCTACCGCGTGCGCCTGAAGATCCCGGGTATCCGACCGGAAGTGTAGACTAGTTGGCTTGAGCCATCTTCCCCGCGCCGTTCTGCTCGATCTCGACGACACGATCCTCGACGACACCGGCGGCATCTCCTCCTGCTGGTTGGAGGCATGCCGCGTTCACAGAACTGAATTGGGGATCGTCGATCCCATCACCGCCTACGTCTCAATCGAACGTGTTCGCGAGTGGTACTGGTCGGATCCCGAGCGCCATCGCGTGGGACGTCTCGATCTTGCGGCCGCTCGTCGAAAGGTGGCTCATCTGGCGCTGAAAGACGTCGGCCTGGACGATGAGGCGCTGGCCGGAAAAATAGGCGACACCTACCACGAGCTGCGTGACGCTGGGCTACGACCATTCGACGATGCGATCGACACGGTCGAATGGTTGCGTGCGAGTGGATGTCGATTGGCGCTGCTGACCAACGGCAGCGCCCAGATGCAGAGGAGCAAGATCGTTCGATTCGCTCTTGCCGGTCATTTCGATACGATTCTCATCGAAGGCGAGGTCGGGTTCGGCAAGCCGGATCCTCGCGTCTACCAACGAGCGCTCGAGCTGCTGGACGTCGCGCCTGGCGACACGTGGATGGTTGGTGACAATCTCGAGTGGGACGTCGCCGAACCACAGCGGCAGGGCATCTACGGCATCTGGCTCGATGTCCGCGGCTCCGGGCTGCCGCAGGGTCACCCCGTGCGGCCGGACCGAATCATTCGCAGGCTTGCCGAATTGCGTGAACTCGATGGAGGGCGCCGTGGCTGATCAGGCCGACACCTTCGTTCCGCCCATGCGCGAGATGGCTCGCCACATGGCCTGGGCTGATGCGGCGGTCTGGAGCGCCGTGCTCGCCGCGCCGCAGGCAGCCGGCGACGCAAAGATCGCCGACACGCTGCATCACATGCACCAGGTGCAGCACATCTTTCTGCAGGCCTGGACCCGCGCGCAGTTCACCGTGCGCGAGCGCAAGGAGTTCGCGACGATCGGCGACATCGCTGCGTGGGGCGTGGAGGCGCGCCGCGGCGTGCTCGCGTTTGTCGAGCAGGTGAGTGGTGCTGATCTGGCTCAGGAGATGCGCATGCCGTGGGCGGCATTTTTCGAGCAGGAGGCCAAGCAGCCCGCGGGTGTGCACACGATGGGGGAGTCGGTGCTCCAGGTGTTCCTGCACACACAACATCATCGCGGCCAGGTGTGCATGCGGATGCGTGAGGTCGGCGTCGTACCGCCTACCATCGACTTCATTCTCTGGTTGTGGGCGGGACGGCCGTCGGAGACGCTAAGCGTCTAGCGCAGGCCCGCCCGGTGCCCGCCGCACTGTCTGTGACGACGGTGTGGCTGGGGCGTAGCGACTGTTCGCGCCGCGACCCGCGACAGTAGGTAAAACGGTTCGGGCGTGGGCCGTCATCGCATGCGCGCGGCGACCGTTATCGCCGTTTCCGTCGCGAATCCCGCCGCGCTCGTGAGCACGCCGCAGCCGTTTTTCCGCGGCGACGAACCGGAGCGAAGTTCCAGCCCACACCGTCGTCGCTTCGTCAAGGTGCGCCGCTGAACCGACGCACGGACATGTTGAAGACGCTCTAGCCGGTCACGCTCGTCACCATCGCCGCCTGCGCGCCGCAATTGCTGCACGCGTGCGCGGCAACCACTGTCACCTCTTCGAGCGGCGGCACTGAGCTCACTTCCTTGTCTGCGTGGTGAGTCATCAGGGTGCCGCAGTTCGGACATTTGATCGGTGGCAAACGCTCGGCGGCTTCCTCGTCCACGTTCACGTGCTCACGACCGTACCGGAGCACCTTGGCCATCCAGATCAGTTCCCTGATGAACCTGTCCGAACGGCGGATCACCGCATCGTCGAGCAGGCGGCCGTCCTCCGTGAACACCTTGCCGACGGTTCCGATGTTGACGTCCCAGAAGATCGTGGCCAGACCGAGCTCGCGCATCACCGGCAGAAGGCCTTGAATCACGCGGGTACCGGAAAACCCTCCCGCTGAAATGCCGGCGATGCCCACCGCTTTGTGGATGTATTCGCTCAGACAACTGTCGAGCACGTGCTTCAGCAGCCCTGGAAAGCTGTGGTTGTACTCGGGCGTCACGATGAGAAGGCCATCGGCTTCCGTCATCGCTTTCGCGAACACCGGGTCCTTAATCGCCTCCCCCGCATCGTCTACCGGCATCCGCACCGTCGCGATGTCGATCAGATGACTCGTCACGCCTGCGCGGCGATTCAACAAATCGGTGAAGAGTCGGGCGGCATGCTCTGACGCGCGTCCCTTGCGCGCCGTGCCGAGGATGACAGGGATGTTCAATAGACGCGGCTCAGTCACAGTCGATCTCCCGCTCTTTGATGCCCCTACGATGCCACGGTTTCAGGATCGTGTGCGCACGTCTGCCCCCTTCGTCACACCCGTTTAAGGGGAAACCCTGATGACCCGATAGTGATCGCGATGGATAGTCTCCGAGTTTGCGCGGGCGTCGCCCTCTCGCTGGCGGTTCTGTGCAGTTCCGAGCGACCGAATGTCATCGCTCGTGAAGCCGCTACCGGTTCGCTGACGGGGCGCGTGCACGTCGTCGCACACCCGGCCAGGAGACTTGCCACCGCCGGCGCGTATCCGGGTCGCATCGTCGGCATTCAGGGTGAGCGCGAGACCTCGGAGCTCGACAACGTTGTCGTCTTCGTGAGCTCCGCGATGCGCGCCGACGTCACACCGCAGCGCGTCTCCATCCGTCAGACGAACGAAGAGTTCATTCCGCATGTCGTCGCCGTCACGACGGGCTCGACCGTTGAGTTTCCGAACGACGATCTGATCTTCCACAACGTGTTTTCACTGTCGCGCGCGGCGACGTTCGACCTCGGACGCTATCCGCGCAACGAGTCGAAAGCGCGGACGTTCACCAAGCCCGGCGTCATCAAGGTGTTCTGCCATCTTCACTCTCACATGAGCGCGATCGTGAGGGTGTTCCCTCATCCGTTCTTCGCCGTTCCAGATCGAGAAGGCCGCTTCACGATCCCCAACGTCCCTGCCGGCCGGCTCGAGGTCGCTGCGTGGCACGAACGAGCTGGCGAAGTCACGCATCAGGCCACCATCGAAGGCGGCGCGGCGACCGAGCTGACGTTCTCGCTGCCACTGACCGATCCTGAATGACCACGCCGGCCGCGTCGCGATCGCCTCGGCTGCTCGTCAAGGTCCTGTGCTTTGCATTTGCCGTGATCGGATGCGTGATCGTGGCGGTCTTCGTGTTGTTCTCCTGGCAGACGAATGCGCGTTTGACCCGCGCGGTCGTCGAGAACATGGAGTCGAGCCAGCTTCGCTTCGCTGGCATTGATGCAAGGCTGCGACGCGAACACACGCTTCAGGCGATGGCGCTCGCCGAGAACCCGACGCTGAAAGCAGCGGTCGACACCTATTACTCAGAGCGCGCCAACGAGCACGAGCTGGGGCAACTGCGATCGACGGTCGAGACGGAGCTCGCGAAGCTGCAGGCGATCATGGCGGTTCCCGCGCTGTCGGTCACCGATGTGCGCGGTGTCGTGCTGGCGAGCGCTGGTCCCAACAGGGGAGATTGGCCGGCTGGAGCGCGAGTCCAACTGCGCGTCGAAGAGAACGGCGCGCCGGTCGAAACCGTGGTGCTTCGCAACGGGCATCCATATAGGGCGACTGCAGTGCCGCTGGTTCTTGGACGCGACGTCGTCGGCGAGTTCTTCCTCGCATCCCCGCTCGACGATGCCTACGCGGTGAACGTGGCAAGCGAGGCGCGAGCGGACATCGCAATCCTTCTCGATGGTCGCGTCATCGCCAGCTCCACGCCGCCGTCGCAACGCCGGGCGCTCGAAGGCGTCGCGCTCCCGCTCAGTGGAACCATCGTCCTCGGACAAGACGAGTTCGTCGTCCAGCGGCTGTCGTCGGTTGATTCAGCCAGCGTCTACGCGCTCGGTTCAGTCGCCACCGCGGCGAGAACGGCCACGTCCGAGACCGGGTGGGTGCTGCTGCTCGCGGGTGCCGGTGCGCTGCTGATGGCCGTCGGCGGCAGCTGGTGGGTGGCGCGAACCGTCGCTCGTCCGATCGACCGTCTGTCGAACTCGCTTGCCACCATGGCCAAGGCGCGCGACTTCGATCGACCGCTCCAGCCAACCGGCGGAAGCCGCGAGCTCGACACGCTCACCGCAACGTTCAATGAGCTTCGAACAGCCGTATCGCTGGCAGAGGCCGAGTCTGAGGCGGCCTACCTCGGCGTCATCGGAGCCCTCGCCACGGCGCTCGATGCGCGAGACCCATACACCGCAGGGCACTCACAGCGAGTCGCGGATCTGTCTGTCGCGATTGGCCGGCAGATGCAGCTATCGGATCCCGATCTCGAGACGCTGCGGCTTGGCGCACTCCTGCACGACATCGGAAAGATTGGCGTCAGTGACGCGGTGCTTCGCAAGCCGACGAAGCTGACGGCCGAGGAATTCGAACAGATCAAGCTGCACCCGACGCTCGGCGCCCGGATCCTCAAGCCACTGAGGTTCCTCGATGCGCAGCTCGCAATCGTGGAGCTGCACCACGAGCGGCCTGACGGCCGCGGCTATCCGTACGGCTTGAAGGGCGATGCGATCCCGCTGTTCGCGCGCATCGTCCACGTGGCCGACGCCTTCGATGCGATGACGAGCGCACGTGCCTATCGCGGCGCCTTGCCGGTCGCGACGGCGGTGGGCGAGCTGTGGCGCCTCATTGGAATCGACTTCGATGCACAGGTCGTGCAGGCGATGGCCGCGTTACCGATCGCCCTGATTGAGCCGTCGACAAACGACGAGGTGGCTGTAGCGGACCGTCCGTCGTCTCGCGCCCTGGTGCAGTTTCCGACGCGTCCGGCGGCACACACCGCACAGCACGCGCACCTCGAGTTGCGGAGGGCAGAATGAGTCGCCTTCCTGGGGTCGTCACGCTGTTGCTGGCACTGTTGATTCTTGCGCCTGCCGCTCCCTTGCGTGCCCAGACGACCACCAGCGGTACGCGCGCCGTGGCGTTCGACACCGTCGTTGGCGTGCAGGACTACTTCGACGACGCCGGGGGATGGAAGACGCAACTGATCGTCGATCCATTTGGCACCGTCGAAGTCGCTCCCCGGCTTCAGGTCTCGGTTCGTCCGCTCATCTGGCGCGTGATGACTGGCCAGTGGGAGGTTTACGTTCCGCAGGCCTCGATTCGTTACGAATTCGAGAAGGGCACCAAGTGGCGCCTCGAGGCCGGCAAATTCACGTCGCCAATCGGTCTCGGCATGACCGAGAACCGGGCGAGCGTCAACGACGGTGTGATCTGGTGGCACCGCGGGTACTACAGCTTCCTGCCGGCGATCGGTGGTGGTGCCGCGCCGCATGCACTCATCGCATCCATCTACCCGATGGGCGCTCAGGTGAACACGTCGGCGAAGCACTGGGACGCCCGCGTTGCCTTCATCGATCGGGCCCCGGCCGACTTCTTTCACACGGCAGATCCACCGTTTCGTCCCAATGGGGTCGTCGGTGCTGGCATTACGCCGCGTCAGGGAATGCGCATCGGCGCTGCTGCAGCATGGGGCCGATCCGGCGACACGAACGTGAGCGACCCGTACACGCTCGTCAATCTTGAAGGCGAGTACGCGTTCGGGTACACGAAAATCAGCGGCGAGTGGACGCACGATCGGTTCGAGACGCCCACCGGCAACCGTGATGCTCACGGTGCGACGCTGCAGATCAAGCAGACACTCACGCCTCGCATATTCGCGCACAGCCGGGCGACAGCCATCACGTCGCCTGTGACGATTCCTGTGACGGGTGACGTGCCGGACCGGACATCGTGGTATGTGGATTCCACAGTCGCCTATCTCGTGAATCCGCAAACGACTGTCAGGCTCGCTCACGCTGCGATTCGGCGTTGGAATGTGCCAGCCGTAGACAATCAGATCGGCGTCTCGATCGTGTGGGCAAGGCGCTGGTGGTAGCGATGCGTCAATCGAGCCAGACCGCGACCTGCTAGCTTCGTCGTGCCGGTCCACACGACAACGTGCAACGGGCGACGCTGGGGGGTGGCTGAGTCAGTCGTTGGAGTACTGGCGGCATGGGTCCCCATGGCTGAGATGCCGCCGCTTTCCTCAGGTTTCGTGTACGTGCGGACGACGTTCCCGCGACCCTCCGATGATGGACGCGATCACTGCGCCGACGAGCAGCGCGGCAATAATGCCGAGCGACCATTCAATCGGGAACTTCCCATCGTACAGATTATTCAGCCAGGTCATCTTCAGCCCGACGAAGATCAGGATCAGCGCCAACGCGTACTTGAGCAGCTCGAACCGGCGGAGCGCATCCGCCAGCAGGAAATACATCGCGCGCAGGCCGAGAACGGCGAACACATTCGACATGTAGACGATGAGCGGTTCGCGCGACACCGCAAAGATTGCCGGCACCGAGTCTACGGCGAAGATGATGTCGCTCATCTCGAGGAACAGCAGCGCGACGAGCAGCGGCGTGGCGTGCCAGCGGTTCTCGAGATAGACGAAGAATCGTGGACCGTGCAGGTCACGCGTCACCGGCACCAGCCGGCGGAAGAGGCGAATCACCGGATTTCGCTCAGGCGCGATCTCGTGATGGGGCGACCAGAGAAGCTTGATGCCGGTCAGCAGCAGGAACACCCCGAACAGCAAGACGACGATGTGGTACTGCATGAGGACGGCGCCAACGCCAATGAACACCGCCCGGAAGACGAGCGCCCCGAGGACGCCGTAAAAGAGCACGCGGTGCTGATAAATCGCCGGAATGGCGAAGTAGTTGAAGACCAGAACGAAGACGAAGATGTTGTCGACCGCGAGTGACTTTTCGACGACGTAGCCGGTGAGGAATTCAAGTGCGGCTTGTCGCCCGGCCTCGGGCCCGAGCTCCGACGAGGCGTACTGATAGAACGCAAAGTTGAAGATCAGCGCGAGTGTCACCCAGACGATCGACCAGCCCAGCGATTCGCGGAACGACACGACGTGGGCGTGCCGATGGAACACGCCGAGGTCGAGCGCCAGCAGCACGAGGACGAACCCGGTGAACGCACCGTAGATCCACCAGTAGTCGGCAAACGGAAAAACCAATTCCAAGGGCGTTCTCAGGTCCGGTTGCCAAGGTAGCGGACCGCAGCTCCAATAGACAAATAGATAGTTTGGACGCTACAGTGAGCTTTTATCTATATATCTGGCAGAGGGTTGCGCGCGGAGGGTCGAACTATCGCTTGCGATCACGTAAATGGCGCGAGCTTCTTGAACGTCGCAAGCACCCAGCGATAACCGTCCGGATCGGTAATGACTGATGTGCGATCGCCCCACGGCTGATCTTCCGCATCGGTCACCCCTGCGCCTGCTTTTCGCGCCTCGGCGGCAGATCGATCCACGTCGGTGACATACGTGTACAGCGCGGGCGCTCCTCCGCTTGCCGTCGCTGGATCGCCGCGGCGAACCAGCATGATCACGGAGTCGCCGTGACGCATCTCTGCATACCGCACCTGGCCGTCGGTGTCGCGAAGCACGACCCCGCGTGTAAAGGCGAACGCTCGTTCGAGAAACTCCATCGACGCGCTGACGTTCGCTACGGCCAGATACGTATTCACGGCCTGCATACCGGGAGCGAGACCGCTTGCCGCCGCGGCCGTTCTGGATTCGGTGGTTTGTGAAGACGCGGCAGCGCTCCGAGAAAGCCTGGGTTTCGCGCCGCGCCGGCGTGATGCACGGGCGGGGACAGTTCGTTTTCGTGGCGGCATGGCAGAGATATGAATGGTAGCGATTGGGCTATGAATTTGCACGAGTGTCGTGCGGCACGGGGCCCCAGGCCCGGGACTCGGGATTCGGGATTCGGGACTCGGGATTCGGGATTCGGGATTCGGGATTCGGGCTAATTCGGTCTGTCGTAGATCTCTTTCAGCGCTGATTCCACCGTCGGATAGCGAAAGACGAATCCGTGCCGTCGGGCGACCTCGGGGATCACGCGTTGACCGCCAAGGACGAGTGCGTCCGCCATCTCGCCGAGCACGAGGCGCAAGGCGAACGATGGCGCCTTCAGCCACGACGGACGTCCGAGTACTCGACCGATCGTTCGGGACAACTCCTCATTCGTGACCGGCGCCGGCGCGGTGACATTGAGTGGCCCTGCGATCGTCGTGGTGGCGAATGCCCACTTCACCATCGCCACCCAGTCGTGCACGTGGATCCACGAGACGACCTGCCGGCCGCTGCCTGCAGGTCCACCTGCGAATAGCTTGAACGGCAGCGCGAGCTGCGGCAGCGCCCCGCCTTCCCGCGCGAACACGACGCCGCTCCGCAAGATCACGACGCGCGATTGGTTCGCCGCCTGACCGGCGATTGCCTCCCAGTCGCGACAGACCTCCGCCAGGAAATCCGAGCCTGGAGGCGTCGTCTCCGTTGCGGGCTCGTCGCCTCGCACGCCGTAATAGCCAACTGCCGAACTGCTGATGAACGTAGCGGGTGGTTGCGCCGCGTTCGCGATGGCTCGCACCAGCGCCCTCGTGGCCTGCGTGCGACTCTCGTGAATGGCCGCCTTGCGCGCGGCGGTCCAGCGTCCTCCGGCGATCGACGTGCCGGCGAGATTGATGACGGCCGTCGCGCCACTCAGCATCGGAGCCCACGACGAGTCGTTCTCTCCGGGCGACCAGCGTACCTCGTGCTCCCGCGACGGGTGGCGTGTGAGCACGACCACTCGGTGTCCGTCCAGTCGGAACGCCTCGCGCAGAGCCGTGCCCAGCAGACCTGTGCCTCCCGCGATGACGACAGTGCCCATATCGGGGTCTCCCCGGTCCCTGTGCTCCAGTCTAGGCGGTCCCTGACTCGGGGTTTCTCCCAAGTTGACAGGCCTGCCGCGTGCCTGCTCGTAGTAGTAACTAACCGGTTGGTTAACACAGCCGGTGGCGACGAGCGATGGCGAGACGCACCATGCGTGATTCCCGGGCCGCAATCTTCCGCGCGGCGGCGCTCGAGTTTGCCGAGCGCGGCTACGAAGCCGCCGGGACGGACCGCATCGCCACCCGGGCTCGGGTCAACAAGGCGATGCTCTACTACCACTTCGGCAGCAAGGGCGAGCTCTACGCCGAAGTCGTGCGCGACATGGTGGGCGCGGTCCGTGCGCGCGTGCGCGCCATTGCGGACGGTCCCGGATCAGCCGAACACAAACTCGACTCGTGGGTCAGCGCGCTCGTCGAAGAAGCGGCCGCCAGGCCGTGGTTCCCGCCGATCATGCTGCGCGAACTCGCCGCGCGCGCGCCGCATTTCGACGCCACGACCTTTCACATGATGAACGCCGTGCTCGCGGGCGTGACCGACGTCATCGTGCAGGGCAAACGCGAAGGCGCGTTCCGCGACGTCGATCCGCTGCTCGCGCATCTGTCGATCATGCCCCCGGTCCTCATCTTCTTCGCTCGACAACGCGTTCTGGCTGGCCGGAAGCTTCGCGGCGGACTCGCCGAGCCGCGTCAGCTCGACCAGTTCGTACGTCATATGCAGGCCTCCGTGCGAGGCATGCTGCGGAAAACATCATGACCGTCTCTCGTCTGCTCGTGCTCGCTGTGCCTGCCCTTTTGGTGGCGTGCACGCCTGCTCCACCCAGCGATCGACTGCGCGTCTCCGGAAACGTCGAGGCGACCGAGGTCCACACCGCTGCCGAAGTCAGTGGCCGCATCGTCGAACTGCGCGTGGACGAGGGCGATCGAATCGAGGCCGGTGCCGTGATCGCCCGCCTCGACACTGAAGACACGATGTTGCAGATCGCACGCACACGCGCCGACCGCGCAACGGCCGTCGCGCAACTCCGCCTGCTCGAGGCGGGCTCACGCGCGGAAGACATTCGACAGGCACGTGCGCAGGTGGATGCGACCGCGGCGGATGCCGAAGCCGTCGACGCGGAGGTAACAGCCGCACAACTCGATCTCGATCGCTTTCAGGCGTTGCTGACCGCGAACGCTGGCTCCGTCAAGCAGCGAGACGATGCGCAGGCGCGAGTGGATACGGCAAAGGCCCGTCAACGTGCAGGACAGGATCGCGTGCGATCGGCTCGCGAAGCGCTGGCGCGACTCGAGGCGGGCACGCGTCCGGAGGAGATTCAGACGGCTCGCGCACGCGTCGCCGCCGCTGATGCGCAGATCGCCGTCCTCGAGAAATCAGAGCGCGATGCCGCTGTCATCTCACCGATCGCTGGCATCGTCACGCAGAAGTTGGTGGATGCGGGGGAGATCGTGGCTCGCGGCACGCCGCTGGTAGTCATCACCGACCTCGATCACGCGTGGGCGAATCTGTTCGTCCCAGAACCGATGGTTCCGCGCGTGACGATTGGACAGGCCGCGACCGTGCTCACCGATGCGGGCGGACCAGGGCTCGAGGGAAAAGTCACCTTCGTGTCGCCGCGCGCCGAGTTCACGCCGCGCAACGTCCAGACCGCGGAAGAGCGATCGAAACTCGTCTACCGGATCAAGGTCACCGTGGACAACAGCGCAGGTGTCCTGAAGTTGGGGATGCCCGTCGATGCGGAGCTGAAACTCCAATGAGCGCGATCTCCTTCGTCAAGGTCGCCAAGCGATACGGCGAGACGCGGGCGCTCGCCGACCTCAGTCTCGACGTGCGCGAGGGCGAGATGTTCGGGCTGATCGGCCCCGACGGTGCCGGCAAGACGACGGCGATCAGGCTGATGTGCGGGTTGCTGCACGCCGATGCCGGCGACCTGAAAGTGCTCGGTCTCGACCCGGTCACGAGCCATCGGCAGATTACCGAGCGCGTCGGATATCTCTCGCAGCGATTCAGTCTCTACGGCGATCTGACCATCGACGAGAACATTGCGTTCTTTGCCGAGGTCCATGGCGTTCGCGACTATCACCGCCGGCGGGATCAGCTGCTGTCGATGACGCAGTTGACGTCGTTTCGCAGCCGTCTTGCGGACCGCCTGTCCGGCGGCATGAAGCAGAAGCTCGCGCTTGCCTGCACGCTGGTCCACGAGCCGTCGCTGATTCTGCTCGACGAACCAACCACCGGCGTCGATCCGATCTCCCGTCGCGAGTTCTGGAAGCTGTTGTCGGAGTTCCTCGCGCATGGCATCACGATTCTGATGTCAACGCCGTACCTCGACGAGGCCGAGCGCTGCTCCCGCGTCGCGCTGCTCCATCAGGGACGCGTGCTCGCCATGGACGAACCCGCACGGCTGCGCACGCTCATCACGGGCCGAATGCTGGAAGTCATTGCGCCCGGTCGAAAGGCGGCCGACGTCCTTCGCCGGTTGCCGGGGGTCGTCGATGCGCAGGTCTTCGGTGAGCGCGTGCACGTGACGCTGGGCAATGGCGGCGACAGCGCGGAAGCAGAGTTCAGGGCGGCGCTGGCGTCGACGCCGCTCGCGAGTGCGCCCATCCGGGCCGTGCAGCCGTCGCTCGAGGACGTGTTCATTGCCCGTTTGGCGGGCGCGGAGTCCTCTCATGCGTAGTGGCGTCTATCTGATTACAGCGGCGCTGACGATGGGCGTCGTTGGAAGCGTGGCGGCCCAGGGCCCGCCAACACTGCGACTGACTCTCGAAGACGCGCTGTCGAAGGCGGTCGAGACGAGCCACCGGATCGCCGAGGCGCGCGCGCGCGAGAGCGCGGCGCAGGCGGGTGTGGCCATTCGAGAGTCGGCCGAGCGCCCGACGGTGACGGCAAGCGCCGGGTACACGCGCACCAACCACGTGCTCCCGTTTTCGGTCCCATCGCCAGTCGGCATTCCGCTGCTCGTCTATCCGGACGTGCCGAACAACTACACCACGCGTCTCGAGATGCGATGGCCGATCTACACAGGCGGGCGGACTGACGCGTTGGAGCGTGCGGCACGGGCCGAGGCCGAAGCGATGGGTGCGGAGCGGCAGGCCGCGCAGGCCGATCTTCGCCTCGAGGTCACGCGCGCCTACTGGGCGCTCGTGACGGCAAAGGCAAGCCTCGATGTGCTCGAACAGGGAGTCGCGCGATCGCAGGCGCACGTCAACGACGCGAATCAACGGTTCACCGCTGGACTCGTTCCACCGAATGAGGTGTCGTCTGCCGCCGCTCAAGAGGCGCGCGCGCGGATGATGGCCATCGAAGCTCGAACGCAGCGCGACGTGACGAGCGTGGAGCTGGCTCGTTTGATTGGCGTCGCGCCCGACCAGCCGCTCGAGCCGAGCGGCGAGCTCGCGCGTACAACGACGGCCTCTCCCGGTCAGCTCGGCCCGCTCGTGGAGTCGGCGCGCACAACCCGCCAGGAGCGGCGCGCACTTGAACGGCGAGTGGCGGCAGCCGATGCGCAACGCGACTCGGCCGCCGCGGGCCGTCTGCCGACGATTCAGTTCCTGGGCGGCGTGGACTACGCGAGGCCGAACGCGAAAATCTTCCCGCGCGCCGATGTCGCGCAGGAATCCTGGGATGTCGGCGTCGGCGCCACGTGGTCGTTGTGGGACGGCGGCCGCACCGATGCCGAAGTGGCGCAGGCACGAGCCCTCTCTCAGGCGGCAAGCGAGCGGCTCGCAGAGTTCGATTCTCAACTCGGTGTGGAAGTGCGTCAGCGGGCGCTCGAACTGGAATCCGCCGTGGCTGCGATCGAGGCCGCGACGAGTGGTGTTACGGCAGCCGCCGACGCGCGCCGGGTAGTCGATGAGCGCTACCGCGCCGGCGTCATCGCGGGCATCGAGGTGCTCGACTCGGAGTATGCGCTGCTCCAGGCGCAGCTCGATCTGACGCGCGCGCAGGCCACTGTTCGTCTGGCTGAAGCACGCCTGACCAGGGCGCTCGGACGATGAACGCGATCGAGGTGAAGAATCTGACGCGCCGGTTTGGCAACTTCGTCGCCGTCAACGACGTGTCGTTCGAGGTCCGCGCCGGCGAGATATTCGGCTTCCTCGGAAGCAATGGTGCAGGCAAGTCCACCACGATTCGCATGCTGTGTGGACTCCTGCAACCAACCTCGGGTACTGCCACGGTCGGTGGAATCGACGTGATTCGCGACCCCGAAGGCGTCAAGCGCCGCATCGGCTACATGTCGCAGCGGTTTTCGCTGTACGAGGCGCTCACCGTCGATCAGAACATCGCTTTCTTCGGAGGCGTCTACGGACTGAAGGGCGACCGGCTGGCCGCCCGGCGTGACTTCGTATTGGAAATGGCAGGCCTGCGCGGACGAGAGCGCGAGCTGACGCGATCGCTCGCCGGGGGTTGGCGTCAGCGCCTCGCGCTTGGGTGCGCGATCCTCCACGAGCCGCCCATTGTCTTTCTCGACGAGCCTACGGGCGGTGTCGATCCGCTGTCACGCCGCAGGTTCTGGCGGCTCATCGACACGCTCGCCGCGAGCGGTGTCGCCGTTCTGGTCACGACGCATTATCTCGACGAGGCCGAACACTGTCAGCGGATCGCGATCATCCAGGCAGGACGACTGGCCGCGCACGGTACGGTGGACGAGCTCAAAGGCATCTTCAAGTCTCGCCCGATTCTCGAAGTGCGGGCACACGATGCCGTCGGCGCGATGCGTGCGCTCGACGCGATGCCGGAAGTCGAGAAGACCAGCATCTTCGGCACCGCCGTCCACGCGGTGCTCAAAAGCGGGGCCGCGGACGCACCAGCGATGGCGTCCCGTCTCGAATCGCAAGGCATCCCGGTGACGTCCTGCGGCATCGTGCCCCCGTCGCTCGAGGACGTGTTCCTCGACGTTGCGGAGCGGAGCGCGGCGTGACTGCTTTCTGGAAGACGGTGGCCGTCGCACGCAAGGAGTTGCGGCAGATCCGTCGCGATCGACGGACGCTGCTCATCCTCCTCTTCGTGCCGGCGTTCTTCCTGCTGATCTACGGCTACGCACTGAACTTCGACATCCGCCACGTGCGGCTGGCGGTCCAGGACAACGATCGCAGCGCGGTCAGTCGAGAGCTGATCTCGGCGTTCGTGAACTCCGGCTACTTCGATCTCGTCGGCGAGGTGTATAGCCCGCGCGAGATCGACACGCTGCTCGACAAAGATGATGCGCGCGGCGTGCTCGTCATTCCCAGCAACTTCGGATCTGACGTCACGTCGGGTCGTCATGCGTCGGTGCAGTTCCTCGTGAACGGCGACAACGCCAATACCGCGACGACTGTCGTCGGCTATGCGATGGGCCTGATCAACGCCGAGTCGCAGCGATACGAGCTGCAAGCACGCATCGGCTCCATGACGGGGCCGATGCTGAACGTCGAGCCGCGTGTCTGGTACAACCCCGAGCTGCGAAGCACGCTCTTTCTCGTTCCCGGCCTCATCGCCTACATCGCGATGCTGACCGCGGTCGTCTCGACGGCACTGTCGATCGTGCGCGAAAAGGAAGCCGGGACGATGGAGCAGGTGCGGATGTCGCCGATCGGGCCGGTGCCGTACGTGCTCGGCAAGACGGCGCCGTACTTCGTTGTCTCGCTGATCTCGTCGATGAGCATCGTCGTCGCCGCGATCCTGCTGTTCGACATGCCGATGCGTGGCTCATGGGTCGTGCTCGTCGGCATCGTGTCGTTGTTCCTCGTCGGAGCGCTTGCCTTTGGCCTGCTCATCTCGAGCATTGCGGACAGCCAGCAGGTGGCATTTCAACTGGCACTGCTCACGTCGTTCCTGCCCACGTTGATGCTCTCCGGCTTCATCTTTCCGATTTCGAGCATGCCGACCTTTCTCCAGCTCGTCACGCGCATCGTCCCGGCGCGCTACTTCCTCGTCGCGCTGCGAGGGATCGTGCTCAAGGGCGTGGGTCCGTCGGATTTCTGGCCGGACGTGGTGGCCCTCGTCGTCTACGCCGTCGCGATTCTTGGATTGGCCTCTGTGCGGGTCAGGAGGCAGTGGGCGTAATGACTAGATTGGCCCACATCATTCGCAAGGAGTTCCTGGAGCTGCGACAGGACCCGCGCCTCTTCGGCATCGTCATCATCGCGCCGATTATTCAGCTCACGATGCTTGGCTATGCCGCGACGACGGATGTGCGCAACGTTCCGCTGGTCGTCGTCGATCAGGACCGGTCCACTGAGAGCAGGGAGCTCATAAGCCGCTTCGATGCGTCACCCAGCTTTGACGTGATCGATGGACTGACCTCGACGAACGACGTCGATGGATACCTGAACACCGGCAAGGCCTGGATGGCACTCGACATCCCGAACGGATACGGCGAACAGATTCGCGCCGGCCGCTCGACGACGGTGCAGGTCGTCGCCGATGGCACCGACGCCAACTCGACGAACGTCGCTCTCGGCTACGCGACCACGCTCGTCGCGTCGTACGCGCGCGAGCTCGTGTCGCCGCCGGGGCAGCTGCAGCCACCCCTCGTGTCGGCCGACGTGCGTGTCTGGTTCAACCCGCAGCTCGAGAGCAAGGACTTCATGATTCCCGGCATCCTCGCCTTGCTGCTGCTCGTCGTCACGACCAACCTGTCGTCGATGTCGATCGTGCGCGAGAAGGAGCTGGGCACGCTCGAGCAGTTGAATGTGACGCCCATCGCGCGCTGGGAGTTGATCGTTGGCAAGCTGCTGCCCTACGCGTTCATCGGCGTCATCGACGTGCTCCTGGTCACGTTCGTTGCCCTGTGGTGGTTCGAAGTGCCGCTGCGGGGGAGCTTCCTTCTGCTGTTCACGATGAGCGTGGTTTACCTGCTGACGACGCTCGGACTGGGGCTCTTCGTCTCGACGATCTCGGCGACGCAGCAGCAGGCGATGATGACCGCGTCGTTCTTCTTCCTGATCCCGATGGTGTTCCTTTCGGGTTTTGTCTTTCCAATCGAGAACATGCCAACCGTCATCCAGCCGTTTACGTACCTCATTCCCCTGCGGTACTACCTGGTGATCCTTCGAGGCATATTCCTGAAAGGGGTCGGCCTGGAGATTCTCTGGCCGGATGCGTTGGCCCTTCTGGCGTGGGGTGTCGGAATTCTCGTGCTCGCGACGCTGCGATCGAGCAAGCGTCTCGCGTAGTGGTCAAGGACAAGAGCGTTTCTAGATCGATGTAGTTTCTCCCAGGCACGCCGATGGCGGTCGATGCGACGGCGATGGCTGGGCGTTCGCTCCGATTCGACGCCGCGGCAAAACGGCGCGTCCGCGCGGGGTGCCGCCGCTGCCGGCGGCGGCTGAGATGATCCGCGCGTCCGTGAAGAATCGTGTCGACAACCGGGGGGCCGGGTGCGTCAGTGGCGATTCACGGCCGCCGCCGATCGGAGCGCTCCCGCTCGAAGGACGGCAGGCGACGGCGTCAACGCCAGCACCCACGCCGGAGAACCCGATTTTCCACGCCGACGAACCGGAGCCGTCCCCCAGGCTCGCCCGATGAGCCGCCGCGACCGGCGCGATCGAGCGACGCCGCACTACGTACAAATGCAAAACCCTTCTAGGAAGCGGGCACGATCCGAAGGATCTTGTCGTCGCTCGGCAGGGGGCTGCCGCGGCCATCGCGGTTGTTCGTGAGCAAGTAGAGGTATCCGTCAGGGCCGCTGACGACGTCGCGCAGGCGGCCGTAGGTTCCGTCGAGCAAACGCTCCTGGGTGACGACCCGGCGTGCGTCTGTCGTGAGCCGCGCGAGGTGTGTGCCGCGCAGCGCAGCGACGAAGAGATTGTTGGCGAACTGCGGTATCCGTTGACCGCGATAGAACGCGATCCCGGAGGGCGCGATCGTCGACGAATAGAAGACGATCGGCGCCATCATGCCCGCTCCCGTCGCGGAGCCTTGAATCACCGGCCAGCCATAGTTCGATCCCGACTGAAGTATGTTGATCTCGTCGTCGCCGCTCGGTCCGTGCTCGGCTTCCCAGAGATCGCCGGTGATCGGGTCCCAGTCGATGCCTTGAGGATTGCGGTGACCGTAGGTGAACACGGGAGAACTGAATCGGTTCCCCGGCGCCGATGAGCCAGTCGGCGTGATACGAAGAACTTTTCCAGCGAGCGACGCGACGTCCTGCGCGAAGTCCGTGTTCGAGGCATCGCCAGCGGTCGCATACAGAAAGCCGTCAGGTCCGAACTTCAATCGGCCGCCGTCGTGGATCGTTGATGCGGGAATGCCGTCGAGCAGAACGGCGCGCTCACCGAGGCGTCCCGCAACTTCACGGTAGCGTTCGATCCGGTTGACCGCGCCTCCTCCTGATGGAGCGGAGTAGTAGAGATACACAAAGTTGTTTTGGGCGAACCCTGGATCGAGGGCGATACCAAGGAGTCCGGCCTCGCCCTGCGCGTACACGTTGATTGTCAGCGCAACTTCTGAGGTGAACGTTGACAGGTTGACGATGCGAACGCGGCCGGGACGTTCGGTAACGAAGAGTCGTCCGTCAGGCGCAAACGCGAGCGACCATGGGATCTCCAGGCCCGTGAGCACGGTTTCCACCTGGAAGCGGACGCCATCGCGCGTCGTGAAGACGCGACTGGGCGGAAGCGGCGACGGGGATGGATTCGGCGTCGAGCCTGGCGGTTGCGGGTCCGGTGAGCACGCCTGCGCCCCGATTGCCAGACTGACCAGCACGACAGACAGAATCGCGCCGCCGCCGAACGTCCGCATGAGCGGCCACCTCCAGGAGGGGTGAGGCTAGAACGCGTATTCGATGCCGACGAGCGGCGAGATCTTGTCGCGCAGCCCTTCGGAGTTGAGCCGCATCAGGAGGTTCGTATTCAGGAGGAGCCGCCCGGCGACGTTGATCTTAAGCCCCACCGCGCTGCTGAGTTCGTTGATCGATCCGGTGTCGAATGCAATGTTCGGGAACACCGAGTGACCGTCGAGTGCGACGAAATCTTCGAGTCGCACGCGCGGTGAGTCGATGATGTATCGGCCGAGCACGTCGAGCGCCAGCGTGACGCGAGGATGTACCGAGACCACCGCGCCCAGGGCATACACGGCAACGTCGGGGAGATCCGCCGAAACGCCGGCCTCGATGTCTCCGGCCAGGGTGCTCGAACCGTTCCACTGGTATCCGAGGTTGATGTGCGGCGCAAATGTGCCGTACGTTGCCGACCAGGCGGCGAATGGTTGGACGGCAGGCGCGCCAGTGCCGAGCAGGTTGTTTTCGTCGCCGGTCGGCAGGCGCAGGTCGATCCCGAGAGCGATCCCGTTCTTCGGCGACTTCTTGATCGCCTGCTTCATGCGAATCGTGATGTCGCCAATTCCGCTGGCGTGGCCGAACGCCGTGTAGATCCGGCGATCGCCGATGCTGTCGTCTACCGCACGAAAGAAGTGAATCTCAGGGGTGGTCGTGCCGATCCGGCGAACGGTCGCATCGGATGTGACGACGATGTCGGTCGTGATGTACGGCACGGCGATCGATACGTCCAGATCGTTCGTGACGCCGTAGGTGATGAACGCAGCCGAACGACTGACCTTGGAGTCGATCGAGTTGACTGTCGTGATGACGTCCTCACGCCCGCCACGCAGCTCGGCGTTGTCGTGCGTGAATACCGCCGGCACCGACTGCAGGTCTATGTTCTCGATCGAATCGAACGCGAGGCGCTGATAGGCGAAACCGATCGACACACGGCGCGCGCCGATGGTGTCCGCGCGTTCGGCGAGGATGGGACCGAAGCTCGAAGTCGAACGCGTGAACACGCCGAGCCCCGGGTCGAACTGATAGGTGAACCCCGAGGCCGGAGCGGGCAGTGGCAGCGAGACGATCTGACCGGTCAGCGCGGTGCCGAACTGGGAGAACTCGCTCTCGAAGCCGCTGTTGAAGTGCGCCGAATGCGAGACGCCGCCGGCGAGCGATGCGAGGCTGTTCACGACGAGTCCGTCCGGGCCATACAGCTCGGTGAAGATTCGCGAGAGCTCGGTCACGTTCACCGTGACGTTGTACGGATCCTGCGCGTGAGCCGGGCTCGCGCTTGCCAGTAGCGTGACCACCGTGATGACGATCGAGACGCGCATCTGTCCTCCCCGAGGTGTGCGGATCACTCCACAGACTCGCTTGTGTAGCCAATCGCGGCAACGCTCGGCCCTTTAAAACTGGCAGTCTTATCAGCCAGGCGTTCGCCGGAACTCCCCAACACAAGCGAGCTGCAGTGTAGTTCGAGTCCGAGGCCGTTCACTCGGCGATGAACCAGCCGGCGTCGGTTTTCTGGAACCGTAGGGTCTGCGTGCTGTTCTGGACCTGGCGGCGGCCGGCGGTGATGAGCGTATCGCGGCGCACGATTTGCGCGGATGCGGTTCGGCCGTCGATTCTGAGACTCTCCACGCGCAGATCGATCTGTTGCGAGTCGATCTGTTTGAAGCTGTTCATCAAGACCGTTTCCGCGGCGCGAGTCAGGTTGGGCCGCACCGAGCGAAACAGCGCGATGTCCTTCGTTTCGATCGCCCGCTTGTAGGTCTGAATCACGCGGCGAATCGCGGCGTCATCGGACTCGGCGACGCTGGGCGCCGCTTGCGTCTGCGCAGGCGGTATTGCTGCAGGTGGTGTCGGTTCCGGTGGCGCAGCGGCTCGAGGTGGCGGTGCAGGCTGAACCGACGCGGGTGGCGCGGCCGCCGGCTCCGGGGCTGGTGCCGGAGCGGGTACTGGTTTCGCGGTCTCCGCAGTCTGCGTCGCCGGTGGCGCGGGTAAGGGCGCGGGCGGCGGCGTCGGTATCGCAGCACCGGCTGCCGGTGATTGGGGTGCAGGCGTCGCCGCGGGTGGCGCTGGCAACGCGGCTCTGGGAGTCGGCGTCTCGGCTGGCGTTGCGGGTCGCGGCCGCGGTTGCTGCGGTGCTGGCGCCGGTTGCTCAGACGCCCGGCGTGGTTCCTGCGCAGGAGCGGGTGCAGGAGTCTCCGCCGCGGGTGCTGGCGTCGTCGTCGCGGGCGTGGATGGCTGCGCCGTAGAGGCCGATGGCGGTTCAGCGGTTGGCGTGGCGACGGAAATCTCGCTCCTCTGTGCGCGCCAGAAGAGGCCCGCTGCGCCAAGGACTGCGAGAAGCGCGATGACGATCGACGCGCGTTCCAGCTTGTGCATCGCCGTCCTGGCCGGGAACGTCGATGTTGTAGTCGGCGGCGGCGGCATGCTCGCTCGCGCGGCGCTGGCGATCGACTGGCTGCCCACGAGGCTGCCCGTGTCGAGATCACGGCGAATCCTTCGCAGCTCCGCCTGGAGATCAGAGGCGTGCTGATACCGCAGGTCGCGTTCCTTTTCGAGCGCGGTCGCGATGACCACTTCAAGCCGGGCCGGGACGAGCGGATTCAGATGCGCGATGGGACGCGGCGAGCGATTGAGGATCGAGTCATACACAACCGCCGTCGTGCTGCCGCCGAATGCCTGGAAGCCTGTGACCATTTCATACAGCACGGCACCGAGAGAGAAGAGATCGGTTCGTGAGTCGATCAGCTCTCCACGCGCTTGCTCGGGCGACATGTACGACACGGTTCCGAGCGCGGTGCCGGGTTGTGTGATCTGGTTGTCCTGCGTTCGATCGATCGGCGACGTGTCCGCGCTGCTCGAGAGTGGCGACGGTGACGCTGTGAGCTTCGCCAGCCCGAAGTCGAGAACCTTGACGCGATTTCGATCGCCGAGAAAAATGTTCGCCGGCTTGATGTCGCGATGGATGATGCCCTGCTCGTGTGCCGCCTCGAGCGCGTCGGCGAGCTGGATGCCGATGTCGAGCACGTCGGCAACCTTCAGCGAACCCTTCGCGATGCGCTCGCGCAGCGTCTCGCCCTTGAGCGCCTCCATGACGATGAAGGGCGTGTCGCCGTCCTGGCCGATGTCGTAGATCGCGCAGATCGCCGGGTGGCTGAGCGAACTGGCCGCACGCGCCTCGACGCGGAATCGTTCGAGCGCCTTCTGTCTCCTGCGAGAAGCTTGCAGGCAGGAACTTCAGCGCAACCTGGCGTCCAAGGCGTGAGTCCTCCGCCAGATACACCACGCCCATGCCGCCCGAGCCGAGCGTGCTGAGGATGCGGTAGTGCGAGACAGTTCGGCCAATCATGCCTGCGCTCAACCATTCAGCCGGATACAGCAGTCAACCAGCATCGCGTGAAGCCTCAGGTCCTGTCAAAACCTGTTGCCGCCTCCTCGGACTGCGCTTGTGCTTCGCCCTCGGCCACGTTCAACCCGGGTCAACACGATGGCTCCCAGCACGAAGAACAACGGTACTGACAATACCGCGGCGCGGCTCGAGTGGAACAGCATTACCGACGCCGCAAACAGGGCTGGTCCGGCAATGCCGGCGAACTTCTCGAAGACGGCGAAGAAGCCGAAGTACTCAGACGATTTGTGCTTGGGAATCATCCGCGCGAAGAGCGACCTGCTCAGCGCCTGGCTGCCCCCCTGGACGGTGCCGACGAGCGCCGCCAGAGCAAAGAATTGCCAGGCCGACGTCATGAAGTAGCCAAGCAGGCTGATCCCGGCGTAGATCGCAAGCGCCAGGAAGACACCCTGCTTGGCGCCAATGCGAGCGGCCATGGCGCCGAACAGAAACGAGCACGGCACGCCGACGAACTGCACGAGCACGAAGGCCGCGATCTGCGCGTTCTGATCGATGCCGACTTCGGCGCCGTAGATCGACGCCATGCGGATAATCGTCTGGATGCCGTCGTTGTAGAGCAGGAACGCGACGAGCATCAGGAAGGCCTGACGATAGCCGCGCAGCTCGTGGAAGGTTTCCCACAAGCGAACGAAGGCAACCCGAATCGAGTTATCCCCCCGGCTCTCGTCTGGTTCGAGCCTGGGCGCTGGTTCGCGGACGCGAAAGAACAATGGCAGTGAAAAGAGCAGCCACCACACAGCGACACTCACAAACGACAGGCGGATGGCCGCGACGGAATCGGCGAGCCCGAACCGAGTGGGCGCCAGAATCCAGGCAAGGTTCACGACCAGGAGCACGCCGCCTCCCAGATAGCCGATGGCGTACGCCGCGGTCGAGACGCGATCCATCTCGTCCGGCGCAGCGATGTGGGGAAGCAGCGAGTCGTAGAACACGAAGCTCGCGGCGATACCGATGTTGGCGATCATGAAGACCGTCGCGGCGTACATCCAGTCGCCGCGCGAGATGGTCGCCATGAGCAGCGTCGCCACGATGCCGACAGACATCGACACGCCGAGCAGTGTCTTCTTCAACCCGCGGATATCGGCGATCGCACCCAGGACCGGACCGATCACTGCAGTGATGGTGACGGCGATCGTCGTTGCCCACGCGAATCGCGCGGTGGCCTCAGTGGGTGAGAGACCGGCGGCGGCGTAGTCGCTGAAGAAGCGCGGAAACACCGCGGTGATGACCGTGGTCTGGAAGGCCGAGTTCGCCCAGTCGTACATCGCCCACGCGCGAAGCTCGGGACGATGGAGCCCGATGCGCGCGAGCAGTCCGGCGCCGTCGCCGCTCAAAAGGTTCTCCGCGCGATCCATTCGCGAAGGAGCGAGTCCACGACGACGTACTGAGTCCCTTCTTTCAGGACGAGATCCTGTTTGAGAAGAGCGGCGAGCGATGCCTGAATGCTCGACGGACCGCCCAGGCGATACCGCGCGCGCACGTCCGCCGAGAGGAGGCCCTGGCCGTTCTGAAGAACGACGGCGCGAAACACCGCGCGCTGTGCCAGCGTGAGACGCTGCCAGACGGCTTCGAAGAGCGTCTCCTGCTCCGCGAGCAGCCTGGCCAGCGTCGTATGCAGTGCGTCGAGCGTGACTCTCTTCCCACCCGACGCGCGCACATCGTCCCAGGTTTCGTGCGCGAGCCGTTGCACGTCGTAGGGAAGGTTGCCGGCGAGGTCGACGATCGCTGCGCCGAGTCCCGCTTCCGCGCGGATTCCACTCTTCCCGAATCTGGCTTCGATGAACCCGGCGAAAATGTCCGCGGGAATCTTCTGAAGACGCATCACCGGCCCGGCTTTGTAGAACGGCCGCTTCGGGCCGATCATCTTTTCCATCAGGCTCGGCTCGGAGCCGGCGAAAACGTAGCCGACCTGACGCTGCTGCTGGGCGGCCGCTCTCAGCGCGTGCTCGACGCTGCCGCCGTTGAAGGCATCGATCGCCTGGAACTCGTCCAGCGCGACGACAACGGAGCGTTTTTGTTCCGCAGCGAGTCGGCCGGGCAGCGTGAAGATCTCGTTCGCCAGGCGATTGACGTCGCGGTCGTTCTTGACGAGTGGGAAGGACACGGAGAAGCGACCAGGGCCAGCCGAGTCGGTGTCGTATCGCACCTCGGGACGCGTCGAGCTGATCACCTTTGTGAGCCAGCCGCGCGCGCGCTCCCAGCGCGTCTCGACCGCTGCAAGCGCCCGCGCGTATCCCTCGAGGAAGGACAAGTACGAGCTGTAACTGCTGACGGTGACCTCGACGGTGAGCGTGTTGCGCCTCGTCAGGGCGTTCAGCGCCTGCCGGATGAGCGAGGACTTGCCGTACCGGCGCGGCGAGATCAGGAAGACCTTCTGTCCAGCTGCGAGGTCGCCGATCAGCCGGTCGAGCTCGGATTCGCGGTCCACGAACGACTCGCCGGGGACCACTTCGCCGTAGACGAACGGGTTCTGCATGGCACTACGTGAAATGACGTAACGGTTACGTCAATTAACGTAACACACAAGACCGGTTGGTGGATCGTGGTTAGCTGTGTTGAGTGGTTGGTGGTTGGTAGTTGGTGGAACCAGCTATCACGGACCACCATCCACTATCCACGATCCAGCTTGCAGCTGCCCCGTGTAGATGGCCATGCCGACCACCGAGTCGATGCCAGCGGCGTCGAGTTGATCGATCTCCTCCCACGTGGTGATGCCGCCGGCCGCCGTCACGCGCCGAGAGGTCGCCCGCCGGACGGCCATGATGGCCTGCATATCGGTGCCGCCCATGAGCCCCTCGGTGTCCACATGCGTGTAGAGGAACTCCGAGCAGAACGGCTCGAGCGCCCGAACGGCATCGACAGCCGTGAGCGGCAGAGTAGTCTTCCAACCGTGAATCACGACGCGGCCACCGCGGCTGTCCACGGCTGCGATGACGCGTTCGACGCCGACCGCTTCTGCCAGTGACCGCGCGAAAGCCGCGTCCACGACGCCGTCGCGGAAGAGTGCCGAGCTGGCGATGACCGCGTGTGCGCCGAGAGCGAGGACTTCGCGCGCACGCTCGACGCTGCGGATGCCGCCACCGACGCGACAGGGAAGCCGGCCGCAGATCGATTGCACCAGTGGCCGGTTGTCGCCACGTCCGCGCGCGGCATCCAGATCGATCAGCTGCACGCGTGGAAATGTGGAGAACCTGGCAATCCACGGCTCGGGATCCGGCGCTTCGATCGCCAGACGCTCACCCTGAACGAGCTGCACTACGTGCCCGTCTTGCAAGTCGATGGAGGGAATCAGCATGCGGTGGCTTTACAGAAGCTGAACGAGGGTTCGTTTACAGTCGGACCGGGATTCCGTGCGTGCGCAAGTGCCGCTTCAACTCGGTCACGCTCGACTCGGCGTAGTGAAAGATCGACGCGGCGAGCGCGGCATCGGCGTGACCGCGTGTGAACACGTCGGCGAAGTGATCGACCGAACCGGCGCCGCCCGACGCAATCACTGGAATGTCGACGGCGTCGGAGACCGCGGCCGTCATCTCGCAATCGAAGCCGGCCTTCGTACCATCGCGATCCATCGACGTGAGCAGGATCTCGCCCGCTCCCCTCGACTCCGCCTCTTTCGCCCACGCGACAGCGTCGCGCGCCGCGTCTGTCGTTCCGCTGCGCACATAGACAGCAAAGCCGTCGTCGCGCCGCTTGGCGTCGATCGCGACGATGACCGCCTGGCTGCCGTAACGCCGGGCCAGTGTTGTTATGAGCTCGGGCTGACGAAGCGCCGCGGTATTGAGACTGACTTTGTCTGCGCCGGCATCGATCGCGGCTGCGGCATCGTCCTCGGATCGAATCCCGCCGCCGACCGTCAGCGGCAGAAAGATCTCGTGCGCGACGGCGTTGATCGTTCGAGCGAGCGCCTGGCGGCTTTCGAGCGTCGCGGTGATGTCGAGCACCACGACTTCGTCGATGCCTTCGACGTTGTACCGCTTCGCGAGCTCCGCCGGATCGCCCGCGTGCCGGAGTTGCTGGAACTGCACGCCCTTGACGACCTGTCCGTTACGGACGTCCATGCAGGCGATGATGCGCTTGGTGAGCATCAGGCGCACACCTCGAGGAAGTTGCGCAGGATCGCCAGCCCTGCGTCGCCTGATTTCTCCGGGTGGAACTGCACGCCGAAGATGTTGTCCCGCTCGACCACCGACGAGAACGTGTTCGCGTGCGTCGTCGAGGCCACGCACTCGGGTGTGACCGGTGCGGCAAAGGAGTGCGTGAAGTACACCTGCGCGCCCGAGGTCAGTCCTGTGAGGAGCCTCGCGGAGCCGCGGAAGTCGAGGGAGTTCCAGCCGACGTGCGGCACCTTCAGCCGCTGATCGGGATCGCCGTCGAGTCGCGCGATGCGTCCGGCGATGGCGCCGAATCCGATGGCGTCCGGCGCCTCGTCGCTTCCCTCGAACAGCCACTGCATCCCGACGCAGATGCCGAACAGCGGCGTTCCTGATGCCACCGCGCGGCCGATCGCGTCACGCCATGGCGAATCGAGTCTGGCGGTCGCGCCGAAGTTGCCGACGCCCGGGACGATGAGACCGCGTGCCTGACGGCACTCCTCCGGGGTCGAGGGGACGACGAAGTCTGCGCCGAGGGCAGTCAACGCCTTGCGGACAGACGTGAGATTTCCAGCGCCGTAGTCGACGAGAGCAATCACAACAACCCCTTCGTGCTCGGCAGCATTCTGGCCAGGCGCGCGTCCTTCGCACAGGCCACTCGCAGTGCGCGCGCGAATGCCTTGAAGACCGCTTCGATGTGGTGATGACTCGAACGGCCGTAGAGCACCTTCACGTGGACATTTGCGCGCGCTCCCGATGCGAAGCCGTCGAAGAAGTCGTGCACCAGTTCCGTCTGCAGGTCGCCGACCATGCGCACGCGCACTTTCAGATCGACGACGGCGTGCGGGCGGCCGCTGAGATCGATGGCGGCCACGGCCAGCGTTTCGTCCATCGGCATGACGAAGTAGCCAGCGCGGTTGATCCCCTTGCGATCGCCGAGGGCTTTGAGCACCGCCTCACCGAGCACGATGCCGACGTCCTCGACCGTGTGATGCTGATCGACGTCGAGGTCGCCGGTCGCGGCGAGCGTCAGGTCGAAGCCGCCGTGCCGTGTGAACAGCTCGAGCATGTGGTCGAAGAAGCGAATCCCGGTCCGCACGTTGTAGCGGCCCTGGCCGTCAACCGTCAGCGCGCCCGTGATCTGCGTCTCGGTGGTCTGGCGATCGAATTTCGCTACGCGGGCTTTGCTCATCGCGCGTCCTTCCCGGACATGACCGATTCCAGCGCAGCGATTGCAGCATCTGTGTGACTCAACAGACCGGCCGTGACGCGAATACATCCAGGCGTCGCCGGATCCTTCGAGCGGTCTCGCACGTGGACGCCGCGGCGGCCGAGTGCCTCGACCACCTGCGTGACCTTGTCGCCGACCCGGACCATCACGAAGTTCGCCGCGCTCTCCCAGTGCTCGAGGCCGAGTCGCGTGCACGCGGCATAGAGCCGCTCGCGCGACTCCGCGACTTGTTCCGCGTATCGCGGAAGAAACTCGTGGTCCTCGAGCGCCGCCAGCGTTGCCGCCATTGCAACCGCGTTGATGTTGAAGGGGAGAGTGACCGCACGCACGGGGTCGAGTGACTCCGGTTGCCCGATGACGACACCGACGCGCATGCCGGCGAGCCCGTATGCCTTGGAGAACGTGCGCCCGACGAGCACATTCGGGTAGTTGCGAAGCTCTGGCAGAAACGACGTGCCGCCGAACTCGATGTAGGCCTCGTCGATCAGGACGACGGCACGAGGCGCGGCGTCCGCGATGCGGCGGAGATCCGGAATCGGGATCAGGCGGCCGGTCGGATTGCTCGGTGTGTTCAGGAAGATCATCCTCGTCCGCGGCGTGACCGCGGCGATGACGGCATCAGTCGGAAACACGAACTCGGGTCCTGGCGGTATTCGAACAGCGGTTGCGCCGACGGCCGACGTCGAGTTCGGATACGGATCGAACGCCGGCAGCGGGATGATCGTTTCCGCGTCGTGGACCCGCGCACGAGAGATGTGACCGACCGCGGCCATCAGGATCCCTTCGTCGAGGCCGTTCGTGAGCAGCACCCAGTCAGGATCGACGTCGAAGTGACGCGCGCACGCGCGCACGAGCTCCGGATACGACGGATACGTCGACACGTCCGTCGTCTGCATCTTCTTGATCGCGTCGAGGACGCGAGGCGAGCAGCCGCCCGTGTTTTCGTTCAGGTGCAGCCGCAGACCGTCGCCCGGATCGGGATATCCCTGTAAGCGCATCATGATTTAGGACGGGTCCTGTTCTTTGCCTTGCGACTGTCGCTCAGGGCACCCGCCGAGCCTCCGAGTCGAACGACGATCGACTCCGCGTGCGCGTGAAGTCCTTCCGCTCGTGCCAGATCGATCACGCTGCCACCGATACGCGACAGCCCGGCGCGCGTGACACGTTGCACGGTGACCTGCCGGACGAAATCCGCGGCGGACAGTCCTCCGCGGACACGTGCCGCACCAGCTGTCGGCAGCACGTGATTCGAGCCAATCGCGTAGTCACCGGCGACCTGCGCCGTCCAACTGCCGACGAACAACGAGCCCACGCATTTGATCTGCGCCGCCGTCGCTTCATCGTCGACGACCATGTGCTCGGGCGCGGCGGCGTTGGCGAGCGCGATCGCTTCGGCCTGCGACCGCGTCACGATGACGCCGCCATGTCGCTTCATCGACAGGCGAGCCGGGCCATCGGCAGGCATTCGAGCCGCGACTTCCGTAGCGACCTGCGCCGCGAGCTTGCGGTTGGGTGTGATGAGAACTGCGCGCGCATCGGGATCGTGCTCGGCCTGTGCAATCAGATCGGCCGCGATCCAGGCCGGGTCGCCGTTCGACGACAGCAGCAGAATCTCGCTCGGGCCGGCGTAGAAGTCGATTCCACAGTCAGAGGCGACGAGCGCCTTCGCCGACGCGACCCAGCGATTGCCGGGCCCGACGATCTTGTCCACGCGCGGCACCGATTCCGTTCCGTATGCGAGCGCGGCAATCGCATGCGCACCACCAAGCCTGAATAGTCGGGAGACGCCCGCTTCGATTGCGGCCGCCATCACGACAGGCTCGGGTCGCGGGCACACCGCCACGACGTCACGCACGCCGGCGGCGACGGCGGGGATAGCGGTCATCAGCAGCGATGAGGGCAGCGGGTATCGTCCGCCGGGGACGTAGCAGCCCACGCGGTCGAGCGGGATGACACGCTGTTCCACGCTGACACCTGCGGTGATGCCGACACGCCACGATCGAGGCACCTGACGGGTCGCCACCGCGCGAATATTCCTCGCCGCAGCGCGAATCGCGGCGCGCACTGACTTCGGTACCGTCGCCGCGGCTGTCTGCATCTCAGGCCGCGAGATCTCGATAGGGCCCGTAAGGCCGTCGAGGGACTTCGCGTACTTGAGCAAGGCGCGATCGCCCTTGCGACGCACGTCGGAGACGATCGTTGCAACTCGACGATCGGTTGCCGCGTCGCGCGACCGCTTCGGCGAGAGCAACGCCTCGACCGCGCGCCGATTGGTGGACTCGACAATCTTCAACACGTGATCACCTAGCTACCGAGCCACCTACCGACTACACAACAATCTTGTTGAGCGGATACTCGACGATGCCCTGCCCGCCCGCCGCCTTGAGTCTCGGAATCAGGTCGCGCACCGTGCGCTCCTCGATGATCGTGTTCACAGCGACCCACTCGTTGTCGCTCAGCGACGAGATCGTCGGCCGCTGCAACGCAGGCAAGAGCGCCAGCACTCGTTCGAGGTCCGCACGGCGGACGTTCAACATCAGTCCCACGCGGCCCTGCGCCTCGATGGCGGCGCGCAGCAGCAGCGCGATGTTCTCGATCTTCGTGCGCTTCCATTCGTCGGCGAGCGCCACGTCGTTGGCGATGAGCTGCGTGTTCGACTCCATCACGGTGTCGAGGATGCGCAGGCGATTCGCCCGCAGCGTCGAGCCGGTCTCGGTGGCTTCGACGATGGCGTCGGCAAGAACCGGAGGTTTGACCTCGGTTGCGCCCCAGGAGAACTCGACGTTCACCGGAACATTGAGTTTGTCGAAGTACGCCTTGGTGACGCGAACGAGCTCGGTGGCGATCGTGGCGTTGGCAAAGTCTGTCGCGACCTTGAAGCGCGAGTCTTCCGGCGCGGCGAGCACCCATCGCACTTTGCCAAAGCTCTGTTTCGCGTATATGAGGTCGGCAATCGGCGTGAGCGAGTGCTTCGTCGGCGCCTCCGAGCTTGTGCTCGGCGATCCAGTCCTGTCCGGTCAGGCCGGCATCGATGACGCCGTCGCAGACGTAGCGTGCCATCTCCTGCGCGCGAATCAACATGCACTCGATCTCGGGATCGTCGATCGACGGGAAGTAGGATCGCGTGCTCACGTAGATGTTGAAGCCGGCACGTGCGAAGAGATGAATCGTCGCATCCTGAAGAGAGCCTTTGGGAATTCCCAGCTTGAGCTTCATGGAATCGTCACGCCCTCCACGCGTTGAAAGAAGCAGGTGCGCTCACCGGTATGGCAGACGTTGCCATCGCCAAGGCGCTCGGCTTTGACGAGCACCGTGTCCTCGTCGCAGTCGATGAGCACGTCGCGAACGGCCAGGCGGTTTCCGGACGTCTCGCCTTTGGTCCACAGCTTGTTGCGAGTGCGGCTGAAGAACGTGACGTAGCCGGTCGTACGCGTCACGTCCCAGGCTTCCTGGTTCATGAAGCCGACCATCAGCACTTCGCCGCTCTGGTGATCCTGCACGACCGCAGGTATCAGGCCGTCCAGTTTCGAATAGTCCATCGTCGTTTCTCGTGATCTGCCGGGTTCCAGGTTCCGGTTCCGGGTTCCAGGTTCCAGGTTCCGTACAAACAAAAACCCCGCTCGGTGGTCCGGCGGGGTTTGCGCAATCTCGGGTTCTGTCAGTCGAGGTCTAGTCCGTTCGCGCGCACACACCCGCCGGGCGGCCATGATGGCCGTGGTGATGGTGATGCGCGTGGCGGAGACCGTTCGACATCGAGGTCTTCAAGAGTAGCTGATCGCCCGAGCCGGCTGCAAGTGGGGCTCAGTCAGGCTCGCGCGCGATCATCACTTCGGTCGCCTTGATGACGGCGACCGCAGGATGGCCGCGTTTGAGCTTGAGTGCCTCGACGCCGTCGCGAGTGATGACGGCGGTGAGTTGCTGGTCGCCGATGCGCAGGCGCACCTGCGCCAGGAGGCCGTCGACTCGAATTTCATCCACGATTCCGCGCAGCTGATTACGGCCGCTGAGAGCGACGAGCACACCAGGCGTGGGCGCCGAGCGTCTGCTGGCGCGGGGGAGTTTGCCCTGCGAGGCGAGGAGCCGCTCGACCTCCGCCTCGGGGACGCGATGGTGACCGCCCCCGGTTCGCACCGTGCGGATCGTGCCTTTGTAGATCCACTGCTTGAACGTGGAGTACCCGACGCCCATCCGCTCTGCGGCCTTGCGCACGGTAAGGAGCGACTGCCATACGAGTCGAATCATACTAAATGGCCTCAGTTGATTCGACTCGTATCGCGGCTAATCGTTGTCGCGTCTACTTCTTGGCGTGTTCCTTGATGTAGGTGTTCGCGAACGCCACGAGCTGCGGGTTCTGCAGACCGATGGCTTCTGCCTCGGTTTGCGCCCGATCCACGGCCCATCCGTCCTGCAGTACGCGCTTGATCATCCACACCGCGCCCACACGGTTGGCCGAGCCGCAATGGACGAACACGGGCTGGTTGCTCTTGTCGGCAACGGCACCCAGGAAGTCAGAGACGACCTTGGGATCCGGCGCCGCAGCGTTGAACGGCAGATGGATGTACTTGAGGCCCGCAGACTGAGCCGCGGCACGGCCGGCATCGATATCGGCCCCGGCTTCATTGGCCAACCTGAGGTTGATCACCGAGACATAACCCTCTTTCTTGAGGGCCGACATGGCGGACGGATCCACGGCCCCGCCACACCCAACCGTCGCATCCACACGGGAATAGTTGCGGACGCCTGGCATTTCAGACTTCTTCACCTGAGCCGACGTCGACGCCGCCATGAGTGCGACCACCGCGATGACCGACAGCATTTGAAATCGCATACCGCCCTCCAGAACTGGAATCTTACCTCCGTACGTCACTCGGTCGTTGACACTGTCGAAGACGCGCGAACGATACTAAAGGGTCGTTCGTGCGGCGATTTCCACGACTTGATGGGCCGCACAGCCGGAAAGCCGGCTGATCTGTCTAAGTCGCGAATCAGCCCGCGACCATCGCGGGCTTTTTTTTGGAGCTTTATGGACAAGTACATCTTCTCCTCGGAATCAGTTGGCGAGGGTCACCCGGACAAAGTCGCCGACACGATCTCCGACGCCGTGCTCGACGCATGCCTCGCGCAGGACAAGAACAGCCGCGTCGCCTGCGAAACCTATGTGAAGTCGAACACCGTGATCGTCGGCGGTGAGATCACGACGAAGGCCAAACTGGACTACGTCAAGATCGCGCGCGAGACCATCCGCGAGATCGGCTACGTCAACGACGATGACGTATTCCACGCGGACAAGGTGTTCGTGAACGTGCTGGTGACGCAGCAGTCGCCCGACATCTCGCAGGGCGTCGATGCCAAGAAGGCGGTTGGTAAGAAGACCGCCAAGCAGGGCGCCGGCGATCAGGGACTGATGTTCGGCTACGCCAGCAACGAGACGCCCGAGCTCATGCCGGCGCCGATCATGTTCGCGCATCGCCTCGGCCGCGAGCTGACGCGCATCCGCAAGAGCGGCGGCGTGCCGTGGCTGCGTCCCGACGCAAAGTCACAGGTGTCGGTGGTCTACGAGGACAACAAGCCCGTCGGGATCGCCAACGTCGTCATCTCCACGCAGCACACGCCTGACGTCTCGCACAGAGAGATCGAGAGCTTCTGCATCGACAACGTGATCCGCAAGGTGCTGCCCGCGAAGCTCCTCACCGACAAGACCGAGTTCCTCATCAACCCGACCGGCCGCTTCGTCGTCGGCGGACCGCAGGGTGACACGGGACTCACCGGCCGCAAGATCATCGTCGATACCTACGGCGGCATGGGCCGTCACGGCGGTGGCGCGTTCTCGGGCAAGGATCCCACGAAGGTCGATCGCAGTGCCGCCTACATGGGTCGCTGGGTTGCGAAGAACATCGTGGCTGCCAAGCTCGCGGAGCGCTGCGAAGTGCAGTTCGCCTACGCGATTGGCCACCCGGATCCGGTCAGCGTCCACATCGAGACGTTCGGCACGGCGACCGTTGATACCGCGAAGATCCTGAAGGCTGTGAACCGCGTGTTCAGCTTCCAGCCGGCGGACATCATCGACCAGCTGAACCTGCGTCGGCCGATCTTCCTGAAGACGACCAACTACGGTCACTTCGGTAAGAGCGATAAGGACCTGACGTGGGAGCAGCCCAACAAGGTGCAGGCACTGCTGAAGGCGCTCGCCAGCAGCCGCGCGGCCTAAGGGTCAGAACGACTTAACTCCCAACCTCCAACTTCCAACTCCCAAATCCGATTGGGAGTTGGATCGTTGGGAGTTGGGAGTTGACGAATTACTTCTCCACCGTCACGGTGACGGGATCTTCGATCCTCACCGTCAGCGGCGTTCCAGCAGAGAGCGTCGCGTGATTGCGATCTCCGGCCACAACCGCGGTCGTGCCCGCACCGGCGCCGATCGATCCGCCAATCGCCGCACCCTTCGCGCCACCCAGAATGCCTCCGATGATGGCGCCGCCGATCGCTCCACCACCGATCTTCGCAGCGCTCTCACGTCCGGGAGGATCGCCTTCGCGAAAGATCGTCTCGGTGTGCAGCGGCAGTCGCGTTCCATCCGCAAGGACGACAGACGTGAACTTGACGCCAAGACGTGCGCGCTCACGCATCTTGCCGCCGCGCTCGACCAACGTCACTTCGCCAAGCGCCTTCGCGCCCGCCGGAATCGCGACGCGATCACCGACCTTGACGTCGCGAGTCACGCGAGCGACGACACTGTCTTCGACTTGCGCTTTCTCGCTGGTGACCGGTGATTCGAGCTGCAGGCCGATCACCGAATCCGCGGCGACGACGAGCTCTTCATAGAGCGGCGCCGGTGGTTCAACCGTGCGCGACGCCTGGTTGTCGGTGATGGCCGCCGGCGCGATGGGCACGACCCGCTGGTCCGGTGCGATCACGGGCGGTGCAGGAACTGGAAGCTCCGGGGTTCGAGACGCGGACGCCGTCTGGCGAGCAGAAGGTCGTGGTGCCGGCGGTGCTTGAACTGGTCTCTTCGGACGCGGGGCGGGCTCCGCGACGACTGGTGCTGCCGGAACAGCGACGGGGACGGGCTCGATCACACCCTCCGACTCTGCGACGGCGCTCAAGGCGGACGCCGGAGCCTGAACCTGCTCAGTTGCGGTAACTGGCGAATCGCTTCGGAGCGCCAGGAACGATCCCCCGGCCCCAGCCGCCACGCAAACAATGGCAAGAATGACGGTCGCGGTCCTGCTCATAACCTGGTCCTCACGAAGGCTTGCTCAGAGCAAGGGCTGTGCCTCAGGAAAGCCCGGAAACGGGCGGGATCCACGAGGGTGCCGGATTGCCAGCCGACCTGATTTTCGGATCTGTCCTCGATCTCCTGCACTCGAAACAGGCCTGCCGGGCGTCATCCGTCACGCCTCCTCCGGCCGGATTGTCGCCGATCCTGCCGTCGCCGGCCGCTCGTTCAGGCGATGGATCAAGGCTTCCGGGTCGGATTCCGTGACGACGATCCCGCGGTTTTCGGCCCTGATGAACCCGTCGGAGACGGCACGGTCGAACAGGGCGACGAGCGGATCGTAATAGCCCGCAACGTTGAGCAGCCCGCAGGGTTTCCGGTGGAGACCGAGCTGCGTCCACGTCACCACTTCGCAGAATTCTTCGAACGTGCCGAACCCTCCCGGCAGCGCGATGAAGGCGTCGGAAAGGCTGGCCATCAGCGCCTTTACGCTCATGCATCGAGGACACGATCCGCAGGTCGGGCAAACCGCGATGCGCGATTTCGCGGGCCACCATCGCGCTCGGGATCACGCCGATCACATGACCGCCGTGTGCGAGTGCGGTATCCGCCACGACACCCATCAGCCCCACGCAGCCGCCGCCGAACACGATGTCCACGCGACGCCTCGCCAGCTGGATCGCGATCGCCTCAGCTGCCTCGCGATACTCGCGACGCACACCCGTGCTCGATCCACAGAAGATGCAAACGCGGTGAAGCATGGGACTGAGGACCGTGGACCGTGGACTGGGGACCGGCGTCACCCGACGAATTTATACCCGAGCCCGTGGACGGTGTGAATGTGTTGCGGATGTCGCGGGTTGTCTTCGATCTTCTGCCGCAGCCAGGCGACGTGCACGTCGACCGTTCGCGTGGACGGCATGGCGTTGTAGCCCCAGACCTCGTTGAGCAGCTCATCGCGTGAGAGTGCGGCACCGCGATGCTCGACGAAGTAGCGGAGAAGCTTGAACTCGCGCGCGGACAACTCGATCGACTGACCTGCCTTCGTGACCTCGGCTTTGCGGAAGTCGATCGAGATGTCGCCGAAGCGAAATGTTTCAGTGACGGCGGGTGAACTCGATACCGGCGCGGCGCCACGCCGCAACAGTGCCTCGATACGCGCGAGCAACTCCACCATCTCGAACGGCTTGACGAGATAGTCGTCGGCGCCGAGCTTCAATCCGACGACACGATCGACGACCTGCCCGCGCGCGGTCAGCATCAGGATCGGCGTCTGGATTCCGCGTTGGCGAAGTGTGCGGCACACATCGAAGCCACTGCCGCCTGGCAGCATGACGTCGAGCAGGATGGCGTCGAACGTGCCGGTGCTTCCGCGAGCAAGTCCCCTGACGGCGTCGCCTTCGCTCTCGACCTCATAGCCCTCGGCCATGAGTCGATCGGTGAGCGTCAACACGAGGCCGGGTTCGTCCTCGACCAGGAGAATTCGACGAGACACGAGTCCTGTGTGTCCTTGGTCTTTGCGTGCAGGCTACGAATGCGTCGTCTGCAACTGACTGGCAACGGCGGTCGCCCGCTGATCGGGTTCGGCCGATGGCAAGGCAATCGTAAACGAACTGCCGGCCCCGGCCCTGGTCGTCACCGTCACGCGGCCGCCGTGGGCGGCAACGATTTGTCTGACGAGGGAGAGCCCGAGTCCGTTGCCGTGGACCTGGCGCGCAACCGCGTCAGCGCCGCGATAGAACGGGTCGAAGATGTGCGGGAGTTCTGATGCCGGAATGCCGCCGCCGTGATCGCTGATGGTGATCCACACCTCGGGACGGCGTCGCTGCCGCCCGTGCTCGACTCGAATGCCCACCCAGCGGTCGCTGCCGCCGTACTTCACGGCGTTGGCGATGAGATTCTGGATAGCAGATCGAAGTGCGGCGGCATCCCCAACAACCGTCGGCGGATTGGGAATGAAGTTGCGCTCGATCGTGATGTCTTCCGATCCGAGCAGCGTCAGTGAACTCTCGATCGCGCCTTCGATGACCTCCGTCGGAGCGACCGGGACGCGTGCGCCGGTCGCGAGGCCTGATTCGATGCCCGCGTACTGCAACACGCGCTCGACCATCTCGCCCAGGCGACGCGCTTCCGTCTCGAGAAGCTGACCGTATCGCTTCACGCGATCGCCGCTGTCGACGACGCCGTGCGACAGGTTCTCGGCGGCCGATCTGATGACCGCAACCGGCGTGCGCAATTCGTGGGACACACCGGCGACGAATTCCATCTGCTGACGCGCGAGTCGGTGCGCGCGCCGTGACGTTGCTGCGAGGAGCGCGATGCTCACCGTCAGGAGCAGGAGCACGCCAAAGCTGATGGCGAGATTCTGCCGGCGTGCGCGTGCGACCGCAGCCTCGAGCGAACCGCTTTGATGTTGTACGAGCAATCGCCAGCGTCCGAGTTCTTCTTCAGGTGCCGCGGCGCGAACGCCCAGTGGCTCTTCGCTGCGCAGTCGCGTGCCCTCTTGGCGGCGAGTGCTGTCGCCAATCGGTGGACGAGGAGGCCGTCCAAAGGGGAACCCCTGAAAGTTCATGCCGAAGAGCGAGGCAGATGCATCGGCACGAAGCGGATCGACCGGTGCGTCCGGATCCGACCGATAGAGCACGTTCTCCGCATCGTCGGTCGCCGTGACGGCTACGCGGTAGACGTCGCCTTCCACGTGCGTGAAATGCCGGGCCGCGAGCTCGGGCAGCATCTGCTCGCGGATGTACGGCATGTTCAACTCGACGATCGTGAAGCCGAATACCGGCGTGACGGTCTGTGGACCGGGAGTTGGGCGTGCGGGTACGACAAGGTTGCGCAGGGGAACCAGGATGAGCGAGTCCTCACCGCGAAGAGCGGCTCGTCGATCGAACGTCAGCCCGGCGTTGAAGTCTCGAAATTCCTGCTCGAGTTGAGATCGCCATTTGTCGAGTGGTGGCTGCCACTCCGTTGCCTCGAGTGCGTCGATGTCCGGATTCCATCGCCGGAGTCTCAGCTGACCGCTGTCGCCGTCGACGACAAGCACGTTCGAAACGATCTGAGGGTGGCTGGCGGTATTCAGCCATGTGTTGTATCGATCGGAGTAGCGCTCGGACACGCCCTCGCGGACAGTTTGTGGCCCGACCTGGAGACTCAGGACGGCGCGAATGAGCTCTCCGTCGAAGGCTTCTCTGAACTGGGCAGCGGCGATCCGAACGTTGCGCTGAAGGCGCTCTCGCGCGGCGGTGCTCAGTTGGCCGACCCACTGATACTGAAGCACGGCCAACGTCGGCAGGAGGATGAGCAGGGCCACCGTAACGAGCGTTGTCCCTGACGGTTTCTTCAGCGTCACGGGGCGAATGTTAACATGCATAAATCGCCGTAAGGTATTGAATTTCAAGCTTTTACATTCTTAACAATCTCTTTGCCCTCACTTAACCAAGCTCGTCTCGAAGCGCAGGAATAATCAGACTATGCGGACCCTGGTGTCTACCTCTGTCTTCGCCTTCGCGCTGTTCGCCGGCCTCCCGCTCGGGGTTCAGACGGTCCGTGCGGGTCAGCAGCCGGAAGAAGCCAAGGCCAACAGCGTACTTGCCGATGCGCGCTCGGCGCTTGGCGGTGAAGACAAGCTCGCAGCCGTCAAGAGACTGCAGGTCAACGGGACCACCAAGCGGGCGAATGGCAACTTCACGCTCGATGGCGACACCGAGATGTTCTTCGAGTTGCCCGACAAGTTCCGGCGCAACGAGTCGCTGACGATCGGCGGTGGCGGTGGTGGCACGGGGATCGATCGCAAGGAGATTCTCAACGGCGCCGAGTTTTTCACCGAGGTCAGCGGCGGCGACTTTGGCGGCCGCGGCCGTGGTCGCTTCGGCGGGCTCCAGGGTGCAGGTGGCGGCGGGGCCGCCGCAGGTGGCGCCGACGGCAGGGGAACGCTGACCCCGGAGACCCAGGAGCGTCTGCGCGAGTTTCAACGCCGCAATCTTCAAAGTGAAGTCAGCAGGCTTCTGATCGCGCTGTTGCTGACGAGCGACACCCCGTTTCGATGGGTCGGCACCGCACAGTCGCCCGAAGGTAGTGCCGATGTACTGGAAGTGAAGACTGCGGACGGCGTGGCCACGCGTGTGTTCGTCGACACGATGACGCACATGCCGCTGATGCTCTCGTGGACGGGGCCGGCCGGGCGCGGATTCGGACGCGGTGGCCAGGGCCGACGTGGTCAGGGCGCTCCCGATCAGTCAGGTGCCGCCCCGCCTGAAGGACGTGCAGCAGGCGATCAGCCAGCGGCAGGAGGCGCGCCCGCTGATGCGGCGCAGGGACGTCGCGGGCGCGGCGCTCAGGGGGCTCCCGTCACCCTCGAGATGCACCTCGCTGAATACAAGGTGGTCAACGGGATCAAGTTCCCACATCTCATTACTCGCGGTGTGAGCGGCGAGACGAACGAAGAGTGGGTCATCAAGAGTTACAAGGTCAATCCGAACCTCAAGGCGAACACGTTCACGAAATGAAACGCATCCTCCTCGCACTCCTCGCGCTGCTGGTTGCGGCGCCGCTGTCAGCGCAGAACGCGAACAACCAGACCCAGCTGCGGCTGGTCGTTGTCGACGAAACCGGCGCTGGTATTCCCCAGGCCACCGTCACAGTGACTCCTGCGGCCGGGGAGGTCGTGACGTTTACGAGCGACGATCGCGGGCTCGCGATGTCTCCCCCGCTTGCCACGGGTAACGTCCACCTCCACGTCGAGTTTCCAGGATTCGAACCGTACGAAGGGCAGGTGACGCTCCGCCGCGGAGCGGTGAATCAAACCGTCACGCTGAAGATCGCTGGCTTTCAGGAAGAAGTCGTCGTGAACGACACGGCGGCGACCGACGATCGCCGCGGCAACTCCTTCACCACCACTCTCGAGCAAGCCGAGATCGACGAGCTTCCTGACGATCCCGAGGAGCTGGCCGACGTGCTGACCCAGATGGCCGGAGCGGCAGGCGCCACATTTCAAGTCAATGGGTTTCGCGGCGGGCGATTGCCGTCGCGCGACGAGATCCGCCAGATTCGCTTCCGGACGAACTCTCTCTCGGCCGACAACCACGATGCAGGCCGCACGCAGATCGAGATCATCACCAGACCCAACGTCGTCGAATGGAACGGCAACGCCAGCCTGAACTATCGCGGCGATCAGATGAACGCGCGCAACGCGTTCGCGACGACGGAGACCCCCGAGCAGAACCGGCAGTTCAACATGGGACTTCGCGGTCCGCTCGTGAAGGGCAGGACATCGATTCGCTTGAACGTCGATGGACGCCGCGATCAGCAGTCAGACACGATCACCGCGATCGACGAGAACGGCAACCGCATGGGCGACGTCGTGTTCCGTCCGTCGGAACAGACCAACGTCACGGTTGGCATCGAGCACGCGCTGACCAAGGACCAGACGCTGCGCGTCGAGTATCGTCGCGGCGACAACTCCACCGACAATCTGGGGGTCGGCGGGTTCAATCTCCAGGAGCGCGCGTACGACCGCAACGGATCGAATCATCAGGTTCGCGCGCAAGTCCAGGGGCTGCTCGGCAAGACGACACTGAATGAGCTGCGGTTGGAGATCACCCAGCAGAGCAGTCAGGCGGCGTCGCTGTCGAATGCACCCGCCGTGATCGTGCTCGATACGTTCAGCGAAGGTGGCGCCGGCGTCTGGAACAATTCGTCCTCGCGCGGGTTCGAGCTGGCAGACAACCTCGACTTCAACGTCGGCCGCAAGCATCAGATGCGAGTCGGCATTCTGCTCGAGGGCGATGAGTTCAGCAACTTCGACGCGCAGAACAACGCGGGCACCTTCACCTTCAGCGATATCGTGGCGTTCGACGCCGGCCGGCCCACGTCGTTCACGCAGCGCAACGGCGAGGTGAACACGAAGTTCAATCAGTACCAGTTCGGCGCGTACTGGCAGGACGATATTCGTCTGAACAACAAGTTTTCAGTGAGCATCGGCGTGCGCAATGAAATGCAGTCGCACGTCGACGACAAGCTGAATCTGATGCCGAGGCTTGGATTCACGGCAACACCGTGGGGAAGTCGCACCGCCATCCGCGGCGGCTACGGCCTGTTCTACGACTGGTATTCGTCGAACCTCTACGACCAGACGCTGCGCGTCAACGGCGTGTCTGTGCGCGATCTGCTGATTCTCAATCCCGGGTATCCGGATCCGCTCAACGGCACGGAGGCGCAGATCCTGCCACGCGGTCGCATTCAGGCGCGATCCGGATCTGAGCATGCCGCAGGTGCATCAGGCGTCGATTGGCGTCGAACGGCAGCTCACTCAGAACCTCAGCGTCCAGACCACCTACCAGATGCTTCGTGGCCGCCATCGGATTCGTTCAATCAACATCAACGCGCCGGACGAGTTCGGTAACCGGCCGGACCCGACCGTCGGCACGGTCACGCAGTTCGAGTCCACGGGACGGGCCGATACGGACCGTGTGACATTCGGCGGCAACTATCGATTCCCTCAGCGCCGGATCTTCGTGAACATGAACTACACGCTGGGGCGAGTCATGAATCACACCGACAGCGAAACGTCGCTGCCCGCGAATAACCTCGATCCGGACGCCGAGTGGGGCTACTCACGCCAGGACGTGCGCCATCGCCTGCAAGGTACCGTCAACGTGCCGCTGGTGTTTGGTCTGCGCGCCAACGTGAACATCAACGCACAGTCGGCGACGCCGTACACGATTACGACCGGACGGGACGACAACGGCGATGGAACCAGTAACGACCGTCCGGCAGGAGTAGGTCGCAACACGGAGCGTGGCACCGCAACCTTCGTGACCAACTTGCGCGTGAGTCGTGCGTTTGCGCTTGGCGGTCAGCGCACGGGCGGCGGTTTCCCAGGTGGCGGTGGCCGACCGGGCGGTCCGGGCGGTGGCGGGTTGGGGCCAGGCGGACCGGGTGGTGGCGCTGGCGCATCAGTCGGTCAGACCTCCAACGCGCAGGGCCAGGGTGGCGGTAGAGGCGCTGGCGCGGCGGCCGCGCCGGCAATCAGGGCGACGCTGCGTTCAATGCGCGCTACATGATGGAGCTCTTCGTCACCGCCGACAACGTCTTCAACCGCGTGAACTACGGCGGATACAGCGGCAACCTGCTGTCCGATTACTTCGGACAGCCGACGATGGCGCAGCGCCCGCGGCAGGTGCAGGTCGGGATGCAGTTCCGGTTCTAGATCCGTCCCCGGTCCTCAGTCCCCAGTCCCCGGTCACGAACAAGAACCTCGAACCAGGCGAAGACCGGAGACAGGGGACCGGAGACGGGGGACAGCCATATAGAATTCCCCATGTGAACATCACCGTCGTCGGTGCCGGCATCGTGGGCAGCGCGATCGCTTACGAGCTTGCGTCTCGCGGCGCGGGCGTACGGCTGATTGATTCCCGCGGCGTCGCCCGCGGTGCCACCCGTGCCTCGGCCGGGATTCTGGCTCCACAAATCGAAGGTCACATTCCCGAGTTGCGCAAGCTGGCCGCATGCAGCCTGGCGATGTACGACGACTTCATCCGTCGCGTCGAGCGCGACTCCGGTCGAACGATCGAATACAAGCGGAACGGCACGCTACAGGTCGCACTGGACGATCAGGAAGCAGCAGTGCTGGCAGACGATGCGCAGGCCCTCGAGCGGAACGGTGTTGAACACACGCTGCTCGACCGCGAATCTGCAAGACGAGTGGCGCCGTCGCTCTCCGCTCGAGTCACGTCCGCGCTGCTCGTGCCCTCCCACGGCTACGTCGCGGCAAGTGCGTTGACCGAGGCGATCGTCGATGCGGCGCGTGCTCGCGGCGTGCGACTGATCACGAGCGCCGTTCGCAGCATCGAAGGCGCGAGCGCAACTGCGCGCGTGGCGACCGACGAAGGGATCATCGACAGCGATGTCGTCGTTGTGGCATCAGGCAGTTGGTCAGTGCCGTCGAGGCCGTCAGCTGGTCCGCCGGTCAAGCCGATTCGTGGCCAGCTCGTACAGCTGCGCTGCGACGAGGCACCCGCCACGCACGTGATCTGGGGACAGGCTTGCTACCTTGTGCCGTGGAGCGACGGCACCGTGCTCGTCGGTGCCACAGTGGAGGATGTCGGATTCGACGATCGGCCGACCGCCGAAGGCGTCAGAAGACTGCTCAGTGCTGCCATCGAACTCGTGCCATCGCTCGAGCGCGCGCAGTTCGAGGAAGTCCGCGTTGGTTTCCGGCCGAAGTCGGTCGATGAGCTACCGATCGTCGGCCGCTCGGAGACGATGCCGTCGGTGTTTTACGCGATGGGGCACTATCGCAACGGAGTGTTGCTCGCACCGTTGACGGCGGCGTTGATGGCCGACCTCGTACTCGAAGACAAGGAACGCGCGGAGCTCGCGCTCGTCAGACCCGGACGGCTCGCAAACGCCTGAGACGTCCGATGCGCCTCAAGAAGCATTACAGCTCACGCGAGGTCGCCGTGCTCACAGGGCTCAGTGCTCGTCAGCTCCAGTGGTGGGACGCGCGTCGCTTGTTCGTGCCGGCCATTCGCTCGCATCGAACGGAGGCAGGCGGCTTCACCGAGCGGCGATACACCCCGATGGACGTCCTCGAGCTGCAGGTGCTGGCGGACCTGCGCCGGCGCGGGTTCTCGATCCCGCAGCTGCGGCGTCTGCTCTCCACGCTGCGCGAGGTCTTTGGCATTCGTCTCTACGAGGCGATCGGCGAAGGTGGTCCGATGTCGCTGTTCGTCAGCGGCGATCAGCTCTACGCGCGCACCGAGGACGGACAGATGTTCAACATGGAGCGTCCGACCGAGCCGATGCTGATGGTTGGAGAGGAACTGCCGCTGCGGCCGCTCGCCGCGCGCGAGCGCAAACGTCGCCGTGCGGCGTCGCCGCAAAAGCTGTGAAGGACTGAGAAGGGGTCTGACCCTACCGGATCGGAAAGATTTTCTCGAGGTCGTCGGCGGGACGGGCGATCACATGGACGCCAATCAGCTCGCCGACGCGGCGCGCCGCAGCCGCTCCCGCATCGGTCGCCGCTTTTACCGAACCCACGTCGCCGCGAATGAGGGCCGTGACCAGGCCGGCGTCGACCTTCTGCCAGCTCACGAGCACGACGTTTGCGGTCTTGAGCATCGCGTCGGCCGCTTCGATCATGCCGACCAGCCCCCGCGTCTCGATCATGCCCAGCGCGTCACCGATGTCTGCTTTGTCCTGCGCCACGGCCGCGATCTTACCACCCCTTCGTGCGCCGCAATTCAGTGATGTGGGCGAGATGATGGTGGGAGTGCCAGGCGTACTGCTGCAGGTGCCAATCCAGGGTGAGCTGGGCACCGATCTCCGGGTGCACGAAGGCGCGTTCGAACTCCTCGACGGTCATCGCGTGATAGACGGCTGCCCAGCGTGCGTGGACGCTGTCGATCAGTCCCAGTGACACGCTCACCGGCAGCTTCATGTCGGCCAGCAGCGCCCAGGCGTTTTCGTCGTACGGCTTGATCGTTGGCGTTTCTTCCGTCAACGCGAGCTTGACGCGAATCAGCCCGTTCATGTGACTGTCGGCGACGTGGTGAACGACCTGCCTCACCGTCCAGCCTTCGGGCCGATACGGTGTGTCGAGCTGCTCGTCGGTGAGATCGGCGACGGCGGCCCGCATGCGGTCTGGCAGGCCGGCAATGGCATCGATCGCCGCAGCGCGTAACTCGCTGGTGACGGGCATCAGCGCGCGGAAGCGGCCGATTGGATAACGCAGGTCTTCGGCGGTCTTCGTCATGCCCATCTTGTACAACAAACCCGCGCGCATCTCACGGACGGTACAATTCATCCTCAATCCGCATGAACGTCATTGTTGCCGAAGGCCAGCTCCTCGACCAGATCGCCAGGCTCACGTACGACATCTGGAACGAGGGGCTGAATGAACGCGCCTACTCACAGTGGAACGCGGCGCAGATGCGCACACCGTGGGGCCGCACGCATCTTCAGCGACTGGCATTGGTGGACGTTTCCGGCCGATTGCTGGCGACAGCGAAGCGCTACCGGTATCGCGTGCGGCTCGACGGCCGCGTTGGATGGATGTCCGGCATCGGCGCGGTGTTCACGCCACCGCTGCAGAGAGGCAAAGGCTACGCGTCGCAACTCATCGAGCAGCTGCTGGAGATCGAGCGTAAGGAAGGCGCACTCCTGGCCGGATTGTTTTCAGAGATCGGAGCCACCTTCTATGAACGACTCGGGTTCACAATGGTTCCGATCGACGAAGTGACGGTACGAGTCGAGCGCCGCAATGGTGCGCCAGCAATGCTCGTCCGCACCGGTGACGATCGCGACCTGCCCGCGGTCGAAGCGATGCATCAGGTTCGATCGTCGGGCGTCAGATTCGCGCTCACTCGCGACAAGTCGACGATTCACTACGCGCTATCCAAGAAGCGACTGCTCGCGGGTCTCGGTCCGCAGGGTCTGCGTCAGGTCGAGTTCGTCGTCGCCGAGGAAGGTGCATCCGCGGTCGCGTACGCCCTGCTCCATCAGAACGCCAATGGGTGGACGCTCGAAGAGGCCGGCGACCGGGATCCTGCCGGCGCGCGTCTCGGCGGGATGTTGCAGGTCCTCCTCGCGCGCGAACCGTCGGCACCGGCACCGCTCATTCGCGCGTGGTGGCCGGCTGCGTTTGCGGTTCCTCCTCAGGTGTCGTTGACGGACAGGGCTCCTGCCCACGATCTGTTCATGGTGAAGCCGCTCGCCGACGTGCGGATCCCTGAGAAGGCCGAGGACGTCTTCTACTGGCACAGTGACTATTTTTAGTTGGTGGTTGGTGGTTGGTGGTTAGTAGGCAGTAGGCGGTATGCGGTAGGCAGTAGGCAGTTGTGGGGGGCCTTCAGGACCGCCCGATTCATTGCGTCATCGGGATCGAGGTAGATCGATCGCTGTTCGCCTTCACGGAGTGAGAACGTCATGGCCTGCGATCGCAGGCGCTCGAGGAACTGCGGATCCTGTTCCTCGCCTTCTTCCAGAAAATCGACCGCGACGGCGGAGTAACGCTCGTTCGGTGGCAAACCGCTAATCCTGAACTGGCCGCGCTCGTTGGCCCGTGCAGTCTTGACGTATCGACTGGGATAGCTCCATCGATTCATGTCGTCGGGAAAGACAACGACGCTGTAGTTCGATGAGTTGCCGCGAGCTTGCACGGTGCCGCTGAGCGTCGTGACGCGGTCGGTGAGGACGACTCGCGCGGAGCTCGTCTGGCCCTTCAGATCGATTGGCTCGTCGGTCACGTCCACGCCATCCACCGTGATCTGACTCACGGCCCAGTCGTCGGGAAGACCGTTGATGCCCAGATAGAACGGTCCCGACATCCCTGCCAATCGGAACGCGGATCCCCGGCCGCCCTGCATCATCGACGGACCGTCGCCACCTTTGGCCGGCCGCACTTCCGCGGACACCCTATTCGGAAGCGGTCGCACGACTCCTGCATCGGCCACGAACGAACCGGCGAGAACGCCGCCGCGTCTCGTCGTCAGAGCAAGATCCGACACGTTGTCACCAGCAACGACGATCGACATCGTTGCCGTTTCTGGCCCTCGTTCCATGATTTCCCGCATCGCTGGTGGAGGACCTGCGTTCGGATTCCCTCCCTGGATGCCGGCAATGACGCCTGCATGGAACGAGCTGTTCGCTGTGAGCACGTATGGACCCGGCGGGACGTTGTCGATGGTGAACCTGCCGTCCGCACTGGTGTCCGCGTTGATCATGAAAGCTGGTGGTGGCCCGGCGCTCTCGATTGACGCACCGATGCCGATGGCTTCGGATACGAGCTGCACCATCGCCTCCACGGGTGCGCCCGATGCGTTGAACACGATGCCCGAGACGCGCGCACTCCGCATCGGCAATATCTGAAAATCAGCGGCCGCCTCGTTCCCCACAGCGAGCGTGATGCTCTGGGCGTCGCTGAAACTTGGAGTGCCGGGAAAGAACAGCGGCGGATCCCTTCTCACCGCATCGGCAAGACCGGTGCTGGCCGTGACGTAGTAGTCGCCGGCCGGCAGTCCGTACACACGGAACTCACCCATATCGTCGGTTTGATCCCCCGGCCCCATGCTCTGCAGGCGACGCTGCCCGCGCACCATGCGCGAACGCAGCACCTGCACGCGTGTGCCTGCGATCGGATCGCCGAACTGGTCGATCACGCGCCCACGAATCGCACCGCCACGAGTGAGCGCGAGATTGGCGGTAAATGTCTCGCCTTCGCTGAGATTGATCGTGGTGGGCGCTTCGAGCGGCCGGTGCTGACCGAAGACGAGCGACGTGTACCCGGTTCGCGATACGGTGAGTCGGTACTCGCCCGCAGGAAGATCGCTCAGTCTGTAGGCTCCGTCTGCATCTGTCGTCACCAGGCGGTTGTAGCTCCCGCGACTAGAGAGCCTGACCTCGGCTCCGCGAACCGGCGCGCCCGTGTCCGCAGCCGTGACCAGCCCTTTGATGCTGGAGGTCATCGGGTCAACGCGCGCGGCGGCTCGTCGTGGCCGTTGGGCCGCGAGATCGGCACACGGCAGCAGCAAGAGGATGCCGAGCACGACACCGAAGTGAACGCGACGCACCGTCTTCATCGCTCAACCACCGTCAACTCGAGCGTGCGCTTCTCGCTGTCATCGAGCGTGAACGGCACCGCGGCGTTTCTGATTGCGCTGAGGAATTCGGGATCGAGGTGCTCGCCGCCATCGAGATAGTCGGTTGCATAGGCGAGGTACTGCTCTCCCGGCGGCAGCCCGACGATCGCGAAGTGTCCGTCGGCATCGGCATCCACGAGTCGAACGTATCGGGAACGATGTCCCCACTTCTCCGAGTTCGCCGGAAACACGACAATCGATCGTGCGGTGGTCGGATCGGCTGCCGTCGCGATGCCACTGACTTCGGTCACCCGGTTTGTGAGCACGACTCGTGCGGTCGCCTGTTGACCAGGCGACAGTTCGATCGGTCTGTCGAGCGCGTCCACGTCGCCCACGGTCAACGACTTCACGACCCAGCCTTCTGGCAGTTCGTCAACCATCAGCCGGAACGGTTCGCTCAATGCGCCGATCTCGAATTTCACGCCATCGCCGCTGTCGAGCACGGTGTTGCTCTCGCGCTCGGAGAAAGCGACGACCCTCAGGTTTCCCGGAAGCTGGCGCGAGACACCAGCATCGGCGACGATCGTTCCGCGCAGCGTCGCCGGACGACCCGTGACGAGCGTGACGCCGGTCAATTCATCGCCGTCGACGACAACGGGCAGTGAAGCGGACTCGTCAGGACCATCACCGCGCAGCGTCGCTTTCAGAACGTAGCGCCCGGGCGAGACATCGGCAAGCGTGAACGTCCCGTCGGATCGGGTCACGCCCCCGGCACCGGTCGGCACTCCAAGCTCCGATCCCTCCGAGACGAGATTGAGAAATGCGTCCGCAGGCGCGCCAGCACCGTTCAGCACGACGCCTGATATTCGAGTGGATCGAAGTGAGAGTAGCGGGAACGTGGCTGATGCCTCGCCGCCGAGTCCAAGCTTGATCCGCTGCGCCTCTGACAGACTGCCGGTGCCCGGAAAGTAGGTGGGTGAGTAGGTCGTCTCGACGATCGAATCGTATGGGGCGACGCGAAGACTCGCCGCCACGTAGTAGTCGCCCGGCGGCAGGCCGTAGACGCGATACGAGCCCGTATCGTCGGTCATGTCGGGAACGCCCACCGCCTTCAACCGCCGCGTCCCCTGTTCCATCGTCGCGCGATACACGCGGACCTGTAAGCCTGCGAGCGCGTCGCCCGAGGGATCGTAGACGCGTCCGGAGATTGCGCCGCCGCGAGTGAGTGGAATATCAGCGGTGAAGCGCTCGCCCCGCTTCAGTGCGATCGGCGGTGGCGTCTGATACGTCCTCCGTTGACCGAACTGCCAGGTGACGTATCCGCCCTTCGATGCGGTCACCAGCCATTCGCCTTCCGTCAGGCGTTCGAGCTGGTAGGCTCCGTTCTCGTCGGTCGTCGTGGACACACGGCGGCCGTTCCTGCTCATGGCCACAACGGCGGCGGCACGCACCGGGTTGTTGGAATCGGGTGTCAGCACGTGGCCGACGATGGAGGCGTTGCTGCGAGGAGCCGCACCTGGTCCAGTGGCTTCAGGGGCGCCGCCCCGGCGGGCCTGGGCCTGAGCGGTCGTACCCAGACCAGCAAGAAACGCGAGTAACACCGCGGCGATAGCTGTGTCTCGCATGTTGCTACCTACTGATCGAATCGGCCGATTGGATTACCGAGAATAGGCAGAACCGTGCCTGACTACCGCTCCTGCCGCAAGCCGTCCGCTCGTCCCTGTCATGAATCCCCCGGGATGGGTGCCCGCTCCGCACAAGTAGAGCCCACGAATCGGACCGGCATAGCCGGCATGGCCAAGGATTGGCCGCATCGTGAACAGCTGATCGAGCGCGAGCTCGCCGTGAAACATGTGGCCCCCGCTCAGCCCCAGCGCCTTCTGTAGCTCGGCCGGCGTCAGGACGTCCGCACCGACGACCAGGGCCCGAATTCCTGGCGCGTAGGTGTCGAGTGTTCCCAGGGTGTTGTTCAGGAGCACGTCCTTTGCCACGTCCGGAGACGCGCCTCGAGGCGCGAATGGCGCGTAATGCGTGTAGATCGACGCAACGTGGGCGCCCCTGGGCGTCAGTTCCGTGTCGACGATCGACGGAATCGTGATGTCGAGCCACGGAAGCGTCGAGACCTCGCCGTACTTGACGCAATCGAACGCGCGCTCGAGATAGTCGAGCTCCGGTCCGATGTGAATGCGGCCGGCCAAGGCACTCGGGTCAGACACGCCTCGGAACGCCGGCAGCGATGACAGCGCCAGATTGATCTTCGCCACCGTTCCCGACGCTCGATAGTTGCGTATTTGCGTGGCAAACTCCGGCGCCAGGGCGGCGGGGTCGACGAGAGAAAGGAAGGTGCTCCGCGGATCGAGCCCGGACAACACGGTCACGCACGAAATCTCCTGCCCGCCTGCAACGACGCCGGTGACGCGCTCGTCCGCAACGAGGATGCGCTCGACCGACACGCCGGTCCGAATCTCGGCGCCGGCTTCGCGCGCCGCCGCCGCGATCGCGGCAGTCAGCGCACCAGGCCCTCCACGCACGCGCAGCGATCGGCCACCCGCGCGAAGGCGGCAGGCCTCGCGGAAGAGGAACACCAGCGAGCTGCCGGCCGAACGGGGACCGAGCATCGTGCCGGAGAGTCCTGGTCCGGCGAGCAGCGCTCGCAGCCGTTCGTTGCCGAACCACTCGATCATGAGATCGCCGATCGGCATCGGCAGCCAGCGCAGAAGTCGATAGCTGTCGCGCGAGCCGAGCGAGCGGAAGCGGCGGCCTGCCTTGAGGAGACCCCAGAGATCCTGGGCGTTCGGATGGTCGATATCCGGAGGAGGCGAGTCGAAAGTCGTACCGATCACGGCGCCCAGTCGTTGGACAGAGGTACGGAACTCGACGTAGGCGTCGGCGTCCTTCGAGTTGAAGAGGCGAAGGCCGTTGGCGTCGGCAGCAGAGTCGTCGTGCAGCACGAGGGGCGCACCATCAGGGGATGGCGCGCACACGAGCGCCGGGAGCGTGATGAACTCGGCGCCGTGTCGCTCGAGATTCAGGTCATCGACAATCCGCTCGTCGAGCAGAACCTCGTGTGAGAAGCGCGGACATCGAAAGCCCTCATGGATCTCGGTCGTCACCGCGCCACCACCCACGTGCGGCTGTTTCTCGAGCACGACAGGACGCCGACCGGCTTTTGCGAGATAGAAGGCAGCGACCAGCGCGTTGTGGCCGGCGCCGATGATGATCACGTCGTGCGTGGATCCGCTCACGCGCGCGTCTCTGCGAGGATGGTCATCGCCGCATTGCGTCCGGGTGCGCCCATGATCCCGCCGCCGGGATGCGTGGCGGACCCGCACATGTAGAGGCCGTCGACCGGCGTCCGATAGCGCGCCCAGCCGGCGACCGGCCGCAGGAAGAACAACTGCTCGAGCGTCAGTTCACCCTGAAAGATGTTGCCTTCAGAGAGGCCCCACTCGCGCTCGAGATCGAGCGGCGTCACGACCTGACGGTGCAGCACGATGTTGCGAAGATTTGGCGCGTACTCCGCGATCGTGTTGATGACGGTGTCGCCGAACGCCTCGCGCTGATCGTCCCAGGTCCCCTCCTTCAGGTGATACGGCGCGTACTGCACGAAGCACGACATGACGTGTTTGCCAGGCGGAGCGACCCGCGGATCGGTCAGCGACGGAATGACGATGTCCATGTAGGGACGCCGTGAGAACTGTCCGTACTTCGCATCGTCGTAGGCGCGCTCCATGTAGTCGACACTGGGCGAGATCGAGATCGCCCCGCGCAGATGGGTGCCCGGTCCGGGCAGGCAGGTGAAGTCGGGCAGCGCGTCGAGTGCGAGATTCACCTTCGCCGACGAACCGCGGAAGCGATAGTGATGCACGTCTTCGACGAACTCGTCGGGCAGGTGGCCCGGCTCGATGAATCGCAGGAACGTGAGGCGAGGATCGACGCTCGACGCAACCACGCGCGCGCGAATCTCGTCGCCGTTCTTCATCACGACGCCGTGCGCCTGGTTGCCCGTGATGAGGATGCGAGCCACTTCGGCCTGCGAGCGGATCTCGACTCCCGCGGCGCGCGCCGCGCTCGCGATGGCGTTGGAGATGGCTCCGGTCCCGCCGCGAGCAAATCCCCACGAACGGAACGCGCCGTCGATCTCGCCCATGTAGTGATGGAGGAGCACGTAGGCGGTTCCCGGCGATCGCACGCCGAGGAACGTCCCGATAATGCCCGACGCCGACATCGTGGCCTTGAGCACGTCGGTCTCGAACCACTGGTCGAGAAAATCCACGGCGCTCATCGTCATGAGCTGGATCTGGTTGTATTGATCGGCGCGAGGCAGGCGACGAAACCGCTGCAGCAGGAAGAGCAGCTGCTTGAGTCCTCTCGGATCGAGGGAGGTCGGATCCGGAGGCAGCATGCCGAGGATCGGTCGAACGAAGCGACCCATCTCGATCATGGCTTTCCCGTATTCGTCGTAGGCCTCGGCGTCGAGACGCGAGTGCCGCGCGATCTCGCGACGCGTCTTCGCGTGGTCGTTCACGCGCCACAGGTAGTCACCGTTGGGCATCGGCGTGAACGTGCCGTCGAGCGGGAGGATCTCGAGCCCATGCGCCGGCAGATCGAGCTCGCGAATGATCTCGGGGCGAAGCAGCGAGACGACGTAAGAGCAGACGGAGAAGTGAAAGCCCTTGAAGACCTCCTCAGTGACCGCGGCTCCGCCCAGAACATGTCGGCGTTCGAGGACCAGCACCTTGCGTCCGGCTCGGGCCATGTAGGCGGCGGTGGTCAGGCCGTTGTGTCCGCCCCCGATGACGATGGCGTCGTAAGTCATCCCGCGGCCATCCTAGGGCAAATGTTAGCGAGCGAGCTAACATCAAAGTGGTCAGTCATTTAAAGAGCGAGATCGACGACCGGGACGCACCGGCCGGCGCGGCTCCGATACACTCTTGATGTGCCCAGCCTGATAGAAGCCATCGAGATCAAGCGGAAGACGTTCTTCGAGTTCGAAAACGCGCCCTACGTCTGCGTCGACTTCGAGGTCTCGCGGCCGACGGCGCGCGGCGGCCAGACCCTCGTGCGCCTGAAGATGCGGAACCTGCTGACCCGCGCGGTGTTCGACAAGACCTTCAAGGCCGGAGAGAAGTTCGCCGAGCCCGACCTGGTGCAGGTCTCCGCGACGTTCCTGTATTCGGATGGTGAGGGCTTCCATCTCATGGATCAGGAGAGCTACGAGACGCTCACGTTGAGCGGCGACACGGTCGGCGACGATCGCGAGCTGCTCGTCGACAACCTCCTTGTGCAGATCCTCAAGTACAACGGCAACCCGATCGCCATCCAGTTCCCGCCACACGTGGAGCTGACGGTGTCCCAGACCGAGCCTGGCATTCGCGGTGACACCGCGTCTGGCGGCGTGACCAAGGCAGCCACGCTCGAGACCGGCCTTCAGATTCGCGTGCCGCTCTTCATCAAGGAAGGCGAGAAGGTGAAGGTCCACAGCGAGACGCGCGAGTTCGCCGGCCGCGCCTGACGCGCGGAACGTCTTTGCCACGGCCCTCGTCCCAAGATATGTTTCGAGGACGGAAGGCGGCGTGAATTCCAGTCGGTATCGCATCGTTCGCAAGCTCGGCGAGGGGGGCATGGGTATCGTCTATGCCGCTCACGACGAGCGGCTCGACCGTCCGGTCGCGATCAAACGTCTGCGGCCGGAGAGTCAAGCTGGCCAGGAGCGCGAGCGCTTGTGGCGTGAGGCTCGGACGGCTGCGAGCGTCAGCCACCCCAACATCTGCCAGCTCTACGAGATCGACTCCGAGGGCGACGAGCTGTTCCTGACGATGGAACTGCTCGATGGCGAACCTCTCAGCGCTCGCCTGGCGCGCGGACCGCTGCGTCCGAACGAAGCCGGTCAGATCGCACTCTCGGTGTTGTCAGCACTTGGTGCCCTTCATCAGAAGGGAATCGTCCATCGCGATTTGAAGCCGTCTAACATCTTCCTCGCTCAACACGGCGTCAAACTGCTCGACTTCGGTCTCGCGCGTCCCGTCGCAGGAGCGCTCGACGCAAGCGGCCAAGACCTGACCATGCCAGGTGTGGTGATGGGGACTCCGCGGTACATGGCGCCAGAGCAGATCGATGGCGGCGTCGCGGACGCTCGCAGCGATCTGTTCGTGCTCGGCTCCGTCCTCTACGAGATGTTGTCCGGCAAGCCTGCCTTCGATGGCAATTCTGTGTTTGCTGTCGCTCGCGCCATCACGAGAGACGAGCCTGCGGCGCTGGGAGGGTCGTCCGGGATCGTCGCGCTCGACCGTGTGATTCATCGGGCAACACGCAAGCACCCTGACGACCGTTATCAGAACGCGGCTGCGTTTGCGCAGGAACTGCGTGCGGCGCTGCTGGCGATCGACTCCGCGAGCATCTCCCCGGTTCGACCGATGACGCGCCTCGTGGTGATGCCGTTCCGAATCCTGCGTCCGGATCCATCCATCGACTTTCTGGCGTTCAGCCTGGCAGATGCCGTGAGCTCCGCGCTGTCCGGACTTCCTTCGGTCGTCATCCGCTCGACTGCGGCTGCATCCAAGTACGCGACCGACACGCCGGACCTTGCGGCCGTTGCCAAGGCGCTCGACGTTGACGTCGTCCTGCTGGGATCGATGCTGAGCAGCGGTGGTCAGGTTCGGGTTACCGCGCAACTCGTTCAGGTGCCCTCCGGTACGTTGATGCGCGCGATCACGTCGCAGTCGCCGACAGACGAGATCTTCCTGCTGCAGGACGGACTCGCAAAACAGATCGTCGATTCGCTCTCGCTCTCGTTGTCGAGCCGGGATCAGGACCGCATCAGTCGCGACACGCCGGCCGATGCCGAGGCGTACGAGCTGTACTTGCGCGCCAATCAGCTGCAGCTCACTGCCTCGAAATGGTCGGAGGCGCTCGATCTCTACAAACGATCGGTGGATCGCGATGCGCAGTTCGCGCCGGCATGGGCCAGGCTGGGACGTTGCTACAGGCTGATCGGCAAGTTCGGCGATCCGACGACCGCGTCCGTGAACACAACGCGAGGGAAGCAGGCCATTGAGCGCGCCCTCGAGATCAACGGCGATCTGTCGCTCGCCCATCACCTCTACGCTCACGTCGAGGTCGAAGAGGGGCATGCTCGCGAGGCGATGGTCCGGCTGCTCAATCGCGTGCGTCATGCCCCGTCAGAACCGGAGCTGTTCGCCGGACTGGTTCACGCCTGTCGCTACTGTGGGCTGCTCGAGGCATCAGTGGCGGCATACGAGCGTGCGCATCGCCTTGATGCGGCAGTCGCGACCAGCGTGGCGCAGACGTTTCTGTTGATGGGCCAATGGCAACGGGCGTTTGACGTCGATCGGTCCGAGCCGTCGATCGCCCGGCCGTCGGCGCTTCATCAACTTGGGCGCGTCGACGAAGCGCTCGCGATGATTCGACCGTTTGTGACGAAGGATCTTCACCCGCAGCTGCGGACCGCGCTCGACATCATGATCTCGGCCTTCGAGGAGCGGTGGGAGGACGTGATCGCGCACGTCAGAGGGCTGGTCGACCGCGCGTTCCGTGATCCAGAAGGCTTCTTCCACTGGGCCGGTGCGCTCGCGCTGGCAGGCGATCGGGACGGTGCGCTCGAGCTGCTCGAGCGAAGCGTCGAGGCCGGGTTCTATCCAGCATCCGCACTCGTCAGCTATCCGAACCTGGATCCCCTCCGCGCCACGTCAGACTTTCGGAACATTGTCCGCCGCGCCGAAGAGCGGCAGCGCGAGGCGCTGGATGCGTTTCGCGCCGCGGACGGTCCGCAGCTCCTTGGTCTGCCGAACGCCTGATCGACGCTCCCATATAATCCGCGAGTGCCCGTCGGTACGCCGTTTCATGCGCGCACGTTTCCGCTGTGCGAGTCGCTCAACTATCGCGACTGGTCGGGGTACTACACCGTCAGCGCGTACGAGGCTCACCACGAGCACGAGTACAACGCGATCCGAAACGCCGCCGCGCTGATCGACGTGTCTCCGCTGTTCAAGTACGTCATCGCCGGGCCCGACGCGACGACGCTCGTCAATCGCGTCATCACTCGTGACGTGGAACGCATGGCGGTGGGCCAGGTCTTCTACACGCCGTGGTGCGATGAGCACGGTCACGTCATCGACGATGGAACGGTATCGAGGCTCGCGGAGCAGCGCTTCCGCTGGACGGCGGCCGAGCCCAACCTCAGATGGTTCACGCAGAACGCGCACGGTCTCGACGTCACGATTGACGACGTGTCGGAGAGTCTCGCGGCACTCGCGCTGCAAGGGCCGCTCTCAGCGCAGGTGCTGCGGCGCTGCTCGGACGTCGATATCGATCGATTGAAGTATTTCCGGGTGGCGAGCGGACGGATCGGCGGCGTCGCTGTTGACGTCTCGCGAACTGGATACACCGGAGATCTCGGCTACGAGATCTGGATTCCGGCTGAGAGCGCACTGACGGTGTGGGATGCCATCGTGGATGCCGGCCGGGCCTTCGACGTGCTGCCGGCAGGGATGCTGGCGCTCGACGTCGCGCGCGTCGAGGCTGGGCTGCTGCTCATCGACGTGGATTTCGTTGGAAGCAAGAAGGCGACGATCGCCGATCAGAAGTACACGCCGTTCGAGCTCGGTCTCGGTCGCCTCGTAGATCTCGACAAGGGCGCATTCATTGGGCGATCGGCGTTGCGTGAGGCTGCACGAGCGCCACGCCGGCAGATCGTGGGCCTCGAGATCGATTGGTCGGACGTCGAGGCCATCTACGAACGTGTCGGCTTGCCTCCGGTGGCGCCAGCAGCGGCATCGCGGACGCCGGTGCCCGTGCGGTATGGCGAGCGGCAGGTTGGGAGAGCGACGACGACGACGTGGTCACCGACGCTGAAACGCCTGATCGCGATTGCGTGCCTCGATACGCCGCGCCACGCGGAGGGCACGCGCCTGCGATTCGAGATCACCGTCGAGGGCACTCGCCACTTCGTGGGTGCGACTGTCGTCCGCACGCCGTTCTTCAACCCCTCTCGCAAGACCGCTACGCCGCCTCCGCAGTGACGTCACCCCGCGAGCGTCTCTACGCCGTCGCGTGCGCCGGGATGTTCGTGTTCGGGATGATTCTCGGGCTGCCCGGCACCGTGCTCGGTCTGCCGGAAACGGTTCAGCAGTTCGGGTTGACGCTTGCCGATCGTGGTCTGCTGATCTCCACGCTCTTCACCGGGCTGTTGTTTGGCAGCCTGCTGTCCGGTCCCTTCGTCGATGCACTGGGACAGCGTGCCTCGCTGATCGTGTCGTCGGCGCTCGTGGCGCTCTGTCTGCCGATGTTCGCGACGGCGTCGAGCGCGCTACTCGCGGCGTCCGCGCTGTTCGCGTTGGGGCTCGCGTCTGCGAGCATCAACACGGCGTCGAACGCGCTGTCGTCAGAGCTCTTTCCCGGGGAACGCGGCCGACGCATGAACGGCATTGCGATCATGGTGGGCCTCGGCGGAATCGCGATGCCGACGGCGACCGTGCTGGCATCGCATCTCGTGTCCTGGCGAGCGGTCGTCGTGGGTGGAGGTGTGCTCTCGGCGCTCGTCGCGCTGTCAGGCCTGTTACCGATTGCGCTACCGCAGCGAAGCCGTGGGAAGGGGTCTGACCCCATCACGGCGCTGCGTCAGTTTGCAAAGCAACCGGCATTCGCGCTGTTCCTGCTGCTCATCATGCTCGGTGGCGGCAACGAAGCATCGATGGCTGGCTGGACGTCGAGCTTCGTGAGCGCATCGGGTTTGAGTTCATCGGTGGCGACGTGGGTGTTGTCGTCGCACTGGCTGGGGCTGATTCTGTCGCGCGCGTTGTTCTCGAATCGAGTCGATCGCGCGAAAGAGATCGCGGTCGAACGGAGTGCGGTGCTGAGCGCGCTCGTGCTCCTCGTTCTCGTCGTCTCTCCGTCGCCCGTTGTAGTCATGTTCGGTCCGTTTGTCGTAGGTATGTGCATCGCGCTGGTGATGCCCACGTGCCTGGCACTTGCCGGCGAGCGCATCCAGGGGAACGCCGGTGCGCTCTTTGGAGGTTTGCTCACGCTCGCGCAGATCGGTGGGATGGTGCTGCCGGCGGCGATCGGCCTGGTGGCGCAGTACACGAGCGTGCGACTTGGACTCGCATTGCTCATTGGCAGCTACGGTGTGATTGCGTGGCTCGTGCGGCGTCTCTCGTCGGATGGCTTCCGGCAGCCGACGAAAGCCGGGTAGAATCCGGGACCACGACTGAGGAGGATCATGATTCCAGAACGATACGCTCCAATGGCCTATGCGCTGTTCCGCATCGTGTTCGGCCTCATCTTTTTCATGTTCGGTATGCAGAAGCTCGCGGGCTGGTTTGGCGGGCAGGCCGCGCCGATCATGAGCATGTTCGGCGCCGCGGGTGTGATCGAAACGGTGTGCGGCCTGCTCATCATGACTGGCTTCCTGGTCAGACCCGCCGCGTTCCTCGCCAGCGGCGAGATGGCTGCGGCCTATTTCATCGCGCACTTCCCTCAGAGCCCACTCCCGATCGTGAACATGGGCGAGCGTGCGGCGATGTTCTGCTTCGCATTTCTCTACATGTCCGCCCGAGGCGCGGGTATCTGGAGCGTCGATGGCTTGATGAGAAAGAAGTAAGACGGCTTGTCTTCTCGACTCAATCAGGCGAGTCGCGCTTCCCTCGTGACCGAGCTCCAGTCTCTCCTTGGCGACCGGTGCACGACCAACGCGACGGAGCTCGAGAACCACAGCCACAGCGAGTCCTGGCATCCGTCCGGCGTCCCCGACGTCGTCGTCTATCCGCTCTCGACTGACGAAGTACGCGAGGTCGTTCGAGCCGCCGCTCGCGTGGGTGCGCCGATCGTGCCGTTCGGTGCTGGGTCATCGCTCGAAGGTCACGTCAACGCACTCGAAGGGGGCGTCTCCATCGATCTCTCACGCATGAATCGCGTGCTCAGCGTGAACGTGGAGGATCTCGACGTCACGGTCGAAGCCGGCGTGACGCATCGATCGCTGAACAAGGCGCTCGCCAACACCGGCGTCTATTTCTGGGTTGACCCCGGAGCCGATGCGACCATCGGTGGCATGGCTGCAACGGGCGCGTCGGGGACGACGACGGTGCGCTACGGGACGATGCGCGAGACCGTGCGCGGGCTGACTGTGGTGCTGGCCGATGGCCGCGTGATTCGAACGGGTGGCCGCGCGCGCAAGTCATCGGCCGGTTATGACCTGACGCGGCTGTTCATCGGATCCGAAGGCACGCTCGGCGTGATCACCGAGATCACGCTGCGCGTTTACGGACTGCCGGAAGCGGTGTCGGCAGCCATCTGTGCGTTCGACTCGTTGGAGGGTGCGGTGCAGACCGTGATCACGACGATTCAGCTCGGGATCCCGGTGGCGCGAATCGAGCTGCTCGACGAGGTCATGATGGACGCCGTGAATCACTACTCGCACCTCTCGCATGTGGTCAAGCCGACGCTGCTCTTCGAGTTTCACGGCACGAGTCAGGCCGGTGTGAGCGAGCACGCGACGTCGGTGCAGGAGATCGCCGCCGAACATGGCGGCGCCGGATTCGAGTGGGCCACGACGACGGAGGATCGCACAAGGTTGTGGCGTGCGCGGCACAACACGCTTCCAGCCTCACGCGCGATGCGTCCAGGCGGGCACTCGTGGGTGACCGACGTGTGCGTGCCAATCTCGAAGCTTGCCGAGTGCATTGTCGAGACAAAGCGCGATCTGCAGGCATCGCAGGCCTACGCGCCGCTCGTCGGCCACGTCGGCGACGGCAACTTCCACCTGAACTTCGTGTTCAACCGCGACGATCCCAAAGAGTTCGCCGAGATCAAGGCGCTGAATCGCCGCCTCGTGCAGCGCGCGATTGCGATGGGCGGCACGTGCACCGGCGAGCATGGCATCGGAATGGGCAAGATGGCCGACCTCGAGGAAGAGCACGGCGAGGCCGTCGAGGTGATGAAGGCCATCAAGCGGGCGCTCGATCCGGACAACAGGATGAATCCTGGGAAGATCCTGCGGCTATAGGCAGGTACGGTCCGAGGGGGCGATGGAGCGACGGTGCGAGGTGCACTGCGACGGTGCGACGGTCCGGCGGTACGGCGAGGCGACGCTTGGACCCGCGGACCTGTACCTTCGGACCATCGCACTGGACCATCGCACCGTCGCGCCGTCGCCCCATCGCACCGCAGGGACGCCGAGTCTCAGAGCCGGAGACGTCTCGCCGAGCGCGCGAACGGCGTCGCGCAGTTGATCATCCCGCAAATACGGCGCCGGTCCCATTCGCAGGATGTCGCCTCTCGCGTCGGCATGGACGCCGCGCTCGCGGAGGCGATGGACGATGTCTTTCGCGGATGCCGCTCGAATCGCGAGGAAGCCGCCGCGGCGCTCGTCGGGCATCGGCTCCACGCGCGCGGTTGTGGGAGAGACGTCGAGTTGCTCGAACTCGGTCTTCAGCAGACCGACCTGATGCTGGCTGATCGCTCGCAGCCTGTCGGGCGTCAGACCTTGCTGTTCGTGAAAGGCGAACACCGCCGCTGCTCGGTAGTGTGACGTGACGTCGTAGGTCGCACCGCCGAAGGCCGCAGCGCCTTCGCCGTAGGCGACCTGCTTCTGGCTCGGATATTCGAGCGTGTCGAACTCCGCGAACCAACCGGTGAGCACCGGCCGCAGTCGGCTCTCAGGTGGCACTCGCAGAAAACAATTGCCCTCGCCGAGTTGGCAGTACTTGTATCCGCCCCCCGTCACGAACACGTCGTTCAGCGTCGATCGATTGAGATCGAAGGGCAGGACGTTCAGCTGGTGGTACGCATCGAGGAGCAGCGGGACACCTTCACGCCGGCATGCCGCGGCAAGAAGGTCGAGGCCTGGAACGATCTCGGCCGTCTCGAAGAGCACGGTAGACACCATCGCACACGCTGTTCGCGAATCGAGTGACGCGATGACGCGCTCTGCCAGAGTCTCAACAGGTCGAGCGGGCACCTTGATGACGACGACGCCTTCTTCAGCGATTCGATCGACCTGCCGCCGGATGCTATGGAACTCGCCGTCGGTTGTGACGATGCGCGGATGGGTGGAGAGAGGGAGTGCAGACAACCAGCGCGTGACAAGCTCGTGCGTGTTCTGGCCGAGCGCGATGTTCTCTGCGTTGTCGCCGACGAGTCGAGCGAAGCCCGCGCGCACTGCTTCGGCCTCGACGGCCGCTCGCTCCCATTTGTCGTCGACGAACTCAGCGGCATCGAGCCAGGCGCGCTGCTGTGCGTCGAACCCGACGTCCGGCCACGCCTGGTGCGAGTGGCCTGTGAGCAGCAGCCGCTCACCGACTCGAAATCGCGAGTAGTGCCGCGCGAGGGGATTCTCTGTCAGTCCTTGGTCTCCAGTCCTCGGTCTCCAGTCCTCAGTCTACAGTCCTGTTTTCCCGAATCCCGAATCCCGAATCCCGAGATCCCGTGCCCCCGTGTTACTCTCCCCGAGCACCCAGGAGGCATCATGAACGCAGCGATTTGCCGCAGGCTGTTGCTGTCCGCGCTCATATTGGCGACTTCTATTCCAGTCGCGGCGCAGGTCCGCATTATTCAAACGAATTCGCAGGGGAACAACATCCATCTCATCGACCCGGCGACCAATCAGATCGTCGGTGAAGTCACGGGCGTACCGATCAACCATGGCGCGGCAGGCGCGCCGGACGGCAGCCGGCTGTATTTCAGCAGCGAGGCCGAGCAGTCGCTCCACGTCGTCGACGGCAAGACGCTGCAGCTCACGAAGAAGATTCCGCTCAGCGGCCGCCCGAACAACATCTCGATCAGCCGCGACGGCCGCAAGGTCTACGTCGGCATCGTTTCGTCGCCAGGCGCTGTAGACGTCATCGACACCGTCACGCTCGAAAAAGTGAAGAGCATCCCGATGAAGGGCGGCATTCACAATGTCTACGTCACGCCCGACGGCAAGTACGTCGTCGCGGGATCGATCGCCGGAAAGCTGATGACAGTGATCGACCAGAAGACGGAGGAGCCGGCGTGGACGCTGTTCCAGGAAGGGGTTCGTCCGATGGCCTTCGAAACGAACGCCGACGGATCGACGAAGCGAATCTTTGTCCAGCTTTCCGACTTCCATGGCTTCGCGGTCGTGGACTTTGCGCAACGCAAAGAGGTCGCGCGAATCGAGCTGCCGAACGACGTGCCGCCGGAGAAGGTAGACAAGGGTCCGTTCAACGCATCGCCGTCGCACGGCCTCGGTGTCGCGCCAGATGGAAAGACGCTGTGGGTGACGAGTCGGCCGAACGCGCGCGTGTATGCGTACTCGTTGCCTGACCTGAAACTGCTGCCTGGCTACGTCGATCTCGGCGGTCGTCCCGACTGGGTGACGTTCACGCCCGACAGCAAGCAGCTCTACATCGCGACCGAGAACACCGACACCGTTGTCGCGATCGACGTGGCCGCGAGAAAAGAGATCACGCGCATCAAGGTGGGCAAATCGCCGAAGCGCAACATCACGTGGGTGGCGCGTGGCACGAGTTAGGCGCCCGACTCTGGTCTCTCGACTCTGGTCTCTCGGCATTGGTGCGGCGGCGTTGACGATGGCAATCCTCTCGGTTCCGTCCGGCACACGAGCGGCGGGGCCGGAAGAAGACCTCCCGGATGGTGAGGGGAAGAAGATCCTCGTGTCCTCGTGCACTGCGTGTCACGATCTCAGCGAAGTGACGAAGTTCCGCGGCTACTACGACCGCAAACAGTGGCGGGACATCGTCGTCACGATGATGGAATATGGCGCGCCGGTAGACGAGAAGCAGGTGGACATCCTCGCCGACTACCTCGTCGAGCATCTCGGCAAGCAGTGACTACAACCGCGAACGGATCTCCCACAGATCGGGAAACAGATTTCGCCCGATCGTCGATTGCAGATAGGCGGCTCCACGTGAGCCGCCTGTTCCCGGCTTGGCTGCCGATCGTCCGCTCCACCATCCTGACGTGACGGTATCTCCACTCGGCGATCCCTTCGTCGAGGTCCACGAGCCGCTCGCAAATCTCCGCGCTCTTCGTGTCGTTCCGATACACATCGAGCAGGATCTGCTGGATCTCTGGCGTCGGCTCGACCAGCCGCGAGTAGTCGCGAGTCAGGTGACCCGTGGGCACTGGATATTTCTCTCTTGCCAGGTAGTGAAGGAAGGCGTCCCAGAGCGTCGGCGCGAGGAATCTGCGCTCGAGCGCGATGCGTCCCGGGCTTCCCTCGGTGAAGCGAGCGAGCGCGCTTTCGTTCTTCGCTCCAAGCAGGAACTCGATCTGCCGGAACTGGTTCGATTGAAATCCGCTCGCGGCTTCAAGACGCGCACGAAATGACAGGAACTCGAGCGGCGTCATCGTCTCGAGGATGTCGAGCTGCGCCACCATCACCTTGAGTATCGTCAGAATCCGTTTGAGCGTGTGCTGCGCGCGATGGGGCTTGTCGCTCCTGAAGAGCGCTGCGACGTGATCGAGTTCGTGCAGCATCTCCTTGAACCACAGCTCGTAGACCTGATGAATCACGATGAAGAGCATCTCGTCGTGCTCGGGTCCTTGCGAGCGCGGAGTCTGCAGCGTCAGGAGCTTGTCGAGCTGAAGGTAGCTTTGATACGTAACCGCCGCTTCAGGTTGTTCTTGCATCGTCAGACTCCCCTGGCACATCGAGTCCCACTGCGCGCATCAGAGCGATGGCGTTGCTTCGCGTGACCGGGCCGGACTTCATGCGGTAGTCGAAGTGGATCTCGCCGCCCTCGAACCAGTCTTCGAAGTGCACGTTGACGGCTCGAGGCGCGAGGGCCCGCGCGATCGACGTGAGCGCAAGATCGTGAGTGGTGACCAGCCCGATGGCGCCGCGATCCAGCAGACTGCGCAGGACGCCTGATGCGCCAATCAGCCGGTCGTGCGAGTTCGTGCCGTGAAAGAGCTCGTCCAGCAGGAAGAGCAACGGTGTCGATCCGTTTGAGACGTCGGCGAGCTTGCGGACGCGCGTGATCTCCGCGTAAAAACGCGAGCGTCCTTCCTGGAGCGAGTCCTGGATGCGCAGCGTCGCGCCCACCTGCAGCGGTGACAGTCGAAGCGACACGGCTCGGACGGGGGCGCCAGCCTGTGCGAGTACCGCGTTGATGCCAACGGTACGAAGCAGCGTGCTTTTCCCCGACATGTTGGAGCCGCTGATGACAAACAGGCGATGGCTCTCGTCCATGCGCACGTCATTACGCACGCATCGAGCCTCTGGCAGGAGAGGATGACCGAGCTCGTGCCCATCGAATAGTGCTGTCGCGTCACTCGTCGCGATCTCCGGGAACGGATCGCGCGGATGCTCGAACTTGTAAGCAGACAGCGATGACAGTGCCTCGAACTCTGCCACCGCCTCGAGCCACCCTCGGATGTGACGCCCGTGTCGCGCGCGCCATGCTTCGATCGCCCACGCCAGGTGCGTCCCCCAGAGGAAGGGGAGCGAGATGATCAGGAAGATCAAGTTGTGCTGCCAGTCGTGCATCTCCACCAGCTGGTGCAGAAAGCGAATGGCGGACGATGCTCGAGCATCGCCGGTGTCGATCGCCTGACGAAGCGATCGCAGGCGTGGAGTCGAGAACTGTTGCTGTTCGAGTTTCTCGAGCAGGTGTCCGAGGGTGTCCAGGTCGCGAGCCGCAGCCGCCGCGCGATGCAGCGCGCGCTCGACGCGTCGTTGCATCGGCCAGGCGAAGCCCACCTGGATGGCGAGGGCGATCTGCAGTGGGCCTTCGTTGCCGCCTGACAGCCACATGATCCCGGTCACGACGACTGACGCGGTCAGCGCGGCGGCAATCCACCGTGCCACGGGCGGTCTGAGCGTCGCTGGTTCTTCGGCCCAGCTGATGAGTTCGGTCTCATGCACGCCGGCCGCGACGTCACTGCCGGCCATCGACAGCTGTTCGCGCAGATCGAGCAGCGAAGCAAACTCCGCGACGGCTTCCTGCCTGGCGGCAATGTCGGCAGGGGCAGCCGGCGATGTCAGCCATCGTGCGAGCGTCGTTTCTCCGGCCCGCGTGCGTGCGATCGACAGCAGCTCGAACAGCGAACCATGGCCGAACAGGTCGAGGTCGTTCGCGTAGAGGTGGTTGTCATCGCGAAAGCGATCGCCTGGCTCGCCCGTGCCTGGCCAGCGGTCCTCGATTCGAGCCAGACCGCGTTCGTAGAACGCGATCGCCCTCGCCGCCTCGTCGCGCTGACGAATCACCCGCTCGTGCCTGCGGACGAGGACGATGAAGGCGGCGACGGGGAGGACGAGCAGCCAACTGCTCAGCACCTGTTGCCATGCGGCTACCGCGATGAGAACGCCCAACCCAAACACGCCCAGTCGGGCGTAGCTGAACTGGCGGTCGATCTGCGTCAGCCGCTCGTGGGTGGCGCGTCGCTGAGACAGACGAGTGCGATACGCCTCTGCTGGATCACCGTGCACGCCTAGATTGTGGCCCAGGCCGAGGCGAATGGTCGCGCGATCGCAGTTCGGGCGTTCCGGGCTCTGTCCGATCATATATGTTACAGTACAAAAATACTTAAGACATGTTACGAAATGTCATCCGCGGCGACAGCGCCGCGACCATTGCCGCAGCAATCGAAGCCGCGCTTCAGTCTGGAAAACTCGCAGGCGGGCATCGCCTGCCGGCGATTCGCGACCTGGCCAAAACCCTCAAGGTCAGCCCGGTCACGGTCGCATCGGCGTATCGCCTCCTCCGTGATCGCGGGCTCGCGAAGGGCAGCGGCCGTCGAGGCACGGTCCTTCGAGCGCACGCGCGGAGTGCTCCCGCGACGATCGACCGCGCCAGATCGAGCGGCGCTCATGTCGATCTGGTGACCGGCAATCCTGACCCGGCTCTCCTTCCGTCGCTGGGTCCGGCGCTTCGAAGCATCGATCCCGACACGAAGTTGTACGGTGGACCGGCTGACTCCTCGGCTCTCGTCGCTTTCGCGGCCGGCGAGTTCGCCGCTGACGGAATCGCGGAGGGTCCCGTTGCGATCACCAGTGGAAGCCTCGACGCGATCGAGCGCCTGCTGCGCGAACACGCACGCGTCGGCGACCACATTGCCATCGAGGATCCGACATTTCCCGCGCTCCTCGACCTGCTCGCGTCGCTCGGCCTCGTGCCGGCACCGTTTGCGATCGACGATGAAGGGCCGCGGCCGGAAGCGCTCGAGCGCGCGTTGGGACCGCGAGTGCCCGCTGTCGTCATTTCATCGCGGGCGCAGAATCCAACCGGCGCCGCGATCACGGAAAGGCGCGCATCCGATCTCCGTCGCATCCTCCATCATCGTCCTCGCGCACTGCTGATCGAGATCGACGATGCCGCGACGATTGCAGGTGCTTCGCTCGCGACGCTCACGCAGGGCCGGGAGCACTGGGCAGCTGTGAGGTCCACGTCGAAATGGCTGGGGCCGGATCTCCGCGTCGCCGTGACGACCGGTGATGCGATCACGATTGGACGGTTGCAGCGGCGGCAGACGGTCAACGTGAGATGGGTGAGTCACCTGCTGCAGAACCTGACGCTGGCGCTCTGGTCGGATCCATCGAGCGGCCGCCTGTTCGCCCGAGCAGCGGATGTCTACGCCGAACGGCGCAACGCCTTGATCGAGGCGTTAGCGGCGCATGAAATCAAGGCGCACGGGCGTTCAGGTTTCAACGTGTGGATTCCCGTTCGAGAAGAAACGACGACAGTTCAGGCACTCGCCGATCGAGGATGGGCGGTGGCGGCGGGTGAACGATTTCGCGTCCAGAGTCCGCCCGCGATCCGGGTTACCACATCGGCGCTGCCGCCTGCGGAAGCGACGCGCTTCGCCGCCGATCTCGCGGCGTCGTTTCGTCAACGAGGATCGGTCCCTGCGTGAGGCGATCGAGCAGTGCCTGGTTGAGGAACTTCACGAGCGGCGTCACGGCCTTGAAGACCCGCAGCAACTCCCGATAAAACGCCGGGCTCGTCGCGAAGGACGCCTCGTACTCGCTGGCTCCAAGGAACTGCTTGAACTGCAGGTAGTGCGCGGCAGGGTGATCCTTCACGTAGCCCCGAGGGACGCGCGTCAGTCGCTCACCGGTCATCTCGCCGACGGCACGTTTGAACGTTGGCGACGTGACCAGCCGATGGAGCCGCGGGTGCGACGAGGTGATTTCTTCGCGAATAGCGTTGAGGTCGGCGGACGATGGCATATACATCCCGCCGCCGATCCAGACCCAGCCCGGGGCGACTTCGAAATACAGTCCTGCTCCCTCTCCGCGCGCGAACTGGCGCGAGGGAAAGCGTGCGCCGACGGCTGTCTTGATCGGCGACTTGTCGCTGCTGAACCTGGTATCGCGATAGGGACGAAAGAGCGAGACCTTCGGATCGGCAATGAGCTCCGGCGCGAACGACGGCATGTCAACCGTCAACCGTGCGAGCACTTCGATCATCGGTCCGCGCACGTGCCGCTCGTAGTCCTCTTTGTGTGCCCGAAACCACTCGCGATCGTTGTTGCGCTTGAGCGAGCGCAGAAAGGAAACCGTCTTCCGAGTGAACATGACCAGATCAAGGTACCGTACTATTACGGCTGAACCTTGCACCCAAAGCCCAGAGCCTAAAGCCGAGAGCCTGTGAAGAGATCGCGTAAATCATCGCCCTCGCTGTTCGACCTCGCTGACGATCAGACGGCGGCTCCACCGCCTCCGCCGCCAGGTGGCGCAGAGGGCGTCGCGCTCCACGAGGCCGCGCAGAGCCGTTACCTCAACTACGCGCTCTCAGTCATCACCTCGCGTGCGCTTCCTGACGTGCGCGATGGATTGAAGCCGGTGCAGCGCCGCATCCTCTACACGATGTGGCAGCAGAACCTGACTGCCGACACAAAGCACCGCAAGTGCGCGAAGGTCGTCGGCGACGTGATGGGGAGCTACCATCCGCACGGCGATGCCGCGCTCTACGAGACGCTGGTGCGCATGGCGCAGCCGTTCTCGCTGCGGTATCCGCTCATCGATGGGTCCGGCAACTTCGGCTCGCTCGACGGCGACAGCGCCGCCGCGATGCGCTACACGGAATGCCGGCTCGCGCGCATCTCGGACGAGATGCTCACGGAGATCGAGCAGAGCACCGTGCCATTTCGCCCGAACTACGACGGCACGAAAACCGAGCCGGTCGTTCTTCCAGCGCGACTCCCGAATCTCCTGATCAACGGCACCACCGGCATCGCCGTCGGCATGGCGACCAACGTGCCGCCGCACAACTTGTCGGAGATCTGCACGGCTCTCGTCAGGCTGCTCGACAACCCTGACCTGAGCAGCGTTCAATTGTGTCGCTACGTCAAGGGCCCGGATTTTCCGACGGGCGCGCAGGTTCTCAACTCGCCCGACGAGCTGAAGGAGATCTACAGGACCGGGTCGGGCACCGTTCGTCTGCGCGCGACGTGGGACGAGGGTCCGGAGACGCGCAGCAGTCAGACGATCTACATCACGAGCATTCCCTACGCGGTGAACAAGGCCGCGCTCGTCGAGCGGATCGCCGAGGTCGTGCTGTCACGAAAGCTCCCGCCGCTCCTCGACGTCAAGGACGTCTCGACCGACGATGTGCGGATTGCGCTGGAGTTGAAGCGGGACGCCGATCCCAAGATGGTGATGGCGTATCTGTTCAAGAACACGCCTCTTCAGACCAACGTCATCGTCAACCTGACGTGCCTGATTCCGACTGAAAACGCTGAAGTCGGACGCCCCGAGCGGCTCGATCTCAAGGCGATTCTCTGGCACTTCCTCCATTTCCGCCTCGAGGTCGTCACCAACCGGCTCGAGCACGAGCTCGAGTCGCTCCAGAAGCGCGTCCACGTTCTCGAGGGTTTCGAGAAGGTCTTCGACGCGCTCGACGAGATCATCCGCATCATCCGCAAGTCGGACGGCAAGGCCGACTCGGCGGCCAAGATCATGAAGCGGTTCGAGCTCGACGCCGAACAGACCGACGCGATCCTCGAGCTCAAGCTCTATCGCCTGGCGCGGCTCGAGATCCTGGTCATCCAGAACGAGCTGGCCGACAAGCGCAAGCGCGCGCGGCAGATCTCTTCGCTGCTCAAAGACGAGGATGGGCGCTGGAAGGTCGTCCGCGACGAGATCGGCGAGATCCAGGAGCGGTACGGCAAGAACGACAAACGCCGCACGCTCATCGAATCGGAAGAAGACGTCGCCTTCACCGAGGACGACTTCATCGTCGAAGAAGACAACGTCGTCATCGTGTCGCGTGACGGATGGGTGAAGCGCCAGAAGGAAGTGCGCGACCTCTCGACGACACGCTTGCGCGAGGGAGACTCGGTTCTGGCGGTGCTGCCGGGAAGCACGCGCGCGACCGTGGTGTTCTTCACCAACCTGGGCGCGGCGTATACGTCGAGGATCATCGATGTGCCGGCGTCAACCGGTTACGGCGAGCCGGTGCAGAAGCTGTTCAAGCTGCGCGACCAGGAACGAGTGATCGCTGGCGTGAGTCTCGATCCACGCGTGGCGGGTGACATCACGCCGAAGAAGGAAGGCGCGGTTCCGCGCGTCCACGCCATCGCGGTCACGAGCGATGGTTACAGCCTGCGCTTCGGGCTGGACTCGTTCGTCGAGCCAAGCACACGAGCCGGACGCCGCTTCGCCCGTCCGTCGGAGGGCGTCGAAGTCGTGGGCGTCTCGAAGATCTCAGGGGACGAGATCGTGATCGCCGCGACCGAGGAGGCCCGGGCCATCCTGTGCCGCGCCGATGAAGTGAACTATCTCTCCGGCCCTGGCAAGGGTGTCATTCTCATCAAGCTCAGTGGCAAAGATCGGGTGCTCGGGTTCATCGCATCGACTGGCGACCGCGACATCATGCGTGTCGAGACGAGCCGAGGTGCAGAGCAGACGATCAGCACCACCAAATACGAGGTGACCGGTCGCGGTGGCAAAGGACGTGAGCTGCTTGCAGCGTGGTCAATTCACACGCGTGATTCCACAGGAAGTAGAGACGCCGCCTCCCCTGTCAGAGTAGAGTCAGCGACACCGAATGATCCTCGCCGCCGGCACTCGGCTCGGGCAGTACGAAGTTCTCGCACCGCTCGGGTCGGGAGGCATGGGCGAGGTGTATCGCGCCCGCGATACCAAGCTCGGACGCGACGTGGCGCTGAAGGTTCTGCCCGACGCCTTCACGCTCGATCGCGAGCGCATCGCACGGTTCAAGCGCGAGGCGCAGGTGCTCGCGTCACTCAACCACCCGAACATCGCGGCGATCTACGGCCTCGAGGACTCGACCAACGTTCACGCGCTCGTCCTCGAACTCGTCGAGGGAGAGACGCTCGCCGATCGCATCGCGCAAGGGCCAGTGCCGCTCGGCGAGGCCATCGCCATCGCCGACCAGATCGCTGATGCTCTCGAGGCCGCGCACGAACGAGGTGTCATCCATCGTGACCTGAAGCCCGCCAACGTCGCGCTGAAGCCGGACGGCACGGTGAAGGTGCTCGACTTCGGTCTGGCGAAGGCGATGGAAGGGGCGCCGGGCTCGAGCGACCCATCGCTGTCGCCGACCATCACCACTCCCGCGATGACGCAGATGGGCGTCATCCTCGGGACGGCCGCGTACATGAGTCCGGAACAGGCGCGCGGAAAGCCGGTCGATCATCGCGCCGATGTATGGGCGTTTGGTGTGGTGCTCTTCGAAATGCTCACGGGCCAGCGGCTTCATCCCGGAGAGACCGTCTCCGACACGCTGGCCTCTGTGCTCAAGACGGAGCCGTCGTGGAACGCACTGCCGCCCGCGACGCCGTCGAGTCTTCGCCGCGTGCTGCGCAGTTGTCTCGAGAAAGATCCCAGGCGACGGCTGCAAGCGATCGGCGATCGGCGACTGCTGGTGGACGATCCCGTTCAACCCACAGCGATGAGTGGGTCGCCAGAGTGTCACCATCGTCGCCGTGGCGAGTGGCGGCTGTGCTGGCCGTTGCGCTGGTCACGTTGAGCGTGGTGCACTTCCGCCAGCCCGCGACAGTCGCGGCGGCCTTACCTGTTGCTCGTGTGGCGATCGCACTGCCGCCCGAGAGTGAGCTCGATCGCAAGGCGTACCCGGCGCTCGGCCTCTCTCCTGACGGCACGAAACTCACGTATGTGGCCTCGCAGGGGAGTGCTGCCACACAACTGTTCCTGAGGATGATGGACGGCACCGCGGCGAAGCCCATCGCTGGCACCGACGGAGCGCACTCTCCATTTTTCTCTCCCGATGGGCAGTGGATCGCCTTCTTTGCTCAAGGCAAGTTGAAGAGAGTTCCAGCGGCGGGCGGCGCCGCGCAAGTCTTGTGCGATGCGCCCGGTGGCATGGGCGGAGACTGGGCTGCGGACGACACGATTTACTTCGTGCCGTCCAACACTGCCGGCATCTGGAAGGTGTCCGCGTCGGGGGGCACGCCGGAGGAGGTCACCAAGCTGGATCGCAGCAAAGGCGAGGTGGGTCATCGCTGGCCACAGGCCTTGGCCGGCGGGAAGGGCCTGCTCTTTACGGTGTGGGTTGGTCCCGGGTGGGACGAGAAGTCATTGCATCTCCATGTCTTCGGCACCGGCGAACGGCGCGTGCTGGCGCAGGGCGCCAGCAGCGGCCGCTACGTGTCGTCCGGCCATCTGGTCTACAACCGCGACGGCGCACAGAACCTGATGGCGCTGCCCTTCGATCTCGCGCGGCTCCAGGTGACAGGCGGCCCGGCGGTGACGCTGGCCGAGCAGGTCTGGGAGGGCGGAGCAGAAGGCGCGCAGTTCGCCGTATCCGACGCTGGCACGATGGCGTACGTGCCCAGCCATCCGCATCGGTACGAACGGCGTCTCGCCTGGGTCGATCGCGAAGGCAAGGTCGAGCCGCTGTCGGCGGCGCCGCGGCCGTACTACGATCCGCGAATCTCACCCGACGGTCAGCAAGTCGCCGTCAGCAGCGAGGAATCGACCGAACGCGTGTGGACGTACAACTTTGCACGCGCCACGTTGACTCCGCTTACGGCGGCAGGCGTGAGCAGCCAGGCGCCTGCGTGGATGCCGGACGGCGCGCGCGTCGTATACCGCGGAACTCGAGAAGGCTCGCGAAACCTTTTCTGGAAAGCGGCAAACGGAAGCGATCAAGAGGAACGTCTGACGACGAGCGACAATCTGCAGACGCCCGTGTCAGTGTCGCCTGATGGAAAGCGAGTGGCGTATGCGGCCGTCGATCCCGTGCTGGGTTACGACATCTGGGTGATGCCGCTCGACGGAACTCGCACGCCCCAGGTGTTTCTCAAGACGCCGCGCCATCGAGACCAATCCACACTTCTCGCCCGACGGACACTGGCTCGCCTACGTGTCGGACGAATCAGGGCGCAACGAGGTCTACGTCCAGCCATTCCCGGGCCCGGGCGGCAAGTGGACGATTTCGACCGACGGTGGGAACGAGCCGGTCTGGTCGCGTGACGCCCGCGAGTTGTTCTATCGCAACGGCGACGCCGTGATGTCGGTGTCGATTACATTCCAACCGACGTTCGCGGCTGGTGTACCGCGCCTGCTTTTTCGGAGCGACTTCGAACCGACCGGGACTGGCACCTCTGGCTACGACGTCTCCCTCGACGGTCGGCGTTTTCTGATGATCACACCGAGCGAACCCGAGCCGCCCGCCACGCAGGTCAGTGTCGTCATCAACTGGTTCGAGGAGTTGAGGCGCCTGGTCCCCATCGGCGCATCGCCGTCTCCGTAACGCGGAGGCTTCAGCCTCCGCGCCGGATTCGCGTAGCATCTTCGTAGGCCTTTCTCGACGTGCCGCTCACATCCGGTGTCCATCTCGGTCCCTACGAAATCTATTCTCTGCTCGGCGTGGGAGGGATGGGCGAGGTCTATCGCGGCCGCGACCCTCGCCTCGGGCGCGACGTCGCGATCAAGGTACTTCCCGCGAACGCCTCGTCCGATCCCGGCCGGCTTCAGCGTTTCGAGCAGGAAGCGCGAGGCGCTGCGGCGCTGAATCACCCGAACATCCTCGCGGTGTACAACGTCGGCGTGTACGACGGCGTGCCCTATATCGTGTCGGAGCTGCTCGACGGTCAGACGCTGCGCGACCGACTGAGCAGCGGACCCGTCCCGGTGCGCACCGCGCTCGACTTCGCCGTTCAGATCGCACACGGCCTGGCCGCCGCTCACGAGAACGGCATCGTCCATCGCGACCTGAAGCCAGACAACGTGTTCGTGACGGCGGACGGGCGCGTCAAGCTCCTCGACTTCGGCCTGGCCAGGTTGATCGACCAGGAGACCAGCGGCGTCGTCTCGAGCGTCGTGCCGACATCGCCACCAGGAATGAATCCAGGTCTCGTGCTCGGCACGACCGGATACATGTCGCCAGAGCAGGTGCGCGGCGCCATTGTCGACCGCCGCACCGACGTCTTCGCGCTCGGCGTCGTCCTCTACGAGATGCTGACCGGCCGGCGCGCGTTCGTTCGCGAGACCGTTCCCGAGACAATGTCCGCAATCCTGCGTAACGACCTCCCCGATATACGCAGCAGCAACCCGCAGGTCTCGCTCCCGCTCGAGCAGGTACTCCGCCGCTGCGTGGACAAGGATCCCGCGCGACGGTTTGAGGGCATGCACGATCTGGCCATCGCTCTCAGCACGATCGAAGTGACATCCACATCGTCGACGACCGCGGTCATGTCGGTGCCGCAGTTTGTGCCGCCGGTGCCTGAGAAACGGCGAGCGGGTCTACCGATTGCGGCGCTAGTAGTCGTCGCGCTCGCGTTCGGCGCGATCGTAGCGATGGTGAATGGCTGCTGAAGCGAGGAGCGGCGGTCTCGCGGCGATCAGAGTCGCGTCAGCGCGCGGCCGGCTCTTCCTTCTTGTCGGTCTTGCCAGGCTTGGCGCCTTTGGAAACCAGATAGGTCACGACTGTTTCGAACTTCAGCGCTTTCGCAGCGTCGAGCGCGGTCCGACCGTCGGTGTTTACCGCGTTGACGTCGATGCCCAGATCGATCGCGAGCTTCACGGTCTCGAGCATGAGCGCCTCACGCTGACTTCGGTCCGGCGGCACCCATGCGGTCCCGCCGCCGCCCATGCCGACCGCTGCCATCAGTGCGGTAGTCGCTTCGAGTTTATGGTCGTAGGCGCGACCGTCCTTGCCGTCCACGATTCTGTCGCTGCGATGGACGAACAATGGATCGGCGCCGAGCTCGACGAGCCGGCGCATCACGTTCGGCTGCGAGAAGCGAGCCGCAAGCCAGAAAGGCGTGGCGCCAACGAGTTCGGGTTCGAAATGGAGGTCGCTCGACTGCCGCCGGGTCGGCGTCCATGCCTGCAGGCGAGCTTGAGGATCGGCGCCATGCGCGAGGAGCGTACGGACCAGCGGCTCATCGCGGCGCATGATGGCTTCGTGGAGCGCGGTGAAACCCGCCGTCGACTTATTCGGGTCTGCGCCCTTGTCGAGCAGGAACTCCACGAGATCGAGAAAACCCGAGTGTGCTGCCAGTGTCACGACGCTGATGCCCCAGGCATCCTGATCGTTGACGTTCGCGCCGGCTGCGACCAGAAGCTTCGCTGAGGCGAGGTCGCCGACGCGCGCCGCAAACATCAGCGGTGTGTTGTTGCCGTACGGAATCTCGCGGTTGTATTCAGGGGCGCCATGCGGCGAGACGGCTTCCATCTGGCGCCAGCTCTCAGAGCGCGCATGGACGTCAGCGCGGTGCGAGAGCAGCACTTTCACGACATCCGGATGTGTCTGTGAGACGGCCCACATGAGCGCCGTCTGCCCTCGGGCGGCACGCGCGTTGACGTTCGCTCCCTTCGCAAGCAGCTGCTCGACGACATCCGGATTGCCAGAACGCGCGGCGACCATCAACGGCGTTTCACCAAGCAGAAGAGCGGCGTTGGGGTTGGCTCCGGCCTGCAGCAGCCGCCGCACCATCGTCGCGCTTCCGTTGAGGCTGGCGGTCCACAGCGGCGTCGCACCCAGATCGTTTGCGGCGTTGACGTTCGCGCCTGCCTTGATCAGAAGATCGGCGCTCTCACCATCGTCTCGATAGCTAGCCCAGTGCAGAGCGGTCGTGCCATCCGGCTCGGCGGCGTTGACATCAACCTTCTCCTGCACCAGTCGACGAATCGCTTCACGGTCGGTGCTTCTCGCGGCGTCGATCAGCGGACGGTCAACGCCCGCAGCGCCCATCATCACCAGAGAGAGCACGACGGGTATCAGACGTGAGGTCAACTCCCAAGCTCCACCAACCACCTTAGACTCCAGCCAACGAATCGAGCGGGAGCTTGCCGGTGCTGCCGCCGATCTTCTCGACCGGCACGTCGAGCTTGTCCATCAACGTCACGAGCAGATTCGCGATCGACGGTTTGTCCGTGTACTTCAGATGCCGTCCGCCGTCGAGGCGTCCTGCACCACCGCCGATGAGCATCAGCGGCAGGTTCTGGCCCGAATGCCGTGTGCTGTTGGAGATCCCCGAGCCGTACATGATCGTCATGTGGTCGAGGAGTGAGCCGTCGCCATCGGGCGTTGCGCGGAGCTTCGCCAGTTGCTTCGAGAAGAGCTCCGTGTGGTAGCGATTGATCTGCGACAACCGCGCGATGATCTCCGCCACGTCGTTGTGATGCGACAACGGGTGATGCGCCTCGGGCACGCCGATCTGCGGATAGGGGCGTGCACTCTGCTCCTTGCCGATCATGAAGGTGATGACGCGTGTGAGGTCCGACTGGAACGCGAGCAGCTGCAGGTCGAACATGAGCGCCAGGTGATCCTCGAACACTGGCGGCACACCCTGCGGTTGCTCCAGCGTCGGTAGCTCGACGTTGCTCTGCTGCTCGGCTCTTTGAATTCGGCGCTCGATGTCGCGAACGGCTTCGGTGTACTGCTCGACCTTCGCCTGATCCTGCACGCCGAGCTCCTGCCGCAGTTTTGCGAGCTTCGCGTTGACCGAGTCGAGCAGGCTCTTCTGCTGGTGCAGTCGCGCCTCTCGCTCCGCTCGCCCTGTGCTGCCGCTGTCGCCGAACAGACGTTCGAACACCGCGCGCGGGTTGTACTCCATCGGCAATGGTTGCGTGGCACTGCGCCACGAGATCGTGTGCGTGTACGCACAACTCAGGATGCCGGTGCAGGCGCCCGCGTTGGCGGGTGCGTCCATCGAGAGCTCGAGCGACGCGACCTGCGTTTCGTTCGCGAAGTGGCGCGCCAGCAACTGGTCCATTGAGACGTCGGCGAGGATCTCCACTTCGTTCCGTCCGCCGCGTGTCGTGCCAGTCAGGAACGATCCCGACGCGCCGGCGTGGATGTAGTTCCAGCTCGCATTGATGCCCGAGAGCACCAGCATCTGATTCCTGAACGGCGCAAGCGGCTCGAGGATCGGCGAGAGCTGGAAGTCGCGTCCCTCACCCTTGGGCGTCCAGTACTCCATCGCCATGCCGTTGGGGACGTAGAAGGCCAGGAACCGATGGGCTCGTGTTGTCGCGGCGTGTGCCCGCGATGCGAACGCCGGAAGCATCGCGTCGAGGAGCGGCAGCGAGAGTGATGCCCCAAGCCCGCGAAGGACGGTGCGTCGCGGCAGCGACTTTCCGGTGAGAAACGTCATTGCTCGTCTCCTCGCATCAGGAACGGCGGACTCTTGACGATGCCGGCAATCAACGCCGACCAGCGGTAGTCACTCGCTGCCGCATCACGAACGATGGCTCGCACGGCGGGACGATCGTAGTACTCGAGACGACGGCCGAGGGCGTACGCCATCAGCTTCTCGGTGACTGTTCGTGGGAACTGTTCGGGCTCCGCCAGCAGCAGACCGCGTAGGCCGGCGAGGCCGTCGATCTGTGCGCCGCTGAGGGTCGATGCGGCGGCATCCACCGGCCGGCCCGACTCATCCGACGTGCGCCATGCGCCGATCGCGTCGTAGTGCTCGAGCGCGAAACCGAGCGGATCGATCACCGAGTGACAACTCGCGCAGCTTGGATTCGTGCGGTGCTGTACCAGCCGCTCACGAATCGTCGGTGGCGTCACGTTCGGCTTGACCTCCGCGAGGTTCGTGTCCACGCCTGGCGGTGGCGGCGGTGAAGGCAAGCCGAGGATGTTGTTCAGCAGGAACTTGCCGCGCAGCACTGGAGACGTGCGATCGGGGTAAGAGGTTGTCGCCAGCACCGATCCATGCGCGAGGAGACCGCCTCGCTGCTCGGGGTTGGGGAGTGCGACTCGCCGGAAGCGACTGCCGTAGATTCCGGGGATGCCGTAGTGCCGCGCGAGCCTCTCGTTCACGAACGTGTAGTTCGCGTTCAGCAGTTCGACGACGCTCCGGTCCTCGCGCAGGTTGCTGGCGATGAAGAGCTCGGTCTCTCGCTCGAATGCCTGCAGCAGGCTCTCGTCGTACGTCGGATATCGATCGGGATCGACCACCACCTCGCTCACGCGGCGAAGGTTCAGCCACTGTGCGGCAAATCCGTCCACGAGCGCGCGCGTCGCGCGTGGATCAGCCAGCATTCGGCGTACTTCGCGTTCGAGCGCTGCCGGACGCGCGAGCTGCTTGCCTTCTGCAAGATCGAGCAGGTGATCGTCGGGCACGCTGCTCCACAGGAAGAACGACAATCGCGACGCGACCTCGAGATCGCTCAGGCGATACGCGTCGGCTTTTGCCGCCGACTGGTCGCGATAGACGCGAAGCAGGAAGTCCGGATCGACGAGCACTCGCTCCAGCGCGAGCTGGATGCCGGCGTCAAAGCTGCGACCGTCCTGCCGGCCCTGATCGAAGAATTCGAGCAGGCCCTGAACTTCAGCCTTCGTCACCGGTCGCCGATACGCGCGCCGCGCAATCGTCGAGAGGATTGTGGTTGCGCACGCGTGCTCGTCCGACTGCGATCGCGGCTGGCACACGAAAATCGCGCGGCGGCTCGGGGTGTTCTGGGCGGCCTCAGCCGCCTTGTACGGGCCGCCGATCTGTACGGTGCCCACATTCGCGTAGCCCATGTAGACGTTGTCGTTGGCGATCGTGCGGCCACGCTGTGGCGGATGTGGAAGTCCCTCCGGCTCCCACAACTCACGAACGAAGGACACGCCGACGACGTGAGGTCCGGCGTCGGGAGTGACGCGCACCTCGAGACCCGCATCGCCGGTGAGCTGCATGTACTTTTCCCACTCGGGATCGCCGGCAAAGCCAGGCTCACCATCGCCCGCATAACTGAGCGCGGCAGGCCGGCCCTTCGCATCGCCCCCGACGGTGAAGCGCTTCACCAGCTTTCCGTCGAGGCGCACATCGAGCTGCTGTGGCCACCCCATGCCTTTGAGGTAGTCCTGATACTGGCGCTGCAGTCGAACCTTGACGAGATACTCGCCCTGCACCGGGAAGTTGTAAGGAATCGCTATGCCGCCGCGCGAGCCAAACGGGAGATCCTCGCTCTGCCGGTCGTCCTGGAGCACGTGGATCGGGATGTCGAATGTCTCGATGCGCGGGCTCGTCGGCGGCAGTCCGGTTGCCGTGCGCGTGACCTGGCGCGCGACCGAGAGATAGCGCTCGAGATGCGCGGTTGAAATCGAGAGCGCGTCGGCCAGGTTGTCGAAGCTTCCGTCTGCCGTTTCGTCGCCAGGCAGCAACGGACGCACGTCGAGGTCGAGCGCGAACAGATCGTGAACGACGTTGGTGTACTCGGTGCGGTTCAACCGGTGCACGGCACCGATGCGTCCCGGCTTGGGATGCGCGGCCCACGCCTGATCGATGTCGCGCTCGATCGTCGTCGCGATCGTTCGGTACGTGGTGGCATCGGGACGCGGCCGCCCCGGCGGCGGCATCGATTGCGCGCGCAGCTTGCCGATCACGCGCTCCCAGACTTCAGGATTCGCGCTCGGGTGCGCGGGGTCGAGTGTATCGAGTGCGAGTCCCGCGGTGCGGAGTCTCTGGTTATGGCAGGTGATGCAGTACTGATCGACGAGCGCCTGCGGCGAGGATGGCGTTGTCGCTGGGGTACGCTGCGCCTGACCCGCCCGGATCTCGACGCTCGAGACGGCTGTGGCAATCCAGCCGCCGACGAAGAGCGCCAGGATCGAGGTGAGTCGCCGCATCGCCCTCCAGACCCCCTTATGAGCCGGGCCAATTGTGCCACTGTCTACGGTCTACTGCCTACCGCTTGCTGCCTCCGCCTACTGCCTACTGCCTACCTCTTGCCCCGCTCCATTCCCTTCTTTTCGATCACGGGATTGATGCCTGACGAGGTCAGAAACGCCATGAGCGCCTTCACTGCGGTCCTCTGGTCGGCCGAGACGCTGACGCCGCCGACCATCACCGTGTAGTCCTGGACGTCCGCCGGGAAGGTGCCGGCCAGCTCGACTCCCGGCACCGGCAGGATCTCGCTCAACGGCAGCACGCCCAACTCTGCCTCGCCGCGCGACACCGCCTGGCTCACGTCGTCGCCGGTTGTGACGGGTTTGAACTTCGGCGTCATCTGCTCGATGAGGCCGAGCCGCTTGAGAAGCCCCATCAGATACACACCGCCGGAGCCCTCCTTCGCGAAGGCAATCGACTTCGAAGCGAGCAGCGACGCTTTCAGCGCGTCAACGGTACGCACGTCGGGCTTCGGCGCACCTCGGCGAATGGCGATTGCCATCGGGCGAGCGCGCGAGCACGGCGCGGGACTTGGCAGAGATGTGCCCGCCTTTGATCATCTCGTCCATGAGGCCAGGTGTCAGGATCGCGACGTCGAAACGCTCGCCGCCTTCGATTCGTCGTCTCAGCTCCGCCGACACGCTGTAGCTGATGGCGACCTCATGCTTCGTTGCCTTCTCGAACTGCGGCGCCACTTCCTGCAGCACCGCCTTGAATCCGTTGGAGCACAGCACCGTGATGCGCTCAGCGCTTGCAACCGCTGACTGCATCAACGCGATCCCCAGCACGAGCGCCGCAGCTACGCGCGGCCGTCCCATTCGCCACCGATCAGATGTCATCGTCACATCTCCGTCGTTCATACCCTGCGATAGCATGACCCCAGAAGGATACGGCATGAGCATCTACACCAACGCTGCATCATCGACACCAGCCGAGACCGAGGTCTACGTCGCCGGACTGCTCGGATTACTCGCCAACCAGGATCCTCTCGAGGTCCTGCGGAATACGCCGACGGCGCTCGAGCAGTTCCTCGCTACCGTGCCCGCGCAGATCCTCGCCGTTCCCGAGGCGCCGGGCAAGTGGGCGATCCGTGACGTGTTTGCGCACCTCGCGGACTCAGAGCTCGTCGGGGGTGTCCGACTGCGGATGGTCCTCGCGCACGATCGTCCAACGATCATCGGCTACGACCAGGATCTCTGGACGGATCGCCTTCGCTATCGTGAGGTCGATGTCCGCAATGCGCTCGAACAATTCACCGTGTTGCGCCGTTCGAATCTTCGGCTGTGGCAGAACCTGACTCCTGCGGACCTCCTCCGGGTCGGCGTTCACAACGAGCGCGGTGAGGAAAGCCTGGGCCACATGCGAAACCTCTATGCCGGGCACGACATCCTGCATCTGAATCAGTTGAACCGGATTCGACAGACGGTGACCGCGGCGTCGTGATCAGCGACGCAGGAGCACCAGTTGGTTCGCCAGCGTTTCAAGATCGTGGTCGTTGACCCGATCACCCATGCCGGTCAAGCTCGCGTGAGCGGGCGTCGTGTGCATCTTTGGTGGAGAGATTCTCTGCGTCGCGGGGCCGCTTCGCTATGAGCGCCTCGTGCATCTCATCTGTCACGCCATCCTTTATGCCGGCATCGCGCTCGTCTGCGTGGGTGCATGGTTGCACTGGGCCGATCGGCGCCGGGGACGACAATGACTCTGGTATCCGCAAAGCGAGGTGCGAGAGCCACTCTCACGGGAGAGCGATCACGACGTTGCCCCTCTTGTGTCCCGTATCGACATGTGCGTGAGCATCTGCGATGCGCGCGAATGGGTAGCTTCGATCGACCACAGGCTTGAAGGCGCCGGACTCGGCGAGGCTTCCCAGAAAGCGCAGGTCTTCGGCGCGCGTGGCGCCGACTCCGGCGAGCACCTTCCGTCCGGCTCGCGACGGGCGCAGCATTGCGCCGAACGTCTGACCCAGACCGGACACCACCAGCAGCAGGCGGCCGCCCGGTGAGAGCGCGCGTTCGCAGCGCGCGAAGGTGCAGTTGCCAACCGCGTCGAAGATGATGTCGTAGGTCTCGCCGCTTTGTGTGAAGTCCTGTTTTGCGTAATCGATCACACGCGCAGCGCCGAGCGACCTCACAAGCTCCGCGTTGCTCGCACTGCAGACACCAGTCACTACTGCGCCGAAGTGTTTCGCCAGCTGCACCGCGGCGGTACCCACCGCGCCTGATGCGCCGTTGATGAGCACCCGCTCGCCCGGTTGAATCTTCGCCTTGTCTCTCAGAAAGATCAGGCTCGTCATGCCGCCGAACACGAGGGCGGTGGCGTCCTCGAATGTCAGATTGCGTGGCATCGCCGCGACGCTGTTTGTGGACACCGTGACGTACTCGGCGTGAGATCCCATGCGCGCGCCGAACACTCTGTCGCCGGGTGCAAAGCCGGAGACCAATGAACCGACTGCGGCGACCTCGCCTGCGAAGTCCCAGCCGAGGATCGGTTTGCGCGGGCCGGTGATGCCGAAGGCGAGGCGCATCACCAGGCCAAATCCAGGCGGGACGCGTGCACTGCGCAAACGCGCATCACCAGCGCTGACCGATGCCGCCCGCACTCTGACGAGCAACTCGTTGCGGCCTGGATCGGGTGTGGGTACGTCCTCGATGCGAATGACGTCCGGCGGCCCGTAACGGCGATAGACGGCGGCCTTCAAATGAGATGCTCCACTCGGGTCACGCCGCGCGAAAGCCTACGCCGTCGCATCCGGCCAAACCCCTGTGCGACGATGACGATTGCTGCTTGAGCACGCATGACGACCTCCAGTCACCTTGAAAGACGTGGCGGCATGGGCGGGAAAACCCACCCACGTGAAGTTCCTGAGTGCTATCGTCGCCTCGTTCACGGTTTTCGGTGACGTGTTCTGCGACAATGCCGTCGTGTTGCCCACCGCTTCTGACTCGAAACTGAACCGCCCCATCTGTTGGCTCGAGTGGGGACGTCGCTTTCCCCTGTTCCGCTAGACCTCGTGGAAAGGACACGTCATGCCCGTTGTCACTCGCAGCTACGTCGCCGGTAACTTTCAGTTGGTCCTCGATGGCGTCAAGACAGGGTTTCTGAAATCACTGGACGGCGGCGCGGCCGTCGCTGAAGTCGTCTCGGAGCCGGTGGGCTCGTCACATCTTTCGAAGAAGCATCTCGGGCAAATCAGCTACAAACCGTTCGTGGTGCAGTTCGGGATGTCGATGACGAACGACCTGTACGACTGGATCAACGCGTCGTGGACAGGCAAGGCGCTGAGCAAGGACGGCGCGATCATCCTCGCGGACCAGAACCTCGTGGCGGTCGGTCAACACGAGTTCTCTCATGCTCTCATCACCGCGACGACGATCCCGGCGCTGGATGGCGCGTCGAAAGAACCGGCCTACCTGACGGTGACGTTCGCACCGGAGTACACGCGAAACACCAAGGCGTCGGGCAAGGTCGTGGGGCCGGCAAAGGCTGGACAGAAGCTGTGGCTCGCGTCCAACTTCCGCGTGACGATCGACGGCCTGGACTGCTCCAAGGTGAGCGCCGTGGAGTCGTTCACGGTCAAGCAGTCAGTGGCGACTGAAGACGTTGGCAATGCACGCGACTACCTGCGCGAGCCCACCAAGCTGGAATTTCCAAACCTGACCATCTCCCTGCTGGAGTCGTCCGCCCAGACCTGGTTCGACTGGTTCGACGACTTCGCGATCAAAGGGAACAACGACGACGCGAAGGAGAAGAATGGGTCGATCGCGTTGCTCTCCGCGAACCTTGCGGACGAGCTCATGAGAATCGACCTGTTCGGCCTTGGCATCTTCCAGATCGGGTCGGATAAGACGGAGGCGAACTCGGATCGCATGGCGACGGTGAGCGCGGGCCTCTATTGCGAGCGAATGGAGCTGCACGTGGGCGGCGCGCCAAAGTCAGTGATTCGATCCGCGCCGAGCAAGGCCCGGCGGCGTGTCACGGCGAGACGCGCGACGTCTTCCAGCCGGTCTTCGAAACGATGAAGTCGTGCGACTGCCCGGCGTCGCGCCGGCCGATTGTGCCATCGCTCCGGCGGTTGAGTGGCGTCATCGAGGCAGCGCCCACGCGGTCAGCGTCGTGCCCGCGGGCACGAGCACGTGCTGACGGCCATCGATCATGTAGGTGATCGCCGACGTGCCGTGCAGGTTGGCGCCCATCTGGTATCGCCAGAGCAGCGTGCCGTTGCGTGAGTCGAGCGCCAGCAGGTTGCCGTCGTTGTCACCGCTGAAGATCAGGCCGGACGCGGTCGTCAGCAGTCCCGCCGTCGACGGGCGCAGATATTTGAACTCCCACTTCCGCTCACCGGTGGCCGGATCGATCGCACGTAACGCTCCATACACGGGCATCGTCGTGCTCGTATACCGCTGGCCGGCGCCACCCGTGAAGCGTTCGCCCGCCTTGTAGTCCGGCTTCCACGAGTAGAAGGTCATGCACGCTTCACGCGCGTTGACGAAGAACGTGCGTGTGGATGGATCGAACGTTGTCGGCCAGAAGTTGGTGCCGCCGGTGATGTCCGGGCACGTGATCTCTCCGGTCTCGTCCGGTGTGTGACCCGCTTCCAGCATTGGCCGGCCGTCTCGTCCGATCTCTTTCGACCATGTCGTCTGCACGAACGGCTTCGCGAGGATGAGGCGTCCATTCGTGCGATCGAGCGTGTAGTAGAAGCCGTTCCTGTTCGCAAACATCAGCACCTTGCGCGGTTGCCCGGAGATCGTGATGTCCGCGAGGATCGGAACCTCCGTTGCGTCCCAGTCGTGCACGTCGTGTGGCGTGAACTGGTAGTGCCAGCGAATCGTGCCGCTGTCCGCGTCGAGTGCCACGAGTGAGGCAGCGTAGAGGTTGTCTCCCAGCCGGCTCTCACTGTGATAGTCGGGGCCGGGGTTTCCGGTGCCGTAGTAGAGCAGGTTCAACTCAGGATCGTACGCGCCGGTGACCCATACGCCGGCGCCGCCGGTCTTCCAGGAATCGCCGGCCCAGGTGTCGTTGCCCGGCTCGCCCGGGGCTGGAATCGTGTAAAAGCGCCACGCGCGCTTGCCCGTGTTCGCCTCGTACGCATCGATGAAACCGCGGATGCCAAACTCACCGCCGGCGGCACCGACGATGACCTTGTCCTTGACGACGATCGGCGCGATCGTCGCGGCGTAGCCGTTCTTGTATTGCTCGAGGGTGGCGTCCCACACGATATTGCCGGTGCGCATGTCGAGCGCGAGCAGGTGCGCATCGAGCGTCACCATGAACAGCTTGTCGCCGAGCATCGCGAAGCCGCGGTTGACGAGACCGCAGCACGCGGTGAGATCCGACGGCAGCTCACGGCGGTAGCGCCAGATCTGACGCCCGGTTCTCGCGTCGAGCGCCCACGCCACGTTCTGCGGCCCCGTGACGTAGAGGATGTTGTCTCTGAGCAGAGGCGTCGTCTCGAAGTTGCCGAGCGTGCCGCTTTGGAACGTCCACTGCGACACCAGTCCTTTGACGTTGGCGGGCGTGATTTGCGTGAGCGGACTGTGCCGCTGGTTGGTGTAGCTGCCGCCAAACGTGACCCAGCGCGAGCCGTCCTGGGGAAGCCCTTCCGCGATCTCCTGCGTGGTCACGAGTCCGGGAGGAGTGGCCTGCTGTGCCGAGAGGAGTGCAGTGCCCAGGAGCACGAGCGGAAGCGCAAGTCGCGTCATGACGTGTTCCTCGCTACTGGATGACAGAGGGATCGAAACCGCGCAGCGTCTGAAGATATCGGATCAGATCGTCGAGCTCCTTCTCACTGATTCGATTGGATCCGAACGCGGGCATGGCCGAACGTGGGTTGTCCTGAAGCTCCTTGAGCGATGACTTGTCGTAGCCCTGGATCCGCTCGCGCGAGTCCATGATCTGGACCGAGAAGAGGTCCTCGTTCTTCTTCACGCCGACGACGGCAGTGCCGGTTGCCGGAGTCAGCGTCACCGGCTCGTAGCCTGGCAGGAATCCCTCAACGCCCCCGCGGATGCGCAGCTCGAGCACCTCACGCGATCGCGCCGCGCCGATCCGCGACAGGTCCGGGCCCAGTCGTCCACCAGCGCCGTTGACGCGGTGACAGCTCACGCAATTGGCCTGATAGACCTTCTTGCCGTTCTCGGCATCACCGCGTGGCGGTTCCGGCCGGTTCGATGCCGCCAGCGTCCGGAGATACGCGAGGATCTGCCACGTCTCGTGATCGAAAAGCCGCGGTTGCGCCGGCATCTCAGTGCCGGCGATTCCGTTCTTGATCGTCGTGAACAGGCCTTCGTCGGTTCGGCCCGAGGCCCACACCTGCGTGATATCCGGTCCGCGGACGCCATGCGCGTCCATCCCGTGGCAGTCGGCACAGCGCGCGCGGAACAATCCCATTCCGCTTCTGATGGCTGCCTGCTCACCCTCGAGTGGATTCTTCGTTGCCGGAGCCTGCGCCTGTGTCCACGTACCGGCAACGATGAACCATACGGCGACGACACAGAACATGCGCCATGTCATAGGGACCTCTCAGGCAACTCCCAAGTTGCCAACTCCCAACTCCCAATCTGAGTCCGCCTACCGCCTACTGCTTACTGCCTACTTCGTAGACGACCTTTCCTCCGACGACAGTCATCACCGGCTTGATGTCCTTGATCTGATCGGCCGGGACCGTCAGGTAGTCGCGATCGAGGACGACGAGATCGGCGAGCTTTCCCGCCTGAATCGAACCAAGATCGTTCTCGCGGAAGACGAAGTACGCGTTCTTGCGCGTGTAGGCGATGAGCGCGTCCTCGCGGTCGATCGTCTGGTTGATCACCTTCAGGCCGCCGGCCATTTTGCCGGTCACGGCAAAGGCGAGTGCCGTCATTGGCAGGAACTGATTCGCGGCGGTCCCGTCGCTCCCGAGTCCCCACGTGATGCCGCTTCGCTGAATCGTCGCGAGCGGCGGCATGTCGTCGGCACCGTGGCCGAATCCCTCGTGCATGATCGCGCCGTTGATCACCGCCCACGGATGCACGGCGGCATACATCCCCAGCTTCTTCATGCGCTCGAGTTGTGAGGCGTTGATCTGATTCACGTGCGCGAGCGCCCAGCGGAGGTTCCGGATCGGATACTCCTTGTTGACCGCCTCGATCTGGTCGAGGAACGCGTCGATCGTGTTGCGCAGTTCCGCGTGCACGTGGAGCGGCAGCCGCGCCTTCGCAATCTCCATGGCCATGCGACGCCACTGTGCGAGTTGATCGGGCGTCGGGTCCGAGTCCACGGCAAACATCCGGTCGTGGAGTGGCGTATACACGCTCTCCCCGAACACCACATCGTCGATATAGTTGTCGCCCTGGAACAGCTTCATCTTCGCGATCTGCGGGATGGACCGCTCGACCTGTTCGGGTGAGCCGGCGGCCGCGCCGCCAATGCAGAAGATGCGGACCGGCAGGCGCCCCTGCGACTTCCATCGCTGCATGATCTCGAGCACGCCTGCATCGCAGCCCGCGACGCCAAACGAGGTGAGGCCTGCGCGATTCACGTCCTGCACGAGCTGCAGGGTGCTGGCCTCGAGTCGTTCCGGTGCGAGCTTCGGCATCCGTGCAGCGACAGGGCGAGTGGCGGCGATGTCGCCCCTGATAATGCCTGTGGGCTTGCCGGCGGCGTCGCGCTGAATCGATCCCGGAACGAAGTCCGGCGGATCGGGTTTGCCCGCCTCGATGCCGAACTCCTTCAACGCGCGGCTGTTCAGGAAGACCTGGTAGTACAGACTCCTGCAACGCAACCGGGTTGTCGGGCGCGATCGCATCGAGCTCTTCACGCGTGAACGGCTTCCGGTCGTCAGCGAACTGTGCCGTCGCCCAGCCGCCGATGTTGAAGACCCAGCCGGCAGCGCCAACTTTCTTCGCCCGCTCGCGGAGCATCTCGACCGCCTGCTTGCGCGAGTAGATACCGTCGAAGCGAAGCTCCAGCTCCCAGGTGTTGCCCGCGCGCAGCAGGTGCAGGTGGTTGTCGATGAGGCCCGGGATCGCAGTGCGACCTCGCAAGTCGACGGTCCTGGTACCGGGGCCGGCGAGCTTTGCGATCTCCTGGCTGGATCCGACGGCGACGATGCGATCGCCCGTGACGGCGACAGCCTGAGCGATCGTGAAGCGCTCGTCGACGGTGACGATCTTCCCGTTGGTGAAGAGGAGATCCGGCGCCGAACCCTGTGCGGCGGCCGGCATATGCAGAATCTGGAAGACGCCTGCGGCCACGCACAGCATGGCTCCGATCGCGCCACTCGAACGTCGTCGTGTCATTGAGGCCTCACCTTGAAGTCCGGCTTCAGCCGAACCGCGCTTCGCGCGGCCTGATCATGCGCGCGGGCCTACGTGAAGGCAAGAGCGAAGAACACCCTCGAGGAAGTCCACGACCCGCTCGAAGGGATCGAAGCCGAACGCCGCCGCGATCGATGGGCGCAGGTTGGAATTGGCGTTGATGTCGTAGAACACGCGGCGTCCGTCCGGCGTTTCGAGATACTCGATGCCGCCGACATCGAGCCGCGCCGCTCGCACGATCCGCGCAGCCGTGTCGACCGCCTCGCGCGGCACGTCGGGATACGCGTAGAACTCGACTGGTGGCGCTGCCACCTGCACCGCCGGGACCTCGCATGCGCCGTCGCCGTCGTCGGGATTGCAAACCGGCGAGGGACACAGGTTGAAGCGTCCGTGGGTTTTCACGCGCATCGCGTACAGCAGCTCGCCACCAAGAAACTCCAGGCGGACGATGCCCTGCTCGGAATCGTGCGGCAGGTACTCCTGCAGCAGGAAGAGATTGTCCGGCAGCCAGATTGACGGATCGGCTGCGAAGATCGATTCGACCTCCGCCAGCGATTCGACGACGTGAATGCGAGCGCCGCTGCCGCCCTGATCGGGCTTGAGGATCGCGGGCCAGCGGATCTGATGGTCGTAGGCGCGAAGTGCGGTGGCGTCGTTGAACGTGATCGACCACGGGGTATCGATGTTCATCGTCCGCAGCAGTGTCGCCTGTGCGCTCTTGCTCAACTCGAGCGCGAAGACGTCTGCGCCGTTCAGCACGCGCGCCCCGAGTCGCTCGAGCGTTCGCATGTATGCGAGCGCCAGTGGAACCGCGCGCGTGTTCCCGCGCACATAGGCGCTGGGGCTGGCCTGATTGAAGTACACCTTCGCCGCCGGCGTTTCGATGTTGCTGAATGCCGCGTGCTTCAAGTCGAACGGTGCGTAAGCGATCCCTCTCCCGTCGAGCGCCGCGAACAGCGGCTTTTGCCACTCGGGGTGTTCATGGATGACGACGAGGTCAGTTACTGGTTTCACGGCCGTCAGTCCAGCTTACGCGTCGAGCAGCGTGGTGATCCGCCGCCGCTTGCGCTCTCTGAGCGAGCATTCGCGCAGCGTGTCCGCGAGTTGCTCGAGGTCAGGGATGCCGTAGATGAACACTGTCGGCTGATCGGGATCCGATGACCGGAGGTGCAGCTGGCAGTGGCCCACGATCCGCATGCCGAGCGGTTTGTGGAGATCGAAGTCATCGATGCGAAAGAGCTCGACGTTCTCCTTCAGTTTCGAGAACAGCCCGTGCTCGATGCGGATGCGCTGATTGGTGATCTCGTAGGTCAGCGACCGGCTCTTGAACCAGTAGACGATGTACGCGATGCCGATGGTGACGACGACGAGGAGCCACTGGGCGGCGTTGTAGATCACCGCGGGGTGCCCCTCGAACAGCACCTTCTCGACCTCGGCCTCCCGGGCGGCCGTGAACGCCTCGAGATCTGTGTTGCAGAAGCGGCATTTGATGGCAGCCGCCTTGATGGTTTCGCCACAGACCGGGCACTGCTTCGTGTCATCACTCATAGCGATCGAGCCTCAGTATTACACGCGCGTCGAGACGCGCACGGCGCTAATATTGGGCACGCCATGAAGCTCGTGTTCGTGATCGCGCTGGCTCTTGTTGTGGTGTGCGGCGGCCAGTCCGCTGCACGGGAGTCTTCGGTCAAGGAGCTCATCCCGAAGGCGACGGTGTACTCGCACCAGTTCATCGAGCGATTTGCGAACGTCGTCGCCGAAGAGCGCTACGAGCAGCAGATCACCATACCGCACCGCAAGCGCATGCTGTTGTCGGATTTCCTGCTGGTCAAGTATCCAGGCGATCTGCTGTGGCAGACCTTCCGCGACGTCGCCGAAGTGGACGGCAAGCCCGTTCGCGACCGGCAGGACCGGATGATGAAGCTGTTTCTCGAACCATCGTCGAGTGCGCTGCGCCGTGCGTCTGAGCTCGGGCGAGCGAGCGCCCGACACAATCTCGTGGACGTCGGTACGCTGAGCAACCCGCTGCTGGTGATAGCGTTCCTGCAGGCTCAGTACGTGGGCCGCTTTCGTTTCAATCTCGCTGGTCTCGACAAGAAGATCGGACCGAACGTGCGAATTGCCAGATTCGTCGAGTTCCAGCGCCCGACGATCCTCAAGCTGGATGCGGCGACGGACCTGTTCTCGCGCGGCCTGATGTGGATCGAAGAGGACACGGGCCGGGTAGTCAAGACCGAGCTGCAGGTTGGCGGGTCGATGAACATGATTCGCGTGACGACGCAGTTCGTCTTCGACGACGAGCTCGGCATCAACGTCCCGGCAGTAATGGAAGACGTGTACCCGCGCTCATCCGCTGGCGAGTTCAGAGGGAAGGCGACGTACGGCAAGTTCCGCCGCTTCGAGGTGAAGACGGAAGAAACGATTGAGAAGCCATGAAAAGAATTGCGCTGACGTTCATCGTCGTGTGCTGGTCGTCGCTCGTGCTCGCGCAAGCACCTCCGCAGACGGCGCCCGCCACCCCGCCGCCGCTGCAACCGAATCCTCGCGGTCCGCTGTATCAGCACACGGGCGAGCAATATCGCGTCTACGAATTTCCCGGCACGACTGAATCGATCCGTACCGGCTGTTCGTGCCGTCGCGATGGAAGCCGGGCGCAAGGCTTCCCCTGCTCGTCACGCTGCGCGCCGGACAGAGCGTGGACAATCCGTACCGCGAGCCGAACTCTCTCATCACGCAGGCAGAGCAGCGTGGATATCTCGTGGTGACGCCGATGGGATATCGGCCGTTGCGGCAGCCGTACTACGGCAGCTCGTACCGAATCGCGAGACCCAACGGCCCCGCGCCCGCCGATGGCTGGACGCCGCTCGAAAACGAGCGCGCGGAGCAGGACGTGCTCAACGTGATCGATCTGGTGACGAAGGAGTACCGGCGTCGATACGTCACGCATCTTTCTTCACGGCCAGAATCCATCCGGCTCAGGTGCGCTGCATCTGGGCGCGAAGTACCCGAGCGTTTTGCGGCGCTCGTAATCAGCTCCGGGCCGATCGTCTTCGACTCCTATCCGTTCGACCGCCTCAAGGGAAAGGTCCGGCTGATGGTCATTCACGGCGACCAGGACACCACGAATCCGGTCGAGGCGTCTAAACAAATGGCGGATGCCGCCAGGGCAGCCGGGGTCACGACGACTTATGCGACGGTGCCGGGTGGCACGCACCTCGGTGCGTATTTGACGTATGCCAGTGAGATCTTTGATTTCCTGGACGAGCAACGTCCCGCCCGCCCTTGAGCTTCCCCTGGCACGCCCTCGCGCCAGGGCCTACACTGGATCTGGCGTCATTGGTGCATACGCACTCGGTGTTGGTGCGAGGCCATGCAGGAAGCCAGGAAGCTAGTTGAGTACGGCGTCCCGATTGATCCGGAGGTGATGGTTGCTCCTCCGGAAGCAACTGAGCTGGAACTCGAGCCGGGACATCCCGGCCTGGGCGACAACGCCTACATCGAGCGGCGAAGGAAACTGTTCGACCTCTGCCGCCGCCATCGCCTCGAGCGGCTCGGTCCGCCCTTCATCGAATACACCCGTGAAGAGACACGCATCTGGCGCGAGGTCAGCCCGAAGCTGAACGAGCTGCACGTGCGGCACGCGTGTGAGATCTATCTCGCCGCGAAGCGGGATCTCGCGATCACGCAGACGGAGATCCCGCAACTGCGCACGCTGAGCGAACGCGTCCAGCGCCAGACGAACATGCATCTCGTTCCGGCGGAGGGCGCGCTGCCGTATCGAACTTTTTACCAGTACATCGGCGCGCGTGGCTTTCCTGTGACCCAGTTCATTCGTCACGGCTCGCATCCGGAGTTCACGCCGGAGCCGGACATGATTCACGACTGCCTCGGACATGTGCCGCCACTCATGAATCACGACTATGCGGAGTTGCTCGCGCTGATCGGCAAGGCGGTCTCTGCGACGCACACCGGTGAGCACATCCTCGCGCTCAAGAGGTTCAGCTGGTACAGCATCGAGTTCGGGTTGCTCGAAGAGGCGGGGGAAACGAAGGTGTTCGGCGCCGGGATCCTGTCGTCGACCGGCGAGATTCCGTACTCTGTGATGTCACCAGACGTGACGCGCCGGCCGTTCGTCACCGATGTGGTGATCAACACCGACTACGACCCGTCGCGGATGCAGGATCACTTGTTCGTCGCACCGTCGCTTCCGTTCCTCAGGAGCGAATTGGAGGCGCTGGTTCGTCGCCTGGATATTTCACTCGTCTGAACGCCAATCCCGACCCCGAACCCCGTACCCCCGAATCCCGAACCCGAATCCCGAACCCCGAACCCCGAACCCCGAATCCCGGATCCCGAATCCCGAATCCCGGGCCCCGAATCCCGATCCCGGTATAGAATCCCAGCGTCCCCTTCGGTACGTGCTCATGGAAGTGCTGCGGAGATCGCTCCAGATTTCTCGCTTGAGCCCGCCGCCGATGAGGCGCAGAACTTAGCAGAACGCAAACTCGGCTCGGTGTCCGACCAGCCTCGAACGCCCCGCCCCACAGCTTGCCGGCGCAATTGCCGGCAGAAGGTCCATGACTTCCACTGAAACACGTCACCGCATTGCGGTCTTCATCGATTTCGACAACGTCGAGATCGGCGTCAAATCCACCATCGGCGGGCAGTTCGACATCGGCCTCGTCCTCGAAGCCATCAAAGAGCGCGGCGAGATCGTCACCAAGATTGCCTACAGCGACTGGAAGCGTGTCGGCGACTACAGCCGCCTTCTCACCCAGCACGCGATCCGCATGGTGCAGCGCAACATGACGCCCGGCGGGGACAAGAACGGCGCCGACATCACGATGGCGCTCGACGCTCTCGAGATGGCGTTCACCCACGATCACATCAACGCCTTCGTCATTGTCGGCGGCGACAGCGACTTCATCTCACTCGTCGAGAAACTGAAACAGTACGGGCGCAAGGTCATCGTCGTCGGTGGCCGCCAGTTCACCAGCGTCACGATGCAGAAGAACTGTCACGAGTTCATCGCGTACGAAAACCTCGTTGGCAGTCGCGGACGGCCGTCCGAGAGAGGTGGACGTCCGGCGGTTGCGACCAGCGACATCTCCAAGGCACTGCCGATCGTCAAGCGAGCGCTCAAGGTGCTCTCCGAACGAGAAGTCACACCGCAGCTCGGGCTGCTCAAGAGCACGTTGCTGCAGCTCGACTCGACGTTCTCCGAGCGCGAGTACGGCGCCAGCAGCTTCCGCGACTTCATGGAGAAGGTCGCGCAGAGTGGTGCGGTGACGTTGAAGCACGCCGGACGCAGCATGCTGGTCGAGGCGCACGAGGATGGCGTCAGTGAGGTGGAGGAGGTGTCCGCCTCGCTACCTGAACGACCCGCCGAGGCAGTGAGTCGCCGGCCGGCCCCTCCCCCGCACAAGAGCCGCGAGAGGACGAAGACGAGGAAGCCATGCCTGCGTCGCCGATGACGATGCAGGACGGCATTCGGGGCGGTGCAGCGCGCGATTCACGACGCGCAGACGCCGCCGCGTTTCCCGATGTCACGTGCGTCAGGCGAAGCAGTTCCTTCGCACTGCAATCGAAGGCTTCGACGAACGCAAGTACAGGCTTCGCGTCGGTCGTCGATCTTCTTCGCGCCGCAGGCAAAGAGGGCGTGCTTCGCATTGAACGCGACCGGCAGGGTGCCGTGCGTGTGTTCCCCGGCCCGAACCTCGTAGCAAGGCCGGCGCCGCAGTTCCAGGAGCCAGTGGAGCTCGACGAGACGATCGACGTCGAAGTGCCGCAACAGGCCGTGCAGGATGCGCCGATTGAAGAGGCCGTCGAGGAAGTGATCGAGACGCCGATCATCGAGCCAGAGCCCGTCGATGAATCGGGTGACGAAACGGTTCTTGCAGAGGCCGAAGCGGTAGTCGAGGAGAAGCCGAAGCGGTCGCGTGCACGAAAGACGACAGGTGCGCGTGCGTCGAAGACTGCGAAGCCGCGTGCGAGGAAGTCAGCACGTACAGATTGATGATTTGCTGATCTTTGATTGTTGAATCGTTGTTGATTGGTGAGTGTTGATTTGCGAGTTGTTCGAAGTGATCCTGGCGTACGAATCAACAATCAGCATTCAACAATCAACCGAGAACATCAATAATCACTAATCACCCATCACCAATTCTGTGTATCCACCCTTCGGCGTCCATTGAACCCTGCGATCGGCAAACGGCTTGTGCTTGTGAGTCCGCCACACTGTCCGAGGATTTCATCGAAGCCGCGTTCCTTGACCGGCGCGACGATCTCCGCAGCGATCGTCTGTGCGTCGCCGACCCGTTCCGCATCGATATTGACCAGGAGCACGTGGTGAGCCGATGTCACTTTCGTGACCACCCAGGCCTCGCCTTCCTTGAACTGCGACGCGCGAGCGGCGCTCAGTTCCCGGAGGAGCGTGGGAACGGTGGCGAGAGGCGGAACGCGTGGGCGCTCGGACCAATGGACAGCGAAGGCGATCAGCCCGATCGACAGGAGCCAGACGACGCCGCCAGAGATCGCGAGCAGCCGGCCCATACTTCGCTTGTCGAGTGTGATGCTACCTTAGGTAGCGGATCCGAAGCCTACCGCATACCGTCTACCGCTTACTGCTGACTGAATGGCGAACTCACACAGCAAAAGACATCACCGTTCTCGAAGGACTCGAGCCCGTTCGCAAACGTCCCGGCATGTACCATCGGCGGCGTTGGCACGGCCGGGCTGCACCACCTCGTGTGGGAAGTGCTCGACAACGCCGTTGACGAGGCGATGAACGGCTTCGCCTCCAACATCGTCGTCACACTCCACAAGGATGGAAACTCGATCACCGTTGCCGACGATGGCCGCGGGATCCCGGTCGACAGGCATCCGGCGACGAAGAAGAGCGCCCTCGAAGTGATCTTCACTGTGCTTCATGCTGGAGGCAAGTTCGAGAAGGGGAATTACAAAACAGCCGGTGGTCTCCACGGCGTCGGCGCGAGCGTCGTGAATGCACTCTCCAGCGAGCTCGTGGCCACCGTCAAGCGTGACGGCTCTCAGTGGGAGATGACGTTCAAGCGTGGCAAGCCGACCGGCCCGATCAAGAAAGTCGGGGCCGCGCGCGGCTCGGGCACGATCGTCTACTTTCATCCTGATTCCACGATCTTCCCGAAGATCGAATTCGAAGCGGCGCTGATCAAAGAGCGGCTCGAGATCGTCAGCTACATCCATAAGGGCGTGCGAGTCACGTTCGAGAACGAGGCCGAGGGCACCAAGGAGGTCTTCAACATCAGAAAGGCTCTCCAACTCCTACGTCGATCGTCGCCGCCCACAGTTCAAAGCCAGTTAACGACACGCCGTCCTGCTCGAACGTGAAAACGGTCCTCGCCTCGATCTGGTCCTGCAGTCGACCAGTCCACCGAGAGCACGTGCGGAGTTACGTCAACGGCATCCCGACCGGTCCGGTGGCGCGCACGACAATGGCCTGCGCGCTGGCATCGGCAAGGCCGTTCGCAATTACATCGAGACGCACAATCTCTGGCCGAAGGGCGTCACGCTGACGGCCGAAGACATCATGAAGGGCTGACTGGTGTGCCAGCCTGTTCATCGAGGAGCCACAGTTCCAGGGACAGACGAAGGATCGCCTGAACAACCCTGAAATGGCGTCCATCGTGGACTCCGCCGTGCGGCCGCGCTCCAGCACTGGCTCAATCGCAATCGCAGCATCACCAAGACGATCGTCGGGCGCGTCGTCCTGGCCGCACGAGCGCGCGAGGCACTCGCGCGGCTCCGGCCAATCACGCGCCGAACGGCAACGAGCGGGCGCCTGAATCTTCCTGGCAAGCTCAGTGACTGCACAACCGCCAACCGCGACGACGGCGAGTTGTTCATCGTCGAAGGCGATTCGGCCGGTGGTTCAGCGAAGCAGGGACGCACCGTGGCAAGCCGGCGATCCTCCCGCTGCGCGGCAAGGTGATGAACACGGCGGGATAGCGCTCGCCAAGGTGCTCGACACCAGAGCTTGCCGACCTCGTCGCCGCCCTCGGGTGCGGCATGGGCGAGAGCTTCAATCTCTCACGCCTGCGCTACGGCCGCATCATCATCCTTGCAGACGCCAATTCCGACGGTCATCACACGCAACGCGGCTGCTGACGTTCATGTACCGCCTTTGCCGCAGCTCGTCTCGAGCGGCAAAATATACTGGCGCAGCCACCGCTCTATCCGCATCGACATCGGCAAAGAGACCTACTGGGCGCTTGACGATGCGCATCGCGATCGGTTCTAAAAGCGGAACACCGACGGACGCGGCTCGCCCGAGATCACCAGGTTCAAAGGTCTCCGCGAGATCATGCCGAAGGTGCTGTGGGAGACGACGCTGAACCCGAGGACGCGACGCCTGCTGCGCGTCGAGATCGTCGATCAGATCGTTACCGATCGGGTGATCAACGAGCTGATGGGGAAAGATGCTCGGCGCGTTTCCGCTCATCATGGATCGCGCTGAAGAAGCGCAGGAACTTGACCTGTAAGCCTGCGAGGCTCGGTGCCTTACTCAATTGGTGATTTTGCGATCTTTGATTGTTGATTCGTTGGTGATTTTTGATCGTTGATCGGTGATTCGTCGCGTGCTCGAACGGAATCATTCGTGATCCCCGAGTGGCACGGCGCGTGCTCGTTTCGACGGCATGACGCCCGAGGAGCTCAAAGCCCGGACGAAGAAGTTTGCCGTTGACGTCATCCAGTTCGCGCGAACGATTCCACAAGATCCAATCGACCGCGACATTGCCTCGCAATTGACCGACGCCGCGACGTCCGTCGCCGCGCACTATCGAGCCGTTTGTCGCGCCAAATCGCGCGCGGATTTCATCAACAAGCTGTCTGGCGCTATCGAGGAAGTGGACGAGTCTGCGCTCTGGCTCGAGATCTTGGCGGAGGCGGGAATCTGCGCCAGCTCGAAGACTAGACCGCTGTGGCGTGAGGCCGACGAGCTGACACGGATCTTCGTGCGGTCTCGCGAAACAGCCAGAGCCAAGCAGAAGGAAGCGAAGCAGCAGGCAGAGAAACGAAAGGAATCACGAATCAAGAATCAGCAATCAACAACGAATCGTTAAATCAAAGATCCTCAAATCAACAATCCTGACATCACCCTCGTCGAGGGCCTCACTGCACCCCACATGACGCCGTGAACACGCGGCCGGCGCTCCCCGGCACTGCTTCACCCACCATCCCGTCTCCGTGCGCGCGGTGCGCCCGCTCGGCGCTGTCGCTCACGCTGATCGCGTGGTCCTGCCCATTGCCGGTGCGATGACAGAGCTGAACCTTCTGCCCACCACGGTCCTTCTCCACGTCCGAACCGGTGCCACCGCTGTCGACCGGCGGGATCACTCCACATGCGGCATCGAACACTCTGGTGGGATCCGCAGGCACGGGCTCGCCAGGCGTTGCGTCGCCGTGGGCACGGTGAGCGCGTTCGGCATTGACGCTTACGTCGATGGGGTGGTAACCCCCGTTGCCCTCGCGGTGGCACAACACCAGTTTGCCCGCGCCGTTGCCGCGCACCTCGCTCTGCACCGTCGCCGTGCCGCCGGCAATCGCGACACGCAGGTGGATCGTTTCCTGGTCCTTGACGTTCGAGAGCGACACCGAGGGCGCGAACCCGG
>CAWFTF010000006.1:0-40823 GCA_963818645.1 uncultured Acidobacteriota bacterium | reverse complement strand
ATGGAATGAAGGTGGACACGCTCGGTAATGTGTACTCCACGAGTGGTGCGGGCCCAGGCATCGTCCGTATCACGTCACCGACTGGAACGCTCCTCGGCTATCTCAATCTGCCGATTGTCGGCGGGGAACCGAAACGTCAGATCTGCGCGACCAACGTCGCGTTCGGCGATCCAGACGGCAAGAGCCTTTACGTCACTGCCTGCGACCACGTCTATCGCATCCGGATGAAAGTGGCGGGTGTGATGCCGGGACCGCCCACACGCTGACGGTAATGGCGTCCACTGCTTCTGCTCGCGGGCTCGGTCTGTATCGTGGTGAGTCACGACATGCCGTGACGCCAGACAAACATTCTCGATGGATCCCTGCAACCCTCCGAGCTCCTATGCGGCGCCATCGACACCGCCACCTGATGACCTTCGACGCTGTGACCCAGCATTCGGATCGGCATTTGGATGGGGGATCTATTCCTTCAAACTGAAGCGAGGCGGCGTGAACGGTCGCCCGCGAAATGACGTGGCAACCGATGGAGCTGAGCGATCACGTCAACAGAAGCGGACCCACCGAGGCCGTGCACTGCCATGGCACAACACCTGCACGGACACGCGGAGTCCTGAAGAAACTATCGAGAAGCAGCCGACAGGCGCATAATCCACGCGCGTGTCGATACTCACCGCCAGATCCAGATTGGCTAGGGAGGAGGCCCCCATGCCACGTTCGTGTCTAATGCTCGCCAGCGTGTTGGTAGTTCTGACCGCCGGCGTTTCGTCGGCTCAAACCACTGCGGCCACTGAGGTCAAGAAGTTCGAAGTCATCGCTGTGGACGGGAACGATCTCGTCGTCAGACTGCCCGAGGGCACGAGGCAGATCAACGTGCCGCCGGGTTTCGTGTTCACCGTCAACGGGAAGCCGCTGTCGGTCACTGATCTGAAGCCCGGGATGTCCGGGACGGCGACGATCACGACAACAACGACGGTTACGCCCGTCACTGTCACGGAGGTGAAGAGCGGCACTGTGGCGCTCGTGTCGGGGACGGCCGTGTATGTCCGAACTCCCGAGGGAGTGCGCCTGTTTACTCAGAGCGAACTCGACAAGCGCGGAATAAAGATCTTCGTGGATGGCAAGCCAAGAGCGGTGAACGAACTCCATGAAGGCAACAAGTTGACAGCCACGATCATCACGACCAAACCGCCCTCGATCGTTACGGAGAAGGAAGTGCAGGCGACGCTCGCCAAGACTGGCGCGGCACCTGCCGCAGCAGCTGCTGCTGCGCCTGCCGCCTGCGCCTGCACCTGCGCCGCGACCCGCGCCGGCCCCGAGCGCAGCAGCTCAGGCCGCACCACCCGCCGCCGCCCCCGCGCAAAAGCCTGTCGCCACAACCGCGAGGAAACTGCCCAGCACGGCGGGACCGTTACCAACGGTTGCGCTGGCCGGTCTGATTTCGTTGGCGATTGGGGCCTTCGCGACACGGCGTCGCCGCGCGCGTTAGTATGTCCTGTGCACGGGCCGCAGCACATGCGGCCCGCGCCCGGTCAATTCGCTAGAGTGATCGGGCGGCGCGGCACAAGGAGATTACGCGTGGGATTTGTTCAAAATCCTCCCAGGGCCCACCGGTTCTTGTTGATCGTGGAAATCCTTGGGTGGGCAGCCGGCCTTGTGTGCCTGGTCTACGTCGGTGCGCAATACATCGATGGAAGGCGCGGCAGCCAGGAGGCGCTCGAGCGTTTCGCTGAACTGCAGGCCACCGACAAGCGAACAGAGTCGCCCGATCTCACCCTGTGGTCACCACAGCGCATCGCAGCGTGGCAGAGTACGCTGACCCTGCCGCGTGAGCTCCCTCTCGGTGTCCTTCGCATTCCGCGCATTCATCTGGAAGTACCGGTGCTGGAGGGAACGAGCGACGTCACGTTGAATCGGGGCGTTGGCCACATCGAAGAGACCGCGGTGCCAGGCACGAGCGGCAACACCGGCATTGCCGGACATCGCGACGGCTTCTTCCGCAGCCTGAAGGACGTCGGCCTCGGGGACGAGATCGAACTGGAAACACTTCAGGAGAAACAACTCTACCGCATCGAACGAGTCTGGATTGTCAACCCCGAGGACGTATCGGTGCTCGACTCGACACCCGCACAATCGATCACGTTGGTGACGTGCTATCCGTTCTATTTCGTCGGCTCTGCTCCGCAGCGCTACATCGTTCGCGCGGTGCGTGCCGACTCACGTGACGTTCCTTCTCCGGAGTTGGTCAGCATCAGGCGTCCACGCTGACGCGCTATCGCGTCGACTGCTTCTCCTGCTCGCGCGCCCCGCGGAGGATAGCCTCCAGCCCGTAATTCCCCTCGTGACACGCGTACTCGAACATCCGCTCACCAGTCATCTTGAGCGGAATCATCAGCGTCCACGGGCGCGACCACACAGTCGGATCGTCGAAGGTGACGTAGTACTCGAGCGTGTCCTCCGCCACCCGCCGGAACTTCTCGATGGTGTGCAGCTTGTCGGTGGCACCCACCCGCGTGGCGTTGGCCACGTAGTTGGTCGTCTCCACGACCAGCGTGTCGCCGTCCCATCGCGCGCGCGAGTCACCGTGGTATTGCCTGAGCACTGGAGAGACGTGCGTCGTCTTGTCTGTCGAAAAGATGCGCGCGTCGTGAATCATCTCGCTGCGCAGCGCGACGACGCCCGGGCCTTGCGTGATGTCGAAGTAGCTCTGATAACCAGCGCGTATGTTCGGTGTCCCATAGCTGATGCAGCGCGTGCCTAGAGAGAGGTCACTGGCCTTATCCGCCGGTCCTCTGCCCTGCTGGGCCACGGCTTGTGCGCGTGCGCGCTCCGCCGCACCCGGTGCAGGAGCCGGGATCCGGCCGTCAGGTGGATCGACGATCAACGATGTGCGGTTGTCCCACACGCGGTCCGACAACCACGTCTGGTCGTAGTTGCCGACCTGCGTATCAGTGGAGCTGAATTTCGTCTTGCCGTCGATCGCGGCGTTAATGAGCTCGTCGGCAAAGAACGCGTCGCCGCCGTCGATCAACGTCGTCGCGCGCCTCTTCAGGTCCGCGAGCTCGGCGTCGGTCATCGTGGCGCGCAGGCCGAACTGCTTCGGCCGCTCGAGCGGCGTCATGCCGTTGTTGGCCCACACGCCCTGGAGATCGGGATGGCCATCCGGTGTCCGCGGCACAGACCACTTGTCCGCCGAAGCTTTAGCGGAGGCGGAAGCCTTCTCCGCCGCAGCTTTAGCAGGGGTAGACGACTGGCCGAACACGACAGTGCCCAAGAGAGCGATGCCCGCCAGCACGCACGTCACAGTTTGTCTAGCCATGGGCACAGTGTGCCAGAAGGTGGCCGGGTACGAATACCCATTCAGAGGTAGAGCACCGCGACGCGCCAGCGCTTGCAACGACGGCACGGCCGGCGCTTCGCTCCGGTTCGCACCGCGGAAAAACGACCTCTCCGGCGCTGACCTGACGCTCGCGGCGGCGGCTGGGGCAATCCGCACATCGGTGACAATCGCGTCGATAACGAGCCGGTCCGTGCGACAGTGGCGACACCGTGCCGCCGCCGGTTCGCCAGCGAGGCCGTTTTAGCACTAGCCTGATCGCGATGCTCACAGTCGCTGCGCACCAGCCATGCCGTCGTTGCCGTCTTGCACACATCGGATCAGCGGGCGACCCTGGACGCGAGCGACCTGTGAGCGGCGTGATCGAGATCCAGTAAATCGGCCCGCAGGCGTTCGAAGCGCCGGCGCCGCCGCTATCGCCGCTGTTCGGACTAGCTCGTTATCGACACGATTTCTCACAGGCGTACGGTTCGCGCAGCCGGCGAGGATCGTAAGCACGCGCCGGAGGGCCGATTTTCCACGTCGCGAACGGGAGCGCAGGCCGGGCGTCCGCTGAGCCGATGGTAACCGCCGGAGCGATTGATACAATCCGGCTGCTCAGCGACGGGTGGAGGGAATCGAGGAGATGCGCATCAGACGCGAAGTGATCGTGGCGGTGATACTCGGCGCGTTCATCACGCAGATCGATAGCGCACAGCAAATTGGCGCGCGCAATCCGGCTTCAGACTGGCCAACCTACAATCGCGATCTTGCCGGCACCCGCTACTCGCCTCTGACGCAGATCAACACGACGAACGTTTCGACGCTCACACAAGCGTGGTCGTATCGACTGCGTCCCGAGCCGGGCAAGTCCGTTCCCGCGATCGACAAGCCGGCAAGCTCGTTCGAAATCTTTCAGGAGGTCACGCCGATCGTCGTGAACGGCGTGATGTATCTGCCGTCTGGTGATCGAGTCGTTGCGCTCGAACCAGAGACCGGGAAAGAAATCTGGCGCTACGAGTTACCCGAAGGGCTCGCCTCGTTTCGAGGTGTCACCTACTGGCCGGGCGACCCTGGCCTGCCTGCGCGCATCTTCTTCACGAGCCTGAGAAAACTGATCGCGCTTCGCGCAGACACCGGCGCGCTCGACCCGACGTTCGGCGATGGCGGTGAGCTCGATCTCGAAATTCCGTACAGCGGCGTGCCCGTGATCTATCGGAATGTGATCCTCATGGGATCGAATTTCTTCGGCCCCGGCGAACGTCACATCGGACCGCACCTGACGACGAGCCGGGGTGAGAAGGGTGATGTGCACGCGTACGACGCGCGCACGGGCAAGAAGGTGTGGGACTTTCACACCATTCCGCTGCCGGGCGAGACCGGCAACAACACGTGGGGCAACGACAGCTGGAAGAACCGGACCGGCAACAATGTCTGGTCGTTCACGCTGACCGTCGATGAACAGCGCGGCATCGTCTACATGCCTGTCAGCGGTCCTGGCATGAACTACTACGGCGGCGATCGGCCGGGAGACAACCTGTTCAGTAACTCAACGATCGCGCTCGACGCATTGACGGGCAAACTGAAGTGGCACTTCCAGAACATCCGCCACGAGATCTGGGACTACAACCTTCCGCCTGCGCCTGGCCTGATCGACATTCGGAAAGACGGCAAGACGATTCCGGCGCTCGCGCAGGTCGGCAAGTCCGGCTTCATGTTCATCCTCAACCGCGAGAACGGCACGCCGGTTCACGGCGTCGATGAACGCCCGCAGGCGAAGGCAGACGTGCCGGGCGAGGTGTATCCGGCGACGCAGCCGATCCCGAAGAAGCCCGGCCCGCTCGCAAGAGTGAGCATGACGAGGAACGATCTCGTCACGGCTGAAGACACGACGCCCGCACACGCGGAGGCGTGTCGAGCGTTGTGGGACAAGGCGCAGTTCCGCAACGACGGTCCGTACACGCCGTGGAACTATCGGCCCAACGGCGGTCCGGCCTCACTCGCCTTTCCGGGCATGACTGGCGGAGTGAACTGGGGCGGCACCGCCACCGACCCCGAGCTCGGATACATCTTCGTGAACTCGAAGGACGAGCCCTCCTCTGGCTGGATCGCCCCGAATCCGCGCTACAACGAGAAGACGAAGGACACAGAGTTTCCGTATGTGCACCAGAGCGGCGGCACGCTCAGCGCCGAAGCGCGCGATGCGGACGGACGATCGCTCGGCAACCTGCCGTGTTTCCGTCCTCCGTGGGCGAGCCTGATGGCGGTGAATGCCGCAACCGGCGAGTTCGCCTGGCGCGTGCCGCTGGGCGTGAACGACAACATGCCCGATGGCAAGAAGAACGTCGGCTCGCCCGGGTACGGCGGACCGATCGTGACGGCAGGTGGACTGGTATTCATCGGCGCGACGCGCGACCGCCGCTTCCGAGCGTTCGACTCGAGGACCGGCAAGGAACTCTGGTCCACGAGTTTCGACTACAACGTCACCGCGATTCCGATCACCTACATGGGCAAGAACGGCAAGCAATACGTTGCTGTCGTGGCCGCAACGAACGGTCAGGGCAACAACGAATCGCTGCACGTGTTCGCGCTGCCGTAGACCCGACGCGTTCAGTCGCTCATGCGGTGAGCTCGCCCGTCGCCACCCAGCGTGCGCAGTCCGGCGTCAGGCTCGCCTGCACCACTTCGTCGTACTTGCGAAGATCGGCAGCCGTCAGTACGTCCTTCCAGCGGCCGTTGGTGCCCTTGTTGAAGAATGTCGTGCTGCCGTTCTTGAAGATCATGTCGAGCACCGGCGCCTCGGATGCCGCCCGCCGCATGTAATCGATTCCGCAGTGCTCGATCATCGCCTGGAAGCGTGACTCGTCGATCTCGATTCCGAGGAAGGCCGCGATCCGGCGCATCTGTCCGGGCAGGTCGGCCTTGAGGTCGTTGAAGTGAACGAGCAGCATGTTTGGCAGATGGCGCGCGTTGTACCAGCCCTGCACGTGCTCCCAGAAAGACACGCCCAACGGCAGACCGCCCCCGTTCAGCCATTCGCGGAAGTACTGCACGACGTCGCCGGTCGGGGGCTCGAGCGGCGGACCCTCTCGGCCGAACACGTTGTTGAACATCGGGTAGGCCTGATCGGTGAACCCGGCGTGGTGGTTGTAGAGGCTCCACGCGGTGTCCCGGCCGTCGCGGACGATGTAGAGGTACTTGGCCCTGGGAGAGAACACCAGCGCGTCGATCGGCAGGTGCGTCTTGAGAAACCGGCGATGCTTCTGCGCTTCAATCGTCTCGAGGACGATCTCGAGCGGCACCGGACGCATATCGACCCACGGCGAACTGTCCCAGAGCGGCGCGTCATCGCCCCGGAATATCAACTGCCCCACGATCTGCTGCATCCAGGTCGTGCCGGTCTTGCCATAGGTCGCCACCACGATGTCATCGTCGCGGAAACGCACGTATTTCCATCGAGTGGAGTCGCAGATGGCGTTCTTGATGTCGCGCGTCTTCACGGGAAGATCCATCGTCTGCATCACCATTCCATGAGCCTTTCAACCGAGACTATAGCTCAACAATTGGCGGTCAGCATGTGGGTTCGTCCGCGGGAGCGATGATGTCAAGCGTCAACATGGCGAGAACGCCTAACATGCCCAAGGCTGAACGAGAGGATTGGACCAATGAGAATCGCTTTCCGTCTGCTGATCGGCATCGTCGGAGTGATCGTGGTCGGCGTCGTGGCGAGTCAACTCGTCTCGGGACAGAACGCCCGGCCGACGATCGCGACTGAAGAGGATTTTCGTCGAGCGATGAAGGAGCTCTCGAACTGGGGCCGCTGGGGAGAGATGGATGAACTGGGCGCCGCCAACCTGATCACTCCCGCGAAACGGAAACAGGCTTTGGCGCTTGCACGAGAAGGGCGGGCAGTCTCGCTGTCGCACGACGTGCCGCAGGAGAAGGCGGCGGACACGCCCACGTTCCTGGACCGCGCGCTCGTTACCGTTGCGCCGAATGTCTCGCTGGACCGCTATCAGTACACGGGCACCTACCATGGCGTCGTTCACAGCCATCTCGACGCAGTGGACTGTCACATCATGGTGGACGGCAAGGGTTACAACGGCGTGTCGGTGGAGGAGATCAAGGCGGCCGGAGGCTGCCCGCGCGGCAGCATCAACGCGTTGAAAGACGGCGTCGTGACGCGAGCCATCCTGTTCGACGCCACGCGACTGCCCGGCAAAGCCGCACCGCAAGGCTGGTTGGAACCGGGAACCGCGATTCACGCGGCGGATCTCGAGACGCTGGAACGGATGCAGCGCGTGAAGGTGTCGCCCGGCGATGTCATCCTGCTCTACACCGGTCGATGGAAGCGTCGCGCGGCGCTGGGTCCCTGGCCCAACGCCACCGGGTTCGCCGGCTACCACATTGACGTCGCGTATTTCCTCAAGGAGCGCGGCGTCTCGTTCATCGGCGGTGATGGACCAAACGATGTCTCACCTTCCGGTCTGCCACAGGGCGTGGGACTCCACCAGCTTGCGCTCGTGGCCATGGGCGTCAGCATCTTCGACAACCTCGACTTCGAACGAGCTGTTGAAGAGGCGCGACGATTGAATCGCTACGAGTTCCTGTTCATGGCGGCGCCTCTGCGCGTCGAGAAAGGCACGGGATCGCCGCTCAACCCGCTGGCGGTGTTCTAGACGCGGTCAACGCCATGCGTCGATGGAGACAGTCGCCCGCAGCGAGCCGCTGATCATCTTCCACGCCCCCTGCGTCTCGCCGCCGGCCACGACGATGTTGATCTCCGACGGCTCGAAGATCTTGATCACCTCGTCCGGTTTGGCTGTGAAACGCGACGCGTACGGCTCGACGCCGGCCACCGCGCGCGGCCGCATGAGGTACTGAATCCATTGATTGTCCCAGTACTCGCGCGCCGTCATGAGCGCATTGTCGGCGCACCAGGCGATCAGCTTTTCCTTCGTGTCGAAGCCGAGGTCGACGAATCCGCGCGCCACGATCGGATCCATCACGAACAGCGGCTGGCTGTACTGCTCGACCGCGGCGAGAGAGCGCCGCATCTTCTCCTGCCACGTGGCCCGCGGACCGTAGCCGGCATGCGTGTACCACCCACCGAAGAAGATGCTGGCCACGCTGTCTGTCGGCTTGAACCCCTTCTGCACGTGCAGCGGCTGCCAGGGACTGCGCTCCTCCGCTTCGGGAAGGACCGCGGTGTACGCATACCAGTTGCCCAGCGATCCCATGTAGGTGTCGTCGGGAACCGACCCGCCCTGGAGATTCTGCGACAGGAGACCGAACGCCCGCCCGATCGTCGCATTGGCATGGTTGTACGGTCCCATCACGCCGATCCCTGAGTTCATTGCGATCTCGTTGCGGATGGGGCCGTTGACCACGGTGATCGTGGCGAACGAATTGGTGCTGCTCGATCTCGCGGAGATGCCGCTCGAGGCGAGCGCAAGAATCACCGGGAAGTACTCGGGCCGCGCACCCGCCATCACCGCGTTGACCGCGACCTTCTCCACGGTGAACTCCCAGAATTCGCGGAACGCGGTCGGGCGGAGCCGTCCGACGATCGTGTCCGCCGCGTGGCTCGTCCCCTTGAGCATCGCCTCCACGCGCGCCTCCGTCGGCAGCACGATCGGGAGCATATCGGTCCAGTGGTTCTCCTCGAACAGCCGCTGAAGGTTGTCCTCGCTATCGGGCTGCACCAGCCGCGGCGTCGTTCGCTCGAACGTCAAACCCTGCAGATCGGCCTCGTCCAGCGGAGACAGAAGACCGTTGAGCACCTCCTGCATGAACGGCTGTTTTGATACCGGATCCTGCCCCTCGATGTAGCCGCGCAGGTCCGCGGCCGAACGGTCCACGACCGGCTGCGGCACATACGCCTGGCGGAGGCGCGGCATGCCCATGGACAGCGCCGTCGCCTTGCACAGCCGCTGGAAGACGTGGGTGTGCACGGCAACCGATGGGACGCCGTCCTGCTCGAGCGCCGCGGCGAGCCCGACGACCGTCGGGCTGCAGGTGCTTCAAAGACCGACGCCGAGAATCGCGCCGTCGCCATCGGCGGCGATCGCCGCTCGCATCTCGGCATCGTCGGACCACGTTTCCTTCGGGCGGATCGTGCGGACGTTCACGGCTGGCAGCCGTTCGACGAACCATTGCCGCAGCTGTTCCATGAACACGTCCGTGTTGTCGAACAGGCAGTCGACGAGATATATCGTCTTGCCGTCGAGCGTCGAGAGCCGCGGGGCCAGACGCTTGCCGACGACCTTCGGCGGATAACCACGAGGATCGTGGACCGTTGTCTGCTGACTCATTTCCTGCTCCGCTCCTCGGCCATCACCGCCACGCGTCGATCGACACGGTCGCCCTGAGCGCGCCGCTGATCATCTTCCACGCGCCCTGCGTCTCGCCGCCGGCGACGACGATGTTGATGTCCGAAGGTTCGTAGATCTTGATCACCTCGTCGGGATGGGCCTTGAGGCGCGACGCATACGGCTCCACGCCAGCGACGGCCTTCGGGCGCAACAGCTGAATCGATTGATTGTCCCAGTACTCACGCGCGGTCAGCAGCGCGTTGTCGGCACACCAGGCAATCAGCTTTTCCTTGCTGTCGAAGCCGAGATCGACGAATCCGCGCGCCACGATCGGATCCATCACGAAGAGCGGCGGGCTGTACTGCTCGACCGCGGCCAGGGCGTGGCGCATCTTCTCCCGCCACGTGGCGCGCGGACCGTAGCCGGCATGTGTGTACCATCCGCCGAAGAAGATGCTGGCGACGCTGTCAGTGGGCGTGAAGCCGTGCTGCACGTGCAACGGCTGCCAGGGGCTGCGCTCCTCCGCTTCTGGAATCACGGCGGTGTACGCATACCAATTGCCCTGCGAGCCCATGTAGCTCTCGTTTGGAACCGACCCGCCCTGAAGGTTCTGCGACAGGAGGCCGTACGCGCGTCCGATCGTCGCGTTCGCATGGTTGTACGGACCCATCACACCGATCCCGGAGTTCATCGCGATCTCGTTGCGGATCGGGCCGTTGATGATCGAGATCGTGGCGAATGACGTCGTGCTGCTCGAGCGCGCGGTCATTCCGCTGGCGGCCAACGCGAGGATGACCGGGAGGTATTCGGGCCGCGCACCCGCCATCACGGCATTGACCGCCACTTTCTCCACGGTGAATTCCCAGGCCTCGCGAAACACGGTCGGGCGAAGTCGTCCGACGATCTCGTCCGGCCGATGGCTGGTGCCCTCGAGCATCGCCGCGACGCGCGCCTCCGTCGGCAGGATGATCGGAAGCATGTCCGTCCAGCGGTTCTCCTCGAACAGCCGCTGGAGATCGTCCTCGCTATGGGGCTCCACCAGCCGCGGTGTCGTCCGCTCGAACGACAGGCCCTGGAGATCCGCATCCTCGAGCGGGGACGTGAGGCCCTCGAACACCTCCTGCATGAAGGGACGCCCCGAGACCGCGTCGTTGCCCTCGATGTACGCCCGCAGATGCGCGGCCGACTGATCGACGACCGGGTGCGGCGTGTACGCCTGACGCAGGCGCGGCATCCCCATGGACAGCGCCGTCGCCTTGCAGAGCCGTGCGAATCGTTGCGTATGCAGGGCGACTGAGGGAACGCCACCCTCTTCGAGCGCCGCGGCGAGCCCGACGACCGTCGGGCTGCAGGTGCTTCAAAGACCGATGCCGAGGATTGCGGCGTCGCCGTCGGCGGCGATGGCTGCGCGCATCTCCGGATCGTCGGCCCAGGTCTCCTTCGGTCTGATGATCCGTGCGTCGACCGCGGGCAGGTGTTCACCGAACCACTGCTGCAGTTGGTCCATGAACACGGCCGAATTGTCGAACAGACAATCGACCAGATAGATCGTCTTGCCGTCGAGCGCCGGCAGCCGCGGCGCCAGACGCTTGCCGACGACCTTCGGAGGATAGCCGCGAGGATCGTGCACCGCGATCTGCTGTGTCATAGGGCCATCATCCCCGGTCGATTCACGCGCGCCATCGACCATCCCTCACATACTGGTCAGCGCTAACCGCTGCGATCGCTCCGTCGCCTGCGGCCGCCGCCGCCCGGCCGGCCGACCCGGCGCGGACCGTCCCTGCCGCGAACAGACCGGGCAGGCTGCTGCGCATTTCGCCATCGACCGGGATCCGTCCAGCAGCATCGAGCGCGAGCACACCATTGAGCCACGTCGTTGCGGGCGCCAGTCCCACATAGACGAAGAGACCAGCCAGCTCGAGATCGGCGCTCTTCCCGTCACCGACGGTTCGCGTTCGAACGCCTGTGAGTCCGCCGTTGCCACTCGCTTCTTCCACGATGGTGCCGAAGCGCACTTCGATCTTGGGATTCTCCCGCACCTGCTGGACGTACGCCGCCTGCGCGGAGAACGCATTGCCGCGATGCAGGACGATCACACGTGCGACGTGCTGCGCCAGCGTCAGCGATTCCTGCAAGGCCGAATCTCCCCCGCCGACGACGCCAACGATGCGGCCGCGGAGAAGAGGCGCGTCGCAGCTCGCACAGTGGCTCACGCCCTTGCCGCGCAGCGACTCTTCGCCGGGGACTCCGAGTGTCTTCAAGGTCGTGCCCGTGGCGATCACGACCGCGCGCGCCCACAGATCGCCCTGAGCGGTGGTCACGCGCCAGCGTCCGTCATCGCCGTGCAGCGCAGTCGCCTCCGCGGCGTCGAACTCCGCGCCGACGCCGGCAGCCTGTTCCTGAATGATCGGACACAGGTCGTAGCCCGGGACGCCATCCGGAAAGCCGGGATAGCCGTCGATCCGCTCGATGCTCACCAGGTGTCCGCCGAGTGACGGGCCGGTCAAGACCCGCGTCTTCCGGCCGGCACGCGCCGACGTCAGGCCTGCCGTCAAGCCTGCCACGCCGCCGCCAGCAATCACGACATCGTATTCGTGGCTCGACGACACTCGCATCATCCTACGCCGCTGCGAGCTTCTCCGTCGCCTCCAGGTCCTGCCGGACGGTCCGGCTGCTGAGCACATAGTGCAGCGCGGCCCAGATGTTGACGACACCGATGATGACCAGGGCATAGCGCAGCGAGTTCTGCTGGAACGAGGGGGCGAGGCGATCGCTGATGAACCCGGTCACCGACGGCCCGAGGCCGTTGCCGATGAGCGTCTGGACGAACAGCAGCAACGATGTCGCGACCGAGCGCATGCGCAGCGTGGCCAGCGCCTGCGTCATGGCGAACGACGGCCCGAAGAACACGGCCGCCATGAACATGAGCGCCACGAACGACGGCAGCATCACCGCGCGATCGGCCGACAGAAAGGTGAGGAATTGAAACGGCACGCACAGCAGCGTGGCGATGCCCGGCACCCACAGGTACCAGCGCCGGTCATTGAATCGAGCGCTCAGTCGATCCGACGCGAAGCCTCCGAGAAACGTGCCGAAGCCGGCAATGGCCGAGAGCATCGCGATCCAGTAACCCGCTTCGGCAACTGACATCTGATGCGAGCGCTGGAGAAATGCGTTGTTGAACGCGCTGCTCGCATACCAGACCACCGAGTGGAGGGCCGCGGCGAGCGTCAGGTGGCGAAACGACCTCTTCTGCCAGAGCGTGCGCAGCACCTCGAGCATACCCGGCACGGGCTCGCGCCCGGCCTCGCGCAAGACACCGTCGGACAGTCCGCGCGGCGGCTCCTTCACTGTCAGCCACACGAACAGGGCAATCACGATCCCGGGTACACCAGCAAGGATGAACGTCATTCGCCACCCGAGCGTCTGGTTGCCCCAGCCGCCCAGGGCGGCGCCGAGTGAGCTGCCGATCGGCACGCCCAGGGCGTAGATCGAAAAGGCTGTGCCCCGCCGGCGCTTCGAGAAGTAGTCCGAGATGAGCGAGTGCGACGGCGGGCTGCCTCCCGCTTCGCCGACCGCCGTGCCGACACGCGCGGCGAACAGCATGGCGTAGTTCACCGACATGCCGAAGATCGCGGTCATCGCGCTCCAGGCCGCGACGGCAAGAGCCAGGACGTTGCGTCGGCTCGACCGGTCGGCCCAGGCGGCGATCGGGATGCCCACGATCGAATAGAACAGGGCGAACGGGATGCCGGTCAGCACCCCCATCTGGAAGTCGCTGGCGCCGAACTCCTTCTTGATCGCCTGCAGCGACGCCGCCAGGATCTGCGAGCGATCCACGGTGTTGATCACGTAGCACAGCGTCAACGCGACGAGCACGTAGTTCGCGTACCACGCCTTCGTGAGAAGTGGCGACTGGGCGGCAGGCGGTGGTTGGGTGGTCTGCTGCAACACGTCCTCGTTGGGCGAACGACGGTCCGAGCGTGACGGCCTGCGGTCGGCTACCTGCTGCCACCCGCGATTGGCGTCGTCGCCAGACCTTCCGTGAGCTCGATCTCGGTGCCCCACGGATCCGTGATGAACGCGATGCGCAGACCCGACGCATTGGTGCTATTGCGAATTGCCGCGTCGGTCTTGATCCCCGCAGCCTGCAATTTGGCGACGAACGCGTCGATGTTCTTCACTTCGAAGCCGATGTGATCGACCGACCGTCCCTTGGTCGGCACCAGCGCAGCATCGGCCTTGCTCAGCGCCAGCTCAGCTCCGGGAACGGTACCAGTGTCGAAGGTGAGGCGCTTCCCCGGCGTCGCACCGAAGTGTTCGCCGTACCACTTCTGCGCGGCTGCAGGATCAGCGACCATCAGGTGGATATGATGCATCTGCACCGGTGTCGCGAGCGCCTCGTTTCCGTAGACCTCGATGCGGACGCCGTCAGGTCCCGTCAGGAATCCCTGCGCGACCTTCGGATCCTTGTTGGGCTCCCAGCTCAAGCCGGCCGCCTTCCACTTCGCGGACGACGCGGCGAAGTCTTTGACATAGATCCCGAAGTGATTGAGCACCGACCCGTTGGTGCCACCGGTCGGATCCTGTTTGCGCAGCAGGATGTAGACACCCGGAATCTGCACCATCGTGAGCTTCTCTCGCTGCACGATCTGGCCGCCGACGCCGCTCCAGAAGCGCGTCTGGGCATCGACGTCCACGGCATTGATGTGGATGTGGCCGAGCGCAGCGCCCGTCGCGTTGGGACTGGCAAGCTGCGCGAACGATGAAGTGGCGATCGCGAGCGCGGCAAGAACGAGCAGGAATCGTGTTTTCATGGAGGCACACTCTATCAGGGTCGCGGCCGGCAAGATACGGCGCGGAGAGCAACGATGCGAACCAAACGATCGATCGACGTCCTGCGTGACAAGTCGCTGTACAGGTCCATCGCGTTCACGCGTAAGGAGCGCGTACGCCTGGGCCTGCAAGGCCTCCTGCCCCACGCAGTCGCGACCGAGCCACAGCTCGTGGATCGCGTGATACACACCCTCAGACAGCTGCCTCGCGACATCGATCGGTACATGGCGCTCTCGTCGATGCAGGAGCGCAATGAGCGTCTGTTCTACCGGACGGTCATCGACCACGTGGAAGAAATCATGCCGTGGATCTACACGCCGACCGTTGGCGAGGCGTGCCGGGAGTTCTCGCACATCGTGCGCGAGCCCAAGGGCTTCTTCATCACCCCCGCCGACAAGGGGCGCATCGCGCACATTCTGAACAACTGGCCCGAGAAGGACATCCGGGTCATCGTCGTCACAGACGGTCAGCGCATCCTCGGTCTCGGCGATTTGGGCGCAAACGGGATGGGAATTCCCGTCGGCAAGCTCGCGCTCTACACGGCGTGCGCCGGCATTCCGCCGAAGCATTGCCTGCCAGTGCTGATCGATGTCGGCACGAACAATGAGGCGCTGCTCGGGGACGCCCTGTACATCGGGTATCCGAGGCGCCGGCTCTCGGGCCGGACGTACCTCGCCCTGGTGGACGAGTTCGTTCGTGCGGTGCAAAAGAAGTATCCCGATGCCCTGATCCAGTTCGAGGATTTCCTCACACCCGACGCCTACGCCCTGCTGAACACGTATCGAGATCGCGTGCTTTGCTTCAACGACGACATTCAGGGCACGGCGGCAGTGGCGCTCGCCGGCGTCTACGCGTCCACACGCATCACCAGACAACGGTTCCGCGATCTGCGCATCATGTTTCTGGGTGCCGGGTCCGCGGCCACGGGCATCGCCGATCTCATGACTTCCGCTCTGGTCAAAGAGGGGCTCGGCCTTGCGGAAGCCAGGAATCGATTGTGGTTCGTGGACAAGTTCGGCCTGGTCGTGAAGAGCCGTACGGATCTGATGCCGCACAACCTGCCGTACGCGCACGAACAGGCACCGCTCGATTTCGTCGGCGCCATCGACCAGCTGAAGCCCCACGTTCTCATCGGTGCGACCGGGATGGCAGGAACGTTCACCCAGCAGGTCGTCGAGCGGATGAGCGCGATCAACGCGCGTCCCGTCCTCTTCGCGTTGTCCAACCCGACGTCAAAAGCGGAATGCACGGCCGAGCAAGCCTACGCGTGGAGCCGCGGCCAGGTGATCTTCGCGAGCGGCAGCCCGTTCGGCCCTGTGACGTACGATGGCCACGAGTTTCATCCACGACAGGGCAACAACGCGTACGTGTTCCCCGGTATCGGACTTGGCGTCATCGCCTGCCGCGCTCGGCGCATCCCCGAGGAGGTCTTCCTCACCGCCGCCCGCACTCTGGCGGATCTGGTCACTGCCAAGGATCTCCAGCGGGGCTCGCTCTATCCGCCACTCCGAGACATCCGGCGGATTTCTCTCGCGATCGCCACCAGCGTGGCTGAAGCCGCCTACGCGATGAAGCTCGCGCGCGCGAAGAGACCGCGGAACATCGGGAAGGCAATCGGTCGTTTCATGTACGAGCCGTAAAAGAGTTCGACGCCTCTACCGCGTGCCCGGCGTCGTCGGCGAGCCAAGCGCAAACGCGGTGAGCGTCTGCCCCGCAGGCATGAGCACCAACTGTCGTTCATCGACCATCACCGTGCTCGGCGCCCCCCAGAACGTTCCTGGAAGACGATGGCTCCACAGCATCTGACCGGTATCGGACTTCACCGCCATCAGGGTGGACCCATGGTCGCCCGCGAACACGAGGCCGCTCGCGGTCGATAACACACCACTGTATGAAGGGCCGCCATACGGCACCTCCCACTTGCGCTCGAGTGTCACGGGATCGATCGCTCGCAGAGCCCCCGTGCCCCCACGATTACGAGTACCGCCGCCCATGATGTAGTCGCCGAGCTCGTACTTTCCGGGCGCAGAGGCGATGAAGTCCTGGCAGGTCTCGCGCGCCGACACAAAGAACAGGCGCCGCGCCGGATCGAATGACGGCGACGTGAAGCTGCTGCCGCCGGCCAGATCGGGACAGGTGCGCGTGCCCTGCGGCGTCGGGCGCTGACCTGGCAGCTCGATCGGTCGGCCCTTGGCATCGACTTCTTTCGCCCACGTCGTGGTCACATACGGTCGCGCCTGGATGAACGCGCCGTTCGTACGATCGAGCACGTAGAAGAATCCGTTTCGATTGGCGGTGATGAGCGTCTTGCGGGCTCGTCCTCCAATGGTGAGATCGGCGAGCACCTGGATTTGATTCGAATCCCAGTCGTGCTCGTCATGCGGCGTGTATTGGAAATGCCACCGCAGTCGTCCGGTGTCAGGATCCAGGGCCACAACCGATGCTGTATAGAGATTGTCGCCGGGGCGATTGCCGCCGTAGAAGTCCGGGTTCGGATTCCCAACACCCCAGTAGAGGAGGTTCAGCTCGGGATCGTACGAGCCCGTGATCCACGTCGGGCCCCCACCGCGCTCGTAGTGACCGACGGGCCACGTGTCGCCGCCAGGTTCTCCGGGCGCCGGGATGGTGTTGAAGCGCCAGATACGTTTGCCGGTCTCCAGGCTGTACGCGTCGAGGAATCCGCGCGTGGCGAGCTCGCCGCCAGCCATTCCGACAATCAGCTTGTTCTTGACGACGAGCGGCGCGGCAGTTGCCGAGTAGCCCAGCTGATAGTCGATCATCGCGACGTCCCAAATCGGAGCGCCTGTCTTTCGATCGAGCGCGATCACGTGCGCGTCGAGCGTCGTCATGAAGAGACGATCACCGAACACGGCAAACCCGCGATTGACCATGCCGCAGCAGACACGCGTGGCAGGAGGCAGATCCCGCTCGTAGTGCCAGATCATCTTGCCCGTGCGGCCGTCGATCGCCCACGCGTGATTGAGAAGGCCGGTGAGGTACAACGTGCCGTCGATGGCGATCGGCGTCGCCTCGAACTTTGCGCCGCGGCCAAAGCCGAGGCCGGCCTCGAAGGTCCAGAGCGGCGTCAGACGCGTCACGTTCTCCGGCGTGATCTGCGTGAGAGGGCTGTGCCGCTTGCTGGTGTAATCGCCCGAGTGAATCAACCAGCGCGATGGCGCTGCGAGCCCGCGCAGCAAATCGGCCGTGCCGATCTGTTGCGCGTTGGAGAACATCACGGCACATATCGCCAACGCGAACGCAGCGAATGTCGTCCCGTGCCCCTTCATCGATCGGCTACCGAAAGTTTTCGACCAGCATCAGGTCGTTCACTGAAGAATCAACCCTTGTGAACAGAATCGTACGACCATCCCCCGATGCACCCAGCCCGAAATCCACGTTTCCAAGGTTACCGGCCACGGTGATGGCCTTGCGCAACGCAAGATCGAAGTACTGAAGCCGCGTGTCACCGGCGACCCGCTCGAGGTAGTAGATGCCGCCGTCGACTACGTCGAAGCTCGTGGAGTTGACTCCGTCCGTGATCTTGACTGCTGGGCCGCCTGCTATCGGGATGCGTAACAGCGGGGCGGGGCTGTTCGAGATCGTGCTCTCGGTGTAGTAGAGATACGCACCATCCGGCGATTCGATCGCCATCATCCCAAGCCCCGCTGAGACCTGGACCGCAGGTCCGCCGGAGGACGGCATTTTCCAGATCATCGCCTGTCCCGATCGGGTCGAGCTGAAGTAGACCCATTGCCCGTCGCGCGAGAAGGTCGGAAACGTATCCTGAGCGGGATGCGAGGTGAGGTTCCTGGGCTTGCCGCCCTCAGCCGGCACGAGAATGATGTCCGCGTTTCCATCCGGATTGGAATGGAATGCGATCTGTTCGCCGGTAGGCGACCACCGCGGCCACCCGGGATTTGCGCCCATGAACGTGAGCTGGACTGCATCAGCCCCTGAGCCGTCCGCCCGCCAGATTTCATTCTCTCCCGACCGGGTTGACGTGAACGTCACGTGGCGTCCGTCGGGAGCGAAATGTGCGATCGCGTCGCGTCGAGTCGAGGAGATCGCGACGGCCGGCGGAGACGTAGCGGGCGCACCGGGAGATGGCGTCTCGATGCGCCAGACGTTGGCGTCGGTGTAACTTCGCATGTACGCCAGCCGCGCCGGACCACCAGCCCGGGGACTCGACATGACGGGCACAGTGCCGTCTTCGCCCACAAATGGCAGCCGCTCCGGCATCTCGTCGCCGGAGACACGGAGTCTCCAGAGCGCTGCCTTGGCCGCGAACAGAATCTCGGTGCCGTCGGGCGTCCACCTGGGGTTGAACGCGGCGAAGTCGGTGGTCGTGAGACGACGCAGTTCTCCTGCCGCGGTCACGTCCTTCCCTAGCGGCAGCAGCGTCAGCTCCCCTGTGAACGGCGCGACTTCGCGGCGGAAGACCAGCCACTTGCCATCTGGAGAGATCGCCGGATCGCTGTCGGCAAAAAGAGAGTCCTGAGGACTCGTGAGCGGCCGTTTCTCCCCCGAGTCCAGCGAGACAACGAACAGGGCATCAGGTCTTCCGGCACCGATTGAATCAGTGACGACGATACAACTGGAGTCCGGGCACCAAGCCAATGTCACGGCACGTAGGAACCCGCGTGGTTGGATCTCAGTCAGCTTGCGTTCCGGGCCGCCGAGCGGTGGAACGAGCCGCAGTTCATGCCGGCGCCCTTCGCCCTCGCCGCGCAGGAAGGCAATCCAGCGGCCGTCAGGCGACCACGTGGGGCTGTAGTCGTTGCCCGGGTTCGTCGTCAGCCGCAATGGAGAGCCAGCGCCAATCTGCTGGACGTAGATATCCGGATTGTTGCCGGCTGGTCCGGTCCAGCCGAACGCGACCTGATTCCCGTCCGGCGAGAACGACGGAGAGCGTGTCAACCCAGACAGGGACGCGAGCGGCAAGGCTCGCATCGGCGTCACGCTCTCTCGCGATGGTGACGCCTGCCAACCGGCGTAGGCGATCACAACGATCAGCACGGATGCAGCCAATGCCCAGCGCCAACGTCGAGACCCTCGCGCCGCCGGCGTCTGGGCCGGCAGTCCGGCGGCGGAATCCGCCGCGAGGTCGTCGAGCGCGACCTTCAAATCCGCCATCGTTTGATAACGGCGCGCCGGATCCTTGCGCAGGCAGCGCAGGATCGTTCGCTCGACATCCGACGAGATCGACGCGACGACGCCGCGTGGTGGCGCGGGATCCTCGTTGAGAATCTTCGCCATGACGGAGAGATTCGAATCTCCGACGAACGGTCGCCGGCCTGTCACCATCTCGTAGAGAACGGTGCCGAAGCTGAAGATGTCCGAACGCGCGTCAACTTCTCGACCCTCGGCCTGCTCCGGCGACATATAGGCCGCGGTGCCGACCACCATCCCCGCGTCGGTCAACGGTGTGGTCTGCGTCCTGGCCTCGGCGGCGCGAGCGGAAGGCTCGAACAGCTTTGCGAGGCCGAAGTCCAGGACCTTGACCCGGTTGTCGTCGGTGACGATCACGTTCGATGGCTTCAGGTCACGATGAATGATTCCGGCTTCATGCGCTCGTGCGAGCGCGTCGGCAATCTGGGCTCCGTAGCGAAGCGACTGCGTGATCCCCAGGCCCTTCGCCGGAATAACTTGGTCGAGCGTCCGCGCTCCCGCGTACTCCATCACGATGAAATCGACGCCGGCATCCGATCGAATGTCGTGGACCGTGACGATGTTCGGGTGGTTGAGCGCGCTCGCCGCCTTCGCCTCCTGAACGAAGCGCTGCTTGCGCTCCGGGTCGGAGACCTTGTCATGGGGGAGCACCTTGATCGCGACGGTGCGATCGAGATGTGTGTCGTGGGCCTTGTAGACGACACCCATCCCGCCCTCGCCGAGCTTCGATTCGATTCTGTATCGATCGAGCGTCTGGCCGATCACCGGAGTGCTCTGCATGTTTGCGGCTATCTTAGTCCGTGCGCCAAACGCAGGCACCGGCAAAAGATTTCCAAGCCGTCGGCTAGCCTAGTCCTACAATCGCTCACACATGTGCCCGGCGAATTCGCGTCGCATCGCGGTCATCGGTGCAGGCATTGGAGGGTTGTCCCTTGCGATCGCACTGCGCCAGTACGGCATTCGGGTCGACATCTACGAGCAGACCACAGAGCTGCGTGAAGTCGGTGCGGCCGTCGCATTGTCGGCCAACGGAACTCGCTTCTTCGATCAGTGCGGGCTGTCTGCGCAACTCGGATCGCATTGGTTTGAGGTGTCAGCGCTGGTCTACCGGGATGGCCGCACCGGGCGGCTCATTGGCAAACATGACGCGGGGCCAGCCTATCGACAGCGTTTCGGGGCACCTTACGTCGGCATTCATCGCGCCGAGCTGCAGGCGATCCTGTCCGCGGCCGTCGGCATGAATCGCATTCACCTGCGCAAGCGCCTTGTCGACATCGACGACAGCGGTGCGCATGCGGCGCTGCGTTTCGATGATGGCAGCACGATCGAAGCCGACCTCGTCGTCGGAGCCGACGGCGCGCGTTCGGTCGTGCGGCGCTGGATGATTGGCTACGACGACGCACTGTATTCCGGATGCAGCGGGTTTCGCGGTGTAGTACCGATGGACGCGCTCCCGAGCCTGCCGGACCCGACGGCGCTTCAGTTCTGGATGGGACCAGGCGGGCACCTGCTGCACTACCCGATGGGTAACGACCACATCAACTTCCTCCTGGTCGAGCGTCACCCGACACCGTGGCCGCGACGCGAGTGGGTCATGCCGGCGACAGAGGGGGAACAGTTGCGGCACTTTGCCGACTGGCATCCGGCGATCGTCGAGATGATCACCGCCAAGCCGGTGAGCGATCGTTGGGGCCTCTTCCACCGCCCTCCGCTCGGCCGATGGACAAAGGGACGCGTGACACTCCTCGGGGACGCCGCACACCAACTGGCGCCGCATCATGGGCAGGGTGCGAACCAGTCGATCGAGGACGCTGTGGTGCTAGCTGAGTGCCTGGGTGAGGCAGGCTCGGGTCCGATCGCGGACGCGATCGCGCGCTACGAGATGCTGCGCCGCGGCCGCACCCGCAAAGTTCAGTACGCGTCGATCAGCACTGCGGACATCCTGCATCTCCCCGATGGCGACGACGCCGAGCGACGCAACGCCCGGCTTGGCACGCTCGAGGGTGCGCTGCATCACCTTGCATGGATCCATGAGTTCGACGCCCGCACCCAGGTGCCCAGTGAGCGGCAGGGTGGCACATGGCTGTAACCGTTATGAACCCGCACCTCTGACTGTCGTCGTCTTCGCTACATCGCTCGCTGCCGGCGCATCCGCAACACGCCGCCCGCCCAGACGCACGGCAAGGCGGTGACCACCAGCAGAACTGGATACCAGTGCGGTCCAAACTCCGGTCCGGCATTCCACGTCGAGACCGCACCGGCGGTGGCCGCAAGAGCGCCAATCGTGCCGAGGATGACGACGTGGATCATCGGCGCCCGCGGCGCCAGCGCAGCGGTCATGTAACCACCGAGGACTGTGAACACCAACCGATACGCGCTTGCCAACGCAAAGAGTCCGTCCGACATCGCTTCGCCCGGTGGCGGAAAGATGCCGCGCGCGTGCATGAAGGCGTCAGTGCCCACCGAGAGCAGTGCGGTGCAGATGAATCCCGCCACCACCGCTCCCACGCTTCGCCCCCAGTCGGGCCCCGCTTGATTCTGCGTCGTCACTAGTAGGCAGTATGCAGTAGGCAGTATGACGTTCACTACCTACGGCCTACCGCTTACCTGCCTACCGCCTACCGCCTACGTCGAGAATCGCCACGCCGGATCTTCGCCACCTGTTCGGGCGTCATACAGGGTAATCATGACCAGACTGCGAATCGTCGCCTTAGACGACACGGTGGTGTTTCCCGGCATGCCCATCTCGTTGCCGGTCGATGTGGGCGAAGACGACAAGGTGCTGCTAGTGCCACGGCACGGCAACTCGTACGGGAGCGTGGGAGTCGTCGCTGAAGTATCGGAGCGCATGCGCGTTGCCGGTCGCGGGCTGGCGGCGTCCATGACGGCACTCCACCGCGGGGTTCCAGGCGCGGCATCGACCGACGCCGACGGGGTGCTGCGCGTGGATGTCGACGAGCGACCGAACCAGACGGCCCCCGGCACTCTGACACATGAACTGGAACGTGAGTATCGCGCCGTGGTCGACGAGATTCTCGAACTGCGTGGCGACGACGGCCGGATCCGCGCGTTCGTTCGATCGATCACTGAAGCCGGCGCCCTCGCCGACACAGCCGGCTATTCACCGGATCTGAACTTCAATCAGAAGCGTCAGCTGCTCGAAACGCTCGACGTCGTAGAGCGGCTCAAGCTCGCGCTACAGCTTCAGCGGGAACGGCTTGCCGAGCTGCAGGTCCGCAAGCGCATCCAGAACGATGTCGAGGACGGCACGCAGAAACAGCAGCGCGAGTACTTCCTCCGTCGTCAGATGGACGCGATCCGGAAAGAACTTGGTGAAGCAGACGGCTCCGTTGTCGAGGAGTACCGCGGGAAACTTGCCGACGCGGGTATGCCCGACGCCGTGCGTGAGCAGGCCGAGCGCGAACTGGGCCGCCTCGAGCGCATGGGCGATTCGAACGCCGAATCTGGAGTGATCCGTACGTATCTCGACTGGCTCCTCGCAGTCCCGTGGGCCAAGCGATCCGAGGAGCGTCTCGATCCCCGTTTCGCCCGCGAGGTTCTCGATGCCGACCACGAAGGTCTCGACGATGTGAAGAAGCGGATCACGGAGTACCTCGCCGTTCGCAAGCTCCGCAGCGAACGGGGCATGGTAGAGACGCGCCGATCTGGAGTGATCCTGACGCTCATTGGACCGCCCGGCACCGGCAAAACGTCGATCGGTGAATCCATCGCCCGCGCGACGGGGCGGCAATTCGTGCGCATGTCGCTCGGCGGTATCCGCGACGAAGCAGAAATCCGCGGGCACCGGCGCACCTACATCGGGGCACTGCCCGGCCGGCTGGTGCGGGCGTTGCGCGATGCCGGCACGATGAATCCCGTCATCATGCTGGACGAGGTCGACAAGCTGGGCGCCGACTGGCGTGGCGACCCGTCGGCGGCGCTTCTCGAAGTACTCGATCCGGCGCAGAACCACGCGTTCCGGGATCACTACCTCGACGTTGAGCTCGATCTGTCGCAGGTGTTGTTTGTCGCGACCGCGAACGTTGCCGACACGATTCCCGCGGCGTTGTTCGATCGCATGGAGGTCATCCGCTTCGACGGCTACACCACCGAGGAGAAGGTCGCGATCGCACGTCGTCATCTCTGGCCGCGGCAGATCGAGCGGAACGGCCTTCGCGCAGAAGAGGTCGACGTCACCGACGTGATCCTTCGCAGCATCGTGACCGACTACACACGCGAGGCGGGTGTCCGTCAGCTCGAACGCGAGCTTGGTGCGCTGCTTCGCCGGACGGCCACGCGCATCGCCGCTGTCGACCACCCAGAGTCAGTGATGATTGATGCGACCGCGGTTCGCGACGCACTCGGACGTCCGAAGGTCTTCCATGAAGCTGCCGTTCGGACGGCTGTGCCCGGTGTGGCCACCGGCCTTGCGGTGACCGGGGTTGGCGGCGACGTGCTGTTCGTCGAGGCCGCGGCGATGCCGGGCAAAGGCGGACTGGTGCTGACGGGACAGCTTGGCGACGTCATGAAGGAATCCGCGCGCATCGCGCTGACCTATGTGAAGAGTCATGCGCGCGAGTTGAACATCGATGACCATGCGCTCGATGGTCGCGAGGTGCACATCCACGTGCCCGCGGGTGCGATCCCGAAGGACGGGCCGAGCGCAGGCGTCACGATGGTGACGGCGATCGCGTCGCTACTGAGTGGGCGGCCGGTCAAGAGCACGATCGGGATGACCGGCGAAGTGACCCTTCAAGGGCGCGTCCTGCCGATCGGCGGCTTGAAACAGAAAGTCCTGGCCGCGTATGCCGCTGGGCTGACAGAGGTGATCGTGCCGGAACGCAACCAGCACGACCTCGACGACGTCCCCGCCGACGTGCGGGACCGCATGCGGTTCCACATCGTCGGCGCGGTGGACGAAGTGCTCGCAGCGGCGTTGGAGCCCGTAGAGATTGCGAAAGCAGCGTAGGAGAAGGCGGGCCCTCAGGCCCGCCTGCGGATCACGAGATCAAAGAAGCGCCTTGCCCAACATCGAATCGATCGAGATTCATCACCTTGGTCCACGCATTGGCGAAGTCGCGGACGAACTTCTCCTTCGAGTCGTTGCACGCGTAGACCTCCGAGAACGCACGCAGCTCGGAATGTGAGCCGAAGACGAGGTCCACGCGACTCGCGGTCCACCTGGCCTCGCCTTTCGCGCGACTGCGACCCGTGAACGTCGCACCGTCAGCAGACGCCGGCACCCATTCCGTGCTCATGTCGAGGAGGTTCACGAAGAAGTCGTTGGTCAACGCGCCAGGCTGCTTGGTGAACACGCCGTGGTTCGACTGCCCCGCGTTCGCGCCCAGCACCCGCAGGCCGCCCACGAGCACCGTCATCTCCGGCGCGCTCAGCGTCAGCCTGAACGCCCGCTCGATCAGCAGATGCTCGGCCGGCACGTCGTGTCCGTCGCCCAGGAAGTTGCGGAAGCCGTCCGCGTCTGGCTCGAGCACGGCGAACGATTCGACGTCGGTCTGCTCCTGCGACGCATCCGTGCGTCCCGGCGTGAACGACAGCTGCACGTCGACGCCGGCCTTCTTCGCCGCCTGCTCGATGGCCGCGTCGCCGCCGATCACGATCAGATCGGCCAGCGACACCTTCTTCTTGCTGCCAGCCTGCGCGTCGTTGAACTCCTTCTGGATCTTCTCCAGTACCGGCAGCACCTTCGCGAGCTCCGGTGGATTGTTGACCGCCCAATCCTTCTGCGGTGCCAGTCGGACGCGCGCGCCATTGGCGCCGCCGCGCTTGTCGGTTCCGCGGAACGACGATGCCGACGCCCAGGCCGTCGCGACGAGCTGCGACGGTGGAGAGGCCCGATGCGAGGATCTTGCTCTTGAGCGCCGCGACGTCTTTTGCGTCGATCAGTTGGTGATCGACCGCAGGGACCGGGTCCTGCCAGATTTGCGGCTCCTTGGGAACCTCCGGGCCCAGGTAGCGCGAGATGGGGCCCATGTCGCGGTGTGTCAGCTTGAACCACGCCTTCGCGAAGGCGTCCGCAAACTCCTGCGGGTTGTCCTTGAAGCGGCGCGAGATCTTCTCGTAAGCCGGATCGACTCGCAGCGAGAGGTCCGTCGTCAGCATCGACGGCGCGATCTTCTTCGACTTGTCGTGCGCGGCCGGAACCGTTCCTGTCGCCGGCACCGTTCTTCGGCGTCCACTGCTTCGCGCCAGCCGGGCTCGTCGTCAGCTCCCACTCGTACTCGAAGAGGTGCTTGAAGAAGTCGTTGCTCCACTTCGTCGGCGTCGTTGTCCACGTGACCTCGAGACCGCTCGTGATCGCGTGGGCTCCCACACCGGTTTCGTAGCTGCCCTTCCAGCCGAAGCCCTGCTCCTCGAGGTTGCCGCCCTCAGGTTCGCGGCCGACATGCTTGTCCGCAGGCGCTGCACCGTGCGTCTTGCCGAAGGTGTGTCCGCCGGCGATGAGCGCCACCGTTTCCTCGTCGTTCATCGCCATGCGGCGGAACGTCTCGCGGATGTCGCGTGCCGCCGTCACGGGATCCGCGCTGCCGTTCGGCCCTTCCGGGTTCACGTAGATGAGGCCCATCTGCACGGCGCCGAGCGGATTCGCCAGTTGACGGTCGCCGCTGTAGCGCTCGTCACCGAGCCACGTGGCCTCGGATCCCCAGTTGACCTGCTCCGGCTCCCAGACATCCTTGCGCCCGCCCGCGAAGCCGAACGTCTTGAACCCCATCGACTCCAGGGCGACGTTGCCGGTGAGGACCATCAGGTCGGCCCACGAGATCTTCCGGCCGTACTTCTGTTTGATCGGCCAGAGCAGACGGCGCGCCTTATCGAGGTTGGCGTTGTCCGGCCAGCTGCCGAGGGGTGCAAAGCGCAGCTGCCCCGAGCCCGCACCGCCGCGGCCGTCGTGGATACGGTAGGTGCCCGCGCTGTGCCACGCCATGCGGATGAAGAGCGGTCCGTAGTGGCCGAAGTCTGCCGGCCACCAGGCCTGCGAGTTCGTCATCACTGCCTCGATGTCCTTCTTCACTGCCTTCAGATCGAGAGACTTGAACTCGTCGGCGTAGTTGAAGTCCTCGCCCATCGGATTACCAGACGGATGGTTGGTGTGGAGGGCGCTCAGGTTCAACTGATTCGGCCACCAGTCGCGATTCGACCTGCCGCTGCGCGCGGGAGCCGAGAATGGACATTTGCTTTCGTTTTCCATGTGCGTAGACCTCTCGTGTGATTGGAGTGCGGCCCGGTTACTTCGTCCGGGCGATTCTTTTTGTCGGTCTCCGGTCTCCGGTCTTCGGTCTCCGATCGACCGTTCGTCGGGCGCTCTGCGCGCGCGATCTTTGGCTTGCCTTCGCACCTGCACGGCGGCTGCCTGAGCGGGATGCGACTCTCGACTTGCCCTGGCAATCCGGACAGCGTCCCCAGTACGCGACCTCGGCCTCGTCGATCTGATAGCCGTTGTCGTCGTGCGCCGTGAGACAGGGGGCCTTGCCGACCGCGCAGTCGACGTCCACCACGCGCCCGCAGACTCGACAGATCAGATGGTGATGGTTGTCGCCGACACGATCCTCGAAGCGAGCCGGTGATCCCGCGGGCTGAATGCGCCGAATCAGGCCCTCGGTGACCAGGACGCCGAGCGCGTCGTACACCGACTGCAGCGAAATCGCGCCGATCTCTCCCCTGACGGCTTCGGCCACGGCGTCGGCGGTGATGTGTGGCTCACTCGACACCGCCCGCAAGACAGCGAATCGCTGAGCTGTGACCTGAATGCCGCGTTGCCGAAGGAGATCAGCCGGGTCGGTGGCCACGACGGCATCCTAGCTCAAATCATTGAGTGACTCCAATATTTGATATAGGTTGGGCCCTGGTCCGCAGGACCAAGGACGAAGAACCAAGCGTGAAGGACCAATATAATCCGACCCAGGAGGCGGGACCATGTGGCGCACGTTGACGGTCTGCTCGATGTTGGTGCTGTGCGCAGCGCACGCTGACGCACATCGGCGAGGTACGCTTGCTCAAAGGAGCGTGATCATGAGTGCAAGCCATCGCCCTACCGACATACATCGGCGTCAACATCGGGTGAAAAAGCGGAACAAGCTGCGCGCGCGGATTGCGGCGGCACCGGCGACCGGACGGACTACTTTCGAAGCAAAACTGCTGCGAACCGACGCACCATTTCACACGATGATGAAAGAGCAGCTGCCGCCAACGGTCGTCTAGTCCGGCCCATGCGGTCAGTGCGCTTCGGCGGGAGATCTCGGCCCTACGGTGAGGCCGCTTCCGTCGTTTCGGAGTCGGCAGGTGGAATGCGCGCATCCTGTGGTCGTTGACTTCCCGACTCCGCCCACCAGGCGATGAGGCTCGCGCACCCGCTCAGAGCGGCAAACCCGATCACCAGCGGCAACACCGTACCGTTGTAGCTCTGACCGATCCACGTTCCGAACGCCAGCGAGATGAGCATCGACGTCGCACCAACCACCGCCGCGCCAGTGCCGGCGATGTGGCCAAGCGGCTGCATGGCGAGCGCGTTCAGGTTGCCGAAGAGCAACCCGATGCCGAAGAACGACACCATCAGGTACGTCATCAAGCTCCAGAGCGGTGGATGTCCCGCGCTGGCGCCGGCGAACACGCTGAACGCCACCGACACGACGCAGATGCCGCGCAGCGACCAGGTCGAGAGCGTGTGCATGCCGAGGCGGACCACCAGGCTGGCATTGACGAACGACGCGCCGCCAATCGCGATCGAGAGCATCGCGAAGTACAACGGAAACCGCGTGCCCAGCGCGTACTGCTGCTGCAGGATCTGCTGCGCCGAGCTCAGGTACCCGACAAACGCGCCAAACACAAATCCCGACGCGATGGTGAAGCCGATGGAGACTCGATTGGTGACGACTTCGCGCAGAGCGGCCGCAATGCGTTTCGCCGAAAACGGGATGCGGCGACTCGCTCGGCAGCGTTTCTTCCTGACGCACGCCGAACCACACGGTCGCGAGCACACCGATCACCAGGTAGACGACAAAGATGCCCCGCCACCCGGACACGTTCAGGATCGTCTGCCCGATCGCTGGCGCCACGACCGGGACGAGAATGAACACGAACATGACGAGCGACATCACACGCGCCATGGCACGCCCCTCGAACTTGTCCCGTATCAGTGCGAGGGTGATCGTGCGCGGCCCCGCAACACCAATGCCTTGCAGGAGCCGTGCGGCGAGCATCACCGGGAACGCGCGCGAGAGCAACGCGAGCAGGCTTCCGGCAACGAAGAGCGCCAGTCCAACATACGCCGCTGGCTTGCGGCCGGCAGCATCCGAGAGCGGGCCGTAGAACAGCTGGCCGACTCCGAACCCGAGAAAGAACAGCGAGACGACCAGTTGATTGTCGTTCGCGCGCGCGACGGCAAGCGAGGCACCGATCGCTGGAAGCGCCGGCAGCACCGTGTCGATCGACATCGCGGCGAGCGCCGTGAGCGTCGCCATCAAGGCGACGAACTCACCAAAGCCAATCGCCGCGCGTTCCGGGGAGGTCACAGGTCCGCTCAGCATACCGGACCAGCCGTTGAGCGAAAATAAGGTGAGTGCAGGAGGCCTTGAATGCGACGAATCCGAAACCAGACTTTGCTGCCGTTGTGTTCGTCGCGATCGGCGTGGCGTGCGTAGCGGTCCCCGCCGCGGCTCAATGGCTGCGGTATCCGACGACAGGCGTTCCCCGAAACGCGGACGGGACGGTCAATCTGTCGGCGCCCACTCCCCGCACTCCCGACGGGAAACCGGATTTCTCGGGCATCTGGATCACGGGGAAGCCGCTCTGCCCCAATCCGGATCCGGTCACCTACCTCTGCGGAGCCGAACTGCCGTTATCGCGCGAAGGCATCAACTTCGGCATCGACATGCCCGGCGGCCTGCCCTACCAGCCGTGGCTCGCCGCGCTGGTGAAGGAGCGCACCGCGAATGACGCGAAGGACGACCCGCATGTGCGCTGCCTCCCCGACACCTTCGTGCGCGCCTACGGGCTGCCTCACCTGTTGAAGTTCATTCAGACACCCGGGACTTCTCGTGATGCTCAACGAGATGAACGCCGGCTATCGCCAGGTGTTCACCGACGGACGGCCGATGCCGACGGATCCCACGCCTTCATGGCAGGGCTACTCGTCGGCGACGTGGTCGGGCGACACGCTCGTGGTGAACACGATCGGATTTCGCGACGACATCTGGATCGACATCCAGGGCAGCATGCTGACCGAGTCGGCCAAGGTGCAGGAACGCATCCGCCGGCCCGACTACGGTCACCTCGAGATCGAGCTGACCGTCGATGATCCAAAGGCGTACACGAAGCCGTGGACGGTGACGCTGAAGCAACGCATCGCCGTGGACACCGAGCTCGTGGACGAGATCTGCCTGGAGAACGAGCAGTCGTATCAGCGCATGAAGAATGTGAAATAGAGTCGGCCCGCAGACCGACTCGAGCACTGATATACCATGTGCGCGCCAGGGACCAGTGAGCAACACACCGAACGGCGGAGCGGGCGTTCGAATCACCGTGTTGCTCCTCACGGTCGCTGCGCTCTGCCCTTTCCCGCAGGATGCCGCAGCGCAGTCGGCGGCCGACGGTTCGGCGCCGGTCGCCGGCGCGGCACCCTCCTCACGGAGCGTCACCATTCATCCGGACGCGCCGCCCGAGCCGATTGCGCCGGAGGTCGTGAACCGCAACCCTGAAGGGCGCGCAACCGTACGCGCCGTTCGCGTGAGTCAGCCGCTGCGCATCGACGGAGCGCTCGACGAGATCCTCTATCGCGACGTGCGCTCGATTTCTGACTTCATCCAGGTCGAGCCGGACGGCGGCCAGGCTGCCACCGAACGCACGGAGACATGGATCGCGTTCGACGACGACTACGTCTACGTATCGTTCAAGGTGTGGGACAGCCGGATGGACACCCTGATCGCGACCGAGATGCGACGCGACAGCACGAACAGCTGGCAGGGAAACGATCTCGTCTCGTTCATCTTCGATACGTTCTACGACCAGCGAACCTCATTCACGTTCACGATGAACCCGCTCGGCGGTCGATCCGACGGGACCATGGTCAACGATCGGCAATACAGCAGCGATTGGAACCCCGTCTGGGACATGCAGGCGGGCCGCTTCGATGGCGGCTGGGCGGTTGAAGCCGCGGTGCCGTTCAAGTCGTTACGGTATCAGCCGGGCACCGCGCAGGTGTGGGGGTTCAACGCGATGCGCGTGAAGCGCTCGAAAAACGAGATCTCGACGTTGACGCTCGTGCCGCCGGCGCGCGGGCAGTCTGGATTCCAGCAGGCGCAATTCGCGGCCACGCTCGTGGGGATCGAGGCACCGCGCGGCGGAGCCAATCTGGACATCAAGCCGTACGCGATCTCGAATCTGACGACCAACACCACCGCGACGCCGCAGATCTCGAACCATCCTGAGGCCGAAGGCGGTCTCGACGTGAAATATGGCGTGACGCAGGGACTGGTGGCCGACCTGACGGTCAACACCGACTTCGCGCAGGTCGAGGCGGACGAACAGCAGATCAACCTCACCCGATTCAATCTGTTCTTTCCGGAGAAGCGCGATTTCTTCCTCGAGAACCAGGGCACGTTCTCGTTCGGCGGCGTGCCGATCAACAGCGCCGGAGGCAATTTCGCCGGCGGCTTCATCGGCGTCAGCAACGCCGCGCCGATCATGTTCTACAGCCGCCGGATCGGGTTGTACCAGGATCACGAAGTACCGCTGAACGTCGGCGGACGGCTCACGGGTCGCGCCGGCAAGTACAGCGTCGGCGTCCTCAACATTCAGACCGGCGACAAGGAGGAGGAGTTCGGCGCACCCGCGACCAACTTCAGCGTCGTTCGCGTGAAGCGCGACGTGCTCCGGCGCAGCAGCATCGGCCTCCTGTTCACCAATCGATCCGAGTCCACGATTGGGTCCGGCGCCAACCGCGCGTATGGCATCGACGGCACGTTCGCCTTCTTCGAGAACCTGCAGATCAACACGTATTGGGCCGGGACTGACACAGAAGGACTGGGTTCACGCGACGACACCAGCTACCGCGGACAGCTCGATTACTCGGGCGACCGCTACACCGTGCAGCTCGAACACCTGAAGATTGGCGACGACTTCAATCCGGAAGTGGGCTTCCTCCGCCGCGACGACATGGTGCGCGAATACGCGCGCTTCAAGTTCAGCCCGCGTCCGCGCAGCCGCAGCGCGATCCGCAAGTACGTGTACGACGCCGCGATCGAATACATCGAGGACGGCGCCGGGCGGCTCGAGTCACGCGAGCGTGCGGCCGAGTTCGCGCTCGAGTTCCAGAGCGCCGATCGCCTCAGCGTCAACTACACCAACTCGTTCGAGTTCCTGCCGGTGCCTTCGTCAATCGTCGGCGTCGTTCTGCCGGTCGGCGAGTACAACTTCGATACGTTCCGAGTCGGCTACAGCATCAGCCAGCAGCGCGTGGTCTCGGCAAACGTGACGGCGGAATTCGGCACCTTCTACAACGGTCACAAGACATCCTTCAGCGCCATGCGCGGACGGATGCCGATCACGAATCAACTCTCGGTCGAACCGACCTATACGTTCAACCATGTGACACTCGAGCAGGGGAAGTCCGTCACCCATCTGGCCGGGTCGCGTGTGACGTACTCGATGACGCCGCTGATGTTCGTCAGCGCGCTGCTTCAGTTCAACTCCGGAACGAGTTCCGTGTCGACGAATGCGCGGTTCAGATGGGAGTACCGGCCTGGCAGCGAGTTGTTCGTCGTCTACAACGAGGAACGCAACACCTTGACGCCAAGCTTTCCCTCCCTCAACAACCGCGCGTTCATCGTGAAGATCAATCGACTGTTTCGCGTTTAGGCAGGGATAGAACATACATTCGCCGTTTGTTGAGTGACTCCGTAGAATGGAGCTGTTTGGAACCCTCAGAGATCGGCCACTACCACATCATTCGGAAGCTGGGCGCAGGCGGCATGGGACAGGTCTTCCTCGCGGAAGACGGAAAACTCGGACGCAAAGTCGCCATCAAGATGCTGTCCGAGACGCTGGCCGGCAGTCATCAAGCCAGGGAACGGCTGATTAACGAGGCCAGGGCTGCTGCCGCGCTCGATCATCCCAACATCTGCGCCATTCACGAAGTCGGCGAAGAGGACGGCCACGTCTTCATCGTCATGCAATACATCGACGGTCAGAGCCTCGCCGAGAGGATCTGGAAAAGCCCACTGCCTCCCGCCGACGTGATCGATGTCGGCATCCAGACAGCGCAAGCGCTGGCCGAGGCGCACGCCGCCGGCATCATCCATCGTGACATCAAACCTTCGAACATCGTGATCACGTCGCGAGGACAGCTGAAGGTGCTGGATTTCGGACTCGCGAAAATCGCACAGGCAGGTGATCTCGACGGTCCGGATACCCCGACACGGGAACGCCTGACCGAGGCCGGAAGCATCCTTGGCACGCCGGGATTCATGTCTCCCGAACAGCTGCGGGGAAAGACGATCGACGCACGCAGCGACATTTTCTCGCTCGGGGTCACGCTCTACGAATGCGCCACCGGCATCCACGCATTCGAAAGAGGGACGCCCCTCGAAGTATCGCTGCGCGTCGTGGCTGACACTCCACCTCCGCCTTCCGAGCTCAACCCCGCAGTTCCGCCTGGTCTCGACCGGATCATTGCCCGCGCGATGGCCAAAGATCCTGACGCGCGCTATGAGTCCGCTGAATCGCTTCGATCCGATCTACTCGAACTCCGGCAGGACATCGGAGGAACGGCACCAGTATCGCGGCCGGTGTCCACGGCTTTGTCAACGCCGAACGAGAACCGGCGGTCGTTTCGATTCAAGGCGCTGGCCGCCACGGCCGTCGTCGCCACATTGCTGGCGGTGTGGTTCGCTCCGTCTCTCCTTCGGCGCGGCCGCCACGAGCCGCCGCCCGAGGCCGTCGTCTGGTACAACCGCGGGACCAGCGCCATCCGCGAGGGGGCGTACTTTCAAGCGAGCAAGGCGTTGGATCGCGCGCTCGAGATCGACAACTCGTTCGCCCTGGCGCACGCACGACGGTCCGAAGCGTACGCGGAGCTCGAGTTCACCGACAGAGCCAGGGAGGCACTGCTGCAGGCGATGGCGCTGCTCCCCGATCGCTCGACGTTGTCCAACGCGGAATCCATGTATCTGGACGCCCTCGCGGCAACACTGAGCCGCAACTTCAAGACGGCGATTGAAACGTATTCGGGCATCGCGGAATCGGTTCGAGACGAGGAAAAGTCTGCGGCGTACGTCGACCTCGGTCGCGCGTACGAGAAAGGCGACAATCTCGATGGAGCCGTTCAATCGTACGAGCGCGCGACGCAACTGGACCCGCAATCCGCCGCCGCATTCCTCCGTTCCGGCATTCTCTACGGCCGTCGTCAGGAACTCCCAAAGGCGAACGACGCTTTTTCACGAGCGCAGAACATCTATCAAGCCATGTCCAGCCAGGAGGGGCTGGCCGAGGTGTATTACCAAAGGGGATCGTTGCTGGCCAGGATCAGAAGGCTCCCTGAAGCCAAAGAGCAACTGGAACGGTCTCTGGAGATGTCCCGAAGTTCCTCCAATGAGTACCAATCGATCAGAACCGAATTACAACTCAGCAACGTGTATTACGCAGAGGGCGACAGCAATCGCGCCAAGACGATCGCTGCGGACGCCGTCAAGGCCGCGCAATCGGCCAACATCCGATCGCTGGCGGCCAACGGCTTGATCGACCTCGGGTATACGCTGCTGGCGCGTGGCGAATACGCCGACACGCGCTCGTACCTTCAGCAGGCTCTCGATTTTGCGCGCCAGGACAAGTCGAGTCGACTGGAGGCGCGGGCCCGCCTCGCGCTTGGCAGCCTGAGTACCCAGGATGGCAATTTCGATGAGGCCGTCTCTCATCTCGAGTCGGCGCTGAAGTTTTACCAGCCGGCGGGCTATCGCACAGAAACATCCAACGCCCTGATTCTGCTTGGGCGAGCGTATCGCGACAAAGGTGACTACGCAGTCGCCATGAAGGCATTTTCCGAGCAGTTGGAATTGGCGAAGCAGTCCGGCGATCCGGCGAGATTGGCGGCGACGCATTCCAGCATCGGCGTCCTTCTCGGCGCCAACCAGGAGATCTACCCCGAGGCCCTCCCGCATTTCGACGAGAGCTATCGGATCAACAAGTCGATCGGCGCGCGAGTGGGCATGGGATGGGACCAGGCCAATCGCGCGGCGGCGCTGTGGCCGTTGGGAAGATACGAGGAGGCCACGGCCGCCCTCGACGAAGCCCATTCCATTGCCGCCGGGCCAGAAGCGGGATTCAGGTCCCAACTCGCCTATGTGGAATCGATCGGCGCGCAGATGGCGTTCAGCTCGGGCAACCGTGCGGAAGCCACGACGCGAGCGGCGGCGGCACTCACATTGGCTGAACGCGACTACAAGGACACCGCGCTGCAGGCGAAGCAGGTCCTTGCGCTCACCCAGGCGAGTGCTGGCCAATCGAAAAAGGCGACGGCACTCGTCGAAGAAGCCCTGGGCGCGGCCAGAGAGTTGAAGCTTCCCCGGCTTCTGTCGACAGCGCTGCTCACATCGGCAGAAGTTCGCCTCGCCGGCGGAGACGCCCGAGGCGCGCTCGCCGACGCGCAGGCGGCACAGAAGATGTTCGCCTCGGGCGCACAACTCGAATCGGAGTGGCGCGCGTGGCTGGTGTCGGCGAGGTCTTTATTGCTTGAGGGCGACAGCTCAACCGCATACGATTACGCCACCCGCGCCGAGTCCAGTCGAGCGGCTCTCCAGGCTCGCTGGGGCGACGACAACTACCGGGGATACGTGCGAAGGCCTGACATTCAAGGCCACTTGAAGCAGCTCAGGCAACTGCTGGAAACAAAGACGATCGTTCCACGCACAAGAGGAGACTGAACATGGCTCGAGGTCAAGAAGGCGATCCGGGAGGCGGCCAGGGCGGAGGCGGAAAGAAAAAACCCGCCAAGACCGCAAAGAAGGCGACGAAGAAAAAGTAGAACGCGAGGACATGGCTGAAGTCGAAGTAGGCAAGCGGCTGGAACTGCTGGAAATCGCCGATTCACCCAGAGCCCGCAGAACACCGCGGGATCTGGGGTCCTTCCTCAATTCGTGTGAACGACAGGCACAACTCTCCAGGCAGGAGCGTCTTCGCATCGTCGAACAGGCGCTGCTGCTGATGGAGATGCACTATGTGCATCTGCCGATGAAGCGCGCCATTCACGCGATCGATCCGATCCGGCAGCTCAAAATCCTCCGATTCCAGCTCGCCGAGGGGGATGTGGGCCTCGAGAACACCAGCGGCTTCCATCGGCGCATGCTGTCGATATTTGGATCGACGCGCGACCTTCACACGCTCTACCTGCTGCCCAAACCGTACAAGGACTACACCGCCTATCTGCCATTTCTCATCGAACAGTGTTACGAGCGAGGCGTCGAACGATTCATCGTCACTCGGACGGCAACCAGCGGCGACGCGGCGACGGCTCCCGACGATGGTGATGGGGCCAGGTTCGAGCCAGGAGTCGAGGTATTGGGTTGGAACGGCGTCCCTATTGCGAGGGCCATCGAAATCAACGGTGAGTCGCAGGCCGGCAGCAACCCCCATGCGCGTTTTGCGCGGGGGCTCGACAATCTGACCATCCGACCTCTCAACAGCTCGCTGCCCCCGGATGAACATTGGGTGGACATCCTGTATTGCGCGAAGAATGGAGTCTTCGCGAGTCATCGGGAGTACTGGCTGGTTCACAAGACCAGTGACGCCGATGAATCGTCCACGCCGAACAGCAGGAAGCGAACGGCGTTGGATCTGAAGCGGACGCGCATCCTCGAGGTCAAAAAGACGCTGTACCCGCGCGACGACACCGCCACGCTCGGGTCGATCAAGGATGTCTTGTACGCATTGAAGAAGACGGTGAACGGCCAGACCCTGGGCTATATCCGGCTCTTCAGCTTCGACGTGGACGATACCAGTAAATTCGTCAAGTCGTTCACCGACCTGATCACCAAGGACGGCTTTCCACAGGACGGTCTCATCCTGGACGTGCGCGGCAACCCGGGTGGAAACATCCGCGCCGCGGAATCGCTGCTGCAATTATTTACGCCGCAACGAATCGAGCCGGAGTTGTTCGAGTTCATCAACACGCCGCTGAACTTTGAGATCTGCAAGTCTGCGCCGGATGACTGGGGTCTGAAACCATGGGTGCCATCGATCAGCGACTCGGTGTTGACGGGCGCGACCTATTCAGCCGGATTTCCGATGACGAGCGACGAACGGTGCAACGGCATCGGGCAGGTCTATTACGGTCCGGTCGTGCTCATCACCGACGCGCTGTCGTACAGCGCGACGGACATCTTCGCCGCGGGTTTTCAGGACAATGGAGTTGGAGTGGTGCTCGGCACGAGCGGCAACACTGGAGCGGGCGGAGCCAACTTCTGGTCGCTGGACGATCTGCTGCGGGCGCACAAAGAGAATCCCAAATCTCCTTTCAAGACACTTCCGAAGGGAGCCGAGATGATCGTGGCCATGCGCCGCAGTATTCGCGTCGGCAGGCGCGCAGGCTCGCCCCTCGAGGAATTCGGCGTTGCGCCCGACGAGCTCCATTTGATGACCGAACGTGACGTCCTGGAGGACAACCGCGATTTGATGGCCTGCGCCGCACGACTCATTCGGCAACAGCCGTCGTTCAAGCTGTCGGTCACGCCGGTGAGCCGCAAAGGCGCGCGCGGGATTGTGGTGAGCGCGGCGTCGAAGGTTCCCTCGTCGAAGGCGAGCCAGGCGATTTCCCGCGTGGACGTTTACGTGAACAATCGACCCGTGCGTTCCATCGACGCTAAAAAAGGCGCGGTGCCATCGACTGAGGTCGCGCTCGGCAAGGAGCACAAGAAGAACGCGACCGTGGAAGTCGAGGCACTGAACCCGGCGGAAAGACTCGTCGCATTTCGCCGGACAGTCATCAAATGACTTCTCGTCGGTGCCCCGTGTGAACCTTTCGGTCTCAGATCCGTATTCTCCCTTGGCTAATCTACAAGAGAGAACGAATGAGCGATCAGACCGACGTCCTGCAGGGCACTCTCGATCTGTTAGTCCTGCGTACGATCGCCCTCGAACCCATGCACGGCTGGGCGATCGCCCAGCGAATCCAGCAGATTTCCGACGAGTTATTGCGCGTCCAGCAGGGCTCGCTCTACCCTGCCCTGCACCGCCTCGAGCACCAGGGCTGGATCACGGCGGCATGGGGTGCATCTGAGAACAACCGCCGCGCGCGCTTCTACTCGCTGACGAAGGCGGGCCGGAAGCAGCTCGAAACCGAGGTCGCGAAATGGGAGCGACTGTCGGCCGGCGTCAATCTCGTGTTGCAAAGGACATAGAACCGTGCGTCTTTGGCACATCCTGCAAAGCCGGCTGCGATCGATCGTGTTCCGCGACCGACGCGAATCAGATCTGAGCGAGGAACTGCAGCTCCATCTCGAGCACGAAACTGAGCGTTGCAAGCGAGCGGCCTGTCGCGCGATGAGGCGCGACTTCAGGCGCTTCGGCTCTTCGGCGGCGTCGAGCAGATCAAGGAAGCGTCCGCGACGCGCGAGGCACGGCCGGCTGGGACGCGCTCGTGCGCGATGCGCGCCATGGTGTCCGTCGACTCGTGCACGATTGGCGTTTCACCGCGGCTGCGGTGCTGATCCTCGGCCTCGCGATCGGCGCCAACACCGCGATCTTCAGCGTCGTGAACGCGGTCCTGTTCCGTGAAGAAGCGCTCGCCGACCCTGGTCGCCTCGTCAACATCTATCAGAACGACCGCGCCGGCAGGCCGCTCATCGTCACCTCGTATTCCACCTACATGGAGATCGCGGAGTACACCGACATCTTCACGGCGACGATGGCCGGCAGCATGCCGAACTCTGCCCGTTATCTCTACGAAGGCGCCGTCCGGGATGGGGTCATCGAGTTCGCGACGGCGACCTATCTCGACACCCTGGGACTACGGCCGTCGCTCGGCCGCTGGTTCGACGAGACGGAGGAACGGCCCGGGGCTCCGCTCGTCGCCGTCCTCGGGTATCAGGCGTGGACCAGACGATTCCGCGCGGATCCATCCATCGTCGGACGCATCATCCGGATCGAAGGCCTTCCGGTGACGATCGTCGGCATCGCGCCGGCCAGTCACCGCGGGACCGTGGACATCGGTCTCGGCACGGATTTCTGGCTGCCGATCACTGCGGTGCCTGCGGTGTTCGCAAACCTTGCTCCGCGCGACGCCGCCACGATCCATGCACCCTTTCTCGTGAAAGCCCGTCTGCGCGACGGCGTCACGCTGGCGCAGGCCAAGGCGGCGATGGACGTGCTCGCGCAGCGACTCGCGGCCGAGAATCCGGATCAGTTTCGCACCGAGGGCGAGTTCGCGGTCGGCCCAGGCATCACCGTCGTTCCCTCGACGGACGTGCGGATCCACCCCCAGGCAGACACACCGTTCATGGCGATGGCGTCGCTCGTGTTCGTCATCGTCGGCCTCGTCCTCGCCATCGCGTGCAGCAACCTGGCCACGCTGCTGCTGGTCCGTGGCACGGCACGCGCGAAAGAAGTCTCAGTGCGGCTGGCCATGGGTGCCACGCGGCGTCAGCTTGTCCGGCACCTGCTCATCGAGAGCCTGCTGCTTTCACTGACTGGTGGCATTGCCGGCTGCATCCTGGCGTGGTGGGGCATGCGTGCGCTGCAAGGGATTGACCTTCCATTCAGAGTGGATCTGACGGTGGACTACCGAGTGCTCGGCTTTGCGATCGTGCTATCGCAGGTCACGGGCGTCGTGTTCGGGCTGGCGCCGGCGCTCAAGGCGACGAGGGTCGATCTCCTGTCGACATTGCGCGACGAAGGACTGCAACCGATCGATCATCGTCGGCTCACCCTGAAGAACGCGCTGATCGTTTTTCAGGTGGCGGTCTCGGTGCTGCTGCTCGGCGGCACGAGCATCTTCCTCCAGGCGGCGGCCGCCGCGAGAGCGTTGCGCGTTGACTACGCCGTCAGCGGCGTGGCGATGCTCGAGACCGATCTACGGTTCGCCGGCTACTCGGAACCCGACGCAAGGAGGCTGTTCGACGAACTGCTTCGCCGGATCGCGGCGATCCCGGGCGTCCAATCCGCTGCGCTGTTGCGCGGCCTGCCGATGGATGTCAATGGCGTGGGAATCGTCGTTGACAGCGGCGACGGCCAGAAGGGATCGACGCTCGAAGCGGCCACGATCGCCGCCGCTCCCGCCTTCTTCGACACGCTGCGCATCCCGCTGCTGCACGGCCGCGTGTTCGACGAACGCGACCGCGCAGGCGCGCCGCGCGTCGCGGTGATCTCGGAGCGAATGGCGCGGCAATACTTCGGCGCGGTGAACGCGGTCGGCCGGCGATTCCGGTCGGTCAACGATCCCAACTCGTGGGCGGAGGTGATCGGTGTCGTGCGCGACACAGGCACGGGAGACTTCGACGACGACGTCCTCGATCCGATCGCGCCGCTGTTCTATACCTCGTACCTCCAGTCCAGCGCGCTGCCGACGACAGTCGTCGCGCGGACGTCGGGCGACGCTGCCCCACTTGTCGCGGCGATGCAGCGGGAGCTCCGCGCCGTCGACACCCAGTTGCCGGTGATGACGGCGCAGACGATGGCGCAGAAGCTGGCGGGCTCGCTGGAGATACTGAATGCGATCGCCACACTCTTCGGTGCCCTTGGCGGCCTCGGTCTGGTACTCGCCAGCATCGGGCTCTATGCGGTCGTCGCCTTCGCGGTCGCGCGGCGCTCGCGTGAGATTGGCATCCGCATGGCGCTCGGCGCGCGCAGTCAGCAGGTGGTCTGGAGCATCGCGCGAGGCGTGGCGGGACTGATCGGCGTCGGCACAGGGAGCGGCCTCGTTCTCCTGGTGCTGGTCATGCTCGCCATGCGCGCCGGGTCGGGATCGGCAGACATCGGCATCGGAAACCTCTCGGTGTACCAACCGAGCATCGACCCGGTGGCGCTGCTGGCCATCGCTGCCGTGACCGCCGTCGTCGGCGTTGCCGCCGCATTCGTGCCCGGGCGTCGGGCCGCCCGAATGGATCCGCTCGTGGCGCTCCGCCACGAGTGACGCCACACCTTATTCGGTCATCGTCAACTGGACGGCCGGACTCGAGAAGTAACGACATCGC
>CAWFTF010000005.1:0-133609 GCA_963818645.1 uncultured Acidobacteriota bacterium | reverse complement strand
GGCGATCCCGAGGATGCGCTCTCGACTGCGGTCCAACGCGTCCTGGTCCCATGCCAGTGGATCCTGGACGGGCGTCATGTCCGCGAACCACCAGGCGTGGGTGAGCACGACCGTACCGTCATCGGTGCGGACGACGAGGGCCGCGCACTCCTGCGCGTGTCCGGGTGTCTCGATCACGGAGACGTCGGCGGTGAGGTGATGGCCGTCGCCCTCGTGGTCGAGCCAGAGGGACCCGTCGTACACCGAGTCGACGTCGACGACCCGCGCGGTCGGGAACATCCCGACGTTGCGCGTGTGGTCGAGATGGTGGTGGGTGACGAAGACGTGCGTGACGTCGCCGACCGTCAGGCCGTGACCGGCGAGCGCCTCGGTGAGCAGCGCCGGATCGGACAGGATCCCGGGGTCCACGACGATGACCAGGTCCTGGTCGCGGACCAGGCTGACGCTGGGGTGCACGGACTGCCCGGCGTCGGTCTCCTCGACGTGGCCGGCGATGAGGACGTCGACCGTCGCCATGCTCTCCTCGCTGTTCTCGTGTCTCGCTACTCGCCGATGTAGCTCATGACGTGCTTGATGCGGGTGTAGTCCTCGAGCCCGTACATCGACAGGTCCTTGCCGTAGCCCGAGTGCTTGAAGCCGCCGTGGGGCATCTCGGAGATGAAGGGGATGTGGGTGTTGATCCACACGACCCCGAAGTCGAGGTGCTTCGACATCCGCATCGCCCGCCCGTGGTCCTTGGTCCAGACGCTGGAGGCCAGGCCGTACTCGACACCGTTGGCCCAGCTCAGTGCCTCGGCCTCGTCGGTGAACCTCTGGACGGTGATCACGGGGCCGAAGATCTCGGTCTGGATCTGCTCGTCGTCCTGCTGCAGCCCGGCCAGCACGGTCGGCTCGTAGAAGTACCCGACGCTCCCCTGCCGGTGACCGCCGGCCTCGACGGAGGCATGGTCCGGGAGACGGTCGACCATGCCGGTGACCCGGTCCAGCTGGTTCTCGTTGTTGAGGGCGCCGTAGAGCACGTCCTCGTCGTCGGGCAGACCCGTCCTGGTGCCCTTGGCCTGCTCGGCGAGCGCCGAGACGAACTCGTCGTGGACGCCGGGGCCGGCAAGCACGCGCGTGGCGGCGGTGCAGTCCTGGCCGGCGTTGAAGTAGCCCGCCATGGCGATCCCCTCGGCGGCCTTCTCGATGTCCGCGTCGTCGAAGACGATCACCGGCGCCTTGCCGCCGAGCTCGAGGTGCACGCGCTTGAGGTCCTTGGCCGCGGAGCCCGCGACCTCCATGCCGGCGCGCACCGACCCGGTGATGGCGACCATCTGCGGCGTCTTGTGCTCGACCAGCGCGCGGCCGGTGTCCCGATCGCCGCAGACGACGTTGAGGACGCCGGGCGGCAGGAACTCGTTGCAGATCTCGGCCAGCAGGGTCGAGCTGGCCGGCGTGGTGTCGCTGGGCTTGAGCACGATCGCGTTGCCACCGGCCAGCGCCGGGGCGATCTTCCAGATCATCATCATCAGGGGGTAGTTCCACGGCGTCACCTGGCCGACGACGCCGATCGGCTCGCGGCGGACCCACGACGTGTGGTCGGCCATGTACTCACCCGCGGACTTGCCCTCGAGCAGGCGGGCGGCGCCGGCGAAGAACTTGAAGTGGTCGGAGGCGTAGGGCATCTCCTCGGACATGGTCAGCCCGAGGGGCTTGCCGGTGTCCTTGCACTCGACGGCGTTGATCTCCTCGACCCGGTCCTCGATCGCCTGGGCGATCTTCAGCAGCGCGTTCCCGCGGTCCTTGGGGGTCAGCTCGCTCCACTCGTCGAACGCCGTCGCGGCGGCGGCGTACGCCCGGTCGACGTCCTCGGCCCCGGACTTCGGCGCCTGCGCGTACACCTCACCGGTGGTCGGGTCGACGATGTCGTAGGTCTCGCCCGACACGCTGTCGACGAGCTCCCCGTTGATCACGTTCTTGAACGTCTGGTCCGCCATGGCCGGAGCCTACGAAACTCTCTGCGGAATCGACAGTGCCCGGGGACCTATTCGACGGATTTCGTCTTCGAGACGGGCGGGCCGCGGGCGCATCCGGCCCTCCTGGCGGATTGGGTCGCGCCGAGGCGGTCCGTTCGTGCGGCAGTTCGGTACGCCGACGGGCGGTGGCGGACCTATGACCGCGAACTGCCGTAGCCCCGGACCACCTGTGGAGAGGCGACGCAGAGCCGGGCGCGCGGTGCCAGCGTTGTCGGATGCTCCAGGACGCCGACGTGGTCGCCGCGCTGGCGGCTCTCGGCGGGGCCGCGCGGACCGCCGACCTGCGCTCGGTCACCTCACGGCGTGCCCTGAGACGAGCCATCGCCGCAGGCAAGGTACGCCGACCACGTCCGGGGTCGGTCTGTCTGCCGGTCCTCGACGAGACGGCTGCGGCCACCCGCGATCTCGCCGGAGCGCGCTCACACCTGAGCGCAGCACTCCACCACGGGTGGGAGGTCGCGGCCGCGCCAGGCCGGCCGATGGTGACGATCCGGCGCTCGGCCCACCTTCCGCGCTCGGGGGCCGGTGTGGCGCAGGTGTTCTGGGGGTCCCTGACGGACGAGGAGCTCGACGCCGGTGTCACCAGCCCGGCGCGGACGGTCGTCGACTGCGCGCGCGTGCTGCCCTTCGACCAGGCGCTCGCCGTGGCTGACTCGGCCCTCAGAACGCGAGACGTCGAGCCTCAGGAGCTCTGTGAGGCTGTGGCGTCGAGTCCCCGCACCGGCCGCTCGCGGGCGATGCGCGTCTCAGCGGCGGCTGACGGCCGGGCGGCGAACCCGTTCGAGTCGGTGCTCCGCGCTCTGGCGGACGGCGTGGCCGGACTGCACCTGGTCCCACAGGTGACCATCGGCGGCGGCGAGCTCATCGGCACGGCTGACCTCGTGGACACTCGCCTCGGGATCGTCGTCGAGGCCGAGTCCTGGACCTACCACGGGGGTCGCGCCGCGTTCGACCGTGATGTGAGGCGCTACACCGCCATGGTGTCGTCGGGTTGGATCGTGCTCCGCTTCCTGTGGGACGACGTGCGACGAGGTCCGGACCACGTCCGGTCCGCACGCCTCGCGGCCGCGGTGGTGTTGGCCGGGCCGCGGATCTCAGCCGTAGACCCTCCGGCCGGCGACCCACGTCGACGCGATGGCGGCGGCGCCGATCTCGTCCGCCGGGCCCCGGAACGGATCGCGGTCGAGGACCGCGAGGTCGGCGGCGTGACCGGGGGCGAGGACGCCGGCGCCGTCGGTGCGGTCCCGGCCGTTCACCCACGCCGAGCCGGACGTGTACGCCGCGAACGCCGTCGTCAGGTCGATCGCCTGCTCGGGCAGGAAGGGCTCCCGGGGGTCGTCGTACGCCGTGCGGGTGACGGCGGTGTGGATCGCCGCGAGCGGGTCCGGCGAGCTCACCGGCCAGTCGCTGCCCATCACCAGCCGGGCACCGGCCCGGTGGAGCCCGCCGAAGGGGTACTGCCACGTCGAGCGTTCCTCACCGAGGAACGGGATCGTCAACTGGTCCATCTGCGGCTCGTGGGTCGCCCACAACGCCTGGGCGTTGGCAGCCACTCCGAGCTCGGCGAAACGTGGCACGTCGTCGGGGTGGATCACCTGGGATGTGGGCGATGTGGTGACGCAGGTCGCCGTCGTGGCCGGCCGCCCGCGCCGCCGCGAACGCGTCGAGCGCCTCGCGTGTGCCGCGATCGCCGATGCAGTGCACGTGTACCTGGAAGCCCTCGGCCGCGAGCGCGACCACCGCCTCCTTCAGCTCCTCCGCCTCGATGAACGAGTGGCCGGCGTTGTTGGTCGTGTGACCGTGCCCGTCGAGGTACGGCGACAGCATCGCGGCGGTGAAGTTCTCGCACACACCGTCCTGCATGATCTTGATGCTGGTGGCGCGGAAGCGTCCGCCCGTCTGCCTCGTGCGGCGCTCCACCAGGTCGGCGACCTGCCCGAGCCCGAGCTCGCGGTCCCACCAGAGCGCGCCGACGACGTCCGCCACGAGGTCGCCGCTCGCGATCGCTTCCTCGTACGTCGAACCCGTGTCCGCCATCCCGGGATAGGCGCCGACGATCGCGTCCTGCCAGGCCGTGACCCCGAGGGCGAACAGGTAGCTCTGCCCCTCGACCAGCCCCGCGGCGTACCCGGACGGCGAGATGCCGGGGAGCAACCGAGCGACGAGATCGACCCCACCCTCGTGCAACGTGCCCTGGGGCGAGCCGTCCGGAAGGCGCTCGATCCGGCCGTCGGCCGGGTCGAGCGTCTCGGCGGTGATGCCGGCGAGCTCGAGGGCCCGCGAGTTCGCCCACGCGCCGTGGTGGTCACGGTTGTGCAGGAGCGCGGGGCGATCCGGCACGACGGTGTCGAGGTCAGCGGCCGTCGGAGTTCCCCCGGGGAAGGCCGCCATCTGCCAGCCGCCCCCGGTGATCCAGGGACCGTCGTGGCCGTCGGCGTAGGTGCGGACCAGGGCGAGATAGGCGTCCCGCGTGCCGCCGTCGGTCAGGTCGCACTGCGTCCGCTCCAGACCGCCCTGGATCGGATGGCAGTGGGCGTCGGTGAACCCCGGCGAGACCAGGCCGCCGGCCAGGTCGACGTGGTCGGCCGTTCCGTCGTACCGCTCGAGCTCGACGGGCGACAGCACCCCCGCGACGTTCCCGTCGTCGACCAGCAGCCCGTGGTCCGGCAGGTGACGGTGTCCGTCGAAGACGGAACCCCCGGTGAACAGCGTCGTCATCAGCGTCCTTCCAGAAGAGGGCCGGCCGGGTCGTGGGAGATGCCGACCTTGCGGACGGCGAGTCCCGAGAGCGCCTCGAGGCAGACCCGGTTCGCGAGGTACGCCGTGATCTCGGCGTGATCGTACGGCGGCGACACCTCGACCACGTCGATGCCGGCGACCGGCAGCTCGCGACAGATGCGGCGTACGGCGTCGAGCAGCTCGCGCGACGTAGACCACCGGGCTCCGGGGTGCCGGTCCCGGGCGCGTGGCCGGGGTCGCAGACATCGATGTCGACCGACAGGAAGACGGCGTCGCAGTCGTCCATGGCGATCTCGAACGCCTCGTCCAGACACGTGTCGAGCCCTCGTTTGCCGATCTCGGTCATCTCGTAGGAGCGCATGTCCTGGTCGGCCATCCACTTCATCGTCTCGGGCCCGGGCCAGTAGCCGCGGAGACCCACCTGCAGGAAGCGGTCGCCACGTAGCGCCCCCGACTCGATCAGCCGGCGCATCGGCTGGCCGTGCCCGTAGAGCGACCCGAACTCGATGTCGCCGGTGTCGGCGTGGGCGTCGAAGTGGATCATCGACACGCGACCGAAGCCGAGGTGCCGGGCGACGCCGGTGGCGTCGGGGAGGGCGATCGAGTGGTCGCCGCCGAGCACCAGCGGGACTGTTCCTGCCGAGGCGACGGCGTACACCGCGTCCTCGAGGGCCTGGAGCGCGCGCTCGATCTCGCCGGGCGGCATCTCGACGTCCCCCATGTCCACGACGTTCAGGTCCTGCAGGGCGTCGACGCGCAGGGCGAGGTGGGGTCGGGACCCGTCCTGGGGCAGGTAGTCGGTCTGCCGGATCGCGGTCGGCCCGAAGCGCGTACCGGGGCGGTGCGAGGTCCCGCCGTCGAAGGGTGCGCCGACGACCACTACGTCGGCCGCGGCGATCGCCGCCGAGTCCGCGACGTCGACGGCCGGGACGCCGAGGAAGGTGATGTCCGGTCCGAACTGTGCGCCGTAGCGGGTCATGGTGTGTTCCTATCAGGCGGGCCAGGCTCCCGCATACCTTCGGATTCAGTCATGAAACGCGGGGGCAACCTACGGATTCGCTTGCGGGGCGTTCACCGGCGCATCATGATGTGAAGACACTTCGAGATGCGAGGAATCGATATCCATGCCCGGCGAGATCGCCTACGACAATGCCCGCCTGCAACACCAGGCACGTGAGCACCTGTGGATGCACTTCACCCGGCACTCGGCGCATGACGACGCCGAGATTCCGATCATCGTCCGCGGCGAGGGTCCCTACATCTACGACGTCCACGGGAAGCGCTACCTCGACGGGCTCGCCGGCCTGTTCGTGAGCCAGCTCGGCCACGGGCGCCCGGAGCTGGCCGAGGCCGCCGCGAAGCAGACCGAACGGCTGGCGTTCATGCCGATCTGGTCCTACGCCCACCCCAACGCGATCGAGCTCGCCGAGCGGGTGGCCCACTACGCGCCGGGCGACCTGAACCGGGTCTTCTTCACCACCGGTGGCGGCGAGGCCGTCGAGACCGCGTGGAAGCTCGCCAAGAACTACTTCAAGCTCACCGGCAAGCACTACAAGCACAAGGTGATCAGCCGGGCGATCGCCTACCACGGGACGCCGCAGGGCGCCCTCTCGATCACCGGCCTGCCGGGCATGAAGGCGCCGTTCGAGCCGCTCGTGCCGTCGACGTTCCGGGTGCCGAACACGAACTACTACCGCGCGCCGTACTTCGAGGACGACGAGAAGAAGTTCGGCCTCTGGGCCGCCAACGAGATCGCGACGGCCATCGAGAACGAGGGACCGGAAACGGTCGCGGCGGTCTTCTTGGAGCCGGTCCAGAACTCGGGCGGCTGCTTCCCGCCGCCGCCGGGATACTTCGACCGGGTCCGCGAGATCTGCGACGAGTACGACGTGCTCCTGGTCAGCGACGAGGTGATCTGCGCGTTCGGCCGGCTCGGCCACATGTTCGGCGCGGAGCGGTACGGCTACCAGCCGGACATCATCACCTGCGCCAAGGGCATCACCTCCGGCTACGCGCCCCTCGGGGCGATGATCGCCAGCGACCGCCTCATGGAGCCGTTCCTCAAGGGCACCGAGACGTTCCTCCACGGCTACACCTTCGGCGGGCACCCCGTCTCGACCGCGGTGGCGATGGCCAACCTCGACATCTTCGAGAAGGAGAAGATCAACGAGCACGTCCGTGAGAACGAGGGCGCGTTCCGCGAGACGCTCGAGAAGCTCAAGGATCTGGAGATCGTCGGCGACGTCCGCGGCGACGGCTACTTCTTCGGCATCGAGCTGGTCAAGGACAAGAACACCAAGGAGACCTTCAACGACGAGGAGTCGGAGAAGCTGCTCCGGGGCTTCCTGTCCAAGGCGCTGTACGACGCGGGCCTGTACTGCCGGGCCGACGACCGCGGCGACCCGGTCGTCCAGCTCGCTCCCCCGCTGATCTGCGACCAGGAGCACTTCGACGAGATCGAGCAGATCCTCCGCGAGGTGCTGACGAAGGCCGCCACCTTGCTTTAGGCCTGCCGGCCGGCCGGGCGCTGTTGGTCTTGCGAGCAAGCTCGCTGCGACTCTCGCTGCGGTCGTGACGCCGCGCCTTCGGCGCGGCGTCACGTCCTCGCTCAGGAACGCGGCCCGACGATCACGAGCGACTCGGCCTCGGTCTTCGGCTCCCCCCGCGCCCGACGCCTGGCAGGAGTCTCGCTCTTGAACGCCCGGCGGCGACGTCGGGCGTTGACCTCGCCGCCGACCACGATCAGGACCGAGATCAGCAGCATCACGGTGCCGACGACGTTGATCTGCATCGGGATCGTCTTGCGCGAGACGCCCCACACGTACATCGGGAACGTCGTGGTGTTGCCTGCGTTCAGGTTGGTGATGATGAAGTCGTCGAACGACAGCGAGAAGGAGAGCAACGCCGCGGCCGCACTCCCGGGCAGCACGAGCGGGAACGTGACCCGCCAGAACGTCTGGGCGGCGTTGCGTACAAGTCCGCCGCCGCCTGCTCGAGCGTGTCGCTCATGCCCGCCAGTCGGGACCGCACCGTCACGACCACGAACGACAGGCAGAACATGACGTGGGCGATCAAGATCGTCCAGAAGCCGAGCTGGCCGGCGAAGCCGCCCTGCACAAAAAGGGTGAGGAGCGACGAGCCGAGGACGATCTCGGAGCCGCCATCGGCAGGAAGATCAGGAGGTTGGACGACGAGCGGCCGGCGAAGGCGTGGCGCACCAGCGCAAAGGCGGCCAGGGTGCCGATGATGGTGGCCGCCAGGGTGGCCAGCAGCCCGACCCGGATGCTCAGCCAGAGGCTGTCGCACATGCCGGGCGCCTCGCAGAAGTGCGTCCAGTTGTGCAGCGTGAAGCCGTCGAAACGGTAGATGTTGCGGGTCTCCGGATCGTTGAAGCTCATCAGTACGACGACGCCGATCGGCACGAACGTGTACACCAGCACGAGCAGGCCGAGTATGAGCACGAGGTGCTCCCGGATCCAGCGCATCAGAGCAGCTCCTCCGTCCCGGCCCGGCGGATGTAGATGAACACGATCGCCACGATGATCACCATCAGGATCATCGAGAGTGCCGCCGCGATCGCGGAGTCGTTGGCGTCGGTGAACTGGCCCTCGATCACCGCACCGATCACCCGGGTGTTGGTGCTGCCGAGCAGCTGGTCATTGATGTAGTCACCCACGGCCGGGATGAAGGTCAGCAGCGTTCCGGAGATCACGCCGGGCAGCGAGAGCGGCCAGGTGACCTTCCAGAAGCCGACGACCGGGTTGGAATAGAGGTCGTTGGAGGCCTCGATCAGCCGGTAGTCGATCTTGTCGATGCTGGCGAACAGCGGCAGCACCATGAACGGCAGGAAGTTGTAGGTCGAGTCCATGATCACCGCGAACGGCGTGTACAGCAGGTAGCCGTCGGGTCCCAGGATGTGGACGAACTGCAGTGAGTTCACCACGAAGCCGTCGTCGGCGAGGATCAGCTTCCAGGACAGCGTGCGCACGAGGAAGCTGGTGAAGAACGGCGCGATCACCAGGACCAGCATCAGGTTCTTCCAGCGGCCGGCCTTGAAGGCGATCGCATAGGCCAGGACGTAGCCGATCACCAGGCAGAACAGCGTCGCGAGCCCGCCGTAGATCAGCGACCGCACCAGCTGCGGCCAGTACATCCCGGAGCGCGTCGGCGTAGTTGCTCCACTGGTAGACCATGGTGTAGCCGCGGAAGTCCGAGCCGTCCGCGTTGAACAGGCTCGTCGCGATCAGCGAGTAGAACGGGACCAGGAAGAACAGCGCCAGCCACACGACAGCCGGCCCGAGCAGGATGTACCCGGTGAGTCCTTTCTTGCGGACGGTCTCAGTGCTCATCGACCGGGCTCACTCGTCGTCGAGACGGGCGCCGGCCGCGGCGTCCTGCTCATGGTCGAGCAGGAACGCGTACTCGGGACGCCAGGAGAGCTCCACCTTGTCGCCGACCCGGAAGATCCGGCGGCGCCCGGTGTTCTGCTCGAACACCTGGAGCTCCTGTCCCCACGACATCTTCACCAGATACTGCGTGCTCACGCCGACGAAGCTGACGTCGGTGATCACCCCACCCGGGATCGTGTTCCCGGGGGCGTCCAGGGCTTCTCCCTCGTCACCGATCCAGGACCTTCTCCGGCCGGATCCCGACCCAGCCTCGGTCGCCGTCGGCATGGCAGCGCGCAGCCGGGACGGAAACGGTGATGCCGTGCATGTCGACCGTCGTGAGGTCGGAGCTGCGGCTCTTGATCGTGCCGTCGATCAGGTTGGACTGGCCCAGGAAGTTCGCCACGAACGTCGTCCCGGGGTTCTCGTAGAGGTCGTCGGGTGATCCCATCTGCTCGATCAGGCCCGCGTTCATCACCGCGATGGTGTCGGCCATGGTCATGGCCTCCTCCTGGTCGTGGCAATCGCCGATGACGCGACGAGTGGATGCCGCAGCAGGCTCTTCGGCGTGAGCACGATGAGCGGAAGCGGGTCACGCCGCAGCAGCGCGGCCTGTCGCCGCAGGATGTGAAAGTACTGCGCGGCCGTCGTGCAGTTCACGACGCGCATGTTGATGTCGGCCGCCCCCTGGAGGAAACGCTCCGGACGTGCACTCGAGTGCTCGGGTCCCTGACCTTCGTGTCCGTGCGGCAGCAGGAACACGAGCGAGGGCTGCAACGCCCACTTCGCGCGTCCCGACGTCACGAACTGGTCGATGATGACCTGCGCGCCGTTGATGAAGTCGCCGTACTGCGCTTCCCAGATGACGAGGCGATCGGGTTCCTGGATGTTGTAGCCGAACTCGAATCCGACGACACCGGCTTCGCTGAGCGGGCTGTTGTGGATCTCGAACGCCGCGCTCGCCTGCGGGAACGTCTGGAGCGGGATGAACGTCTCGCCGCTGTTCGCGTCGTGGAACACGGCGTGACGCTGGCTGAACGTGCCCCGCTCGACGTCCTCACCGGTCAGCCTGATCGGCACGCCGTCGGCGAGGATGCTGGCAAAGGCGAGCTCCTCTGCAGTGGACCAGTCGATCGTTCGCTCGGTCGGGTTGATTCAGTACCGACTTGCGACGCTCGCGTCCGCGCTCGAGCTTCTTGTGAAACGTGAATCCAGCGGGTGCCGCCTGCAGGCCCTCGTTGATCTCTCGCAGCCGCTCGAGCGGGACAGCGGTTTCCGCGCGCGCGGCTGCGCCCGGAGGTGCCGGCTCCGGCACGGGAGGCTCGAGGTCCTCCTCGGGTTTCAAAGAAGCAAAGGCCTGCTCCAGCACGGTGTAGTGCTTCTTGACGAGTCCCTCGACTGATTCAGTGGTCTGCGACCCCTGCGCAATGAGCGTCTGTGCGAACTGCTCACGCACGGTGGGATGGGCGCTGATCTTCCGATACATCAACGGCTGCGTGAACGCCGGCTCGTCGCCTTCGTTGTGTCCGTGACGCCGGTAGCCGATCAGGTCGATCAGGAAGTCGCGCTGGAAGCGGGCGCGATACTCCCACGCGAGACGCGCGGCTTCGAGACAGGCTGCGGGATCGTCCGCGTTGACGTGAACGATCGGGATCTTGAATCCGCGGGCGAGGCCGCTCGCGTAGCTCGTGCTGTACGACTCGCTTGGTGTGGCCGTGAAGCCGAGCTGATTGTTCGAGATGATGTGGATCGTTCCGCCGGTGTCGTAGCCGTCGAGACGAGACAGGTTGAGTGTCTCTGCCACGATTCCCTGACCCGGGAATGCCGCGTCGCCGTGAATCAGCACCGGCAGCGTTGCCGCACTGCTGAAGCGCGCCGGGCCACGCACGTCAGCATAGGTGCCCGCCGCGCGCGCCATCCCCACGACCACCGGATTCACAGCCTCCAGGTGGCTCGGATTCGGCGGCATCGTGACGAACGTGTGTCCTCGCGGGCTCGAGGTGCGAGCACCGGCGTGATACTTCACGTCGCCCATCCATCCCAGGTCCACGCGAAGACGCTCGGCCAGCACGGGGTCTTTGAACTCAGCGAGGATCTGCGCGTACGGTTTCTCGAGAATGTGCGCGAGCACATTCAGCCGGCCGCGATGCGCCATGCCGATCATCGTGTGACGCGCCCCGGTATCGGCTGCGCCCGAGATGATCTCGTCGAGGACCGGCACGAGCATGTCGAGCCCTTCGACCGAGAAGCGCGTTTTGCCGGGGAAGGTTCGCTGCAGGAATCGCTCGAACACTTCGACCTGGGTGATGCGATCGAGCAGCGCTTCAGTGCTCGCCGGATCGAGCGGTGGCAGGAAGCGTCCCGACTCCGCCGCATGTCGCAGCCAGTCGCGCTCTTCGGGCACGAAGATATGCGAGTAGTCGAATCCGGTGGACGAGCAATACACCCGGCGAAGCTTTTCGATCGCCTCGTACGCCGTCGACGATGTCTCGGCAACGGGGCCACCCACGAGCGATCCCGGCAGCCGTTTCAGATCGTTGTCTGTGATGCCGTACGTTGCGGGAGAGAGCGACGGATCTCCGGGAGGCGTCGACCCGAGTGGATCGAGTTGCGCGGCAAGGTGTCCGTAGCGACGGATCGAATCCGCCAGGATGGTTGCCGCAACGACCGCATGGACGTCAGCGGAGGTCGGCGCGCTCGTGGATGCGGCTGCGGCCGGATCGAGCTCCGCAGGATTCCAGCCCTCGAAGGCCGCTCGCGTCGCGGGATCGACCGATTCGGGGTTTTGCCGGAAACGCTCATAAAGCTCCAAGACGTACCCGGCATTGACGCCCTCGAACCGCCCGACTGTCATAACCTATCTATCCTATCGCAGCTTCCTCAATGATCCGGTTGATTGGCATAGACATAGACGGCACGCTCCTCGACACACACGGGCGCATGCCGGAGTCCAACTGCACAGCGATTCACGATGCCGTCGCCGCGGGCATCCACGTCGCGCTCGTCACCGGACGGAGCTACCCGTTCGCACGCCCGGTTGCGGACCGTCTTCCCTCTTCCGTTTCGCTCATCGTGAGCAACGGCGCTGTCGAACGCGCGATGGACGGCTCCACATTTGTCAGACGTCTGCTCGACAGGGACACCGCGCGGCACGTCCTCGATGCGACGCGCCGCCATCGTCATGCGGCGGCGCTCGTCTTCGATCGCGACTTCGATCGTCAGGTGGTCTACGAGACGATGGACTGGGAGCATCCCGGGCGGCAGCGCTACTGGTCGCGCAACCATTCGCACATCGCGCAGTCGATCCCGCTCGAAGACGCGCTCGTCGAAGATCCGATTCAGGTCATGTACAACGGCGGCGTGGACGACATGCGCGCGCTGTTCGACTGGCTGCGCGCGGAGGTCGGTGGCTGTGCGATCCAGATGACCGAGTACGTGCGGCGCGACTTTTCCCTGGTCGATGTCACATCGTCGGAAGCGACGAAGGGACGTGCGCTCGCGTGGCGCGCGCAGCAGCTGGGATTGAGTCGCGACGAAGTGATGGCAATCGGCGACAACTTCAACGATGTCGAGATGCTGGAGTTCGCCGGTCACCCCGTGTTGATGGACAACGCCGTCGACAGCCTCAAGTCACGCGGCTGGCACGTGACCGCTCATCAGGATGAAGCCGGCGTCGCGCAGGCAATCGAGCGGTTCGTTCTACGACGCTGATCGGAAGCCGCGCGACTCGAGCAGATCGAAGAACACGCCGATCTGTTCGTCCCACAGCACCCAGGTGTGTCCCAGGCCTGACGCTTCTCGATAGTCGTGGGGCAGCTCACGTTCCATGAGCCAACCCACGAACTCGCGATTGATGGGCAGCAGCGAGTCCAGCGTCCCGCACGAGATGTAGAAGAAGGGCGCCGCTGCGGGAGCGTCGCGCACGGCGTCCTCCGCGTCCGGTCGCAGCGCCGGGCTGAACGCGCCGACGGCGCCGAACCGATCTGCGTGCGTCAGGCCGGTCATCGACGCGATGCGGCCGCCCATCGAGAGACCCCCGATCGCGCGAGCCTCCTTCGTGGCAATCGTGCGGTAATGCGAGTCAACGTAGTCCACCAGCTCGTTCGCCACGTAGTCGTGGTACCTGCCCTGCGCCTCCGGCCCGAGCACGCTGTAGTTGCGATCCGCCGCGGGCATGACAACGATGAACTCGTGCTTGCGCGCCATCGGGGGAAATGCCGTCCGCGCCATGAAGGCGGTGTGATCCTGACCGCCGCCGTGGAAGAGATAGACGACTGGATAGCGCGTCTTCGAGGTCTCGTAGGACTGAGGAAGCAGGATCGCGAAGATCCGCTCGCTGCCTGACGAAGTGGGCATGCGAATCGTCCGCGCCTGGGCGTGAGCGTCGACGGGTGCCTGCGACGAGAGCGCCGACGACGATCAGGAGAGAACGAGGCAGCTCGAGCTCATCTGGACTCATCGGGTAAGCCTACACTTCGGCCGCTTGATTGCGACACACAGAGGCCCAGAGGCTCAGAGGTAGCGTCTCTAGATCACAAGGCGCTCGGATTCCGGGTCGCAAGACTCTCGCCTGTTGCAAGTTGAGCAGCAGGCCGACCGGCTTCGTGAGCACCCGCAGGTAGGTAAGCAACTGCGCCTGATGGACGCCAATGAGTCGCTCGACGCTCTTGACCTCCACGATCACCTTGTCGTCGACGATCAAGTCGGGACGGTGCTCTGAATGAGCTCGCCCTTGTAGTACAGCGGAATTCCGACCTGTCGAAGGAAGAGAGTTCGCTTTGAACTCGACGCACAACGCCGATTCGTAGACCGATTCGAGAAGACCTGGTCCGAGATGTTTATGACCTCAATCGCGCAGCCGATGATGCCTCGGTGCGTATAGCGTGTCTCCGTCCATCTCAGTCTCCGCGCCTCCGTGTCTCTGTGTGTTCGTGATCAGTGAAAGTCGATGAATCTTCGGAGCGCTCGCTCGCGCGTCTCCTTCGGAACGAGCGGGAATGTGGAGAGGACGTGTTCGAACTGGGAAGGCCCGAGGCCATAGAGATGCGCGGCGATCGCCTGGATCTCCGCGTACTCCTCCATGTCCTCCGCAACGGTGGCGCCAAGCGCGAGTGACTCCGAGCACCTCGCGAGCCGTGTGAAGAGCGGATGCCCCGGCGGCACCAGAGGGACGGGCAGCCGAGAGACGAGCGACACCGTGACGTGCGTGTTCACGCGCAGGCGAATGAGGTAATTCGCCACGTAGCTGTTGAGCAGTGCACAGAGCACTCGCTGGGTCGCGAGCGGTAGCGCGGTGCGAAGGCAGAAGAGCGTGTGGGTGGTGACGGCACGTGCCGGAACGATGGCGGCGATGAGCGTGAGCCGATTCGTGGCGCTTGCGACGTCACGATACGCGAGGCGGGCGCGGCGAGGGACGCGCCGATCGGTGACGGCTGATGATTGGACTGCCAGTCGGCTCCTGCTTACGTCAACGCGAAACGGATCGACCTGTTTCCCCTCGATCACCGGACGCCCCGATCGACTCGGCGGTGATCGGCACGAACAACACACGGTCATCGCTGGCGTTCAACTCGCGGCCGAACGCAACATTCCACCCCTCTTTCGCGCCCAGCCGAGGGGTCGAGCTGCTCACAGACTCGACAATCACGAGGTCCGTCTCCGTTGCGAGCTCGGGCACTCCCAGGTCGTCATCGCCCGAGAGCTTCGCGAGCAGGCGACGCGCCAGGACGAGCGGAGCTTTTGCCTGCCCCTCGAGTTCTTCGGCGCTCGTCAATCCGAACCGGCAGCGCACTGCGGACGTCTCCCGTCCGGCCGTGCAGGTGAAGAGCACGAACCTGACGCTGCGATGGACGGGAAAGATCGCGAGGCGATTGTCGAATCCCGTGACCTCGTCGACATCCGCGCGATCGAAGAGGTGTCGTCGCAGCGGCGCAGCGCCGGCGTCGCTGACGAGACCAGACGGCACGACGAATCCGATGCGACCACCCGGCCTGACGAGTTGAAGCGCACGCTCGACAAAGAGCTGATAGAGGTTCACATGCGCCCTGGCCCGGACCTGATAGATGCCGGACTGACGAACGAACTGCGTCACCTGTTGCGCCTCGAGACGTCTACCGGCCCTGGTCTCGTCGATGCCGCTGTCACCGCGAACCATGTCCCATGGCGGGTTGCCGATAATCGCGTCGAAGCCCGATGGCCGGTTGGATGTACTGGAGAACACGTCGGGGAATGTGAGCGGCCAGTGCAGAAAGCGATGCCGCTCGGCGATTGTCGCGAACTGTTCCAGGAGCGCTGCCCCTGTGCGTTGTGGCAACGTCGAGCGACGCTCGAAAAGTCTGTCGACGAGATCCTGGAATACTCCGCGCTCGAGTGCCTTTTCCAGGAACCAGGCGCCGCACCACAGATCGAGCGCCGCTTTCCACTTGGCGAGCGAGGAATCGCCCGAGTGCAACGCGCGTAGCGCTTGTTCCTTCGCGCGGACGATGTCGGCGGAGTCGTCCGGCTCAGTCGATACCTTCGAGATGACCCGCGCCGCATGCGCGAGTGCGGATGAAAGCTCCGTCTCCCCGAAAAGAGACGGGCGCCCTGGTCGCTTCCGGCTGGACCCGCCTCCTGGCTGGCGGCTCATGTCCTCAGGAGCGGCGCCCACGAGGCTGTGGCCGGCAACCAGGTGGTGATCGAGAAAAGAGAGTGGCTTGTCTGCCGCGAGCGTTGCCAGCCACAACGAGAGCCGCGCGAGCTGCACCGCCATCGGATTGAGGTCAACGCCGAAAAGACAGCGCGAGGCGATCTCGCGACGGAGCGCCACGCGATCGGCTGACGTGACATCGTGCGTGTGCCATCGCCCCTCGTGAACGAGCGCCTCTTCGACCGCCGATGCCAGGTAGCGGCATGCCGCGACGAGAAACGCTCCACTTCCCATCGCAGGATCGAGCACGCGCAGCGTGAGGATCTCGTCGGCCGTGCGGCCGCGAATCAGTGGCTCCAGCGTCTGGCGTACGAGATACGTCGTGACTGCGCGCGGCGTGTAGAACGAACCGCTCGACTTGCGAATGTCGCGAGTCCGCTGCAGCGGTGCCAGGACCGTCCGTCGTCGGCTCGTACTCGAGCACGCGCTCGTAAACCGCTCCAAGCTGTTCGACGTCGAGGTCGCGATAGAGGATCCTGGTGCGCCCACCATGCCGGCCATTGGGGGTGCTGCTCAGCGCGATGACCGTCCGGCTCATGACGACGTCACTGAGCCGCGTGCTATCGAACGCCGCCGCTTGCGACGGGGCGAACAGGCGTCCGTTGAATGCGGTCACCCGAAGCTCGCCGGCCGTGCAGCCCGCATGTGCGAGGCGGGAGATCGCCTGGATAGCGCGCCACAAGCCTTTGTAAGGACGACCCTCGAGCAGGACGCGCGTAATCGCCTCGAGGCTGTAGCGTTCGCGATAAACAGGGTGCCAGAGCGGCACCAGACCGCGCGCCTCGGCGAAGAGCAGGAACAACACGCGATACAGCACCGTGAGCGACTGCTCCCACAACGCGTCAACCGGCCGCCGTCGCCCTCGTGTGAGCGCGGTCAACAGCGTTTCGAGTGCCTCGAGGACGCCTGCGCCGAGCGCACGGCAAACCTCGAGACCATGGTGACGGGAAAGCTCGACAGCCCGGTCGAGCGAAGCCGGATTCCCGCGGAACGCCTGGGCACCAGCAACAGACCACAGGACGGCCTGCGCTTCGGGCTGAAGTCCGAGAAGAGCGAGGTCGAACTCGAGGTAGTCGCGCGACCAGGTTCTCCTCGCATCGACCAGGCGCAGCACACGACCGTTGCAGCACAGGCACCAACGAGCGTCGGTAGCGATGGCGCCCGCAACCGACGACCGCCACAGACGTTCAACAGGCTCTCCCCACGCCGCCGTAACTCCGATCACACCGGATCGATCACCGGCCTCCAAGTCCAGGTACGTCACGCCATCGTCATCCCTGCGACGCACGGCCGCGAGACCGAGCAGATCGGTGAGCGGGAGCAGGGCCACATCGGTGACGGCGCGCGCGCTCGACGCAGCCCCGAGCGTCGACTCGACGCGCTTGGCCCAGTCAGCGAGATGTCTGCTCCACGACGGCGGGGGCGTGCTGACTCCAGGTAGCGTCGGAAACACATCCCGGATGAACGAGGCAGTCAACAGCCGGCCCCGTACGCCGGCGATCATCGTCGGAGAAGGGCGAAAGCGAGGCGTAGCGGCTCGGCGACGAGCTGTGCGCTCGACTCGATCTCGCCGAGACGAGCGCGACAGCGGGCGAGCGCCTCGTCGAGCACGGCGGTCTGTGCACTCAGCGCCCGCTCGGCTCGTCGATCGAATAGGCCTCGTTGCAGCAGCGAGGCCGATAGCCGTGCGCGCTCGCTCTCGATGGATCGCGCGAGCGCGTGTTCGCGAACAGCCGCTCGATCGTGGAACGCCTTCAATGCGGCTTCGAGCGCGGTCAACCTTGTCTGGCTATCACCATCGAGCGTCGACGCCAGAAGGGCAGCCATGTGATCGACAAATGCTGGGGAGTCGGCGGACTGGGCAGCGCTGGCGCCGATGAGTGTCTGCCACACGGGCTGTGCGGCAGAATCGGCAAATGTCACGTGAAAGCCCCACAGGCTCGGGCGATGGCCGTGGCGCCGGGCGACAGTCACCGGAGGTCTTCCGCCAAAGACGACCCTGACGGCTGGTTCCGAGAGCCGGCGCAATTGCTCGATGCGTCTCGTCTCCGACTCTGCCATCACACGAATGTGTGTCAGCGCCGGCGGTCGATCGCGTAGCTTCTCTGTCGCTTCGGCCGCGCGATCCGTGCGTGTCGCCAGCTTGGTGACGAGCGTCTCCTCGGCAGTATCGGCGGCGAGAAGGTGCACCGCGTGAACACGTCTCGCCTGTCCGATACGCTCCACGCGGCCGATTCGCTGTTCGAGGCGAAGAGGCGTCCATGGCAGCTCGAGATTGATCACCAGCCGGCAACGCTGGTGAAGGTTGAGCCCCTCGCTGGCCGCATCGGTGGCAAGAAGAACGCCCGTTGTACCGCTCGTAAAACGGCGCAGACTCTCGCCACGCTCGGCCGGTGTCAGTCCCCCGTGCAACGTCACCGGCTTCATCTCGTCGAGCAGAGAGGCCAGCCTGGCGAGCGTGTCGCGATACTCCGTAAAGACAATCGCCGGCTCGTGAGCGCGGTGCAGAAGTCGAATCAGTGCGCAGACCTTCGACTCGGCGGCCTGCGCGCGAACGGCGAGTGTGCGAATGGCCTCCAGGCGTCGGCATTCGTCGTCGCGATCGTCCAGGCCCGGCACCGCCAGTTCAGCGCCCGGCTCTTCGTCGCCTGAGGACTCGAACAACGGCAGGGTGAGCTGCGACATCGATGACGAGTCGCCTGCCAGGAGGGCCAGCCGACGTTCGATCGAACGGGCCAGCGACCAGGCACTGCTGCACGCGCGCCGGGTCAGCACCATCATTGCGAGATGGGCTGCATCGCCGCCGTGTCCCCGCTCGCTGCGCACCTTGCGCACGTATGCCTGAAGAGCGCGATGCACTTCGCGTTCGGCAAGCGTCGGACGTACACGCAGCGACAACGTCTTGCGCGACACGGCGAGACCCACGTCGCTGCGCGTGCGACGAAAGGTCAGGAGCGGAAACGCCCGGTCGAGATCGCCGATGCCGCACAAGGTCTCGAACGCGCGGTCATCGCCTGCGTGCGGCGTCGCTGTGAGGAGGACGACGGTTCGCGCGCGCCGAGCCAGCGCACCCGCCGCAAGCGCACGGTCCGAGCGCCCCGTGAGCCCATGCGCCTCGTCGAACACCACCGCGTCCCACACCAATGCCTCGAGCGCACGCATGACCTCTGGACGCTTGACGAAGTCGATCGACGTAATCGTGACGGCGCGACACGTCCAGGGATTCGTGGTGCCCCACTCCGCACCGAGGCGCGCCAGAGACACGGAGTCGGCAAGCCATGCCTCGATGCGAAATCGGTCGTTGAGCTCCGACTGCCACTGTTCCTTCAGTGAGGCAGGAGCCACGATGAGCACGCGCGCGTGCCGCGTTCGTTCGAGGATCTCGGCGACGATGAGAGCGGCCTGAATCGTCTTGCCGAGCCCGACTTCGTCGGCGAGCAGGAGGCGTGACGCGATGCCGTGGGTGACGGCCAGTGCAGGTTCGAGCTGGAACGGCAGCAGGGAGATGCGCGCCCGCAGACCCGTGCGCAGCGACGGCCATGTCGGAGTAGCCTCGGTGAGGATCGCGCGGGCGAGATGGCGCCACTTGGGCGGCCGCACGCGCCGCGGCGAGCGGTCGGCGGCGAGCGGCTCGACGATTTCACACGGCAGAAGAAACGACGCGCGGGCGTCGCGATTCGCTCGATCCTGGCCGCGCACCTCGAGGACGCACGCGTCGATGCCCGGCGATTGGCCAGTGACGACCCAGCGCTCGTCGCGGATGCGAACCGTCTCGCCGGGAGCGAGTGATGAAGACCGCACGCGCGATGACAATGCATGGCCCGTTCCCTGACGGGAATGCGCCGAAAGGAGTCAGGTGAGGTCTCGAATGCTGAAAGAAGTGCGTTCTGTTTGTCGAGCAGTCGATGGAGAAATGCGAGTGTGAAAATTCCGATTGAGGACTCGCTCGATCTTCATGCCTTCGCACCGCGCGATGTGCAGTCGGTTGTCGAGGAGTACGTGACTGCGGCGCACGAGGCCGGTTTACGCGAGGTGCGTCTGATTCACGGGCGAGGCAAAGGCGTTCAGCGTGGGCTCGTCCAGCAGGCGCTCGATCGTCATCCGCTCGTCGTCGAGTTCTGGGACGCCACGGAGACTCACTTGGGCGCGACAGTTGCGCGACTGGCGTCGTAAGTGGCAGTGACTGTCGTCTTGATGCCGCCGCGGACCGTGAAGTCACCGACCACCGTCATCCGTCGTGGATGGCACGAGGCGACAAGATCGTCGAGGATCTGATTGGTCACAGCCTCGTAGAAAATCCCGCGGTCGCGGAATCCGATCATGTAGTACTTCAACGCCTTCAGCTCGATGCAGTGATCCGCCGGCACGTACGTGATGCGAATCTCACCGAAGTCGGGAAGGCCTGTTTTAGGGCAAACAGACGTGAACTCAGGACAGTTGATCGCGATCTCGAACTCCCGTTCCGGGCGCGGATTCGGGAATGTCTCGATCGGTGCCGTGCTTGACATCGTCGAAAAATAGTAGCACTTTGGGCCGAAATCGCTCGATTATGCGTGGAGCTTCGTTGACAGCGTATCTGTCGCGAGCTAGCATTACGGCGATTTCACAAGACTTTCCGCTGCAGTGTGAGGCGCGCGCAACTGCGTTCGCGGCCTAGAGTCGGCGCGCACAAGACTGGGGGGACGTGATGGCAGAGGCCCGCAGAATGGGCAAATCGGAATTGTTCTCGCACTTCGCTGAGAGGTTCGAGGTGAAGCGAACTCAGGCGAGAGAATTTTTCGACGAACTGACAACCCTTTCAGAAAAGGAACTCAAGCGCTCGGGTGAGTTCGTGCTGCCGGGCATGGTGAAGCTGGTCGTCCAGAAGCGGAAGGCACGCATGGGCCGCAACCCGGCCACCGGCGAGGCGATCAAGATTCCCGCAAAGACTGTGGTCAAGGCGCGTATCGCCAAGCAACTCAAGGACGCAGTGTTGCCGAAGAAGTAGGTGTTAACGAAGCGGCAAGGGCCGCTTCTTCCCCCCTGACCCGGCGCCGCTCGAACGCGCCGGGTTGATTTTTCCAGGCGAATCCGGGTGCTAGTTGCCTCTGATCCGGCGTGCGAGCTGCCGGATCTCCAGCTTGTCCATCTTGAACTTGAGCGTGCTCAACGGGATGCCAAGCGCCCGCGACGTGGCCGTCACGTTCCATGACGACTTCTCGAGCGCACGCACGATGAAGTTGCGCTCGAAGGTCGAGAGCGCTCGTTCGAGCAGGTTCTCCGTCGATGCCTGATCCTGCGTATCGAGCTTCGCGACATGAAGCTCGTACGGCAGGTCTTCATCCGTGATCCAGTCCTTGTCGGAGACGGCGACGAGCCGCTCGATCAGGTTCTCCAGCTCTCGAATGTTCCCCGGCCACCAGTACGACGACAGGATATCGAGCGTCGAATCGGCGATGCCCTGAACGTTCTTGCGGAACTTGATGCTGTACTTGCGGAGAAAGAAGCGGGCGAGCTCTGGCAGGTCTTCCTGGCGGTCACGCAGCGCCGGCATCCGGATGGGGATCACGTTGAGCCGGTAGTAGAGGTCCTCACGGAAGCGGCCGTCCTTGACCGCCTTCTCGAGGTCGACGTTCGTCGCGGCGATGAGACGCAGGTCCGTCTTGATCGGATGCGTGCCGCCGACGCGCTCGATCTCTTCTTCCTGGATCGCGCGCAGGAGCTTCGCCTGCAGCTCGTACTTCAGATCGCCGATCTCGTCGAGGAAGAGCGTGCCGCCCGCCGCGAGCTCGAACTTGCCAAGCTGCTGGCGGATCGCACCTGTGAATGCGCCCTTCTCGTGACCGAAGAGCGCGCTCTCGACGAGTTCCTTGGGAATCGCCGCGAGGTTCACCGCCACGAAGGGTGCGGTCGGCCGCCCGGACTCTCGATGAATCATTCGCGCGAGCAGTTCCTTGCCTGTGCCGCTCTCGCCGAGCACGAGCACCGTCGCCGAGATCTTTGCGACCTTCTGCACCAGCTCCACGACGGAACGCGTGCTGCGGCTCGGGCCCACGACGAACTCGCGTTCGTTCTGCTCGGCAACTTCTTCCTTCAGTCGCGTGACGTCGCGGCTGAGATCCTGTCGCTCGGCGGCATTGGCGAACAGCGTGCGGATGCTCTCGATGTCGAAGTCTTTGGAGATGTAGTGGTACGCGCCGTGGCGCATCGCTTCGATCGCGGTGTCGAGCTCTTTCGTCTTCGAGATGACGATGATCTCGACGTAGGGGTAGTTCTCCCGCGCGATCTTCAGCACCTCGAAGCCGCTGACACCGCGCAGATGGACCTCGAGGAGCATCAGGTCCACGTCTTCCTTCTGCATCATCTGCAATGCGGCTTCGCCCGTCGCGGCTCGGAGCACGCGATAGTCGCGTCGCAAGGCGGCAGTCAGAGATTCACGTATCTCGTCGTCGCTGTCCACGACGAGCAGTGTCTTCCGGCGGTCGGGCGGCATGGAACGGCAGGTATATTATGAGGGTTTAAGGCGCAAATTTAAGGAGTTCTATTGTCGAAATCGTTCGATGTCGTTGTGATCGGCGCGGGCACCGGCGGATACGTCGCCGCCATTCGCGCGTCGCAGCTTGGTAAAACCGTCGCGGTCGTCGAGAAGCAGAGTGCACTCGGTGGCACGTGTCTCATCTGGGGATGCATCCCGACGAAGGCTCTCCTCGAACACGCGCATGCATTGAAAGTCATCCAGCAGGCCTCCGAGTGGGGCGTGACCATTCCCTCTGGCACGCCCGCGATCAACATGACGCAGGTGCACGCCCGCAAGGACAAGATCGTTGACGGGCTGACCAAGGGCATCGCGTTCCTGTTCAAGAAAAACAAGATCACCTGGATCAAGGGCACGGCACGCCTGGCGGGTCCGGGCAAGGTCGAAGTCTTCGAGGGCGACACACAGACGCTCGAGGCCAAAGAGATCGTCATCGCGACAGGCTCGTCGCCGCGCAGTGTGCCTGCGGTGACGATCGATCACACGCGCATCATCACCAGCGACGAGGCGATCCACCTCAAAGAGATTCCGAAGTCGCTTGTCATCATGGGAAGCGGCGCCGTTGGCGTCGAGTTCGCGTCGATCTACCGCCGCTTCGGCAGCGAGGTGACGATCATCGAGCTCGTGAACCGTCTGGTTCCCGTTGAGGACGAGGCCGTGTCGACGGAGCTGGAGAAGTCGTTCAAGAAGCAGGGCATCACGGTGCTGACGGGAACGAAGGTCACGAAAGCGACTTCGACGCCGAGCGGCGTGACCATCGAGGCGCAAACACCGGATGGCAAGACGCAGACGATCTCTGCGGACGTATTGCTCGTGGCCACCGGTCGCGGGCCCGTCACGACCGGCCTTGGCGCCGAGGAAGCCGGCATCAAGATGGAGCGCGGCTACATCAAGGTCGACGAGCTCTATCGCACGTCTGTACCGGGCGTATCCGCGATCGGCGACGTGATCACGCTTGGCACTGGGGTTCACCCGCAGCTGGCGCACGTCTCGTCGATGGAGGGCATCATCACCGCGGAGCGCATTGCCGGGAAGGCCGTGCAGCCGATCAACTACGACCACGTGCCCGGGTGCACCTATTGCGACCCGGAAATCGGGAGCGTCGGTCTCACTGAAGCCCGGGCAAGAGAGCGTGGCTACGACGTCAGGATCGGTACGTTCCCCTTCGGCGTGCTCGGCCGCGCGCGGATGGCTGGCGAGCTCGAGGGGTTCGTGAAGATCGTTGCCGATAGGAAGTACGATGAAGTGTTGGGCGTGCACATGATTGGCCCGCGGTCGACGGAACTGGTGGCTGAGGCCGTGCTGGCGCTTCGACTCGAGTGCACCGTGGAAGAGCTGATCAAGACGATTCACGCGCATCCGACCTTCTCCGAGGCGGTCGGCGAAGCGGCGCATGCTGCCCACGGGGCGGCGATACATATGTAATCTCGGTCCCCAGTCCTCGGTCCCCAGTCCCCGGTCATCGCCCGAAGCGCACCGAGGACTGAGGACTGAGGACCGGGGACGGGAGACGTGACCACATGCCTACCCCCGTCCTGATGCCCCAGATGGGCGAGTCGATCGCCGAAGGCACCATCGTCAGATGGATCAAGAAAGTCGGCGACGCGGTCGATCGGGATGAGCCGTTGTTCGAGATCTCGACGGACAAGGTCGACGCAGAAATCCCCGCGCCCGCGGCGGGCGTCCTGACGGAAATCAAAGTCAAGGAAGGCGAGACCGTCGCCGTGAACAGCGTCGTGGCGACGATTGGGACGTCGTCAGAGGTCTCGGGGCAGGAGCCGGAAGCGCCGCCAGCACCGCCGCCCGTTGCGCCGTCGCGTGATGCGGTCGTCCCTGCAGACGTCCTCGATCAGCCACACGAAAAGGCCGCCACGCCTCAGCGCAAGACCAATGGTCGCTCCGCGACCGCCAGCAAATCTGTTGAGGACGACTCGCGCAAGCAGCGTTCGTCGCCGCTCGTGCGCCGCATCGCGCGCGACAACGACGTGGACATCTCTCAGATTCACGGATCTGGCCTCGGCGGGCGCGTGACGAAGAACGACATCCTCGAGTACATCGATACCGGGACCCGGGACTCGGGGCCCGGGGCCCGGGAAGACCAGGAATGGCGCGGAGCCCGGATCTCCGAACCCGGATCGCGAACCCCGAATCCCGAATCCCGAGTGGAGATCAAGCCGCTCTCCGTGATGCGGAAGAAGATCGCCGAGCACATGGTGATGAGCCGGCGCACCTCGGCTCATGTGCACTCGGTCTTTCATGTGAACTTCTCGAATGTGGAACGGATCCGCCACCAGAAGAAAGCGGAGTTCGAGCAGTCTGGTGTGAAGCTCACCTACATGGCGTTCATCGCGAAGGCCGCGGTGTCGGCGCTCCGCAAGTTCCCGATCGTGAATGCGTCGCTTGATGGCGACAGCGTCGTCTACAAGAAGGACATCAATCTCGGCATCGCCGTCGCGCTCGAGAGCGGCCTCATCGTCCCCGTCATCAAGCACGCCGACGAGAAGAACCTTCTCGGCCTGAGTCGTGCGATTGCCGACATCGCCAATCGCGCCAGGTCCAAGCAGCTCAAGCCGGAAGAAGTGCACGACGGCACGTTCACCATCACGAACCCTGGACAATTCGGCTCGCAGTTCGGGATGCCGATCATCAATCAGCCGCAGGTCGCGATTCTGGGCATCGGCACGATCGAGAAGCGGCCGATCGTAATCGACGATGCGATCGCGATTCGAACGATGGCGTACCTGACACTTGGCTACGACCATCGTCTGGTGGACGGTGCGACCGGCGACCAGTTCATGGCTGAAATCAAGGAGCAGATCGAGCACTTCGATGCCGAGCGGCTCTAACGACGCGAGTGCCGGTGACGTCGATGGCGAACAGCGCCGTTGAGCAGGTGCGCCAACTCGAGGTCCGTCGTCTTGGGCTGGTCGGCTACGACGAAGCACTGGCCCTTCAACGAGAGCTCGTTGAAGAACGTCGTGCCGACAAGGTTCCCGATCTCCTGCTGCTCCTCGAACATCCTCCAGTCATCACGCTTGGCGTGCGAAGTGAAATCGCGCGCGCCAACGTGGTTGCAACCGACGACACGCTCGCCGATCTCGGGATCGCGGTTCACGAGACCGGCCGTGGTGGCGACGTGACGTATCACGGGCCTGGTCAGATCGTGGGCTACCCGATCATGGACCTGCGTCCCGATCGATGCGACGTGCACAGGTACGTGCGCGATCTCGAAGAAGTGATGATTCGCGTCTGCGCCGACTATGGCGTGACCGCCGGTCGAATTTCTGGTCTGAGCGGCACATGGGTAGCCGCAGAGAAGATCGGCGCGATCGGGATCCGCATCTCGCGCTGGATCACCAGTCACGGCTTCGCGTTCAACGTGAGGACGAACCTCGATCACTTCCGGCTCATCGTTCCGTGCGGCATCTCCGATCGAGGTGTGACGTCGCTCGAGAAGGTGACCCAACGATCGATATCGATGCGCGAAGTGGAGGACACGATCGTGCATCGCTTCGCGAACGTCTTTGAGCGAGTGAATCGTGAGTGAGTTATTCCAGTCGATCGAGAACGCTGGCTGGGATCAGGGCCGTCGGCGCCGTAGCCAGGATGGCTCGTTCGAGGTGCCGTCGGGTGTCCTGGCGTGTCTGGGTCCCGACGATGCCCGCGCCCTTCATCATCGCGACGCCGCCAAAGGCATGTAGCTCGGTTCGATCGGGTCCGTGAACCTCGCATCCTCGATATCCGAGCGGAGCGCTTCGCGGAATGTCTCCCTTCCCTGGTTCGAGCGAGTCCCAAATCTTCTGAAGTTCCTCCACGTCGGCAGCCGCGACATCCCAGGTTGGGTCGGGACGCCCTGAAAACAAGTGGGCGATCCCGACCCACGAGCCCGCTGCGTTCTCACGCGATTTTGATGTGGCCATGCATGACGACCATAAAGGTGCAGAAGTGCGTGTAGCCTCCCCGATCGGCGGTGCGCGGATCCGGAATGGTGACGTTGCTGTTGTCGAGATTGGTCACGGCCGTGCCGCCCGGTTTGTGCGACCAGTAACCGTTACGTCCCTTTCGGTACCAGTGGAAATCAACGTCCGGCCAGATGACGAGCGCGACGAGGTGCCCCTCCTTGGGACATTTATTGTTGGCCCGCGGGCTGGAAATGAGCTCATCGGCCACGGCGGCGGGCCGGACCGAGGCACAGGTCAGCGCCGTGTACATCGCGCCGGCGGCCTGCCCGGGCTGGGCGAACGTGTCTGTCCGATAGTTGGTCGCGTAGTTGTAGCAGTTGTTGAACGGCTGGCGGTCGGGCACGTTCCACCAATCCGGTTCGTAGAGCGGCGCGCACGCACACCTCGCTTTGGTCGGCCAGGGGAGTTTACGCAACGGCCAGTTCTGGCGCGTCGCGCGGAAACGCCTGATCTCGGCGCGAACGGCATCGGGCATCTGCTTACCCGGTCGCAGCTTCGCGAGCCCGGCGCGGCGAAGCACGAATTCCTCGAAGTCTTCGTCCTCGGCGCGATGCAACAGGCGTGGGCCGAATAAATCGCCGTGAGCGAATCGGAAGGAGCGAGGCAGCCCCCTTGCTTTGGCCTCGGTCTGTTCGACAATGAGACCGCGATAGCCCAGCGTCGGTAGCTGCGGCAATCCCGGCTCACCCCGTTCGAGGCGCCTCACGGGCCGCAAACGCTCGAGCGCCTGACGAGCCTCGCTGCCCTTCAACTCGATGACAGGATTCGGTCTGCCGCTGAAGATATCGATTTCGATTCGAACAGCCATGATTCCCCCTCGCTGAGAACAACGTGGGCGAACGTGGCGTCGAACACCGCCTAGCTGGCTGGCGGCTTCATCACCGACAGCACGGCTTCACCAACACCGCGACCGGCAGTTGACGCAACCTCGATCCGGACGTTGCGCCACGTCACGACATCACCGGCGTGCGCAGGACGATTCAGCAGCAGCAGGACGAGACCGCTGATCGTCGTCACCTTCTCGCAATCGATCGAGCTTCCCAGTGCCTCGCTGGCCTCGTCGAGTCGCACGGTGCCGCGAACGCGCACGCGACCGTCGGACTCGCCCACGATCGCGCGACGCGACCGCCCTTCCTCGATATCGCCGACCACTTCCTCGAACAGATCCTCGATCGTCACAAGGCCGGCTGTGCCGCCGTGTTGATCCATCACGACGGCCATCTGCGCGCGGAACCGGCGCATCGCGGCGAGCACTTCGTCGAGCGGCGCCGGGCCAGGCACGTAGGGCAGGGCTCTGGCATCTCTGGCCGCGACCGGTTGGTTCGAGACCAGATGCCGAAGAATCTCCTTGATGTGCAGGCTGCCGATGATGTTGTCCAGGTCGCCGCTGTAGACCGGGTATCGCGTATGCGCGTGCGTACGAACGATCGCTCTGAGCTCGTCGGGCTCGGCGCCCACTGGAATACCGGCCAGCAGAACCCGGGGCACCATGACTTCGCCCGCTGTCCGGTCGCCGAACTCGAAGAGGTCGCGCAGAATCTCTCCGGCCTCGCCGCGCAGCAGGCCGCCTTCCTGGCTCTCGCGAACGATGAATTGGAGCTCCTCCGCGGTGTGATAGTGGTCCCGCTCGACCTCGCGCCGCTCGATGCCGGCCAGGCGCAGCAGGCGATTGCCGACGGCGTTGAGCACGACGACGAGCGGCAGGATGAGGTGCTGCAGAACTCTGATGATCGGCGACACGTAGAGAACGGTCTTGTCCGCCCGGTGCAAGGCCAGCGCCTTGGGAACCATCTCGCCAATCACGATGTGCAGGTAGGTCAGCACGGCGACCGCGATGACGCTGGCGACGGTGTGCGATGCAATCCACCCGAGCGTTTCGAAGCGCACGAACGCGGGCTGCAATCGATCCGCAAGCCAGTGCTCGCCGTACATCCCCAACCCGAGGCTCGCGACAGAAATGCCGACCTGAGTCGTCGCGATATAGCGATCCCGCATCACCTGGTTCTCGAGGAGCTGCAGCGCTCGTTGAGCCAGCCGGCTGCCCTGAGAAGCCTGATGCTCGATGCTGGATCGCGGGGCGCCGACGATGGCGAATTCCGCCGCGACGAAGAGCCCGTTGGCCAGGACGAGGAAGAAGATGATCGCAACCGGGATCAGAATCTCCATCACTGCGCGTCCTCCGACGGAACAGGCACGACGCGTCTGGCGGCGACCGATTGCGGGATGCGATCCCTGACCCGTTCGACTTCGAACTCGAAATCACCCACCACGACCGTCTCGCCCCCGGCAGGGATGTGTCCCAGCGCCTCGGTCACAAGGCCCCCCACCGTCGTAGGCGTCCGTTTTCCAGGTCGTCTCGAGCAGCGTCGCTGCATCGTCCACTCCCATTTCACCCGGGAGACGGATGCGACCATCGTCCAGCGTCTCGATGGCAGGCAGAGCCGGTCTGAATTCGTCGCCCACGTGACCGAACAGCTCGGTCAACACGTCAGCCAGCGTCAACAACCCCGCCGTGCCGCCGGCTTCGTCGACGACCAGCGCCTGATGCGAGCGCCGCTCGCGGAGGTCCTTGAGAATCCGGTCGGCCGAAACGCTTTCGTGCACCGACGGAATCTGCCGCATCAAGTCGGCGAGTGTCGCGCCCGGCCTGCCCTCGACGAACCAGCGAACCAGGTCCTTCGTGCGGAGGATGCCGACGATGTTGTCGATGGTGCCGCGATAGACGGGCAGCCGCGAGTAGGGGCTTTGCGCGACGATGCTCACGACCTCGTTGAGCGGCGTGTCGATTGCGAGCGCCGAGATCCGCTTACGAGGAACCATCAGCTGACGGGCTTGCCGCAGGTTGAGCCGCAGCGCGCGTTGAAGTCGACGATGTTCGTCCGGTTCGAGCAGACCGCCGTCGCGGCTTTCGGCGATGAGCAGCTCGATCTCGTCGGGTGAGTGAATGTGGCGGTGGGTCTGATACGGCGCGCCAACCATACGAAGGATCAAGATCCCTGATCCGTTCAGAAACGTGATGAACGGGCGATAGATCCAGCGCGAGGCCATCATCGGAATGAGGGTGTAGAGCGACGTCTGCGTCGGGTACTGAAGGGCAATCAGCTTCGGCACCAGCTCCGCGAAGACGACCTGGGCCGTCGTCAGAACGAGCAGCACCACGACCGTCGACGTTGACTCGGCCACCACTTGCTGCAGTCCACCAACGGCCGCGAAGTACGGCGCCAGCCACACCGCGATCGTGGCTTGCGCGTAAGCTCCGAGGACGAGGCTCGAGATCGTGATGCCGATCTGGCAAGCGGCGATGTAGCGATCGAGCGCCGCTGGCGATTCGATGATTGGCAGGAGCCAGGCTGCTAACGGGTTGCCGTCCTCCTTCAGCTGATGGAGCCGGCTGCGACGCACGCTGACAGCCGCGAATTCAGCCGCGACATAAAGGGCGTTGACGAGCAGGAGCGCCACGATGACGAGGATGGCCGCAAGGACCATTGAGAGCCCAAGTACTTAGCATCCTTTTCGGGTCTGGACGTAACTCATGGCTGAGCAATCACTTCTAAGGCAGGGCTGGCAATCGGGAATAAGACCGAAATGGTCGGTGTTCAGAAGGGTAGAGGCAGGAACCCATGGACAGGACCCAGGATCGGTTGCTCGTAGCACGGCTTCAGAGGGGAGATCAGGCGGCGGTCAGGCAGTTGGCAGAGCTTTATGGCCCGAGAATTCACCAACTGGCGCTACGCCATATGAAGAATCGCGAGGACGCTGAAGAAGTCACTCAGGACGTGCTGATGAAGGTGTATCGCAAGATCGGCGCATTCCGTGGCGACTCGGCGCTCTCGTCGTGGATTTATCGCATCACGTTCAACACCGCGATGTCGCGTTTGCGGGCGCACCGCGGCGAGCGAACGGCTGAGCAGGAGCGCGACCGCGCCCTTGCGGCGCTCGAGTCGTCGGACGACGGCGCGGCGAGAACGAGTGCCGACCCTGCGGACTGGTCTCACATGCCCGATGAGGAGTTGCTGCGCTTCGAATTGCGCAGGGCCGTCGAGGCTGCGGTCCGCGAGCTTCCAGAGATTTACCGCGAGCCTGTCATCCTTCGAGATTTCGAAGGGCTCACGACCGAGGAAGCCAGCACGCGACTCAAGGTGAAGGATCAGACGCTGAAGTCGCGCCTGCATCGCGGTCGCCTGCTGCTCCGTGAGCGGCTCCAGGCCTTCGCGTCGGGCCTCACGCTGCATCGTCCAACGCCGGCGTATTCGTAACCGGTCGGCGGTCCTCAGTCCACGGTCCTCAGTCTCCAGTGGTTCGTCGTTTACCGGAGACCGAGGACGGGGACCGAGGACTACTGAGTCGAGACAAACTCCGGTCGCGCACTTCGGTTGGCGAGCGCTGCGGCTAATTCCAACGCCAGCCTCGCCACCTGACTCGTACCTGGAGCATCGATCTTTTGCCAGTCGTCACCGGGGCGGTGATAGTCAGGATGGAATCCAGTGAAGAAGTTGATCGCAGGAATCCGCCGGACGATGAAGTTGTAGTCGTCGCTGCGCCCGGCGCCGGGACCCTCTCGTTTGATCTTGAGCGTAGTGCCACTCGCTTTGACCGCCGTGGCAAAGTCGGCCTCCATCGACGGTGCGACCTCCAGCCGCTCACATCCACCGCGCCGTTTGCGCGCCCAACCATGTCGAGATTCAACATCGCGATGGTGCCTTCATTCGGCATGCGCGGCTGACTGGCATAGAAAGCGGATCCCAGAAGGCCGCGCTCCTCTCCAGCGAATGCGACGAAGACCAGCGTGCGTGGGAACCGGCCCCGGTCGGCGACGGCGGCGCGTGCGATCTCGATGATCGACGCAGTACCGGAGGCGTTGTCGTCGGCGCCGTTATGAATCTCTCCGATTCTCTCCGGTGACACCGATAATCGACCACCGAGCCCGACATGATCGTAGTGTGCGCCGATGACGATCGACTCCTTCGCGCGGGTTGGCTCGCTGCCCGGAAGGATGCCGATCACGTTTCGCACCGTGCGCCGATTCTTCGACAGGAACTCGACGTAATCGACCTTCGCGTCTGTGAGATCGCGCGAACGCGGCTTGAGATCACTGTCGATCTGGCGCGCGATGGCATCGAGTTGCCACGCCTCGATGATCGGCTGCGCCTCGGTCCGCCGGATCCTCAGCACCGGAATCGGATGCTCTTCCGCGTCCGGATCCTTTCCAAACAATGCATAGGGCGCATCATCGGTCTGGTGAGTCGGATCGCCGACGATGAGCAGAATCTTCGCGCCGTGGCTGCGTGCGAGCGACGCCTTGGACGCGAGCGTCGTTTGCGGCATCGGGCGAGTGCCGTTCAGTCGACTGGCGCTGTCGCGCTCCTGCGGCTCGTGACTGAAGATGAGAACCGCCTTGTCGGTGACGTCGATGCCGGCATAGTCGTCGTAGCCCACGTCTGGTACGGCGAGGCCGTAACCTGCAAAGACGAGTGAGAGGCCGCGAAGATCGGTCGATGGCTTCGACGAGTCCTCATTCGATGTGGCCGAGAGCGGGTAGTAGCTGGTCCCGAGTGCGAAGCTCACCGTCCGTCCCTTGGCGATCACGGACAGTGTGTTTCCCTGTCCGACGGTCAGTCCGGCGTCCAACGGAAACGGCTGAAACCATTCGTTGCTCGTTCCGCCTGGTTGCAGGCCAACGGCCTTGAACTGCTTGGCGACGTACTCTGCCGCGACCTCGAGTTCGGGCGATCCGTCGCCTCGCCCCTTCAAGTCGTCAGAGGATAGAAACTTGATGTGTTCGAGGATCGCGTCCGGCGCGATCGACGTTGGAGCGGCGAGCAGCACACTGCACGCCACAGCGATCAGGAGCGCAAGGACTGGCGGACGCGCGATGTGGCGAAGGCTCGATCCCATCAGGATCGATCCTACCCCAGAGCGTTTTCGACTTGGACGCGTTCTCGCGTTGTCAGCGCCGGCACTCGGACGGACGCGATGCCCTGAGTGGACAGCAGCGCAGGCAGAACACCCACGGTGTTACGGGCGCCGAATTCGCCGCCGAGGACCGTGAGGACGCTGAAGGTCCTGAGCGACGTCGTCACCAGTGCCTCGGCCACTCGTGCCGCAGCCAGCCCAAGTGCGTAGGGACCAGGCGGCCACAGATGTGCCACACGTCCCTCGATGCGCGAGAGCTGAACCTGAGTGAGCACGCGCTCGAGCGCATGACCGCCGATCGACGCCTCGCTCCAGGGGACGACGAACCCGCGCGGCGGTGCACCAAGCAGCGTGAGTCCGATCTCCGTCGGCGAGCACTGCGCTTCGAGCGCCACCATCGACTTCACGGCACCGCATAATGCTTCGGGCGCAGCCCCGATCAGACGTTCTCGTCGGATGTGGACTTCGCGCGCTGCCGTCAGCAGCAGGCTCGCCTGTGACGACCCGGCGAAGACGATCGGCGAGTTGCCGAAATACGGCGCGAGACGATTCAGCAGCGCGAGCCCGTCGTCGCCCTGCCATTCACTCGACGTCCGGCCGCTTCGATCGGCGATGACGCAGACGGCCGCGCCGACAACGCGAGAGAGATCCGCGCTTCCCTCGAGCTGCGTGTGAGAGCCGTCGACGGCCCCTGCCTGCAGAATGTCCAGAGCCTTGCCGGCGGCGACACCGGCAACGTCATCGATGAGGATGACTCTGCGGACGCGCTCGTGTCGTGCAAGCGCATGAGCGGTCGCGCCACCCAGTTCTCCGGCTCCAATGATGCAAACAATCGACACGAGTCAGTGGGGTATTCTAGTTGGCACAACTCCCAACTCCACAACTCCCAAATCCCAACTGGCTTCTGACGCTTTGGGAGTTGGATCTTTGGAAGTTGGGAATTGACACTCTTATGAACTCACTCACAGGAAAAGTTGCATTCATTACTGGTGGCTCGCGAGGGATCGGATTGGCCACGGCGCGAGCGCTCGCGTCGAGTGGCGCATCGGTGGCGATCACAGGCACTGATCAGGGCCACATCGACTCCGCGGTTGGGGCGCTCGGCAAGAACGTGTTGGGCATTCGCGCCGACGTTCGTCAGTACGCCGACGTCGAAGGCGCCCTCGCGCAGACCGTCTCGAAGTTCGGTGGTCTCGACATCGTGATCAACAACGCCGGCGTCGGCGTGTTTCGTCCCGTTGCCGACATGGCCGTCGATGAGTGGCACCGCATCATCGACACGAATCTGAGCGGCGTCTTCTATTGCTGTCACGCGGCGCTGCCTCACCTGAAGAAGCGCGGCGGTGGCTGGATCATCAACATCAGCAGCCTGGCCAGTAAGAACGCGTTCGTCAACGGGGCGGCATATTGCGCGTCGAAGTCGGCGCTCAACGCATTCAGCGAGGCGTTGATGCAGGAGGTTCGTTACGACGGCGTCCGCGTCGCGTACGTGCTGCCCGGGTCGGTGAATACGGGTTTCGGCGGTCTGTCGAACACGAAGTCCGACTGGGCCTTGATGCCGGACGATGTGGCGGAGGTGATCGTCGATCTGATCGCGCACCCGACCCGAAGCCTGCCGAGTCGAGTGGAAATCAGGCCCGCGCAGCCGCCACGGAAATCGTGAGGCGGCCTCATTGTTGGTTTGTTGATCTTTGATTTATGAATCGTTGTTGATTGAGGATTGTCGATTACTGATTGTGCTCCGCGCTGGTCTGGCCATCACCTATCAATCGCCGAATCAAGAATCAACAACCAAAAACGATTCAAAGATCAACAATCATCGAATCACCAATGGAAAAGTCAGTCTTCAGCAAACACCACGACGAGCTCGAGAAGCACGAGACGATGATGGGCCGCGATCGCGGCCGGCTGGCCGTGGCGATGGATCTGCTGACGGACGCGCTCGCGATGGTGGGACAGCACGGCGTGTACTGCCAGAGTGCCCGGCATCCCGGCAAACCGACGATGGACGTCTCGATGGTGCTGGAGCAGATTAGTGACGCGAAGGAGCTGTTGCAGAGCGTCATCGAGGCCGAGCGCTCGTGACTGAAGCGGCGCCCGCGCCGATCGGCGTCATCGCGCACTACAACCTGCTCGAGCGACTCGAGGCGTCGGGCCCTGGAGATCTCTTTCGCGCTCGCGACACGAAGCTCGGACGAACGGTTGCCGTTCGATTGCTGCCGGAAGATTTCACGGTCGATCGTCAAGGCCTGATCGCCGCCGCGCGCGGCTTGAGCGCGCTGTCGCATCCCAATGTCACCGCGCTCTTCGATGTCGGCGAACACGACCGCCGTGTCTACCTCGCCTTCGAGTTCCAGAAAGGACAGTCGCTGCGCGCGGAGTCAGCCGGGCGTCCGATGAACGTGCGACGTGCGGTGGAGATCGCGATTCAGATCGCCGACGCCGTTGCTGATGCACATGCTCACGGCTTCGGCCATGGCGGCCTCAGCCCCGACTCCGTGGTGGTCAGCGCCAAGGGGCGCGCGAAAATTCCGGCATTCGAGCTCGCCTCGCAGAGCGGTTTCGACAAGAACGGCAACGACGGCCGGTTGATCGATTACGACGCGCCGGAAGAGGCACGCGGCGAGCCGCCCGACGACCGATCGGATGTCTATTCGGTCGGCGCCATCCTCTACGAAACGTTGACGACCCGGCGACCGATGCACCGCGGTGCGTCAGCGCCGAGCGCGTCCAACCCAAAGGTGCCGAAGGAGCTCGACGAGATCGTGCTGAAGGCGCTCTCGCCGAATGCGGACTCACGGTTTCAGAGTGCCGTGGCGTTTGCCGGCGCCCTGCGTGGATCGATCGCCGTGCTCGATGCGTTAGGTGTTGCCGGAGAGGAAGAGGAACTCGCTGAGACGCAGTCGACCAGCATGGGACGAGTGGCCCTCATGGCCGGCGGCATGCTGGTCGTGGTCGCTGCGCTTGCGTGGTGGCTGCTTCAGTAGCGCTCAGGCGCTCGTCAGGATTTCGCCAAGCTTCTCCGAGAAGGCCGATCGAGCGAGGACCTGATCGATCCCGGCGCCGCGCGCGCGTTCGATCGTTTCCGAATCCACGTGAGACACGTAGCCGAGCGTTCGGATCGTCGAGAGCGTGGGCTCTCCCTTCATCGCCGCGATCGCGTCGATCGGCGCCAGCTTCGAGCTGTTGAGATCGAAGATCACGAGAGAGGGTTGTTTCTCGCGTACGGTCTGAAGCACCTTGTCTTTCGACCGCTCGAAATACATATCGACGCCGAGATGTTTGGCCGCGGTCGAGATCTTGATCGAGAAGATCAGGTCGTCCACTACGCACACGATCATGTTTACCCCAGACCTCGCTTGTGTTGGTGCTGTTGGCAACGTCGTTCTAATTGGAACCGGCGGAGCTTTTGCGCGGAACCACAACGAAGGCCTCAACACAAGCGAGCGGTAGAGTAATAGGATTGTAGCCGCATGATCCTCGAAGTCCGCGCAGTCGCTCCCTTCTACAAGAACGGCTTCATCGTCGGCTGCGAGCGCACGCGCGAAGCCGCCATCATCGATCCTGGCGACGAGGCCGATCAGCTCGTGGCGTCCGTTCGGGATCTGGACGTCGACGTCAGGTTGATCCTGCTGACGCACGCGCACATCGATCACATCACCGGCGTCGGAAGGATGAAGGACGAATACAGCGCGCCGGTCTACCTGCACAAGGACGACCTGTTTCTCTACGAGGGCGCAGTGGAGCAGGGCGCCATGTTCGGCTTCTCGGTCCGACAGCCGCCGCCGGTTGACATCTACTACGACGGGACGCCGGTGACCTTTGGCGACTACGTCGTCCAGGTGCACCACACGCCCGGGCACTGTCCCGGCGGCGTGTGCCTTCAGATCGGTCGCAGCGGGCAGAAGGCGACCGAGCTGTTCGTCGGCGACACGCTGTTTGCGGGTTCGATCGGGCGCACCGATCTTCCTGGCGGCGACTATAAGGTGCTGATGCGATCGATCACGAAGGTGCTGTTTCCTCTCGGCGACGAGGCGGTCGTCCATCCGGGTCACGGAGCGGACACGACCATCGCGCGCGAGCGGACGACGAATCCATTCGTGCTCGAGTATCTCGCCGCGACTTAATCCACTTCCTGGGTCGCAACGAGCTCGACGCGCCCCACCTTCAGTCGATCGCCCGTGGCAAGGCGAGCCGTCTCCACTCGCGCGCCATTGACGTAAGTGCCGTTCGTGCTGGCGAGGTCGCGCACTTCGAGCTCGCCGGTCGGCAGCGCCGACAACCGGCAATGCACTCGCGAGACGAGCGCCGCGTCGACGATGAAGTCGGCGCCGGTCGATCGGCCGATGGTGCGGACGGCGCCGGAGAGAATTCGGAAAGTACGTTCAGGAAGGTCTTCAGTGATCGTCTTTAGGATCCACATGCGTGCGCGAGCATCTTACCGCGTCGGCTCCGCTTCCGATTACCGCGATCGCGAATCAGTATGCAATCAACAGACGGGCGGCGCGCTCGATCTCCTGTTGCGACGGCAGGAAGTATTCCTCGAGCGGCGGTGAGTAGGGCACGGGCGTATCGAGCGAGCCCACGATCCGCACGGGCGCGTCGAGCGACTCGAATGCCTGCTCCTGGATGAACGCAGCGAGACTCTCACCGATGCTGCCCGTGCGCGTGTCCTCTTGGACGATCAGCACCCGCGAACAATGACGGGCGACCGCCAGGACTGCGGGACGGTCGAGCGGCGACAGCGTCCGAAGATCGAGGACGCTTGCCCGAATGCCTTCTGCCGCGAGCGTTGCCGCGGCCCGCAGCGCCACGTGGACGTAAGCGCCATAAGAGATGAGCGCCAGGTCGTCGCCTGCGCGTCGAAGCGCCGCCTGTCCGAGTGGGAGCGGTGCCGGTGGCGACGAAAGGAGTAGCTGCCTGATCGCCGGGTCGCGATAGAGCGCGATGTGCTCGTAGAAGAGCACGGGATCGGGATCGGCGACAGCCGCAGCCATCAGCGCACGCGCGTCCTCTGGCGTTGACGGCGCCACGATTTTCAAGCCGGGCGTGCGATAGAACCACGCCTCTGTGTTCTGTGAGTGATACGGCCCGGCATGCCGCAAGCCGCCCCATGGCATGCGCACCACCATCGGGACCGACCCACCCCACCGGTAGCGGATCTTGGCCGCATTGTTCACGAGTTGGTTGAAGCCGCTGGCGACGAAATCATTGAACTGCATTTCGCCGATCGGCCGTTGACCGGCGAGAGCAGCCCCGATGCACACACCCAGGACACCGCTTTCAGCAATTGGTGAATTGATGATGCGATCGCCGAACTCCGCGAGCAGCGGCCGCAACAGAAGAAACGAATTGCCGTACCTGCCGCCGACATCTTCGCCGTAGACGAAGACTCGTCGATCGCTCCTGAGCGCGTCGGCGATGCCGAGGGCGATGGCATCCAGGAATGTGTGCCCCTTGCGATCGAACGGGAGCCCTGGGTCTTCGGGCGGCAGCGGCGGACTCAGATCGACCGCAAGCCGCGACTCCGGTTCGAGAGGCTCGACGCGCTGCTCGAGTGAATCGCCTGCGTAGACTCGCGTGCCGGCGTCCGCCGGTTCCGGCCACGGTGCATCGATCACGGCCCGCGCTTCGGTCTCGACGAGCTCGAGCGCTTCCTGTTTGAGGCGCTCGACCTCGGAGCCCGTGATGATTCCGGCGGCCTCGAGGCGCGTCGCGTAAATGACGATCGGATCTCTTGCAGCCCAGAACGAATACAAATCGGCATCCGCGTACGCGCCGCGCGACAACTTCGGATAGTCCCACCCGATTGACGGTTCCTTGCCGAGGAAAAGCATGTCGTCGTGGTGCGCGTGTCCGGACATCCTCATGGACACGAGCTCAATGAGCGCGGGTCCAGCGCCGGCGCGCGCGCGATCCGCCGCCCACGTAAACGCCGCGGCCACCAGGTCGGGATCCGTGCCGTCGATCGTGATACCGGGAATGCCGTAGCCGGCGGCTTTGTCCGCAAACACGCGAGCCGCGGACTGTTCGGAAACAGATGTCGAGAGCGCTGTCTGATTGTTCTCGATGCAGAACACCGCGGGCAGATGTCGTGCGGCGCACAAGTTGATCGCTTCGTGCCACTCGCCGAGCGACGAACCGCCCTCGCCAATGAACGAGAGGGCGACGCGCCCGCTGCCTTCGCGCGAGAACGCCATCGCGATGCCGGCAATGGACAGCGTGCTGATCGACAGCGGCGCCGTGGCCGGCAGGATTCCCCACTCCCAGTCGCCGATGTGCAGATCGCGGCCGTCCATGGGAGGACCGGCTTTGGCCATCTGCGCGTTGAGGACCATGCGGACCGTAGCTGGTTCGGGCCGCATCGCGAGAGCGACACCAAGATCGCGGATGATGGGGCCGACAATGTCGCCCTGCCAGCCGCTCTCGGCGTCACGCCACTGTGCGCCGCGTTTCAGCCGGATACCGGCAGCGTAAACGGCCTCCTGCCCGAGCGACCTGAATCCTTTTCCCTGAAACGGAACGTCGTCGAATGTGATCTCACCGCTGAGGAAGAACTGCTTGAGGCGATTGTCCACGGCGCGAGTCAGAATCATCCCGCGCAGGATCTCGCGGCGTTCATCCGCGGTCAGCGAGGTCGCAATCGCTTCACGGATCAGGAAGCCGTCGCATGCGGCAACGAGCTCGTCGCGCGCGCTGTGGAGCCTGGTTGTCTGCCGTGACTCCAGGGGTCGTGTCTGGCACGCCGTTGACCGAGATGTCGCCGAGACTCTTCCCGAGCGCCTGGCAGAACTGCGGCCGCAGATCCTCGATCGTCCTCTGATCTGCGACCCGTGCGAGGTCACACGATTCCAACGCTCGTCGCACGGCCGGCAGCGCGAACGGATATCGCTCGACCACGAACGACATCAGCCGATCAGCGAGCGTCGACATCGAGTCGATGGTACCTTGGGAGTTGGACGTTGGGAGTTGGACGTTGGGAGTCGACAGGTCTTTGGACACGCATTTCAAAGGTTGGGCAAAGCCGGGCCCGATTCCACCCGGCGTGCTCGCGCCGCCATCGGTGCCCGCCGAAGAAACGCTCGATGCGATCAGCGGGCACTTTCGAATCTTCCAGCTTCGCGATGGACATCGCTTCTCGACCGACGACGTACTGACGGCGTGGTATGGGACGAGCTGGGCGCCGACGGCGTCTCGCGTGCTCGATCTCGGTTCGGGAATCGGCTCGGTCGGGATGATTGCGGCGTGGCGGCTTCCGGGTGCGACGTTTGTCACGATCGAAGCGCAGGAAGACAGTGTTCGCCTGGCGCGCAAGTCAGCCGCATACAACGGACTTGAGTCCAGGTACGAGATTCGTCGCGCGGACTTTCGTGATACCGCCGCACTCGGTGCGAGCGAAACCTTCGACCTTGTGCTCGGCAGCCCGCCGTACTTCCCTCCCGGCACCGGAATCGAAGGAGACCATCCGCAGAAGGTGGCGTGTCGCTTCGAACTGCGCGGTGACATCACAGACTACGCGCGCGTGGCTGTCGCACACCTCGCCCCTGGTGGAGTCTTCGCCTGTGTCTTTCCCGAGGACCAGCGCCCCCGCCTCGAGACTGCTGCGCGAGCAGCAGATGCGACTCTCATCAGGCGCCGCCCTGTTGTGTTCCGCGAAGGCGAACCTCCTTTGGTCGGACTCTTCCTGATGATGCGCGCAACCGATCTGCCACAGGTTGTTCGCGGGCGCACGTGGGTCGAGCCCCCACTCGTCATTCGCGCAGCTGACGGCACGATCCACTCTGAGTACACCGCCGTGAAGTTGTCGGTGGGATTCCCCCCTTGACCTTCCCGCCTCGTTCGGCGGAGCATCGCCGGACCCGCAGGATTCCTTCATGCCCAACCATCGTCATCTGCTCTCGCTTGTCGTCCTCTTATACGCCGGTCCGCTGTTCGCGCAGACGCCTCAATCGTGCGACGGTTTGAAGTCGCTCTCGCTCGAGAACGTATCGGTGACTACGGCGGTCGTTGTGACCGGGAGTTTCACACCTCCAGGGGCCACGAACCCGAATGCCACGATTGCGAATCTCCCGACGTTCTGTCGCGTCGCGGCGACCTTGAAACCGACGACTGACTCAGAGATCAAGACTGAGTTCTGGCTGCCCATGAGCGGTTGGAATCGGAAACTGCAGTCGGTGGGCAATGGCGCCTGGGCGGGTGTGATTCCGTATGCGGCGATGGCGCAGGCTGTGACCGGCGGCTACGCAACCGCGGGCACCGACACCGGACACGCAGGCAACACGGCCAGCTTTGTGCCCGGGCATCCCGAGCGTCTTGTGGACTACGGATATCGGGCTGTTCACGAGATGACCGTCGCGGCCAAGGCAGTCATTCGAGCGTTCTACGGTAGTGCGCCGCAGTATTCGTACTGGAACGGATGTTCGACGGGTGGGCGTCAAGGTCTGATGGAAGCGCAGCGCTATCCGGCGGACTACGACGGCATCATTGCCGGCGCGCCGGTGAACGCACGCGTGCACCAGATGATCTGGGAGCTGTGGGTTGCGCAGGCGGTGCACAAAGACGATGCGAGCTACATCCCGCCGGCGAAGTACAAGACGATCAACGATGCCGCGCTCGCAAAGTGCGATGCAGACGATGGCGCGAAAGACGGCCTGCTGACGTCACCGGATCGTTGCCGCTTCGATCCTGCAACGCTGCAGTGCAAGGCTGGTGATGCCGTGTCTTGTCTGACTGCGCCGCAGGTTGCTGCGGCGAAGCAGATCTACACGCCAGCGATGAACCCGCGGACAGGCAAGGAGATCTTCCCCGCGCTGCAGCCGGGAAGCGAGCTGGGATGGGGCGGGCTGGCCGGGCCAGAGCCGGTGCGCGAAGCCGTGGAGTTCTTTCAGTTCGTCGTCGCCAACGATCCCGGGTGGGACTTCCGCACGCTGGACTTCGATCGCGACGTCGCTCTCGCTGAAAAAGCGGCGAGCCAGGTGATCGACGCGACCGACCCAAACCTTCAGCCGTACTTTGCGCGAGGCGGGAAGGTCCTGATGTACCACGGGTGGAACGATCAACTCGTCGCGCCCATGAACAGCGTCAACTACCATCAGGCCGTGGTTGGTGCGACGAAGTCGTCTGCCGACTCGATTCGACTGTTCATGATGCCGGGCATGACGCACTGCCGCGGCGGCGCCGGTCCTGACAGCTTTGATCGCATGGGCGTGATCGAGCGCTGGGTTGAGAAGGGCGAAGCGCCGAAGCAGATCGTCGCCGAGCACCTGACGGGCGCCGCGGTCGATCGCAGACGCCCGCTCTGCCCGCATCCGGAGATCGCCACCTACACAGGCGCGGGAAGCCTCGATGCAGCCGACTCCTTCGTGTGCAAGAAGCCGTAATCGACCGTTAGAGTCGACCTGACAGCAGCAGGACGACCAGGACGAGAAGCACCAGGCCAGCGCCGCCGCTGGGATAGTAGCCCCAGTTCCGACTGTGACGCCACGACGGCAACGCGCCGACCAGCATCAGCACAAGTACGACGAACAGTATGGTGACCATGGACTTCTCCTTGTTGAAACGGTGGCTTGGTGAACAACGCGTCGATTCTCACTGCGTCTACCGGCGCGACATCACGACCGCGCCGGTGAGCGCGAGCTGTTATTCCGTGGCGTTGCGCGACGAGTAGCGTCCGAGCGCGAGGGGGAAGGCCCGCACGCCGATAGGCGCTGTGACTTTGTTGTCCTTCAGTACCTCTTTGGCCGTGATGCCTGCGCCGTAGACGTCGCGCATGTCGTCCTTGTCCGCCTTGATGACGAGGCCCTTGAGCTCGAGTCCGGCAAACAGACCCTTGCTGCGCGAATAGGAGAGGATCTGGGCAGTGAGCTTCAGATCGGTTTCTGCGCCGGCCTGCCGACCGACGGGCCCGGCGGCCACAGACGCGTCGCCGCCCAGCGTGAATTCATCCGAGAGCAGGCTGTTCAAGCCGTCCTTGTTCATGAAGAGCATCACGAGGTCGGTTGACTCGGCGCCGATCTGGAATCCCACGCTTGCCCCACCCAGCGTGAAGTAAGCCGGAGCGCTCCACCCGTTGACCGTGCGGCAACTGGCCACGCCGCGCCCACCCTGCCCACCGACGACGAAGCCGGCCTTGAGCACCGACGGGAACACCGCGACGCATTCGGCCTTCTCGAGCAGGTCCTTGGGAATCCCCTTATCTGGAGTGCCCATGATCTCGCCGAAGACCTTGGCGGCCTTTTCCGACTGGCCGACCTCGTCCTCGAGATTCGCTTTCTTCTGTGCGCTCGCGACGGTGCTGACACCAAAGGCCAGGCAGAGCACGGCAACCGTGGTGAGCATCGATCTACTGTTCATCTTGTTCTTTCCTGTGAATGCGTCCAGTCGCGGACGCTGGTCGTGCGGGACTACCAACAACACGGTAGCAGGCCGCAGCGAATCTGGCTGTGCACTAACGCACTAAGCCCCTGTCTCTTATTGCTCAGTGCGCACGAGTCGGATCAGTCATAGTCCGCTCCAATGACTCTCGAACTGACGTCCGACACCCGAGTTGCACGCTTCCCATCGCGAACCAGGCCGTCCCAGGATGTGGCGGAACACAGGTTCGGCCGGTTGGTCGGCATGTCTCCGCCGATGAAGGAGGTCTACGCGCACATTTCACGCGTGGCACCGACGAACGCCACGGTCCTCATCGTGGGAGAGAGCGGCACTGGCAAGGAACTGGTCGCGCGAACCCTTCACGACTTGAGCCGACGGCGGCACGGGCCGTATGTCGCATTGAATTGCAGCGCGCTCTCTCCCATGCTCATTGAGAGCGAGCTCTTCGGTCACGAGCGGGGCAGCTTCACCGGCGCCGATCGACGGCACCACGGTGTGTTCGAGCGAGCGACGCACGGCACCCTCTTCCTCGACGAGGTGACGGAGATGCCCATGGAGCTGCAGGTCAAGCTCCTCAGGGTCCTCGAAAGCGGCACGTTCACCCGCACCGGAGGAGAAACTCCGCTGCCGGTCGACATTCGCTTCCTCGCCGCGACCAATCGGCAGCCCGAGGAAGCGATCAAGCAAGCCAAACTTCGCGAAGACTTGTACTACCGGCTCAAGGTATTTCAGCCTCTCCCTGTTAACGAGCAAACGGAAGGCCGCCAAGACGCTTCGGGATCAGTCTCAACACTCTACAACCGACTCTGATGAATCGCGAACTGAGGCACGCTCGGTCGTCGTCGCTCACCATCTCCTTGACCGCATCGTGCGCGCCGACGCCATCTTCGTCGTGAAAGACACGCACCGGGCGAGCGCGGCACTCACGACGAGTTGTTGGCTGCCGGCGGATTCTATGCCGAGTTGTACAACATCCAGTTTGGCGAACCCGCGCCGGCCGTCGCCTAGAGCGATCGAGTTGAGGAGGCGGTCGCGAAGCGTTCGACTTCGCGTGCGCTGCGCGCCACGACCCCGGCCACCTCGTCGCGAACCCCCTGGCCCGTGTGGGTGAGCTCGTCGACGGCCTCGCCAACGCGGGCGTTGACCTCGTGAAGTCGTTCGGAGGCTCGCTCGCCGAGGCTTCTGGCCGAATTAGTGAGGCGTTCACCAAGCTCCGAGGCGGCGCGGGGAGCGAGCCATAGCGCGACGCCAGCGCCAACGAACGCGCCTGTCACGAGTCCGAGCGCGAAGCCGTAGTGACGATGTTCCTGTGTCTGTGTGTTCATGTGTAGGACTCCTGTCATCACCATACGTCGAAGGTCTCAGCGCAGGTGTTCACAACGGGATAGACGGTGTTGGCCGCTTCCGGCACGCTGGAGTCTTTGAGGAATCAACGATGACCAACACCGCAAGACGACGTGCTCATCTGGAACGAATGCTCCGTGATCGCCGGCGCGAACTGGAGGGCGAAGTCCGACACGGCATTCGAAACGGACGCACGGACCAATCGAAGCAGGGTGGCGATGACGTCGACCGCTCCGACGCCCACAGTCAGGGAGACATCGATCTCGCGCTGCTCCAGATGCGAGCGGAGACGGTGAGGCGCATCGACGCCGCACTCGTGCGCCTTGAGGCGGGCACGTACGGGTCTTGCGTTGAATGCGCGACAGCGATCTCGGAACCGCGGTTGCGAGCGTTGCCGTTTGCGGCACGGTGCCAGGCGTGTGAAGAGCAACGCGAAGAGAAACACGGACAGGCGCGACGCGTCGAACAGCGACGCGGGGGTCCGTCGCTCTTCTCGGACGTGGTCACTTCGTAAGAACGCCTCAGTCGTGCAGGACGACGCTGAGCAGCGAGCTGTTGATCTTGATGGGCATCTCACCGTGGTATTCGATGAAGCCCAGCTTCTTGAACTTGTTCAGGAAGAAGTTCACGCGCGAACGCGTCGTGCCGACCATGTCGGCGAGCGTGTCCTGAGAGATCTTTGGCACCATGCGGACCGGTATGGCCTGCTTCCCGTAGCGCGCCAGCAGGAGCAGCGTGCGCGCCAGCCGTTTCTCGCTGGAGTTGAACAGCTGATCGATCAGGTCCTCTTCGATTCGGATGTTGCGGGTCAACATGTGCGAGATGAATCGATCGGACATGGTGCTCTGCTTGTGCAGCAGGTCCGCCATCTGTCGCTTGCGGACACGCAGGATGGCGCTCGGCGTGATCGCTGTTGCGCTTCCCATGCGAAGCGCTTGACCCGCCAGGCAGCCTTCGCCGAAGAAGTCTCCGGGGCCGAGCATCGCCACGACCGCCTCTTTGCCGGTTTTTGACAGCACCGACAGTTTTACGCCGCCCGACTGAATGTACAGGACGTGGTCGCAGGCCTCGCCCTGCGTGAAGATGGCCTCGCCACGCCCGTATTTCATGACGGTCTTGGCGATGCCAGCCGAATCGAGAAATACCTGTGCGTTGAACTCGGGGAGCGTCACAGCCGCCTTCGCCACCTTTGGCTTCGTCAGCTTCACGTCGACACCGCCACGGCGTTGGTTCTCCATGCCATGGATCGTGCCACCGTGCCAGACGTGGGATTGTGCACAACAGCACAGGCCCGAATGGAGAGCACCCAACTCCTAGGCTAGCTGCGTCGAGCAGTGCAGAATGGTTCAATTCGCCTCTTGCCGGCTGTTCAGAACAGCGCACCCACCGCGCACCGGCGGGGATACGATGCGGCTGTCCGGGCTGCTCCAAAGAGAGGCGAAAACCGTGTGGATGTGGATCAGGAGATGGCAAGCGCAGCGAGATAACCCCGCGGTGCCGCGGCCTGCCCCGACGCCGCGGCCACTTGGCCGGGTGTCAGGCAAGTACCGATTCCTTTACGAGTACCTGGAGAACAGGTACGCCGACGTCGTGGTGCTGACCTTCTCGCAGATTGAAGATCTCCTCGGCTTCGCGTTACCCGATCTCGCACGCTCGCAGAACGAGTGGTGGACACGGGCAGGTGAACAGACCGAGAAGTCGCCGTGTTCAGATGCGTGGGTCCTCGCCGGCCGGACAGCGGCTCCGAACCTCACAGCCCGGACGGTTGCTTTCGAACGCGTCGGCTAGAATCATGAACCTCGTCGCGCGAGGGCGCAGGAGGGAATCACGATGACACGGGCAATCGCCGTGGCCGCGGCGTTCGCTGCGGCGGCAATCATGTCAGCAACAAGCTCCGCGCAGGCGCCTGCAACTGCGGCTCGAGGCTCGTCGCCTCCCGGCGACGTCGTCGTCGGCTCCGGCAACTACAGCCCGATCGTCTCGGACCTGGACAAGGCCATTGAGTTCTACGGCAATCTGCTCGGGCTCACCGTTCCTCCCGCACAGGCGCCGGGCCCACGACCGTTCAGCACGGATCCGGCCATCCGGAACATGTTCGGCATTCCATCGGCGCAGCTTCGCTGGGTGGTCGCGAGAGTGCCGGGCCCGAATCTCGGCGTCGAGATGGTCGAGGCGAAAGACATCGAGCGGAAGCCGGTGAATCCGCGTCCGCAGGATCCGGGCAGCATGACGCTCGTGCTCATCGTTCGCGACATCGACAAGGCGTTCGCGCCGCTCAAGGCTGCCGGTGTTCCCGTGGTGACTCCGGGTGGAGCGCCGTTGACCTTCGGTGCGAACAACGCGCGCGGTGTGATCGTGCGCGATCCAGACGGACACTTCGTCGAGCTGCTGCAGCCGTCGCCACTGCCCGAGACGATTGCGCCGCCCGAGAGCAACATCATCGACGCTCGCGTGCGCATCACCGTCGCCGACACCGATCGTGCGATGCAGCTCTATCGCGATCAGTTTCAGTTCCAGCCGCAGGTGGGATCCTTCGGCACGATTCCGCTGCTCGATCTGATGGGGCTCAAGGGCTCGCAGGTTCGACTGACGACGGCGCAGGTGCCGGGCTCGGCGCTGAGGATGGAGTTTGTCGAGATCAAAGGTGCGGATCGTTCGCCGATTCGTCCGCGCATTCAGGATCCCGGCGCGACCCGGCTGCAGATTCGCGTCAAGGATCTGGACTCTACGATCGGCAAGCTGAAGGCGTCGGGCTCGAGCGTGGTGTCGACTGGCGGGGCGCCGGTGTCGTTGCAAGGTGGTGTACGGGCCGCCATCATGCCCGATCCCGACGGGTTGTACTTCGTTCTGATTCAGGCTGCGCCGCCACGCACTGAGCAGGCCAAGTAGGAGCGGTCGGTGTGCCATTCGAGTTTCAACCAACGCTCACGGGAGAACTGATCGAGCTCAGGCCTCTGCGCGCTGAGGATCACGACGCTCTCTACGCGGTCGCGTGCGATCCGCTCATCTGGGAGCAGCATCCCGCGAAGGAGCGCAGCGAAGTGGAGGGCTTCCGGCGTTTCTTCGACGAGGCGATGGCGTCCGGCGGTGCGTTTCTCGTCATCGATCGAAAGACCGGGAAGGCGATTGGTTCGTCGCGCTATTTTGCCTATGACGAGGCGGCGAGCGAGGTCGAGGTCGGATGGACGTTCCTCGCGCGTGCCTATTGGGGCGGCCGCTACAACGGGGAGATGAAGCGGCTGATGCTGCGCCACGCATTCCGCTTCGTGAACCACGTCGTCCTTCTGATTGCACCCACCAACATCCGGTCGCAGCGGGCGGCGGAACGGATCGGCGGCGTGCACAAGGGATCCCGTCACGTTCGCGGCACCGAGCAATACGTGTTCGAGATTACTGCTCCAGCTCTGGAGGCACTATGACGACGATGTCTCGGCGGATTTCGTGCGGGCGGGTGTCGCGACGATGATTGGGGCGGAGTTCGGCGCTGGTCGCGCGCTCGCCGCTGGTGTGGCGCAGAGCGCTGTACGTTCCGACAGTGGAGTTCACAGCTGTGAAAGCACTCGTCTTTGACACGTTCGGCACGGTCGTCGACTGGCGGACATCGGTATCGCAGGAAGTCGCGCAGCTCGCGACGAAGAAGGGGCTGAAGGTCGACGCCGAGAAGTTCGCCGAGGCCTGGCGTGCTGGCTATGGTCCGAGCATGAATCGCGTGCGGACCGGTGAGCTGCCGTGGACCAAGCTCGATGTGCTGCATCGGATGATCCTCGACAAGATCCTCGTTGACTTCGGGATGAAAGGGCTGTCCGAGGACGAGATCAGCACCCTCAATCACGCGTGGCACCGGCTGCGGCCGTGGCCCGATTCGGTGAGCGGCCTGACGCGACTGAAGACACGATTCATCATCGCGCCGCTCTCGAACGGGAACATCTCGCTGATGACGGACCTTGCGAAGTTCGCGGGCTTGCCGTGGGACTGCATCCTCGGAGCGGAGCTGGCGCGGCACTACAAGCCGGACCCTGAGGTCTACAGGTCGGCTGCGGAATTCCTGGACTTGAAGGTCGGCGACATCATGATGGTTGCCGCGCATCTCGGCGATCTGAAGGCGGCGAAGGGCGTCGGGCTGAAGACCGCCTTTGTCCCGCGGCCGCTCGAGTTGGGTCCGCAGGGTAAGCCTGATTTGAAAGCTGACGCGAGCGTCGATCTTCCAGCGGCGGACTTCAACGATCTCGCGAAGCAACTGGGAGCGTAGGGCATCAACTCCCAACGCCCAACCTCCAACTCCCAAGGGCTCGGTGTTTTTTGGGAGTTGGGAATTGGGAATTGGAAGTTGACTAAGCGGGTTGTCTCGTAGACATCGCCGCCGTCACGGCGCGCGTCATATCGACCGTCGTCGAGCGGCCGCCCAGGTCGGGCGTCTTCACCCGTTCATCGGCAAGCACGCCTTCGATCGCAGACAGGATGCGATCGTGCGATGCACGCTCACCGAGGTGATCGAGCATCATCGCTCCCGCCCAGATCGCAGCGATCGGATTGGCGATGCCCTTGCCCGCGATGTCGGGCGCCGAGCCATGGATCGGTTCGAACATCGACGGCGTGGTGCGGTCGGGGTTGATATTCCCGCCCGGCGCGACCCCGAGGCTGCCCGAGATCGCCGAGCCGATATCCGTGAGGATGTCGCCGAACAGATTCGACGCGACGATCACGTCGAGCGTGTGCGGATGTGTCACCATCCGCGCGCACAATGCATCCACGTGGTACTTCTTCAGCTCGACCTCGGGGAACTCTTTGGCGACTCCGGCGACGACCTCATCCCACATCACCATCGCGTGCTGAAGCGCGTTCGACTTCGTTGCGCTCGCCAGCATCCTGCGTGGCCGCGCCGCGGCCAGCTTGAACGCATAGCGCGCAATGCGCTCGATGCCGTGCCGCGTGAAGACGCCCGTCTGTTCAGCGACCTCCTGCGGCGTGCCGCGATGAAGACGTCCGCCGATTCCGCAATACTCGCCCTCCGAGTTTTCGCGGACGCAGATCATGTCGATGTCTTTCGCGCTGCGGCCACCGAGTGGCGATGAGATGCCGGGCAGCAGCCGCATCGGACGCAGGTTGACCCACTGTCCGAGCCGCTGGCGCAACGGCAGGATCAACTCGCGGGCGGAGATGTGGTCCGCCACCCTCGGATCGCCGATGGCTCCGAGGTAGATCGCGTCGAACTTCATCAGGCGATCGACGCCGTCTTCGTCCATCATGCGACCGTGTTCGAGGTAGTAGTCGCATCCCCACGGAACCGGCGTGAACTCGCACCGGAAGCCGCCCTGCTCGGCGGCCAGGTTCAGGACCTCGATGCCGGCGGGCACGACTTCCTTGCCGATGCCGTCGCCAGCGATGACTGCGATTCGATAGTTCTTCATGCTGATTGACCCGCCCTACGGGTTGCCATCATTACGATCAGAAACGCGATCGCCGCGGCGATGAGCCCGCTCAGCGTCGGGTCCAGCCACAGGTAGCGTCCGGCAACCCCAAAGCGTACCACGAGCAGCACGGTGACGCCCGCGACGATGGCCGCCAGCGCCTCGGCTTGTCCAGCGCGCCGCGAGTACAGGCCGCCAAGCACCGGGACGAACAGGCTGACGCCCAGCAACGAGTAGAAGACCGTCATCGCCTGGACGATCGTGCTCAGGTAGATGGACAGCAGCACGCCGAGTACGCCGCCCGCGACGGCCGACATGCGGGCGACGAGCAGGAGTTCCCGGTCGGACGCGTCGGGCTTCACGTAGCGCTGAAACAGATCCTTCGAGACCGACGTGGAGATCATGAAGAGGATCGCGTCGCAGGTATCGACTTCGGTGGAGAAGACCGCGGCAAGTGCAAGCGCTCCGAGCCACGGGGGCAGCAGTTCTGTCAGCACCGTCGGCAGCACGAGATCTGGAGCGCTCGTCTGAGGAAGGGCCACGCGACCGACCATCCCGATCAACACAGGCAGGAACGCGAACAGCATCAACCCGATGCCGTTGAGGGCGACTCCCAGTCGAAGTGCGCGCGCGCTTTTCGCGCCGTACGATTTCTGGATCAGGCCGGGCGAGATCACGAACGCTGGTCCGGTGAGCGCGAGTAGCGTCCAGCCTGATCCCGGACCGGACGAGTAGGTGAGGTCCACGAAGGTCGACGGCAGCGACGCAGACATGAACGCGGACGGACCGCCCACGCCTGCGACCGCAAATGGCACCGCCACGGCGAAGCCCACCAGCATGACGATGAGCTGAAGCGTGTTGACCCACGCCGTCCCGAGCAGCCCGCCGGCGGTGAAGTAGATCGTCATGATGCCGCCGCCGATCACCGAGCCCACCCACCGGGGTGCGCCGGTGAGGACGCTGATGATCGCAGCGCCTGCGATGAGCTGCGCGGCAAGAATCCACAGGCTGCCGAAACACACGAGGCCTGTAATCACCGCGCGGACGGTGGGACCGTACCGGAACTCCAGGAAGTCACCGGTGGTGTAGAAGTCATGCTCCTTTGCGAGCGTCCAGAGTCGTGGTCCCACCCAGAACGCCAGTGCGAGTGAAGCAAGACCCGCCGAACCGCTCCACCACCACGCATTCAACCCTTCACGATAGGCAAGTCCAGCAACGTTGACCGTCGCCCCGGCACCAATGTTCGCTGCCAGCATCGATGCGAACACGAGGCCCGGTCCAAGGCTACGGCCCGCGACGAAGAACGCGCTGCTCGTTCGTACGAATCGAGCGGTCCACAGGCCCATCGTGACAACGGCCAGGGAGTACACGACGAGGAGAATGAGATGGAGGCTCATCTCTGTAATTCAGAATTCAAAATGCAGAATGCAGACAATGTCCACAGTCTTCTGCCTTCTGAATTCTGCATTCTGAATTACAAGGATCACTTGAACCGCGAGGGCACCGTGCCGAGATCGCGCGCGGCCGGGAGGCCTCCAGACGATGTGGCGTGGACAGCGGCGCGTACGATGGCTTCGGAGAGCGCGTCGGCCGCGAGCGCGCCGATCGTTGTGACGTCTGCCTGCCCCTGCCAGGTCGCGGTGGCGAGTGAGAACACCGTGTCGCCATCGCCTGTCGTATGAGACGGCGACACCGCTCTCGACAGGCCATCGTCGGCCATCAGCGCAACTCGGTTGATCTCTGATTTCGTCAGGCGCGCGTTCGTCGCGACGATCGCAAGCGTCGTGTTGCCACCGGGTCGAGGTGCGTTGCGGGAAGGTAGCGGCGATCGAAGGAGCATGCGTGCATCAGCGAGCGTTTTGCCGTCGGCGGTTCGTACGCCCGCGACCACCGTGCCGGTTGACGGATCGATCACGTCACCGACGGCGTTCACGGCAGCGATTGCGCTGACGACGAGGCCGCCCGGAAGGGAGATCGAGGCCGATCCAAGTCCGGCCTTCATCGCGCGGTCTCGGCTACCGAGCAGCTTGCCGACAGTGGCTCCAGCTCCTGCGCCGATATTGCCTTCGGCGACCGGGCCATCGGTTGCAGACGTGGCCGCGCGATATCCGCAGTCTGCGGTCGGCCTGATCGACGAGCTGCCGCCAAAACCCAGATCCATCAACACCGCGGCCGGCACGATCGGGACAACCGTGCCGGCGATTGGATAGCCGGTCTTGTGTTCTTCGAGATAACGAACGACGCCCTGCGCCGCGTCGAGTCCATAGGCGCTGCCGCCCGTGAGCACGATGGCGTTGACGCGCTCCACCATGTTCAGTGGATCGAGAAGGTCGGTTTCGCGCGTGCCGGGTGCGGCGCCACGTTGCGAGATGCCGCCCACTGCACCGGCGCCGTCGAGGAGGACGACCGTGCATCCGGTCGGCCGTTCGCTGAGCGTGAAGTGACCGACCTTGAGCCCGGCCACCTGCGTCAGGCCCTTCTCACCTGGGGTCGCTTTCGGCGTTGAGAGAACCTGTGTTGAAACCGTGGCGGCGGTCGCGAGCGTGGCGACGATCACCGCCAGTTTCCAGGTCATATGCACTCCTGTGAAGGGGTGTGAAGGGGTCTGACCCCAATCATATGCCCGGGACGCAGCGTATGTTGTCGATCAGTCTCGTCGTTCCCACCCAGAGAGCGCCTGCCGCAACGATCGGACCGGTCACGTGCTCGACCGGCTGGAAGTTGATCGGCTCGACAATCTCGAAGTACTCCAGCCTGAGGCGCGCGTCGGACGGAATCTGCTCGGACGCAAGGCGCTTCAGATCGCTCGCGCTCGTCACACCAGATTCGATCGCGTGCTCCACGCGCTGAAGCGCATGGTAGAGGGCAGGCGCAAGCTGCCGCTCGCTCGCATCGAGACGCTGATTGCGCGAGCTCATCGCCAGGCCGTCGGGCTCGCGCACAGTAGGCACCCCGACGATCGTCGTCGGAACGTTGAAGTCGGCGACGAGTCGCCGAATGACTGCCAGTTGCTGCGCGTCCTTTTCGCCGAAGTACGACCTGTCTGCCTGGACGATCTCGAACAACTTCAGGACCACGGTCGCCACGGCGCTGAAGTGTCCGGGACGAAACCGGCCACACAAATGATCAGCGAGGCGTCCAACTTCCACTTTGCATTCGAGCGCGACCGGATACATCTCCGCGACGGCTGGCGCGAAGATGAAATCAACGCCGAGCGACTCGCACAACCGGGCGTCAACATCGAGCGACCGTGGATACCGTTCCAGGTCTTCCGGCCGATCGAACTGAATGGGGTTCACGAAGATCGTCACGACGATCGTCGCGCACTCGGCGCGCGCCTGTCGAATGAGACTGGCGTGGCCATCATGCAGCGCGCCCATCGTCGGCACGAGCCCGAGCGGGCCTGCGGATCGTCTCGCCGCGACACGCGTCCGGAGATCGGCGATCGTTTCGACGATCGATGCCATGCGGCGTTACCGGTTGGGGACTCCGGAAATCTTCGAGAGTGAGAGCGGGTAGCGCCCCTCGTGGACGTCGTCCACATAAGCTCTGGTCGCCGCTCTGACCGTTTCCGCCATGGTGGCGTACTGCTTCACGAAGGAAGGAACGAAGCGGTCGAACAAGCCAAGCATGTCGTGGCTCACGAGCACCTGGCCGTCGCAATACGGACCGGCGCCGATGCCGATCGTCGGGATGTCGAGCGCGGCGGTCGTTGTCTTCGCGACCTCTTCGGGAATCGATTCGAGCACTATCGCAAACGCGCCGGCATCCTGTAATGCGAGCGCGTCGGCGACGAGCGCGTCCGCGTCCTGCGGTCGCGTGGCCTGTTTGAGGTAGCCGCCAACCTGATTCACCGACTGCGGCTGCAATCCCAGATGTCCCATCACGGGGATGCCGACGTCCACTATCCGGCGCACCGCGTCGAGGACAGGACGTCCTCCCTCGAGCTTGACGGCGGATGCTCCTCCCTCCTGGAGCAACCGGCCTGCGTTGCGCACCGCCTCTTCGACGCTGACCTGATACGAGAGGAACGGCATGTCGGTAACGACGAGTGCGCGCGCGGCGCCTCGCATGACGGCGCGTGTGTGATGGAGCATGTCGTCGAGCGTCACCGCGAGCGTGTTCTCGTAGCCGAGGACGACCATGCCCACAGAATCACCGACCAGAATCGCGTCCACGCCTGCCTGATCCATCAGGCGCGCCATCGTCGCGTCGTAGGCCGTCAGCATGGCGATCTTCTCGCCGCGCGACTTCTTCTCTTTGAGATCGGGGGCGTGGATTTTTGGGGGGCTCATGACTGCGCCGGTTTCATCGAATCGCTGCGAACGTCTTCTTCAGCCAGTCGGTCGTCGCCATCGTGACGTCCTTGCTGACGTTGCGATCCGGAAGCGTGCCGTACTCGTTGGCCTCGCCGGTGATCGCCGGCACGAGCAGGTGATTGACGCCGCGAACGACGACGACTTCGACTGCGTTCGACTTGCTTTCCTTACGGGCGATATCCGCCAGGCGCTCGACGTGCTCGACCGGAACCTGACGGTCGAGCGCGCCATGCACGAACAACATCGGCTGCCGCACATCGTCCAGAACCTTTGTGGGATCGAATGTGAGCAGGCTCTGGAACCAGGGCGTGTCGGCCTCTTTGCGAACCTGCGGGGGCACATTCTCCCAGCCCTTCCCCGTGAGCACCGCTGAGTTGACCTGCTGCTGGAGGGCAATTCTCTTTTCGCGCTCCTCGGCCGGCAGCTTCAGTCCCTCGAGTTCGAGACGCTGTTGCTCGAGCACGGTCTCAACACCGGTCGTCGAGGGGCCGGCGATTGAGACCACCGCTGCGATGCGCTTCTCTCTCGACGCGGCCAGCAAGCCGATCCAGGCGCCCTCACCGTGACCGGCCACCGCGATGCGCTTGGGATCGACGTCCGGTCGTTTCTCGAGCCACCTGACGATCGCGCGCACGTCTTCAGCGAAGTCGCTGATCGTCGCGGATTCCGAGCGACCGCCGCTCTGTCCGTTTCCACGCTTGTCGAAGCGGACCGCCAGCATGCCGGACTCGGAGACTGCTCCTGCCAGGTTCGCCAGCGTCGGTACACCCTGGATGACGCCGTCGCGATCGCCGACGCCCGCCGCGGCGAGCAGAATGACGACGGGGAGTTTGGTGTTGGCGGCGGCGTTTGCCGGGCGCGTCAGCGTCGCGCCAAGGTTGAAACCGGCGGCAGGGATGGTGATCGCTTCGTCACCCTTGTTCGAATAGATCTGGGTACGCGACGTGGATGACGCGACATCTTCGCGAACGACGTCCAGTGAATCGGCAGGGATGTTGACGCTGATGAGTTCGCCGTTGCTGGCGACCGTGACGTTGGTTGTGACCTCGCCTGACGGGTTGACGTAGACCAGCTCGTAGCGACGCACGTCGAGCACCGTCGTCCCGATCTGGATCTGCTCCGAGCGGATCGTATTCACGCGCACGGTGACTTCCGCTTGCGGCACGACGTAGACCTTGAATTCAGCGCCCTGCTCGGAGTTCTCGGCGAGGCGCATCGCGAGCGCGACGTACGAGGCGAAGACGCCGTTGGCGTGAATGAGGGTCTTCCTCGCAACGTCGTGTGCTGCCGACACTGATTGCCCGGGTCCGACGCCTTCCGTGGACGCCTTCCCGTCAGCGAAGGTCGTGCGGAGCTGCAGCAGACCGCCGTTCACTGTCGCGTCGAGGTTGAAACTGACTGGCGTCCAGTCGGGCTGGTACTTGAATTCGCCGGCGCGAATTGTGACGTTGAGCGGCGCCAGCATCCGCCCCTGTGTCGTGAAAGTGATGCCTGATTGATCGCGGCGGGGCGTGACGAGTTCGCGCCCGATCGCCGTGCCACGCAGGAAGACAGCGTAGCCGATGGCCTTGTTCGTGGCCGCCTGCGGCTGGGCTGCGGCCAGGACTGGAAGACCCAGCAGAAATACGCAAGTACAATGTACGAGGTACTTGGAGCGACGCACTTCGTCGATCGTATCAGGTCTTTACACTGCAGCTCGCTTGAGGCCCCGGCCAAAGTCGGGCTGTCAAACCGCCGGTAGTGTTCATCACGAGTGTTGGTGAAATCACCGACACACGCGAGTTCCTGGAGTAAGCCGATGACTCTCGCGGATGGCTACCGGGCGATTCAGGAGCAAGCGGCCATTGGCGCCGTGGCCCCGCGGTTACAGATCGCGGTTGCCGGGCAGGACCGCGCAGCCTATCTGCAGGGTCTCCTTACCAACGACATTCAGGCACTGACTCCAGGGACGGGCTGCTACTCCGCGTGGCTGTCGCCGCAGGGGCGCATGCACACGGATATGCACGTGCTGGAATCGGGCGGCATGATCCTGCTCGACGTTCCGGCCGAGACCATCGACGCGACGATCCAGCGGCTCGAGCAGTTCATCTTCACCGAGGACGTTCGCGTGGGCTCGCTTGCCGAGAGTCTCACCGGAGTGTGGCTGCACGGCCCGCGGGCTGCTTCCGTCCTCGAGCAGGTGATCGACGGCGCGCGAGGCTTGAGCGAGTGGGCTGAGTACCGTCACACGCAGTTCGAGTTTGGCGAGTCGCCCGTGTCGGTCGTGCGCATCAGTCAACTCGGTGTGCCCGGCTTCTGCGTGTACGTGGAACGCGCACGGGAACAGGCGCTCGTCGCGGCACTCAATGCTGCCGGTGCTGCGCTAGTCACCGACGAGGTAATCGCAGCGGCGCGGATCGAAGCGGGGTATCCCATCTTCGGGATCGACATGACCGACGACACGATCCCGCTCGAGGCCGGCATCGAGTCGCGCGCGGTCTCTTTCACGAAGGGCTGCTACGTCGGGCAGGAAGTCATCATCCGGGTGCTGCATCGCGGTCACGGCCGCGTGGTGAGAAAGCTGGTCTCGCTTCGCATCAACGGTCAGCGACCCGAGCAGGGCGCGAAGCTCTACGCGGGTGATCGCGAGGCCGGGTTCGTGACGAGTGCTGGCGAGTCGCCGCGTTCAGGCACGATCGCGCTGGGCTACGCGCATCGCGATTTCATCGTCGCCGGTACTGAGCTGGAAGTCGAGACTCCATCGGGACGAGCACCTGCCATCGTCACCGACGTGCCGGTTCCGTCAGCAGTCTGACCTTTCCAGGCAGAGCTGCGCCTCCGCCGGGTGAGCGCTCGCGAAGAAATCAAGGAATCTTCGTGGTTCATGACAAGAGTCGAATGAGGTCCTTGTCCGCAGGCGGGAAGTCGAGTGCCCGGAGTTCGGCACGCGGCACCCACTTCATCTGCTGGCCGAGCAGCGGCCGTGGAGTCCCACGCAGCGAGCACCGGTAGAAGTGGAGCGAGACTCTGCGCTCCGTGTAGTCGAACTGGCTCTCCAATAGCAGTTCGCTGACGTCCACGTCCGCATCGAGCTCTTCGCGAATTTCGCGCTCGAGCGCCTGGACGTGGGTCTCGCCGCTCGCGACCTTGCCGCCCGGGAACTCCCACAGACCTGCCAGGTGCGTGCCTTCGAGCCTGCGCGTGACGAGGAACAATCCGTCCTGTTCGATCACGGCGGCGACGACGATGATCACGATTCGGCTCGCAGCTTGGGAAACGAACGGCACATCCGCGTCATCGGGCACGCAGCGCACTTTGGCTTGCGCGCCACGCAGACGGTTGCGCCGAAGTCCATCAACCCCTGGTTGAAGTCGAAGACGTGCTTGTGAGGCACGAGTGCTTCGGATACGGCCCAGAGCTGCTTGCGCATCGCGTGCGTCTTGGGGTCGCCGCGTCCGATGAAGATGCGGAAGAGCACCCGCGCGACATTCGTGTCGAGGATCGCGGCGCGTTGCCCGAACGCAAAGCTTCTGATCGCGCCCGCGGTGTAGGCGCCGATGCCCTTGAAGGAGAGTAGCGTCGCTTCGTCTGAAGGAAGCTCGCCGCCGTAGCGCTCCACTGACTCTCGCGCAATCGATTGAAGCCGGCGTGGCCGGATGTTGTATCCAAGCGGCCGCCACGTCTGGGTGACGTCGCCCTCGTCCGCCGTCGCAAGAGCCGCGAGCGAAGGATAGCGATCAAGCCACTCGTGATACTTCGGCAGCACGCGGTCGACCTGTGTCTGCTGCAGCATCACCTCAGACACGAGGATGTGATACGGATCGCTCGTCCGCCGCCACGGTAGATCGCGTCCGTGAGCGCGGTACCAGGCAAGGAGTTGCCGGCGAAAGCGCTGTCGGGCAGGAGGTTTCGGCAGAGAAGGCGAAGGCATCGAGCCCATATAATTTCACGCGTGACGCTTCGATGCACTCAGGGTCGCGTTGACCGGGGTCGAAACGCGAGCGGAGTCGAAGAGTGAAGATCTACACAAAGACCGGGGACGCCGGCGAAACGTCGCTCTTCGACAAGACGCGCGTCTCGAAGGCGGACCCCAGGGTTGACGCGTACGGCGAGGTGGACGAGTTGAATGCAACGCTCGGCGCCGCGCGCGCAGCCGGCCTCGACGCAGACCTGGCCGGTGCGCTCGAGACCATTCAGAAGGAACTCTTCGCGGTCGGCGCGCGGCTGGCCGATCCGTCGAAGCGGATCGCCGGGCGCGTGACAAAAGCCGCGGTGGCCGAATCAGAGGTTCAGCGACTCGAACAGCTCATCGATCGGCTCGAAAACGAACTGGAGCCGCTGCGGAAATTCATCCTCCCCGGCGGCGCGCTGCCGGGTGCGCTGCTCCACATGGGTCGAACGATCTGCCGGCGCGCCGAGCGACGTGTCGTTGGTCTTGGTCCCGACGCTGTCGAGCCCATCGTCATCGTGTATCTCAACCGCCTGTCCGATCTGCTGTTCGTGATGGCGCGAGCCGCGAATCGCCGCGCAGGTGTTGCCGAGACCGAATGGTAAATCTCCAGGCCGCCTACGCTGCGTGCGAGCGTGACTGCCGCGCCCACTACGAGAACTTTCCGGTTGCGTCGCTGCTGTTGCCGCGCCGGATGCGTCCTCACGTGGCAGCGCTCTACGCGTTCGCGCGAGCGGCGGACGATTTCGCCGACGAGGGAGATCGAACCGTTGGTGAGCGTCACCGGCTGATCGACGGCTGGCGTGCGCGTCTCCTCGAAGCGGTGGCAGGCACGACATCCACGATTCAGCGATCGCCGGAGCCCGGGGAGCCCGCGCACTCGCGCGAGATCTTCATGGCGCTCGGTGTCACGGTCCGCCGGCTGCAGCTTCCCTCGGTTCTTCTCGAGGATCTGCTGAGCGCATTTCGACAGGACGTCACCGTCTCGCGCTACGCGACCTGGCCCGCGCTGTTCGATTACTGCCGGCGATCTGCAAACCCAATCGGCCGGCTCGTCCTTCGCATCGGCGGCTACGCGGACAACGATCTCGATAGGTGCTCCGACGCGATCTGTACGGCGCTGCAGCTCACCAACTTCTGGCAGGACGTGAAGGGCGACTGGGCGCGCGGTCGAATCTATCTTCCGGGCGAAGAGATGCAGGCGCACGGCGCTGACGAGACCGCGCTCGTGGGAGAGAACCTCACACCCGGCTGGCGCCAGGCGATTGCGTCCGCCGTCAGCAGAACCCGCGCGTTGTTCGACGACGGCAAGCCGCTCTGCGATCGACTACACGGTCGCTTGCGCTACGAGATTCGGATGACGTGGCTCGGCGGCACACGCATCCTCGATCGCATCGAAGCGGCGAACTACGATGTGCTGAACCACCGGCCAACCCTCGGCGCGACAGACCTTCCGTGGCTGGTGGCTGCCGCGCTCGGGTGGCCCAGGTCCATTCCGTCTCACGCGGCCACGACATGAGCCGCGACACAACCTTCTACTACTCGTTTCTCGTCCTGCCGCCGCGCAAACGCAACGCGATCATCGCCGTCTGGGATTTCTGCCGGGCCGTGGACGATGCGGTCGATGAGGTGGTGCCTGAGAGCGAGTGGGCCGGGGGACTGAGCGACGAGGCGCGCGCCAAGGCGGCCGCGCGCGTGGCGAGCTGGCGTGAAGAGCTCGCGGCGACCTACAGTGGAACGCCGACGACTCCGCAGGGCATCGGGCTGCAGCCCTTCGTCCACGAGTTCAATCTGCCGCGTGCGAGGTTCGAAGAGCTGGTTGAGGGCGTGGAGATGGATCTCCGGCACGTCCGCTACGAGACGTTCGGAGCGGTGGTCGAGTACTGCCGTCGAGTTGCCTCGGCTGTCGGACTCATCTGTATCGAGATCTTTGGCTATCGCAATCAGGGCGTAAAGACCTACGCTGAGAACCTGGGGCTGGCGCTTCAATTGACCAACATCATCCGGGATGTCCGCGCGGACCTCGTCCGCGGACGCATCTACCTTCCAACTGAAGATCTCGAACGATTCGGCGTCAGCGAGGACGATCTGCGAGCGGGCCGGCTCACATCTCAGGTCATCGAGCTGCTTCGGTTCGAGTGCGATCGCGCACACAGCTACTATCGCCGCGCTGCTGAACATCTGCCGCCTGAAGACGCTCGCAGCCTCGTGGCTGCCGAGATTATGGGAGGCATCTATTTCGAGATCCTGAGGCGCATCGAGCGCAACGGATACGACGTCTTCAGCTCGCGCATTCGCGTTCCGCGCCCGCAGCGCGCCGTCATCGCGCTTCGGCTGTGGATCAAAGCCCTTCTCCGTTGACGCACGATGTCATCATCATCGGCGGCGGTTTCGCCGGGCTGAGTGCGGCAACCGCGCTCGCGGAGAAAGGTTTTCGCGTGCTCGTGCTGGAGGCGCGTCCCTCGCTCGGAGGGCGAGCGTCGGCGTTCATCGATCCCTCGACCGGTGAGCACGTGGACAACGGCCAGCACATTCTCACCGGCGCTTATCGGGAGACGTTTCGCTTTCTACGCCGCATCGGCACCGAGTCGCACGTCTACCTGCAGCCGGGTCTGGCCGTTGACATCATCGACAAGGACGGGCGCGCGTCGCGTCTGGCGTGCCCGGCAATCCCGGCGCCGTTGCACATGCTCGTCGGCGCGATGCGTTGGGACGCGATCGATTGGGAGGACCGCAAGGCGCTCATGCGCATGCGGAACGGCGGCCGGCCTGGAGCCGACCCGCACGCGACGGTTCGCCAGTGGCTGGAGTGGCACGAGCAGACTCCGCGTTTGATCGAGCTGTTGTGGGAGCCGCTCGCCGTTGCCGCGTTGAACCAGTCGATCGATGAGGCCGCCGGCGAGATGTTCGGCCAGGTGCTCAAGCGCACGTTCACAAGAAGGCGCCGGGACTCGTCGCTCGGGTTGGTCCGCTGCGCGCTCGACGAGCTTTACACGATTCCCTCGAAGGCCTTCGTGGAAGCGCGTAACGGCGAGGTCAAGACGAACTCGCTCGCGCGCGTCAAAGTGGCGCTGCCATGGCCGTCGGTTCATGTCAGGAGCGACGTGTTCCGCGCGCGGGCGATCGTCTGCGCAACGGCCTGGTTTGCGTTGCCTCATTTGTTTGAAGAGGGGGCGGGCATGCTGACCGAGGTCATCGAGGCCGCGGCGATGACGGCTTCGTCGCCGATCGTGACCGTCAACCTGTGGTTCGATCGTCCGGTGACGTCGAGCACCTTCGTCGGTCTGCCCGGTCGCGCGATGCAGTGGGTGTTCGACAAGCGTGCGCTCTTTGGTGAGGCCACATCGCACCTCTCGCTCGTGTCGAGCGGCGCATCGGCGATCGTCAGCCGGAGCAATGAGGAGCTGGTCGACCTCGCGCTGCACGAATTGAAGGCGGCGTTGCCGATCGTGCGTGAGGCCGAGCTGCGCCGTGCAGTCGTCGTGCGCGAGAAGCGGTCGACGTTCTCTGTGGCACCGGGTCAACCGTCCCGGCCAGGCACCCAGACGGCCGTTCCCGGGTTGTTTCTCGCAGGCGACTGGATCGAGACTCGCCTGCCCGCTACGATTGAAAGCGCCGTCGTCAGCGGCCACGCTGCCGCCGATGCGGTCGTCAATTTCCTTCGGTCGGGAGCCGGGAATCAGCGAGTGAGCCGTTGATCCCCGATCGTCCTATGAACTCCATCGTCGTCCACTACCAGGAGCTCGCGCTCAAAGGGAAGAACCGCCCGTGGTTCCTCGCGCGCCTCGTGCGGAACCTCAGAGAAGCGGTCTCCGATCTCGACGTGCAGAGCGTGCGGGCGTTGATGGGCCGGATAGAGATCGTGGTCAAACCCGGCGCGTCGCGTGAGGAAGTAGGCGAACGCATCCGCCGGACGTTCGGCGTCGCGAACTTCTCTTACGCCGGCCGCACTGCACTCGATCTCGACGTCGTGTCACAGGCGATCATCCGCGACCTTGGGGATCGCACGTGCGAGAGCTTCCGGGTCTCGGCGCGACGCGCGGACAAGCGCTTTCCGCTGACGTCGCCGCAGGTCGAGCGCGAGGTTGGCGGTCGCATCCAGGAGGCGCGCGGGTGGCGGGTCAACCTGGACGAGCCCGCGCTCACGATTCATGTCGAGCTGCTGACCGATCAGGCGTTCTACTTCTTCGGCAAGGAACGCGGGCCCGGCGGGTTGCCGACAGGCACTGCCGGTCGCGTGGTGTGTCTGCTGTCGGGCGGCATCGATTCGCCTGTCGCCGCGCATCGCATGATGAAGCGCGGGTGCGCGGTGACCTTCGTGCACTTCCACAGCTATCCGATCCTGTCGCGCGCGTCGCAGGAAAAGGCGCGCGAGCTGGTGCAGCTCCTCACGAAGTGGCAACACCGCTCGCAGCTCAATCTCGTCGCGTTTGGCGAGATCCAGCAGCAGGTCGTGCTCTCAGTGCCTGGCCCGATGCGCGTGGTGATCTACCGCCGGCTCATGATGCGCATCGCAGAAGCGATCGCCCGGGATCGGCGCGCGCAGGCCCTCATCACCGGCGACGTCGTCGGCCAGGTCGCGTCGCAGACGCTCGAAAATCTTGCCGTGATCGGAAGCGTTGTCACGCTCCCGGTATTTCGTCCGCTGATTGGCATGGACAAAGAGGAGATCACGACCGAAGCGATCAAGATCGGGACGTATCCCATCTCGATCATTCCCGACCAGGACTGTTGCACGCTGTTCACACCGCGCAACCCGTTGACGCGAGCGCGTCTCGGCGAGATCGAGGCAGCGGAGCGCGCTCTGCCGATCGACGAACTTGTCGCTCGCGCCGTGAACGATGCAATCGTGGAGTACTCGGAATTCCCCGTCTCCACGAAAGGCTCGGGCGATGTAGGATCGAAAATCAGAGCCGAAAGCCCAGAGTCCAGAGCCAAAGAAGAGGTATGACCGTGGCTTCAACTGCAGCCGTCGAACTGACCGTGCCCGGCATCAAAGGGATCACCTCCATCCTCGGAGATGACGCGCGCCTGCTCGAGCACCAGTGCAAGACGATTCCGAAGGACAGCCTCCTGCTTCCCGGTCCCGACTACGTGGACCGCGCCTACGGCTTGTCCGATCGATCGCCGCGAGTCCTCGGTGCGCTGCAGTCGATGCTCGACACAGGACGACTGGGCGGCACCGGCTACGTGTCGATCCTGCCGGTCGATCAGGGAATCGAGCACTCGGCGGGTGCCTCGTTCGCGCCGAATCCCCTCTACTTCGACTCAGAGAACATCGTGAAGCTGGCGATCGAAGGCGGGTGCAACGCGGTTGCCTCGACGCTCGGCGTGCTCGGCTCGGTGAGCCGCAAGTACGCGCACAAGATTCCCTTCATCCTGAAGTTCAATCACAACGAGTTCATCTCCTACCCGAACACGTACGACCAGATTCGATTCGCCAGCGTCAAGCAGGCGTTCGACATGGGCGCGTTGGCGGTTGGCGCCACCATCTATTTCGGGTCAGAGGAGTCGAAGCGGCAGATTCAGGAAGTGGCCGCGATGTTTCAGCAGGCGCACGAGTATGGGATGTTCACCGTGCTCTGGTGCTACCTGCGGAATCCGGCATTCAAGACCAAAGACGTGGACTACCACGTCTCCGCCGATCTCACCGGGCAGGCCAATCACCTGGGCGTCACGATCGAGGCCGACATCATCAAGCAGAAGATGCCGGAGAACAACGGCGGCTACAACGCGGTCAACTTCGGCAAGACGCACAAGGCGGTCTACTCGCAGCTGACGAGCGACAATCCAATCGATCTCACGAGATACCAGCTCGCCAACTGCTACATGGGGCGTGCGGGTCTCATCAACTCAGGTGGCGCGGCATCGGGTGAAGGCGATCTGAAGGAAGCGGTGAAGACCGCCGTGATCAACAAGCGCGCCGGCGGCATGGGCCTCATCTCCGGACGCAAGGCGTTTCAGCGTCCGATGAAGGAAGGCGCCGCCCTCCTCAACGCCATTCAGGACGTCTACCTGACGAAGGAAGTCACAATCGCCTGAGGCTACTGGACGCTGACGAGCCTGACGACCGGTTTCATGAGGTAGCCATTGCCGGTCTTCTCGATCGACGACTCGCCGTCGAAGTCGAGCAGGAGCGTCGTTGCCGTACCGGCGGTCAGGGTAAACGTTCCATTCAGCTTCACTTCGCCCGACGGAATCGTAAACACCGACGCAGCGCCCGGCGGCTCTGCCATCGATGCGGCGCACGGTGTGGGCGACGTGGACGGTGCATCCAGATAGATCTTCGCGCTCTGAACCTGCAGGCGTATCCAGTTGTATTGCCCTGGGGTCAGCGGTCCCGTCCCCAGCACGTCCTGCGCGGAGTTCTGCAGTTTCTTCAGGTCGCACGTCCGCGTGGCGGAGCCATCGGCGAACGGCAGTTTCGTCCAGCCACCGTCGGCACGCTGTGCCGACACCTCGGAGAAGGTGACGAATACGGCTCTCGCGCTCCCGTAAGGACTATCTGTGAGGCGCACGTTCATCGTGCCCATCGATCCCGATGGACCCGACGCCGAAGCGTCCGAGGGACCTGATGGCGACCCGCTACACGCAAAGGTCGCAAGGACGGCGCCGGCCGCGATAACGGACGTGAGTCGCATGAACTTTTCCCCTCCGGCGTCCGAGGGGCAAGAGGCGATCCATCCCGGCCGGCACGTCTAAGGCATTTCAATTGAAGGTGTTGTCAAGCGTCGTGCCGTGCCGCGCGCGACGCGGCAACAACAAAACCGTCACTGCGCGTGCAAGTTCATAGGTCAGGAGACGCGGGGGCGTGGCCCGCGGGCGCGGACTATCGGAGAAATTCTCTCAGGGCCTCTGTTGTGCTCGAGAATGCCAGCTCGTCCCAGGGAATATCAGCTGGGGCGAAAAGCCTTACTTCAAGACACTCGTCGTCGCAGGTGAGCGTTCCTCCGGTCATGGTTGCTACATAAACAATGATCACGGGCGCGACCCCGGGATAGGAGTAGACATTGAGCAGGCGATCGATGCGGATCTCGACGCCCGCTTCTTCGCGTGCCTCTCGCACCGCTGCGGCCATGACCTCTTCACCGCGATCGACAAATCCGCCGGGGCACACCCACTTCCCGTATCCAGGCTGAATCGCGCGTCGGACGAGGACGATGTGATCGTTGCCAGCGAGAATGATTGTCGCGACCGCAACCTTGGGATCCTGGTAGAAGATGAATCCGCATTGCACGCACACGAGCCGATCCGGCTCGGACGGTTTCAGCGAGCGAAGTTCCAGATCGGCGCCGCACATCGGGCAGAAGCTGTAGGGGCGCTCATCGTGGGGATGCATCCGGCTCTCGACTCTAGGCTCTCGACTCTGGGCTCTATAATCTACTTCTTATGTCTATTCTCAAGGTCGCACGCATGGGGCATCCCGTTCTGCGGGAACGGGCGCGACCGGTATCGAAGTCGGATCTGCGCGATCCGCTCATGCAGAAGCTGATCGACGACATGATCGACACGATGCACGAATATCACGGTGTCGGATTGGCTGCGCCGCAGGTCCACGAGGGGCTGCGCCTGTTCGTGGCGTTGCTGGAAGAGGATCCTGGCCCGAAGACCGAGGCCACGGTGATCGTGAACCCGGAGATCGTTCCCGCCAATGCGCCGAAAGAAGAGGGCTGGGAAGGCTGCTTGAGCATTCCCGACATTCGCGGCATGGTGCCGAGGTTCACGGAGATCACCGTCTCCGCGCTCGACCGCAACGGCAAGTCGATCGAGTTGCTCCTGAAGAATTTCGCCGCGCGCGTCGCGCAGCACGAGACGGATCACCTGGACGGCGTGCTCTTCTTCGATCGCATGTCGTCGATGCAGTCGCTCACGTATCTCGACGAATATTCGCGCTATCACTCGAAGGACGAGGACTGATTTGCTGTCCAGCGGCGCGCCGGTTGTCACTCTGCGCACGGCGCCCACCACGCCGTACGACGGCGCCATCGCCGCCGCCCGGACCTGCTATTCGCCTCGGGTGATTGGCGCGAACGAAGTCACCGAGTCGCAGCGCGATTCGATCGGTGTGCTCACGTTCGACGCCGGGCACCACACGGTCTATCAGCACGCGCACTTCGAGTTCGGCCTCGAGAACATCTCCCGGCAGTTCGTCTGGACATTCCTTCATTCGTATCCGTTCTACAACTCGGAGCAGTCCAGCCAGCGTTACGTGAAGCTGAAAGAGCCGCGCGCCTTCGTGCCGCCGATTTCCGGCAAGGCTCGCGACGTATTCGAGGCGGCTGTCGTTCGCGCCTGGGATCGTTACGCGGAGCTGTCTGCGCTGCTCAAGGACGATGCGCTGGCGATTCTGAAGGAGCTGAGATACGTCCAGCCCAATACGAATCCGGAGCGGTTGAAGCAGATCGAGAAGGATGCGGAGAAGCGCGCGATCGAGACGGCGCGCTACGTGATTCCGATCGCCGCGTTCACCTCGATGGTGCACACCGTGTCGGGCATCGTCCTGCATCGGCTGCATCGGATGATGAACACGGGCGACGCTCCGTACGAGACGCGCCTCGTCATCTCGGAGATGGTGCGTCTGGTGAAGGAGTGGGATCCGTACTTCTTCGAGAAGGTCGGGCTTGCGCCGATTCCTGACGAGGACGTTCAGGAGGGCACGTTCCCGCGTCCTCGCAGCGGCGGCGACTGCTTCGCGGCGGAGTTCGATGGGCGGCTGAACGGCCGCTGGTCGCGCCTCAGATCGTCGTCTGCAGACGCTGAAGCCGTTGTTGCCGAGTCCGTGCGATCGGTGTTCGGGCTCACAGCCGGCGACATGGACGACGACGAGGCGATCGACCGGGTGCTGAATCCGGCGAAGAATCGCTACCGGCTCGACATCCTGAACGTGTCGTATCACTCGCCGCTCATGCGAGCGCTGCACCACGCGACGTTCGTGTTCGAAAAGCGGCTCAGTCACACCGCCGACTCTCAGGATCAGCGCCATCGCATGGTGCCGGCGTCGCGGCCGCTGATGACGTTTGCCGATACGGCACAGCCTGACTACATCACCCCGCGACTGATCGCCGCCAATCCACGTGCGAAGGCTGTCTACGACGCGGCGATGCGGGAAGCCTGGGACGCGAAGAATCAGCTTCTCAGCCTCGACGTCCCGCTCGAGCACGCACTCTATCTGCTGCCGAACGCCAAGACGCTCCGCTTCGTCGAGTCCGGATCGCTGCTGGCGCTGCTGCACAAGTGGACGCTGCGCACCTGCTTCAACGCGCAGGAGGAGATTTACCTGGCGTCGATGGACGAGATCGAACAGGTACGCACACTCCATCCACGCCTCGGTCGCTACATCGGTCCGCCTTGTGTGATTCGCAATGGCTTGATCTCGCCGCGGTGTACCGAGGGCACTCACTTCTGCGGCGTTCCCGTCTGGCGTGATTTTCCGAACGCCGTTCGCAGACTCTAACCACGCGTTGGGAGTTGGACGGTTGGGAGTTGGGAGTTGATCGCTGCCTGGCTGGTCCACGCATACACAGCGTCTGGCCTCGTGCTCGCGCTGCTCGCCACTCGCGCCGTCATCGACTACAACTACCGCACTGCGTTCTTCTGGCTCTGGCTGCAGGTCGTCATTGATGCAACAGACGGTGCGCTGGCTCGCCGCGCGCGTGTGTCAGAGCGAATTCCCTGGTTCGACGGCGGCAAGCTCGACGACATCGTCGATTACTTAACGTATGTATTCGTGCCCGCGCTGTTCGTCTGGAGAGCCGTGCTCGTGCCGGACGAGTGGACGATATGGATAGCGGCCGCGATGCTGCTGGCGAGTGGCTACGGCTTCAGCCGTAAGGACGCCAAGACGCCGGATCACTTCTTCACTGGCTTCCCCTCGTACTGGAATGTCGTCACCTTCTATCTGCTCGTCGCCGGCTGGTCGTCGTATGTGAACGCGGCGATCCTGGTGACGTTCATCGTGCTCGTGTTCATCCCGATTCGCTACGTCTACCCATCGCGCACACGGATCCTGCCGCTGTCGACGAACGTCCTCGCTGGTGTCTGGTCTGCGTTGATGTTGTTCATGCTCTGGCAGTATCCGGACGTCTCGAAACTCGTGATGTGGATCTCGCTCGCGTTTCCGGTCTACTACTTCGCGTTGTCGCTGTGGCTGCACGTGCAGCAAGTCGAAAGGGGTCATGACCCCTGAAGCCGATTGCCGTGCATGCGTTCAACCCCGGCCCGATGACCGGCGCCGGCAACTGGACGTGGCTGATTCCCGGGCGCGTGCCGACGCTCATCGACGCGGGCGTAGGCGATCCCAGGCACCTCGATGCCATCGAGGACGCGCTTGCTGGTGCACACCTCGCGCAGGTGCTGGTGACGCACGCTCACGTCGATCATGCGTCGGGCGTCGTCGCGCTGGCCGGGCGATTTCCCGGGACGCGCTTCTTCAAGATGCCGTGGTCCGAGCGTGACAGTCGATGGCCGGCCGCGTGGGAGCCGATCGGCGACGGACAGATCATCGAGGCTGGCGACGAACAACTGCGTGCCGTTCACACGCCTGGACACGCGCCAGACCACTTGTGCTTCTGGCACGAAGAGTCGCGGACGCTGTTTTCAGGCGACCTCGCGGTGAAGGGGACGACGGTCTACATCCCGCCGAATCTGCGAGGCGACCTGGCTGACTATCTCGCGTCGCTGGAGCGGGTGCGCGCGTTGAAGCCTGCGCGACTGCTTCCTGGTCACGGTCCGATCATCGACGATCCCGAGACCGTCCTGCTCGGATACCTCGAGCATCGTCGCGCGCGCGAAGAGGAGATTGTCAACGCGCTTCGCTCGGGAGACGCGACACCCGATGCGCTCGTGCCGCTGATCTATCGCGGCCTCAAGGAGAACCTGTTTCAGGTGGCGCGCGAGACGGTGCTTGCGCATCTGCTCAAGCTCGAACGCGAGGGGCGCGCGGGTCGCCGCGACCACTCGTGGCATATCATTGAGCCATGAATCAGGTCGTCGACTTCATCAACGTCAACCGCGACAGGTACGTCGAGGAGCTCAAGCAGTACCTCGCGATCCCGAGCATCAGCGCGCTGCCGCAGCACACGGCCGATGTGCGCCGGGCGGCGGAGTGGACGGCTGATGCGCTGAAGCAGGTGGGCATGCAGAACGTGCGGCTCATCGAGACGCCGGGCAACCCGGTCGTCTACGGCGACTGGCTCAATGCGCCGGGCAAACCGACGATTCTCTTCTATGGGCACTACGACGTGCAGCCAGTCGATCCGGTCGATCTGTGGACCAGCCCGCCCTTCGAAGCGACGGTGCGTGACGGCGAGATTTACGCGCGCGGCGCCGCCGACGACAAGGGCCAGGTGTTCATGCACATCAAGGCGGTCGAGGCGCATCTGAAGAAGAACGGCAGCCTGCCGCTCAACATCAAGTTCTTCATCGAGGGAGAAGAGGAAGTCGGCAGCGTTCACCTGGACGACTTCGTGCGAGAGCACAAGCAGGAGCTTGCCGCCGACGTCGTTGTGATATCCGACTCGCCGATGTTCGATCGCGGTATCCCCTCGATCTGCTACGGCCTGCGCGGCCTCACCTATTTCCAGATCGACCTGCGCGGCACGAAGAGCGACCTGCATTCGGGATCGTTTGGCGGTGCCGTTGCGAATCCGGGCTTCGTCCTCGCCACTGTACTGACGCAGATGAAGGATCGCAGCGGAAGGATCAAGATTCCGGGCTTCTACGACGATGTGCGGCCGCTCAGCGACGCGGAGCGGGCCGAATGGAAGAAGCTGCCGTTCAAAGAGACGAAATATCGAAAGGACCTGGGCGCGCCGAAGCTGTTTGGCGAGTCCGGCTATTCGACGCTCGAGCGCGTGTGGGCGCGGCCGACGTTCGAGGTGAATGGGCTGCTCTCAGGATTCACCGGCGAAGGCGCGAAGACCGTGCTGCCGGCGACCGCGATGGCCAAGGTCAGCATGCGCCTCGTACCCGATCAGGATCCGAAGAAGATCGGCGACCTGTTCGAGGCCTACCTGCAGAAGGTCTGCCCAAAGACGGTGGAGCTGAAGATCACACGCATGCACGGCGGCAAGCCGTGGATGACGGAATTCGACAACAAGTACGTGCGTGCCGCGGGACGCGCCATCGAGCAGGGTTTCGGCCAGGCGCCGGTCTTCAACCGCGAGGGCGGATCGATTCCAGTGGTGTCAACGTTCCAGCAGGAACTCGGTCTCCCGAGCGTGCTCTTCGGTGTTGGCTTGCCCGACGAGAACGCCCACGCGCCCGACGAGCGCCTCGACCTCGGTAACTTCCACAACGGCATCATCGCGTCGGCGTATCTCTATCAGGAGATCGCCCAACTGTCGTAGGTGCAATGCTCTCTGGATGCTTGTCGGTGCGATCCCGGCTTCGCGTGTCGGTGCGATGCGCTGACGGTGTCGGTGCGATCGTCTCAACGCTGGTCGGTGCGACTGAACTGACGCTTGTCGGTGCGATCCCGCTGCGCTGATTGGTGCGATCGTTCACTCCTCTGTTGGTGCGATTCGCCGTCCACGCCGCGGCGGGCGTGCAAGTCGATGATCCCCTCGCGGCCATCCGCCAGGGATATCTCGACCGAGCTCACCGATCGATATCAAGTCATCGCTAATGGACTACCCGCCGATCCGGGCCTGCCGCGGTCGGGCCGTCGCGTCCTTCGAGCCCAGTATCGCGGCATCGTCGCTGACAGCCCTTCGCGCCTGCATCGGCGGAATGCATCGATCTGTTTGAGACGGGCACTTCGTTCGGCGCAACTCGCCGAGTCAGGCAGTGGGTGAAGCGCTCGTGCGCCGCATGTGTCGCTCCAGCCAGTGGAAGCCCGTGAGCGCTTTGACTGGAGAGCGGTCGCACGCCGAACACAGTTGACTTGGTGACCTTGCAATCGCGCGCGGAGCAGCTTGGCGGGGAAAAGCGAGACGAGTCCACGCACTTGAACCGCCGCCGTCGCACGATCACCAGCGGTCGCGCGAGCATCTCGCCTTGACTCAGATTCGAGCGCTGGCGAGATCGAGCGGTTCGTGTTCGCCTGGAGCCCGAGCGAGACCCCCGGCGCGATTAGGCTCTTGCGACCGCAATACTGGCCGGACAGGAAGGAAAATCGAGTCGGGGTGTTCCTCAGGAATCCGTCGGCTAAGCAGACGCTGCACATCACGGCACCGGTCCGCGCTCACGCGCGCCCCTCGCGCTCGGTGGTATTGTGACTCGCCCGTGCCTCATGTGAGCGGCGGTGCGTTAGACCGCGGCGCATGCCAAGGTGAGACGTTCGAGGGGTGTGACACATTGGACATTCGTACCCTCACAAGAGCCGTGACGACGTTGTGGACACTTCTCATCTCCGCAACCGTCATGGCGCAGCATGCCGGCCCGGACGAGGTCGTCGCTGCCCGCGCTCGAGAACTTCATGCCCGCGCCATCGTCGTCGACACACACGACGACACGACGATGCGCTTGCTGTCCGATCCGGCCTTCGATCTCGGCGCGCGCAATAGCACCGGCAGCATCGACATCTCGAGAATGCGCCAGGGTGGCCTCGATGCGCTGTTCTTCTCCATCTACATGCCCGGAGACGTCACCGGGCCGCTAGCCGTGAAGCGGGCGCTTCAGCAAATCGACAAGGTACGGGAGGCCGTCCGCGCCCACCCGCGAGAACTGATGCTGGCCACGTCCGTGGCGGATATCAGGCGCGCGGTAGCGGAGCGCAAGGTCGCCGCGCTCATGGGCATGGAAGGCGGACACATGATCGATGCCGACCTGGGTCTGCTGCGCGCGTACGCCGCGCTCGGCGTCCGCTACATGACCCTGACCCACAGCCGCAACACGACATGGGCGGACTCGTCCGGCGACACGGCGGCCCACAACGGGCTCACGCCATTTGGCAAGGACGTCGTGCGCGAGCTCAATCGCCTGGGCGTCATGGTGGACGTCTCGCACGTCTCGGACAAGACGTTCTACGACACCCTCGAGGTGACGACGGCTCCCGTGATTGCGTCGCATTCTTCCTGCCGCGCCATCTCAGACAGCCCGCGTAACATGACCGATGACATGCTGCGCGCGCTTGCGAAGAATGGCGGCGTGATCATGATCAACTACAACGCGGGGTTTATCAGTGAAACGTTCCGGACGGCCAAGCCTCCTGCCGGCGTGCAGGCGCAGCTCGATGGGGCAGCGAAGCAGTGCGGCGAGGACGAGGCCTGCCTGATCCTCGACTGGAGTCGGATCTACCACGAAGCGATGAGCAACCGGCAGATGCCCGCCGTCACCTGGGTCGAGATCGTCGATCACATCGAACACGCGGTGAAGGTTGCCGGAATCGATCACGTGGGACTGGGATCGGACTTCGATGGCGCGATCATGCCCCTGGGGATGGAGGATGCTTCGAAGCTCCCGAAGATCACCGGCGAGCTTCTGAAACGGGGCTACTCGGAGCGCGACGTCACGAAGATCCTGGGTGGAAACCTGCTGCGGGTCATGGAGCAGACCGCGCTCAGGCGTACAGGCAGATAAACGAGGAGATGTAGATGACGGATAACGGGGCGACTTCGCGAGGCTTGCCGCCTCACGCGCAATTGATACAGATGGGGACTGCGTCATGGGTCTCGGCAGTCGTGTACGCGGCAGCGAAACTTGGCATCGCCGATCGCCTGGCCGAAGCACCGCGGAGTGCCGCCGAACTGTCCGGGACGATGCGTATGGACGCGGCATCGCTGCATCGCCTCCTGCGTACGCTGGCCGGCCTGGGCATCCTCACAGAGCGAGACGGGCAGCGCTTCGCGCTGACGTCTCTGGGCGAAGCGCTCAAGACGGGCGCCCCGGGCTCGGCGCGCGCGACGTTGATGGCATTCTGCGGCCCGGCGTTCTGGCGTGGATGGGAAGAGATCGTCTATTCACTGGAAACGGGAAAGACGGGATTTGAGCGAGCCCACGGGATGCCGTTCTTCGACTACCTCGCGCAACATCCGGAGCAGGCGTCGGATTTCAGCGAGGCGATGGTCGGTTACCACGGTGCCGAGCCGCCTGCCGTGGCCAGGGCGTACGACTTCTCAGGGTTCAAAACGATTGTGGACGTCGGTGGCGCAACGGGCAACATGCTGGCCGCGATCCTGTCTCAACACCCAGCGCCGCGCGGTGTCCTCTACGACCGCCCCCATGTGGTGACCGCCGCCCCGGCCCTGCTCAAGGCGCGCGGCGTCGAGGCGCGAGTCGCGATCGAGCAGGGCGATTTCTTCGAGCGAGTGCCCGCCGGAGGCGACGCCTATCTGCTCTCGCACATCATTCACGACTGGAACGAAGAGCAGTGTCTGACCATCCTCGGTCACTGCCGCAAAGTCATGCCACCGGACGGCCGCCTCCTGATTGTCGAGACGGTCCTGCCGGCGGGAGATACCCCTCATCAAGGCAAGGTGCAGGACATCGTCATGCTGGTGTTCCCTGGCGGCCAGGAACGCACAGAAGCCGAATACGGCTCGCTCCTCGGTCGGGCCGGTTTCCGCCTGAACCGCGTCGTATCCACCGAGTCGATCGTGAGCGTTGTGGAGGCTGCTTCCGGTCTAAGTTTCTGTGAGAAAAGCGCGCGTGTGTGGCGCGGCTTAGTAACTGAGGCTTGCCTGTGGGTGAGGCAGCTGCAAACGAGGATGATTAACGTCCGCTTCGAACAGCCATCCGACGCCACCCGTGTTCGTGAGGTCAACGAGCAGGCATTTGATTCACAGATAGAGGCGCGGATCGTAGAGAGCCTTCGCGAGGCGCCCGACAGTATCTCGTTGGTTGCGATAAAAAACGATCTGGTGATCGGACACATCCTGTTCACGCCTGTCAGCCTCGAGCCTCCCGTTGGATTTCGTGTCGCCGGTCTGGGGCCGATGTCAGTTCGGCCGGAGGATCAACGCGCCGGCGTAGGCGGCCAACTGGTTCGCGCCGGACTCGAGGCGTGCCGCCAGCATGGATATTCGGCTGTGGTCGTCGTCGGTCATCCCGAGTACTATCCGCGCTTCGGATTCGAGCCCGCGCATACGCGAGGGTTGACGCTGCGCGATTTCGACGTGCCTCAGGACGTCTTCATGGTCGTCGAGCTCGCGGCGGGTGTGCGCGAGCGTTTGAAAGGCGCTGTCCGTTATCCAAGCGAGTTCGCGGAGGCGTGAATGAAGGCGAGCACCGTTCTGAGCTTCAAGGGGGACTGCGAGGCCGCGTTCAAGTTCTACGAGCAGCATCTCGGCGGCCAGCCTGGACCGATCTTCCGTTATGCCGGCTCGCCCATGGCGGATAGCGTGCCGGAAGAGTGGGGCGACAAGATCATGCACGGCAGCATCGTCGTCGGCGACCATCTGTTGATGGGGAGCGACGTCCTCATGAGAGCAGTACGAGGCAGCCCAAAGGCTTCTCGCTGTCATTGCAGATTAGCGACACGGCTGAAGCCGAGCGGATCTACAACGCGCTCGTCCCGAACGGGACGGTCCTGATGCCACTAGAGAAGACGTTCTGGGCTGCGCGCTTTGGCTCGGTGGTCGATCGTTTCGGCATACCGTGGCTGATCAACTGCGAGTGAGCCAATACGTCGCAGCGGGATGATAACAGACGATCAGACAGCGTCCAGCCGATCGGAGATAGAGTAGGCACGGACTGGAGGTCAACGTGAGAACACTGGTTCAACTCGCGTTCATCCTTGCTGTTTCCTCTACGGCCTTCGCGCAGTGGTCGAACATCCCACCTCCGGACATTCCACGTACGGCTGACGGCAAGCCCAATCTTTCCGCGCCTGCGCCTCGCTTGTCTGACGGCAAGCCCGATCTGTCCGGCATCTGGAATCCTCCGACCGGCTACCTCAGAAACCTCGCGAAGGATCTCAAAGAAGACGTGCCGTTCCAGCCGTGGGCGAAGGCGCTCTACGACGAACGCGCGGCCGGAAAATTCTGGAGAGAGGAGCCGGACGCCAACTGTCTGCCGCAAGGCGTACCGAAGGTGTTGCTTGCACCGGCGCCCTGGCAGATCGTACAGACGCCGAAGGTCGTGTTCTTCATCCACGAAGCGTTCAATCTATGGTGGCAAGCGTTCATGGACGGGCGGCAGTTCGTGCCGCACCCCGACGTTGCTCCAACGTGGCATGGATACTCGACTGCGAAGTGGGATGGCGACACCCTGGTCGTCGAGAGCGGTGGGTTCAACGGCCGTGTGTGGCTCGACCAGTTGGGAAAGCCGTCGACAGAGGCGCTCCATGTGACGACGAAGTTCCGTCGCAAGGACTTCGGTCACATGGACATCGGCATCACCATCGACGATGCGAAGGCGTATACGAAGCCGTGGGGCACGACGGTTGAAGTGACGCTGCTGCCGAACACGCAGTTGATGGAGTTCATCTGTCTCGAGAACGAGAAGAAGACGGGCGGCAAGTGAGCAGCAGCCCGCAGGTGCTGCCGATCGCGGCGTCGTGATCTTTCTCCTCGGCGTCTTCGTTCTGGCCGTGCTGAGCGGCGGCACCGCGTCTGTCGCCGGCTTCGGCATCGGAAGTCTGCTCACGCCATTGCTGGCGGCGACCTTCGGAACCGCAACCGCCGTTGCTGCCGTGGCCATTCCTCACGCGGCCGCAACCGCGCTCCGATGCTGGCGCCTGCGCGCCAACATCGATTGGAGTGTTCTTCGAGGATTCGGTCTGCTGAGCGCCGCCGGCGGGCTCGTCGGCGCGCTTCTCTACACGCGTTTCTCCAACGACGCGCTGACGCTGACGCTTGGCCTGCTGCTCCTGTCGACAGCCCTCGCGACCCTCGTCGACCTGCCTTCTCGCGTTCGTGTCACCCGTATCGTCGTCGGCGTGCTCGGACTCCTGTCCGGCTTCTTCGGCGGCCTCGCGGGTAACCAGGGCGGCCTGCGAGCCGCGGCGATGCTGTCGTTGTCGCTCTCGCCTGTGCGCTACGTGGCGACGGCGACCGCGACCGCCATGCTCGTTGACATCGTGCGGACACCGATTTACGTCTGGCGCGCCGGTGGCGTGCTCACCACATTGGTTCTTCCGTTGAGCGTTGCGACTGCGGGTGTGTTGATCGGCACTGTGCTGGGTGAGCGGATCCTCCTCGGCCTGTCGATACGCCAGTTTCGATATGCGATTGCCGTCCTCATCGGCCTGCTTGGCCTGTGGCTGGTGGTCCAGAGCGTGAATTGAAGGACAATGCACTCGAGGGCGCTATGAACTGGACGCGAACGCTGGCGTGTGTGATCGTCGGATTTCTCGCGGCCGCGCACACGGCGCGGGCACAGGACGTGAAATCGGATCAGGAGGTCCTCATCGACCTCGAACGCGAGTGGGACGAAGCCTTCCACAGCCATAATGCGGAGTTCATTGACGGCGTGCTCGCCGACGAATTCATCGCAACGTACGGGGACGGCAGTCGTGGTGACAAGGCGAAGGAACTGGAGCTGGCGCGCGAGTTCAATCAGCAGGTCGATTCGACTCACCTCGACAACTTCATGGTCAAGGTCTACCGCGACACTGCGGTTGTCTGGTTCACCCAGTACCTGGTCGGACCGGTGAAGGGGAAGCCGACCGAGGTCCAGTACCAATACATGGATGTCTGGGTCGTGCGCGATGGCCGCTGGAAAGCCGTAGCCAGCCAGAGCACGCGAATCGGAAACAAGTAGTAGGCGGTATGCCTACCGCCTACCGCGATCGGCGTCACTGAGACTGCATCAACTCCCAACATCCAACTCCCAACTCCCAACTCCCAACAACCAACTCCCAACTCCCAAAGGGACCGGAACCATTGGGGATTGGGAGTTGGTGATTGGAAGTTGCCGATTGGGCGTTTCGCTCGTGCTAACTTCAACGCGTGGTCAGCGGCGCGCGTTACGTTCACACCAATCTCATCGCACGCGACTGGCAGCGTCTCGCCCGCTTCTACCAGGATGTGTTCGGCTGCATGCCAGTTCCGCCTGAACGCAATCTCTCTGGCGCGGAAATGGAAGCGGGAACCGGCGTCCCTGCTGCGCGGCTTCGTGGCATGCACATGCGGCTCCCCGGTGTCGGACCGGACGGACCGACGCTCGAGATCTTCGAGTACTCGGAACCAGCGGCAGAGGTCACGCGACTCCCGCACCGGCCGGGCTTCGCGCACATCGCGTTCGCCGTGGACTCGGTCGCCGCCGCCCGCGAGCAGGTCCTGTCTCACGGTGGATCGCCTGTCGGTGATGTCGTGACCGTTGCGGTGGCGCCGACGGCGCGCGTGACGTGGTGTTACGTCCGCGATCCCGAAGGGAACATCGTCGAATTGCAGGCGTGGAGTTAGGCGGGTTCAGTTCAGCGCGGCGACCCGGCGTCGCAGCGTCTTCACGTGCTCCCAAATCTGCTGGTGCTCGGCCTTCGCTTCTTTGTCGGCCTCGCTCATGCCCGACAGCCTGAGATACGCCTGCAGATCTCTGAGCGCACCGGTCACGTCGTTCAACTGGTACGCGAGCAGTCCGCGATCGCGCAGCTCGCTCAGCGCCGACGGCGTCAGGGCGAGCAGCAGCTCGGTGATGTCGCGCGCCTGCGGAAACGACCGCATGTGAACGTAGATGCGCTTCAGGTTGAGCAGCATCCGCACGAGGATCTGGCTGCGCGTGGCCGGGGCCAGCAGCGATCGGCTGAACGCAACCTCGCTGCCGACATGTTTCTGCAACAGCAGCCGGCAGTTGTGCTCCGACAGCAGTGCGCCTGAATGGAAGGGATCGATGACGAGCTGTTCCGAGTGTGCCTGCGGGCAGCGCACGAGGAAGTGGCCGGGGAAATTGATGCCGTCCACCTGCAGCCCGGCCCGCCGTGCGACTTCCATGTAGACGATCGACAACGTCAGCGGAATGCCGGTCCGACGCTCGAGAACCTCGTTGAGGCAGCTGTTTCTCGGATCCTCGTATTTGTCGCGATTGCCCGTGAAACCGAGTTCGGCGAAGAGGTATTCGTTGAGCGCCTTGACGCCGCTCTGCGGCGACATGTCGCCGCTCGACGACGCGTGACGCTCGATGACGCGTCGCGCCGCATCACCCATCGCATCGAGACGCGCGAGATAGGGATCCGGATCGAGGCGGGGGTTCTCGACGCGCGCGATGACGAGCGCGGCTGGAGCGAGCGCCGTCCCCGCTGTGTTCGACGCGTCGATGAGGGCCGCAGTCAGTTCCTTCTTCACTGTGTTTCTAACTCGCGTGTGTCTAACTTGCGCACAACTTGTCGAGTGCCGGCAACGTCAGCGCGGAGAGCCCATCGACGACGAGCTCAGCGGACGAGAGTTCTCCGGCCGAATAGCTGTTCGTCACGCCAACCAACCTGAGACCCGCGCCGCGTGCGGATTCGAGACCCCAGCGCGAGTCCTCGATGGCAACCGAGCGTCTCGGATCGAGGGCACGACCTGTCCGCTCGCGCAACTGCTCGAACGCGAGGCGATACGGCGCAGGCGACGGTTTGCTCTCCGGTGTATCGCCGGCCGCGACGATCGTGGCGAAGAGGTCAGCCACACCCGCCGCGTCGATGATCTCGTCGATCTCGTGGCGCAGCGCACCGGATGCGATCGCGATGGGCACTGCCGCCGCCGCCTCGCGGATGAATTCGAGTGCGCCCGGAAAGAGCACCGATCCCGAGCGCATCAGGTCCTGCATGCAATCGCCTTTGCGCGCGATGAGCTCCGCCACACGCGCGCTCTGCATCGACATCCCGCGATCCCGCCCCAGTGCCTCGAACATCCCCACGTCGTCGTAGCCGAGATACCGCGAGTAGTAGTCGGTCGCGCTCAACTCGATGCCGTCCTCGGCGAGCGCCTGTTGGAACGCGAGCAGATGCAGAGGCTCGCTGTTGGCGATCACGCCGTCGAAGTCGAACACGATCGCCTGCAGTGGCCGGCTCATATGCCCGGCGCCTTTTCACCCGCGCGAACCTCGAGCTTCAGACGATTCGACGGCGGCGGGAACGGACATTCGTACGTGTCGTTGTAGGCGCAGTACGGGTTGTAGGCCTTGTTGAAATCGACCGCGTAGATGCCGGTTGGTGTGGGGTGCAGGTCCAGGTAACGTCCGGCTGAGTACGTCTCCTTGCCCGTCGTCTGATCGGCGAACGGGACGAAGAGCGTCTCGATACGACGCGTGCCTTCCTCGACGAAAGCCGCCAGCGTCATCGGCTGGCCGTTCAACTTGAACTCGAGCACGCCGACGCGCTCCATCCGGCGGAGCGTACCGGTGGATGTCGGCATCTCGAAGACCGGCCGGTCTTCAGACAGACGCAGGGCGGCCGGCACGTTGTAGCTGGGATCGATCTCGTAATAGCGAAGCGGCAGCAGCTTGGCGCGTCTCGCCTGCGGAACGGGCGAACAGTCCTCAGTGGCCTTCGGCGATCCGCACTCCGCTGTCTCAGTGAACACCTGATCGCGAATCGAACGCCAGGAGGCAACGTCGGATGTCGCAGTTTGCGGCGCACCCGGGCCCGACGAGCATGCGATCGCAAAGACGACCGCCAGACATGGAAGAAAAATACGTCGATTCACTCGATCCGAACCCTTGGTTCAACCCTACTAGAAACCTAATAGGTATTTTCCCTCAGCTACCGTCGGATCGGCCAGCGTGCGACGGAGTGCAACGGTGTTCACTGGTGGAACCTTCAGGATTCTGCGGAGTGCGGCAAGCAGCGTGCGCAGCGTGTCGCCCTCAGCCATAGCCGAGAGCGCCGACCGTGCGCTGGCTTCCACGCGCAGCCCGGCATCGTGCACGAACACTCTCGCAGCCGCCACGTGCAAATCGCTTCGACGCGGGTCGGTGGCGCCAGAGCTCTGAGCCCGCAGCACGGCGCTCTCGCCGGCATAGGTGTCCATCAGGATGTCGGCCGCGTAGCTGAGGACCTCCTGCTGATCCGTCAACTTCTCGCCGTAGGTCTGCATCGCGGTGCCGACGATCATCAATGCGACCTTCTTGAATGCGGCGACAACCCGCATCTCCTCCCCGAGCACCTGGTCGCCCGACGAGCTCGCGCTGCCGAGCGTTGGCGACAACACCTCGTCCTGCAGCCGGCGCGCGGCGGGAATGAGCGGAATCTCTCCTTTGATCGCTCGGCGTACCAACATACCGGGGATGAGCAGGCGATTGATCTCGTTGGTGCCCTCGAAGATGCGATTGACCCGCGCATCCCGGAAGTAGCGTTCGGCCGAGTAGTCCTTCACGAAGCCGTTTCCGCCGTGAATCTGGATGTTCTCGTCGAGCACGTAGTTGAGTGCCTCGCTGCCCGCGACCTTGGCGATCGATGCTTCGACCGCGTACTCCTCGAATGCCTGCGCGATCGAGGCTCCATCGTGCGACGAACCTGCGAGCGCCGCGTCAATGAGTCCGGCCGTGCGGTAGACGAGGCTCTCAACGGCGTACGTCCGGGCGATCATTTCGCCCAGCTTGTGCTTGATTGCCCCGAACGATGCGATCGGCTGGCCAAACTGTCGGCGCGACGCCGCGTATGACGCTGCGTCGGCGATTGCCACACGCGCACCACCGATGCACATCGCCCCCAGGCTGAAGCGGCCGTAGTTCAGTGTGTTGAGTGCGACCTTGTGTCCCTTGCCGATCTCACCGAGCACGTTCTCCGCGGGTACGCGTGCGTCCTGCAGCAGGATCGGCGTGGTGGAGGAGCCGTGCAGCCCCATCTTGTGCTCCTCGTTCCCCGAGGTGACCCCTCCGAACGCGCGTTCGACGATGAACGCGGTGAACTGCTCGCCGTCGACTTTGGCAAAGACGATGATGACGTCGGCAAAGCCGCCGTTGCTGATCCACATCTTCTCGCCGTTGAGGAGCCAGCTGCCGTCCGGCTGCTTCACGGCGCGCGTCTTGGCTGCGAGCGCGTCTGAGCCCGAGCCTGACTCGCTCAGTGCGTAGGCACCGACGATCTCGCCGCTCACGAGTCGCGGCAGGTACTTCTCTTTCTGAGCCGGGGTGCCGAAGAGCACGAGCGGGAGGATTGTGAGGTTCGCCTGACCGCCGAAGGTGGTGGCAAACGATGCAGATGGGCCGATGCGCTCGACGACCACGAGCGACGAAGCCTTGTCGAGATCGAGACCGCCATACGCCTCCGGCACGGCGATGCCGAGCAGACCGAGCTCGCCGCAGCGTTTGATCAACGCGCGCGCGAGTTGCCAGTCTTTTTGCTCGAGGCGATCGAGCACGGGCAGCACTTCGGACTCGACGAACTCGCTGGTCGTCTGTGCCATGAGGCGATGCTCGTCGGAGAGCCGCTCAGGAGTGAAGATGTCGGCGGCGGTCGTGTCCTCGAGCAGCCAGGAGCCACCCCGAAAATGGGGTCGGGAGTCATTTGATGAGGACGCTCCAGCAGGTGCAGTGTGAGGATGAACTGTACTCATCAAATAACTCCAGACCCCCTATAGCCGTTCGAAGATGCCGGCGGCACCCATTCCGCCTCCTACACACATCGTGACCAGTCCGTAGCGTGCCTTGCGCCGCCGCATCTCGTAGAGCAGCGTCGTCGTCAGCTTTGCGCCGGTGCACCCGAGCGGATGTCCGAGCGCGATTGCGCCGCCGTTGACGTTGAGACGATCGGGATCGATCGGCAGCTCGCGAAGTACGGCCAGCACCTGCGCCGCGAATGCCTCGTTCAATTCGACGAGGTCGATCTGATTCAGTGTCAGCCCTGCGCGCTTGAGCGCCTTCTTCACTGCTGGAACCGGACCAATGCCGAAGCGTTCGGGCTCGACGCCGGCAGTGGCGAACGACACCAGACGCGCAAGCGGCTCGAGACCGCGATCGCGTGCAGCCTCTGCCGACGTCACGATCACGGCCGCTGCGCCATCGCTCGTCTGCGATGAATTGCCGGCGGTCACGGTGCCGGTTGCGTGAAATGCAGGACGAAGCCTGGCGAGCGCCGCTTCGGACGTGTCCCGCCGGGGACCTTCGTCCTGCGCGAATGTCATCGAGCGAATGACCGGCGCTCCGTTCGATCCGGGAGAGGCGACCTCGAACGTGAGCGGTGTGATCTCGTCGGCGAACCGACCGCCATCGATTGCCGCGAGTGCGCGCTGATGACTGCGCAGCGCGAACTGATCCTGCTCGTCGCGGGAGATGCTGTGCTCGCGCGCGTGGTTTTCTGCGACGAGACCTGTGCTCAGGTAAACGTCCGGATACTCCTCGACGAGCGTCGGGTTCGGACAGACTTTGTTGCCACCCATCGGCACCAGGCTCATCGACTCGGTGCCGCCCGCGATGACGATGTCTGCGAAGCCGCACATGACGTGTTCCGCGGCTGATGCGATCGCTTGAAGCCCGGAGGCGCAGAACCGATTCATCGTGACGGCGGCGGCATCGACGGGAACGCCGGCGCGAAGGCTCGCGATGCGCGCGACGTTCAGCCCCTGCTCGGCTTCCGGCATCGCGCACCCCACCATCACATCGTCTACGTCGGCGGGCTTCAATGCGGGCACGCGGCGCAGCGCCTCGGCGATCACCGCCGCCGCCATCTCATCGGGGCGGACGGTTCTCAATGCGCCATTCGGCGCTTTGCCGACCGCTGTGCGTGTGGCCGAAACGATTACTGCTTCCCGCATGAGAAATCCGTCAGCAATTCTTCGAGCGCGTCGCCCACCTCGCTCGCCTGCCCTTCGAACAGGTGATTGGCGCGGTCGATCTCGACGAGCTCCTTCGGGTCCTGGAGCCGGGCATAGAACTCACGCACCGCCTTCAGAGGGATCAGCTCGTCGCTTTCGCCATGCACGATGAACTTCGGCTTCGTTGACAACTTCACCGACGCGTACTCGTAACGATTCACCGGCGGCGCGATGCCGATCAACGCGCACATTCGATCATCGTCCGCACCCGCTGTCATTGCAATGTACGAGCCGAAGGAGAATCCGGCAGCCCACAACTCCAGTTCGGGATATCTCGCCGAAACGAAGTCCACCGCGGCTCGATAATCGTCCATTTCACCGCGACCGTTGTCCCATGTCCCGGCGCTGCGGCCGACGCCACGGAAGTTGAACCTCAGCACGACGCAGCCGATCCGCGTCAGCGCCTTCGCCGCTTGAAACACGACCTTCGTATGCATCGTGCCGCCTTTGATCGGCAACGGGTGCGCGAAGACGACCGCTCTGCGAGGCGTGCCCTCAGGCAAGTCCAGCAGCGCTTCCAACTGACCAACCGCACCGGGAATCTCTCGGACTGTTTCAGCCAACGACGCGTCTCCTCTGATCGTGTGTGTGCGAAGTCTTCTCCGCGAATCTGGCGATAACGTCTGCGAACTCGTCAGGCCTGGTGATGCAGCCGAGATGTCCGCTTCGCACGATGGATGCGAATCGAGCGTTGGGCCACAGGCGCAGGTAGTCTCGAGTCAAGGCCACCGGCACGACGCGATCGAGCTCGGCCTGTCCCGTAACGACAAGCGTGGGCACGCTCACCTGAGCCAGTTCGCCCTCCAGGCTGTTCTCCTCGAGTAACCGCACGCGTCGCGCCATCAGCCGGGGCGAGAAGCGATTCATGACGACGGTGGCGAGATGTCGAAGGGCGAACGAGATTGCAGAGCGAACGTTCTCCTTTGCAGCAAGCATCTCTGGAAAGAGCCTGAGTGAGTTCACGCAGAAGAGCGGTGAGAGCAGCGTCGGCGCCCGCATCAGGAAGCGGACCCGAGCATCAGGTTTCCACGATGGTGGAATAGCCGAGACGACGACCACGGCGCGCGTGCGCCCGGGATGCCGTGCCGCATACGTGGCAGCGATCAGCCCTCCGTACGAGATGCCACACACGACCGCTGACTCCAGGCCGAGCGCGTCCAACGCGTCGCCGATCTGCCGAACGTAACAGTCGAAGCCCGAGCGGTCGTCAAAGGGCGCGCCGCAGCTTGGTTCATCTGCGAGCGAGAACGTGATCACCCGACAGCGCGCGGCCAGCGCATCGACGGCGGGTTTCATCCACTCCCACCGGCCCTGAATTCCGGGCACCAGCACGACTGGCGTGCCGGATCCTCGGTCGATGATGTTCACGTTCCTTGTTCCTGGTTCCTAGTTCCTGAGCGGCTTTCCCGTCTTCAACGTGAACTGGATCCGCTCTCGCGTTTTCGCTTCCGCGAGCAGACTCAGGAATGCCTCGCGCTCGAGGTCGAGCAGGTGCTGCTCCGACACCATCGCCGCGTGCGGCAGATCTCCGCCGGTCATGATCGCGGCCAGCTTCCGTCCGATCAGCTTGTCGTGATCGCTGATGCGTCCGGCCCTCCAGGCGAGATGCACTCCGAGCTTCAGCGTTGCCGCGACGCTCTCGCCGCCGACCGCAATGGCCGTTCGTGTCGGTGGAGCGGTGTAACCATCACGAACGCGCTCGAGGGCGCGTGCCTTCGCATCGCTGATCAACCGATCGCGGTTCATGGTGACCGAATCGACCGGACGCAGGTAGCCGATCCGGATCGCATCGGTGCCACTGACCGACGTCCTGGCGAAGCCGATCGTCTCGAACGCCCGCTGGATGGTCGGGAGGAAGTCCGTGCTTCCGGGCGGCATCGATTCAGCGGCGCGCGCAACCATCTCCTTGGTTCCGCCGCCGGCTGGAATCAGGCCCACACCCACCTCGACCAGCCCGAGATATGTCTCTCCTGCTATTTGGACGCGATCGCCGTGCAACGCGATCTCGCAACCGCCCCCGAGCGCGAGGCCGGCGGGCGCGACGATGACCGGAACTGCGGCATACCGCAATGCCATCGTCGTCTGCTGGAACGTCCGGACCATCAGGTCGAGCTCGTCCCAGTTCTCTTCCTGCGCTTCGAGCAGCACGAGCATCAGGTTCGCGCCGGCGGAGAAGTGCAGCCCCTCGTTGCCGACGACCAACGCGGCGAAGTTGCGTTCGGCCTCGCGAACGCCTGCCTGCAGCATCTCGATCGTGTCGCCGCCGATCGCGTTCATCTTCGAGTGGAACTCGACGCTCAACACGCCGTCGCCAAGGTCAACGAGGCTCGCACCCGGGTTCTTCTTCACGACCTTCGAGCGATCCTTCGCCGCACGGAGAATGAGCAGGTCCGTCGCTGCGGGCGGCACTTCGCCGGCGCGAAGCCGGTTGCGACCGCTTTCGAGGGGCGCGCGCCAGATCGCCGGTGTCCCGTTGGTCAGCAGATCAGAATCGACGTCGCGAGCGACTTCGATCACGCGATCGATTCCAATCGCGTCAGCAGTCTCGAATGGACCCAACTCCCATCCGAATCCCCATCGCATCACGCGATCCACGTCATCTGGGGAGTAGGCGATCTCGGGAGTCACGTTGGCGGCGTAGACCAGGGCCGGTGCCAGCGTCGAGCGAAGAAACTGGCCAACCCTGTCCTTGCCGTTGAAGAGCGTTTTGATCCGCTCTCCCGTGTCGGCAATCGCATTCGCTGCGTCAAGCGACGGGAGCGTCGGGGCCTTCCGTGGCCGGTACTCGAGCGTCTCCTGATCGAGCGTGAGGATGTCGGATTCTCCCCCCGCTCCCTTCACGCGCTTGTAGAAGCCCTGACCGCTCTTCTCGCCGATGAGCCCCTTCGCAAGCATGTGTTCGACGAACGGCGGGAGCACGAATCGAGCGCGCGCTTTGTCGTCGGGAAGGCGCTCGTGCAGGTTTTGGATTACGTGAACAAGGATGTCGATCCCGGCTAGATCCAACGTGCGAAACGTCGCGCTCTTTGGACGGCCGATCGCCGGCCCCGTCATCGCGTCGATCTCTTCGATCGTGTACTCGCCGGCCGCGATGAGCCAGAGCAGAGGCACAACGCCCGCGAGCGCGAGGTGATTGCCGATGAAGTTCGGCGTGTCCTTCGCGATCACCACACCCTTGCCGAAGTGGTGGTCGGCAAACGCGCTCACCTCGTCGACGACCGCGCGACTGGTGTCATCCGTCGGGATGATCTCGAGCAGATGCAGATAGCGCGGCGGGTTGAAGAAGTGCGTGCCCATCCAGTGGCGGCGGAAATCATCGCTGCGCCCTTCCGCGATCGCGTGCACCGGAATGCCCGACGTGTTCGTGCTGACAATCGATCCAGGCCGGCGCGCCTGATCGACGCGAGCGATGAGTTCTCGCTTCACGTCGAGCTTCTCGACGATGGCCTCGATGATCCAGTCGGCTTCGCTCAGCTTCGCAAAGGCCTGATCGAAGCCGCCAGTTGTGACGAGCTTCCAGGTGTCAGGAGTGAAGAACGGATCTGGCTTGAGCGCCCGTGCGCGCTTGAGTCCCTCGGTCGCGGCTTCTGTGGTGACGTCGAGCAGGAGGGCCGGCACGCCGGCGTTGGCGACGTGCGCCGCGATCTGGGCGCCCATCACGCCGGCGCCCAGCACGGCAACCGAGCGAATCATGACGACCAGTTTACCGGTAGTCCACGAGTTCCGCCGCCGCACGCGGCCGCCGGGAGAACCAGCGCGGATACAATGGCGCAAATCCTGGCACGGCCGTGACACATACGATGGTTCTTCTTCTCACTGGTTTCTTTGTCGCTGTGGCTCAAGCGGCCTCCGCGCAAACAGTGCCGGAGGTTCGCACCGCGGTAATGCGGGCGCTGCCGATCCTTCAGCGATCGGCCGCAAACTTCGTGTCGCAGCGCGCCTGCGTGTCGTGCCACCACAATTCGCTGGCGGTGATTACACTCCGCATGGCGCAACAGCGCGGCTTCGGCGTCGATGCAAAGGTGCTCGACGCGGTCGAATCGCGGACGTTTCGAGAGCTTCGCAACGCGAATGCATTCGACGACGCGGTGCAGGTGGCGAATCTTTCGGACCCGACTCCCAACGACAGCTACCTGTTGATGGCGGCACGAGCGGCTGGCGTTCGAGCTGATTTGACGACTGGTGTGTATGCGCGCCGCATTGCGCGTTGGCAGCGGGAGGATGGTCACTGGATCACATCGGACTTCCGTCCGCCGCACTCGAGCAGTGTGTTCACCGCGACGGCGACTGCCATCCGCGCCGTTCAGACTTACCTGCCGCAGGAATCGTCGGCCGAACGGGACGCTGTGCTTCGTCGAGCGCGCGAGTGGTTGATCAACGCGCGCCCGCAGTCAACCGAGGACGCCGCGTTCCGGTTGATGGGCCTCGCGTGGGCTGGCGCGTCGCCTGAAGAGAGTCGGGCCGCGGGACGCAATCTGATCGAGCGTCAGCAATCGGATGGCGGATGGCCGCAGCTTCCGCGCTATGACTCCGACGCGTACTCGACGGGAGAAGCGCTCTACGCCTTGCGGGAGGCGGGCGTGCCGGCTAGGTGATCCAGCATGGCAGAAGGGACTGAAGTTCCTTGTGTCCGCACAGGCACGTGACGGGACGTGGCGTGTTCGAACGCGGATGATTTCACCTGCTGAAGTCAGCCCCGAGTACTTCACGACGGGGTTTCCGTACGGCAAGGACGAATTCCTGTCCTACGCGGGTAGCTGCTGGGCAGTGATGGCGCTGATGTCTATGCTTCCTGAGTCGCCTCCAGGCCCCCCAGATGCCCAGGCTGCGTCCGGCTCCGAAGTTCCGTGGGCGCGAGTGGCGCTGTTCGGAGCAGCGAGCGATCTCAAAACTGCTCTTGATGCCGGCCTCGATCCAAATAGCAAGACAGAGAGAGGGACGACGCCGCTGATGATGGCGGCGCCCGACGCGGAGAAGGTTCGCCTGCTCGTTGCGCGTGGTGCCGATGTGAAGAGCCGAGGCGCAGCCGGGACCGACGCGCTGACGATAGCCGCGGCGCATTACGGCACGACCACATCGCTGCGAGCGCTGCTCGAGGCCGGTGCTGAGGCGCAATCGTCCGAGCCCAGGCGTCACTCACCGCTACAGTACGCCGCGATGAGCGGCGATATCGAGAGCGTCAGGTTATTGCTCGCTCGTGGTGCGGAGGCATCCGCAGAAGCGGTTTCTGAATCGGTGACCTTCGGGCATCCAGGCGTCGTGCAGGCGCTCGTCGACGCCGGGGCCGACGTCACGCTCACCGAGAGGTCGGGAATCAACCTGCTTCATTGGGCGACGATCACCAACAGGGCAACCGTCATTCCCGTGCTCGTGAAGGCGGGCGTGCCGCTCGACGCGATCGATGATTTCGGCTACACGCCGCTGATGTACGCCGCGACGCTGGACGAAGGAGATACCGAGACGCTGAAAGCATTACTCGCCGCTGGCGCCGATCGCAGCATTCGCAACGACCAGGGGCGCACTGCGTTCGAGCAGGCGCGTCGACACAAACACATGGCGATTGCGGATGCGTTGAAATGAGCGCGGTGGTGGGGTCACCGCGCGAGCGGACGGGCTGCTAGCAAACTCGCGACTCTGACGGCGTATCGACCGTGACCGCCTGGACCACAGAGGTGGTGACGCGATTCGTGAGATTCCGCATCTCGAGGTGCAAGCCCACACCAATCCACCCCGCCTTGATAGCCGAGCCTCCGGCTGTTGCGCCTTCGACGCGAATTGGCGTGGGTTCGAGGAAGAGGCGACCGCCAGTCACGAGCGCAGCGCCGTTTTCAGGATCGGTGACGACCAGGCAATACGACGAATATCTCGTATGCACTCGGACGGTAGTGCCGACCTCGAGAGACTGGAAATCGATCCCGTCGGAGCACGCTGCCTCATACTCGAACTCTGCAAGTGGTTGAGGTGTAACTTCAAGCACCGAATTGTATGCAGACATGATCAACTTCCTTCCGCGCCGGTATGAAGCAAACAGCTCGCCACCGTGGGACATGAAGAGAACAGGCCGGAAAGGCCCTCTCGAGGGCACGGGAGAAGAAACCGCCTGGGAAATTTTTCGCGAGCCGGCAGGACTTACCCGGCTATCTGCTTCCAGCTCTTCGTCAGGTGGTCGGCCGTGCGCCAGGCTAATGCCTGAGCCGTAAGTGTCGGGTTCCTGGCGCCGCTGGTTCCCATGACGGACGCACCGAGCACGCCGAGATTCGGGACTTCGTGTGAGAACCCCCAGCGATTCACCACGTTGGTCTCCGCGTTGTCTCCCATGCGCGTGCCGCCGTAGGCGTGCGTCGATGGTCCCATCGTGCCGACGGGGAGCTTTTCCGTCGCGATCGCGCCGGCGGCGCGATACCACTCGGCCATCTTGTCCTGGATGAACGCAGCGACGGCGCGTTCGTTTTCCTTGAAATCGGCGGTGATGCGGCACACGGGGTACCCGAGCGGATCGGTCACGGTCGGATCGAGATCGAGGTAGTTGTCTTCGTACGGCAGCGTGGTCTTCTGCAGGTACGCGGTGTTCGCGCGGTCAGCGTTCTCCTTGATGAACGCCTTCCATGCCGCGCCCCACTGCGGCGCTCTTCCAAACGTGCTCATGCTTGCTGCGCCAATCGGACGTCGGTCGGAGTAGATCCACAGGTTGCCGCCGCCGATGAAGTCCAGGCCAGCATGATCGAAGTTGTCGTCCGCCCAGTTATCCACTGCGACGCCCTGAGCCGGGAGGCCGTACCAGCTGTTCAGCGATCGCGGGAACAGAGCGCTGACCGCACCGCCGGTGTTGTGACTGAAGTAGTGACGTCCGACCTGTCCGTGATTGTTCGACAGCCCATTCGGGAACGGCTTCGATTTCGACAGGAGCAGCAGCCGCACGTTCTCGTAGGTGTAGCTCGCGAGCAGGACGACGTCGGCCGGCTGAAAGTACTCGGTGCCGCCCTTGAGATACGAGACGCCCGTAACTCGGCCGGCATCGTTGACGTCGATCCTGATCACGTGCGCCTCGGTGACCACCGACAGCCGCTTCGTGCTGACAGCTTTCGGGATCGTCGTCACCGCGGTCGAACCCTTTGCGTTCACGTGACAGCCGCCGCGAGCGCAGAACCCGTGATAGACGCACGCGGTGCGATTCTGATAGCTCCGTGAATTGATCGCCGCAGGTCCCGGAAAGGCGTGCCATCCAAGGCCGCGCGCGGCAGTCGCCATCATCTCTGTGAAGCCTGAGCCGCGAAGCGGTGGCATCGGATACTCGCGGGCGCGAGCTCCCTCGAAAATGTTGCCCTCGCGATCGATGCGACCGTCGATGTTGCCGGCCTTGCCCGAGACGCCGATCTCGCGTTCGACGCGATCGTAGTACGGCTCCAGTTCTTCGAGGCCGAACGGCCAGTCTTCAACCGTCGATCCCTTCGGAATGCGAGACGCGCCGTAGCGACGCGTGGTCTCGCTCACCACCTTGAAGTCCCACGGGCTGAGGCGCCAGCTCTGTGCCCAATAATGAAGCGTGGTGCCGCCAACGGCGTTCATCATCGGATGAATGGTCGCGCGCGGAGAGTGGGGCGCCGAGGCATTGGGTCGATGCGTCGGGATCTCGAGGTTAGCCTTCTGCACCGACTGCGGCCAGCCACGATAGTTGTTGCGCAACTCGTCAGGCGCGAAGTCCTCAGCGCGGAGCCACGATCCAGCCTCGAGTCCGACGACGTCGAGCCCCGCCTGCACGAGCGGCAGCGCTGCCACACCGCCCACTGCGCCCAGCCCGATGATGACGATATCGGTCTTCTTGAGCTCAGTCGCCATGATGGCCTCCCGAATCGCCTGAACCGAGCGCCGCGCGCGCCGGCCGTTTGGCCGGAGAACATCCGGTAGTCGTAGGCCGACATGTGCGTGGGCGAGGGATGTGCGTTGAGGCCTTGTTCGTTGGCTGTCACCGCGAGACGAACACCTGGATAGCCGATCAGATCCCATCCGGCGAAGTTCGCATTGCCGCCGTAGTACGGATCGCAGAACGTGCCCTGAATCGTGTGAGAGAGCACGAGGTTGAAGAACGCGGACGCGTCGGTCGAAAAGCCCGTGACCGCGTTGCGTTCGACGTCGCGAAGAAGTTCGTCCTGATCGGCGGGCGAGAGCCGCGCGAATGGATTGCCCTTGGCGCTCTGCGCATGACGATCGATGGCCGCGAGCCCGGCTCGATATGTCTCGCGAAAGGATGCGAGTGCTCCGCCAAGCGCGCGGTCGATGTACTGCGCTGCCCGCGCTTCAGTGGCGCCAGGACCATTGCCGTCTGTCGGGATGAGGCGTGCCGCAATCGCGCCGAGTGTCTCGGCTTCGGCCGCCGTGAGTGTTTCGACCGTGCCCCCGACCGCTGCGCTGGGAGACTGAGCGGTGATCGCCGATGCTGGTCCAGGTGAAACGAGAGGGAGCAGCATCCGCGGCGGAACGACCGCAGCAGCGCCCACTCGTTTCAGCAACTCACGACGGGCGATCAATTTGTGATTCATGATCTTTGATCTGTGAATCGTTCTTGATTTGCGATTCTAGACTGTCGATTTGCGCACCAGCGGTCGAGTCAGGCAGGTGGGCCCACCGGCGCCCTTCACGCTGATTTCGGAGCCCTCGTATTCTAGGACCTCGCAGCCCGATTGCTCGATCGCTCGTCTCGTGAGCGGATTCCCCTCCAGCATCAGGCATTTTCGAGGTTTCAGGGCCAGCACGTTTGTGCCCATCGTCTCGAATTCCTGATCCGGCACCTCGATGAGACGCATCCCGTGCTCGAGCAGCCACTCGCGGAACGGCACCGGCAGGAGACGCGAGTAGACAACCGCCAGATCGCGATCGATAGGGCTGATGAGCGACATCAGGTGCATCACGTCGCTCGCCCCGTGCCAGTGAGGCAGCGGCACGTCGACGACGTCAACTGATTCGCCGACCAGCGTGCGAAGTTGCCGGATGCCTTCCGCGTTCGTGCGATAGCCGCGTCCGACGGCGATCGTCTGCTCGTCGAGCCAGATCAGATCCCCGCCTTCGAGCGTTCCTGGTGGGGTGATTCGGCCTGCGATCGCGAAACCGAGGGCGTTCAGCCCTTTCGCCTGCGCCGCCGGCTCTCCCGCCCGTTCGACCTTGCCCATTGTGCACAGGATCGACCCCGTCGGCGAGACGATCGACGCGTCACGCACGTAGATGGAGTCGAGCGTCGTGTGGGGATCGCGAGGCAGCTCGTGCACCGTCGCGCCGGCCGAGCGAAGGATGTCGATGAAGCGGTCGTGCTGATCGATAGCGCGCGCCAGGTCCGGTGCTGCGATGTAGTTCAGCCTCTTCCACTGTGCCGCGATTGTCTGCTCGTCGACGAACGCGTCACGCACGTGTTTGACCACCACTGCGACGAGGGTGCCGTATTCATTGAGTGCCTGCATTCAAGACCCAGAGACTAAAGCCCAGAGCCCAGAGCCGGCAAGTTACTTCCACCGAGTCAGAATCGTCTCGCGATCGAACAGCGTGATGGCGACGCGCATCAGGCCCACGTTGATCACGAGGAGGCCGAGCGTGATCCATGCGATTAATGTCACAGTCAGCTGTAAAGCGCCGGCCAATTGACCGATCAGCAGACCCGCGATGGGGAGAATCACGAGCACGCCGATCTGCTGGGCCGTCCTGGCGTCGTTGACGCGTGACGACACGCAGACCGCCATCTGCAAGGCGGCCAGGGCAGCCAATGGTCCAAGAATGAACACCGTGCCAGCGGTACGCGGTCCGAACAACACCCACGCCACTCCTGGATGCGCAAAGAGCGCGGCCGCCAGCACGTAGATGGCGAAGTAGACAGCGGTCAGGATGATCGAGGGCACGAAGGCACCCAGCACCTTCGCGCCGAGCAGCTCGAACGTCGTGATTGGTGTCACGAGCAGCGGCTCGAGCGACCTCGCCTGTTTCTCGCCGACGACACTGTGCGCGGCGATTGACATCGCCGCTGTCACCGGAATGAGCACGAGCATCACAGCAAAGAACTGAAACAGATACGCCTGTACGGCGGCCTCGGGATCGAGTCCGCGCGTCGACGGCTGATTCCGGTACATCTCGACGGCGACTTCAAAGTCGCTCGAGTCAGACAGTCGCTCGCCTGCGACGTACGGAATGATCACGGCCACGAGTAGCGGCAACAGGACGGCGACGAAGCCGACGATCAGCGTCGGGACGAAGAGGGCCAGGTTCTGCCGCTCGTCGGCAAGCTCCTTGCGCAGCAGCGCGAGCATCCTCATCTGGAGGCTCCGTCGGGATTGAGCAGCTTCAGGTACACGTCTTCGAGGGAGGGCTCATCGCGTTCGACGGCCTCGATGCCAGCACCGGCATCGACGAGCATTCGCACGATCTGTGGCGTCGTGAGTGTCCCCTCGGAGAGCGACAACCAGGTGCCGTCGGCGCGCACATCGCTCACCCCTGATGCACGCAACGTGTCGGCGAACGTGTCGGCGTCCTGGCTCACATGAATGCGCAGGCGTGACGTGAACAGTCGTTGCCTGAGTTCTTTGGGTGTGCCGATGGCGACGAGACGCGATCGGAGGACGGCGACACGGTCCGCCACACGCTCGACCTCGTCGAGGTTGTGCGTGCAGAGCAGCACGGCGCGTCCTTCGCCCCGCATCGCGACGATGAGCTCACGGACATCGCGAGCGCTTTCGGGATCGAGTCCGGCAGTCGGCTCGTCGAGCAGAACGATGCTCGGCCGATGAACGATCGCGCGCGCGAGGGCGACGCGCTGCTTGAGTCCTTTCGACAGGCGCGCTGTGCGATCTGTGCTCCTGTCTGCGATCTCGAAGAGTGCCAGAGCCTCGCTCACCGCTTCCTCGGCGTCGCGCATCCCATAGAGCTGCGCGTAAACCTTGAGGTTGTCGTGCACCGTCAGGTTGTCCCACAAGCCCGGTGCCTCGGTGAGAAAGCCGATGCGCCCGCGGAGTCTCGGTGCGGCGCCCGGTGTCATGGCCTCACTCCCGACTCTCACTGAGCCGGACGTCGGAGCGATGAGACCGGCCAGCATTCGCAGCGTCGTCGTCTTGCCAGCGCCGTTGGGCCCGAGCAGAGCGAAGATCTGCCCTGGCTCCAACTCGAACGAGACGTCCTCGACGGCGACGCGGTCGCCGAAGTGTCGAGTGAGATGCTGCGCGGTCAGCGCCTGTGTAGACATGAAGGGGAGGTCGACGGCGGTCGCGTCAACGGGGATCGAATTCGTAGCACCCCGGCGTCACGAGCAGGCGGCCGCTCGGAGCGAACGAGAGACTGCTGGGCGTGACGAGACCGGCGGCTTGGAACTGCACGGTTCGAATCTTGTCACCGTCCTTGTCGTACGCGTACGTGTATGGAACGGCCAGTGAGATCCACAGCTCTCCGAGTTCGTTGACGGCGGCGGAGCGAACGGACGGCGTGACGAACGGAACGGTCTTGTCCTCGACGCGGCGTCGAGGCCAGCGCGTCGGCAGCGCAGCGAGGTAGGCGTCGAGCTCGCGCCCTTCGACGTGACGTTCGAAGACCAGCGCCCCCGTAGCGTCGTACTTCCGAATCAGCGGCTGGCCCGTGATGAACACGTAGTAGAACCCGCCCGTCGGATCGACAAGCGGCAGCCCCGCATTCATCGCGATGTGCAGCTCCCGATCGTCCTCGAGTCCGGTGGCTCGCAGCCGGCCAATGCTGCGCTGCGCGTAGCCACCGGGCGAGTACTCGGTGAACAGCGCTCCGTTCTCGGGATGACTGATGAGCAGCGTATTGCTCGCGTACTGGATCGAGCTCGCGCCATTCAGCATCAGGTTGTCGATCGTGACGCGTGCGGCTGGCTGGCCTGGAAGAAAGAATCCGGTGACGCGTGTGCCTTGCGCATCGAACGTCTGGATCCGCTGCTGAAGGCGGGGCACGTCAGCGACGACGATGCGCCCTTCGCGCGAGACGTCGAAGCCGGTCGGCTGAATGATGCGCCCCTCTTCGCCACCGATCTCGATGATCTTCTGGGTGCGCGTTCGTGCAGCGTCCACGGTGAAGACGGCCTGCCCTCGCTTGTCGAAGACGTAGTACACACCGCTCGCCGCTTGCTGGAAGTTGACGGGTGACTCGAACGTGCCGACGAGATGCGGAGGAAGGCCGCCGATCGAGCGAAGGACCTCGACCTGAATGGCGGCCGTTGGCGCGACAACCAGAAGCGCCACGGCAAACGAGAGCGCAAGGACGCTTCGAGTCACGGGGAAACAGTTGAACACAGAACCGGATTGCCCGGATCCCGGATCCCGGCCCCGGGTCCCGGCTTAGTACTCTGCCTGTGCCTTGATCGCTTTCAGAACGTCGCTCGTGCCCGGCAGGATCCGTTCCTCGAGGACCGGGGCATACGCGACTGGACAATCGAGCGCCGCTACTCGCCTCACCGGGGCATCCAGGTAATCGAAGAGCTCCTCGGAAATGCGGGCGGCGATCTCGGCGCCGAAACCGCACGTGAGCTGATCCTCGTGCGCCACGATGACCCGACTCGTCTTCTTCGTGTACTCGGCGATCATCTCCCAGTCGTACGGGATGATCGAACGCAAGTCGATCACGGCCACCTTGATGCCAAGTCGTTCCGCCTGCTGTGCGGCCAGAAGCGAACGCTGGACGAGCGCACCCCACGTGAAGATGACGACATCGCTCCCGTCGCGAACCACAGAGGCCTTGCCGAGCGGCACCATGTAGTCCGCGCCGGGGTACGGCGCTTTGTTGTAGGTCTGACGATAGAGGTGCTTGTGCTCGCAGAACAGCACAGGGTCGTCGCATCGAATCGCCGTGCGCAGCAGGCCGGCCGCGTCCTGCGCGTTCGAGGGCAGCACGATTCTGAGGCCGGGCGTGTGCGCGAAGATCGAGACGCCGGACTGACTGTGATACGGCGCTCCGCCGCGCAGATACCCGCCGATCGGCACGCGAATCACTACTGGGCACGACCAGTGATTACCGGAGCGATACCGCATCATCGAGAGCTCGTCTCGAATCTGCATGAATGCCGGCCAGATGTAGTCGAAGAACTGAATCTCGACGACCGGCTTCAGCCCTCGGAGCGCCATCCCGACCGCGCGGCCGACGATATTGGCCTCGGCCAGAGGAGAGTTGAAGACGCGATCGCTGCCGAAAGCCCGCTGGAGCCCATGCGTCGCCTTGAACACGCCACCTTTGCCGGCAACCAGCGGCAGCGCCGACTCGTGACTGGCATCGGCGACGTCCTGTCCGAAGACGACGATGCGCGGGTCATGCGCCATCTCGTCCTTCAGCGTGGCATTGATAGCCGCGACCATGGTGTCGGGCTTGCCCTGCGGTTTCGGTTCGGACGAGAACCGGCTCGACGTTGGGTCGACGTCGGGCGAGTAGACATAGAGCGCGGCCGTCTCGGGTTCTGGTTGAGGCGCGCGCAATGCCTCTTCGGAGGCGGTTTTGACCTCACGCTCGACGTCAGCCAGGATCCCCGCGAGGTCGTCCTCGGTTGCGAGCTCGTGAACCAGCAACAGCTGGCGCATGCGCACCAGCGGATCCCTGCGTGCTTCGGCCTCTCGCTCACCCGGCGTCTTGTACAACTTCTCGTCGTCGGAGAAGGAGTGCGAGTACGGCCGCGTCACCGTGGCATGCACGAGGGCCGGACCCTTGCGGTCGCGCACGTGTTGAGCCGCCTCACGCAGTGTTCGATAGCTGGCGAGATAGTCGGTTCCGTCGCATCGGAGCGTACGAAGCCCGGGGAAACCGTCGAGCACGCGGGAGATGTCGCCCGATGGTGTCTGCACGTCGACGGGAACGGAGATGGCGTAGCCGTTGTCCTCGACGAGGTAGAGCATGGGAACCTGTCGCGTCGCGGCCGTGTTGAGCGATTCCCAGAACTCGCCCTCGCTCGTGCCGCCTTCGCCGATGGAGATGTACGCGATCTCGTCGCGATCGAACTTCGACTCGCGCCCTTCGATCTGCGTCACGCGGCTGTAGACGATCCCTGCCTCTGCCGCGCCAACTGCATGCAGGCAGTGCGTGCCGACGCAACTGCTCTGCGACGGCATGTTCAATCGGCGATGCCCCCAATGCGACGGCATCTGTCGTCCGGCGTTGGCAGGATCGTCTTTCGATCCCACAGACGCGAGGAACATCTCGTAGGGGGTGACGCCGAGTGTGAGACAGAGGGCGCGGTCGCGGTAATAGGGGAAGAGCCAGTCGATGCCAGGTCTCAACTGTCGAGCCGCCGCGACGAGCACAGCCTCGTGTCCGGCTCCGCTGATCTGGAAGAAGCTCTTGCTCTGGTTCTTGATCTGGATCTCTTTGTCGTCGATCTTTCGCGACAGGAGCATCAAGCGGTAGGCGTCGAGTAACTCGTCGCGCGTCAGCCCTTCGAATTCCCGGCCGCGCACTGTGCGTTCGGTGGCGCGAGTGTCCGCGCCGGTGGCCAGCCCCGACCCCTTCATCGGTAGAAAATTATCTCACGGCCGTCGGGCCGCGGGTTTCGAGCCGCCCGCCACGGGAGAATTGTTCACGGTTCTGTTCCGGGTTGATCCGCGATGTCAACCCAGTCCTGCCGGACTGGACTGAACACGTCCAATTCGAACGTGTCTTCGAGCGCCTCCGCCTGATGCGGCGTGTGCGCGGGGATGTGCATGACCTCGCCCTCCCGGACGATCACCTCTTCGCCGTCGACGAGAAAGCGAAGCGCGCCCTGGAGCACATACGTCATCTGTTCGCTCTCGTGGGAGTGGATGGGCACGAGCGCGCCGCGCTTGAGGTACGTCTGGGCGATCATCTCGCGTTCGCCCGTCACGATCTTCTGCGACAGCATCTCCGTGACCTTCGCAAGCGCGATCTCGTCCCAGCGATGCAGTCTGGCGGGCATAATCTCGAGGCTCTCCGCCCGGGGTCTCGGGCTCAGTGGACTCGACGGTCGTAGTCATCTCGTCGGCCACCGGAATAGACGTCGAACTTCTTCCGCATGCGATTGATCCGCCACTTCAGGTAGCGGTACTGGATCTCAGAGACGACGTTGAGCCGCTTCCCCTTCAAATACAGATACCCTGACAGCAGACCACCAAGGTGTGCCGTGTGCGCGACACCAGCACCGCCGCCGAGCGAGAAGAGCAGGGCCATCGCGCCGAGGATCATCACGAAGTAGCGCGCCTGGACCGGGAAGACGAAGAACACGAGGAACGTCCGGGTTGGGAAGTAGAGCGCGAAGGCCATCAGCAGGCCGTAGATCGCACCGGACGCGCCCACCGTCGACGGATAGTAGAACTGATTGGCGAATGGAAACGGCAGGATGCCGAGCAGTACCTGCGTGAGGCCGGCGCCGAGTCCTGACGCGAAGTAGAACTTCGTGAAGTACTTCGTTCCCCAGATGCGCTCCAGCTCGACGCCGACGAAGTACAGCGTGAGCATGTTGAAGAAAATGTGCGAGAGGCCGGCATGCACGAACATGTAGGTGACGAGCTGCCAGACGGCGAACTGTCCGAACAGGTCCGCGGGACGCAATCCCAGCCGAACAACTAACGCGGGCGCAAAGAACGTCAGAACGAACACTGCGACGTTGGCGATCATGATCGCCTTCACCGCCGGTGTCAGTCTGCCCGGGCCGAACGAATACATCACGTCGGACGGACTTGGGTATCGTCCCCGCATCGCTCCAGTCTGCGCCAACTAGGTCCTAATCAGCAACATCGATGCCGATCCCTTCGGCGGTGGTGGCGTCAGACGCCCGCGCTGTCATATGCGGCTGATTACGAGAGGGAAGCGAAACAGCCAGGAGCGCGGCCACGAGCGGCATCGCCGACATCACCACGAGCGCACGCTCGATCCCGATGCGATCCGCCATCATGCCGACGAGCGGCACCGTGAGCCCGCCAGTGCCCCATGCGAAGCCCATCATGAGCGACGACACCGTCGCTGCACTGATTGGTGCGAGGAGCTGTGCAAAGGTGACATTGACCGGTAATGTTGACTGCAACAGGAATCCACCGACGGCGAGCACGACGATGAACAGCGCCCCATTGAGCATGGGCGCGATCATCAGAAATGGCACCGAGCAGACGAGAGACAAGATGATCACGCGTCGCGGTCCGAAGCGATCGGCAGACGGTCCGCCAATGAATCCTCCGAGACCCACCGCGATCAGATAGATCGAGACGACGGTTCCAGCTTGCGCGAGCGACTGGCCACGCCTGGTCAGAAGCACAGGTAGAAACGTCGAGAAGCTCATGGCGGTCAGCGTGCGCAGGACGACGATCAGGTAGAGCAGCGTCAGAGGCTTCGCGTACGGTCGAAGCGCGGAGAGCCCTCCGGCTTCGTGATGCTCCTGCAGCCGGTCGAAGGTTGGGATTCGGCGAAGCAGGAAGAAGAGCAACGCAATCAGCGCCGGGATCATCAGCAACGGCGTGGAGCGCAGGCCGAACTGCTGCACGAACGGCGCAAAGACGAGCGGCGCCATCGCCTGGCCGAGGGTGCCGCTGGTGATGTGCGTCGACATGGCCATGCCGCGCTGCTTTCCAGAGAACCGGTGCACGAGCGCCGCCGCCGGCGGGTGGAACGCCGCACCGCCGAGCCCGCCAAGCACGAGCACGAACGTCAGCGTGATTCGATCTGGCGCCAGCCCGATCAACGTGATTGTCGTCACACACAGCACCGGCCCGGCCAGCAAGAGAAGTCGCGGCCGCCATCTGTCAGCGATGTAGCCAAAGCCAAGCTGGGCGACTGAGTTCGCGAGCTGAAAGAACATCTGCAACGTGCCAGCGGCTGCGAGCGAGAGATTCAGATTGAGGATGAGCAGCGGCAGCAGCGGCGCGAGGATGTTGCCGAAGCCGTCCACGATGAAGTGCGTGCCCGCCAGGATCAGGACGGTGGGATGCAGCCCGAACGAGCGGAGTTTCATCGGGATCGTCGGCCGAGCCGGCGTGCGACGAGCGCCATTCCGGCGTTGAACTCGCGGATGCGGAGCAGCCAGGACGCGACTCCGAGCACCACCAGCGACACGCCAATCGTGATCGACAGGCGCACGATCTGCACCACCAGCGCGCCGCCCGGCCAGCGTGCCTCCAGCATCTGGTTCAGCGCAGCGGCGACGAGTCCCATCGCACCGGCGGCGGCCGTGATCCTCGCGAACGCGCCGAGGATGCGGCCGTCGTGGATGCCGTGCAGATGGTTGCGCAGAACGAGGAGGAGTGTCGACTGCATTGAACAGTGCGGCGATCGAGGTGCCGAGCGCCAGCCCCCGGAACCCGAGCACGCGAACCAGCACGACATTGAGTCCCGCGTTCACCAGCACGGTGATGATACTCACCGTTACCGGTGTGCGACTGCGGCCAAACGCGTAGAAGATCGGCGACACGATGCGGACCACCGAGTATGCAAGCAGGCCGAGGGCGTAGAACTGCAGCGCGGCAGCCGTCGCAGCGGTGTCCGCGGCGGTGAATCGGCCGCGCTCGAGGATCACGCGCACGATCGGGTGGGCCAGCACGATCAGCCCCACGCTTGCCGGCACATTCAGCATGAGCATCAACGACACGCCGTTGGCGATGGTATCTTTCACCGCCTCGGTGTCGCGGTCGGCTGCATGGCGCGATACCGTCGGAAGAACGGCAGTCGCAATCGACACGCCGAACAACCCGATCGGCAGATACATCAACCGAAATGCGTACTGCAGCCACGAGACCGCACCGGTCTCGGTGCCGGTCGCCAGCAGCGTGTTGACGAACACGTTGACCTGCGTCGCAGCAAGGCCGACAGTTCCCGGTCCCATCAACGTGAGGATGCGGCGAAGCCCGGGGTCGCGCCAGTCGATCTCGAGGCGATACCGGAATCCTTCTTTGTGCAGCGTCGGCCACTGCAGCGCGAGCTGCGTAACGCCTCCGAGCAGCGTGCCAATCGCGATGGCCACGATCGGCTCGAGGCCGAACGCCGGCATCAACGGCACGAGCACGAACGCGCAGATGATCGTCAGGACGTTGAACGTGGCGGGAGACAGCGCGGGGATGAAGTAGTGATGCAGTGAGTTCAGCATCCCCATGAATGCCGCCGCCAGTGCAATGAGCATCAGCGCCGGCAACATGATCCGCGCCATCAGCACCGTGAGCGCGAGCTGCTTCGGATCGGATGTGTATTTCTCCGCTGCGAAGCTCAGAATCAGCGGCTCCATGAACACGATGCCGAGCACCACGAGCGCGCCCGTCACAACGATGAGCGCGTTGACGACGTGATTGCCGAGCCGCCAGGCCGACTCTTTCCCGGACGTCGTCAGCGATGTGGTGAACGTGGGAACGAAGGCGGCGCTCATCGCGCCTTCGGCAAAGAGGTCGCGGAGCAGGTTGGGGATTCGGAATGCGACGTTGTACGCGTCCATCGCCGCACCGGCGCCAAAGAACGAGGCGAGCACCTGTTCCCTGACGACGCCGAGGATGCGGCTCGTCATCGTGGCCAGGCCGGCCGACGCGGCCGATCGTGCCAGCGAGGATACCGGGGCTGGCTCAGGCGCCAAGCGTGCGCCGGACGGCTTCGTTGACGGCTTTCCCGTCGGCGTTCTTGCCGGCGAGCTTCGGCATGACCGCCTTCATCACCTTGCCCATGTCCTTCGGCGACGAGGCGCCGGTTTCGGCGATCGCTTCCGCGACGGCGGCATTGATTTCCTCCGGCGTGGCCGCCGCCGGCAGATAGGCCTGGAGCACCGTGAGCTCTGCCGTCTCTTTCTCGACGAGATCCGTGCGGCCCGCATTCGTGAACTGTTCGATCGAGTCGCGCCGCTGCTTCACGAGCGACGCCACGACCTGCAGCACTTCCGCATCGTCGAGGTCGCGACCCTTCTCGACGCTCTTGTTCATCACGGCGGCCTTGAGCATCCGCAGCGCGGACAAGCGAGACGCATCGCGCGCTTTCATCGCCGCGGTGATGTCAGCGCCTACCTGATCGTTCATGGACATGTGTCAGCGATCCTGTTCTGAGTCACCGCTCGTGATGTGCCACCCCTCGGTGTCGTCGTAGAAACCTCTGGGGACCTGCACGGCGTTGACCTTCACGCTTACTTCGAGGGTGGACTTCACGTTGAAGTAGCCGTTCCGCCGCAGGACGCGCCGGAACGCGCCGTTCATCACCGCGCAGCGGACCTTGTCCGAATCCTCCGCGCGTGCTTCGCGATCGACCCAGCGCAACAGCGTCTTGAGTCCCGAGACATCGTCTGGGTCCACGAGGAAATCGACGAGCATCGTGACGCGGCCGAGTGGCTCGTGGCGATGACGATAGACGGCGTAGCCGTGGACGTCACCTTGTCGCTTGAGCGCGACGATGGAGTAGCGGACGTGCGGCGGCTCGATGTATCGCCAGTTCAAATAGGAGGCGTCGCGCCGGACAGCGAGATCGAACTTGGGCGCGAGACGTTCCCACAGCGCGGTGAAGGCGTTGTCGAAGCGGCGAATCGGTTCGCATTCCGCGCGCAGCGGGCGCGTCCGCGAGACGACCTGGACGACCGGGTAGATCATCGCGGAGATCAGCCTGTTGAATGGCGTCGGCAGGTTCGGCACGCGCGCGGCGCGACGCGTGAGTGGCTTCACGAAGCTGGGGACGAGATGCGATTGCGGCCAATGCAGACGATCGATCACGCCGCGTGGCTGTTCGGACGGGCCGAATGCGAGGACCGCACCGCTGTTGCGATCCCAGGCACGAATGAGCGCTTCGTCGAGCCCCTGTCGATCGCGCTCGGGCGCGATCATCGCACCCGCGCCCCACGCGCCGTCGATTTCCATACCCTTCAGAGACAGACGAACGGGCAGCGTGGGGTACTGGCCGACGACAGTCGGGCCTTCGCGAGCGACCCAGATGCCAGGCTGTCCGGTTGCGTTGTAGGGGTTGCGACGATGCTGCCAGTCCCATCGAAGACGAATCGCCTCAGCAGCGTCGGCGCCGTACGTGCGCCGATAAAGCAGTGTCTACGCCGCGGCGATCGTCGGGACGGAAGCGGTCGATGTCGGACATGACGCAGAGAGACGGCGTCTATTGTACGACGCTGCTCGAGCGGGCTCGGGATCGGAACGAACCGTTAACGCGGGGTCTGTTCTGCGTCGGGCACGTTTCGCGGCGGCGGCGTATTGATCGTACCTGGGCGCGCACCACCCGGGACGACACCGAACGGATTTCCTGGCGTCGGCGCCGGAGTGTCATTTTGTGCCGGCTCCTCATCCTCTGTTGTCGCGGCGGCGCGTTCGGAGGGCCATTCGCAGGTACGCGACCTCGCGGGAATGCGCCGGGAGGTGGCCCCTGAGGATTCTCCGCTGGCTCATCGAGATCGACGTCCGTGTCGGGTCGATTCTGGAATTGCGGCGGCGGGGGCGCGGGTGGCGGGGGCGCCGCTGCCGCAGGAGCACGCGACGTTGTCGGGAGGACAAGAATCTTGTCGAACGCTGATGCGCCAGGCGTAATCGTGTCGCGCGCGAGCACCATGTATCCGGCAGCGCCGCGAAGCACGATTTCGAGCGCCTGCCTCTCGGGAACGTCGTTGAGTTGAAGCGTGACCGGAGCACCGGGCACGCGCTCGCCGTTGACGATCTTCGTGCCGCCGCGCCGCGCCCACTCGTCGAGGATTCGGCTGACCGGGACGTTCTCGGCAGTCAGACGTACGCGTCCGTCGTGAAACTCGAGTGAGAGCACCTGGGCGGAGGCTGAGCTGGCGCCCAGGAGAACAATCAGGGCCGCAACGATGGATCTGCTGCGCATGGAGCACATTGTAGCCCTAGTTCCCCCGTGTGTACTCGATGACGCTCTTGATGATGTCGTCCAGTTCCAACTTGGGCCGGAATCCGATGAGCGCCTTCACTTTCGAGATATCCGGAACCCGCCTCGGCATGTCCTCGAAGCCGGCCTCGTAGGCCTGATCGTACGGAACGTACTGGATGAGCGACTCGCTGCTGGTGAGGGTCTTCACTCGCTCGGCGAGATGTCTAATCGTCACCTCGCTGGTATTGCCGATGTTGAACACCTCACCCACGGCGCGCGCGTTCGGACGCGAGCGCGATCAGCGCATCGACGACGTCGCCGACGTAGGTGAAGCTGCGAGATCTGACGACCGTCGCCGAACACCGTAATCGGTTGTCCGCCGAGCGCCTGCCGGACGAACGTGGGAAGGACCATTCCGTACTGCCCGGTCTGGCGCGGTCCGACTGTGTTGAACAGCCGCACGATCACGACGGGCAGTTTCCGTTCCTTCCAGTACGCGAGCGCGAGGAATTCGTCGAGCAGCTTGCTGCAGGCGTAGGCCCAGCGGTGCTTCGACGTGGCACCGAGCACGTGCTCGGCGTTCTCGCGGAAGGGCACGTCAGTGCTCTTGCCGTAGACCTCCGACGTGGAGGCGAGCACGACCAGCTTCTTCTTCTTGTTCGCGTGCTTGAGCACCACTTCCGTGCCGTGCACATTCGTCTCGATCGTATGGACCGGACGTTCGACGATGAGTTTGACGCCGACAGCGGCGGCAAGATGGAAGACGACATCGCTCCGATCGATCCACTCGGCGAGCAACGACTCGTTGTCGATCGTGTCGATCACGTAAGAGAAGCCGGGCGCGATCTTGAGATGCGAGATGTTCTCGATCGAGCCGGTTGACAGGTTGTCGATGACCCCGACCTCGTGGCCGCGCTGGAGAAGTTGTTCGGCAAGGTGCGATCCGATGAAGCCGGCACCGCCCGTGATCAAGGCTTTCACGCCGTAGAGTGTCCTTTCAGGAATGCGCCGATCTCCCGCGTGACGCGAGTCACGTCTGCGTCCACGAGGCGCGGGTGCATCGGCAGCGACAGCAGTTCCGCTGCGGCGGCGGAGGCGACGGGGCACTCCATCGGCTTGAACGCAGCAAAGGCCCCCTGGGCCGACAACGCCACCGGGTAGTGAATCAATGTCCCGATGCCTGCCTGCTTCAAGTGAGCGCTCAATTCATCTCTCTTCTTCAGACGCACCGGGAAGAGATGGTACACGTGGCCGGGATCGCGCTCGCGAATCGGTGGTGCCGCCTCCGGGAGTTGCGTGCGGTACTGCGATGCCAGCGCGCGACGCCGCCCGGTCCATGCCGCGAGCAACGGCAACCGTGCGCGCAGGACGGCGGCCTGGACTTCGTCCAGCCGGCTGTTGACGCCGGCTTCAACGTGATGGTACCTGTCGCGCTGCCCTCCGTTCCTCAGCCGGCGCAATCGCGCAGCGAGGGAGGCATCGCTGGTGATCACGGCGCCACCGTCACCGAGGGCTCCCAGGTTCTTCGTCGGGTAGAAGCTGAACACGCCCGCATGCGATCGCGTGCCGACAGGAACACCCTTTTCTGTCGCCAGATGGGCCTGACAGCAGTCTTCCACGATCGCCAGCCGGTGGCGATCGGCGATGGTGCGGAGGGCCGTCATGTCTGCCGCCTGCCCGTAGAGGTGCACCGGGACGATCGCCTTCGTCCGCGGCGTGAGCGCTGCGGCGCACGCGGCAGGATCCATCGTCAGCGTGTCGGGCTCGACGTCGACGATTCGAGGTATGGCTCCGCAGGCGATGACCGCGAGACCGGTGAATGCCGCCGTCATCGCCGGCACGATCACTTCGTCGCCAGGGCCGATGTCGAGTGCGCGTAACGCGAGCGTGATGCCGTCGGTGCCGTTGCCGACGCCGACAGCGAACGGTGCACCGCAGGCGGATGCGAACTCGGTTTCAAAGGCTTCGACCTCTGGACCGAGGACGAACCAGCCGGCCTCGACGACGCGCGCGATTGCCGCTGCGACGAGTGCCGCGTCTTCACCGCGATGGAGATCAGTGAAAGGAAGTGGAGACGAGTCGTTCACGACACGGCGACCGGCGACCCGCTTGGCACGTAGTGGGACATGTGCGCCCGGTAGAACTCCACCGTGCGTCGCAATCCATCGCGGAGGGTCGTGGTCGGCACCCATCCGAGCGTTCGCCCGATGAGCGACGAGTCTGCGTGGAAATCGCCGATGTCGATCGCCTTCTTTTCCTGGGGCCACTCGATCAATCGATAGCTGCCGGTACCGGCCACATCGATCAGCAGATCCACGACTTCGCGCAGAGAGATGGCTTCTGCCCCGCCGACGTTGAACACTTCTCCGTTGCTGCGATCGCTTGCACCTGCTCGCAAAAACGCATCGGCGGCATCGTCCACGTAGACGAAGTCGCGCAGCTGCCCGCCGTCGCCGTAGATCTGGATCTCGCGATCCTCGATCGCCTGTCGAATGAACCAGGCGATGAAACCCTGGCGGTTGTGTTTCACCAGCTGTCGTGGCCCGTACACGTTCGTCAATCGGAGCGAGCACGCGCGCACGCCGAAGACGTTGTTGTAGACCAGGTGGTAATACTCGCCCGCCGCCTTGTTGATGCCGTTGACGTCGGTCGGCCGCACGAGATGCGACTCGGTGACGGGCAGGAAGTCCGCGCGCCCGTAGATCTGTCGCGTGCCGGCGAAGACCACTTTGACCGTCGGGTTGTTGTGGCGGCACGCTTCGAGCAGCGACAACTGTGCGCGACAGTTGATCTCCAGATCCGTGTACGGCTCGCGCATGCTGTCGATGTGACTCACCTGGCCGGCGAGGTTGAAGATCACATCGTGATCGCGCACCAGGTAGTTCATGGTGCTCTGCTGACGGATGTCAGCGATGTTCACCTTGAGACGATCGGCGATGCCATCGATGTTGAAGAGGTTCCCGCCGTAGTCGCTGATCAACGAGTCGATGAGCAGGACGCGTGCGCCAAGGTCGACGAGCTGGCGGGCGAGGTTGCTTCCGATGAAGCCCAACCCGCCGGTGATCATGACCGAGCGTCCTTCGTAGAACGCCTGATACTCGGGGCGAGGCCCGCTCACGGTCGGACTCCGCGAGACTCGGAGCGCGAATGGCGCTGCGCCATGGGATTGCGGAAGAGCACGGGCGTGCTCTGTCTGCCGCGACCGAGCACCACCAGTTCGATCCAGAGCTTCAGGACGTCGATGCCCGTGCGGAAGATTCTGCGGAAGTTGAAGAACTGCGATCGCCCGTGCGTGCGGTGATAGTGATGGACCGGCACTTCAACGACGCGGAAGCCGGCGTCCTGCACCTTGCGCATCAACTCCAGGCAGATCACGCCGCTGTCGCGATCGAGCTTCACGCGATCGAAGACCTCGCGCCGCATCAAGCGGAAGTCGCAGTCCACGTCGCGCACGCGCAACGCAAAGAGCATCTTCACCGTGAAGTGATAAACGCGGCCGATGATGATGCGATGCAGCGGATCCGATCGGCTGATCTTGTATCCGGTCACCATGTCCGCATCGTCACCAAGCCGTTCCCAGAGCGCGGCGATCTCGGAGGGGTCGTACTGGGCGTCGCCGTCCGTGTACGCGATGAGCTCCTTGGTCGCGGCCGCGAAGCCTGACCTGAGCGCGCCACCGTAGCCCCGATTCCCGATGTGGTGGATGACGCGGACGTTGGGGTACGTGCGCGCGAGTTCCTCGGCGATTTGCCCGGTCTGATCGCGGCTTCCGTCGTTGACGACGATGACCTCGAAGTCGGGCGTGAGTTGGCGGATCGCTTCCTGCGCCTGGATCACGAGGCTGGCTATGGTGCCCGCGTCGTTATACGCAGGGAAGAACATGCTGAGACCGGGGGCGCGCGTCACGGGGCGAACCGGCATGAAGGCCACAAACCGTAGCACGGGAAGGTTTTGTGTGACAAGGACGAGCCAGATCGAATCGTGACTGTCATGGCACTTTCACAGCTACGTCGCAAACCGGAAGTTGATGATGTCCCCGTCCTGCACGACGTATTCCTTGCCTTCGAGGCGGACCTCGCCGTGATCCCGGCAGGCGGCCATGGTGCCGCGGCTGATCAGCGCGTCGTAGGCCACTACTTCAGCCCGAATAAAGCCGCGCTGGATGTCGGTATGGATCTCGCCTGCAGCGTTCTGCGCCGTCGTCCCACGGGCAATCGACCACGCGCGGCACTCGTCCTCACCGACGGTGAAGAAGGACATATAGCCGAGCAGATCGTAGGTGGTGCGAATTACGCGATCAAGACCTGACTCGCTCAGCCCGAGGTCAGACAGAAACGCCTTCGCATCGTCGCCTTCGAGCTGAGAGATCTCGAGTTCGATCTTCGAGCAGACAGCTACGGCTCGCGTGGCGGCATGCGCGAGGAACCCGGTGAGCCCGACTCTTTCCGCCGCCTTCTCGATTGTGGATCCCACGTCGCTGAGGTCCCCCTCGTCGAGATTGATGACGAGGAGTAGCGGTTTTGCTGAGAGAAATTGAAAGCCGCGCAGAAGTCTGCGATCGTCGCCGGTGAGTTCAAGCGTGCGAAGAGGCTTGCCGTCTTCGAGCGCCGCCTGACATCGGCGCACCAGATCGCGTTCTTTTTCGAGCTCGGCGGAGCGCCCTTTCTTCAAATCCTTCTCGATGCGCTCGACCCTGCGTTCGGCGACGCCGAGGTCCGCGAGGATCAATTCGTCTTCCATCGCCTGCGCATCGCGCGCGGGATCGATCGCGCCTGATGGATGCGGGACGCTCGCATCGCGAAACGCGCGCACGACGTGTACGAGTGCGTCGGCGTTCTTATAACCCGCGACGTCGACGAGTGCCTGCGCACCGCTGCGAGCGGGCGCAATGATGTCGGTGAATTCCACTGTCGCCGGCACTCGCTTGCGCGGGTTGTACATCGTCGTCAGCGCATCGAGGCGGGCATCGGGCACCTTCGAGATGCCGATGTTGACGTCACCTTTTCCCTTCGGTGCGTCTCGAGCGCTGGTCATCAACTGAAACAGGGTGGTCTTACCGCTCGACGGGAAGCCTATTAGAGCCGCGCGAAGCATGAATCGATCAGCCTAGCATGCAGCGGCGGGCGCGCGTGTCGAGCACGGTGGCGTTCGAGGGCTCGTACGTCGGTCACGGCCCGATGGGTCCACGGACCGCGCTCCTCAATTCAATGTGTACGTCGTTAGCCGACCCACGAAATTCTGGCGAAAGTTTGGCGTAACTCACTCTGGATCAGGAGTTTGGCGTTGACATCCTCGACCGTGCCACATACTATCCAGGTGGAAAATTTTGGAGTCTAGTGGACCAAAACGGGATGCGCGGGAGCGCCGCGGCCAGGATTGATGAAAAAGGCCGACTCAAGGTGCCGGGGATGTTCAGGGGTGACATCCAGGACAAACAGGGGCCAGACGTGTTTGTCACGAGCCTCACGGGTGAGTCCGTACGCATCTACCCCATGGCTGTCTGGCTCGAGGTCGAGCGCCGGTTGATGCAAATGCCCAGGAACCATCCGACGCGCCTCAAGTTTCTCGACCGCGTGAACTACTTCGGTCAGACGAGCGAGCTCGACAGCCAGGGTCGCGTGGTGATCCCGCCTCATCTTCGTGAGAGTGCGTCGATCGTCGGCGACGTTCGCGTGTTTGGTCGCATCGAGTACCTGGAGGTCTGGAACGATCAACGGTTCCTCCAGAAGCTGCAGCGTGAAGCGTGGACCGACGAAGACGGCCTGCGTCTGTCGGAACACGGAATCTGATTGTAGCGCTCGTTGAGCGGAGGCGTCGCTCCTCCGCGGGGGACATGAGTTGTGCACGAACCCGTCATGGTCGCCGAGGTGCTCGAGCATCTTGCGCCATCACGGGGAGGGGTTTTCGTTGATTGCACCGTGGGGTTGGGCGGACATGCGCGTGCGCTCGTCGGCGCGGGCGCGTCGCGGGTCATAGGGCTCGATCGCGATCAACACGCGCTCGCACACGCCCGCGAAACATTGCGCGACACCGGCAGCGCAATTGAAGTTGTCCACGCGGACTATCGCGGTTTCGAAGACGTGCTGAGCGCAAGGGGTATCGGACAAATCGACGGGATGTTGGCGGATCTGGGTGTGTCGTCGCTGCAACTCGACGCCCCAGGGCGCGGCTTCAGCTTCAGGCGGGACGAGCCGCTCGACATGCGCATGGATACATCGAGTGGAGCAACCGCGGCCGAGATGCTGGCATCCGTCAACGAGAAGACGCTCGCAGACGTGATCTACGAGCTCGGTGAGGAGCGTCACGCGCGTCGCGTGGCGCGCGCGATCGTCGCCGTCGAGAAGACGCGACTGATTGAGACGACGGGGCAGTTGGCGGACATCGTGAGGCGAGCCATTCCACGCAAGGGATACACACGCATCGATCCGGCGACTCGCACGTTTCAGGCGATTCGCATCTGGGTCAATCGCGAGCTCGAGGGACTGGACGGCTTTCTCACGCGCGCCGCCGCGCGGCTGGCGCCGGGCGGGCGACTCGTGATTCTGACGTTTCACTCGCTCGAAGATCGCGTCGTGAAGCACACGTTTCGCGCGCTGCAGGCGGCGGGCACTATCGCGATCCGCACGAAGCGCCCGATCGTGCCGTCGGAAGCCGAGATCGATCGGAACCCGCGCGCGCGCAGCGCAAAGTTGAGGGCGGCCGAGCGGCCGGCCTGATCGAGGACGAGGGATATGACCGGCGAAGCATTCGAGTACTCGATCAAGAAGGACATCCGCAACAACCCGATCGTCCGCGAAATCGATCGCGAGCGGCATCGCGAGATGTGGCGCTCGATGGGCATCGGTCTGTTCCTGGTCGCGGTGCTTCTCTTCTCGGCGTGGCAGCACTTCGAGTTGCAGCAGCACGGCTACAAGTACGAACAGATGCTGCAGGAGCGCGCGGAAGAGGAGCTGGTCAACCGGCACCTGCGTCTCGAGGTCGAGACGTTGAAGGCACCCGCGCGCGTCGAGCGCGTCGCGACCGGCAAGCTCCACATGGTGGCGCCGACGCCGACCGATTCGACGGTGATCGAGCGAGTCGCCCCCGCGCCGGTACCGCCACGCTCAGTTGTGGCACGTCGGTAGATCGAAACGGAGTCCGCGGTGGCCGACAAGTCCGCCAACAATTGGCGCGCCACGCTCAAGAAGAGACTGACAGTCGCCTTCTGCGTTCTGCTTGCGTGGTCGGTCGCGATTGAAGCACGGCTGGTGTATCTGCAGGTGTTCAGGTACGCCGATCTCAGCGCCCGCGCCGATCGCCAGCAGTCACGCACCATCCCCTCGCCCGCCAAGCGAGGCGAGATTCTCGACCGCAACGGTCGGATCCTTGCGCGCAGTGTCGACGCGGACACGATCTACGCCGTTCCGACCGAACTGGGCGACCCCGACCAGGCGGCAGCGACTCTCTGCGATGCGCTCCGCGACTGTGCCAGCGACGATCGTCGAGCGATGGCCGACCGCATCCGCAAAGGGAAGCACTTTGCCTACGTCCGTCGTCAGGTGTCGCCCGATCAGGCGCGACGTGTGGCCGACCTGCAGATGGAAGGCATCGGATTCATTCGCGAGAACCAGCGGCGCTACCCGAACCGCGAACTGGCGTCGCACCTGCTTGGCTATGTCGGTGTCGATAACATCGGGCTCGGCGGGATCGAAGGGACCTACGACTCACTCATCCGCGGCAAGGCGGGCACGATCCTCGTTCAGACCGACGCGCGCCGGCACGCATTCAGCCGAATCGAACGGCCGCCAACGACGGGTGCGTCGCTCGAGCTGACAATCGATCAGTACCTGCAGTACGTCGCCGAGCGCGAGTTGCGTGCCGGGGTCGAGTCGAGCGGCGCGTCGGCGGGATCGGCGGTCATCATGGATCCCTACACCGGCGAGATCCTGGCGCTGGCGAACTTCCCCGCGTTCAACCCGAACATCTATCGCGACGCGCGTGCGGAGACGAGACGCAATCGCGCGATTCAGGACTATTACGAGCCGGGATCCACCTTCAAGATCGTCACCGCGAGCGCAGCATTCGAAGAGAAGGCAGTCAGTCCGGACACGATCATCGATGCGAGCGCGGGCAACATCAGGTTTGGATCGCGTGTCATCAGCGACGATCACAACTACGGCGTGCTCTCGTTTGCCGACGTCATCGTGAAGTCGAGCAACGTCGGTGCCATCAAAGTTGCGCTGAAGCTCGGACCTCAGAAGATCGGCGACTACGTCAAGAAGTTCGGCTTCGGACGCCCGAGCTCACCGGACTTCCGCGGCGAGAGCCCGGGGATGGTCTGGGATCCGGAATCGCTGAACGACAGCGCGTTGGCCTCGGTCGCGATGGGCTATCAGGTCGGCGTGACGCCGCTCCAGATGGCTACGGCGGTGAGCGCGGTGGCGAATGGTGGCGAACTGGTTCAGCCGCGCGCCGTCCGCGCAGTGATCCGCGACGGTCGTCGCTTGCCGGTCCCTCATAAAGTTCTCGAGCGCGTCGTCAGCGCCGGCACCATGGCGACGCTCACCGAGATCATGGAGCGCGTCGTCACCGATGGCACCGGGAAGCTGGCAAGGGTTGACGGCTATACCGTCGCTGGCAAGACGGGTACGGCGAAGAAGCTCCTCAACGGCAGCTACCGAGGCCACTCCGACTACAACGTGTCGTTTGTCGGCTTCGTGCCTTCGCGCAAGCCGGTCTTCACCATCGTTGTCGTCGTCGATTCGCCGCACAAAGTGTCGCCGTACGGCGGCGTCGTGGCGGCGCCGATCTTCCAGAAGATCGCGACGGCGGCGGTCAGGCAATACGGTGTGCCGCCTTCGATCGACCCGCCAGCGCCGGTGTTTGCCAGCCGCCCCGATGACGATGTGCCGGTTGCGACCGCTGGACCAGTGCAGCCCCAGCCGCTCGTGTCGCTCGCGGCCAGCGCATCGACCTCACAGGTCCCCGATCTCACCGGTCTGAGCGCGCGCGAAGCCGTTGCAATCCTGACGCGACTCGGATGCGCGGCACAGGTGCGCGGCGCAGGTCTCGTCGTAGACCAGTGGCCGGCTGCAGGTTCGCCGATCGATTCCAGTGCCACCGTGGTGTTGACGCTCGCTCGTCATCCGATCGAGCGCATCGCGAGTGCCGAGGCGCCATGACGGTCGAGCAGTTGCTGCGCGCGCTGAGACCACGTGTGGCGTTCGACGAGCGCGCGTTGTCGGCTGGCCACACCGCGCTGCAGAAAACATGCACAGGTGTGACGCATGACTCGCGTCAGGTGACGCCAGGCTCGGTGTTCGTGGCGCTGCGCGGGTTGAAGATGGACGGCGTCGAGTTCGCGCGGCAGGCGATCGCGTCCGGCGCGGCCGCCATCGTTTCAGAGCGCGCGGCGGCAGAGGCCGACGTGCCGTGGATCACGGTGGCCGACGCGCGGCTTGCGCTCGCGCACCTGGCGGCCGAGTTCAACGGTCATCCAAGCCATCACATGCGCGTGATTGGCATCACGGGCACGAACGGCAAGACGACGACCGGTTATCTCGTCAGCGCGATTCTGGAAGCCGCCGGGATCAAGTGCGGGTTGATGGGCACGGTGACCTATCGACTCGGCAACCGCGACTTCGAGGCGACGCGTACGACTCCCGAGGCTCCCGACGTGCAGGCGTTCATGCGCGAGATGCTGAACTCAGCATGCGGCGCGTGCGTCATGGAGGTCTCGTCCCACGCGCTCGCACTGAGACGGGTTGACGGCATCCGGTTCGCGGCCGGCATCTTCACCAACCTGACGCGCGACCATCTCGACTTTCACGCGGGGATGGACGACTACTTCGCGGCGAAGCGTCGACTGTTCGAGATGCTGCCGGACGACGCGCCGGCCGTGATCAACATCGACGATCCGCGTGGCGCATCGCTTGTCGAGATCGTCAAGAGTCCGATCACGTACGGGCTGACGAAGTCGGCGATGGTCGCTCCAGGCTCGCTGTCGTATTCGCTCGACGGCCTGCAGTTCGACATTCGCTCGCCGAAGGGCGTGATTCGCGTGCGTTCGAAGTTGGTGGGCAGACCGAACGTCTACAACATCCTCGCGGCCGTCGCTGCGACGAGCGCGCTCGACGTGCCGACGGCTGCCATCGAACAGGGGCTCGATCGTCTCGCGGGCGTTCCCGGCCGATTCGAAATCGCCTCGAGCCCGACTGACGACGTCACGGTGGTTGTGGACTATGCGCACACCGACGACGCGCTTCGGAACCTGCTGGAGACGGCGAGGCCGATGGCTGTGCAGCGCCTCATCACGGTCTTCGGTGCGGGTGGCGATCGGGACAGGACGAAGCGGCCACTGATGGGCATGGTCGCCGCGCGTCTCAGCGACATCGTGGTGATCACGTCGGACAACCCGCGCAGCGAGGATCCGAACCGCATCATCGACGAGGTCAAGCGTGGGGCGGAGTCCGAGGTCCGACAGAGTGGCGCCGAAATCCTGATTCGACCCGATCGCCGTGACGCGATTCTCGAGGCCGTCGGCACTGGCCGCGTCTGGTGACGTCGTGCTCATCGCGGGCAAGGGTCACGAGAAGTACCAGGAGGTCAGTGGTCAAACGTTTTCATTCGATGACGTCGAGGTGGCAAGGGAGGCATTGACATCGCGACGATTGAAATCGCGGGCCGTGTGACGGCGATCAACTTCACGCTCGGTTGGGTCGCTGGCGCAGTGGGCGCGCCGCCGCAGCGGGACGGCGCCGATCGCGCCCTTGGCGATGTTGTCACCGACAGCCGGACGCTGCGGGCGGGGGATCTCTTCGTGGCGCTGCGCGGACCGCGGTTCGACGGACATGCATTCGTCGCCGACGTGCTCGCTGGCGGTGCCGCTGGAGCGATTGTCGAGCGCGGCCGGGTGCAAGAGGACGCCAGAACGATTGAAGTGCCCGACACGCTCGCGGCGCTGCAACGTCTGGCACATGCAGTACGCACCGCCGTCGCGACGAAGGTGATCGCGATCACGGGCAGCGCAGGAAAGACGACGACGAAGGAGGCCATCGCGGCGCTCCTGGCCACGCGATTCGTGGTGGTGAAGAACAAGGGGAATTTGAACAACCACATCGGTCTGCCGCTCTCGCTGATGCAGTTGCGAACTGCGCCTGACGTCGCCGTGATGGAACTGGGGATGAACCACGCCGGCGAAATCAGCACGCTCGTCGAGATTGCGGCGCCGGATGTGCGGGTGTGGACCAACGTGGGCGACGCCCATCTCGGCTTCTTTGCCTCCGCCGACGCGATCGCGGATGCGAAGGGCGAGATTCTCGAGCGTGCGGATGCCGGCACCGTGCTGGTCTGCAACGCAGACGATCCGCGCGTGATGTCGCGGGCGGCGCGCTTTCCAGGACAGGTCCTGACCTTCGGTGAGGCCGGTGGCGCAACGGTTCGCGCGCGCGACATCCGCGATCGCGGCATCCGCGGCATGAGTGCTGACATCCAGACACCGGCCGGCGAACGGACGATCGAAACGGCACTCCTCGGACGCGGCAATCTGATGAACGTGCTGGCCGCCACGGCCGTTGCGCTCGAGTGCGGCATCGGTCTCGACGACATCGCCAATGAGATCGCGCGCCTTCAGCCGGCCGATCGGCGTGGCGCCGTCCGGTTGCTGCGCCGCGACATCACGCTGATCGACGACTCCTACAATTCGAGCCCGACCGCGCTCCGTCGCGCTCTTGAAGTGGTCGCGCATGAAGCGCGCGACACGAGAGCGATTGCGGTGCTCGGAGAGATGCTCGAGCTCGGCGATCACTCGATCGCCATGCACGAAGCGTGCGGTCGGCGCGGCCGCCGCCGCCGGTCTGAGCCGCTTGTTCGCCGTCGGCGGTCCCGCCGCGCGCGCCCTGGCCAACGCCGCGATCGCGGCAGGCATGACGTCGTCCCAGGTCTTCTACTTCGAGACGAGTGCACAGGCAGCGCCCGCAGTCGTCGAAGCGCTTGAAGCTGGCGATCTGGTTCTCGTGAAAGGCTCGCGAGGCACCAGAACGGATGTCGTAGCCGACAGACTCGTGGCGGAACTTGGCTGATGCTCTACTACCTGTTGCCGCCACTCGCCAACTTCGCCCCCGTTCTGGGCGCGTTGAACGTCACGCGGTACATCACGTTCCGTACGGCGGCGGCGAGCTTGACGGCGCTCGCGATCAGCATCCTGTTCGGTCCCTGGCTGATTCGCACCCTGCGCGATTTTCAGATCGGCCAGATCATTCGTCAGGAAGGACCGCAGTCACATCGCGCCAAGGCCGGCACGCCGACGATGGGCGGTCTGTTGATCGTGACGGCAGCCGTCGTGCCGACGCTGCTGTGGGCGGATCTGTCGAACCCGTACGTCTGGATCGCGACGATGGCGACGGTCGGCTTCGGCGCGGTCGGCTTCACCGACGACTACCTGAAGATCACGCGTCGCTCTCATCACGGACTGATTCCCCGCTACAAGATGGCGGGACAGATCATCGTCGGGGTGGCAGTTGGTGCGTCGGTGCTCTACCTCTCGGAGCTGAATCCGCCGCTCTACAGCACGCGGTTGATCTTCCCGTTTTTCAAGAACCTCATTCCGGATCTCGGCTACGTCTACATCCTGTTTGCCGTCTTCGTGCTCGTGTGCGCGAGCAACGGCGTCAATCTCACCGACGGTCTGGACGGACTGGCGATCAGCACGTTTGGTGTCGCCGCCGCCTCGTACACCGCGCTGGCGTATGTCACGGGGCACGCGGTCCTCGCCGACTACCTTCTGCTCGTGCGGTTTCCGCCTGCCGGCGAGCTGACGATTTTCTGCGGCGCGCTGGTTGGCGCGAGCCTGGGATTCCTTTGGTACAACTCGTACCCCGCCGAGATCTTCATGGGCGATGTCGGGTCGCTGGCACTTGGAGGCGCCCTGGGCACCGTCGCGATCTTGATCAAGCAGGAGTTGCTGCTCCCGATCGTTGGTGGAGTCTTCGTGCTCGAAGGGCTCTCCGTGATCATCCAGGTCGCCTCGTTCAAGCTGACCGGGAAGCGCGTCTTCAAGATGGCGCCGCTCCACCATCATTTCGAGCTCCTCGGCTGGAGCGAGCCGAAAGTCATCACGCGGTTCCTGATCGTCGCGGTGATCTTTGCGCTCTTCAGCCTCACGACGTTGAAGCTGCGGTGATGGTGTGGCAGATGGCGACTTTTCGGTTCGCGGTCGGCGAGTGGTGGTTGTCGGAGCAGCGCGAAGCGGCATTGCGGCGGCGGAACTGCTTCTCCGGCGAGGGGCGCGGGTGTTGATGACTGAACGACGTGAGGACTTCGAGCAGGCGTCTGCGCTGCGGCACGTGGGCATCGAGATAGAGCTCGGTGGCCACAGCGCCGCGACCTTCGACTCCGCCGACCTCGTCGTCACGAGTCCTGGAGTGCCGCCGGACGAGCCGGGCCTGGTCTCGGCTCGCACGCGCGGAGTGGAAGTCATCGGAGAAGTGGAGCTCGCATCTCGATGGCTTCGCGGTCGCGTGATCGCGGTGACGGGAACGAAAGGGAAGTCCACCACGACGACGCTGCTTGGTCGAATGATTGCGGCGGACGGCAGGCGAGTACTCGTGGGCGGCAACATCGGCGTGCCGCTCTCGTCGCAGGTCGAAGACTCTACGCCCGAGACGATCCACGCCGTCGAGGTCAGCAGCTTTCAGCTCGAGACGACGACGACGTTCAGGCCGTGGATCGCACTCTGGCTCAATCTCGCCGCCGACCATCTCGATCGCCATCCCAACGTCGAGGAGTACGCGCGCGCGAAGGCGCACATCTTTGCGAATCAGCGAGCGGAGGACTGGGCGGTCGTCAATCTCGACGATCCGATCGTGATGGCTCACAGCGAAGGCATCGCGAGCAGGCGCGTCGGCTTCTCTCCGCTTGGATCGACGAGCGAGGGCTTCTCAGTCGAGGGCGAGTGGATCGTCCGTCGCACGGCGACATCGGCAGAGCGCCTGGTTCCTGTGTCCGCGGTGGAGCTGACCGGCAGGCACATGTTGGGCAACGTCGTCGCAGCAGTGGCGACCGCATCCGTTGCCGGCATCAGCACGAGCGCGATGGTGGCATCGCTCAAGAGCTTCCGCGGACTCGAGCATGTGATGGAGCCGTCCGGTCGCGTCGGCGGGGTCACGTTCGTCAACGACTCGAAGGCGACGAATGTCGAAGCGGCGCGCCGGTCGATCGAAAGCTTTCCCGGTCGTCTCGTCGCGCTCGTGGGTGGGCACTTCAAGGGCGGCGACTTCCGCGATCTGCGTGAGGCGCTCGCGTCGCGAGGCCGGGCGGTCGTGGCGATGGGAGAGGCGGCGCCGCTTGTGCGCGAGGCGCTCGCCGATCTGTTGCCGGTGATCGATGCGGCGTCGATGAGAGAGGCCGTTGAACGCGGGTACGAAGCGGCGCGGCCCGACGGCATCGTGCTGCTCGCACCAGCGTGCGCAAGCTTCGATTGGTTCCGCGACTATGCGGAACGGGGACGGGCGTTCAAGGAGGAGGTTGAGCGGCTGAAATCGCGTGAGCAGTGAGCAGTCGTCAGTCGGCCGGCGCGGGCAGGAGCTTACCGCTGGGAACGCAGGCTACCCCGGTCTGCGAGGTGGGTGTCCCACCCCACGCGCCGACTGATGACTGCTGACCGCTTACGCGTTCGAACAGGGATCGGGATCTTAGCCGATCTCGTGACGCCGGGTCTCGAAAGAAGCAAGGCCCGGCCCACGTTATCCCGTGGAGCGGGTCCCGATATCGGGCCTGCAGATATTTCGGTCGTTATGGGGCGCTCGAGTATGGGGCGGTAGCGAAGGATGGCCAGAAAGCTCAAATCGGACCGGATTCTCTTCACTGCGGCCGTGCTGCTCGTGTGCGTCAGCGTGGTGATGGTGTACAGCGCCTCAGCGGCGCTGGCGCTCGACCGATACGGTCAGGCCTACATGTTCCTCACGCGCCAGGCGATGTGGACCCTGCTCGGCCTGGTCGCGCTGGCGGTGTCGATGCGAATCGACTACCGCACCTACAGGAACGAGGCGTTCATCTGGTCGCTGACGGGCGCGGTCTGCGTGCTGCTGGTCCTCGTGCTCTTCAGTGCGCCGATCAACGGGGCACGTCGTTGGTTCAACGTCGGCGGCCTTGGCATCCAGCCGTCCGAGATCGCCAAGATCGCCGCCATCCTTTTCACGGCGCTGACACTCGAGCGCCGCATGCATCGCATCGACGAGGTCTCGTACTCGCTGCTGCCGATCGCCATCGTCGTTGGTGCGATGGCCGGTCTGATTCTTCTGGAGCCCGATCTCGGCACCGCGATCTCGCTGCTCATGGCCGTCGCCGCGATGATCTTTGCTGCGGGATTGAACTATCGCTACCTGGTCGGCACCGTGCTGGCCGCGGCACCTGTCCTCTATTTCCTGATCGCGAGCTCTCCTTATCGACTGCGGCGGCTTCTCGCCTTCATGAACCCCGAGGCCGATCCGCTTGGCGACGGATTCCAGGTGATGCAGTCGCTCATCGCCGTCGGCACAGGCGGCGTATTCGGGCGCGGCCTCATGGGCGGCGTGCAGAAGCTGTTCTTCCTTCCCGAGCCGCACACCGACTTCATCTACGCGGTGATCGGCGAAGAACTCGGTCTGCTCGGCGCGACGACTGTTCTCATCTGCTTCTGCGTCATCGCCTGGCGCGGCGTGCGTATCGCGCTGCGCGCGCAGGACGCATTCGGATCGTTCCTCGCGCTTGGTCTGACCGCGATGATCGCCGTGCAGGCGCTCGTGAATATCAGCGTCGTGCTGGGGCTTCTTCCGACGAAGGGCATCCCACTCCCACTCGTCAGCTCGGGCGGGTCGTCTTTGATGATCAGCCTCCTGGCGATGGGCGTCTTGCTGAACGTGTCGCAGCACGAGGAATGAGTGGCGCTATCCGTGTTGATCGCCGGTGGTGGAACGGGAGGGCATCTGTATCCGGGCATAGCGGTGGCGAGGGCGCTTCTCGCGCGCTTTCCGGACGCGCAGGTGACCTTCGTCGGCACCGCCGCCGGGATCGAGTCGCGCGTCGTGCCGCGCGAAGGCTTCACGCTGGACGTGATTCGCAGCGCCGGTCTCAAGGGCAAGTCACTGCCATCACTGCTCCGCGGGCTTTCGCTTCTGCCGGCAAGTGCCCGCGATGCCTGGAGCGTTCTCTCGCGTCGTCGTCCGTCGGTGGTGATCGGCGTTGGTGGGTACAGCTCGGGCCCGGTGGTCGGGCTCGCGGCGTTGCGAAGGATCCCGACGTTGCTCATGGAGCAGAACGCGGTACCCGGACTCACCAATCGCCTGCTCGCGTCACTGGTGAGCGCGGCGGCGGTCACGTATGAGGAGAGCCTCGCGGTGTTCGGGGGCAAGGCATTCGTCGCTGGTAATCCGGTTCGACCGGAGTTCTTTCGTGAGGAGGCGTATGGGCAACACAGTTCGCCGCCTGGAGCGGCTCGGGTCCTAGTCTTTGGCGGCTCTCAGGGCGCGCACGCGATCAACGTGGCCATGGTGGAGGCGGCGCCGCGGCTGGCTGCCTCTCCATCTGCAGTGGCCATCACGCACCAGACAGGAGAACGGGATCTGGAGATGGTCCGGGATGGCTACCGGCGCGCCGGGCTCGAAGCCCGGGTCGAGCCGTTCCTGTTCACGATGGATCGGGAGATGAAAGCGGCCGACCTGGTGGTCTGTCGATCAGGGGCGACGACGCTCGCGGAGCTGACAGCGTCGGCACGCCCCTCGATTCTCATTCCGTTTCCAGGAGCCACCGACGATCACCAGCGCAAGAACGCCGAGGCTCTTGCTCGCGGTGGCGCGGCAACGATGGTCGAGCAGCGAGAGCTCACGGGAGAGCGACTGGCGCGCGAAATCCTGTCGCTCGTTGACAACGCAGCAGAGCGGCGACGGATGGGTGAAGCCGCCGCTCGTCTGGCGAAGCCGAACGCCGCCAACGTCATCGTCGACAAAGTGGCGGAGATGGCGAAGTGAGATCGACAGTTCCAGGAACCCGGAACTGCATGTGTCACTAATGCTCGGCCGCACTCGACACGTGCATTTCGTCGGGATCGGCGGAATCGGCATGAGCGGGATCGCGGAATTGCTGGCGAATCTCGGATACGCGGTGAGCGGGTCGGACGCGCGGCATTCCGACGTCACAACGCGGTTGGAGCAGTCATTTGGCGTGATGGTGTTCGAGGGGCACAGAGCGGAGCAGGTGGGCAACGCAGACGTCGTTGTCTTTTCGTCTGCGATCCGGGCGACCAACCCGGAGATCGTGGAGGCTCGCGCCCGCGCCATCCCGGTGATCCCGAGAGCCGAGATGCTGGCCGAGCTGATGCGCCTGCGCTTCTCGATCGCCGTCGCCGGCTCGCACGGAAAGACGACGACGACCTCGATGATTGCGCTGGTACTCGAACGTGCAGGACTGGATCCGACGGCTGTCATCGGCGGCCGGCTCAGCGCGTTCGGAAGCAATGCACGTCTCGGACGCGGCGACTACATGGTTGCTGAGGCCGACGAAAGCGACCGCTCGTTCCTCATGCTGTGGCCGTCCATTGCCGTCGTGACCAACATCGACGACGAACACATGGAGAGCTACGGAAGTCTGGCGTCGCTGCAGGATGCGTTCGTCGAGTTCGTGAACAAGGTGCCGTTCTATGGCGCCACCGTGGCGTGCGCCGATGATGCCAACCTGCGCGCCGTCTTCCCGCGTGTCAGGCGCCGCCTCGTGACCTACGGAATCGACCACGCGGATGCGCACATTCTTGCGACTGACGTCGAGCTCGGCACCTTTGGCGGCCGTTGCATCGTGCACCGCCGTGGCGCGAATGGCATCGAGACGCTCGGCCGGGTCGAGCTATCGGTGCCAGGCCGCCACAATCTGCAGAACGCGCTGGCAGTGGTGGCCGTTGGTGCACAGGTCGGCCTCGATTTCGAGCGCATCGCGGCTGCGCTCGCGAGCTTCAGTGGCGCGGAGCGCCGCTTCGAGCGTCACGGCGAAGTCAACGGCGTGCTCATCGTCGATGACTACGGCCATCACCCGACTGAGATCGCGGCGGTGATGGCCGCGGCGCGGGCGACGCTCGAGCGCCGGCTCGTGATCGCGTTCCAGCCGCATCGTCACTCGCGAACGGCGCACTTGCTGGATGCGTTCGGTCCCGCGCTCCGTGACGCCGACGAGATCGTGCTGGCCGACATCTACGCCGCGGGCGAGGACCCGATCGAAGGCGTCACAGTTGATCGGCTGGCGGAGTCGATTCGAACGGGATCCGGACGCCCGGTGCACGTCGCTCGAACGCTGGACGATGTGATGTCCACGCTGCAGCGAATCGTTCGACCAGGTGATGCCATCGTCACCCTGGGTGCCGGCTCGATTGGAACCCTGCCAAAGCGACTGATGAAAGCGCTCGATGTGCGGGGGCCCGCGTCATGACGCCGGTTGCCGCTCCAGCGGACAAGCGATTCCGGCGCTCGCGCGTGAGCCCTGCGCGCAAGCGCCGATGGTGGCAGCCCCCATGGTGGACCATCGCCCGCGTCGGCACCACGTGCCTCGTCGCCGGGTTCGCGCTGTATTTCACCATCGGTTTTGTGCTGGCGTCAGACGCGTTGACGGTGACGCGCATCACGGTGCAGGGCAATCAGCGCATGTCGCGCGGTGAAGTCCTCGGCCTGCTCGATGGGCTGTCTGGCACCAGCATCGTGATGACAGATCTCGAACGCTGGCGACAGAAGCTGCTCATGTCGCCGTGGGTGGAGGAGGCGTCGATCCGCCGGATGTTTCCAGGGACGCTGGCTGTCGCGATCGAAGAACGTCAGCCGATCGGCATCGGCCGCATCAAAGGGACGCTCTACCTGATCGACAAGACCGGCACGGTCATCGACGAATTCGGTCCCAACTACGCTGACCTCGATCTGCCGATTGTCGACGGACTGTCGCCGAAAGGTGAAGAGGACCAGTCGATGGACCAGGCACGCGCCGCGCTGGCAGGCCGCCTCATGAGCGAGCTGGCACGGAGACCCAAGCTCGCCGGGCAGGTCTCGCAGATCGATGTCACCGATTCGCGCAACGCCATCGTCCTGCTCAAGGGCGACACAGCGCTGCTGCGGGTTGGCGACGAGCGCTTCACGGAGCGGCTGCAGTCATACCTCGATCTCATGCCGGCACTTCGCGAGCGAGTGCCGGACATCGACTACGTCGATCTGCGCTTCGATGAACGGGTGTACGTCAGACCGCAGAGTGTGCGGCCTCGCACTTCGGTCGCGTCACCGAAGCAGACCGAGAACGGCAGCAAGCGGTCGGCGCCACCAACACGGCGCGGCGGCTAGGAGCGGAAGGAGTTCAGGTGGCTCGTAAAGAGCAGTATCTAGTTGGGCTCGACGTCGGCACGTCGACGGTGGCCTGCGTCGTCGGCGAAAGCCTCGAGGACGGCAGCCTCAACGTCGTCGGCATCGGCGTCTCTGAGTCGCGCGGGATCAAACGTGGTGTCGTCGTCAATCTCGAGGCCGCTGTGGCTTCGATCAAGAAGGCGATCGAAGAAGCGGAGCTGATGGCCGGCATCGAGATCGACCTGGTGCACCTCGCGCTTTCTGGTCCACACATCAAAGGGTTCAACAGCCGCGGCGTAGTGGCGGTGGCCGGCAAGAATCGCGAGGTATCCCGCGAAGATGTGCGGCGAGCGATCGATGCCGCAAAGGCAGTGGCGCTGCCAACCGGTCGCGAAATCCTGCACGTCCTCCCGCAGGACTTCGTGGTCGATGAGCAGGATGGCATCGGGGCACCGGAAGGGATGACCGGCGCCAGGCTCGAGGTCAACGTTCACGTCGTGACCGGCGCTGCGTCGTCAACCCAGAACATCGTCGCGTGCGTCAATCGGGCGGGCGTGCAGGTTGTCGACACGGTGATCGAGCAACTGGCTGCGGCCGAGGCCGTGCTGACGCCAGATGAAAAGGAACTCGGTGTTGCGCTCGTCGACATCGGCGGCGGCACGGTGGACCTTGCGATCTACGAACGCGGACACCTGTGGCACACGGCTGTTGTCGCAGTCGGTGGCGATCACTTCACGAGCGACATCGCGGTGGGGCTTCGCACACCGATCCCCGATGCGGAAAAGGTCAAGCGCAAGTCAGGCTGCGCGCTCTCGTCGATGGTGGACGAAGACGCCACCATCGAAGTGGCCAGCGTTGGCGGCCGCAAGCCTCGCCTCATGGCGCGACGGATTCTCTCGGAGATCCTCCAGCCGCGCGCCGAAGAGATCTTCCATCTGGTCTGGGACGAGATCAGACGTGCCGGCTACGAGAAGTCGCTCAACTCAGGAATCGTGCTGACTGGTGGCGGCGCCATCCTCGAAGGAATGCCCGAGATCGCCGAGCAGATCTTCGACTTGCCGATTCGGCGAGGGATTCCGATTGGTATCGGTGGCCTGGCCGACCACATCAGCAGTCCGGTCTTTGCCACGCCGGTTGGCGTCGCTCTTTACGCGCATCGCAATCGAGTCACAGAACAACGAGGCCAGGGCGGCGCTTTCAGCCGCGTCGTGTCGCAGCTCAGGTCGATATTCAAAGAATTCTTTTAGAACGGGACGTTCGAACTTCGGGAGGTCTGACATGAAAGATCACGACGGGCGCAAGGGTCGCGAGAGTCGCGAGGCAGATTCGCTCCGACTGACGCTGGCGCCGGAACATCGGAACGGAGCCAAGATCAAAGTTGTCGGCGTGGGCGGTGGCGGAAGCAACGCCGTGGACCGGATGGTGGAGGTCGGCCTTGGCGGCGTTGAGTTCATCGTGGCCAACACCGACGTGCAGGCGCTCGATCACAACAAGGCAGGCGTCAAGATCCAGATCGGCCGCAAGCTGACCAAGGGATTGGGTGCGGGCGCCGACCCGAACATCGGGCGCAACGCGGCTCTCGAAGACACGGACGCGATCATTCAGCAGCTATCGGGCGCCGACATGATCTTCGTGACGACGGGGCTGGGCGGCGGCACCGGGACGGGCGCTGCGCCCGTGATTGCGAGCCTGGCGAGCGAGCTGGGGGCGCTCACGATCGCGGTGGTCACCAAGCCGTTCCGCTTCGAGGGAAAGAAGCGCCTGATGCAGGCAGAGGCTGGGCTCGAGGCGTTGCGCGAGTGCGTCGATACGGTCATCACGATTCCCAACGAGCGGTTGCTCTCGATCATCGATCGCAAGACGCCGCTGACCGACGCGTTCACGCTGGCGGATGACGTCCTTCGACAGGCGATTCAGGGCATCTCGGATCTGATCCTGGTGCCCGGCCTGATCAATCTCGACTTCGCGGACGTGAAAACGATCATGTCCGGCATGGGCGTCGCGATGATGGGCACCGGTACGTCGGAGGGCGACGGCCGCGCGATGCAGGCCGCGCAGCGCGCGATCGCGAGCCCGCTGCTCGAGGACAGCACGGTCCACGGTGCGCGTGGGGTGATCATCAACGTGACCGGTGGGCCCGATCTGTCGCTGGTCGAGGTCAACGAGGCGTCCTGTGTCATCCAGGAGGCGGCGCACGAGGACGCGAACATCATCTTCGGTGCGGTTGTCGATCCGACACTCACCGGGAAGGTGAAGATCACGGTCATCGCAACCGGCTTCGATCGCAAGGTAGCTTCACGCCAGGCCCCGCAGGCAGCTCCGGTTACGCCAGTGGATCTGAATGTCTACACGGCTCACTTGAGCCAGCCGGCCGAGATCCCACAACAGGTGGCCGCGGCAGGCGGTGCGAGGCCACGCGGCGCGGCAACCATGACCGAGGCGCCGGCGACGACTCTTCAGCCGGGTGCGCCTCCGACCGTGGGCGTCAGTCGGCGGCCGGTCGTCGAACTCTCGCTTTCGGGCCTGGGCACAAGCGCGCCGGGAGTGTCGGCAGGTGAAAACGTGTTTGAGGCAAGCTCGCCCCTCGACGTGCCTGCCTTTCTGAGGCGACAGACATAAGGCCGGCGACCAGGGGCGGGCGGCGGCCGGTGGTACACTGAGTAGACCCACGGAAGGCGGGAGCGTCGGCGGCTGAGCCGCAGCTCTCGCGTCAGTGATCGCTCGAGTCCGGGCTCAGTGTCCCGACGTTCCATGCCGCAATCCTCTCCGCCTCACCGCGCACAAGACACGCGTCGGCGGCCTCCACCGCACCGCGTAGAAGACACGCGGCGGGGGCCACGGTCGCAGCGCGAACACGCGCGCGACCTCCTGGCGAAGGAGGTCGGCTACGTGCGCAAGCCCCACGGCGGCCGGCTGCGCGTGGCGCTCGCGTTCCCGAATACCTACTTCGTCGGGATGTCCAACCTTGGGTTCCAGACGGTGTATTCCCTCTTCAACGCCGAAGAGGCGATCGTCTGCGAGCGTACGTTTCTTCCGCCGAAGAGCGAGCTCGAGGCATTGCGCTCGTCGAATGCCGGACTCGTCACGCTCGAGTCTCAGACACTTGTTCGCGAGTTCGACATCTTTGCCCTCTCGGTGTCGTTCGAGTGGGACTACACGAACGTGCTTACGCTGCTGCGACTGGCAGGCATTCCGTTGCGAGCGGCGGATCGCACGCCACACGATCCGATCGTGATGATCGGCGGCGCCGTGACGTTCGTGAACCCTGAGCCGCTCGCGCTGTTTGCCGACATCATCGCGGCCGGCGAAGGCGAGGCGCTCATTCCGCCGCTCGTGCACGCGTTTCGAGAGGCGAGCGATCGACAGGACCTGTTGCGCCGACTCGTCGCCGAGCGCGGCTTCTACGTCCCCTCGTTCTACGACGTGAAGTACGCCGACGACGGCACGATTGAGAGCTTCGTCGTCAAGGCAGGGACCGCGGCTCCCGCGATCGTGAAGAAGGCGGCACTGCGCACGACCGACGCCGCAGATCCGCCTGCCACGAAGATCTTCACGCCCGAAACGGAGTTCGGCTCCAGGTTCCTGATCGAAGTCGTACGTGGGTGTGCCAATCTCTGTCGTTTCTGCTGGGCGGGTTACAACTACCTTCCCGTCCGGGCGTTCCCCAAGGACCGAATCCTCGATCTCGCCAGGCGCGCCAAGTCTTACTCGGATCGAGCCGGCCTCGTATCGATCGCGTTGTGCGACCACCCGCAGATCGAAGAGATCCTGACGAGCCTCGTCGAAATGGGCTACAGCATCAGCCCTGCGTCGCTGCGCCTGGACGATCTGACGCCGACGATCCTTCGCCTGTTGCGCGAGAGCGGCGAGCGGACCATCACGATTGCTCCCGAGACTGGCTCCGATCGGCTTCGTCGTGTGATTAACAAGACGATAACCAACGACGAGATCCTGGCGGCGGCGGACATGATCTTCTCGACCGGCTTCGACAACCTGAAGCTGTATTTCATGATCGGTATCCCAACCGAAACCGATGACGACCTGGACGCCATCCGGGATCTGGCACTGCAGCTTCGCGAGATCATGCTCACGCACGCCCGCCCGCGCGGACACGTCGGTCGAATTGTCGGCAGCGTCAATCCGCTGGTGCCCAAGCCGGGCACGGCGTATCAGTGGCTGCCGATGGAAAACGACGCGTCGATCGGACGGAAGATCAAGCGGATGCACGGCCTGATGGCCGACATCGACAACGTCTACTTCAATATCAAGTCCGAGCGACATTCGTTTTACCAGGCGCTGCTCTCTCTCGGAGATCGGCGCGTGGCTCCTGCGATCGAAGCGGCCGAACGCAACGGCGGCGACTGGCGCGCCGCCGTGAAGGAAGCCGGGATCGATGCCGACTTCTACGTCTTCCGCGACCGGTCTCGAGACGACGTGCTGCCGTGGGACATCATCGACGGTGGCATGAAGGACACCTTCTTCCGCGCCGAAGCCGACAAGGCGATGAGAGCCGAATGGACGCTTCCGCCGAAGCGGCAGAAGGAGAACGCCCGGCTCCTCGCAATGCTGCACGAGCAGTGAGGCGGTCGTCGGGTGTCGGTCCACGGTCCTCAATCCGCGGTCCCCAGTCCTCGGTCGCCTGTTACCTACGATTCGCTCGCGGCGCCTTCCGCGAAAACGGCGTACGCCTGCAACACCATCTCGCGAATGCGGTCCTGCTTCGTTGCGTCGCCGTTGGTGGGGCGCAGCAAGGCGAACGTCCTGCGCTCGCCGTTGACTGAGTACTGACGCGCGGGAAACGTCACGTTGCGGCCGCCGCCGGTTCGCCGCTCCCAGACCGCGAACCCGATCAACTTCATTCCCTCGAGCTCGCCTTCGGTGAAATGGACCTCCGCGTCGGCAAGCTTGCCTGGCGGGTTGTTCTTGTCATTCGGTGTGATTCGTACCGACCACGGCGTCCTCCGTCTGCGGTGGCTTTCGCGCGAGAGGTGCGAAAGCGATGCGCTGGCGCAGAGCAAGATGGCAAGCGCCGCGCCGCGCGGCTGGCGGCGACGCGTCGAGGCAATTGACTGAGAGGTGCAGGGTTACGACGGGGTGAAATGCGAGCGCGGGAGGTGGCGCGAGAAGGTGCCGACCGCGGTTGTCACCCCTCGCTGCGCTCAGGGTGAGCCGGACCCTTCGATCAGTCCTGCAGCAGCATCACGTGGGCGATCGCCAATTCCTTGGAATGGGTGAGCGTGAGCAGCGACTTCGTTCCACCGATCTTTGCAAATCGTGTCGCGGCGCCGCCGTGAAACTGGAGCATCGGCGGTCCATGCCGACGAACGACTTCGATGCCGGTCCAGAAGACGCCCTGAGATTGCCCGGTGCCGAGCGCCTTCATGGCCGCCTCCTTCGCCGCAAAACGAGCAGCGAACGACGGGCCAAAGTCCTTCTTGCGGCGGCAATAGGCGATCTCGCCCTCCGTGAACACGCGCCGGACGAAACGGTCGCCGTACTTCTTGATCGCCTCCTCGATGCGATCGATCTCGGTCGCATCGAGCCCGGTTCCTATAATGGTCATCGTGGCCGTTCCATCCTACACGAGCCTGCCGCAGGTGCCAGACGGTTTCGAGTGGACCGTTGAGTCCTGGGGTGCGGCACTTCGCTGTCGTCCGCTTGCGGCCGTGGCGCCGCATCTGTTTACGACCCGTCAACTCGAGTTGTCATCAGCTGCCGACGTGCGCGCGCTCGCGGAAGCGGTGGGGGCTCGTGATGCCGCCATGGCCGCACAGGTGCATGGCTGTAACGTCGTCGTCATTCACACGGGCCAACCGATTCCCGTGCCGAGGCCAGAGGCGGATGCGTTGATCTCCGACGCGCCAGACATTGCGATCGCGGTCAGGGTTGCTGACTGCGTCCCGCTTCTGATGGCGGATCGCACGCGTGGTGTCGTTGCGGCCGTACACGCCGGATGGCGGGGCACGGTAGCGCGCGTGGCCGTTGCAGCTGTCGACGCGCTGGGCCGTGAGTTCGGCACGCGTCCCCAGGATCTCATTGCCGCTATAGGGCCGAACATCGGCGCCTGTTGTTATGAAGTGGGGACCGAGCTGGTGGACGCCTTCGCCGCGGCTGGGCACGAACGTTATCTGATCGATCGTTGGTTCCTCGCGCCTCCACCCGCTCGCGGGTCGAGCACACGGGCCAGCCTGCGCCTCGATGTCGCCCTCGCAAACATCGATCAGCTCGTTCTTGCCGGCGTTCCCGAGGATCAGATCTTTGCTTCGGGCCTGTGCACGGCGATGCACCTCGACGTGCTCACCTCGTACCGCAAAGAGAGGGACAAGTCGTCGAGAATCGCGGGAGCGATCCGCGCCCGGTCGTAAGGGCATCCCGGCCCCTTCCCGAGCGCAGCAGCGCGGCGCAGTGGGCTTCGGAGGGTATGATAATGGCATGCGAACTACCATTGATAAGGCAGGACGCGTGGTCATTCCGGCGGGGATTCGCGATCGCATCGGCCTCGCCGCGGGATCGGCGATAGAGATCACCACGGACGAATTCGGTATTCGCATCGAACGGGTTGCCGCCGGACCGCGCCTGATCAGAGTAGGTCGACGGCTCGTGGCACGCCCGACGGTGCCCCGAGACGACCGTCCGCCTGTCGATGTTGCGGCTCTCGTCGAAGACGAACGAAACCGCTGGCCATGAGTGTCTTCCTGGACACGAGTGTCATTCTGGCGGGCCTGATCGATTTCGGGCCGCAGAGTGCCCCGGCACAGTCGCTGTTGCATGCCGTCGCGGAAAAGCGGGTGCAGTCTCCCGCCACCGCCTGGCACTGTTGCCTCGAGTTCTATTCCGTTGCTACGCGACTACCGCCCGAGTTCAGAGTTTCCCCTGCTGATGCGGTCACGCTGCTCGAAGAGGAGGTCTTCGGGCGGATGGCGATCCACGATTTGCCGGCGGCCGATCGACTGTCGATGATTCGCAGTGCGGCGCATGACGCGATCGCGGGCGGGCGAATCTATGACTGCCATATCGCCGACCTGGCCCGGGCGGCTGGCGCACGTGTCGTCGTCACCGATAACCGACGCCACTTCCTGTCAGCGCTGCGCTACGACCTGCGCGTCGAAACACCGGACGAGTTCCTGGCGAATCTCAAGAAAGCGAAATGAGCTCGGCGACATGTGGCGCGCGGCTCTGAGATATGCTCCGGCAGTGGTTCGAGTGATGCAGCCATGAAGAGAATCGTTTTGGCAATCCTGATATTCGCGCTTTCGGCCGGAGTTACGGCGGACGAGGGCATGTGGACGTTCGACAATATCCCGAAGGCCGAGATCGCGAAGCGGTACGGTGTGCAGCTGACCGATCAATGGCTGTCACGTGTGCAGAAGTCGGTCGTCCGTCTCGAAACCGGCTGCACGGCCTCATTCGTGTCGGTGGAAGGGCTCGTCCTCACGAATCACCACTGTGTAGCCGAGTGCCTGGCCGACAACTCGAGCGCGGAGCGCGACCTCATCGCCAACGGCTATGTCGCTGCGAGGATCGAGGACGAACTGCGGTGCCAGGGAGCGCAAGCCTCCGTCTTGATGAGCACCGAAAACGTCACCGACCGTGTCGTCAAAGCCATCGGTGACGTCGAACCGGCGGAAGCGACAGCCGTCCGCAACAAGGTGCTGACGACACTCGAAGCCAATTGCGAGCAGGCGTCGAAGCAGGCCGGCACGCCGCTGGCCTGTGAATCCGTCACGCTGTACCAGGGGGGCCAGTACCTGGCTCTACAAGTACAAGCGCTACGAGGATGTGCGGCTGACGTTCGCGCCCGAGCAGGCGATCGGCGCATTTGGCGGCGACCCGGACAATTTCCAGTTCCCTCGCTGGTGTCTCGACATGTCGCTGCTGCGCGTGTACAAGAACGGCAAACCGGCGTCGACGCCCGACCATCTCTCCATTGAGTGGGGTGGTGCCAAGGATGGTGAACCGGTGTTCGTCGCCGGCCATCCTGGCACGACGCAGCGTCTGCTCACCGTTGCGCAGCTCAAGACGCAGCGCGAGGTGTTCCTGCCATTCTGGCTCCTGCGTTTTTCCGAGCTGCGTGGACGAATCATTCAGTACTCGAAGACGTCCGCCGAAGCCGAGCGCACGGCCCAGGACTATCTCGGTAGTGTAGAGAACGCGATCAAGGTGCGTCGCATGCAACTCGCGTCGCTGCTCGACGACCGCATGATGGAGCAACACGCTGCGGCCGAGCGCAAGCTGCGCGACGCGGTGAACGCTGACGCCACAGCGGCGGCAGCGGGCAGCGCCTGGGACGACATCGCCCGCGCCGAACAGCGTTACCGCGAGATTCTGATTCCGTACACGTGGCTCGAAGGGGGCGCCGCGTTCAACAGTGAGCTCTTCGGCTACGCCCGGCAGCTCGTACGAGCGGCCGACGAGCGCGCCAAGCCGAACCCGGAACGGCTTCGCGAATACACCGATGCCGGCCTGGCTCGCCTGAAGCCTGCGATCGAGGCCGCGACGCCGGTCTATCCGGCGTTCGAAGAGGTGCGCCTCTCGTTTTCTCTCGAGCGGATGCGTGAGTATCTCGGCCCGGATCATCCGATCGTGAAAGCGGTCCTCGGCGCGAAGTCTCCGGACGAGAGGGCCCGCGAGCTCGTGACCGGCTCATCACTCGCCGATCCCAAAGAGCGGTTGAAGTTGTTCGAGGGCGGTGCCGCGTCGGTTCGTGCATCCACCGACACCATGATTGTGCTCGCGCGTGAAGTCGACGCCGAATCGCGCCGGTTGAGGAAGATCTACGAGGAAGTGCAAGGGATCGAGGCGGTGGCGCAGCAGAGGATTGCCGAGGCGCGCTTCAAGATCTATGGCACGCAGGTCTATCCCGACGCGACGTTCACGTTGCGTCTCTCTTACGCGGCAGTCGCCGGATGGACCGAGGCCGGCACGATGGTTGACCCCTTCACGCGACTCGATCGCCTCTACGCGCGAGCCACAGGTGCGCCGCCATTCGCGGTGCCGAAGTCGTGGCTCGATGCGAAACCACGGCTGGACATGAACACGCACGCCAATTTCATCACCACCAACGACATCGTTGGCGGCAACTCCGGCAGCCCCATGGTCAACGCTGCGGGTCGCATCGTCGGCCTGGCGTTCGACGGCAATATCCATTCGATTGCTGGAAGCTACTGGTTCGATCCGCAAACGAACCGGACGGTTGGTGTGCATCCCGAGTTCATGAGGACGGCGCTGGCGCAGGTGTATCGCGTGGCCAGGCTCACGAAGGAGCTCGGGATCCAGTAGCAGTCACTTACGCCGCCGGGGCGGTGAGGACGATTGGCGCGCCGCGCGAGATGACGAGAGTGTGCTCATGGTGAGCCGACAGGCTGCCGTCCCGAGTCCGAAGCGTCCACCCATCGGATGCCTGGATGAAGCGGCTTGACCCGGCGCTGACCATCGGTTCAATCGTCAGGACCAATCCCTCGGTCAGCACATCCGTCTGAAACGGGTCGTAGTAGTTGGGTACGGTCGGTTCTTCGTGAATCGTGCGGCCAACACCGTGCCCTGACAACCCCTTGATCACCGAGAAGCCGCGGCGACGGACCTCGCGCTCGACGGCCCGGCCGATTTCGTTGACCTTCACACCGGCGCGCGCGACCGTCAGCGCTGCGCGAAACGCTGCGCGGGCGCAGGTCGCGAGATCGTGAGCGATCGCGCTGGCAGGTATGACGATGACGCTTTGCGCGGCATCGGCAATGTAGCCGTCCTTTTCCACCGTGACATCGAGTTTGACGATGTCACCCGTGGTGATGCGGCGAGCTCCGGGAATTCCGTGAACGATTTCGTCGTTAACGCTGATGAGGATCGTGCGCGGGAACCCGTATGTGAACGCAGGTGCCGAGCGAGCACCGTGGGCGGCGAAGAGGTGCGCCGCCGTCTCGTCCAGTTCACCCGTCGTCACGCCAGGCCGCACTTGTTTCGCGAGGGTGTCGAGCGTGAGCCGCGCCACTCGTGCCGCCGCTCGTAGCCCTTCCCAGTCAGCGTGAGATTCGATCGACATAGCCGTGACCTGACAAAGAGATTCTGACTCGAAAACGTTTCTGCCTCAGTTGAAGATGCTGGACGTTGCCGCAGCGGGCGGTGTTGGTGGCTGTTCGTAGCCCAGATCGGTGGGCAAGTCTGAGCTACCGGCCGCAGCCACCGCGAGCTCGTCGCAGCGTTCGTTCTCGGCGTGACCGGCGTGACCGCGGACCCACTCGAACCTCACGCGATGAAATTCGCAGAGCTCGAGCAGCCGATTCCACAGATCCCAGTTCGGGACCGTTTTCCCCTGGCGGCGCCACACCTTTGCGCGCCAGCCCTTGGCCCACCCCTTCGCGATCCCGTTCACGACGTATGCCGAATCGCTGACAACGGTCGCCTGACACGGTTCCTTGAGCGCGTCGAGTGCCTTGATGACAGCCATCATCTCCATCCGGTTGTTCGTCGTCAGACGAAACCCGCCAGAGAGCTCACGCCGATGCTCGCCGTATTCGAGGATGGCGCAATATCCACCCGGTCCCGGGTTGCCGGTGCATGCGCCGTCCGTGTAGATGGTGACTGACTTTCCGCTCACGGAGCGTGAACGACAGGGTGTTCGACGTGCGGAGGAGGCGGCACCCAGTACATCACGCGCTGACAGCTGTCGCACTGGATGATGGTGTCGTTCTGCCGGATTTGCTGAAACACGTGCGGTCTCAGTCGCACGTGGCAGACCGAGCACAACCCGTCGCGCGTGGCGCTGCAGATTGCGATGCCTTTACGTACTTTGGCGACTTGCTCGAACAACGCGACGAGTCTGGGCTCGAGCGCCTTCACGAGTGCGGCGCGCTTCTCGGTCGATTCCTTGAGTGACACTTCGGTCGACGCCAGGTCCTGATTGAGTGCCTTCTGCTCCGCCTCGATTTCCTTCGACTGCGTGGCGAGTGCGGTTTCCGCCCGCTTCGCGGCGGCGGCGAGCTCGTCGGCCTCCAGCATTCGCTCCAGCACTTTTTCTTCCACTACCCCGAGATCGCTCTGGGCGGTTGCGATTTCGTGCTGCATTGCGGTGTATTCGCGATTGGTCTTGACGGCCGAGAGCTGGTCTTTGAACTTCGTCAGGCGGCCCTGATAGACCGCGACGTCTTTTTCGAGCTCACGCCGCCGGTCGCCATTGGCCTTGAGTAGTTCTTTCGCGGAGTCGAGAGCCGCTTTGGCTTCGTTGAGTCGCGCATCGAACGCGGCGAGTCTTTGAGGATGGAGGGCGATAGCTGACCGCGCCTCGGCGATGATTGTTTCCAGGTGCTGGAGTTGGATGAGGCGTTCGAGGTCTGGGGACATCA
>CAWFTF010000004.1:7500-197284 GCA_963818645.1 uncultured Acidobacteriota bacterium | reverse complement strand
GGTCATCACGAGTCTCTCCTGTGCTGCCGCACGCAATCGAATCCTGTCAGCATATTGCACCGGACGCGGAAAAAGCTCTGCCCAGCTTTGGTAGCCCTTGGCAATCTCGCGAGACGGTATGGCATAGTGGCGTGCACACAGTGGCCGTAGAAGCTACTCCTCGCCAACACGGATCAGCCGCCGCAACCGCGTGGAGCATCGTCCGCGGCGCCGCAGCTCTTGCGGAGCCACTCAGCAAGAACGGACGCCCGCTCACATTCGGCCTCGACCTTCATTCCGAGTTGAGGCAGACCAAGCCTGAAGATCCCGAAGCGATTCTCTTGTGGTCTCCCGGCGCGGGCTGGCGATCGCTGCTCACCTCGAGCGATGCGCGAGCGGAGCTGCTGAATCTGTACCTGCCGATCTGTTCGGCGACCTCGAGCCGGCCCATGACGATCGGCCATCTGGGACAGAGCCTCGATGGATTCATCGCGACACCCTCCGGCGACTCGCAGTTCGTGACGGGCGACGACAACATCGTGCACCTCCATCGCATGCGCGCCCTCTCGGACGCGGTGGTCGTCGGCGCAGGCACGGTGGCGAGCGACGATCCGCAGCTGACTGTGCGGCACGTCCCCGGCGCGAATCCACTCCGCGTCGTGTTCGATCCGGGACGCAGGCTGGCACAGACGTATCGCGTGTTCACCGACGACACTGGACCAACGCTCTACATCTGCTCGCGCACGCTCGTCGACCCGGGCGAAACGCACATCGGCTCTGCGACGATCGTCGGAGTGGACTGCGACGATCCAAGCGGCGGTGTGGCGGAGGCACTGCTCCTGCTTCGCGCGCGCGGCTGCTGGCGGGTGTTCGTCGAGGGTGGCGGTGTAACGGTGTCGGCGTTCCTTCAAGCCAACCTGCTGGATCGGCTTCAGATCGCGATTGCTCCGGTGATCATCGGAGAGGGCCGACCGGCGATACGACTGGCGCCGCACGCCCGTCTCAGTGACTGTCGCCGGCCGCGCTATCGCGTGTTCCGGATGGGCGGCGACGTGTTGTTCGACTGCGATCTGCACGCCGCTGCCGAACCGACCGACGGAAACGATCCAGATGTTCCGCCAGTGAACCAAGTCATCTAGTTCGGAAGACCTGTAGCTCGTACCGAATCCACCCTTTCGCCAGGCACGTCTGAAGTGCGTCGCCGCCGATGACGTAGTCGTAGCGCTCTCCAGTGAAGGGCAACCGCTTGAGCAGCGCGACCCCGATGGCGATCGCGCGATCGCGCGGTCGATTCAGCTCCAGCAGTGGAGTCAAATCGACAGTGGATTCGTGTGCGAAGCCGGCGTCGCGCGCCATCGTAATCATCGTTTCTCGATCGAGGAGAGAGTTGATGTGCCAACCGCGGGTGAACTCCTCCACCGCCCGCATAGCCGCTGGCGATGAGTCGCCTGCCCTCAGGTCGTCGCAGACAACGAGCAGACCGCGAGGCTTCAGCAGGCGGTGACTGTGTTCGAAGAAGCGCTCCGGCACCGGCCCATGCACGAACGACTCGATGGCATACGCAAGGTCTGCCGGTTTCAGTGTCGCTGGGAGATCGCCGTAATCACCTTCCATGCACTCGACTCGGTTAGATAGGCCTGCTGCTGCGATGACCTCTCGTCCCATCACAGCCTGCGCGTGACTCAGCGTGATGCCGGTGCCGCGGATCGGAAACCGCTCAGCCAGGTAACAAAGGCTTGCGCCTACGCCGCACCCGAGGTCCACGATGTGGGCGGCGGAGAGAGGCGCGTCAATGCGTCGCACGAGCGCCGCGATCTGGTCGTCGACATAGTGGAAGGCCTGGTCCTGCGTGACGGTGTTGGGGCCCCAGACTGCACGATGAATCGACGCGCGCCCCTGGCCGAAACGAATGAACGACGCGGTATGCCGGTCGTAGTAGCGCTTGATGTCGGCCGCGTCGAATCGCGGAGTTACCACGCCACCATGTCCACGTGGTTCACCACGATCCGCGATCGCCCTGCTTCGAGATGCTCGAGTCTTCTGCCAAGCCAATCGGCGATCGTGTCAGCGCGTTCCGGAGCGATCTCGACGGCGGCCCGCGCCCAGCCCTCGATCAGCATCCGCTGAAACGTCCTCTCAAATGGCCCGATCGACCAATCGCTCGGCGCGCACTCCACACAGTAACCAGCCTCTGTGAAGACCCGTTCGGCCACAGACCACGCATCCGGACCCTCTGCTCGGCCACCAAGGCCCTTGTCCGTTTTCTGATGCACGTTCATGAGGTCGCGCACCATGTCGTCCTCGGGCTCGACAGGGTCGCACGACGATCGCCCGTCATACGTGAGTGTGAACAGCGCAGTTGCGCTCACCTCACGACATCGTGCCGCGAGAAGCCGGAGCCACGACTCCGACACGAGATCGAGCAGCGCCGACGCCGTCACCAGATTGCGACCCTCGAACAGGCCGGCGTCGAGTCGATCGAGATCCATCGCACGCGTCTCGACGTCGCACTCACAGCGTCCGCCGCGCAGGGAACTCACCCGTCCCTCGGTGTGCATCGAGTAACCGCGCCCATCGGCCCACGTCTTCAGTTTCGTTGGCAGCTCTTCGAGGAGACGCGCGTCGCGATCCGCCGCGAGCCATGTCTGACGCCCTGGAAGACGGTCGATCAGGTAGCGCAGGTTCGATCCGGTGCCCGTGCAGAGATCGAGGCCACGCACGGTATCCGTAGACGCGAGGGCGTGTCTGACGTGTTCGACGAGAGTTGCCGATCGGGCAGCAAAGTCCGCAGGCTCGCGAACTGCCAGCCAGTCGGAGAGAGATTCATCCACGACTCATCGACTCCAGCGCTCCCGCAATTCTGGCGACCGCCTGATCCCAACGGGGCAGAGTAGGCCGGACGCGCCGCGCTCCTTCTGTCAGGCGCGCGCGAAGATCCGCATCACCGATGACACGGGCCAACGCATGGGTCAGGCCCTGGACGTCGCCCGGCGACACGAGCAGGCCGGCGTCTGTTCCAACGAGGGCCGGAATCGCGCCCGTCGACGTGCTCACCACGGGCAGACCGTGCGCGAGCGCCTCGGCGACCGCCATCCCATAGGTTTCGCCTAGCGTCGCCAATACGAAGACGTCCGTACAGTCGTAACGCTGTCCGAGTTCATCGGCGCTGAGTTCGCCGACGAGCGAGACGTGTTCGTCGAGTTGTCGCTCGTCAACGAGCGCGCGAATCCTTGCAACTGTCTGCGGATGTCGAGAGAGACTTCCGGCACATGTGAGGTGCCAGTCTCGGGTGGGCACTGCAGTCAACGCGTTGAGCAACTCCTCGTATCCCTTGCCTGGGTTGAGCGTTCCTACCGACAGCAGTTCGACCCTCGACGTTCCGGACCCTCGTGCGACAGGCGCCGGTTCTGTGCCCGGCTCAACGACGACCACTCGGAGAGGAGGAACACCGTAGTCAGCGATCGTCGACAGTGTCGCGCGCCCGGTCACGATCACGAGCGACGCGGCTCCCAACGCCCGCCGCTCGGCGATCGCGAATTGCGCCGCCGCTCCCTCTTCAATGCCGATGGCCGCCGCGAGCGGCAGGTGCATCAGCGCCACGATTCGAAGACGCGACCGATGCTGCTCGAGGATCCCCGGAATCGCACCGACGGCCAGGCTGTCGACCACCGTGACCGTGCCGGCCGGCAACCTCGCGAACACCTCTTCGGCCTGCGCGACCGCTGAGGCTGTCGGTCTCGGGAAGGTCTCGTCCAGTAACTGCACGTCCACCGACCAGCCCATCGCTCGAAGGCCGTCGACGACGTGGCGATCGTAGATGTAGCCACCGGTGCGCGAGTCGAGGTTGCCGGGCACCACGAGCGCGGCGGCCTTCTGCATCAGTCGACCGCGTCGGTCCGGTCTTCGAACGACGCCGACGCGACGTGCGACTCGTGCAGAGTGACACGGATCTGCTCGACGGCGGTGCCGCCGGGTCCGAGATCACCTCGCCTGGCTGCAGCCGTGAGCCGCTTGAAGATCACCTGCGCCAGAAACTCCGTTGTGGTATTTCGTCCGGTAAACTCGAGCACCTCGTCGAGGTTCCGGAAGTTGAACTCTGCGAGGGTCTGTCGCAGAACGTCGGTGGCGCGCCCGATATCGATGACGATGCCGTCGTTGTCGAGTGTCTTGCGTTTGAACTCCACGTCAACGACGTAGGTCGCGCCGTGAAGCCGTTGCGCGGGGCCGAACACCTCACCTTTGAAGCTGTGCGCGATCATCACGTGATCGCGAACCGTCACGCTGAACATTCAGGCTCCTCTACTGATACTTGATCCGATGGCACAGGGCATCGCCGGGAGCGTGCGCGAGTCGAGCCATCACGTCTGGAAGATCGTCGAATGCACTCTCGCCGGTAATGAGCACGTCGAGCGCCGGGTCCGCGAGCAGCGATAGTGCCTGCGCCATGCGCCGGCGCGTATCCCATCGCGCGCGCTGAGACGCCGCTACCTGCCCGACTTGCGACGACTTTATTGTGAGCCGGCGCGAGTGGAACGCGCCCCCGAGCGGAAGGGCCACCTGTCGATCGCCGAACCAGCTCATCTCGATGATGGTGGCTTCGAAGCCCGCGATGTCGAGAGCCTGCCGCAGACCGTCGGGCGAGCCGCTCACATGAATCACGATGTCCGCGTCGCAACTCGCATCGTCAGGTTGCGCGAACGAAACACCGAGCGATTGCGCAACGCGCTGACGCTGCGGGTTGACGTCGACCAGTTGCACCTCGCAGCCCTCGATGCGCGAGGCCAGCCACGCAACGAGACAGCCCACTGTTCCTGCACCAATGACCACGACTCGGTCGCCGACCTGAGGAGACGCGTCCCACACGCCGTTCAACGCCGTCTCGACGTTGGCAGCGAGTATCGCTCTCCCTGGCGGCACGTCTGCCGGCAATACATGGACCGCGGATGCAGGCACGACGTAGCGTGTCTGATGCGGATGCAGAACGAAGACGATGCGCCCCTTCAACTCGCTCGATCCGCACTCCACTCGACCCACGCTGGCATAGCCGTACTTCACGGCTCCCGGGAACTCGCCCTCCTGAAACGGTGCACGCATCCGCGTCCACTCGCTCTGCGGGACGCGCCCGCTGAAGACCAGCGCTTCTGTCCCACGGCTGATCCCGCTGAACAGCGCCTGCACGACCACATCATCGTCAGCGGGCGATCGCAGCACTTCGGGACGGATCTCCCCACGGCCCGGAGCGGCGACCCAGAACGCTCGCGCTTCGTGAGTCATGTTCGGACATTACAATGAAAACCTGTGAAGGGGTCAGACCCCTTCACAATATGACCACCTCGCTTTGGCGCCTGCCTGGCGGCCCTCTTCGCTCGAGCGTCGTTCGCGCCGTGCTCGCTGGTGTGCTGGTCGTCCTTGTCTACGCTCCCATCGTCGCTTCGGAGACGATGAGCGGCGCGGATTACATCAAGCGAAGTTTCCTCTTCTTCGCCGCAGCAGCGGTTGCGATCGTGGGTCGCGTTGCCGGCCATCATCCCTTTCCTCGATTTGGCGCCGCCAACACCGTCACGCTGTTGCGGGTAGCACTCGTGGCAGGTGTCGCCGGACTGATCGGCGAGACACCGAGCGATCGCGGCGCGTGGCTCGCAGCCGGTTTCGTCACCATCGTGGCACTGCTCGATGGCCTCGATGGGTGGCTGGCGCGGCGAAGCGCGCACCAGAGTGCCTTCGGCGCGCGCTTCGACATGGAAACTGATGCCGCGCTGATCCTGATCCTGTCGATGCTCGTCTGGCATCACGAGAAAGCAGGCGCGTGGGTCCTCGCGTGCGGGCTGATGCGCTACGGGTTCGTCGTGGCCGGATGGATACTGCCCTGGATGGCCGGCCCGCTCCGCTCCACGCTGCGCGGCAAGAGCATCGCGGTCGCCCAGCTCGTCGGGCTCGGCGTAGCACTATTGCCCATCGTCCCGGTGCCGATCAGCGACATCGTCGCCGCGATCACTCTTGCGCTGTTGGTGTGGTCGTTTGCGGTTGATATTGCATGGCTGAAGCGACAGGCGACTGCGTAGCCAGACGATGTGGCGCTTCGGACGTCGGACTGCTGAATGCTTCGAGCAACATCGGGGTGAGTGCGTGCATCGGGCCGATGGGTGGGCGATGTGGCTCGAGTCCATCGCGGAACCCTTCCTGGAGCAGACGATCGAGAATCGGTCCGCGCCGTCCGAAGACGTGAACGGGCACGCTCCATGACGCACCGCGACCGCTGACCGCCGCCGGCGGTTGATGATCGCCGAGCGCGACGACGACCATGTTGTCGCGCGGATGCTGACGGAGATAGCCCGCGATGGTTGCGTACTCGTATGCCATCGCGTGTGTGTAGCTTGGCCGCAGGTTCGTGAGATCGGGCGTCGCGGCCATCGATCGCTCGACGTCGCCCTTCGCGAACGCATCCGAGGCGAGCATGCGCGACCAATCCGGCTGATACGGCGCAACAGGTCCGAACGGCGCGTGCGTCGTACTCGTCGGAAAGACCACGAACACAGGCTTGCGCGACAGGCGATTGCGCTCGAGCGCGTCGAGCTTGGCGAGCGCGTATTGATCGGGAATGCTCCACCAGCCGAACTCCGGACCTCGATAGTCGAGCAGATCGCGGCCGTAGATCTGGTCGTAGTGATAGAAGACGCCCTCTGGCCACGTCTGGCGCATGCCCGGCATGAGCGCGACGGTTCGATATCCACGTCGTGCGAAGTTGGTGATCATCGTCTCGCGGCTCGACGCCATGAGCGCCGTGTACGCGTATTGATCGCGAACCTCGACACCCGAAATGAGGCTCAGGTGCGCGAGCCAGGACGATCCGCCGAACGTGGGTGATTCGACGTAGGCCGTCACGACTTCACGATCGGTTTCAGCAACCGCAGCACGAAGATCGGCGCGACTGGCGACGAGCCCGTCAGCGATCGCGGGCGTGTCGTACGTAACGGCGCCGTAGGACTCGACGAACAGCAGCAACACGTCCGCACCCGCGAGACGCGCGAGGCTGTTGTTCAAGCCGGGAGTTGGTCCAAGTTCAGGCGCGACCGCGCCCGGTCCGACCATCGCGAGAACGAAGCGGGCCTGATGCGCGTAGGCGGGCGTGACGGCATCCGCGAACGACACGACTGCCGCGGTCTGTGCGAACAGTTGCTGCGCTGTGAAGATCACAAGCAGTAGTCCGGCCGCTGCACCAAGCGCACGTCGCGCAATCGGCCACTCCATCGCGGCGGCCAGCCACCGCAGCGCGATTCGCGCGATCACGAACAGCGCAACGAACACGGTGACAAAGGACACAGCGGCGAGCAGCAGCAGCCACGTCGGTGCCGCGCGCGACAGCATCGCAGTCACGTTGCCGAGGTGTTGCGAGTCCCAATACAGGTTGAACTCACGTCCGTACAGCCCCGGTGCCGTGACATCGAGATAGTGACCGGCCACGAGCATGACCCAGAGCGCAGGCAGCACCCGTCGAGCGAGTGTGCCTGCCCATCGGTGTGCGATCGCGAGCAGAAGCACACACACGACCAGTTCGATCGAGATCGCGTTCGCCCACCGGATCTTCGGCGTCGGCCACACGTTCTCGAACGTCAGCGAGCTGTTGAGCAGTGCAAGAGCGATCAACGCCGGGGCAACGAGGCGCCACTTCCGGGTCGGAGATGCAGACGGCATCTTGGCTGAGTATGGCACGCGCTTCGAAGGTCATCCGGCGCGCGCGAGGTGCGATAGGACGGTCCCGCTTCGACGGGAGGAACTGCACTGTCAGTTCGCAAACAAACAAGTCGAGTGTGCCTTCTAAGGCTTCTTCGCAAAGCTCACTCCGCCACTGCCGGGTGACCTCGTCTATCGTCCTGGTGAAGTCGTTGACCTATAAAGAGTTGACCTTCGGAAACGGCCCGCAAGCGACGGCCGTATTACGACCTGGGAGCATGCGTCCGGGGAAGTGAAGCTGTGTTTGCGGGAGCCCGAAGAATTCCGTTATCCTATTAAGCCCGCTAGCTTTTCCGCACGTTGGTTTGGTCTGTTCTGTTCGGGTCACGCGGAGCGATACATGAAATTTAGATCACTTGTCGTGGGCTGCGTGGCGGCACTTCTCGTCGCTTTCGCTGTCCATGCCCAGTCGAGTCGGCCGGAACAGGCCCCGGCAACCCCCTCGCAGACTAGCCCACAATCATCCACTCCAGCCCGGCCCGCACAGCCCGCGACGCCGACCGCCCGGCGCGCCAACGCGACACCAGCAGCACCCGCCGCGCCGGCGATCAGCGCGGACGCACAGAAGGCATTCCTGAACCAGTACTGCATGGCCTGCCACAGCGAGAAGGCAAAGGCCGCGGGGCTGGATTCAGCACGTCGGTTGACCATGGACAGCCTCGACCCGGCGAACGTGGACACGGATCGCGAGAAGTGGGAACTGGTCGTTCGCAAGGTGCGCGCGGGACAGATGCCGCCGCTCGGCATGAAGCGCCCGGATCCTGCGGACTTCCACGCAATGGTCGCGTCGTTCGAGAACGAGCTCGATCGTACCGCGAAGCCGTTTACGCCGCCGCCCGGACTCCATCGGTTGAATCGCACGGAGTACGCGAACGTCGTCCACGATCTGCTGGACCTCGACATCGACGCGTCGACCTATCTGCCGTCAGACGACTCGACGTCCGGCTTCGACAACATCGCGGGAGCGCTTGGCATCTCCTCGACCCAGGTCGAAGCATATGTGTCAGCCGCGCAGAAGATCAGCAGGCTCGCGATGGGATATCCCCAGGAGCCCACGCTGGTCGTCTATCGCACGCGTGAAGACACGTCGCAGGACTATCACGTCGAAGGACTGCCGTTCGGCACACGCGGCGGCATGCTCGTGCCCCACACGTTCCCGTCTGATGGTGAGTACACGCTGACGGTGACGCCAATCTTCGGCGACAACATGTCGCCCACCGGGTTCGGCTCAGTGCCGTGCGAGCGCATCGAGATGCTGCTCGATGGCAAGCGCCTTGGGATAACCAACTGGCAGGGTGGTGGCCGAAATACACCGACCAACTGCGCCAATCGTCCCGGCGCGACGGCACCGGCTGCTGGAGCACAGGCGCAACCGGCGCCAGCAACGGCGGCCGCGGCGGGCTTTGGCTTCGGCCGCAACCTGCCGCCGATGCGCGTCCGCTTCCACGCGACAGCAGGGACGCATCAGGTCGGCACCACGTTCCCGGCGACGAACCTCGCGCCCGGGCTCGATCTCGACAAGCACTTCTTGCGATCGACGGTGCAAACCGGACCAACGCCTGGCTACACCTTCTTCCCGCACGTCGGCACGATTCGCATCGAGGGTCCGTTCGACGCGACGCAGGCAAAGGACTCGCCGAGCCGCCACAAGGTTTTCATCTGCACGCCGAAGACGAAGGCTGAAGAAGCCACGTGCGCGCGGCGCATCGTGACGAACCTCGCCACGTTCGGCTACCGCCGGCCCACGACCGCTGCGGACATCGACGTGCTGATGGAGTTCTACGAGTTCGGCCGGAAAGAGAAGGACTTCGACCAGGGCATCGAGATGGCGCTTGCGCGCGTGCTCGCATCGCCGCAGTTCATCTATCGCATCGAAGAGCAGCCGGTTGGCACGCGGGCGGGCGTGGCGTATCGCATCAGCGATGTCGATCTCGCGTCGCGACTGTCGTTCTTCCTGTGGAGCTCGGCGCCTGACGAAGAGCTTCTGAAGATCGCTGCTGCAGGACGTCTGAACGAGCCCGTGATGCTCGAGCGCCAGGTGCGGCGCATGCTCCGGCATCCGAAGGCGATCGCGCTCGCAGACAACTTCGCCGGCCAGTGGCTGAACCTGCGCGCGCTCGACGTCACGACTCCGCTGCCGCTTCTCTATCCCAACTTCGACGATCCCCTGCGTCAGGCGATGCGGAAGGAAGTGGAACTGCTCTTCGACACGATCGTGCGCGAAGATCGCAGCGTACTCGACATCCTCAACGCCGATTACACCTTCGTCAACGAACGACTGGCCAGGCACTACGGGATCAAGAACATCACCGGCAGTCAGTTCCGTCGCGTGACGCTCGGTCCCGACATGGACTCGCGTCGTGGTCTGCTCGGCAAGGGTGCGTTCCTGGCAACGAGCTCGAAGCCCGATCGCACGTCACCAGTGACGCGCGGCAAGTGGATCCTGGGCAACGTTCTTGGCATGAGCCCGCCGAATCCCCCGCCCGACGTGCCGCCGCTGCCGCCGCGCGCCGCGGACCCGAACGCCAAGGAGCCGACGATGCGCAAGAAGATGGAAGACCATCGCGTGCGCCCTGACTGCGTGCAGTGCCATCGCCTGATGGATCCGATCGGCTTCGCGCTCGAGAACTTCGACGCCACAGGGTACTGGCGCGCGACGGATGAAGGCACCGCGATCAACACGTCGACGCAACTCTTCGACAACACGAAAATCGGAACACCGGTAGAGCTGAGTAACTGGCTGTCGAAGAACTACTCCGACCAGTTCGTCGCCGTCGCGACAGAGAAGCTGCTGACCTATGCGCTCGGACGCGGTGTCGAGTACCGCGACATGCCGCTCGTTCGCCAGATCGCGCGCGACGTCATCGCCAACAACGGCCGCTTCTCGGCCATGGTGCTGGGCGTCGTCAAGAGCCGTCCGTTTCAGATGAACACCGTCAGCGAGCCCGCGGCTCCAGCCACGTCGACTGCGCGGGCAAATGTCGAGACCAAGGGAGTCAACTGAATCATGTCGTTCATCACCAAGAGGCATATCCCGCGGCGCACATTCCTCAAGGGCACCGGTGTGACCCTTGCCCTCCCGTTACTCGAAGCCATGGTTCCCGCGAGCACCGCGCTCGCGCAGACGGTTGCAGGCCAGACGAAGAAGCGTTTCGTCGGCGTGTTCTTCCCGCATGGAATGGGGCCCGGCCACTGGGAACCGGAAGTTGAAGGTGCGCTTCCCGACAAGATGCCTTACATCCTCGAGTCGCTCTCGGGACTGAAGGATCAGACCGTCGTTCTCAACGGTCTCTGGTCGCAGTCGGCCGAGCCGCCCGAGGGAACGACGGGTTCGGATCACTGGGTGGCCGCGGCGTTCCTCACAGCCATCAAGCCGCGGAAGACGGCTGGCTCTGACGCGACTGTCGGCAGCGCAACGATCGATCAGCTCATCGCGCAGAAGATCGGTCAGGAGACATTGCTGCCGTCGCTGCAGCTCGCCTGCGAGGATCCCAATTCGAGCTCGAGCAACTGCGGCGAAGGTTACAGCTGCTCGTACACCAACTCGATCTCGTGGGTGGAGTTGCCGACGCCGGACAACGAAACAGTGCCGCGGACCAGTCCGCTTCCGATGGAGCTGAACCCGCAGGTCGTCTTCGAGCGGTTGTTCGGCAGCGGCTCCACGCCCGAAGTTCGCGCGCAGCGAATGAAGCAGAGTCAGAGCATCCTCGACTCGCTGGTCAAGGAACTCGGGACTCTCCGCAAGCAGCTCGGACCCGGCGACGTTCGAACGGTCAACCAGTACACCGACGAGATCCGTGAGATCGAGCGTCGCATCCAGCTCGCGGCGAAGTCGAGCAATGAAGTCCCCGATCTCGATCTGCCGCCGGGAATCCCGGAGCAGTTCGACGAGCACATTCGCCTGCACTGGGACATGGTTGCCACGGCGTTCAAGGCCGACATCACTCGCGTCGTGACCCTCCTCGGTGCGCGCGACCTGACCGGCCGCGTGTATCCGTTCCCGAAGAGCGAGCTCTTCCCCGACGGTGGCACGAGCGTCAGCTTCCATGGCGGATCACACCACCAGGACGATCTCGTGCAGATTCGTCGCTACGCCACGCTCAATCGCTATCACGTGTCGACGATGGCGTATCTGGCGAAGAAGCTGAAGGAAACGCCGGACGGCGATGGCAACATGCTCGATCGCTCGCTGATCCTGTATGGCTCGAACATGGGCAATTCGAATCAGCACCAGCACTTCGACGTCGCGCATCTGCTCGTCGGTGGCGCAAACGGTCAGCTGAAGGGCAATCGTCACCTCAAGTACGACCGCAAGACCGTCACGACTGGTAATCTGCTCGTGAGCGTGATGGACATGTTCGACGTGCAGAGAGAGAAGCAGGGCGACAGTTCCGGCCGCTTGCCGAAACTCGTGTAGGTCGGAGGCAGATCGAACATGCGTACGAAGCACGCTGCCGGATGGGTCGCCCTCATATGGGTGATCCTCGTCGGCATCACGTCGGGAGCGGGCAGTGAAGTTGCCGACGCGGCTCAAAAGGGCGACCGAGCCGCCATTCAGAAACTGATTCAACAGAAGGCAGACGTGAACGCGCCGCAGGTTGACGGCGCCACGGCGCTGCACTGGGCGGTCTATCGCGACGAGCCCGAACTGGCCGACGTCCTGATTCGCGCCGGCGCGGACGTGAAAGCCGCCAACAGCGAAGGCGTCACGCCGCTCTCGATGGCAGCGCTCTACGGCAACGCGGCCATGATCGACAGGCTGATCAAAGCCGGCGCCGATGCGAAGCAGCGCGGACCGAACGGCGAGACGATGGTGATGCTCGCCGCGCGCAACGGCAACCCTCAGGCGGTCACCGTCCTGCTCGAAGCAGGCGCAGACGTCAACGCACGCGAACCAATCCGCGGGACAACTGCGCTGATGTGGGCCGTCGAGCAGAAGCACCCTGAGGCGGTGAAAGTGCTTCTCGCTGCTGGCGCTGATGCCACCGCCAAGTCTGGCGGCGCGGGCCTGCCGCGCAACTACATGGCGCCGCGATTGAATCAGCGCGCTGTTCTACTCGCTCAGGATCGTCGTCGACGCGCGGCTGCCGCTGGAATCACCTACGAGGAGCAGCTCGACGATCGATCAGAAGTCTGGCGTCGAGGTCGGTGGCCAGCGCGGCCTGGGCCAGGCTCTCGATTCGAATGGCAATCCGCTGCCAGCCGCGACAGGTCGTCAAGGTGGAGCGGGCGCAGCTGCGCAGCCACCACCACCGGCTCCGGCACCCGAGGCAGCGCCAGCAGCCGCGGCTCCGGCTGCGCCGCCTGCGGGCCAGACGGCAGCAGCTCAATCAGGCAACGCGGGCCAAGGTCGCGGTCGCGCAGGTGGGCAGCCAGCAGCCGGAGCGCAACAGCCCCAGGCCGACAACGACGATGACAACGAGGTCGTGGTCGCGGGCCTGGTTGGCAGCGGCGGTGGTGGACTCACCCCGCTCGTGTTTGCGGCGCGCGAAGGCGACATCGAGTCCGCCGGACTGCTGATTGACGCCGGTGCGCCAATCAACGAAACGACCGAGTACGGATGGACGCCGCTGCTCACGGCGGTGAACAACCGCAACTATCAGCTCGCATCGTTCCTGCTCGACAGGGGCGCCGACCCGAATCTTGCCAACAAGGGCGGATGGACACCGCTCTACATCGCGACTGACAACCGCAACATCGAGGGCGGCGACTATCCGGTTCCCAAGGGCGACCTGGATCATCTCGAGATCATCGAGAAGCTGCTCGAGAAGGGTGCCAACCCGAACGGGAAAATCAAAGAGAACACGCTGACGCGCACGATCTTCACCATGCAGTGGTTCTTCGAGGATGGCGCGACGCCGTTCATTCGCGCTGCGCAGTCGAGCGACACGGTGCTGCTGAAGCTCCTGCTGAAGTACAAGGCGGATCCCCAGGCGACCACGGCGGCCGGCGACAACGCATTGACCGCGAGCGGCGGCATCGGCTGGGTCGAGGGCGTGACGTACGAGCGCTCCGCGAAAGAGAACTTCGAGGCGATGAAGATGCTGCTCGACCTCGGACTCGATCCGAACCACGCGAACAACGAGGGTCGAACCGCGCTGATGGGCGCCGCGATGAAGGGCCACCCCGACGTGATTCAGATGCTCGTCGATCGCGGTGCCAAACTGGAGACGCACGACAAGGGCAACCGCGATACTGACAAGGTGTCATCGGCAGCGGCGGGCAAGACGTGGCAGGCCATCGACTACGCCGAGGGTCTCGTGCGTGTAGGCGTGCAGTCCGCGGTCGTGCGTCCGGAAGCCTCTGCGCTCATTCGCAAGCTGATGGCCGAGCGCAATATTCCTGCACCCCCGGTCGAGCGCACGATCCTGTCCGTGTGCGTCGTCGCCCTGTGTTCGGGAACGAGCCAGTAAATCTGACCCTCATCAACTCACAATTTCCAACTTCGAACTCCCAAAAAGATTCGTTGGGAATTGGAGGTTTGGGAATTGGGAGTTAACTTTCCCTACTCAATTCCAAAATTTCTCGACAGATATTGGTGCACGCGCGCGAACTCTTCGTCGTTGAGCATCGCACCTTCATTCAGCATCGAGATCAGCGTCTCTTCCCACTCGTCAGGTGAGCGGCGATTCGCCTTGATGCGGAAGAGATCGTGGCACTGCGTGCACGTGTTGAGGATGACCTCCTTGCCGGGACCATCGGGCAGCGGCCCATGCGTCCTGAAAAGGTAGTTGACGAGCGTCGGCACGTCTTCCTTCGAGACCTTCGCGCCCTTCTCGATCTCCTGTGAGACGCGCTTCGTCCAGCCGTCCACGTCCATCGCCTGCACCTGGATGACGCGCACGTTGTGACAGCTCTGACAGGCGGCGTTCATGATCGTCTCGCCCGGATCGGTATCCTGCGCGCCGCTCGTGACCGCGGCCACGAAGATCAGCGACACCGCCGAACCTGCAACGCACCACCCTCCCCGGGACATACGGTAATGTTACCAGTCACAGGGGCATGGCACGGACGATCATCGGAGCGGTCGCGATACTCGCGTGGATCACCGCCGTTGTGTCGGCACAGCTTGCCGGCTCGATCATCGAGCCGAGTCACCCGGCGATCCGCTACCCGGGCGAGTCCAACGACCGCGTCGCTCAACTGAACCGCAAGCTGCAGAGCGGTGAAATCCACTTGGAGTTCGAAGAGCGCACCGGCTATTTGAGGAGCCTGCTCGCCGCGCTCGACATCCCGATCGACTCGCAGGTCGCGCTCTTCTCGGGGACGAGCCTGCAGGCACGCATCATCAACGCACGCAATCCGCGGACGATCTTCTTCAACGACTCGACCGCGGTTGGTTGGATGGCCGGCGGTCTCATCGAAGTCGCGTCACTCGATCCGCGACAGGGCGCGACCTTCTATCTCCTGCCACAGCAGACGACACCGCCGCCGCGTCAACTCGCGCGCGACACACGCTGTCTTGGGTGTCACTACTCGAACGCGACGCTCGGCGTACCGGGCTTTCTGGTGCGCAGCATTCCGAGCGCACCGAGCGGCATGATCATGCCGTGGCTCGGCAATTACACGACCGATCACCGCAGTCCGCTCGACGAGCGATGGGGCGGCTGGTACGTCACGGGGCGAGGAGGCCGGCACCTTGGCAACGCGCCGATCGCCGACCAGACGTTGCGCGACGTCCAGATCAACGAATCGAATCTGAACCTGACGACGCTCGCCGACCGATTCGACGCGCGGTCCTATCTCTCGCCGCACAGCGACATCGTTGCGCTGCTGGTCTTCGACCATCAGATGCGGATGATGAATCTGCTCACGCGACTGGGATGGGAGGCGCGGATTCTCGAGCACGACGAAGGAGCTACGTCGTCGTCTCTCACTGACGTCGCGACCGAGGTCGTGGACTACATGCTGTTCGTTGACGAAGCGCCGCTCGACGGGATCACGGGGACGTCGGGATTCGCCGAACGCTTCGGCGCGCTCGGCCCTCGAGACAGCAAGGGGCGATCGCTGCGCGACCTCGATTTGCAGCGCCGGCTGTTCCGGTATCCGTGCAGTTACATGATTTACTCCGAGGCGTTCGAGGCGCTTCCTGAAACGGCCCGCACCGCCGTGTACGCACGTTTGCTGCACGTGCTGACCGGCAAGGACACGTCCTCGAAGTATCAGAAGCTGCCCTCGCCAGATCGTCAGGCGATTCTCGAAATCCTCCGCGAGACCAAGAAGGACCTAGCCTTCTCCCGCACCGACCTTTAAAGGCGGAAGCGCGAAGGGACGCTGGAGCGCTGGATACCACGCACCGAGTAGCCCGGCACCGACGAGCGCACCAGCCAGAGCGGCGAGCGCGTAGATCTTGCCCTCGCCGATGTTGACCAGGATCGGCCCAGGGCACATCCCGGCGATCGACCAGCCAATCCCGAACAGGACTCCACCGGCAATGTTGCCGCGATGAAATGGCTTCATCTCGATCGACAGTCGCTGTCCGAGAATCGTGCGGCCACGCTGTTTGATCAGCCAGATGCCCGGGGCCGTGAGCAGCACCGCGACGGCGATGATGCCGTAGAGCTGAAACTCGGTGAAGAGAAACATCCCCTGGATGAACCCGTAGTCCGCTGCGCCCGAGCGACTGAGGATGAATCCGAACACGGTGCCGAGGATCAGATAAACCAGCGTCATAGACCCACCAACGGAAACAGAACTCGGTAGACGATCTGGGTCGTCACGATGCCGGCGCCGAGGAAGGAAATGGTAGTGACCAGGCTCGGAAGCTCGAGATTCGCAAGACCGAAGACGCCGTGACCGCTCGTGCATCCGCCGGCGAGCCGCGTACCGAAGCCGATGAACAGTCCGCCGACGAACATCCAGGCCAGCTTGCCCGCCGGCCCCAGTCCGATCGCCTCGTCGAAAAGACCGAGCGCCCACGTCGGTTGCCAGCCGCCGCCAAGTACCGCAGAGAGAAACCCGCCGAGCACGAGACCGGCTAGCAGTGGAAGTCGCCACCCGCGACCGGATGTCACCGCAGCGCGCTGGAAATACGGCAGCGGTAGCGCCAGGCTGCAAATGTCTTCGAAGCCGGCCGAGATGCCGAGGCGACGATTGGCGAAGAGAAGAAGTGCGAGCGTGACGCCCGCGATCCCGATGCCCGCCAGCGCCCAATGAAGGGGTGGCAGGCCGTGAAGAATGAGCGCCATCGTGTTACTGGACCACCTCGCATTCACCGTAGTTCTGCGAGACCGACGGTTCGGCGATGAAGCGGCCGACCTGCATCTGGAGATATCCATGGCGCGAATGCACCGCCTTGAGTTTCTTTGGCGACGCTTCCTGCGAGAACACCGTCGTGACATTCAGCTGACCAACGGCGCTCTCGACGAAATAGAGGCTCCAGCCTGACAGCACCGCCGTCACATAAGCGCGACCGGCAGTTCCGGTGAATTCGGCTGTCGCATCACCCACATCGATGGCTGTAATCTCGAATCGCATGTCCTGCGTCTTGGTCTGAGGCTGTGGCGCGCCTTCCTTCCACACTGCCGACGTCGCCGCGGGGAAGCTGCACTTGAGCGCCTTGATCTGGGTCAACGGGTTTGGCGGCTCGGCCGGTGTCTGCGCCTGCGCCGCGGAAGCGGCACTCACGATGAGCAAGAAGACCAATGTTTCTCGTATAATTTGCGTTCGCATGAAGCGCCTCGCCATTGTGCTGTCGTTGCTGGCCGCCACCGTCGCTTTGACGGCCGGTGCACAGAACCAGACCGACGCACGACTCAAGCGGCTCTTTCCAGCCGCTACGACATTCTCCCCCAAGGGCGGCGATCCGCCACACGTCAAGGCGTACAACGGCGACACGCTGCTTGGCTACGCGTTCTGGACCACGGAGATTCTGCCGCTCGAGCGCGGGTATGGTGGGCCGATTGCGATTCTCATCGGGATGGACACGAAAGGGCTCCTGTCCGGCCTGATCATCATCGAGCATCACGAGCCCTACGGTGACTTTTCAATCGAGCCGCCGGCGTTCGCCGCACAGTTCAAGGGCAAGGACGTGCGCGACCCGTTCAAGCTCGGTGAAGACATCGACGCCGTCTCGCGCGCAACGATCACGATGTCGAGCGCCGTGCGGACCATCCGGAATAGTGCCCGGCGCATGGCGCGCTCGTACCTGACCCCTCCGGCGGCGGCATCCCCCAGTCGATGACGAGCCCCCGGCGCAGACGCTTTCTCCTCGCGATCGGGCTTTCTGTGCTGGTGGTGGCTGGTGTATCCACCACCGTGTACGTCGCGCGCGCATACGCGCAGCAAGCACCAGCCCCGCAAGAGCCCTCAGAGCAAGAGCCTGCTCAGCAACCAGCGGCAGAAGGCCGCAGCTGGAACTTCGAAGAGGAAGAAGAGGACGCGCCCACGTGGGCCGACGACATACGCGCGCAGACACTCGACATCGCGATGGTGGCGGGCTTCTCGGTGCTCGCGTTCGTCAGCTTCTTCCGCAAGAGCGTCCGACTCAAGTACGTCACGCTCGTCGCTGCGGTCCTGTTTCTCGGCTTCTACAAGAGCCTGCTGATCTCGATCGTCAACGTGTTCGGGCTGATGGGTGGCAACCTGCCCATTTTCCGCTACAACCTCGCGTGGTATCTCCTCGCGGCGATTACCCTCGTCTCCACCGTCCTCTGGGGCCGTGTGTACTGCGGACGCATCTGTGCATTCGGAGCGTTCACGCAACTCGTCGACGCCATCCTGCCCGATCGGTGGCGGGTGAACATCCCGCGCGCGATCGAGCGGCGCGCTTCGTGGATCAAGTACGGCATCCTGGCCAGCGTCATCGCCTACTTCCTGATCACGAGGGATCCACTGATCTATCCGTACGTCGAACCGTTCTGGATGTTCGGGCTCCATCTGCGCACACCCGTACTGCTGACGCTGCTTGGCTCGCTGCTCATCACCACCGTCTTCGTTCGCAACGCCTACTGCCGCTTCTTGTGTCCGCTCGGAGCGTTTCTCGGAATCGTGTCGAACCTGACCGTCTTCCGCATCAAGCGCTGGTCAGAGTGCAACACTTGCCGCATTTGCGAGAAGACGTGCGAGTGGGGGGCGATTCGCGGGCCGAAGATCGTGATGACGGAATGCGTTCGTTGCGATGATTGCGAGCGCCTCTACGAGGACACGAAGAAGTGTCCGCACCATCTGATCCTGATCAGGAAGGCCGACATCCTCGCGCGGCGAGCGGCGCAGGGACGGGCATAGGATCAGGGGGCATCGGTCGGCTGCTTGAGTAGAACGAGCCGCCCCTTCAGTCCCGACGAGACCTGCAACTGGTTGTTGGACGTCACTATCACGCCCTCGACGTCCGGCAGCTTCTCAATGAGTGCCATCCCCTGTTCCGCCCCGAGGACGAAGACGCCGGTCGAGAGTCCGTCGGCCGCCGTGGAGTTCGTCGCCATGATCGTCACGCTGCGCGAGCGTTGCGCAGGTTCACCGGTGTCGGGATCGAGGATGTGGTGGTAACGGCGGCCATCGCGCATGAAGAAGCGCTCGTAGTCGCCTGACGTGCTGAACGCCGCGTCGGTGAGCTCGATCGCAGCGAACAGCGTGTTCGGCGCGCCGCGCGGATCCTGAAGACCAACCCGCCACGGTCGATCGCCGCGACGGCCGGCGACGAAGAGATCGCCACCCGCTTGAATCATGAAGTCGGTCAGCCCACTGCCGCGCAGAATGGTGACCGCGCGATCGATCGCGTAGCCCTTGCCCACTCCACCGAGATTCACCTGCATGCCCGGACGTGAGAGTGATGCCGTGCCAGCACGATCGTCGATCTGGAGCGCGCGATAGTCGATGAGCGGAAGTCGCGGAACGATCTGCGCGCGATCCGGCACGCGACCGTCGATGTCCTGATCGAACTTCCAGAGGCCCGACAGCGCCGCGAACGTGACGTCAAACTTGCCAGCAGTCCATTCGCTGACCTCTTGCGACGCGTGGAGCACCTCGCGCACTTCCGGACTGACGGCGACGGCGGACTTTCCTGCTGCGGCGTTGAGGCGGAGGATGTCGCTCCCTTCCTTCCACACGCTCATCAACGCATCGAGTCGATCGAACTCGAGAAAGACTCGCGCGAACGCGGCGACTGCCGCGGCTTCGTCGGTCGTCCACGCACTCAGATGGATCTCGGTGCCCATGCTCACCTGCGAGCGCTCGACGAGCGCGGCTTCCGCGCGCGGCGTCGCCGTGCCGGTGCTGCAGGAGGTGAGCATGAAGGCGCATCCGGCGCTCGCGCACACGAGCACGAGCGAGCGCGTCAGGGGGGACGTCACAACGGAACATTCTGACATGCGTACGGTTTGACTGTGCAGGCAACGAATGACAGGATGCCGAGCGGCCCAATGCCACTATTCGATTTCAAATGTCGTCAGTGCGGACGTCAGTTCGAGGCGCTGGTCCGTACGGGACAGCCGGTCATGTGTTCGTGTGGCAGCGACGATCTCGAACAGCTTCCCTCTGGGTTCGCTGTCAGCTCATCGACGATTCGCAAAGCGAACTTGGATGCCGTGAGACAAAAGGGCGCGAAGGCGCGACAGGAGAAGTTACAGGCCGATCACAGCTACATGGAGAAGCACATTCGCGACGAACACTGACGGGCCCCGGGCTCTCGGCTTTGGGCTTTAGCAGCACAGACAGCGTGAGGGACCGTGGCCTTCCAGGAGCACCCGCCCAGCTGCGTCGGCCAACGTCACGGCAATCGCGCGGCCGTCCTCGAGTCGGAGCACGAGCGGCGTACCAACCAGATCGGAAACGTCCTCGCTCGGCGGGACATCGATAGCACCCTCGATCCGGTGACGTCCCGGGATCGGCATCCCGTTCCCCGAGAACGCCTGATACCTCGCGATCTTGTAGCGCACCTGCCTCAGCCCCTCACCACGGCCGCTCAAGTCGCCCACGCCCACGCACTCCTCGACGAGTTTCATCGCATGATCCTGATCGAATCCTCCCATACTTCGGGCACAATCGGCGCGTGCGACGATCCTTTCTGTTTCTGGCAACTGTGCTGTGTGTCGAAGGTCAATTGATGTCTGCGCAAGACAAGACCGCCGATCAGGGTGTGTACACCAGTGCTCAGGCGGGGCGCGGCGCGACCGTCTTCGAGGCGCACTGCGTTTCCTGCCACCGGGAGGGCGGAACGGCACCAGTGATGGCTGGAGCGCGGTTCACGAAGTCATTCGCCGACGCCACCCTGTTGTCAGTATTCACGACCATTCAGACCACCATGCCGCGCAATGCACCCAATTCGCTGGCCGAGGCGGAATACGTGGACGTGGTGGCGCACCTGCTCAAGCTGAATGGCTACCCGGACGGCATGACTGAGCTCGCCCTCGCAGGCCTGGGAGACATCAAGGTGCCTGGGCGGGGCGGCAGTCTCGACTTCACGCTCGTGCACGTCGTCGGATGCCTCGTGCAGGCAGGGCGGACGTGGACGCTGGGCAAGGCGACGGACCCCGTTCGGACCCGGGCACCCGAGGCGGCGTCCGACGCGGAAGCCGCCGAACTCGATCAGACAGCGCTCGGAACCCGATCGTTTCGGCTGCAGCAGGTCTACGGTGCCCCGGCCGGCTGGACTGGCCAGAAGGTGGCGACAAAGGGCTTTTTGACCCGGTCTGGCGCCGAGGAACGCGTGAACGTCACTTCGATGAGGGTGCTCTCGTCGCCCTGCCCGAACTGATATAATTTTGCCCCAACCCCTGAGAAATTCAGGGGAAAATGCCGCCAATGAGACGAGGCGTCTTCGTTTGTCTTGCCGCGTGGGTGACCGTGCTTCTGAGCGCGGCGGACCATCCCTTGGCGTCGGCGCGAGCCGGCCAGGCCGTGGCAACGCCTGTTCGTCAGACTCCAGCAGCGACGACCGCAAACCCATCGGCACCTGGTCCCGATCACGGCGCGCTGCTGAAGCGGTACCTGCGTCACGTGTCACAACGGGCGCCTCAAGACCGCGGGCCTCGCGCTCGACGACATCTCGTTGACTGACATTCCAGCTGGCGCCGAAGTCTGGGAAAAGGTCATCCGCAAAGTTCGAGCGGGCATGATGCCGCCCGTCGGCGTCCCTCGCCCGGATCAGTCCGCGCTCGATAGCCTCGTCACTCACCTCGAAACAACACTCGACAAGGCTGCGCTCTCGTCGCCTTCCCTGCGCGGACCGACGATGCACCGGTTGAATCGGGCGGAGTATGGCAACGCGATTCGAGACCTGTTCGCGCTGCAGATCGACGTGAGCGCGGTGCTGCCTCCTGACGAAGAGGCCTTCGGGTTCGACAACAACGCGAGCGTCCTCAACGTCTCGACGTCGCTGATGGATCGCTATCTCTCCGCAGCCTGGAAAATTTCAGCGCAGGTCGTCGCAAGCCCTGCGATCACACCGGCGCTCGAAACCTTCCGCGTGCGCGGGGACCTGTCGCAGCACGATCACGTGGCCGGACTTCCCGTCGGCACTCGCGGTGGCATCCTCATTCGCCACTACTTCCCTGTTGATGGCGAATACGTGATCAGCCCGCGACTCTATCGCGAGACGGTCAACATCATTCGCGGTCTCGAGTTGGAGCACGATCTCGAGGTCACGCTCGACGGTGAGCGTATCGTCCTCGCGCGCTTCGGCGGACCGAAGGACGAGCAAGCCAACTACTCGCAGCCGACACTGGCCGGCGACGAGATGGAGAAGCGCTTTCAGAAGCGTCTGACCGTCACAGCGGGAATGCACGATGTTGGCGTCTCATTCATCAAGAAGAGTTCGGCGACAACGGTCGAACTGCTTCAACCGTTCGAGCGTGAACGCCTCGACCCGATTACTCCCGTTGGTATCCCGGAACTCGATCGAGTGACGGTTGAAGGTCCGTTCAATCCAGTACAGAGTGCGCGATCGCCGAGCCGGCAGCGGGTCTTCACCTGCACACCGGCGAACGATCGCGAGGCGACGCCGTGCGCGCGGACGATTCTGTCAACGGTCGCACGCCGTGCGTATCGCGGGCCGGTCAGCGAGACTGAAACGACGCGCCTCCTCAGCTTCTACGAGAAGGAGCGAGCGCGAGGCGGGTCGTTCGATCAGGGCGTCGAAAGTGCGTTGACCTTCCTGCTCGTCAGCCCGCGCTTCCTGTATCGAGTCGAGCAGGATCCCGCAGTTGTCGCTCGCGGCGCCTCCTATCGCATCAACGACGTCGAACTCGCCTCACGACTCTCGTTCTTCCTCTGGAGCAGCATCCCCGACGATGAGCTGCTGGACCTGGCGATCGCGGGACGATTGCGCGAACCGGCGGTGGTCGAGCAGCAGGTTCGCCGCATGCTCAAGGACGAACGCTCGCGGGCGCTCGGGAGCAACTTCGCCGGACAGTGGCTGTTCCTGCGCAACCTGCGCGGCCTCCAACCCGACGCCGACGTCTTCCCGGACTTCGATCACAACCTCCGCGAGGCGATGCAGCGCGAAACCGAGATGCTCTTCGAGAGCGTTGTCCTCGAAGACAAGAGCGTGCTGCGGCTGCTCGATGCCGACTATACCTACGTGAACGAGCGGCTCGCGCGGCATTACGGGATCCCGAACGTGTACGGCACGCAGTTCAGGAAGATCGCCGTCAGCGATGAGGCGCGCCGCGGACTGCTGGGACAGGGCAGCATCCTCGCGCTCACGTCACAGAACAATCGCACCTCACCAGTGCTGCGCGGCAAGTACGTGCTGACCAATATTCTGGGCACGCCGCCGCCAGAAGCACCGGCGAACGTTCCACCGCTCGATGAAACGCCGGCGAAGGCACGCTCGATGCGCGACCGGATGGAAGAACACCGGCGCAATCCGACGTGCGCAAACTGCCACAAGCTGATGGACCCGATCGGACTCTCACTCGAGAACTTCGACGGGATCGGCCGCTGGCGCACGGTGGACAACGGCGCGGCCATCGATGCGTCCGCACAGTTGGCCGACGGCTCGAAGATCGAAGGGCCTGCGGCACTGCGTCAGGCATTGCTGCGGCGGCCCGACATGTTCGCGCGCAACGTGACCGAGATGCTGATGACGTACGCGCTCGGCCACAGAGTCGAGTACAGCGACATGCCGTACGTGCGCGCCATCCTCAAGGAATCCGCAAAGAGCGATTACCGCTTTTCATCCCTCGTGCTCGGTATCATCAGGAGTCCCGCGTTTCAGCGGAGGAGAGCAGAGTCATGATGATCACGAAGAAGGCCATCCCGCGCCGCACCGTACTGCGGGGCCTTGGCATCACGGTCGCACTGCCGCTGCTCGACAGCATGGTGCCCGCCGCGACAGCTTTGGCGCAGACCCCGGCGGCTCCGACATCGCGGTTTGGTTTCGTGTACGTGCCGCACGGCTCCATCATGCGCGAGTGGACGCCCGCACAGGAGGGCACTAACTTCGAGTTCTCGCCCATCCTCAAGCCGCTGGAATCGTTCCGGAAGCACGTCACGGTGTTGTCCAACCTGTCGAACTACGGTGAGGCCGGGCACTCCGTGAGCTCGGCGATGTGGCTGAGCGGCACCTTCCCAGCGAAAGGCAGCCTGCTCAAGCTCGGGACGACTATCGATCAGCTGATCGCGCAGAAGATCGGGCGCGCGTCCACATTCCCGTCGATGGAGTTTGCCACCGAGGATCACTCGAGCCACCTGGGTAGCTGCGCGGGCGATTTCCTCTGCTCGTACATGAGCACGATCAGCTGGGCGTCCGCGAATCAGCCGCTGCCGATGGAGATCAACCCGCGCGTCGTGTTCGAGCGGATGTTCGGCGGAGATCGGGCAACACCGGAAGAGCGGCGCGCGCGGCTCGAGAAGAACACGAGCATCCTCGACGCGGTCGCCCAGAGTGCGCGTGAGTTGTCAGCGCAACTTGGGGCGCGCGATCGCACTCGCATGAACGACTACATGGACAACGTGCGCGAGATCGAGCGGCGCATCGTGACCGCCGAGCAGCAGCGCGACGAGACCGGGATCGATGCTCCGCCAACTCCGGTCGGCATCCCGGAGAACTGGGAAGAGCACGTCACGCTGATGTTCGATCTGATGCACCTCGCGTATCAGGGCAATCTGACGCGAGTCACGTCATTCATGATGGCGCGCGAGCTGAGCACGCTGAGCTATCCGCAGATCGGCGTCGCTGACGGCCATCATCCCGTCTCGCACAACAACAACATCCCGGAGCAGGTCGCCAAGAAGATCAAGGTGGACATCTATCACCTCGATCTCTTCTCGCAGTTCCTGGACAAGATGCAGTCAACGCCGGATGGCGACGGCAGCCTGCTCGACCACTCGCTCTTCCTGTACGGCAGCGGCATGACCAACGGCAACCAGCACGATCACGAGAACCTGCCGACGCTGCTCGTCGGAGGTGGTGCCGGCACGCATCAGGGGAATCGTCACATCAGGATGGCCAAGAGCACACCGCTCTCGAATCTGATGATCTCGCTCATGGACAAGGCCGGCATCAACACGGACAAGTTCGGCCAGAGCTCAGGCCGAATCGATGTGTGACATGCGCCGAGCTCGCTCATCGCCGCGTCGTGCCTCGTTGCCACGCTGGGTTTCGGACCCAGTGTGCACGCGCAGTCGGACACACGCGTCGTTGTCGCGATGAAGCATCAGAACGCGACGGCCGCCACGGCACTGATCAAACAGCGCGCCGACGTCAACGCCCCCGACGTGGACGGTACGACTGCGCTGCAGTGGGCGGCGCATTGGAACGACCTCGACACGGTCAAGGCACTGATCGCGGCGGGTGCGAAAGCGAATGTGGCCAGCCGCTATGGAGTGACACCGCTCCATGAGGCCGCTTCCATCGGCAGCGCACCAATCGTCAACGCCTTGCTCAGGGCCGGAGCGACCGCCGACGCGACGTACGGCGAGGGCGAAACGCCACTGATGCTGGCTGCGCGGTCGGGAAATCTCGAGACCGTGAAGCTTCTCGTCGAGGCGGGCGCGAACGTGAACGCAGCAGAGAAATTCCGTGGGCAGACCGCGTTGATGCTGGCGGCGGTCGAGAATCATGCAGACATCGTTCAGGCGCTGATGAGCGCCGGCGCCGAGGTCAACGCGCGAACGATCGAGTACTCCTTCCAGACGCTCACGGGCGGCGCCGGCGGCATCATCCACGACCGGCCGCAGGGCGCGCTGACGGCATTGATTCTCGCCGCGCGTCAGGGATCGGTCGAAGCGTCCGAGCGCCTGATCGCCGGGGGCGCAGACCTGAATGCGACTGAGCCGCAATACGGATTCACCGCGCTCCAGACCGCAATCTTCAACGGCCACTACGCGCTGGCGAAGCAGTTGTTGGAGAAGGGAGCGAACGCCAACGATGGCTCGCTCTATATCGTGATGGAGATGCGAAACCTCGCGACCTACAGCAACCGACCGAACCCCTCCGATACCGAGCGTGGCGTGAATCACATGGAGGTCGCCCGGTTGCTGCTCGACAAGGGCGCCGATCCCAACGCGGCGTACGTGAAGACGATCCCGCCTCGGCAGGCACAGGGCAACATCAACGTGGCTCCGGGTGCCACCCCGCTCTATCGCGCCGTTCGCGCGATCGATCTCGCAGCGGTGCAGCTGCTGGCCGATCGAGGCGCGGATCCGTCGCAGGCGATCAAAGACGGTTCGACGCCGCTGATGGCAGCAGCGGGGCTTGGAGCGCCACGCGGCGGTGACGAAGAAGTGACTGAAGCGGGCGACCGCAACGATCCGATCGACGTGATGAAAGTGCTGATCGCGAAGGGCGCGAACGTGAACGCCGCCAACGATGCCGGCATGACGCCGCTGCACTACGCCGCGCAGCGCGGGTCGGATCGCATCATCGAATTCCTCGCCAGCCAGGGGGCGCGATTCGACGTGAAGAACAAGCAGGGACGTTCGCCGTCCGAGCTCGCTCGCGGCAAGACTGCCGCGCTCATGAACAAGCTCGCAGCAGGCAACGCCACAACGCAACAGTAGATCGACACGCCGTCCCGGCTCCTGGATCTGCCGCTACGAAACGTCCAACAACACCTTCAGGATTCCCTTCGTCTGCGCACGTGCCAGAGCATCCAGACCGCGTGACAAATCGAAGCGATCGGCGATGAGAGGCTGCACCTGTACGTGACCCTGCTCGAGCGCCGCAAGCGCCTGGTCGAATGGGCCGCACCGCGAGCCGACGAGCGTGACCTCGTCGATCACGAACGGCGCCCACGCCAGCTTCTGCTCGCCAGCCACGGTCGTCTTGAGCACGATCGTTCCTCGAGGGCGCACCAGCCTCAGCGACGTCGGCAGGCCGGACTCTGAGCCGGTGCAGTCAACGACGATGTCGAACGAACGCGTCTCGATCGCGTCCGAGAGCACCGTCGTCGCGATGCCCATGGCCTCCAGGATGGCCAGCTTCTCGGGATGTTTGCCGACAACAAGAACGTGGTCCGACATCCTCGCCAGCACCTGTGCGCACAGATTCCCCAGTCGGCCGTCGCCAAGGATTGCGATTCGATCCTTCTTGCCGATGGTGACCTGCACCGGGATCTGGAACGCCGCGGCGACAGGCTCCGTGAAAACCGCGACGTCGTCGGAGAGCGTGTCAGGAACGGCGTGAAGGTTCCGTTGCGGAACGGCGATGTGGTCTGCGAAGGCGCCGTCGTGGTTCAGGATGCCAAGCACCGTTCGATTGGGGCAATGCGTCGGCAAACCCATGCGACACGTCCCGCACGTCCAGCAGGCGCAATTGATTTCGCCGACAACGCGACGGCCAGCCAGAGGCCCCGACTCTGCGATACCGACGAACTCGTGACCGAGCACGCCGCGGAATCCCATGTAGCCCTTGATCAGCTGGAGGTCGGTCTCGCACACGCCGGCGCGCAGGACCCGGACCAGCACCTCGTCAGGGCCTGGCGTGGGTGTCGGCCGCCCGGAAACGACAGCGACCTTCTCGTCCAAAACGATCGCGCGCATTTGATGAAACCTATCAGAAACGGTGTCCCTCGCCCAGCCTTTGAGCGGCGGCTGGTGTCTAACCACGGCAGGCCATCGTGTATTTCTTAGTCAGACATGCGTCTCTGATCGCATTCGTCTCGACACTCGCGTGGGCCATTCCGAGCGTCGCGCAAACCGGGCTCGCGACGCCGCCCGTCGAGGGTGATGTGTTCGGACCGAACGAGCCGCAACGTGCGCTCAAGGCCGGCAAAGTGGTGCACGCGGTTCGTGTCGCCGCGCCACCGACGATCGATGGCAGGCTCGATGACGAGCCGTGGATCGTGGCACCCGCCGCCGTCGATCTGACGCAGCGTGATCCCGATAACGGGCAAGCCATGACTCGCGCCACGCGAATCCAGTTCGCCTACGACGATCGCTACCTGTATGTGGCGGTCACGTGCGTGGACGACTCCGGCGACGTCGTGGCGACGGGACTGGGGCGTCGCGACGAGCTACCACCGACGGACATGGTCACACTCGCGTTCGACCCGCGGCACGATCATCAGACCGGCTACGCGTTTCAAACGAATCCTTCCGGATGGCAGGGAGACTTCTCGACAACCGATGACGATCGGAACGATCGCGACTACAACGGGGTGTGGGACGTTCGAACGACGGTGACCGCCACAGGGTTGTCTGCCGAGTTTCGAATTCCATTCTCACAGGTGCGGTTCACCGCATCACCAGAGCCCGGCCAGGTGTGGGGCGTCAACGTGCAGCGCCAGATACGGCGTCTCAGCGAGAACGGTACGTGGGTGTCGAAGCCGCGTGGACAGCGCGGCGAGGTGTCGCTCTACGGGCATCTCATCTTCGAGCAACCGATCGCTCCACCCCGTCGGCTCGAGCTCACACCCTACGTCGCGGCGCGTACGACGCATCAACCGAATCTGTCGCAGGACGGCGGCGCATCGACTGGCGTGGACCTGCGCCTCGGTGTCGGTACGGGAGCAACGTTGTCCGCGACCGTGAATCCTGACTTCGGACAAGGCAACTTCCAGCTCTTTCACTCACGCCGTATCGGACGAACGCCGGGGCGGCTCCTCACACTGGAGTCCGGCGAACAGGATGTAGAGAAGCCGAACGAAACCACAATTCTCGGCGCGGCGAAGCTCACCGGCAAAAGCTCGCAATGGACCTACGGCGCGCTGACGGCGGTCACGGGCCGAGAGTACGCCGACATCGACACGCCCGTTGTCGACGGCACAGGTTTCACGCGGCAGGAGCGGCTCATCGAACCTGCGACGTCGTACAACGTGCTCAGGCTGCAGCGCGACATCGGCGCGTCGAATATCGGCGCACTCGTCACGGGTGTCTTGCGCGAAAAAGCGCAGGATGCCTTTACCGGGGGCTTCGACTACAACCTGCGCTGGGGTCTGTGGGGCTTCGGTAGCTACAGCCAGGGATGGACTGACGAAGGACTTCGCATCGAACGCTACTTCGAGACCGATGTCTCGTTTCAGCTCCTCAACTACTGGAACTTCAACGGCGGCGGCGGCCGCAATGGCGACGCCTACGATGACCTGGACACTCGCGGCGGCCCACCGATCTTCAACCCTGGGAACAACTTCATGTTCTTCAACGCCAACAGCGATTCGCGAAAGAGCTGGCGGGTGAACCTGGGCGGCAATCGTTGGAGGGACGCCGTCGGCGGATCCGGCAGCTACCAATCGGTCGGACTGACGGTGCAACCCACCGATCGCGTGCAGGCATCGGTGTCCGCCAGCTACAGCGAGGGGACTGACGACGCACAGTGGATCGTCAACGAGGACGCCGATGGCGATACGGTCACTGACTACGTATACGGCGCGCTCGACCGCCGCGTCGTCGACGTGACGTTCCGCGGTACCTACGCGTTCAATCGGGACCTCACGCTGCAGGCCTACGTGCAGCCTTTCGTCGCAGTCGGCGACTACTCAGACGTCAGGAAGCTTGCGCTGCCCTACTCGTATCTGTTCTCGCCGGTCACGATCTCGTACGACCCGGACTTCAACACCAAGTCGCTCCGCGGCAACGTCGTCCTCCGCTGGGAGTACGTCCGCGGCAGCACGCTCTTCGTTGTGTGGGATGTCTCGCAGGCCGACTATTCGAGGCCGGGTGTCTTCAGACCGTGGAGCGACATCGGCACCGCGTTCGGCGCCGAGCCCACTCACACATTGATGGTCAAGGTCAGTTACTGGATCAATCAGTGACCCTCGCCCGCGGTTGCGGGGCGGCTCTGCATCGAGCTCTCGCTCCGCACTCCGTAGCCGGCACCACCTGCACCACCCTCGTACGTCTTGAAGCCGCGTGACAGGTAGTCGGTCAGCGACAGCGTCAGGAGAATGAAGAGGAAGAAGAACGCAGTTCCCACGAACATCTTCGTCAGCGTGCTGCTGTACTTCGCGTGCATGAAGAACAGGATGACGAGCGTGGCCTTCGTGACCGCGATGCCGATCGCCACCGGGAAGTTGAACGAGCCAAGGTTGACAAACGCCACGGCGACCGTGACGGCGGTCAATACCATCAGCGCGCCGAAGATGGCGTAGTAGGTGCTCTTGGGTGAGATGTGTCCAGCCATGATCGTCTACGCGAAGTGTCCGGCCCTGTCCACGAGATACAGCAGCGGGAACAGGAAGATCCAGACGATGTCGACGAAGTGCCAGTAGAGGCCGCTGATTTCAACTGGCGTGTACCACTCCGGTGTGAATCGCTTCTTGTGCGCCATCCACGCGATGACCGCCATGATGACGAAGCCGATGATCATGTGCGTCGCGTGCAGCCGGTCATCAGGAAGTACAGCGAGAAGTAGATCTGCGCTGGACCCGCCTGCGGCCCTTCGAAGGCGAAGTTCGGTCCGGGAACGTGATGGTGCTCGAACTTTTCCTTGTATTCGAAGTACTTGACGATCAGGAAGACGAGGCCGAGCGCCATCGTCAGGAGAATCCAGACAACGGTTGCGCGCTGCTTGCCGGTCTGCGCCGCGCGCACGGCAAACGCCATCGTCAAGCTGCTGCCGATGAGGACAGCTGTGTTGAAGGCACCGAGAACGATGTCGAGCTCTCGGCTCGCTTCCGCCCACGCCACTGGATACCAGATGCGATAGAGCGTATAGGCGAGGAACAGCCCGCCGAAAAACAGCACTTCGGTGATGAGGAAGAGCCACATCCCAAGCGTGGCGGCTTCGTGTTGCTGCTCCAGCGAGTCGAAGTGATGCTGGAGATCGGAATGATGGGCGGCGTGCGCTCCGTGAGAACCGGCGTGCGCGGCGATGGCGTCAGACAACTTTGATCTCCCGCTTCGAATACTCGTACGCGTCCTCGGTCACCACTGGCTGCGTCGCGAAGTTATGAGGCAGCGGCGGCGACTGCGTCGTCCACTCGAGACCGGTCGCGTGCCACGGGTTGTCGCCGGCTTCCTCGCCCCAGAAAATCGACGCGACGAGGTAGATGGCGATCAGGATGTAGCCGACAGCGAGGATCGACGCACCGGCCGACGACAGCACGTTCAGCACCTGGAATTCCGGTGGATACACGTGATACCGGCGGGGCATGCCGAGATAGCCCAGGATGAACTGCGGGCCAAACGTCAGGTTGAATCCGACGAAGACGATGATCGCCGCAACCTTGGCCCAGATGTCCGAGTACATCTTGCCCGTGATCTTCGGCCACCAGTAGTGCAGCCCGGCGAAGTAGCCCATGATCGCGCCGCCGACCATGATGAAGTGGAAATGCGCGACGACGAAATAGGTGTCATGGATGTGGACGTCCACGCCGAGCGCCGCCGTGAACAGCCCGGTCAGACCACCCACGAGGAACAAGCCCAGGAACGCGATCGCCCAGATCATCGGCGCCTTCAACCAGATCGCTCCGCGGTACATCGTCGCTGCCCAGTTGAACGTCTTCACGGCCGACGGGATGGCGACGGCATAGGTGAGGAGCGAAAACACGAGCGCCGAGTAGACCGAGATCCCCGAGACAAACAGATGATGGGCCCAGACCAGGAAGCCGAAGACGGCAATGGCCAGGCTCGAGAACGCGACAAAGGAATAGCCGAAGATGCTCTTCCGCGAGAACGCCGCGATGACCTCGCTGATCGCACCCATCGGCGGCAGGATCATGATGTAGACCGCGGGGTGCGAGTAGAACCAGAACATGTGCTGGAAGAGTACCGGGTCGCCGCCGATCACCGGGTCGAAGATGCCGAAGTGCAGGAAACGCTCGATCGCGAGTGCGAGCATCGTGATCGCGATGACCGGCGTGCCGAGGACCATCACCAGGGTCGGGCGAATAGAGGGCCCACACGAAGAGCGGCAGCCGGAACCAGGTGAGACCGGGCGCGCGCATCCGGTGGATCGTCACCATGAAGTTCAGACCGGTCAGGATCGACGAGAAGCCCGTGATGAACACGCCGAGTCCGGTCATCGACGACGTTCGTATTCGATGCCCGGCTGCTGTACGGCGTGTAGAAGGTCCAGCCAGTGTCGACGCCGCCCGTCACCATCGCGTAGACGGTGAACAGGAACCCGATGACAAACACATACCAGCTGAGAAGGTTCAGCTTCGGGAACGCAACGTCTTTTGCACCGAGCTGCAACGGCAGGACGAAGTTGCCGAGAATGGCGGGTACGGCCGGGATCAGCACGAAGAACACCATGGCCACGCCGTGCATGGTGAACAGCTTGTTGTAGGTATCTGCCGAGACGAGGTCGCCTGCCGGTGTCGCCAGCTCGATGCGAATCATCGACGCGAACAGCCCGCCGAGAAAGAACGCAAAGGTCACGACCAGGAGGTACATGATCCCGATGCGCTTGTGATCCTTGGTGAGCAGCCACGACGCTACCGTGTGCTCGTGGTTCAGGTACGTCACCCGCGGCGCCGCCACCGTCATTGTTGATTCCATGGTCTTACCTGTTCTCCTGAGGCGCCGTCGGCTTCGCGGGTTCCTCGGGTGCTTCGGCTCTCGACACTGCGGTGTCCTGATTGCGCAGTGACTTCACGTACTCCACGAGGGCCATCACGCTTTCCTCGCTGACCAGCCCCTGGAATGTCGGCATCAACGGCTGATAGCCGTCAACGAGCTTCGCCTGCGGCATGAGAATCGATTCGCGAACGTAGGCTTCATCGATCGCCACGGTTGCGCCGCTCGTGAGCTTTTCCGACGCACCGAACTTCCTGGCCAATGACGGGCCGCGCCCCCGGCCATCGCTCAAGTGACACGTATTGCACGCGAGGTCGCTGAAGAGCCGCTCGCCGCGCTGCGCCAATGAGCCGCCGCCCACGTTGCCGGTGAGCCACATTTCGTATGCCGTCGGTTCCATGACGACCACTCGGCCGACCATGCCGGAGTGGTTGGTCCCGCAGTATTCGGCGCAGAACAGATGGTATTCGCCCACTTTCGTCGCGGAGAACCATACCGAGCTATATCGCCCGGGGATGGCGTCGGCCTTGGTCCGAAAGGCCGGGAAATACATCGAGTGAATGACGTCCTCTGAGGTGAACGTGACTTTGACGGGCCGGCCGACGGGGACATGGAGCTCGTTGATCTCGTTCTGACCGTCCAGATGCTGGAACTTCCACATCCAGCGTTTCCCAGTGGCGTAGATCTCGAGCGTCTGGTCGGGAGGGCGCTGAAGGTCGAAGAACACGCTCGAAGCCCAGGCGAAGATCACGAGGGTGATGAGAAACGGAATGATGGACCACGCCAGCTCGAGAGGAATCGAACCGTGGATGCGCGCGCCCACCTTCAACGGATCGTCGGTACGGTACTTCGCGGCGAAGTAGATGACCACAACAGTAGTGAGGATGCCGAAGAAAGCGGTCACCGCGACGATGAAGAGATACAGCGCGTCCACATCGGCCGCGAGCGTTGACGCCTGTTCAGGAAGCAGCGGAATCCCAGAAAACATAAATGCTCAGGCGTGCCTTTCCGCGACGTGGCGCGATTCGCGCCATCGCATCAGCACAACGAAACCCAGGATGAGACCAACCGTCAGCACGGCACCCAGTCTCATGATGTTCATGAACGCGGCGCCGTACTTGCCAGTCGAGGGGTCATAGTGGAAGCAGTAGAGCAACAGTTCCTCGACGACGGAGCCGAGACGCCCCTGGCCAGAATCGACAAGCGCCAGCCGCAGGTCTTTCGGAGAGAACTCCACACCGTAGAAGTAGCGGGAGAGCCGCCCATCCGGGGTGACCACGAGGACACCGCTCACGTGAGCAAACTGCTGTGACTCCTCATCCCACTGATAAGTAAACCCAGCGGCAGACGTGACGCGCCGAATCTCCGGCTCGGTCCCGGTGAGGAAGTGCCACCCGTCGGCTGTTTCCGGCACCGCCCAATGCTGAAGATGCGCACGCTTCTTCGCGTTGGCCGCTTCAGGGGTATCGCGATGATCGAAGCTGACGAGGACGACGTCGAATTCCCTGCCGACCGTGAAGGGCACCACCTTCAACGCTGAAGAGATCCCGTTCATGACGAGGGGGCAGAGCATCGGGCACTGGAAGTACACGAAGGCCAGCACCACCGGCTTCTTACCGAAGTAATCACCGAGCACGACGTCGCGTCCGCTCTCGTCCTTGAACTTCGCGTCGAGAGGCAGCTTCTCACCGAGCCGCTGCTTGAACGTCACGTCCTGAATCTTCGGGGGCACGTTCGACGCGACGATGCCTCCGGTAAACCCCATCGACCCAGGCATGCCGGGCTGCTGCTGCGCACTCGTAATGCTGAATGCTGAATTCAGAATGCAGACAATGAACACGACGAGCCACATCGATCGGCTCGATGCACGACGTGACCGTTTCTGAATTCTGAATTCTGAATTCCGCATTACAGGGTTCATTGCTTATTGCCTTCTTCGTTCCATCTGGCGGCCGGCGCTCGCATCTGTGGGCACGAGCGCTGAAGCGTCACCCTGTGTCGTCGTCGCGTCCGCCGGTCGCGACGGGAGTCCTCGTTCGACCGTCAGACGCATCGCCTCCGAGACCGGAATCCGCACGGTGCCCGCGCCCTTGTCCACCCAGCTGTACCCGTCGAGGACTGCGGTCTCCTGCTGGTGGAAGTCATAGGCCTCGTTCGCCGGCTTCGGCTGGAGTCGCGGGCCGGACGGCAGGCGCGGTCCCTGCTCGCTCGCGAGCGGGAACTCCGCAGGTGTGGTCCTCTCCCGCATGTCCACGAACAGCGCGAACATGAACCACACCAGAATGTGCACGACAACCGCCGACGCCGCGAGCCACACGGCGAACTGCACGATCATCGACACGTTCGCGTCGGTGTGCTCGTGCCCGGAGCCCGCTGCTGGATTGAGATACTCGTCGTCTGCCGACGCGTGAGCGGCGTGAGGATCGTGGGCCATCAGTGGCCGCCTCCCGCGGTTTCGAGTGATTCACGCAAGTAGGGATCACCAACGGCCAGCAGCGGACGCTGCCGCAGCTCGCCAAAGAACATCCACAACCAGAGCCCGCCGATGGCGAGCGGCGCTGCGATGTCGAGCCAGTGCACGAAGAAGTGGCTCGCGTGCTCGCCCGCCAGCAGGTGCAGATTCTCACCGCTCGCATCGAACTCCGGCGACACGAGCATGAAGATGTCCGCGAAGCGCACGAACAGGATCCAGAACGCGATGATGACGAGCCGATGCGGCGTGCGCTTCAGATTGCGCGACAGCAGCAGGAACCACGGCAAGAAGAAGTGGAACAGCACGAGGAAGACGGCCAGATACTGCCAGCCGTGGCTCGTGCGCGTGATCATGTAGGGAATTTCTTCGACCAGGTTCGCCGCGAACGTCAGCAAGTACTGCGAAAAGTTGAAGTACGCCCACAGCATCACGAACGCGAACATCAGCTTGCCGAGGTCGTGGAAGTGATGCGGTTTGAGCAGACCCGACATCGGCTCGCGCTTGAAGAGGAACGTCGAGACGATGACCGTGAACGCAAGCGCCGCGAGACCTTGACCACCCATCATCAGGAACCCGAAGATCGTCGAGTACCAATGCGGGTTGAGCGACATGATCCAATCGATGCCTGCGAACGTGACGGCCAAGGCGTAAAACACGAGCCCGGCGCCGCTCAGGCGCTGGATGCGCGTGTTGACGGCGACGTCACCCGAGTCCTGCAGACGCGACCACCTGTTCAGCAGCGTCGCGATTCCCCACCATCCCGCAAAGTAGATCACCGCGCGGACGACAAAGAAGGTTGTGTTGAGGTACGCCGACTTGTGACGCAGCACCTCGTCGGCCGCGACGTGATCCGGGTGCGACCACGGATAGAGCGTGCTGATACCGAGAAGGACCGGAACGAACAGGACTGCCAGCAGCGGTAACGTGCGGCTGGAGGCTTCGAAGATCCGGCGGAATACACCCCAGACGCCGCCGGAGAGGTGCTGAATCATCATCAGCGCCAGCGAGCCGAGGGCGATCCCCAGGAACAGCATGTACGCGACGAGCCAGGCGCGAAAGAAGTGGTCGCGGTCGACGAGCAGTCCGATGCCACACCCGACCAGACCGATGACGCCGGCAATCAGAGCCTTCGATCTGACTCGATCGATGTCGGCGACCGGCGGCGAGTACGTCGTATCCACGTTCACTGGTTCTCCTGGGCGGGACGATCGAGATCCGAACGGCGGTCAGCCGGCACATCGGCGACAGTGGCGTTCATGCTGAGTTGCAGCGCCCGGATGTACGCGGTGATCGCCCACCGATCCGCGACCGGTACCTGCGCCGCGTAATCCTGCATTGCCCCGAAGCCGTTCGTCATGACGTCGAAGAAGTACCCCGCCGGTGCGTCGCGCAGTCGCTGCTCACCGTACGATGGCGGCTGCCGGAATCCGCGCTGAACGATCATCCCGTTGCCCACGCCGGTGCGCCCGTGGCAGGGCGAGCAGAACACGTTGTAGCGCTCCTGACCACGCGCCATGACGTCAGCGGTCACGGCCATCGGGAACATGTTGGCGAACTGCCCCGACACCCTGCCCGTGTAGAGGAACTCGTCCTCGCGCAGATACCCGCGCGGAACGGTGTTGGCGACGAGCGTGCGCGCCGAACCACCGTTGTCGAAGAACGCGCTGGCCTCGAGCGGCTCGTAGCGCGGTGCGTCGTGCATGTCCTGGCGGCAGGCCGTGAGCGCGATGCTGCTCGCGACGACAAGCAACACTCGCAAGCCCGCGCTGCTCGCGCTCAAACTCCCAATTCGCAACTTCCAATTCCCAATCGTCGACGATCCCCACGTGTTCCCTTGGGAGTTGGGAGTTGGGACTTGGGAGTTGACGTCGTTCAGGTTACGGCGCAACTTCGGACACTCCTACGGGATGCAGCCCTTCGAGAAACTTCCACGTCGTATGACGCTCGAATCGCGGATCCGTCGTCTCGATGACGAGAAAGAAGCGATCGGTCGACGCGCGCCCGAAGGCGTCGACGTTGAAAACCGGGTGATACGGCTGCGGCAGCTTGTTCAGCGCCCACATGCCGACAAACGCCGTGAGCGCCGCTCCGAGAACCGTCGTCTCAAACGTCACCGGGATGAACTGCGGCCAGCTATTGAGCGGGCGATCGCCGATGTTCATCGGGTAGGCCATCACCGAGGACCAGTACTCGAGGCTGAAGCCACCGAGCCCGCCTAAGATGCCACCGAGCAGCACGAGCAGCGGCAGCCGCGTTCGCTTGAGATCGAGCGCCTCGTTCAGCTCCTCAATCGGGATCGGCGAATAGGCGTCCATCTTGCGATAGCCGGCGAGGCGCGCCTTCGTAGCGGCGTCGACGAGTGCCGTCGCGTCTTCAAATTCGGCCATCAGGCCGTGGAGCGTTGGTTCGGCGGCGTGTGCCATCACATCACCCGTGGTGTTCCGCCTTCAGCTTCGCTTCAGGAACGATCGTGCGCATCTCGAAGATGGCGATCGCCGGCAGGAAGCGGATGAAGAGGAAGAAGAGCGCCAGGAACAAGCCGATCGTGCCCGCGAACATGCCGAAGTCCCACCGCGTCGGCGCATACATGTCCCACGACGAGGGCAGGAAGTCGCGATGCAGGCTCGTCACGATGATGATGAAGCGTTCGAGCCACATGCCGACGTTGACGAACAGCGAGAGGATGAAGAGCAGCGGGATGTTGTCGCGAACGCTCCGGAACCAGAACAACTGGATCATGACCGCGTTGATCGCGATGAGCGACCAGTAGAAGACCGCATACGGTCCCATCATGCGGTTGTACATCATGAAGCTTTCGTACGGGTTCGAGCTGTACCACGCGAAGAACGCCTCGTTGGCATAGCCGTACGCCACGATCATCCCGGTCACCAGCATGACCTTCGTCATGTTGTGGATGTGGCGCATCGTGATGAAGTCTTCGAGGTGATAGAACTTGCGCAGCGGAATCGCCAGCGTCATCACCATCGCGAAGCCGGAGTAGATGGCGCCTGCGACGAAGTAGGGCGGGAAGATCGTCGCGTGCCAGCCAGGCAGCACGGACACGGCGAAGTCGAAGCTCACGACGGAGTGAACAGAGAGCACGAGCGGCGTCGAGATGCCAGCGAGCAGCAGGTAGGCCGTCTCGTACCGCTGCCAGTGCTTGGCCGAGCCGCGCCAGCCCAGCGACAGCATTCCGTAGATGCGCCGCGCGAAGGGCGACTTGGCGCGATCGCGGAGCGTCGCCATGTCAGGCACCAGACCGGTGAACCAGAAGAGCGCGGAGACCGTGCCGTAAGTCGAGACCGCGAACACGTCCCAGATCAGCGGGCTTCTGAACTGCGGCCAGAGGCTCATCGTGTTCGGGTATGGGAACAGCCAGTAGATAGCCAGCCACGGACGGCCGGTGTGGAGCAGCGGGAACATCGCCGCGCACGCGACCGCGAAGAGCGTCATCGCCTCGGCGAATCGGTTGATCGAGGTGCGCCACTGCTGACGGAACAACAGCAGAATCGCCGAGATCAGCGTGCCGGCGTGGCCGATACCGATCCACCAGACGAAGTTGATGATGTCGAACGCCCAGCCGACGGGAATGTTGTTGCCCCAGATGCCGATCCCCTTCATCAGCAGGTTGCCGATGGTCAGGTTCAGGACCATCAGCAGGATGAAGGCGATGAAGAACCCCAGGAACCAGCCGATCGGCGTGCGCTTCGAGAGGACGACGTGACCGATGGTCTCGGTGACGGACTCAAAGGTGTGCCCCGGTTCGATGACAGCTGGCGTGCGACTCAGGAGCGCCTTTGTCTCCGCCGACAGCGCAACCGGTGCGTGCGACTTGTCCATCCCTAGTGTCCTTCCTCTTCCGCCCCGAGCGGCCGGGTGGGTTCCAGCTCGGTGTTGGGATTCCGCACGATGGCGACGTATGTCGTCCGCGGCCGCGTGTTGAGCTCGCCGAGCAGCGGATAGTTCAACGAGCTCGCCTTCACCTTCGACACCGCGCTCTGCGGATCGTTGATGTTGCCGAACACAATCGCTTCGGTCGGGCAGGCCGACTGACACGCCGTCAGCACTTCGCCATCGCGAATCTGCCGATCCTCGAGCTTGGACGTGACGCGCGCGAGGTTGATGCGCTGCACACAGTACGTGCACTTCTCCATCACGCCGCGGCTGCGCACGGTGACGTCAGGATTACGTGCCAGCTTGAAGCTGGACGTATCAAAATCCGAGTAGAGAAGGAAGTTGAAGCGGCGGACTTTGTACGGGCAGTTGTTCGAACAGTACCGAGTGCCGACGCAGCGGTTGTAGACCATGTCGTTCAGGCCTTCATCGCTGTGCGTCGTAGCGGCAACCGGACAGACGACCTCGCACGGCGCCGACTCGCACTGCTGACACGGCATCGGCTGGTGATACGTGTCCGGATTCTCGAGATCGCCGCTGTAGTACCGATCGATCCGCAGCCAGTGCATCTCGCGGCCGTTCGCGACCTGCGACTTGCCGACGACCGGCACGTTGTTCTCAGCCTGGCAGGCGACGACGCAGCTGTTGCAACCGGTGCAGACGTTCTGATCGATCGCCATGCCCCAGGCGTAGCCTTCGTACTTGCGCGGCTCGAACATCGTGATACCGACGAGCGGCTGATGTTCCTGCTTCGCCGCAAAGTTCGGATCCTGCTGGAACTGCTCCGCGGTCGCGACGCGCACGAGATTCCGGCCTTCGAGCGACCAGTGATCCTGCGTCGAAACGAGCTCGTAGCTCTCGCCGGTCTTCGTGACCTGAACGCCGCTGAGGAAATCCGGGGTTGCGCTGCTGCGCAGTGAGTTGATGCTGAACCCGATCCCGGTTCCGATTCGCCCCGCTCGTTCGCGGCCATATCCGAGATGGATGGTGATGACGTCAGCGGCGTGCCCGGGCGCGATCCACACCGGAATGCGAAGCGTGTTCGATCCCTGCTTCACTTCCACGACGTCGCCGCTTACGAGGTTCAGCCGATCGGCGGTGCCGGGAGCCAGCAGCGCCCCGTTGTCCCACGTCAGCTTCGTCAGCCACTTGGGTAGTTCCTGGAGCCAGCCGTTGTTGGCGAAGCGACCGTCGTACACGCTCGGATCCGGACGGAACACAACTTCCAGGCCCGCCGGCACTACCGCCGGAGCTGCGCCGGCCGCGCCGCCCTGCAGCGTCACCGTCTTGGTCGGGAATGCGGTGTTCGGAATCACTCCGTCATGCAGCCATCGTCGCCAATCACGATCGAACGGCGAGAGCGGTGCGCTCCCTGGCAACGGCGCGAGCGTGACCTGCGCTCCGGATGGAGGCGTGGCCGGACTCGACTCTGGCGCTGTCGGCGCCGCACCCTTCTGGCCACTCCAGTGCGAGCGCACGATGTCGTAGCCGGATCTCACGCCCGCGGCACTGAGCGTGGACACCACTTCGTGAATCGAACGTCCGTTGTAGAGCGGCGCGATCAACGGCTGAACGATCGAGGTCGTTCCGTCGTGTCCGCGTACATCGCTCCACATCTCGAGGAAATGCGTCTCAGGGATGTGCCAGTGGCAGAGAGCCGCGGTCTCGTCATGGAACTGACTGAGACTCACGCGCAGCGGAACCTTGTCCAGCGCCTCTGCGAACTTCACATCGGAGGGTGCGGTGTACACCGGGTTACCGCCCAGGATCAGCAGCAGACTCACTGTGCCGGCATTCATTTCGCCGACAAGCTCGTTGAGCCCGGCACGCTGATTCGTCGGATGCGTCTCGACCGTCTGCGTGTAGACGACCGTGCTGCCGACGTTGCCGAGGGCCTCGTTCATCGCATGCGCAAGCGCATGAACCGCCGGCGGCTGGCCTTCACCGGCGATGACCAGACTTCGGCCGCGGGCATTCTGCAGATCCTTGACGAGCGGACCGATCCAGGCCTGAGCCGAATCGGGCGCCGAGGCACCCGCAGCGCCAGCGACTCCGACTTGCGCGGCCACTGCGCGTGCGAAGGCACCGATATCGGACGCGCGGAGAAGCAGGCGGTGGTCGGCTTTCGTGCCGGTATTCGACGGGGAACTCTCGACTGAGTAGAGGCGATTGCGCTGTGCGCGATCGCCTTCGAGCTTCCGCCGCGACGCGTAGGCGCGGGAGTGTGTCAGCGCTCCGTTGCCCGTACACAGAAAATCGGCGTCGAGTGCGAGGATGACATCCGCCTTGTCGACGGAGTACTTCGCGTCAACGTATTCCCCGAACGCGAGGCGGCTGCCTTCGCGAACGTTGTGGCGCCCGAAGGGCTCCCACTGAACCCACTTCGCCTTCGGGAAGCGGCCCATGAACTCATCGATCTGGGCGCCAAGCGTCGGCGACGCAACGGTTTCGCTCAGTACCCGGATGCCGGCGCCTTGCGATCCCTCCTGCGCGGCGAGTACCTGACGAATTGCGGCGACAAACGCCTCGAACGGACGGATTTCACCGAGATGCGTGAGCACCTGCGAGCGGTCGGGATCGTAGAGGCCGAGAATGGCCGCCTGCGCGAAGAGATCGGTCGCACCCAGACTGGACGGGTGGTCCGGGTTTCCTTCGATTTTCGTCGGGCGACCTTCGTGGCTCTCGACGAGAAGTCCGACTCCTGAGCCCGCGAACGGCATCGCCGTCGCGAAGAAGAGCGGCTTGCCCGGGATGAGCTCTTCGGGCTGCCTGACGTAGGGAACGATGTCTTCGGATGGCTGGCGGGTGCAGGCGCTGACGCCGGCCAGGGCCATCGAAGCGCCCATGAGTTTCAGGAATCCGCGGCGGCCGACCGGGTCGAGCCATTCCGACGCGTTCTGCGGGAACTCGCGATGCAGAAATTCCTTGAATTCAGGGGTTCCAGCGACTTCTTCGAGGCTGCGCCAATAGGTGCGGCCTCTCGTGCCGTGGAGCTTCGCGCGAAGAGCCTGAATGTCGTTCGAATCGTTCATGTGCGGGTTACCGGTGGCACGTGGAGCAGCTGGTGTTGCCCTTGATCCCGTACTCCTTCACGAGCATCGGGCCCTGCACCGACTGCGGAACGGCAGGGCGGTAGTTCATCGTGAATACCTCGCTGCGTGGCCGCACGTACTTCTCGGGGTTGCGGTGGCAGTCGAGGCACCACTCCATCTGAAGCGATTGCACCTGCTGCATGAGAGGCATCTGGTCGACGCGCCCGTGGCAGGTCTCGCATCCCATCCCCTTTTTCACGTGGATGCTGTGATTGAAGTACACGAAGTCCGGCAGGTCGTGGACGCGCACCCAGCGCAGGGGCCGGTCGTCGCGGAAACTGGCGCGCACCGGTTCGAGGATCGGCGCATTCGACCAGATCTGCGAGTGACAGTTCATACAGGTCTTCGTCGGCGGAATGCCCGCGAACGAGGACGTCTCCACCGACGTGTGGCAGTACCGGCAGTCGATACCGTCATCGAGTACATGGTGGATATGGCTGAATTGAACCGGCTGCTCGACGTACTCGTTGGCGCGGGTCACATACGAGGAGCGACCAATCAGCATGGCCAGCAGGATGAGACCTGCGGCCAGCATCAGTGCGCCGGCGAGACTGAGCTTGGAGATGGTATTGGCGCTGCGATGGAAGATCTGCGGCATCTGGCTGATGGGGTGACTACGGGCGGCGTCCCGAAGGAGCCAGTCCCGACTTGTACCACAATTGTGAAAAAAGGATCAAGCGCCCGAGGGGCCCCGGGCGCCCCTAGTGTCTGACGCGCGATTCTATGCTCAAATGTCTTTCACATCCACGGGTAGGCACCGACCTTCCAGCCCGCCCCGGTATACAATCCGCGCGACGGCCGCAACTCAATGAGTGACAGGAAGTACCGCCAACGAGGCTACCAGGACGACAACCGCGACCGGGCACCGCGCCCAGCCGGGCCCCGGCCCGCGCCGGAACCAGGTGCTCCCGCGGGAGCCCGCCGGATCTCTCAGGACGGCCCGAAGAACATCAACATGCCCGGGTTCCGGCACGTCGTCCGCTGCGCCCAGTGCGGGCACCTGACGCCGGAGGACATCGGGTTCAACGATCGATGTTCGAGGTGCGGTGCCGAGCTTCACTCGTGCGCGCAATGCGTGTCATTCGACCCGGGCAGCCGATTCGAATGTGCCCAACCGGTCTCGGAGCGGGTCTCGCCCAAGAGTGCCCGCAATGGCTGCACGTTTTTCTCGCCGCGAACGACCGTCGAGCGCGAAACCACAACGCCCCGCAACAACGACGCGCGAAAAGCGTTCGACGACTTGTTCAAGTTCTGAAACGTCCCTCGTCCTGGAAACCTGATCACGTGAGTCTTCTGTCCGAACAAGATCGACGCGTCGTCCGCGAGCACCTTGCCACGATTCAGCAGCCGGTCACGCTGCTGCTGTTCACGCAAACGATTGGCGCGCCCGAGAGCGCGTTGATCGCGCGCCAGGTCCTCGACGAGCTCGCCAGCCTCAACGATCTCATTCGCGTCGAGGAGAGCAATTTCATTCTCGAGAAGGATCGGGCCTCGCAGTACGGCGTCGATCGCATCCCGGCGATCGTGCTCCTGTCTGGTGAGAACGACACGAGGATGCGCTTTCTTGGGGCGCCAGCTGGCTATGAGTTCATGTCGCTCATCGAGGCCGTCATCCTCGCCGGCACCAACGATTCGCAGCTCGAGCCGGACAGTCGAGCGCTCATCGCTGCGAACGTGACCGCACCCCTCGACATCCAGGTCTTCGTCACGCCGACTTGACCGCATTGTCCGCGAGCCGTGTCGCTCGCGCATCGGATGGCTCTCGAAAGCGTGCACATTCGTGCGACCTGCGTCGAAGCAACGGAGTTCATGGATCTCTCACGGAAGTTCCGTGTGACGGGTGTGCCCAAAACGATCGTCAACGAATCGATCGAGATCCTGGGAGCGCTGCCAGAGGAGTCGTTCGTGCGAGGCGTGCTCGGACTGCCGGAAGCGGATTCGCCGCCGAGCGAGTAGCTCAGTTCGTCTTCGGCGGCGAGGAGCCGGCTTCGATCGCGGCGGTCTTCACGAAGTCCAGCTTCGGGTACTCGGCAAGAAGGTAGGCGTTGCCTTCGCGAACGATGCGCCGCTGGTCTGGAACGTTCTGACGGCCGTATCCGCTGTACAAACGGTCGGCGACATCCATCCCGCTCACCACTTCACCGAATGGCGCGAACCCGTCTGCATCGAGATAGCTGTTGTCTTTGAAGTTGATGAAGATCATCGTGTAGCGCGAGTGCGGGCTCGACTCGCGCGTGAAGCTGACGAATCCTCTCGTATTGCTCTTCCTCACAGGTTCGTCTTCGAGGTTTGCCGTTGTCCACGCCGATTGCACTGATGGATCTGCGTGGAGGCCGAACTGCGCCATGAAGCCGCTCAGGACACGGAAGAAACGCGTCTCGTTGTAGAAGCCGTTCTTTACCAGGTTGTAAAAGCGGTCGGCGGCCAGTGGCGCCCACTCTCGCTCGACGGCGATGACAAACGCGCCCTGACTCGTGTCGAAGCGAGCCCGGAACTGGTCTGGGGCGCGCTCGCTGAGTTGTGAAGGGTCCTTCAGTTTCTCGACGTTGCCCTGACCCGAGATGGGCGACAACGCGGACAGCATGGCAATCGCGAGGACTGCCACTCTCAATCGAAACATCACCTGGTTCCCGTTCCTGCGTCCAATTGCACGAGGCCTTTCCCACTTTCACGCCTCGCTCTTTTCTGTCGGCTGAGCTTGATGTTATCGTGGAATAGCTCCCGGGTCAGCGCGTTGCCCGGGGGTCAGCGCCTTGCCCGGGCCGAAGTATGCTCTTCAACTCGCTCGAGTTCGCCCTTTTCTTCCCCTTCGTCACACTGCTGTACTTCGTGCTGCCGCACAGGGTCCGCTGGGCGCTCCTGCTCGGCGCGAGCGCCTGGTTCTACATGGCGTTCGTGCCCGTCTATATCCTCATCCTCGGTTTCACGATCCTGGTCGACTACGTGGCCGGCCTCCTCATCGAGAACGCCGCCGGCCGCCGCCGCGGCTGGTACCTGGCGTTGAGCGTACTCGCCAACGTCGGCGTGCTCGCGGTGTTCAAGTACTGGAACTTCCTGGCCACGAATGTCAACGATGTGTTCCTGCTATTCGACCCGCAGATACAGGTGCCCCTCCTGGCACTCCTGCTGCCGATCGGCCTGTCGTTTCACACGTTTCAGGCCATGAGCTACACGATCGAGGTGTACCGCGGAACGCAGCCGGCCGAGCGGAATCTCGGCATCTACGCCCTCTACGTGCTGTTTTACCCGCAGTTGGTCGCCGGACCGATCGAACGGCCGCAGAACCTTCTTCACCAGTTCAGGGAAGTCCACCAGTTCGACGCGGATCGAGTCTTTGCCGGCCTGAGCCGCATGCTGGCCGGGCTGTTCAAGAAGTTGGTGATCGCCGATCGGCTCGCAATCGTGGTGAACGGGGTCTACGGCGATCCCACAGCCTATTCCGCCGGCACCCTTCTGCTTGCTACGTGGCTCTACGCGGTGCAGATCTACTGCGACTTCTCGGGCTACTCGGATATTGCGCTTGGTGCCGCGAACGTCATGGGCTTCACGCTCATGGAAAACTTCGATCGTCCCTACTTTGCGACGTCGATCGGGGATTTCTGGCGCCGCTGGCACATCTCGTTGTCCACCTGGTTCAAGGATTACCTGTACGTGCCGCTCGGGCAGCCGGACGACGCGCTGGAGACACGTTCGCAATCTGCTCATCGTGTTCATGATCTCGGGTCTTTGGCACGGGGCGGCGTGGACGTTCGTCATCTGGGGAGCTCTGCACGGCGTCTATCTGGCGTGTTCGGTGGTGACGAGCCGGCTGCGGCAGCAGTTGGTCGCGGCGTTGCACCTGAATCGCCTGGGCTGGGGATTGACCGCTCCGGACCGTCGTCACGTTCAACCTCGTGTCGTTTGCCTGGATCTTCTTCCGCGCCAGGTCACTGGCCGACGCCAACCTGATCGTGCAACGCATCGCCGCCGGGGCCTGGTACACGGTGGTGCACCCGATCGCGGTCCTGGCCAGCATCGGTGACGGCGTGTCGCTGCTCACAACCGGCGAGGTGGCCTGGTCCATCGTCCTTGTCGCTGCTGTTCATGACCCAGATGTTTTACCAGCCGCGGTCGTTCGAGAACAATCTCGACCAGGTGTTTACCGAAGACTACTACTTCGGGTACTTCCATCACGTGGACCAGGTCTTCGATACCTTTGCCGTCACCAGAAGCTGGCCGCTGCTGCTTGCCCACTCGCGACGGGCCATGCTGCCCAACCTGAGCGCGATGAACAGCTGGTTCAATCAGTCGGGTTCGGCTGTCGAGGAAGGCGAGGACCCCAACGCGCCGCTCACCGGGCCGATTGTCGTGTCGCACGTCTCCCGGCACTTCTTGTCGCTGATGCACCAGCTGGCCGGTCGGGCTGGCATTCGCCTGCGCGTGCTGCCCGTGCCGGTGTCGGACCAGTTCCACTACTTCGACACCACCGGCATCTACGACGCGCCGATTCTGTATCTGCCCAAGGCGATGTTCAGGCGCGACACCATTCACGTCCAGCGAGAACAGATCGACACGGCGCGCCAGGCACTGACGCGACACCTCGCGCTTGCCGAACACGCGAGGGACGATACCAGCAGGCCTCCCGGTTAACTGAATGGCCCAGGCGTAAGCCGACGTCAGCAGCTGGACTTCGTTTATTTGCGCGATGTTTGGCGGAGAGAGAGGGATTCGAACCCCCGGGCCCGTTTCCGAGCCAACGGTTTTCAAGACCGCCGCCTTAAACCACTCGGCCATCTCTCCGTGCGAGACCAGCACGAACCCCGAACTGGCGACCCGCTTGAACTAGTTTGCCTTGATCACCGATGCGCCGTCCATGAACGGACGGAGCGCATCCGGGATCACCACTGACCCGTCGGCCTGCTGAAAATTTTCGAGCACGGCGATGAGCGTGCGGCCCACCGCGAGTCCGGAGCCGTTGAGCGTGTGGACGAATTCCGCTTTGCCGGTACCCTGAGGCCGGTACTTGATGTTCGCCCGCCGCGCCTGAAACGCCTCCGTGTTGCTGCAGGACGAGATCTCACGATACGTGTTCTGCCCCGGTAGCCACACCTCGATGTCGTACGTCTTTGCCGACGCAAAGCCCATATCACCTGTACAGAGCAGCACCGTGCGATACGGAAGCTCGAGGCGCTTCAGGACTTCTTCGGCTGACGTCGTCAGCCGTTCCAGTTCGTCGTACGACTGGCTCGGCTCGGTGAACGCCATCAGCTCGACCTTGTCGAACTGGTGCTGACGAATCAAGCCGCGCACGTCCGCACCGTACGACCCGGCCTCGCTGCGGAAGCACGGTGTATACGCCGTGTATCTGATCGGCAGCGGACGGTCGAGGATCTCGCCTCGATGCATGTTCGTGAGCGGAACCTCAGCGGTCGGCACCATGAACAGATCCCAGTCGCCGGCGATCTTGAAGAGGTCCGCTTCGAATTTCGGCAGATTGCCGGTTCCGATCAACGAGGCGCTATTCGCCATGAATGGCGGCTCGACCTCGGTGTATCCATGCTTCGTGGTGTGCAAGTGCAGCATGAAGTTGATCAGCGCGCGTGCGAGGCGCGCGCCTGCACCGATCAACACGGAGAACCGGGCACCCGCGATCTTCGTGCCGCGCTCGAAGTCGATGATGCCGAGCGCCGGCCCAAGGTCCCAATGCGGCTGCACGTTGAAATCAAATGTGCGCGGCGTTCCATGTCGACGCACTTCCACGTTGTCGGCGCTGCTCTTGCCGACAGGAACGCTCTCGTGCGGCAGATTGGGAATCGTCAGCAGCCCGCGATTGCGTCGCTGCTCAACGGTGTCGAGCTCGACGCCGAGTTGCTTGATCTGCTGCGCTCGCTGACGGCTGGCCTCCTGGATCTTCGAGGCGTCGATGCCCTGCCGCTTCGCACGCGCAACTTCATCTCCCGACGTGTTCTGTTCGCGCTTCAGTCCCTCGAGCTCGGGGAGGATCCGCCTGCGACGCGCTTCGAGCGTGGCCAACGCTTCAAGCTCGCTCGACAAGTCCACGCCACGTTTCTGTAACGCGGACCGTAGGCCCTCGAGATCGTCACGCAGGGTTGCTGGATCGAGCATGTTGCCGATTCTACCTGCGATACGATGTCGGACATGGAGCGATCCGTTAGAAAGGCCGTTTATCCAGCAGCGGGTCTGGGCACTCGCTTCCTGCCCGCGACAAAGGTATTGCCGAAGGAAATGTTGGTGCTCGTCGACAGGCCGATCATTCAATACGGTGTCGAGGAGGCCCTTCAGTCCGGCATCGACAACATCATCCTCGTCACCAGCCGCGGCAAGAGCATCATCGAGGATCACTTCGACGTGGCCTACGAGCTGGAGAGCGTGCTCGAGCGACGCGGGAAGAAGGATCAACTCGACGAAATTCGTCATCTCTCGAAGTGGGTCAACGTGGCGTCCGTCCGCCAGGGAGAGCCTCTCGGACTCGGACACGCCGTCCTGGTCGCCCGACATCTTGTGGGCGACGAACCTTTCGCGGTTGTGCTCACCGACGATGTGATCGACGCGCCACGGCCGGCGCTGCGGCAGATGATCGACGTGTTCGAGCGCGTGAATGGTCCAGTGATCGCCGTCGAACGCGTGCCGCCGGAGGATGTCTCGAGCTACGGCATCGTCGCGATCGATGACACCGATCTTGGCCCCGGTGTCCATCGCATCGTCGATCTTGTCGAGAAGCCACCCAGAGAAGAGGCGCCTTCCAATCTGGCGATCATCGGTCGCTACATCCTCACACCAGACATATTCCCTGCGCTGCAGGAGACGGCGAGCGATCGGACGGGAGAGATTCAGCTCACCAACGGGATGCGGCGTCTTCTCGAGAAACGCCCGCTCTACGCATGTGAGATCTCCGGGGTGCGGCACGACACGGGGAACAAGCTCGGATTCCTGAAAGCGACGGCGTACTTCGCACTCAAACGCCCCGAATTCGCCGAGCCGTTCCGCCGCTATCTCGAGACGCTCGACAAACCAGCGGGAACGACGCGCTGAGCGCGTCGAGAGACTCTTAATCGGAGGACGCCGGCTTCGTGGCGGGCGCGGGCGTATCCGTCTTGGTCGTCGTCGTTTCGCTGGTGCTGGACTTCGAGTCTGAGGGTGATGACGTACTCGAAGACTCGCTGCCAGCTTTCCCTTTCTGCGAATAGTCAGTGATGTACCAGCCCGATCCCTTGAACTGAATCGCCGGTGAGGACATCAGCCGCTGCACCGGTCCCTTCCCGCACAACGTGCACACCTGCAGCTCGGGATCGGAGAACTTCCGAATCACTTCAAAGCGACGTGTGCACGCTTCGCACTGATATTCGTAGAGCGGCATCTCTTGCTTCTTACTCCAGTGAGGCGTCCACGGTCTCGCCGAGCAGAAGTCGTCGCAAGGCCCAGAAAGGCGCGCTTCCCTGCGAGAGCACCGCATCGTGGAACGATCGCAGCGAGTATCTGCCGCCCTGCTGTTCCTTGTAGTCGCGACGCAACTTCAACATCATCAACTTGCCCAGCGAGTACACCAGGTACGTTGGATCGAACGTGCCCCGCTCCGCTTCACGGCGAGCCGTCGTCTCTTCGAGGAATGCTTCGTCGCGGAAGAAGCGCATGCCCTGCTCGACGGAGAGATCCTCACAGTGGAGGCGAATGGCGACGACGAATCGGGCGAGGCGCACGAGTGATTCTGCGAGTTGGCCGAGCCGAATCGTGACGTCGCCACGACGGAATCCCGCTTCGACCATCATCTGCTCGCAGTAGTGAGCCCAGCCCTCGACAAATGACGCCGGCGCGAAGAGCGTCGACTTGCGGACCTTGGACTCCACCTGACGCAGGTGGCGGAAGTGCAGGAAGTGCCCCGGGTACACCTCGTGGATCGAGATGTTCCAGAGCGTCGGGATGTTGAAGTCGCGAAGGTGTTCCTTCTGGCGATCGGCCGGCCAGCTTCGATCGACGTCGGTCAGGTAGTAGTACGCGCGACTCGGTTTGCTTTCGAATGGTCCGGGCGTCCACATGCTCGCGAACGCCCACCTATAGAAATCCGGCGATGGTGCAACGACGACCGGCTCCGACTCAGGCAGCGTCACCAGGTCTTGCGTGCGGAGGAACTCCTCGAGCTCGCCGACCTGCGCCTCGGCCACCGCGATCAGCTGGCCGGGCGCGGGGTGCTGCTCCTTCGCCTTGCGCCACGCTTCGACAGGATCACCACCGTTTAAACGACCGGCAACCTTGCGGAACTCCTCCTGCACAAGAGCGAGCTCGCGCAGGGCGATCGCGAGCAGCCGATCGGAGCTGATGTCGACGCCGTCCTCGAGTTTCAGCTTCCGCTCGAAGCGCTCGCGTCCCAAACGGAACGAGGCTTTCGCCCGCGGCGCGAGATCCGTCTCGAGATAGTCGATGTACGACTTGATCGCCGTCGCGGCCTCGGTCGATGTGTCAGCCAGGTCACCCAGAATGTGGAGGTCGTCGAGACCGGAGAACGCGCGCGGCAGCTCCGACTCGATGAAGCGCAGCGTGCCGCGCCAGCTTTCGAGTCCGACCTTGACGAAGATCCCCGGACACTCCTTGATGTTGTCGCGGGCAGCCTGCACGACTCGGGGGACCTGACGAAGCTTCGAGACTACGCGGCGCGCCCGCTCGGCCTCTGGCGCGTACGCAAAGAGGGCCTGGCCCGCGAGACTGCTCCCGATGATCTCCGCGTAGATCTGGGGATTTCGCTCCCAGGACCGTACCACCTCCAGCTCGTACATCCGAGCCTCGATGCCGGCCGCCACGATCGGATGGTCCACCCGCTCGACTCCGGAGAGGTGGGTCGGATCGATTTGATGAAGGCGACGGCCGAAGCCGGATAACGTGCGGACGTGAGCGTCGATCGCCTGGCGGCTCAGATCCTCGAGGAGGTCGTCATGCGCGTGGACGCCGTCCAAGCCGGCATAGCTCGGCAGGGCCTCGTGGAGGTACGCGAGGTAATCGTCGACGAAATGCGGAAATGGCTCCGATGGGTACATACCCGGATGTTGTTCTGCGTAGTGCCGCCCCTCGGGGAGCGCTCATCCTGTCAATGGTACAATAACCTCACGTCCACAGGCGATGTCCGGCACGCTGTTCGTGGTCGCAACTCCTCTTGGGAACATGGAGGATGTGACCTTTCGTGCGATTCGCGTCCTCCGCGAAGTCGACCTCATCGCTGCTGAGGACACCAGACGTACGGCTAGATTGCTGAGCCATTACGCGATCTCAACCCCATCCGTCAGCTTTCATCAACACAACGTTCGGACGCGTGTGCCGCAGCTTCTATCTCGGCTCGAGGCCGGGAAGAATGTGGCTCTGGTGACGGATGCGGGAACGCCGGGCGTTTCCGATCCAGGCGTTGAGCTCGTGGACGCATGCATAAAGGCGCAGATTGCAGTAGATCCGATCCCGGGCGCCAGCGCCCCTCTTGTCGCGGCCGTTGCGTCTGGTTTCCCCCTGATTCCGCTGACAATCTTCGGGTTTCCCCCGCGTCGGTCGAAAGACAGAACGATGCTGGTTTTCGCGAATTCTTGCGATTTCACACACTGTCACTTTCTTCGAGAGCCCCCATCGGATTGCTGTGACGCTGTCCGAGGCTCGCGATATATTGGGTGAACGACAGATCATGATTGGGCGGGAGCTCACGAAGCGCCACCAAGAGCTCTTGCGTGGTACAAGCGGGGCCGCTATTGGACCACATTTCTGAGCCGAAGAGGCGAGATCACTGTCGTTGTTGGGCCTATAAATACGCCTGATCCGTTAAATGACCAACAAATAGTCGGCTGATGCCGTGGCTGCTGCCGTCGAAATGTTTGGCCGACTAACCAATACTGGACTCTCTCGACGTGCTGCCCTGTCTCAGGCGGCCAGGGCGTTCTCTGTTCCGGCCCGAGTCGTCTACGCGGCGGTCGAAGAGGCCAAGAAGTCTGTCGAATGACCAATATCGAGCCGCGCTATCGCGGGTTCGGTTCTTGCGTCAGATCTGAGTCTTCGATGAGTTCCGCGCCAATTCATGTGGTCGTCCTGGCCGCGGGTCAGGGCACCAGGATGAAATCCAGCCTGCCCAAGGTGCTCCACCGAGTTCCTGGCGGTTCAATGCTGAACTGCGTCCTGCGAACGGCGGAGGCGCTCTCCCCTGAGACGCTCACGGTCGTTGTCGGACACGGAGCGGACGCAGTTCGCGCCCTTTTAGGCCCTCAGACGACGGTACAGTTCGCCCTTCAGCAGCCACAGCTCGGAACTGCCCACGCGCTGATGCAGGCAGCGCCCATCCTCGCCGGGCGGACTGGAACGGTCGTTCTGTTGTCAGGCGATGTCCCGCTTCTGACGTCGGCAACGTTGAGGAATCTGGTGAGCGTTCACTGTGGTGCTCGAGCCGCAGCCACTGTGGTGACGGCCACGGTCGAACGTCCCTTCGGCTATGGGCGGATCGTCCGGGTGGATGGCGAGCTCGCGCGCATCGTCGAAGAACGAGACGCCTCTCCGGCCGAGCGCCAGATCCACGAGATCAACAGCGGCATTTACGCGTTCGATCTCGCGCCTCTCTTCGACGCCCTCCGCAGCATTGCGTCGCAGAACGCGCAAGGTGAGTACTACCTCACCGATCTCGTGGCGATCTACCGGCGGCGCAAGCTGTTGGTGAAGAGCGTTCTCGTTGACGATCCACAAGAAGTCAGAGGCGTTAACAGCCGAACTGAGTTGGCGGAGGTAAGCAGGCTCGTGAGACAGAAGAAGAACGAAGAGCTCATGGCGTCGGGCGTCACCCTGGTCGATCCGGCCGCAACCTACATCGATCCTGACGTCGAGATCGGCGCCGACACCGTGATCCACCCAGGCGTGATCATCGAGGGCCGGACGCGCATTGGTGCCGCGTGCGAGATCCACGCTCACGTCACGATCACCGATACGGAAATCGGTGACCACGTCACCATCAAGAGTTTCTCGGTTATCACGAGTTCACGCATCGATGCCGGCGCACAACTCGGTCCCTTCGCGCACCTGCGTCCCGAGACCGTTGTTGGCGAAGGCGCCAGGATTGGCAACTTCGTCGAGCTGAAAAAGACCACGCTTGGCCCGCACTCGAAGGCCAATCACCTGTCGTATCTCGGGGACGCGACGATCGGAACCAAGGTGAACGTCGGCGCGGGAACGATCACGTGCAACTACGACGGCGAGCACAAACACGAGACGGTGATTGAAGACGGCGCCTTCATCGGCAGCGACTCGCAGCTGATCGCGCCGGTGCGCGTGGGGAAAGGCGCATACGTGGCCGCCGGATCGTCGATCACCCAGGACGTCCCCGCTGGAGCGCTCGGCATCGCACGCGGCCGTCAGTCGGTCGTCAATGGCTGGGTGGAACGCCGGAAGCAAGATTCGTCGAACAAGACACCAACCTCTCGAAAGGACGCGGGGAAACCCGCGCATTGATCGTATGTGCGGAATCATCGGATACATCGGCTCGAAACCTGTCGTACCCGTCCTGATCGACGGGTTGCGGCGCATGGAGTATCGAGGCTACGACTCTGCTGGCGTGGCGCTCGTCAGCCCCGAGGGCATCGAACTCCGCCGGTCCGCCGGCAAGTTGGTGAATCTCGAGAATGTGCTGCGCGACGACCCCGCAGAAGGCGTTTACGGTGTCGGCCACACACGATGGGCCACCCACGGCCGTCCCACCGAGGAGAACGCACACCCGCATCGTGACTGCACGGGCAGAATTGTCGTCGTTCACAACGGCATCATCGAGAACTACCTCGAGCTGAAACACGAGCTCCAGCAGCAGGGGCACATCTTCAAGACAGAAACCGACACGGAGATCGTCGCGCACCTCGTGGAACGCGAGATGAAGTCGGACGGCCTCGAGAACGCGGTTCGCCGCTCCCTGAAACTGATGCGAGGCATGTTCGCCCTTGTGCTCGTGTCCGTCGCGGATCCCGAGAAGATCGTGGCGGTTCGAAACGGCCCGCCGATCATCGTCGGCCTGGGCCAGGACGAGTTCTTCGTCGCCTCGGATATCCCTGCCATCCTCAGTCACACGCGCGACGTCGTCTTTCTCGGTGACGAGGAGATGGCGGTCATCACGCGCGCCGGTGTCGACTTCACCGACTTCAACGGACGTGCGGTCTCCAAGGCGACCAAGCGAGTGCTGTGGGATCCGATCGCGGCGGAGAAGGGTGGGCACAAGCACTTCATGCTCAAGGAAATCTTTGAGCAGCCGACGGCCGCGCGCGACACGATCCTGGGACGCGTATCTCTGGAACGGGCTCAGATTTTCCTGGAGGAGATCAACCTCTCAGAGGAGCTCTTCCGCAAACTTCGCCAGATCACGATCATCGCGTGTGGAACATCCTGGCATGCGGGTCTTGTCGGCAAGTTCCTGATCGAAACGCTGGCGCGCATTCCGGTCGAAGTGGATTACGGCTCGGAGTATCGTTATCGAAACGCCATCGTCGATCGGGACGAACTGACGATCGTCATCACGCAGTCCGGCGAAACGGCCGACACCCTCGCATCCCTTCGTGAAGCGAAGCGACAGGGCGTCGCCAGCCTGGCCATCTGCAACGTCGTCGGCAGCATGGCGACGCGAGAGACCGACGGCACGGTGTACACGCACGCCGGCCCGGAGATCGGCGTCGCCTCGACCAAGGCCTTCACGTCACAGCTCGTGGCGCTGCAACTTCTCGCGCTCTACATGGCGCAGGTGCGCGGCACGCTCTCTCAGGACGAGATGCGGTCTCACATCGACGCGCTCCTGCAACTGCCGCACGTCATCGATCAAGCGATTCGCGCGTCCGCGGCCATGGAACGTGTTGCAGAGAGGTTTCACTCGCGTCGTGATTTTCTCTTCCTCGGGCGTGGATTCAACTACCCGATCGCCCTCGAGGGAGCGCTCAAACTGAAGGAAATCTCATACATCCACGCCGAGGGCTACCCTGCCGGCGAGATGAAGCACGGACCGATCGCGCTCATCGACGAGAACATGCCTGTCGTGGCGGTGGCCCCCGACGACGCCGTGTTCGAAAAGATGCTGGGCAACGTCCAGGAGGCCAAGGCACGCGGCGGATCGGTCATCGCGATCACAAGCGAGGGCGATCCACGCATGAGCGCCATCATGGATCCAGCGCTGGACATCGTCGTGCCGATGCCGCGGACATCGCCCCAGCTGACGCCGATCATCATGACGATTCCGTTGCAGTTGCTCGCGTATTACATCGCCGTGCGTCGCGGATGCGACGTCGATCAGCCGCGCAACCTCGCCAAGAGCGTGACGGTGGAATAGCGAGAGATTGACTCCGTCGCTGCGACGACGGGACACTGTACGGCAAGATACAGTTCCCATCGATGGACTTGTTGTCAGGGCTCAATCCCGAACAGCGCGAGGCTGTTCTCAAAACCGAGGGTCCCCTCCTCATTCTGGCCGGCGCAGGGTCGGGCAAGACGCGTGTCATTGCTCATCGCATTGCGCACCTCGTCAGCGACGGACTCACAGAGCCCGACCGTATCCTCGCCGTCACTTTCACCAACAAAGCGGCGGGGGAGATGCGCTCGCGCGTCGAGGCTCTTCTCGGCACCGACTGCAGAAGCATGTGGATCTCGACATTCCACGCGCTGTGCGCCAGGCTGCTGCGACGAGAAGCGCCCCAGATCGGCCTCTCCAGAGACTTCGTCATCTACGACTCGAGCGATCAGATGACGCTGATGAAGCACGTGCTCCGTGAAGCAGGTCTCGACGGGACGCTTCAGCCGCGGGTTGTGCTCTCGCGAATCAGTCACGCGAAGAATCGGATGGAGGCCGCTGACGGTATTCCAGGCGCATGGACCAGCCGCGACGAACAGGTCAGCAAGCTCTTTGCCTCCTATACGAAGGCGCTCAAAGAGGCCAACGCGCTCGACTTCGACGATCTGCTCCTCAAGACGGTGGAGCTCTTCGAGCAATCGGCGTCCGTGCGCGAGCGCTACTCGAAGAAGTTCCGCTACGTGATGGTCGACGAGTACCAGGACACCAATCGTCCGCAGTACCTGCTCATTCGCCACCTCGCGACTCACCACAATCTCTGCGTCGTCGGCGACCCAGACCAGTCGATCTACAAGTGGCGAGGAGCCGACCTGAGGAACATCCTGGACTTCGAGCACGACTTCCCGGAAGTCGCGACCGTGCGCCTCGAGCGCAACTATCGCTCAACGCAGGTGATCCTCGATGCGGCGTCCGCCGTTATCGCCAACAACAGAAATCGCAAAGACAAGAGGCTGTACACGGAGCGCAGTGGTGGCGCGAAGATCCTCTACTATCGCGCCGGTGACGACCTGGACGAAGCGGAGTTCGTCTCGCGGACGTCCCGAATGGCCCTGCACGAGGATCCTGAAAACACTGTCGCGATTCTGTATCGGACGAACTCGCAGTCACGCACGTTGGAAGATGCGCTTCGACGCGCCGGCACGCCATACCGAATCATCGGTGGTGTGCGTTTCTACGAGCGCAAAGAGGTCAAGGACGCCCTCGCCTATCTGAGGCTGATCCTGAATCCCCACGACGATGTGAGCTTTCGACGCGTCGTGAATGTCCCTGCACGGGGCGTTGGCAAGGGAGTCATGGAGTCCCTGGAGGCGATTCCACTGCCCGCGGAGACGGATGCTCATACGCTGTCGCCGCTGTTGGCCGAATTGCACCCGAGAGCCTCGAACGATTCGCTTTGGTCCCGCCTTCTGCATGGCATCGATCGACGTCTGCTGCCCAATCGATCGCTTGCGTCGCTGACAGCGTTCCGCGATCTCATTCTGAACCTCGCAGCCATAGCTGCCGAGGAGCCGGTCTCCCTCGCGCTCGGTAAAGTGCTCGACCGAAGCGGATACCTCCAGGATCTGCGTGACGAGCGCAGCGAGGAAGCGGAAGGTCGAATTGAGAACCTGCTGGAGCTCGTGTCCGCAGCTCGCGAATACGAAAGCCGGAATCCTGAGCCTTCGCTGGGAGGATTCGTCGACCAGCTCTCGCTGTTATCTGACGTCGACGAGGAAGCCGGAGCCAAGAACGCCCGCGTGGTCATGTTGACCATGCACAGCGCCAAAGGCCTCGAGTTTCCGATTGTCGTCATCAGCGGCCTGGAGGAAGGTCTCTTCCCTCACTCACGGTCCAGCGATGACGAAGTCGAGCTCGAGGAAGAACGCCGTTTGTGTTACGTCGCGATTACTCGCGCTCAACGCCGGCTCGTGCTGACATCCGCCGCGCGTCGTCGTGTGTTCGGCGATTACCAGTCCACCGAGCCATCCCGCTTCGTCGACGAGATTCCTGCCGAGCTCATCGAAGAGGTTCCGTCGTCGTTCGCGCCATCCTTCCTGACTCCGCCGCCGTCGTACGCACAGTTTCGCGATGCTCGGAGGGGTGGCAGCTATCGCGGTCGCGTCCGGGAAGAGCCTGAGGTCTACGCCTACGAGGACGAGGACCAGTCACTCCCGCGCGAGATGAAGCTCGGCGCGAAAGTCAGGCATCCAAAGTTCGGCGTCGGCACGATTCTGAGCGTGGAACCGCTGGACGACGACACAAAGCTGGTCGTGCGATTCCTCTCTGTGGGACAGAAGACGCTGCGCGCCAGATTCGCGAAGCTGGAGATGGCCTAGCTACTCCTCGACCGGCCCGTCGGGGGCGTTGTCGGCGCCCGGCGTCACGTCATCGGCAATTCCGTCAGCCTTGATCTCCTCGTCCTGCTCTTCGAGCCGCGCAATCGACACCGCGCGATCGTCGCCTTCGATATCAATCAGCCGTACACCCTGAGTCGCGCGACCAATCGCACGGATGGTGTTCGCGGCCATTCGCAGGATCTTTCCCTGCTGCGTGATGAGCATCAGCTCGTCGTCGTTGCTGACCTGCACGACGCCGATGACCTTGCCGTTTCTCTCGCTGGTCTGGATGTTGATGATCCCGATGCCGCCGCGCGACTGGACTCGATATTCCTCGAGCTCGGTTCGCTTGCCGTATCCCTGCTCGGTCACTGAAAGAATCGTTCCACCGGGCGCCAACACGTCCATGCCGACAACTTCGTCGTCCTCTCGAAGCGAGATGCCACGGACACCGTAGGCGGCCCGACCCATCGGCCGGACGTCGCTCTCCGGGAACCGGATCGACATCCCGCTTCGGGTCCCGATGAAGATCTCGTTGCTGCCATTCGAGATCTGCACTGCGATGACCGAGTCACCTTCCTCAACGCCCATCGCGATGATGCCGCCCGCTCGAGGATTGCTGAACGCACTCAGCTCGGATTTCTTGATCACGCCGCGGCGAGTTCCCATCACGATGAACTTGTCGTCTTCGAATTCCTTGACGGCGAGCAGCGCAGCGATCCGCTCTCCTTCTTCCATGGAGACCAGGTTGGCGATCGCCTTGCCTCTGCCGTCTGGACCGACATCAGGAATCTCGTGGACCTTCAGCCAGTACGCGCGGCCTCGATCCGAGAAAATCATGATGTAGGCGTGGCTCGACGCGACGAAGAGGTGACTGACGAAGTCCTCTTCGCGAGTCCGCATACCAATACGGCCCTTGCCCCCTCGCCGCTGATTCCGGTAGTTGGTGATCGCGGTGCGCTTGATGTACCCGGTGTTGCTGACCGTGATCGCCATGTCTTCTTCGGCGATCAGGTCCTCGATGCGGAATTCGCCTTCGGCCGCGAGGATCTCGGTACGACGCGGATCGCCGTACTTCTCCTGCACCTGACGGAGTTCGTCGACGACAATCTGCATGACGAGCTTGTCGCTGCTCAGGATGGCGAGCAGTCGTTCGATCAACTTCAGCAGCTCCGCCAGCTCGTTCAGAATCTTGTCTCGCTCCAGACCCGTGAGGCGTTGCAGCTGCATGTCGAGGATCGCCTGCGCCTGAATCTGCGACAAGCCGAACTGCGTGATAAGCCCTTCTCTCGCCACAGGCGGATTTGCCGAGGCTCGAATGAGCGCGATCACGGCGTCGAGATGATCGAGCGCGATCTTCAACCCTTCCAGGATGTGTCGACGCGCTTCGGCCTTGCGAAGCTCGAACTCCGTTCGTCGACGAACGATCTCGCGACGGAACTCGACGAAGTTGTCGAGGACCTCGAGGAGCGACAGCACCTGTGGCCGCCCACCGACAATCGCCAGCGTGTTAATGCCGAACGTTGTCTGCAGCTGGGTGTGCTTGTAGAGATTGTTGAGAACGACCTCGCCGACCTCGCCTCGCTTCAGGTCGATGACGACGCGCAGGCCATCGCGATCGGATTCATCGCGGATATCTGAAATGCCCTCGAGCACTTTGTCGCGCACCAGTTCGGCAATGCGCTCGATCAGCCGTGCCTTATTGACCTGATAGGGAATTGCCTCGATGACGATGCTCTGGCGGTCGCCTTTCTTGGCGGTTTCGATCTCCGCCTTGGCGCGCATGGTCACCATGCCGCGACCGGTCAGGTACGCCTGCTGGATTCCCTGACGGCCGATGATGTAACCACCCGTCGGAAAGTCCGGGCCCGGTACCAACTCCAGCACCTTGCGTTGCTTTTCACCCAGCGTCGGCTTCTCGTCTGACTGCGCGCTCTCGATCAACCAGATCGCGGCTTCGATCACCTCCCGCATGTTGTGCGGTGGGATGTTCGTCGCCATGCCAACGGCGATTCCTGCGGAGCCGTTCACCAGCAGATTGGGAAACGGCGCCGGCAGGACTGTTGGCTCTTCTGTCGTCTCGTCGTAGTTCGGAACGAAGTCGACCGTCTCTTTATCGAGGTCGACCATCATCTCGTCAGCCAGGCCGTCGAGACGGGCTTCCGTGTATCGCATCGCCGCCGGCGGGTCACCGTCGATCGAGCCGAAGTTGCCCTGCCCGTCGGTCAGCACGTAGCGCATGTTGAAGTCCTGCGCCAGGCGGACCAGGGTGTCGTAAATCGAGGCGTCACCGTGGGGGTGGTAGTTCCCCATCACCTCGCCGACGATCTTCGCGCATTTGCGATAACCGCGGGTCGAGGTCAGCCCCATGGCCTTCATGCCGTAGAGCACACGGCGATGAGCAGGCTTGAGCCCATCGCGGACGTCAGGCAGCGCTCGTCCAATGATTACGCTCATGGCGTAATCCATGTACGAACGCTTCATCTCGTCTTCGATGTTGACGGGGATGCGGTTCGGCGTCGGTGTTGTCATGAACTCGGAATTGTGCGGCGGACGCTACACGTCGAGATTGCGAACGTCGAGGGCGTTGTCTTCGATGAACTTCCGTCGCGGCTCGACCTGATCACCCATCAGTGTCGTGAACATCTGATCCGCTTCGGCGTGATCCTCTGCTCGAACTTGCAGCAGCGTCCGGTTCTCCGGATCCATCGTCGTGTTCCAGAGGGTGTCCGGATTCATCTCGCCGAGCCCCTTGTAACGATTGATCGCGATGCCCTTCTTGCCCGCGGTAATGAAGAACTCGACAAAGTCATCCAGCGACTGAAGCGTGACGTCGGGATCCTTTCGAGTCGCCTTGGTCGTCGCCGGCACCTCGGCTGCCTGCGTCGTGCCCTGTGCCGTCTCCTCGGTTGCCTCGTCCTGCGCTTCTTCCCGCTGGACCTCTCCTGACACGACTACCGCAGGGAACTTGATATCGGCGATCTCGCGATAGGCGGCGACCAGCATGCGGTACTCGCCTGACGTAATGAAATCAATCCCGATCTCGTACTGCCGAGGATAGCCAAGGGATCGATCCTCGATCTGCAGCGCGAAGACGTTGTGTTCGTCGTCGCGCGTGACCGACACCGTTCGCGTGGGGGTCGTCATGCGCGCCGCGATCACATCCAGCCGATCGCGCTGCTCGAAGAATGATTTGTCGCGCGCCTCGCCTTCCAGCAATGCCGACACAATCGAGGGAGGATGGCCGCGTCGAGTCACCTGCTGGAGGAGTTTCCGGTAGGCGTTGCTCCGCTGCAGTTGACGTTCGAGTTGCTCGCCAAAGAGCTCGCTGCCATCGGCCAGCTTCACCACTCGCGATTCAACTGCTCGACGCACCAGGAAGCCATCCAGATCCTGTTCGTTCTTGATGTACGTCTCCGAGCGTCCACGCTTGGCCCTGAAGAGCGGCGGCTGAGCGATGTAGATGTGACCGCGATCGATCAGCTGGCCCATCTGCCGGTAGAAGAACGTCAGCAGGAGCGTGCGGATGTGCGAGCCGTCCACGTCGGCGTCCGTCATGATGATGACGCGGTGGTAGCGCAGTTTCTCGACGTCGAAGTCCTCACTGCCGATTCCGCACCCGAGCGCCGCGATCATCGTCTTGATCTCGTCGCTGCTCAGCATCTTGTCGAAGCGCGCCTTTTCGACATTCAGGATCTTGCCCTTGATCGGCAGGATCGCCTGGAATCGACGGTCACGTCCCTGCTTGGCTGACCCACCTGCGGACTCGCCTTCGACGATGTAGATCTCGCTCTGGGCGGGATCGCGCTCCTGGCAGTCCGCAAGCTTGCCGGGGAGACTGCTGCCGTCGAGGGCCCCTTTGCGGCGGACGAGATCGCGGGCCTTGCGAGCGGCCTCGCGAGCGCGAGCGGCATCGACAGCCTTGCCGATGACTCGTTTGGCGACGACCGGGTTCTCTTCGAGGAACTGCCCGAGCTTGTCGTTGACGATCGTCTCGATGATCCCTTTGACTTCGGTATTTCCGAGTTTTGTCTTCGTCTGCCCTTCGAACTGCGGGCGCGGAATCTTGACGCTGACGACTCCGGTCAAGCCTTCGCGAATGTCATCGCCGCTGATGCTGGCGTCCTTCAGATCCTTCGCGAGGTTGTTCTTCACCGCGTACGCGTTGATCGTTCGGGTCAATGCCGAGCGGAAGCCTGACAGGTGAGTGCCGCCCTCGTGCGTGTTGATGTTGTTCGCGAAAGTGAAGACCAACTCCGAGTAACCGTCGTTCCATTGCAGGGCGATCTCGGCGTCAATGCCGTCCTTGTCACCCTTCATGAAGATCGGCTTCTCGTTGACGAGCGCCTTGTTCTTATTCAGATGCTGGACGAACGAGACGATGCCGCCTTCATACTGAAACTTGTGGCTCTTGCCGTCCCGCTCATCGTCGATCGTGATGAGGATGCCACCGTTCAGGAATGCGAGTTCCCGGAGTCGCTGGGCCAGCGTGTCGAAGCTGTATTCAATCGTTTCGAAAATCTGCGTGTCTGGCTTGAACGTGACTTTCGTGCCGCGGCGTTGCGTCGTTCCGGTGATTTCCAGCTCACCGGTTGGATCACCGCGCTCGTAACTCTGCTGGTAGACCTGTTCGTTGCGCCAGATCTCGAGGTCCAGGCGCTCCGATAGCGCGTTGACGACGGAGACGCCTACTCCGTGGAGACCGCCCGAGACTTTGTAGCTGTCGTTATCGAACTTGCCACCGGCGTGCAGGACCGTCAGGACGACTTCCGCAGCGGATTTGCCACTGGCGTGTCGGTCCACAGGAATCCCACGACCGTTGTCCACGACGGTGATCGAGTTATCGATGTGGATGGTGACGTTGACCTGATCGCAGTAACCGGCGAGGGCTTCGTCGATTGAGTTGTCGACGATCTCGTACACCAGGTGGTGCAACCCGGGGGCACCAGTCGACCCGATGTACATGGCCGGGCGCTTCCGCACGGCTTCGAGCCCCTCCAGGACCTTGATCTTGTCGGCGCCGTAATCGTCTGCAGCCCCGTTCCCGTTGGGACCTGTCGATCCAGTCTCCGACACTACGAGGTCGTCGACGTGCTCCTTGTGCTGTTCTCGCGGCTCTTCCACACCTGTTTTCAGATCGGTTGGATTCAAAAGACCCCGCTCAAATCCTCATCGGCATGATCACGTAGGTGTAGTCGTACCCTTGTGCACCGACGGGTTTCATCACGGCCTGGCTGACATCGTCCTTGAGCGAGAGCGAAACAATGTCGGTCTCGACGACATTCAGGAAGTCGAGCACATACTGGGCGTTGAACGAAATCGTCAACACCGGGCCGTTATATTCGACGGGAAGTTGCTCGTGCGCTTCGCCAAACTCCGAGCTGCTCGATGTGACTTCGACCTTCCCCTTGTCCACTTCAAACTTGACCGCTCTCGATCGCTCATTCGAAAGCAGCGCCACACGTTTCACGGCGCTGGTCAGGCGCTCGCGATCGAACTCGATCGTTTTGTCGTTTCCCTTCGGAATGACGCGTTCATAGGCCGGGAACTGACCATCGATCATCCGTGAGATCAAAACTCGACCGCCGACTTCGAAGAAGAGATGGTTCTCACCGCTCTCGAACTGAATGTCGCCCTCTCCCTCGGCGAGCAACTTGCCCAACTCGAGCAATGTCTTCTTCGGAAGGATGACACCGACTTCCTCCTCCACACCTGTCGGATGCTGAACTTCGACTAAAGCGAGCCGATGTCCGTCAGTCGCAACCAGCGTCAGGCCCTGGGGCCGGAGAATGAATTTCGCACCGTTCAGGAAGTAGCGCGTGTCCTCTCCCGTAATCGCGTATTGCGTCTTCGAGACCATCTCCCGGACTGCAGCTCGCGGCAACGTCGCGCGTGCGGCCCCACTGACATCCGGCAGCGTCGGGAAGTCCTCGCGCGGCAACGTCTGCATGCGTGAATCAAATCTGTCCGCAGCGACTTTCACGCCGTTGCGATCCTGTTCGATTCGAACATCGGTCTCGGGAAGAGCTTTCACGATTTCGTAGAGCTTCTTCGCAGGGAGCGTCAACGACCCGCTCTTTGCCACAGCCGCGTGGCAACGGCTTCTCAATGCGACCTCGAGGTCGGTCGCAAGCATGCAAACCTCATCACCCTTCGCTTCAATCAGCACGTTGGCGAGGATGGGAATGGTGTTCTTCCGCTCGACGATGCCCTGGAAAAGCTGGAGTTCTCGCAGAAGCTCATTCTTCCGGACAACAAGTTCCATAGCTTTGTGATGACCTCGAGCAGAGCCGTTCAGCCGCGTAACCGGAGCCGGCGTGGAGAGTGGTGGTTCTCTCTTCTGAAGTGATCAGAAGAGATAGAGAATTATACAAGAAATAGATCTCGGTGCAAAACTCGGCAAAAGACTATTAAGGCTTGACTTTCAATAAGTTACGGTGTGGATGAATTTCGCGTTTCGCCCGGGGATCTGTTGATGCATCAGCATGGCTCCAGACTCGAGCAGTCGTGCACAGGTCATCGAATGTTGAGGCTGTGGAAATCGAGATTCGACTACCGGAATGACTGCAGAAAACTCTCCATCACGCTGTTGAAATTCGGATCCTTCTTTCGAAGATCTTCAACCTTCTTGATCGAGTGAATCACGGTCGAGTGGTGCTTTCCGCCGAAGCTTCGTCCGATTTCAGGAAGCGATGCGTGCGTGAGGGACTTGCAGAGATACATCGCAACCTGACGAGGCATTGCGACTGACTTGGAGTTGTTCCGGGACTTCAGGTCGGTCACTTTCAGCTGGTAGTAATCCGCCGTGAATTTCTGAATGTTCTCGATCGTGACGTGCTTCTCGTCCTGCTCGATGACGTTCCTCAAGATCTCCTGCGTGAGATCGAGAGAGACCTCACGTCCGGTCAGAGAGGCGTACGCGATGAGCCGTGTGAGCGATCCTTCGAGCTCGCGGATGTTGGACTTGATACGACCGGCGATGTAGAGCGCAACGTTGTCAGGTAGCGGTACCGCCTCCGCCTCGGCTCTTCGCTTGAGGATCGCCACTTTTGTCTCGAGATCTGGCGGCTGAATATCTGCAATCAACCCCCATTCGAATCGAGACCGCAGCCGCTCTTCGAGCGCCGGAATTTCATGCGGCGGACGATCGCTGCTCAACACGATCTGTTTCTGCGAATCGTACAGCGCGTTGAACGTATGAAAGAACTCAGTCTGAGTGCCTTCCTTGCCGGAGACGAACTGGATGTCATCGACGAGGAGCACATCAACGCTTCGATAGCGTTCACGAAAATCCAGGATGCGGTCGTATCGGACTGCATTGATCATTTCATTCATGAATCGCTCAGACGAGATGTACGTCAACGTCAGTGACGGATCGTGCTGGAGCACATACTGACCGATCGCATGCATCAAGTGCGTTTTGCCAAGGCCCACGCCGCCGTAGATGAAGAGCGGGTTGTACGAACGAGACGGTGCTTCGGCAACGGCTCTGCACGCAGCATGCGCGAACTGATTCGAGGGTCCGACGATGAACGTGTCGAACGTGTATCGCGGCGTGAGACCTCCCGAGACTGATGGGGCCACGTCGGGATCGCCAGGCCGAGGTGAATCATCGGTGATGACCTCGTCCGTATTCACGCCCGAAGGGCTGCCCTCGGGGACGAACGCGACGCTCGTTCCCGCGCGCTTCACCTCGTCAAGCGCCTCCGCGAGGACGCCGGAATAGTGCTTCGTCAACCAGTCAGTAAACAGGGGAGTGGGAACCCGAATAGTCAGGCCGGAGCCGCTGTCGGCGATGAGGGAAGTAGGCCGGAACCACGTGTAGAAGCTGTGCCGGTTGACTTTCGTCTCGACACGCGCCAGAACCAGGTCCCAAATGCTTGAATCCATGGCAATTAACTCGATAGATCGGTGGTATTCAGGACTTTCGCCAGTGGAAGCTCAGGCCGGCCGAGCAAGAGGGCGCCGAACCACGACAAGAGACACGAACAATGCCCGTTCTGGCTGGGCTTAGAGCCAAAACAGCGCCAAAAAACCTAGTAATTTGTGAGATCTTGCTGGACCACTCGTGTTTTCCACAGTGTTTTCCACAGTTGTGGAAATCTTGGGGAAGAAACCGAAGCATCTCCGCGGCATTGCCACCAACCGATCGAGAGAGTTTGGGACTGTAACACAGGACGTCCAGCCTGGGATTCTTTGACAGTGTGAAGGTGTGCCGATTACTATTGAAGTTTCGCGTCAGCTCAAACCGGCCTGTTTTCTATACGTAGGACAGCATGAAGGGAAAGCGTACGTTTCAGCCGAACACGCGGCGCCGCAAGAAGGCCCACGGGTTCAGAGTTCGAATGGCAACAAAAAACGGGCGAATTGTGCTGAAACGTCGCCGCGCCAAGGGACGAAAACGTCTGACGGTCGCTGACGAAGGCTAGCCAGATGGCGGAGACGTGCGGCTTGGCGCCGCGCGAGCGCATCCGCCGCCGCCAGGAATTTGATCGCGCGTACTCGGAAGGCACTCGACTTCACGCGCGTTTCATGACACTGATCGTCGTGCGGAATGCCTGCGAGCATCCGCGGTTGGGTGTCGCAGCAAGCCGCAAGTTGGGAGCGGCCGTTCGTCGAAATCGCGCAAAGCGCCTGGCGCGGGAGCTGTTCAGGCGCTACAAGATCGGACCAGCTTTCGAGGCCTGGCCTGGGCTGGATGTAGTGATTGTGCCTCGCCGGGAAATGCTCGATGCTCCCTTCTCCGCTCTTGAAGCCGACTACACACGTGTCATCGAGCAGTATGCGAAAGGGTCTGTCCGACCGGGTCGCCGCAGTCGGCATCGCCCTCGTTCTGGCACTTCTTAAGTGCTACAAGCTGTTTTTCTCACCGCTGTTCACCGGATCATGCCGGTATTACCCATCCTGCTCCGATTACATGGCGCAGGCCGTGCGTCTACATGGACCGTGGCGCGGTGTGTGGCTCGGGTGCCGACGTCTGGCACGGTGCCATCCGCTTGGCGGCCACGGCGTGGACCCGGTCCCGAATCCCTAGTCTCAGGACATGGAACGTAGGTTCTTCCTCGCAATTCTTCTGTCGTTTGCCGTCCTGTACGGCTATCAGGCGCTCTTCGTCCCTCCCGCGCCCAAGACGCAACAGACAGTCACGACGCCATCCACAACCTCGAGCGCGGCGCGGCCAGCAGCCGCAAATGCTCCGTCTGCGACGAGCGCACAATCCGCGCAACCCGCCGCTGAGCCGACTCCTGCGGAGTCAGCCCCTGCGGAAGGAGAGGCGAACGAGCGCGAAATCGTCGTCGACACGGCGACAGTGCAGGTCGTTCTCACGAATCGCGGCGGTCGCGTGCTGCACTGGCGGCTCAAGGCATTCAAGGATCGAGCAGGCAACCAGGTCGATCTCGTCCCGACCGAAGTTCCATCCGATCAGCCGCGCCCGTTCTCGTTGATCGTCAACGACGGTACGCTCACTCAGCGAATCAACAGCGCGCTCTATCAGGTGAGCGGGGACACGAACGGGCATGTCGACGCCACATCACAGCCCGCGCAACTGGTCTTCGAATTCGAAGGCACTGGTGGCCTGCGTGTGCGCAAGGAGTTCGGTTTCGCGCCGAGCAACTACCTCGTCACGTTCTCGGTGAGCGCCAGCGAAGGCGCACGCTCGCTGCAGCCGGGAATCGCATGGGGGCCTGGACTTGGAGACGCGGGCGCGCTCGCTGCGGGCGGCAGCTTTTTCACCGGCAACTACACGCAACCGCCGGAGGCGATCTTTCATCGAGACGGAAGCTGGGAGCGTGTACTCGCGAACAAGTTGGCCGACCGGGATTCGATGAGCGGCCAATATCGGTACGCCGGAGTAGATGATCACTATTTCATCGCAGCAGCGATCGAGCCAGGACAGGGTCGCCTGGACTACCGTCCCGTGATACTGGCAGGTCCCGGCGGCACGAACCGTTCGCTTCTTGCACACACCGTTTACCCATCGTCGGGCGCTGAGCGTATTCGGTATTTCGTGGGACCGAAGCAATTCGACGCCTTGCAGGCCGTGGATCCGGAGTTCACCCGCGCCATCAACTTTGGCATGTTCCGGGTGATCTCTGTTCCGCTCCTGAGCGCATTGAAGTGGGTCCACAGCTACATCGGGAACTGGGGCTGGTCGATCATCGTTCTCACGATCCTTATCAACCTTGCGATCGCACCACTGCGCCACAAGAGCGTCGTGTCGATGCGCAAGATGCAGGCGCTGCAGCCGCAACTCAAGGCGATCCAGGACCACTACGCAGGACTGAAGGTGACCGATCCTGCCAAGCAGAAAATGAACACGGAGATCATGAATCTCTATCGTGAGAAAGGCGTGAATCCCGCGAGTGGATGCGTGCCGATGCTCCTCACGATGCCGATTCTGTTCGCGTTCTACGGGTTGTTGTCGCAGGCGATCGAGCTGCGCGGTGCCGAGTTCGGTCTCTGGATCAGGGATCTCTCCGAACACGATCCGTTCTACGTCACACCGGTGCTCATGGCGATCACGATGTTCTGGCAGCAGCGGATCACGCCGTCGACGGCCGATCCCGCGCAGCAGAAGATCATGATGATGATGCCGCTGATGTTCGGCGTCATGTTCCTGTGGGTTCCGAGCGGTCTGGTGCTGTACTGGTTCGTCGGAAACCTCTGGGCGATCGGACAGCAGTACTTCACGAACTGGATGATCGGGCCGCCGGCGCTGGCGACGACGCGACCACCTGCGGAGCGCCGAATGAAGAGCGCCGGCGCAGGTCGTACGGCGGCTGCCGATCGCAAGACCTAACTGTGGACGAGGACGCAGCGTGAACGAGACCTTGACGAAACAAATCGCCGACTTCGTCCACAGCGTCGTGAGCGCGATGGGCGTGGCCCTCGCCGTTACCATCGAAGAATCGCCTGAAGGGACGCGCATCAACCTCGAAGGCGAAGATGGTGGCGTCCTGATCCGCCGCGGCGGTGAAGGCTTGCAGGCGCTTCAGCACGTCGTCGCAACGGCATTTCGTCGTCAGCTTGGAGACGACACGCGAGTGGTCGTCGACTGCAATGGCTTTCGGCAGGGACAAAGACGCCGAGATCAAGCAGATGGCGCGCTTCATGGCAGAGAAGGCGCGATCGAGCGGCATGCCCCAGGAGATGGGCCCGTTGAACCCGTACGAGCGACGGATCGTACACATTGCCATCGCAGAGGATCCGACGGTCAGCTCGGAGAGCATCGGCGATGCGTTCATGAAGACCGTCATCATTTCAGCCAGGCAGTAGTCCCGGCCGCCGCGTCGGCAACGCGCTGCGGGGAACCGCATGTTCTCTTCCGACGACACAATTGTGGCGATCGCGACACCGCCCGGACGCGGTGGTATCGGTGTCGTGCGACTGAGCGGAGCGTGCGCTCGAGATCTCGTATCCCAGGTCGTGACGCGTCGAGAAGCCGCTCGCACCGCGCGAAGCGACGTTGACGAAGGTCTGTGTTCGTGACGCCGGCACGTCGCGCGGCAGCGATCACGCGATCGTGACGTGGTTTCCCGCGCCGCATTCGTACACCGGCGAACATGTCGTCGAGATCAGCACACACGGAAGCCCGGTCGTGCTCAGAGAAATCGTGCGTGCGCTCGTCGCAGCCGGCGCTCGTCTGGCGAGACCGGGTGAGTTCACGCTGCGAGCATTCCTGAATGCGCGCATCGATCTTGCGCAGGCAGAGGCTGTCGCCGATTTGATTGACGCGGCCACACCGCTGCAGGCGCAGACCGCCTTCGATCAACTCGAAGGAACGTTGAGCACACGCATCAGTGCCCTCGACCAGTCACTGCTCGACCTCATTGCCAGACTCGAGGCCTCGCTCGACTTCCCCGACGAGGGCTTTCACTTCATTGAGCCGCGCGACGTCGTTGAACGCGTGAGCGAGCTCGTGTCGGATCTGAACGAGTTGCTCTCGCACGAGGCGCGTGGGCGACTGATTCGGGAGGGCGCGACGGTCGTGATCGCGGGCCGCGTCAACGCCGGCAAGTCGAGCCTGTTCAACGCGCTCATTGGACGCGAGCGCGCGATCGTGACTGATGTTCCAGGCACGACGAGAGATCTCGTCACCGAGACGATGGATCTCGAGGGTCTCGCGATCACGTTGGTCGACACGGCGGGAGAGCGAGAGACGCAGGATCCAGTCGAGCGTGAAGGTGTCTTGCGAGCAGCGCGCGCGAGGGATATCGCGGACCTGACGCTGATCGTGATCGATTCAGGTCAGGCGCTGACCGACGAAGATCGTCGGCTGCTCGAGTCGTCGTCACCGGCCAGGCTCGTTGTGGCGAGCAAGGCCGATCGCGAACCGCAGTGGCACATGGACGAAGCCGTTCGTGTCTCGACGCTTGCGAACACCGGCATTGGCGGACTGAAAGACGCGATGCGTCGCGCGTTGACGAATGAGGAGCGACTCAAAGATCCTGCGACGCTCTCGAATCTGCGGCACGTATTGCTGTTGAAAGAAGCGCGTGCGACGTTGATGCGTGTGTCCGCGGCGATTGCGCAGAGCGCCCCGGAGGAGTTCGTGCTCGTCGATCTTCAACGCGCGCGGACCAATCTTGCCGAAGTCGTGGGAGTCGGTTCGAGCGATGAGACGCTGGACTACATCTTCAGCCACTTCTGCATTGGTAAGTAGCCCGTGATGACGTTCGATGTCCTGGTTGTTGGTGCTGGCCACGCGGGCGTCGAGGCGGCGTACGCGGCCGCGCGATTGGGTTGTCACGTTGGCTTGTGCACGCTCGCGTCCGATACGGTTGCGCACATGCCGTGCAATCCCGCCATCGGCGGCACGGCCAAGGGACACCTCGTTCGCGAGATCGATGCGCTCGGCGGCTTGATGGGCCAGGCAATCGACGCGACGGGAATTCAGTTCAAACTCCTGAATCGAAGTCGAGGTCCCGCCGTCTGGTCGCCGAGGGCGCAGGCAGACAAGAAGCGCTACGGTCAGTGGGTGCGGGAACAAATTGGGCATGAGCCCAATATTGACTGGGTTTTTGCGCGAGCTGGCCGAATCATTGTGAACAACGGCCGGGTCGAAGGCCTCGCTCTCGAAGGCGGCGATCGAATCCTGTGTTCGGCGTTGGTAATCACGACAGGCACTTTTCTGAACGGCTTGATCCACGAAGGACAGGAGAGACGTTCCGCCGGAAGGGCAGACGAGCCACCGTCGATAGAGCTTGCGGAGTCGATCCGGGCCTTCGGGTTCGAGGTCGGTCGGCTCAAGACCGGAACCCCGCCGCGGCTCGCGCGATGCAGCATCGATTTCGAGAAGCAAGTTGCGGCTGGTGTCTTCATCGAAGAGCGAGGCGACAGTCAGCCAACTCCGTTTTCGTATCGCACGCGTACGCGGCTTGAAAACAAGATCAGCTGCTGGCTGCTTCACACGAACGATCGTGTGCGCGAATTGGTGCAGCAGAACATCAACGAGAGTCCGCTCTACAACGGGCAGATCAGCGGCATCGGTCCACGCTACTGTCCGTCTCTCGAAGACAAGATCATGCGATTCCCGGATCGCGAACGGCATCAGATTTATCTCGAGCCCGAGACGATCGACGGCGACGAGATTTACGTCAATGGCTTCTCGATGTCGATGCCGAGAGCTGTCCAGGAGGAACTGGTTCATGCACTCCCTGGACTCGAAGACGCCAGATTGATTCGTCCCGGGTACGCGATCGAGTACGACTTCGTCCAACCTACCGAGCTTCTGCCGACGTTGGAAACGCGTCGCATTCGAGGGCTGTTTTTCGCTGGTCAAATCAACGGGACATCGGGGTACGAGGAGGCAGCAGCCCAGGGTCTAATCGCGGGTATCAACGCGGCACGCACGTCGAGAAGGGAAGATGCCTTCGTGCTCGGACGTGAGGAAGCGTATATCGGCGTCCTCGTCGACGACCTGGTGACACGCGGATGCCTCGAACCGTATCGCATGTTCACATCGAGAGCCGAGCATCGCTTGCTGCTTCGCATCGACAATGCAGATCTTCGACTGACGCCGCGTGGACGAGACGTGGGCCTTGTGGGCGATGAGCACTGGGAGCTGTTCACGCGGCGACGTGCTCGATATGAGAAGAATGCGAGAGCACTCGAGGAAACGAGCGTGGTATCAGCGGCAGGTCAGCGAATGGCGGCGTCTCAGCTTCTTCGACAGCCAGAAGTGAAGCTCGGAGATCTCATCGCAACCAACAAGGTTGCATTGGATGTCGATACGGAATCGCCTGAGCACGATCTTGCGACGCTGGAGACGACAATCAAATACGCCGGCTATCTGGAGCAAGAGATGTCTCGTGCAGCGCGAGCCCGGCGCGATGACCGTCGTCGAATCTCGCCCCATTTCCCGTTCGCGGACGTGCCGGGACTCTCGCGTGAAGTCGTGCAGCGCCTGACCCAGATCCAGCCACAAACCCTTGGCCAGGCGGCTCGCATTCCAGGAATGACGCCAGCGGCCGTTGCGGTTCTCGGCGTGTTCCTCAACAGGCTCAGTCCACAAGTCCCTCTCACGTGAGCAGCCGCGAGTTTCAAGAGCGCTTAGCTCGCCGTGCGCGGAGAGCAGGACTGACGATACGTCCCGAGCTTGGCGCGCAGCTCGAGATTTACTACCGCCTCCTCTCGACCTGGAACTCGAAGATTAACCTGACAGGACTGAATCTCTCGGACTACGGCCCCGAGTCTCTGGATCGACTTCTGATCGAGCCGCTGGTCGCGGCTGCTCATGTCAGGCCGGCGGTGCGGAGCCTTCTCGACATCGGGAGCGGTGGCGGATCTCCAGCGATTCCTCTCGCCCTGGCGCTGAGCGACATCAGCCTGCTGATGGTTGAGGCCAAGACGCGGAAGTCGGTCTTTCTCCGCGAGGCGTTGCGAGCCCTCGGCCTCAGCCGTGGAGACGTTGTCACCGCCCGGTTCGAGGAGCTACTGACAAAGCCACCGTTGCACGAAGCGCACGATCTCCTCACGATTCGAGCCGTCCGAATCGAGTCGCGCGTGCTTATGAGTCTGCAGGCCTTCGTTCGACCGGGAGGCGAGATTTTTCTGTTTCGAACGTCAGTCGGTTCCCCAGGGCCGGCCACTGTTACTCCTCCGCTAGCCTGGAAAGCGTCCTATCCGCTCCTGGAGCAGGCCAGCAGCCTCGTTGTGCTTGAGAAACGACTAATCGGATATAGTCCGAGGAGTGTTTCACGTGAAACACCGTGAAGAAGGAGGGCGGCGCCTCATTTTCGCCAGTGTTTCACGTGAAACGGACTTGACGCGCTACCTGTTGGGTACTAGAGTGTAGTGCACCCACTAGTAATAGCGACTTGGCCACATGACAGAAACAGAGCCGCAATCTCCACCCCTCACAGCCCGAGTGGTTGCTGTCGCCAATCAAAAGGGTGGCGTGGGTAAAACCACCACCGCGATCAATCTCGCGACGTCTCTCGCGCTCGCCGGTCGGAAGGTTTTGCTGGTCGACGTTGACCCCCAGGGCAACCTGACCAGTGGACTCGGGTCGAAAGCGCAGCGCGCCGAGGCCGGCACTGTCTACGAAGCGCTGCTTCTGGGTGGAGAGCCGGATTCCTTTCTCTATCGACACGCGTGGCGAACCTGTCGCTGCTGCCCGCGGACCGGAATTTGACCGGCGCAGAAATCGAGATGGTGTTGTTGCCTGAACGCGAGCTGCGCCTCAAACGGATCCTCGATCCACTGCGGGCGCGCTTCGATCACATCTTCATCGACTGCCCACCCTCGCTCGGATTGCTCACGCTCAACGCGCTCGTCGCCGCAGACGCAGTACTGATTCCTCTTCACTGTGAGTACTTTGCGCTCGAAGGTCTCGCCGATCTCGTCGGCACGATGCGGCGTGTTCGCGGCGGCTTGAATCCGTCGCTCGAGATCGACGGCGTGCTGCTGACCATGTACGACGATCGAACGAACCTGGGTCAGCTCGTTGCCCGCGATGTGCGCGAGTTCTTCAAAGAGAAAGTCTTCAACACGATCATTCCGCGGAATGTGAAGCTCGGTGAAGCGCCGAGTCACGGAATGCCCGCAGCGCTGTACGACGCGAAGTCGCGCGGCGCCGCAGCGTACGCCGCTCTCGCCAAAGAAATTCTCGCTCGATACGCAGCCTGAGAAGAAAGAAGGAGTCACTATGCTCGAACGTCGTCCCGCTCTCGGAAAAGGGCTTAGTGCTCTGATTCCCGATGCTCCCGAGCCGGTTCGCGCCGGCACGATGGAGGTCGACGTCGATCTGCTGTCGCCGAACGATCACCAGCCGCGGCTGACGATGGATGATGCACGGCTCGAGGAGTTGGCGCAGTCGATCAAAGCGAACGGCATCATTCAACCGATTCTCGTGCGGCGTGATGGCTCGGCGTACCGCATCATCGCGGGCGAGCGGCGATGGCGCGCTGCGCAACGCGCAGGCCTGCAGCGGGTTCCTGTCATCGTTCGCGATGTCTCGCCAGGCGACAAGCAGTTGCTCGAGCTCGCACTGATCGAGAATCTCCAGCGCGAGAATCTGAACCCTGTTGACGAAGCGCTCGCGTATCAACGACTCGCCGACGAGTTCTCGTTGACACAGGATCAGATCGCCGCGGCGGTGGGGAAGGATCGAAGCTCGGTTGCGAACTTCATGCGCTTGCTGAAACTGCCCGAGGAGATTCGCGGTGACCTCGCGGCCGGAGTGTTGTCCACCGGGCACGCGCGGGCACTATTACCGCTGTCTGATGCGGCGGCCCAACGGCAGGCGGCGCGCGAAGTCATTTCGCGGGGGCTGTCCGTCCGCGAAACAGAGGCGCTCGCCAAGCGGCTTCTTGCCCAAGGAACCGCGACACCGGGGTCGGCACAATTCACCGAAGCTCCGAAGGACGTTCATACCCGAGCTGCGGAAGACCGGCTCCGTTTCGCCCTCGGAACGAAGGTCAGGATCGTTCGGAAAGGCAAGGGCGGCCGAATCGAGGTGGATTTCACTTCGGAAGCTGAGTTGAACAGGATCTACGAGTACATGACCTCACAGCGCTGAGGTTCCAGGCCCGCATCCTGGCGGGCAGACGGCCGCTCGGCCGTGGTATAAATAGACGCTTGTGCCTTTGAGGTACAAGCTCACAGTGCAGCAGACAGAAGCATGAGCATGCGGGCCTCCGCAGCGCGCTACGCACGGGCGCTGCTCGACATCACCATTACAGAATCAGATCCAGTCGCCGCGGAGAGAGATCTCGCCGCCTTTGTGGACCTGGTGCAAAGTCACCCGGATCTCCAGCGGACGCTGGCCAATCCAGTGGTGTCGGCCACGTCAAAGCGCGCGGTTGTGCAGCAGCTTCTGGAGCGCAGCCAGCCCACGGCTCCGGTCGGCAAGCTTTTGCTGCTGCTGGCCTCACGGGGTCGGATCGAGATCGTGCCCGATCTTCTCGACGTTTACCGCGAGCGGCTGATGGAGCACCGACAGGTGATCCAGGCGGAAGTCACCACTGCGGCCCCGCTCGCACCCGAGCGTGTCTCTGAACTGCAGCAGCGCCTCACGAAGATCACCGGGCGCGCCGTGACCATGACGACGAAGGTCGACCAGGCCATCATCGGCGGCATCGTGACTCGAATTGGTGGCACCGTCTACGACGGAAGCGTCGCCACTCAACTGGCCAAGGTAAGAGACAGGCTTTCACAGCGCGGCTAGCTCCCTGCGCTCGATGAGTTCTCAACGCTGTCAGGATTGATATGGATATCAGAGCGGAAGAAATCTCCAAGATTATTCGCGACCAGATTGGCAGCCACGCGGTGCAGGTGGACGTGGCCGAAGTCGGGAGCGTGATTTCCCTTGGTGACGGCATTGCCCGCGTTCACGGCATCGAACGAGCGATGGCCGGCGAGATGCTGGAGTTCGAGCACGGAGTCTTCGGCATCGCGCTCAATCTGGAAGAAGACAGCGTGGGCGCCGTGCTCCTGGGCGACTACAGGGAAATCAAAGAGGGCGATTCGGTCAAGCGGACGGGACGAATCATCTCTGTCCCCGTCGGCGACGAGATGCTCGGTCGCGTCGTCAACGCGCTTGGACAACCCATCGACGGCAAGGGCCCGATTCAGACGAAGCAGTTCCTGCCGATCGAGCGCCTCGCTCCGGGCGTCGTCGAACGTCAGCCGGTGAAAGAGCCGCTGCAGACGGGGCTCAAGGCCATCGACGGCATGGTGCCGATCGGCCGCGGTCAGCGCGAGCTGATCATCGGTGACCGCCAAACAGGCAAGACCGCCGTTGCTGTCGACGCGATCATCAATCAGCGCGACACCGGCGTCATCTGCATCTACAACGCGATCGGACAGAAGCAGTCCACCGTCGCTCAGGTCGTGAGAACGCTCGAAGAGTATGGCGCGATGAGCTACACCATCGTCGTCGCGGCCGCCGCATCGGATCCGGCGCCGATGCTCTACATCAGTCCGTATTCAGCCTGCGCGATCGGCGAGTTCTTCCGTGATAGCGGTCGCCACGCGCTCGTGGTCTACGACGATCTGTCGAAGCACGCGCAGGCGTATCGCGAGATCTCGCTCCTGCTGCGACGCCCGCCGGGCCGCGAAGCGTACCCGGGCGACGTCTTCTATCTGCACTCGCGTCTGCTGGAGCGCGCGGCCAAACTGAATGTGTCGCTCGGCGGAGGCTCGCTCACCGCGTTGCCGATTATCGAGACGCAAGCCGGCGACCTCTCGGCGTACATCCCGACCAACGTCATCTCGATCACCGACGGCCAGATCTTCCTCGAGAGCGACCTGTTCCACCAGGGCGTCCGCCCAGCCATCAACGTCGGCAACTCAGTGTCGCGCGTCGGTGGGTCAGCACAGATTCGGGCGATGCGACAAGTAGCAGGCTCGCTGCGACTCGACCTCGCACAGTACCGCGAGCTCGCGGCGTTCGCGCAGTTCGGCAGCGACCTCGACAAGGCGACGCAGGCGCAGCTCAATCGCGGCCGACGGCTCGTCGAGATCCTCAAGCAGCCGCAGTACGAACCGCTGGCGGTCGAGAAGCAGGTGGTGATCGTCTACGTCGCGACGAAGGGCTTCCTCGACGCGGTGGCAATCGAGGACGTCCGCCGATACGAGGAGGATCTGTATCGTTTCCTCGAGACGAGGCATCCGCGTGTGCTGACGACAATCGCTGAGAAGAAGATCATCGATGACGACTTGAAGGGAGCGCTCGAGGCGGCCCTGAAGGAGTTCGGTCAGCAGTTCGGCGCGCAGCGCGCGTCGGCCGGTGCAGCGGCATAACGTGAACCTGCCATGCCATCACTGATCGATCTCCGGCGCCGAATCCGCGCGGTGAAGTCCACGCAGCAGATCACCAAGGCGATGAAGATGATCGCGGCCTCCCGCTTGCGCCGTGCGCAGGAGCGCGTCATCTCGGCGCGCCCGTTCGCGCAGAAGATGCTCAACGTCCTCAACGGACTGGCATCGCGAGTCGATCAGGACGCGCATCCGTTGTTGCGAATCGCGCCGCCCGGACAGGGCCGGCCGCTCCTGATTGTGATCACCGCGGACCGCGGTCTGTGCGGCAGCTTCAACTCGAACATCATCAAGGCCGCTGGCCAGTTCGTCGTGCGAGAGGGACACGGCCGCGAGGTTGCTCTCGGGCTGATCGGCCGCAAAGGACGCGACTTCTTCCGTCGTCGCGGGTTCGACGTCCGCTACGAATCGGTGGGCCTCTTCCAGAAACTGACGTTCAACGACGCGATTCCGATCGCCGATGCCGCGATTGAGGAGTTCACCTCCGGCGCTGCGTCGAGCGTGTATCTCGTTTACAACGAGTTCAAGTCGGTCATGTCTCAGCGCCTTGTCGTTGAGCGCCTGCTGCCGATTCCGCGCCTCGAGGGCGAAGAAGCGGCTCGCGCGACGACCGAGTATCGCTACGAGCCTGCTCCGGAAATCATCTTCAAGGAACTCCTGCCGCGGCACGTGCAGGTGCAGATCTATCGCGCGCTGCTCGAGTCGAACGCCGCGTTCTTCGCAGCGCAGATGACCGCGATGGACGCCGCGACACGGAACTCGGCGGAGATGCTCGACAACCTGACGTTGTACATGAACAAGGTTCGGCAGGCCGCCATCACCCGCGAGATTATCGAGGTCGTGTCGGGCGCAGCCGCGACGTAGGAATAGACGTATGTCACAGACAGCAGTAGCACAGAAGGTCGGCAGGGTCGTCCAGGTCATCGGACCGGTCATCGACATCGAATTCGCCGAGGGTCTCCCCGAGATCTACAACGCGGTTCGGATCGTCTCGGAGGGCGGACCTGGCGTCGAGAAGATCGATGTCGTCGCCGAAGTCGAGCAGCACCTCGGTGAGAACCGCGTGCGTGCGGTTGCCATGAAGCCGACTGACGGTATGACGCGCGGGATGAGCGTCATCGACACGGGCGCGCCGATCTCGGTGCCTGTTGGACCCGAAACGCTCGGGCCGAGTGCTCAACGTGCTCGGCGAGCCGGTGGACTTTCCGGACCGCCCGATCCAGTCGAAGGATCGCTGGCCAATTCATCGTCACGCTCCGACGCTCGAGGACCAGTCAACGGAACAGCAGATGTTCGAGACCGGGATCAAGGTCATCGACTTGCTCGAGCCGTATCTGCAGGGGGGAAAGATCGGCTTGTTCGGCGGTGCCGGTGTCGGTAAGACCGTCATCATCATGGAGCTGATCAACAACATCGCCATGAAGCACGGAGGCGTGTCCGTGTTCGGCGGTGTTGGAGAACGCACGCGCGAAGGCAACGACCTCTGGCTCGAGTTTCAGGAGTCGGGCGTCATCAACATGCAGGACATGTCGAAGTCGCGCGCTGCGCTCGTCTACGGACAGATGACGGAGCCGCCAGGTGCCAGACTGCGCGTCGGCCTGTCGGCTCTCACGGTCGCCGAGTACTTCCGCGATGCGGAAGGTAAGGACGTGCTCCTGTTCATCGACAACATCTTCCGGTTTACTCAGGCGGGTTCTGAGGTGTCGGCGCTGCTCGGCCGCATGCCATCTGCCGTGGGATATCAGCCCACGCTGCTGACCGAGATGGGTGAGCTGCAGGAGCGGATCACGTCGACCAAGAAGGGGTCGATTACGTCTGTGCAGGCCATTTACGTGCCCGCCGACGACTACACCGATCCGGCACCGGCCACGACATTCGCCCACCTCGATGCCACGACCAACCTGTCGCGGCAGATCGCTGAGCTCGGTATCTATCCCGCAGTCGATCCGCTCGCCTCAACGTCGCGCATTCTCGATCCGCGAGTCATCGGCGAAGAACACTACACGGTTGCGCGCACCGTGAAACAGATTCTGCAGCGGTACAAGGACCTTCAGGACATCATCGCGATTCTCGGCATCGACGAGCTGTCCGAGGACGACAAGCTGACCGTCTCACGTGCGCGCAAGATTCAGAGGTTTCTGTCGCAGCCGTTCTTCGTTGCGGAGCAGTTCACCGGCTTCAAGGGCAAGTACGTCCCGATTGCCGAAACCGTCAAGGGCTTCAAGGAGATCGCCGAGGGCAAGCACGACGATCTGCCGGAGCAGGCCTTCTACATGGTCGGACCGATCGAGGAAGTGGTCGAGAAGGCCCGGACGATGAAGGACGCGTAGGCTGGGAGTATGGCTCTTCCCACGAAGCTGACGCTCGAGATTGTCACGCCGGACCGCTCACTCGTCACCGAGCAGGTGGACGAAGTGGAGCTGCCCGGCTCTGAGGGGTACTTCGGTGTCCTGCCGGGCCACAGTCCGCTCCTGGCGTCGCTCCAGGTTGGCGAGCTGTGGTATCGAATCGGCAATGAGAAGCACTACCTCTCTGTCGCGTTTGGTTTTGTCGAAGTTCTGCCTGAGCATGTGACTGTTCTCGCCCGGATTGGCGAGAAAGCTCAGGACATCGATGTGGCTCGAGCAGAAGCGGCAAAGAAGCGCGCCGAAGAGCGTGTGGCCGCCTCTCCGCGCCCCGATATCGACTTCGAACGCGCCCGAGTTGCGCTGATGAAGTCATTGATTCGCCTTCAGGTCGCTTCGCGCACGCGCACCAGAGCTTGATCGGTCGCGCGTGAGCGACCTAGGGTGGCAAGATCACTTCAGCCGCCGACGCCCGTGAGAACCACGACCCCTCCCGCATCGTCCCGGGAAGCCGCTGCGGAGTTCGCACGCGACGTACAACGCCGCGGCGGCGTCGTCGTGTTCACGAACGGCGTCTTCGATCTGCTTCACCCCGGTCATGTTCGCTACTTGACCGAGGCGCGCAGGCTGGGCGACGTCCTCATCGTGGGAATCAACTCGGACCGGTCCGTCCGGGCCAACAAAGGACCTGAGCGCCCGATCAATCGCGCCGAAGAGCGCGCCGAGATCCTGCTTGGGTCTGGCGTGCGTCGATGCTGCGGCAGTGTTCGACGAAGACACGCCCCTCTCGATCATCACGCAGATTCAGCCGGACATTCTGGTCAAGGGAGCGGACTGGGGCCCGAACAACATCGTGGGGCGCGACGTTGTGGAAGCGCGAGGCGGTCGCGTGGTCCGCGTCGATCTCGCCGAAGGATTCTCGACGACGAATCTGATCAAGAAGACTCCGCGAGCCGAGCGCCAATGAGCATCAGCACACCCTCCCTGACGCTCCGCTCGATTCTTGCTCGTGCGGTTGCGGCGGCGGGTCTCGATCGCACCGTTCCGATCACTGCGGGACTGACCGCCTCGTCGAAGGCCCTTGCCATTGCTGGCTGGGCCCGAAGCCGACCGGGCGTGACGGTCGTGATCACGCCTTCGGACACCGACGCCGAGCAGCTCGCGGCAGACATCCGCTTCTTCTATGGCGGACTCGAGGCCGCGTCCGATGCCGCGATCGAGCAAGCCGTCCTTCATCTGCCCGCACTGCAGGTCGATCCCTATCGCGGAATGACACCGCATTTCCGCGTCTCGGCAGCGCGGGCCAGGGCTCTCCACGGCGCTATCTCGGGATCCGCCCGGATCATTGTCGCGTCGGCCGCTGCCATGTTGCCCCGAATGAGCCCACCCGAGCGGATGCGTGCGGCTTCGATCGAACTTCGTGTGGGCTCGGAGATCGAGCCGCTGCAGCTGGCCGATTTACTCGTCGACGGCGGCTTCACGCGCGAAGACCCCGTCGACGAGCACGGTGCCTTCGCCGTTCGCGGAGGAATAGTCGACGTGTTTCCGGCGACGGCCCTCGAACCGGTACGCGTCGAATTCGTCGGCGACATGGTCGAGACGATCCGCCGTTTCGATCCTGCGACTCAACGATCCACAGGGCCGACGGATCACGTTCAACTCGTCCCGGCGTGCGAGCGATTCGACGACGGCGAGCCGCTGGTCCCGATCATCGATTTCATGTCCGCTGCACCAGGCGGTGCGCACTGGCTCGTCTCCGAGCTGGACCTCGTTCGTCAGCAGGCGATCAAACTCCGCGATCAACTGCAAAGCAGCTATCAGGAGGCACAAGGAAGGGGGCACGTCGTTGCGCTGCCGCCCGAAGAGGCGTTTATGGATTGGGACGCGCTCTCCGTGCGCGCGTCCGCGGCGCCTCGCCTCGAGGAGTTGGCGATTGAGGACAGCGGGGTTCATCAAGTCAGCTGCCAGCCGGCCATGGAGTTCCGCAGCCGGATAGCAGATTGGGTTGCTGATATCCGGCGGGCACGCGAGCGTGGCGCGACAGTGATCGTCGTCACAGACAGCGCCGGCCGCGCGGAGCGCACCGTCGAGATTCTGCACGACTACGACATCGTCGCGATTCCGGTCGAGCGGTCCGAGGATGCGCACTCTGCTGCCGTCCTCGTCGCGCGTGGAAGTCTCTCGAAGGGATTCTTCCTCGAGGAGGCTGGTCTTCAGGTCTACGCGGAAACCGACGTCTTCGAGGAAGAGCGACGCGGGCCCGAGCAGCGCCGGAACCTTGCCAGAGCATTTCTCTCAGACCTTCGCGATCTGAAAGTGGGCGATCTCGTTGTTCACGTCGATCACGGCATCGGTGAATTTGTCGGTCTGAAACAGCTGGCGACGGGAACTCGCGCTGCGACCGCCTCGGGTGCCGACGTCCAGGAGTTCCTCGAGCTTCGCTATCACGGCGACGACAAGCTGTTCGTTCCCGTCGAGCGCCTCGATCTCATTCAGAAGTACACCGGCGGCTCACGACCGGCGCTCGATCGTTTGGGTGGGACTTCCTGGGAAAAGGCAAAGACGCGCGTCAAGAAGGCGATGCGCGACATGGCCGAGGAACTCCTCAAGCTGTACGCGCAGCGAAAGGCAGTGCCCGGCCACGCCTTCCCGCCGGACACGCATTGGCAGGAGGAATTCGAAGGAGCGTTTCCGTACGAACCAACTCCGGACCAGGCGGCAGCTATCGCGGACGTGAAGCGAGACATGCAGACGGCCACGCCCATGGATCGCTTGCTCTGCGGCGACGTCGGGTACGGCAAGACCGAGGTGGCGATGCGCGCTGCCTTCAAGGCCGTTCTTGACGCGAAGCAGGTCGCGTTTCTCGCACCGACGACCGTTCTGGCATTCCAGCATCTGAAAACGCTGCGCGACAGGTTTGCTGGCTTTCCTGTGGTGATCGAAATGGTCAGCCGCTTCCGGACGAAACAGGAGACGAAAGAAGTCTTGGAACGACTCGCCGCCGGGCGAGTCGACATCATCGTCGGTACTCATCGCCTTCTTTCGAAGGACGTTCAGTTCAAGGATCTTGGCCTTCTCGTTGTCGACGAAGAGCAGCGCTTCGGTGTCGTCCACAAAGAGCGCATCAAGCAGATGCGCAAGCGCGTGGACGTACTCACGATGACCGCGACGCCGATTCCGAGGACGCTGAACATGTCGCTCGTGGGCATTCGCGACATGTCGGTCATCGAAACCCCGCCGAAGGATCGCTTGTCGATTCAGACGAACGTCGTCAAGTTCGACGCGCCCGTGATCGAACGGGCGATTCGCAGCGAGCTGGCACGAGGAGGTCAGATCTACTTCGTCCACAACCGGGTCGAATCGATCTTCTCGATCGGAAGCCTTCTTCAGCGTCTCGTCCCTGAGGCAAAGATGGCCATCGGCCACGGTCAGATGGGCGAGGACGAACTCGAGCGGGCCATGCTGGGATTTGTCGAAGGCAAGTTCGACATCCTTCTGGCGACGACGATCGTGGAGAACGGTCTCGACATTCCGAATGCCAACACGATCATCATCAACCGCGCGGATCGCTACGGCCTCGCGCAGTTGTATCAACTGCGAGGTCGAGTGGGGCGTTCGGATCGTGCCGCGTATGCGTACCTTCTGATTCCACCGCCGGAATCGCTGTCTCCCGTGGCGCGTAAGCGTCTCGCCGCGATCAAGGAGTTCAGCGACCTCGGAAGCGGCTTTCGCGTTGCAGCTCTCGATCTGGAGATTCGCGGAGCGGGGAACTTGCTCGGAGGTGAGCAGAGCGGTCACATCGACACCGTCGGCTTCGAGATGTACACGAAGCTGCTGGAGGAGACGATCCGCGAGCTCCGTGGTGAGGAGCTCGAAGAGGAGACGCGGTCGACGGTCAATCTCCGCATCGATCTGAAGATCGACCCCGGATACATACAGGACATGAACCAGCGGTTGATGGTGTACCGCAAGGTCGCCTCCTCGAGAACCGAGCAGGAGCTGACTACCGTCCTGGAGGAACTGCGTGACCGCTATGGCTCGCCACCGGAATCCGTGCTCAATTTGGCGGAGTTTGGCCGTCTCCGAATCAAGGCTGACCACCTGGATGTAGATTCCATCGACCGGGAAGGGCGTTTGGTCGTCATTAAGTTCAGGCCCAATGCGCGACTGGATGGTGTTCGTCTGGTGAAAGTTGTCAGCGGTTGGCCTGGGGCCGTGCTCGTGCCTCCGGTTTCGATCAAGCTCGATCTGGAGGCACCTCTCGCTCCGAAGCCCGTGGCCGCCGCGAAGGCGCCCTCAGGCAAGGGAGGGCAAGGCCGAGGCAAAACCGAACCTCAGGTGAGTTGGTGGACGACGCGAGCAACTGCGGGCGAGGTAAAGCCCGGGTTTACGAAAGACGAGGTGCTTCGAAAACCGGACATCGATCCCCGAGCCGACGGGGGCATGTTCTCCCGCCTGATGGGGTTGCTCGAGGCGCTCTCGGTCCAGTGACCTCCATGGTACCAAGTCGTATAAAATATTGATGTTGAAGGAATTGTCATGTTGAAGCAACTCACTGCGGCCACCCTGCTTCTCAGTGCGGTGACCTTCTCGCCACGGATCTACGCTGAGATCCTCGAGCAGGTGCTGGTCAAAGTGAACGGCGAAATTATCACCAAGACCGAGTTTGAGGCTCGCCAGGTGGCCGAACTCCGGACTCGTCCGGAATTCGCGAACTCCTCGCCGGCGGGCGCTGATCTACAACGGGCGGTCGCTGAAATCACTCCGGATCTCATCCTCGCGGCCGTCGACGAGTTGTTGCTCGTTCAGCGCGGACGTGAAAATGGCTTCGCGCTCGGGGATGCGCAGTTCGCTCAGATTCTCGAGAACATCAAGACGTCGAACAACCTTCAAGACGACGCGAAATTTCAGGAAGCCCTCAAGCAGGAAGGGCTGTCAATGGCTGATCTGCGTCGCAATCTCGAGCGGCAGATGCTCGTGTCGCAGGTGCAGCGTGTCGAGATTCTCGACAAGGTCAGCATCACGGACGAAGAAGCGAAGGCGTTCTACGAGGCGCATCGGCAGGAATTCACCGCACCGGCGGAGGTGACGCTGCGAGAGATCCTTCTCGAGGTGAAGGCCAACGACCGGGGTGTCAACGTTGCTGAAGACGACACCGTTCGTGAGCAGGCTGGTGACATCCGGAAGCGATTACTTGGTGGAGAGCCGTTTCCTCGTCTCGCCGGCGAATTCTCTGTGGCCGCGTCGAAAGCCAATGGTGGCCTGATCGGTCCTCTGAAGAGCGAGGAACTGGCGCCGGCTCTGAGAGATCTCCTTGCGAAAATGCAGGTCGGCGATATCACCGAGCCGATTCGCACGCAGCGTGGCTATCAAATCCTCAAGTTGGAATCGCGGACCGAAGCCAAGCTCCGCTCGTTCGAAGAGGCGCGCGGGGATATCGGCAACAGGATTGGCGAGCAGAAGCTGCGAGGCGAGCGCGAGAAGTACCTGGATCGTTTGCGAGGACAAGCGACGATCACGTGGCGCAACGCCGAGTTGGAAAAGGCGTACAACACGGCGCTTGCCAAACGGCGGGAGGCAAGCAACCAGCAGGCCTCGTCCCAGGCAGAGACTGCGAAATGAACCAGGGCAAACCGATTGAGATACCGGAAGTCTCCTCGAAGCGAGACTCCGATGAGAATTGGTTTGCGCTGTGGACCCGATCCCGGCACGAACAGGTGGTACGGGATCAACTGGAGCAGAAGCGCATCGAGACCTTTCTCCCGACTGTCACGCGTTGGAGCCGCTGGAAGGATCGCAAGAAGAAGATTGATTGGCCGCTGTTCCCGGGCTACTGTTTTGCGCGATTCGATCCGCGCGAACGGCTGCCTGTTCTGAAATGCACCGGCGTGGTCAGTATCATTTCATTTGAGGGGGAACCGGCGGCGATTCCGGAGCCGGAGATCGACGGAATCCGTCGCCTCGTGCAGAGCGACCTTGCGTACGATCCGTGCCCGATGATCCGTGAGGGCATGATGGTTGAAGTGGTTCACGGTCCTCTGACGGGTGTCGTTGGACGACTCGTCCGGAAGAACGACAAAGCACGCCTCGTCCTCTCTGTCGATCTGATCGGACAGGCCGTCAGCGTCGAAGTCGACGCGGCAGACGTCCGTCCTTACTAAACGCACATGAAGGTCGGTTCGATCGAACTGCCCTCGCCATTCGTGGTCGCACCGATGGCTGGCATGACGGACACAGGCTTCCGTCGTCTGGTCAAGAGGCACGGCGGCTGCGGGCTCGTCGTGACGGAGATGGTATCGTCAGAGGGGCTCGTGCGCGGCATCGATCGAACGCTCGAGTACGCCGAGTACACCGAGGAAGAACGCCCGGTTTCGATTCAGATCTTCGGTGGCGATCCAGTCAAGATGGCCGATGCCGCCCGGATCGTGCAGGACATGGGCGCGGACATCGTCGACATCAACATGGGCTGCCCAGTACCCAAAATCGCCAAGCACAACGCCGGATGCAGCCTGATGCGCGAGCCCGATCATGCCGCACGCGTGGTTGAGGCAATGGTTGGTGCCGTCACCATCCCCGTGACCGTGAAGATGCGCGCGGGCTGGACGGACAAGGAGCGCAACGCGCCGGCGCTCGCGAGGAAAGTACAGGATGCGGGCGCTTCGGCGATCACGATTCACGGTCGCACGGCCGAGCAGTCGTACACCGGCCTCGCAGACTGGGAGCTGGTTCGACAGATCGCGAGTGATTTGCAGATTCCAGTTTTCGGAAGCGGTGATTGCGTCGAACCGGAGCAGGTCGTCGAGCGCATGAACTCCGGCGTTGGTGGAGTGCTTGTCGGTCGCGGCGTCCTGCGAAATCCATGGATTCTTGCGCAGGCCGCGGATCTCGTTGCCGGCCGCACGCCTCGCACGGTGACGATGCAGGAGCGCGGTCAGTTCTTGCTCGACTACATCGATCTCCTTCTCGATCAGCGCGAGCACGAACAGCAGGGATTTCGTCACGTAGCGCCTGGTGCGTCCCAACCGTCAGCGCCTGCGTCCGGGCACGAGCGCTGGGTTATCAACAAGCTGAGAGCGCTGTGTGCGTGGTATTCGAAGGGGCTCGACTCAGGCTCGCATCTTCGGGTTGCCATCAACAGCGCTGAGAGTATTTCGCACCTCCGTCATCTCATCGAGGACTTCTTCATGAATGCCCAGGCAACGGTCTAGCCCCTGATGCAGTCCGACGTTTCACGTCTTTTGCGCGAGACCGCGGAAAACCTTCGAGCGATCAGCGAGAGCGACTACTCTGCGTCAGTCGAACAGGCGCTCAATGTGCTGGAAGAGGCATTCCGCGCGGGACGGTCCCTTTTCGCCTTCGGGAACGGCGGTTCATCGGCAGATGCTCAGCATCTGTGTGCGGAGCTCGTCGGGCGGTTCCTGATCGAGCGCCGAGCGCTCCCTGCCGTCGCGTTGACGACCAATCAAGCGCTGCTCACTGCGTGGAGCAATGACTACCAGTTCGACGATATCTTCGCGAGGCAGATTGAGGGTCTCGGGCGAGCGGGCGACGTCGCGTGGGGGATTTCAACGAGCGGCAATTCCGCCAACGTCGTCAACGGTCTGCGGCGCGCGCGTGAGACCGGGCTACGGACGATCGGTCTTACGGGGTCAGGGGGTGGTCGTATGGCAGAGCACTGCGACGTCCTGATGGCCGTGCCGCTGCGACAAACGCCCAGAATTCAGGAAGTGCACCTGGTGACGTTTCACGCGATCTGCGGTGCGCTCGAACAGCGGCTGTTCGGTGCGGGCTCAGTAGCGTGAAAAACCGCTGGCCAGGCGATGGTCGGCGGTCTGCGTGTCCGCCGGCATGACATCGCGTCCACCAGCCAGCGCAAGCGTGCCGGACGACGTCGTCCGAGCCTGCGAGCGAACCAGCGCCACCAGATGGCTCCGATCGATGGCCTGACTCGCCGCTTCGCGAAGCGAGATCTGCCGGCGTGTGACTGCGCGCGCGAGCGCTTCGTCAACCGATTTCATCTTCGCGGCGACGTCGTTCTGCGTGCGCGCGAACCCTGAGAAGTCACCAGATTCGATCAGACTGCACGCTGAGCCCGAAGCCAGCACGACATCCTGAATCAGCGTTCGTCCGCCACCGAGGCGACGGAGACTGCGATAGCCAATCGCGGCGCGGAACGACGCGGCCATGGCGCGGCGCACATGCGAGTCCGAGCCCGCAAGCATGCCAAGCGCTTCGACGGTTGTCGGGGCGACCACTCCCGCGATCACGAGGCGGCCACCGGCTGCGGCGAGGACCGCCGCCTGCAATGGCTGTTCGGCCTGGAGTCCGGTCACCAGGAGAATGTCCGGACTTTCCTGTGCCGCGCGTCGGATGGCAGCGGCGAAATCCTTGTCCGTACCGGCAATGGTTCGCTGGCTGACAAATGCACCAGTGATGTCGCCATGCGAGCGACTCCGTCGCTGCAGCGAAATCAGATAGCCGCCGCGGTCTCGCCCACTCCAGTCGGCGACTGCGGCGGCGAGTGCTTCGACGTCCGCTTCATTCGACGCTGCAACGACGACCAGGCCGTTGCCCTCGCACGCAGTACGGACCTGCCGTGGGATGTGCTTGTGCAGGAGTCGAAGCGATGTCGATGGACGCAGATGAAGGATCAGGCCGCTGCCCTGCTGATCTGAAAACACGCGGCAGCTGATGTAACCGAGTTCATCGTCCTCACGGACCCACTCGCCGTCTGCGCGCGCTTCCCAAACGCCGTCGCCGCCACGCGTGAACGCTGCGGTCGCGTCTTCAATCACGGAAACCGCAACGGTCTCCTGGCTGATTGGCTGAATACGTTCGTCGATACGAGCGGCAGCAGGAGATCCGGCTCTCAGATACAAGGTCGTTGCGCCGAGATCCGCGGCGTGACCGATCCACTCGAACAAGTCGAGAGCCGCGGTCACATTGGCGACAGGTCGAGGAGCACGAACCGGCTTTTCAACGCGAGTGACCACAGTGACCTCTGGGTGTCTAACCGTTTCGGGGCGTACTTCGCGCGGCGACTCGACGGCAGTCTCCGGCGCTGGAGGAGGCGGAGGCACAAGGACGGGCTCCGGCACATACGAAGCAACGGGCTCTGGCACGTACGGAGCAACGGGTTCGGGCTCTTCGGCGACTGGCGCGGGCTCGGTGACAGCGACGACCTCAGGTTGCTCGTCTGGTGCTGGCTCCTCGGCGTATGTCGGCGCGGGTTCGTCGTGAACCGCTTGCTCGGGAGCTGCTTCGCTGACCGGTGCGGCGTAATAGCTGTTTGGCGCTGAGTGAGGCGATCTCAGGTTCCGGTGGCGCGGGAGACGCGACTTCCTCAACCGGCGCAGGCGCTTCAACCGGCGCCATCGACACGATCAGCTCGATGCAGAAATCATCACCAACACGTTCGGCTCTTGCCGACAGCGGACGCGGGAATGATGTCGAGGTCACGGGCTCGCTGACCGATCCATTCGCTGCGAGGTCGTGGCGAGCGGTAGATGAGAGGATCTGTTCCGCGAGCGCCTCCACCGCATTGACGGAGAGAACAGCGGAGGCAACGTCGTGTCGACGCTCGCCCGCCAACACGTGTGGCCGTTCACCGGCTCTCATGACCAAACGGTCTCCGCCGGCACGTTCAAGGGCCGCGCACAGCGAGGGCATCAAGCTCATAGGTCTGCGTCCTGCAAGGCTAGGGTGTCTTCGAATTGCAATGCCGCGCGAAACACCGGGTTGGGCGCGACTGCGTGCATGGACGATCGAATGACCGTGGCACGGAGAACCTTGCGAACGCCACCATATCTGAGGAAAACGTCAACGGTTCGGCCGGGACACAATCTTTGATTGGTTTCGGCCAATAAGCCGGTTGCCGATAGATTCACGAGTCGCATCGGGAAGCCCGCCACGGCGAGGCGCAGTTCAGCCTTGAATTCGTGCGGTTCTCGACGCTCGGCGCCTCTTCGCTCAATTCGTTGCGCGGGAGAATGGGGAGGAGGCGCTTCTTCCATTGGCGGTGCGGGTGCTGATTCCGCTTGCCCTTTCGGAGCGGCAGTGCCCGGCCACGTCGCTTCCAGGCCGGCGATCAGATCGTCGAGCGAAGCGTCTTCGGAAAGCTTCACGACGATTTCGTCGTCGGGATCTGGGAGCGAATTGCTCATAAGTGTGTAAAGGTAGCCAACCTGTTTGCCGGTCAAGCCGTCTTCGGCGTAGCCGGGTCAGATGCTGAATTGCACTAAGATTCTCAAATATTCCGAAATCCTCAATTGAGCGTTCTCGCCATGGCGCCATGCGGGACCAAGGGAAACCGTGCAATTGCAGAGAATCTGAAGTCACACGCCACTTCAGTGTGATCTCCTCAACCTAATCGGCCTATCATCGGCCAGCAAGTAGTCCTCGGCCCAAATTCCCGCGCGGCCGAGGTCGAGAGGCGCTCTATGGCGAAGATTCTGATCGTCGAGGACGACGATGCGACCAGGACCGGGTATCGGGAATTCCTGAAGCTTGCCGGTCACGATGTGATCGCAACGAGCACGTATCAGGAAGGTCGTCATGCGGCGGCCACCGAGAGCCCGGATCTGGTTATCGCCGATCTGCGCCTCGGGGGGTTCAATGGGCTACAGCTGTTACTCCTGAGTCCCCAGCCGATTCCGACCATTATCGTGACAGGCTTCCACGACGAAGTCCTCGAGGCTGAGGCGCGCCGTGCCGGAGCGGACTACGTCGTCAAGCCCATCTCGCCGTCCAATCTCGTGACTCTCGTGAACGAGAGACTCGAGCGCAAGTCCGGACCACAGCCACACTAGATCGCACGAACGCGTGCAGGGGACTCATTACCTGAATGGTTTGCGTCCGGAAGTACAGCTGAGCTACTCTGACCTCGGCGCCCCGGGATTGTCTCCACGACAGGCGTCTTTCGTCGGAGCGATCGGGGCCTAATGCCGTCTTTAATCGAGCGTTTTGAAGTAGATCCGGCGCGCCGGCTGGCGGCCGCCTTGCAGGAGCCTCGTGATCATTCCCGTGCGGTTCCGCGGGAATCGACTCTGATGTCGACTACCGAGAACCCGTCTCTCGTGGGCCAGGAACCTTCGTCGTTTGAAGTCGCTGTTCGTGACCGGTCCTGGGACTGGTTGCTCGAACTGCGTCGACGATTGAAGGTCGATCTCCTGCTCGTCGACAGCCGTCCATTGGTGCTTCTGCCGACGTTGACAGATCAGGCTGCGAGGCTCTCGGCGATGTTGGAGCACGGCGAAGGCGCGCTGCTGACCGCAATCAGCGCGTCTCTCAGGGAACGCACGTCCCAGACACTCGATCTCGGCGGGCTGCAAATCATTTGTGTCCCAGTGATCATGGAGCGCAACGCGGGTGGCGCCCTGCTCGTCGGACGAGTCAGTTCTTCGCGTCAGGACGCAGTCGCGTCACGCTCGCAACTGGAGTTCGTCGCGTCATGGCTGACGGCCGCGGTGGACGCGCATCTTCTCAGTCCGCCGGCGTTTCAATCGAGCGGTTTGAACCGAGTTGCGCCGCTTGCGCAACTACTTGGACAAGCGTCCGCTCGTGAATCGGATCGCGAGTTGATCCGATTGTTCGGCGAAGCGATCGCCGTGTGGCACGACATCGAAGTCAGCGGATACGTCGAGACAACTGCAGGCGTGTTCGCGCGGGACGTGACACTGCCAGGAATGAAGAAAGGCGAGCGTCCTGCGGTCATTTCGTCGGTAGGTCTCCCTGATTCCACCGACCTCGTGCGGTTGCCTCAAGGCCACCTCGATCGATTTGGATTACCAGTCAACGACGACGTCTTCGTGCGGCGCTTCAAGGGAAAAGACGGACGATCGTGGCTCATGGTATTTACCGGTGAGATCGGTGCGTACGACCTGCAGCGAATCGGTGCTTATGTCGCGCTGCTCGATCTCGCGCTCCTGGTCTCGACGAGCGCATTCACAGCGCGAATAACGAGGACGATCGCTGTGTCGCTCGCGACGATCGATGTTCCAGAGACGCAGGCCGCACGGGCTCTCGAGGAGCTGCGCGCCGCGCTAGGAGCTGCCGCTGCGACATTGACGATCGAGTCGAGCAGTGGCGTGCCGGCGTTCAGCATCACTGCACCTGCAGGTGCATCGGACGTGCACGCGGACGCGAGTGCGTTCCGACTGGTCCTCGTCAAACGATCCGAACGGCATTACACTACGACCCTTTCGCTGGGACGCAATGAAAGCTTGCAATTCACGCCAAGAGATCACGCAGCCGCAAAAGTCGCGGTCAGGATGTTCGATGCATGGGCACCGGCGGTTCTCGAAGGAGCGCGTGCGCGTTTCGAGCGACGCGCGGCACCGCGCGGGTTCGCAGAAGTCCTTCAGCGGTCTGCGCGTGAAGCGCTCGAGCGCGGAGCACCGATTGCTGTCGTCGTGCTCCTGATTCGCGATGCGGCGTCGTTACCAGGATCGACGCAGCGTTGGGTTGCGGGAATTCGCGCGCAACTGCGTGCATCAGATCTCGCGGGCATGATCGGTGAAGCAGAGATCGGCCTGCTCATGATGGATACGGGCGCCGAGCAGGCGAAGAGCATTGCCGAGCGCCTGAGAGCAATTGTCGGCGGAGAGCCGGGCCAGGAGTCGATTCTCGTCGGAGTGGCCGCTCGGAATCCGGGCCAAGATACCGTCGATGGTATCGTTCAGGATGCTCGTGAAGATGCACTCGCCGGAACTCGGCAAACACGAGCGTCTGATTCTCCTCACGGAGTGAACCGCTGATGGCGCTCGGAGATCGGCGTTCTCGCATACGACTGGAAGTCGTCGGCGCTCTTTGGGCAACATTGGAATTGACCGAGCCGGCACGTGTCGTCAACATCAGCCGCGAGGGCGCACTCATCAGTTCTCCAATCTCGATGCCTCCCGAATCAGTGCAGCCACTGCACCTGAAACTCGAAGGGCGAGACGTGACCGTCGACGCCCGCGTCCGGCACGTCCGTCGGGTATCTGGTCCGGACGAGCCGATTCGATACCTCATCGGTGTTGAGTTTCTTTCTGTTCCACCAGCGCTAGCTCGGGCGACGGATTGGCCGCAGGTCTAGAGCAGCTACAGAAGCATCGACACAGACGAACAGAAGACGGGAAAGTCTTCCCTGCTGAGAGTCTTAGCCCAGATTCGCCCAGACTTTCTGAGGACCGATCCTCGCGTGAAAGTCTGCCTACACAGACCCATAAGCCGTTGAAAAGCAAAGCCTTGTTTTGGTAGACAAACGTCTACCGCAGCTTGGCGACTCACTTGCACTTCACGCTGAAGCCCGCAGGCGCTGAACGGCGTTACCGTCAGCCGCGCGAGGTCAGGCGAGGTCAAGTACGTCAATAGAGGAGCGGGATGGAGGAACGGCGACGGGTCCCACGCCATCAGGTAGGCGAGGAGTTCGCGAATCTGCCGACGAACATGAGCGTGCGCGTGCTCGACATCAGCACAGCAGGTGTGCTCCTGCAGTCGCCGCGGTTGCTCAGTCCCGGCTCGCGCGGAAGCTTGCGGTTCACATTAGCAGGTGCGCCGTTTCTCGCGGACATACAGATTCGACGGGTTACTCCAGGGTCGGATGCAGCGTCCGGGTATCGGATTGGAGCCACATTTGTAGGGATGACGTTGGAACACCGGCAGCTCATCGAACGGTTCATGAACAATGATTGATGGCATCGCTGAAAGCGGCAGTTCTCGGGTCAGCCCGATCGGCGCGATTCGGCCGCGGTCGCATGTCCAACTGACTGGTCGCAGCGCCGAGGTCCTGGCGCTGGAGCAGGAGATCGACCGTGTTGCCCGGTCCGACGCAAAAGTTCTGATCACGGGCGAGAGCGGTGTCGGCAAGGAAATCGTCGCGCGCGCGATCCATTCGCGCGGACCGCGAGCCAACCATGTCTTCGCGCCCGTCAATTGCGCTGGCCTGCCTGAGACACTCCTCGAATCCGAACTGTTCGGTCACGTGAAGGGCAGCTTCACCGGCGCCTATCGTGATAAGCCAGGAAAGCTCGAGACTGCCCACATGGGCACGATCTTCCTCGACGAAGTCGGCGAGATGACGCTGCGGATGCAAGGCCTGCTTTTGCGATTCCTCGAGACGGGAGAGTTGCAGAAGGTCGGCGCCGATGGCAGCGGACGCATCGTCAACGTCCGCGTGATCGCCGCGACCAATCGCGACCTGCGTGACATGATCAAGCAGGGGACGTTCAGAGAGGATCTGTTTTACCGTCTCAACGTCATCCACATCGTCGTGCCACCGCTGCGGGATCGTCGCGAAGATATCCCGGTTCTGGCCAACCAGTTCCTGACGCAGTTCACCGCTGCCGGACGCTCGTCGATCTCGGCGATCGCTCCCGAGGCGATGAAAGCGCTCACCGAGTATTCGTGGCCTGGCAACGTTCGCGAACTCGAGAACGTGATCGAGCGACTCGTCGTCACCGTGAGTGGTTCAACGATTGGCGTCGAACACCTGTCGTCCGAGATCAGAGCGTACGACGCCGTCCTGCTTCGTCCAAAGCGTGAGCGTCGACGAACTGTCGCAGACGACCTCTATAAGCGGATGATCGAGCAGCACGAATCCTTCTGGACCGCCGTGTATCCGCTTTTCATGGACAGAGAGATCACTCGCGCGAACGTTCGCGAGGTCGTGCGTCGAGGTCTCGAGGAAGCGCGGGGCAACTATAAGATTGTCGCGCGGCTCTTCAACATGGAAGCTCGCGACTACAAGCGATTCCTGAACTTCCTTCGGAAGCACGACTGCCAGATTCCGTTCAAGGAATACCGCTAGGTATCGCCCGCCCCTGACAGCAGCGACCATGGCGGTCTTGGTTTGTGCATAATCCAAGACCTCAATCGCTGGCTCACCGTACAAGCTTCAGTGAAAAAGTGAGAAGCGTGGCCTCTTTCGCGTCCAGAGGGTACAGTTGTTGCCACCTCATCCGGACGTGGAGAGCGCCTCGCTCCGTCCGGCAGTGTTACAACGGAATATCGACAGTATCTAGGGAGCTTAGTGAGCAGCGATTCCCAGAGAGGGAACGATTATCTTCCTGTCGGAGGATTTCATCGCATTGTGTCAGCCGATGAGCCCGGGCCCTGCAGTCGGCGCCTTAGCCGCGAGCAGCGTCGTGCGTTGCTCGAAGTACGGGAAAGGGTCGATCCCAAAGGCCGTCCGCAGGAGTTTCTGCAGGACCTCGTAAGTCTCATAGGACAGATCGTTCGCACCAAGGTTGCGGTCGCTGGTAAGAGAGGCAGGTCCTGGGTGGTCGCGGCAGAGTCCACCGCCGAACCCTCAATTGCCGTTCACCCCAACGGCGGGGCGCATCCCTTCGATCGCATGAGCGCCACTCCGGGTGTTCGAGTGGAGATCTGGCGGACGCCCGATCGCGACTGGACGCTTGTAGGTCTCGCCGGGCAAGCCGATCCACCCGTCATCCTGATCCTCGAGGGTGACTGGACACCGTGCGCTCTCGTCTTTCGCGATCTCGCAAGGAGCTTTTTCTTCAGCGAGGGTGAACAGGGGCCTGCGGCACAGAGCCTGGACGCCATCTCCCAGCATTTGACTCGCGCGCTCGCCGACACGTCGGGTCTTGCCGCGGTCGGAGAAGTCGTGCTGCATCACGTCGTGCAGGCGCTACCCAGTGGAATGGCCTCACTTGCTGCAGCCGCAGCCGATGGCGAGTTGTCGATCGTTGCCACGCATGGCTATCCACGCGCGTTAGTAGAGCATCTCCGGATTCCGGCTGGAAGTGGCGTCATCGGAGCGGTTCACGTTTCGAGAATGCCGCTCCTCGTGCCTGATGTCACCGCGATGCCAGGTCTGGATAGACGCCGATCGAGATATCGAACTGGCTCCTTCGCGGCGGTTCCAATCGTGGCAGGCGCCGAGTCTTTGGGAGTTGTATCGCTCACAGATCGCCTGACGCCGGGCCCGTACACCCCTGAAGATCTCAACACGCTCGCAGTGCTACTCGCTCCTGCGGCACTCGCTCTTGGCAGGGAGCGGGTCTGGCGTGAGGCACAGGCGTATGCGCAGGCTGCAGTGATCGATCCCGTGAGCGGCCTGTTCAACAGGCGGTACTTTCAGGCACGTCTGGAGGAAGAGCTGCAGCGCGGGATTCGTCAATTGACGTCGGTCGCGCTGTTGATGGTCGACCTCGATGGGTTCAAAAGTATCAACGATCGTTTTGGACACGTCGCTGGGGATCTGGTGATACGCGATATCTCGGAGATTCTGCGCCGCTCCGTCCGCATCTTCGATGTCTGCACCCGCTTTGGCGGCGAGGAATTCGCGGTGATGATGCCGGGAGGAACCGCGGAAAGTGCAGGAACGATCGCGGAGCGCATCCGGCAGCGAGTGGAGGCCTACCAGCGAAGCGAGGCGGATCTCTCCGACCTACGCGTGACTGCCAGCATCGGCGTGGCCGTCTCACCCCCCGGCGTGACGGCGCGCGACCTCATCGAGAGAGCGGACCGCGCTCTGTACCACGCCAAGAAGGCTGGGAAGAATCGAGTGAGCACCGCAGCCAGTGACGGCAGTGTTCTGCCTGCCTGAGATTTCTTAGCCGGCACTGGATCGGCTTGACAGCAGATCAATTTCCAGCACTCTCTGAATTCAGCTCTGCCACAGGTTCCTGAGACTCTCTGGAACTCCGAGGAACCTCTGCTTTGAGAGGATTCGTGTAACTTTATGTAAAATCAGGCGTTCGCTCAGACGCCCAAAGTCACTTGACTCCGGTAATTGTCACTCGATACGCGGATTTAGCGCAGAAGTGTGATCTTTCACACGACTTTAGCGGACTTAGTCGTTGACCTTAGTCGCTTCAAAAAGGCAGACTTATTCCCTCCCGCTTATCTGAGATTTGGAGTCATTTGAGATGTCGACATCTTCCTCACCCCGAACTCCTCCTCGTAATCTTCCCTTGCTCCTTGGCGAGAGCCCGGCGATCACCTCGCTCCGGCGAGAGATCGAGGCCGCGGCTCGAACTGACGCCAAGGTACTCGTGCTGGGGGAGACGGGCTCAGGGAAGGAAGTCGTTGCGCGACTGATCCACGACCACAGTACGAGATCCTCGCGAGCTTTTGTTGCCGTCAATTGCAGCGGTATTCCGGAAACGCTGTTGGAATCGGAGCTCTTCGGTCACACCCGGGGCAGCTTCACCGGCGCGTATCGTGACAAACCCGGACTTGTCCGCCAGGCTGATCGCGGCACGCTGTTCCTCGACGAACTCGGCGAGATGAGCCTGCGGATGCAGGCCGTCCTCCTGAGATTTGCGGAGACCGGAGAACTCCAGACGATCGGTGTCGACGGCGTCACCGGTCGCTCCGATGTCCGCCTGATCACTGCCACCAACCGCAATCTGCGTGAGCGCATCGACGCGGGCGTTTTCCGTGAGGACCTGTACTTCCGTCTGAACATCATCCAGATTCACGTTCCACCGCTTCGCGAGCGACCGGAAGACGTGATGCTGTTGCTCGGACACTACCTGCGTAAGGCGAGCGAGACGCATCGCCTGCATTGTCCGGAGCTGACATCGGAGGCCGAGCAAGTCCTCAGCGCATACGCATGGCCCGGGAACGTACGCGAGTTGAAGAACCTCGCCGAAAGACTGGTCGTACGGGAATGGGATCGGTCGATCGCTCCCCAGGATCTCCCGACGGAAATTCGTGGAAGTCGCGACAATGTCTCCGTCGCGCCGAACTCGAACGTCGTGTTCAATCAGGAAGCGGTCCCAGCGGCACGTCGCCTTGAACGGGGCTCAGGCGCAGCCGATCGACTGTGGGATCGCTTGATCGCGGGCGAGAACTTCTGGACCGTCGTGCACCAGCCATTCAAGGCACACGAGTTGACCCGCGATGATCTGGCAGCACTGATTCATCGCGGTCTCGAGCACACGCGCGGTAGCTATCGCGCCCTGCTCGGTGTGTTTGGATTGCCGCCAACCGACTACAAGCGCTTCCACGCGTTCTTGTATCAGCAGAACTGCAACTTGCCTGTGGGACCGTACCGCACGGCGCGTGCGACCATGCGTCGCCAGGATCGTCCGCCGTCCGTTTACACGCCGGCCTGCTAGCGAACGAAGCGACCATCAATCAGCGGGAGCGGAGCATCCGCTCCCGCGGTTCATTTAAAGTTCTTCCTCGAGCAACGTGTTCAGACCGACCTGTCCATCGTGTACGTCGAAGTCGTACATCAGGGCTTGCTCGAAACAATCAAAGAAGCGCGATCCCAGTTCAGTGTGCGCAGGATGTTCGAGATATGCCCGTAACCCTGCGAGATCGTCGAACTCCAGGATCGCAGCATGGGTGTAGTCTTCACGCATTAGCTGTTCGTACGCGCGCCCGTGCGTACGTCGCCGCCCGATTCGAGCACGCTTAATCGCCGCGATGTTGTCGATGGCGCCGGCGAACGCCCTCGCGAGGCCTTGCCGCTGGTCTTCCTCGAGTCCGGGTCTCGGTCTGAACAACACGACGTGAAGAATCATCGACGGCGCCCTCCCTTGGATGGCGGCCTGGGCCCTTGTCGGCCCCGCGGACTATCGCTCCGCGGCCGATCAGCTCGTGGCCGATCGGTTCGTGGTCGATCGGTTCGCGGTCGATCGGTTCGTGGGTCGATCGGTTCGCGGTCGATCAGTTCGTGGTCGATCGGTTCGCGGTCGATCGGTTCGTGGTCGATCGGTTCGTGGTCGATCGGTTCGTGGCCGGTTCGTGGTCGATCGGTTCGTGGCCGATCGGTTCGTGGCCGGTCGGTTCGTGGTCGATCGGTTCGCGGTCGATCGGTTCGGTGGTCGATCGGTTCGTGGCCGATCGGTTCGTGGCCGATCGGTTCGCGGTCGGTCAGTTTGCGGGCGATCGGTTCGTGGTCGATCGGTTCGTGGTCGATCGGTTCGGGGTCGATCGGTTCGCGGTCGCTCTGGCTGGTGTCTCTCGCGTTCCGGCGATTCCTGCTGGGGTCTGCCTTGCTTGCGATCGAACCGCTGTTGGCGACGAGCCTGGTTGCGCTCGCGCTTTTGCTTCTTGAACGGCTCCCGTGGATCCCGATGCACTCCGCCGGGTCGCCAGTCGCGTCCGCGGGGTTCAGCGGGTTTTTGAAAGGCGCTTTCCGCCTCCTCGGGAGACGCCCACAGCTTTCCGCGCTGGAACCACTTCATCACGGCATCCGGATGGCGCTCCTGCAAGCGACGCAACGTCGGCAGCAGATCGTCGCGCTCGGCCGCGCGAAATGACGTCGGTAGTCCCCCCGCGAGGATTGTCCAGTACGAAAAACGAGGTGGCATCGGTTATTGCTGTCCGAATCTCTTGAGTTTCTCGACAAGCGTTGTTCGCTTGATGTGCAGTAGTTCTGCGGCGCGATTTCGGTTTCCCCCGGTACGATCGAGTGAACGCTGAATCAAGTCGCGCTCGATCGCTGCGAGGTAACCCGGCAGATCGAGTCCATTCTCGGGAAGCTCCACGAACGGCGCTTCAGTCGAGGGGGGCGCCACATGCACCTCCACCGGGAGATCCATCAGCTCGAGCTGTTGGCGCCCTGCACTGAGAGCGACAGCGCGCTCTACTGCGTTTTCGAGCTGGCGAACGTTCCCGGGCCATGGATAGGCCATGAGCGCGCGCATCGCATCCTGCGAGACTTGCATCGCCGACGTGGGCGAAAATTTCTCCAGGAAGTGCTGCGCGAGTACCGGAATGTCCTCTCGACGATCACGGAGTGGGGGCAGCTGCACGGGAATCACGTGCAATCGGTAATAGAGGTCCTCGCGGAACGTACCTTCGGCAACCATCCGTGCAAGGTCGGAATTTGTCGCCGCGATCACGCGAACGTCGACCTTGACCGTCTGACTGTCGCCGACTCGCTCGAACTCACGCTCCTGTAACGCGCGCAGAAGCTTTGTCTGCAGCGCGCTGCTCATCGTCCCGACTTCGTCGAGGAAGAGCGTCCCCTTGTGCGCCTGCTCGAACCGGCCTTGCCGGGCGCCGACGGCACCGGTGAACGCGCCGCGAACATGGCCGAACAACTCGGCCTCGAGGAGTGTCTCCGGAATCGCGCTGCAGTTCAGTGCGACAAAGCGGTGCGTTCGCCGGGCGCTGTTGTGGTGAATGGCGCGAGCGACGACCTCCTTGCCGGTTCCGGTTTCTCCGGTGATAAGAATCGTGCTGTTCGATCGTGCCACGGTCTCGAGCAGATGAAACAGCTTCTGCATCGGCCGGCTGCGCCCCAGGATGCCGCCAAATTGATAGCGCTCTTCGAGTTGGGAGCGTAGATACGCATTCTCAGAGCGCAGACGACGCTGTTCGAGCGCGTTCTGCAGCACATGCAGAAGTTCATCGAACTGGAATGGCTTGGCGACGAAGTCTGATGCCCCCCGCTTGATGGCATCAACTGCGTCCTTCACCGTGCCGAAACCAGTAATGACGATGGCGACGATGCTCGGGTATCGGTCCCGTGCCGCCTCTATCACCCGGGACCCGTCGATACCGGGCAGCCGCAGGTCGGTGATGACGATGTCGAAGGCGAACTGTTCGAGGAGCTCCAGTGCCCGTTCACCGCTGTCGGCCTGAACGACCTCGAAACCACGCTCCGCCAGACGCTCCGCCATCAAACCGCGCAGGGTGGCCTCGTCATCGACGATGAGGAGGTGAGGCGCGGTACCAGCAGGGGATTGCAAGGTGCCAATATCTTGACACAGCGCAAACCTAACGATCAGTCGGGAGCAGCCGATACAGCGAATGAAGCAGTGCGGCGGGCCCAGTGGCTCGCAGACGCCAACTAACAACGGCCGTCACCAGGAGGCCTGTGAGAGTTATATGGACCGCCAGACCCTTTCGATCATGAAAGCGTGTGAAGCAGTCGGAGTGAGCCGACGCACGATCTACAACTGGATTTCCGCGGGTAAGGTTGAGTACGTGCGAACGGCCGGAGGATCCATTCGGATCTTCGCCGACACGCTGTGGCGTGACGCGGCTGCGCCGGCACGTCCCGAGGAGACTGACTCCCGGGCCGCGTCCGGATCGCACGCGTGACAGGGCCGCAGGCGGCCTTCGACGCCGATTCTCAGTCAGGTCTCGATCTTCAGGCGTTGTTTCACCGCCTGAATAACCAGCTGGGAGTCCTTCTGGCACAAGCTGAATTGCTTGAAGCCAAAGCCGCAGACGACGCCGGTCGTGCGCGGGCGGCCCAAATGGTGAGCAGCACGCTCGCAACTCTCGGCACCGTTCGAGAGATCCGTCACTGCACGGAACTGACTACGGCGAGCTGACAGAGCTACTCACAGCCCCCTCGAAAGGGGTCGGAAGATACACCGGCCCCTCCCCCTTCCCACACATCCGACTCAGAAACGTAATTCGAGTGTCAGCTTCTTGGCGAGCGGTGTTGGTGTTTCGTCAACGATTTGGCGATCATGGAGCCGTTCCGGCTCCGTGTCATGTCGGAGCGAACGACACAAAAACTCAGTCAAATCCCTATAAGCACAGCAACTTACAGTTGACTGGAACACGTGGTTGCACTGGGATGCGCGTCGATTCGTCCCGCTGGTACCGCAGTTGCCTTACATGGCGCCGGAGGTCACACTCATGCGCCCCCAGACAGTTTCTGAGAATCCGCGCGTTATTGCCAGCATTCCATTCGTAGAACAACTCGCCCGACGTGTCGCGGCCACGATGCCCCACTCGATCGACATCGGAGATCTCGTTCAAGACGGTGTCATAGGGCTCATCGACGCTGCGCATCGTTTCGACGAGGCGCGCGGCATCAAGTTCGAGACGTTCGCTGAACGTCGCATCCGGGGCGCGATGATCGACGCTCTTCGCAAGGACGCCTGGCCACGAGGCGTTCGCCGCCAGCGTCGCGAGCTCGAAGCGGCTCGCGAGGAACTTCGACGCGAGCTTGGGCACGAACCGTCACTGGCGGACCTTGCCGCCAAAGTCGGGTCCGACGAAAAGCGCCTCGGTCGGACCATCGTCCGAATCAACGCGATTGAATCGACGTCGCCACTCGCCAACAACGAACACCTCGACGAATCGACCCTTCCGACAGCCCTCATACCCTCGGAACCCGAACAGCCAGACCGGGCGTATGAGCGGCAGGAAACGAAGGACCGTGTGTGCGCCGCGATCGCATCGCTGCCGCCGCGCGAGCAGAAAGTCATTGGCCTCTACTACTACGGCGAGGCCACGATGAAGCAGATCGGCGCCGAAATCGGCGTCAACGAGTCGCGCGTCTCTCAACTCCATGCGCGCGCCATTCGCCGTCTGCGCGACGCGCTCGCGACGATGATGCCCGGTGCTGAACTTGCCAAGGTGATGCGCAGCGCGATCCTGGAGTTCCAGAAGCCGCGCATGGCGAAGGCCACGCTCGAGAGCCGAAGCTCGGTGAACGACGGCGTGAGCCGTCCGGGTGTGGTTGTGAACTATGCGAGCGCGTCGCGCACGCTGCGCAGCAAGTCGCCCAATCGGAACGGTTTGGCGAGCCAGCGGCAGCCGCTCTCTTCGAGAAAGCGCTCGGCATCGGCACCGGCCACGTCACCCGTTACAAAGATGACGCGTCGGGCCAACACGGGACTCGCGGCAGCGATCGCCCGGTAAAGCGCCATCCCGTCGACCTTGGGCATCTTCAGATCGCAGATGACCAGGTCGTAGGAACTCTGTCGCACGCGGGCGAGGGCCTCCTCGCCGTCGCCCGCGTGGTCAACCTGAAGTCCCGCATCAACCAGTGCTTCGCTCACTGCAAGGGCGAGCGCTCGTTCATCCTCCACCAGCAGCACCGCCGCGCCTTTGGTGAAGTCGCCGTTCGTTGCAGACGAACGGCGCGGCTTGGGTAGCGATTCCGCCGTACTTACTGGCAATTCGACAGTGAAAGAAGCGCCACCGTCTGGAGATGACTCCACTCGGATGCTGCCACCATGCTCCTGGACGATGGCGTAGGCGACCGTGAGACCGAGGCCGGTGCCCTTTCCCGTCTCCTTCGTCGTGAAGAACGGATCGAAGATCTTGCTCTTCACCTCAACCGGAATCCCCGGTCCATCGTCACTGACTTGAAGCACGACCGCCTCGTGATCGACGTCGTGCCACGTGCGGATGACCAGCGAGCCACGGCCGTTGGCGCCGAGCATGGCCTGTTCAGCATTGATGACGAGATTGAGGAGAACCTGCTGGATCTGATGCGCGTCGGCAAACACGGGAGGGAGTCCTGATGCGAGCGCCGACAGCACCTCGATGTTGATCGTCCGCTGCTCGTATGGCCGGAGCGCCATCGTTTCGCGGACAACCTGATTGAGATCGATCAGCGAGCGCGTGGACTGCCGTTTTCGCGCGAATGTCAGGAGATTGCGAACGATCCTCGCTGCGCGCTCGGATTCCCCGAGGATGACGTCGAGACCACGACGCGCGGTATCGTCACTGGCCTTTTCCGAGAGACGCTCGGCCCAACTGAGGATTGTCGCGAGCGGGTTGTTCAGTTCATGCGCGACGCCGGAGATCGTTTGGCCAAGAGCGGCCATTTTCTCCGCCTGCAGCAGTTGCTGATACAGGTCACGAGACTGGTCGTCGAGCCGCTTTCGCTCGCTCACATCTCGTAGCAATGCCTCGACTCGAACAGCCGTACTGCGGCCCACTCGATCTGCTCGAGCGGTGACTTCGACCCACACCGACTCGCCATCACGTTTCTTCAGGCGAAGCAGATAGTCGGTAACGGCTCCCTCGTTGACGAGTCGGGTCAGGAACGCCGTTCGCGCGGCCGCATCGACGAAGCGCTCCGGTCGAAAAAGGACGACCTCCGCCTCCGGCGTCTCCGGAGGGTAGCCGAGCATGATCTTGAGATGTGGATTGGCGGCGAGAGTCGCTCCGTCGCCGTCGTCAGGAACACGACCGATCGTGCCGATGTACACGCCCTCGTGTACCGCTTCGAAGAAGCGCGCGAACGCAGTCGCACGTTGCCGATCGGGAATTTGTCTCGAATCAGCCGCCACGCCGGACAGATTATAGGCGGCGTCCCCCTCTGCCGCAGAGCTTAAGGTTTGGGTGTCGGTGTCGACGATGGGAAATGCGACGCGTACTTGCGCTCGATCGCCGCGCGAATCTGCGGTACCGCCGCGCCTGAATTGAACAAAGCCATGGCGTCTCTGCCCACGTCAAGGCAGATCGCGCAGCCGATTCCGTGCGGCTCCCATTCGGTGACCGTCCCATTGGCCTTGCGAGCTTTCACGAAGCAGTCGTGATTGCCGTTGTGGCTCAGGCGCTCGCAGCCGCAATAGCAGGGAACGTATTGCAGGACTTCCGGATGCCGAGCGGCGAACTCGTAAACCTGCTGGACGATCGCCATCGGCCGCGATGGGGCGTACGGAACGGGCGGCAGCGCGGGTAACGGGCCGGTGTGCGCCTTCATCGGGGCGATGCGAGCGGGCGTGACGGCCGGCGGCGAGGACGAGTGCGCGTGTTGCCCTGCCACAGCGACCGGCGCAGAAGTCAGGGCCAACAGAAGAAGTGCGGCAGCGAATAACCAGCGGGCTCCCATGGCTGGATGGTAGCCGATCCGGGGCCGAAATCGGCCGGGATGCAGGGCGTCCGGGCTACCGCCGATAAATCCGGAAGCAGGTAGACCGCGCCGGGACGGTCCCCAGAACGCTTTTTCTGGTCCGAAATCGGCCATTCAAGTCAGTGCGAGGATCCATGCGATTGGTCGGGCGCAACGACGTCGTCCTCATCGGAGGGCTCACGGCGGCGCTGTTCATCAACTTTGCCGGCCCGATGTCGAGCTTCCTCGACTACGTTCGGGAAATCGAGGCGACGCGGGGTCTGCATCTGGTGCCGGCTCTCTTCATCCTCGCGACGGTCTTCAGCTTCCACCAACTTCGCAAACGACAGGAAATGCGCGACGAGGCCCAGAGCGTGACTCGCGCCGCGAAGGACGCGACCGAGCGCGCGTCGGAGATGTCGCGACTCGTCGCGTTCGGCCACGCCCTGGCCAGGTCGATGGATAGCGAATCGAGTGATTCAATCCGCGATATTGCCGCCGCCCAGGTTCCGATGCTTGCGCCGAGTCGCGCTGCCTGGGTGATGACGCGCACGCGCGGTGGCCACTGGGAATCACTGATGGCCGTCGGCGAATCCTTGCCAGCGGATCGTGAGCGTGCGGCGCGACGTGCGCTCGGCGAGGCTGATCCGCTGATCGGAGCGATGTCCGGAGAGATCTGTTTCCCGATGATCGTCGCCGGAACCCCCGAGGGTGTGCTTGGGGTCGCCCCGGAGCCACCGCTGACGGATCATCAGCGCAGCATTCTGAGTGCGGCGGCAGCGCTCCTGGCCGTGTCGCTGAAGAACTCTCAGCTGTTCCGCGAGGTCCGCGAGAACAGTGTGCGGGATGGATTGACCGGCTGCTTCAATCGTGCGCACGCGCTCGAAGTGCTCGACGCGGAAATCCGTCGCGCCCGACGGTCCAAACTTCCGTTGTCGCTGATCATCTTCGACCTCGACAACTTCAAGGGGATCAATGATCGTCACGGTCATCTATGTGGCGACGCCGTGCTCGCGGCGATTGGCGCTCGAATGAAGTCTGAACTCCGCGGCAGCGATCTGAAGTGCCGTTACGGTGGTGACGAGTTCATGGTGATCCTGCCGGACACGCCGCTCGGAGGCGCGAGGCAAGTCTCAGAGAACTTGCGTCAAGCGATGGAGTCACAGCCGATCACCTGGAATAGCGAGCACGTGAGGATCACTGCGAGTTTCGGCGTTGCCGTCGTGAACCCGACGGACCAGGATCCGTTGGCAGCGGTCGCTCGGGCGGACGCCGCACTCTACCGCGCCAAGGAACACGGTCGGAACGACGTGCAGGTGGAAGACCAGCCGCCGGCGCTCGTCTAGCGGAGCGTTTCTTCGGGCGTTGCGCGAATCGTTGGCCCCAGCGCAAACGTCATGGTGCCATCGACAACCACGCGACCGTTCACGCGCGCGAACCCGTGCAGTTGACCGACGCGGCTGCGAAGGCTTTTGACCCTCGCTTCGATCTCGACGACATCTCCCGCGTAAACCGGCCCTCGGAAACGAACCCGTTCGATGCCTCTGAAAAGAGGAATCCGTCCGCGGTTCTCGGCTTTCGACAAAATCAGGATTGCTCCCACCTGAGCGATGCACTCCGTCAGGATCGTTGGGGGAAGCGCAGGACGCTGGCCGGGCTGATGTGACAGGTACCGTTCGTTGGAAGAAACGTTCTTGATTCCGACGATCCGTTTGTCCGGCTCGAGCTCCGTGACGCGATCCACCAGAAGAAACGGGATAGCGATGCGGCAGGATGCTGCTCGATCACGGCGTAATCCAGAGGGAGATTCAGAGGATCCATCGATAGCCCAGTATAATTCGCATGCCCGCCGGCTGTCGGCCCCTTCGAGCCATCGATGACTGAACACCTCCCAGACAAACTGTCCGATTCGCGCCTGCAGGGCAGTACGCGTGTCGTGACGGACACCGACCTGCTGTCGACCCTGTTCGACCTGGGGCGGGAGGTCACTTCAGTGCTCGATCTCGAGGAACTGCTCCACAAGATTCCTCAACTCATCGCCAGGCTCACGCAGTTCAGCGCCTTCTCGGTCTATCTGCTCGACGAAAAACGCCAGGAGCTCAGAATTGCCTATGCCGTCGGGTATCCCGATGATGGCTCGACGATCCGAATGCGCATCGGCCAGGGAGTGGTTGGAGCGGCCGTACAGGAAGGGCGCCCGATTCTGGTCAACGACATCCGTCGCGAGCCGCGCTACCGAGGGCCGCTTCGAAACATGCTGTCTCAGCTCGCCGTTCCACTGCGACGCAAAGGCAAAGTGATCGGTGCGCTGAACCTGCTGAACGAAGCGGAAGGCGCATTCACTCCGCAGCACGAAGCACTGCTGCGGCAGTTCGCCGCGCACGTCGCCGTCGCGATCGAAAATGCGCGGCTCTTCAAATCAGAAAGGCATTACGTCGACACGCTCGAGACGCTGGCGGAGATCGGCCGCGAGATGTCGTCCATCCTCGACCTCGATGCGCTGCTCACCCGCATCGCGAGTCTCACCAAGCGTCTGATCGATTACCGTACGTTTGGCATCCTGTTGCTCGACGAGGACACACAACAGCTCGAGATGAAGCTGGCGGTGCGCTATGGCAAGGGCGCTGAGTCGAAGAACTTTCGACTCGGCGAAGGCCTTGTCGGATGGGCAGCGCAGCACAAGGAACCGGTGCTCGTCTCTGACGTCTCGCAGGATCCTCGATACATCAACCTCGTTGCCGACGCCCGCTCCGAGCTGGTGATCCCGATGCTGATCAAGGACCGCTGCATCGGCGTCTTCGATCTCGAGAGCCCGGAGCTCGACGCCTTCGGCAAGGAACATCAGGAGCTGCTGACGCTCCTGGCCAGCCAGGCCGCGGTGGCGATCGACAACGCGCGACTCTACGAAGAGGTCAGTCGCAACGAGGAACGAATCGAGAAGGAGCTTCGCTTCGCGCGGCGCGTCCAGCTCGCGCTGCTGCCAACCGAGCCGCCGAAGAGCGTCCGCGATGCGGATGTGGCGGGCCGATTCGAATCAGCGTATGAGCTCGGAGGAGACATCCACGATTTTCTCGCGCCCGAAGCGGAGGCGCTCGTCGTTGCGGTTGGTGACGTCTCCGGAAAGGGTGCGCCGGCCGCACTGTATGGAGCGTATGCCTCCGAGCTCGTACGGTCCCGAACGTTGCGAAGACGATTCACACCGGACCGATTCAGTGTCTCCGGCGTGCTCCAGGCGATGAACACGACGCTGCATGAACGGCAGCTCGAGGCGTACTACTGCACCCTGTGCTACGCATTCTTCGACTTTCGCCGACGGAGCGTGACGCTCTCCAATTCCGGCCTCCCCTACCCGATCCACTGCTCGTCGACATCGTGCGGACAAATCGAGTTGCCAGGCGTTCCTCTCGGATCGTTTCCCGGCGTCACCTACGACGAAGTCAGCCTCCCGTTGAAGAAGGGAGATGTGTTCGTGTTCTGCACGGACGGCATCTTCGAAGCGTTGAACGAAGAGGGTGTCGAGTTCGGCGCGACCCGTCTGACGGATATCGTCAGTCGCGAACGAGAGGGATCGGCCCGTGCCATCGTCGACGCGATATTCGACACGGTAACTCAGTTTCGCGGGACGAGACCGCAGGGCGACGACATGACGGCGGTTGCCGTCAAGATCACCGCCTGACGCGAAGAGCGGAGAAGTTAGGTCGCGCGCGGATCGTGAATGTGAATCAGGGGCCGGAGTACGGCGATGCCAGCGCCTGCCTGAAAATTACGTACTCCGGTGACCCGGCGCGACCCGCAGGGCACATGTTCAAGATGCGTGCCCCTTCGGGACCCAGCGAATTTCGAAGTAATTTCTGATTCTCTGTCTTGGCAGGCGTCACCTGCCGGAGTCGTCCTCAATAAGTATTGAGGTAACGCTCGACCTCCCAGGGCGACACATGTCTCATGTAGTCGCTCCACTCCTCACGCTTGGCAGCGATGAAGTGGTCGAAGATGTGCTCGCCCAGCGTGTCCTTCATCAGGGCGCTCTTTTCCAGTTCGTCGAGCGCTTCGCTCAGGTTTGACGGCAGTTCATCGATACGGAGATGCCGCCGCTCGCGATGGCTCATCTTGTAGATGTTCTTGTTCACTGGAGGGCCGGGGTCACTCTGCTGGTCGATGCCATCGAGTCCGGCGCGAAGCATCACGGCAAACGCCAGGTACGGATTGCATGAAGGGTCGGGCATCCTGAGCTCGATCCTCGTCGTCGGACCTCTACCGGCCGGCACACGAACCAGAGGACTGCGATTTCGTGTCGACCACGCGATGGCGGTGGGCGCTTCATATCCCGGAACGAGCCGTTTGTACGAGTTCACAAGCGGATTCGTGATCGCGCAGAATGCCTTTGCGTGACGGAGGAGACCGCCAATGTAGTGAAGGCACGTACGGCTGAGTTCTCCGTCGCCCTCCTCATCGAAGAACACATTGCGGCCGCGTGCGAAGAGCGACTGGTGCGTGTGCATCCCCGATCCGTTCACGCCGAGCACAGGCTTCGGCATGAACGTCGCGTGAAGACCGTTACGGTTGGCCACGTTCTTCACGACGAATCGAAACGTGCTGACGTTGTCCGCTGTAATCAGCGCGTCGTCGTATCGGAAATCGATTTCGTGCTGTCCCGGAGCGACCTCGTGGTGCGCGGCCTCGACGTGAAAGCCCATTTGCTCGAGGGCAAGGACGATCTCGCGGCGAACGTCCTCACCCAGATCAACGGGAGTCAGATCGAAGTAGCCGCCGGAGTCGTGCGTTTCGGTGGTGGGCTCGCCCGTCGGGCGCCGCTGAAAAAGAAAGAATTCGGCCTCGGGCCCGGCCTTCATCGTGAAGCCCTTCTCTGACGCCATGCCGATGACTCGTTTCAGCATCGATCGAGGACACCCTGAGAAGGGCGTACCATCGGGATTGGCGATGTCGCAGATGATGCGCGCGACCTTCTCGGAGCCGGCGTAACTCCAGGGGAAGACCTGAAAAGTCTGGAGGTCGGGCTTGAGCAACATGTCGGACTCTTCGATTCGCACGAAGCCTTCGATCGAAGATCCATCGAACATGATCCGCCCGTTGAGGGCTTCTTCGAACTGGCGATCCGGAACCTCGACGTTCTTGATGACCCCCAGAATGTCGGTGAACTGGAGACGCATGAACTTGACCTTTTCCCGCGCAACTCGCTCGAGGATGCGGGTTTTGGGGTCGTCTTTGGCCATGGGCGTTGATTATGCCAACTTTCGATGGGTGAGGTCCGTCTGACTAGCTGGAACCGGTCGCGAGTTCCAAGACCGGAGAGGTTCAACCATGAGAAAGGTCATTTACGCAGGCGGAGTTCTCGCCGTACTCGTGGCGGTAGTGCTGCTGCTTGTCGGTCAGACGCGCACCAACGCGCAAGATCGAAGGCTCACGGTACAAGGCGATCTCCTCACGCTCGTGGGTCCCGGGTCGTCCATCGGTATCACCGTGCGTGACTCCGATTCAGGCGTCGTCGTGCAGGGCATCGAGAGACGGGACGCCAGCATCACGGGCGGGGCTGAAGGAAGGGGACATCGTCACGGAATTCGATGGCGAGCGGGCACGGAGTGCTTCTCAATTCACACGCCTGGTTCGCGAGACGGCTCCGGGCCGAACAGTGAAAATGACGGTCCTCCGAAACGGCACGTCTACGACGGTGGAGATCTCGCCTGAGAATCGCCGTCCAGACAGCATCCAGTTTCCCGACATTGCCGGAGACATTCAGCGCAGACTCGAAGTGCTGCCTCATGACTTCAACTTCGACTTCGCAGATCCGCAGTTCAACTTCCACTCCTCCCGGCGCCTGGGCGCAACGGTGACGCCGCTGAGTGATCAGCTGGCCGAGTACTTCGGCGTCAAGCAGGGCGTGCTGGTGACCGAAGTGACAACGGGCTCGGTGGCCGAAACGGCAGGGATCAAGGCGGGCGACGTGATCACAACGGTCAGAGGACAGACCATTGCTTCATCTGCCGACGTGGTGCGAGAACTGGGCGAGGCCGATTCCGGCGCGAGCGTCGAGATTCGAGTGACGCGCAATCACAAGGAAGTCACGCTGACCGCCAAGATGCCGGATCGCACTCGTGCGTCTGCTCATCGCGGAGCGCGTGCGATCTGATTCAGGAAGAGGCGGCGGCTCGCTCGAACGGGACAATCTCGGCCGGTGGCATCGAGCTGCCGGCCGGCCAGCCACCAAGCACCGTCGAAAGCTGAGCGGCAATGAGTGTTGTCGCTGCCTGCGTTGGTGTGTCTGTTTCGCGGCCCGCCGACACTTCGATGGCCAGAACGCCCATGCATCGCTCGACGCCGAGCAGCGGTGCAACGATCGCGGACCGCGACCCGGCGCCCCCTGCCACGTACTGAAGCGTTCCTGTTCGCCACGCGTCGGCAGCGGCATTCAGAGATGAATGACCGATTGGCCCAAGCTGACTCAGGTGTTTCGAGTCATAGCCGTGCCATGCCACCGGGAACATTTCCTCGCCGGCGGCCATCCAGACGACGACACCAGAGGCGTTGAGAAGCGTGGACGCTCGCGAGAGAAGAGGCTGAAGATCGCTTTCCGACTGCAGGCGACTGATCGCGGTGCAGAGTGCCGCTGTCTCCCGGAGATCGATCGAGGGTGGCGGATCTGGCCTCGAGTCTGGCCTCGGAACAACGTTCAGCGCCACGGGCTCTGGCTCCGTCGCCTGGGGCGTCACGTTCGCTGGGGCCTCTGACGCGGGGCGGTGCGCCGAACGAACCAACCCCCACGCAAACAGGATCGCGACGCTCGCGAGCGCCATCCACGCCTGCTTCAGGTCGGTCGCTCTCGCATCGGCAACCGCGTTCGACTCTGCCAGACGTAAGGCGCGAAGCTGTTCGCGCAGCACCTGGCGCGTGCGCGTCGTTTCAGTAAAGAGCAGATCGGCGGCCATCAGATCGAGGCCGGCCTGGATGTTTTCCCGCGCGCGTCCGTCCACATCCGCGAGTGATGCCACGGCTTCCGCGACGGCGCCGGCAGAGGGCGCGGCGCCGGCAACCAATCCCCCGAGGAGCCACGCGCTCTCAGAGACGAGCTGTCGCGAGAGGTTGCTCGTGGCTGTAAGTGTCTCACTGTCGATCTGTCCGGACGCCACATAGATCAGCTCGTCGTGCGCGAACTGATCCAGTGCAGCTTCCAGTCGATCGATGCGGGCTGCAGACTGCTTACCGGTTGTTTCGACCTGGGTGACGTCCTGGGCTAGAGCCCACGTCCATGCCACGCTGCTCAATCCGGCAGCGACAAGGATCGTCAAAAGAAGCAGGCGGAGGATCCGCGCTCTCATGTGATCCCCGACAGGATACCAAAGGAATCAGAATTCGAGGTGGGTCTGAAGCAGAATTCGATTCTCGTCGGCCCTTGCGTCGGCTAGGTCGCTCGCGAGAACTAGCGAGGCGACGGTGCGCTGCTGGTGGCGGTCTTGGGATGGAGAACGACGTAGGTGGGTAAGCCGACGGCGTCGAACCGAGCCATGATCGAACGCGCCGGCTCCTCGTCGGGCTGTTCCGCCTGCAGCTTCACCTTGACGTATCCGTCGAGCGCCGTCTTGACGCGCGCGTCCGCAAGCGTGGTCTCGTCCATCACGAGGCAGTTCTTGCACCACGTGGCCCACATGTCCACGAGCACCGGCTTTTGTTCCTTCTGCGCAACGGCGAGGCCGTCCGCGAGCGACGCATGCCAGCCAGCCTTGAGTTTTTCCTCTACGCTGGCCGCCACTTCTTTCGCATCGACCCAGCGATCGGCGAACAGGCCGTAAGCCAAATAGCCGTAGTAGGCGGCTGTCGCCAGGATCAAGACGCCGAAGGCCTGCTTTACTCGGACCATCCAGGCACCTGGCTTCGGCAGTGCGGTCAGGCCTGCACCGGCCAGTGGCCACGGTACTGCCATCCCGATCCCGAGCAGGAAGGGCAGTGCCAAGGCCGCCACGGTTCCGCGGGCGTACAGGTCGCTCGAGAACAAGACGACCTGGATGACGACTGGCGCAACGCATGCGCCGGCGAGCAACGCCGCCACTGCGCCCATGACGAACGCGACGGCCACGCTGCCGCGCTTCGATGGGTCAGCACCGATCGAACCTGAGAAGCGCGACAGGTCGATCTCGAAGACGTCGAACATCGCGAGCGCGAGCGCGACGAAGATCACCGCGATTGCGACGTTGAACCACGGCGAGGCGTTGATCGTCCCGAATGTCCCGGCGGTCATGATCACGATCACGCCGAGGACGCCGTAGACCAGCGCCATGGCGGCCCCATACACGCCGCCGAGCAAGAACCCGCGTGCGCGCGATCCACTGCCGGCGCCTGCGCCGATGATCGCGAGATTGATCGGAATCATGGGAAGCACGCACGGCGTGAGATTCAGCGCAAGGCCACCGAGCAGCACGAGAAGAAGGATCGCCAGAGGCCCGCGGCCTTCGAAGAGTCCCGGCTCTTTCACTCCGGACTCTGCGTTTCGAATGAACTGCAGGAAATCATCAGTGGCGATGTAGCCGCCGGTGCTGCTCGCGACCGTGAACTGATCCAACAGCGACAGCCCGCCGTCGCCAACGTTCACCGGGCGCACCGCTGAAGCGATGGGAGCGGCCCCCGGTGCCCGGCCAGTTCCGAATGCGATGCTTCCGAAGACCTCCGAGTGGCTCGTCGGACGCTCTGCGTCGCCTTTCGCGACCGTCAAGGTCCAGAGAACATCGGCCGTGACCGGTGCGTAGCAGAGTCTGTCGTCGCAGGCTTGATAGCGGAGGTGTCCCAGGCACCTCCAGTCGACCGCCCGGGACAGTCGACGAGATCTCGAGGCCGACACCAATCGCAAACTCGTGCTCGAAGACGAGCAGCGGTTGCGCCTGACCGATCTGATTGAACTCGGTTGCCTGCGGGAAAACGATCTCGGTGACCTTGACGCCCTCAGGTGCGTCTACCGTGAGCACCGTCGGGATGAGCGTCGGGTCGCGAGGTGCGTCCGATTGAACGTGAAACCGATCTGGAATTCGAACCTGCAGAGCGGCGCGAACAGGCGCCCCTGGTGCCGCATCTGACTCGACCAGCGGTGTCAGTTCCGCTTTGACGCCGCGAAGCTGCGCGCCCGCAATCTGCGAAAAAGACCAGCAGCAGCGCAACTGTCGCGACCAGCGCTCGCACGGTTATCCCACCGGCTTGAGAGGAATGAACGCGGCGGCGCCTTCCATCTGGACGTTGTGCCCCTTCACGGGCGGCAGATCCTGATACAGGAAGTCCCACTTCCAGCGTTCCGATGGGTTCGACGCCTGCAGCCAGTTGCGCGCCGGAATCGGCCGTGTGAACGGCACCTTGTCGGCGTCGGCGTATGCCGCTGGCAGTGCACCCGCGATCGCCTTCCGGACATCGCTGGACGTCTGATACGAGAGAGGCAGCCCGAGGAGTCGGCCGAAGTTCGCCAGGATCTGCCAGTCGTCCATGGCCTCTCCCGGCGGCGCAATCGCTCGCGACGCGCCCTGCACTGTGCCCTGATCGTTGGTGTAGATCGCGTCCTTCTCGACCCAGGCCGTTCCGGGCAACACGATGTCGGCTGCTGCAGCGAGCTCCGACATCACGACTCCCTGCACGACGAGGAGCGAAATCGCCCCGTCCCGGCGAGCGGCGGTCAGCCATGACACATCGCCGAGGGAACCGTCCGGCCCGGGGTCCACCACATACACAGCTTTGACGCGTCCCGAGGCGATTGCGGTGCGAAGGGCTGACGTATCCGCCGCGTGCCCGTTGCCCTGGCCGACGGCGAAGCCCACATCGCGCGCGCCATTGACGTTGGGCGCATCCGTCGTAGGCACGGTGAACTTCGCTCCCGCGGGCTGCTTCTTCTCGGTGTTCTTCCAGGTCATCGTGACGGCGTTCATACCGTCGTTGCCAAGCAGCCCGGTCACCACTTCCTTGAGAACGAAGAGTTCCTCAGTGGACGCGTGCGCTGACACCAGGAATCGAACCGACGATGGATCCGATGAGCCTGCTGATTGAATCGCATCGCGCAGCTTTGGTCCCACGTCATGCCAGGCGACCGGCTCGAGCGTCGCGCCGCTGCGAACCATGGGACGACGCAGCCGCGTGTCGCCCTCGACCCAGTGGTAATCGAAGCGCCCGATGTCGCACATCCAGTAGCCGTTGATCTCCGGGTTGAGACGCGGCGTCATGCGAATCAGGCGTGAGCCTTTTGCCCATTCGGGCTTTGCCTTCTGCCACGCGCTCGTATTGCAACCCTTCGAGCACATCGTGCAGATGGTGTCGACGACACCCGGATTGTCCCAAGGCCGGCTCTTGAATCGATATTCCCTGGTCGTGATCGCGCCGACCGGGCAGACGTCCATCAGGTTCCCGGACAGAAGCGAATGCACGCCCTCTTCACGGAACGTCGCAATCTCACTGCCGTTGCCGCGATCGGCGATGCTGATCTGCGCGTCGCCATCGATCTCGCGCATGAAGCGCACGCACCGCGTGCACAGGATGCAGCGATTGCGGTTCAGCATGAGCGTCGGACCGAAGTCGACGTCGGCCTTCACGCCTTCGCCGTCGAACACGCGCCGCGGGAAATCCATCCGGCTCTCGGCTGGACCGAAGCTGTAGGAGAAATCCTGCAGTGGACACTCGCCGCCCTTGTCACAGACCGGGCAATCGAGCGGATGGTTCACGAGCAGGAACTCGAGCACACCGGCGCGCGCCGTCGTCGTCTCGGGATCTCGCGTCGTGACGACCATGCCCTCCAGGCAGACCGTGGAGCACGAGGTCTGCAGCTTCGGCATCTTCTCGATCTTGACGATGCACACGCGGCAGGAGCCGTCGACGGTCAGGCCGGGATGAAAACAGTAGTAGGGAACCGAAATACCGGCTTCGATTGCGGCCTGCAGGACGGTCTTGCCTTTAGCGACCGTCACCTGCCGTCCGTCGATGGTCAGGGACACCGTTTCCATAACCGGTCGATCATATCCCGAGGCTCGGCCGCCCGCCTACCCTTCGACGAACTCGGCGAGAGCCGCGGAATCCTGATTAATCTGGACCCGTCGAACGACACCCTCGGTTGGGATGGCGCGCTCGACCAGACTGTCGCTCACGGGCACGACGACGTTGCTCGTGCGCCCGTCTGCGTACGTGAGTGTGACCGTTACAGGGATGTCGAAAACCTGGTCGCCAGCCTGCTCGAATCGCATGACGACCTGCTTGTCGCCAATCTGCGAGCCGTATCGGATGCGGGGGATACCGCTTCCGTAGATCCAGCGCTCGAAGAACCGATCGAGCACACGGCCGGACTCGGCCTCCATCGCCCGCTCGAAGTCTTCAGTGCCGGCCTTCTGATAGCGTCGATCCATGTAGAAGCGGCGCAGCCCACGGAAGAAGACTTCGTCGCCGAGCAGGCGCCTCAGCATGTGCAGCACGGCTGCGCCCTTGTTGTAGACGAGCGCTCGAAACACGCGCGGGTCGCGTTTGACGTGCCCAAGTCTCGAACCGAGATGGATCGGGCCCTGATCCGATTCAGACAGTGACCAGCGGCGGAACTGCCGCAGCATGTCGATGAAGACGCGATCGCCGCGCGCGCGCTGCGCGTACAGCGCGGCGAAATACTGCGCGAACCCTTCACTGATCCACTGCTCGTGATAGTTCTTCCAGCCGATCGCCTGGCCCCACCATTGGTGCGCAAGTTCGTGCGCGAGGAAGAACTGCGGGAAGTTCTCGAACGAGGCCGGGTCGCCGCGCCAGTTCACGGTCGCGAAGGACTGCGGCGTATTGAGCACGGCGAAGTACCCCGGGCTGTGGCCGCCGGGGAGATCGCCTTCGAGAAGAGCGATCGTCGCCGCCGTGTACGGTGCATCGCCCATCAACGACGAATAGAACCGAAGGATGCTTTCGGTCTCATGTGGCACCGACCGTGCCTGTGCGCGAAGGCTGTTCTGCGCCACGACGCTGACCGCGATCGAGTCCACTCCGGAGCCCGGGTCCGACTGATTCTCGATGGCGACCTTGCTCTCGCCGATGCGCGCGAATCGAGACACAACGAGCGCGAGATAGCGCAATGGCTGATCGGCGCGGAATGCGAAGACAGGACCACCTTCCTGCCCGGCGAGAATGTCGCGAAGCGAGACGATGTCGCTGGGGGGAATGGGATGCCCGCTCGCGACACACGAATAGCCCGGTGGAACGGAGATGCGTATCGAAGCCGTCGCGTAGTCCGGAACGGGATTCTGCGGGTACCAATACGCGCGGTTGCTGAGGAGCAGAGCAGGATCCCGTGGTTCGCCTGGAGCGGCTTGTTCCTGCGCGTCCGGTTCGAGCGCGATCGTGTCTGAGTCGAGCTCCTGGTTTGGTACCGCTCCCGCGTATGTGATCACAAGCGTGAGGTCTGAATCCTGCGAGACGATGCGAGGCAGATTGACGACGACCGTGTTCTGACTTCGAATCCGGAGATGCAGGAGGCGCCCGTACTCGACGCTTGTGACGCCCGATACCGCGAGCGCTTCCCCCAGCCGCAATCTCAGCGTCGATACCGAGGTGGAGCGGATACGAATCAACAACCGCGCGCGCCCTCTCAGCGTGTTGCGCTCGGGATCGATTGCGGCCTCTACGCTGTAGTCCAGGACGTCGTAGTCGCGCAGAGTGTCGTCGCTGTAGAAGCGGCCGCGCGCGGCGAGCTTGCCGACGGACGGATAGAGCGCGAGCGTCAGGCGGTCTTTTCGGCGAAACACGCTGATGTCTTCCGCCTGCTCTGCCGTCAGTGTGTAGGTGAGCGCGTCGAAGCGACGCGTCTCGACTTCGGCGAGGAAGTCGCCGACTGGGGGAAGCAGGTACCAGTCGTCCGGACTGAGGTCCTGCAGGTCAACGTTGAACGACTTCGTCGCGTTCTGCGCGAAGACTCTCTTCCGCGCGGCGCAACAGTCGGGCATCGGCTGCTGCCTCAGAGAGCGTGTTGACAGCCACACGTTGGCTGTAGTCCGAAGGGCTCAGACGGACGAACGCCGAATCGAACGGCGAGGAGAGCGTGTCGTTGCCCGAAAACAGACGGAGCTGTCCTCGTTCGGCGGCCGCCGTCGGCGAGAACGTCATGACGCCGCGCCCCAGGAGAATCAAGCCCGTCACGCCGTCATCGCATACCACGCGGAAGACGGTGCCTTCCGACAACTGAAGCACGAGATCTTCTGACGTGATCTCGAGGTTGCGCGCGGTCAGTGGACGCTTGTCGATCCGCAGCTTGTAGAGCCCGTCGACGAACGTCAGACCCGCCGCTCCGACGAACTTCCAGGAAGAGAGATCGCCTCCGCTCGGCCGCCGCATGTCCATGCTCGCTGTCAGGATTCGTGCGCGTCCGGTTGTCTCGATGAAAAACTCGACGACGAGGCTGTATCCGTCGCCAGGAGGTGCGCCCTCGAGCGGCGAGCGATCGCGTAAGCGAACGGTCGTCTTCACCGCCCCCGGCATCAGCAGGCTTCCGAGATACAGATCGACTTCGGAGCTCGCGACGTCGGGAGAGAACAGGCTGGTCAGCGCCGGCCGATCGCTTTGACCAAGCGCTTGCTCGAATCGTTGCAGCAGCGGCGCGACGGGATCAGGCTGCGTCGTCTGGGCTGACGACGAGGATGCCCATCCGCAGACGAACGTCAGCGCCAGGAGCCATTTCATCGAGGAGACCGGCTACACATTAGACGCCAATTGATGCGTGACCGCCACCCGTCCCGGGCGCTTAGACAGTGGCGACAGTTTGCATCGGCAGTGGCGGCAACCGGCGGAGGGCGAGCACTGTGAGATCGTCCAGAAGACGTCGTTCCCTGCTATGGGTTTCGACGGCTTCAAACAGCGCCCACCCCAGTTCTTTCGCCGACGCCCACCCCTGACCATCAACGACGGTCTGCACGCCCGCCTCATCGAACGGCTGGTCGAATGTGTCTTCGGCTTCGGTGATGCCGTCGCTGTACATCACCAGGACGTCACCTGGTTCGAGCATCGTGGCGCCCGTCGTGTAGGTCGCGTTCTCGAACATGCCGAGCGCCATCCCACCGGCGCGCAGGCGTTCGTACGATCCGTTCCCCCGACGAAGCAGCGGAGGATTCTGTCCAGCGTTGACGTACGACAGCTCTCCGGTCGCGGGATTGAGGATCGCGATGAAGAGCGTCACGAATCGAGAGTGTGGCTGCGCGTGTCTGCCGATCTGCACGTTGAGTCGCGCCACGAGGTCGGCGCCTTCGAGGCCTTCGTCGATGAGCGTTCGCATCATCGCGAGGAGCAATGCCATCAGCAGCGCAGCAGGGCTGCCTTTGCCGGCGACATCGCCGAGTGCGAGGAGCACGCGTCCATCGGGCAGTGGAACGATGTCGTAGAAATCGCCGCCGACAGTGTTCGCGGGCCTGGTCATCCCGAACGCCTCGATGCCAGGCGCCTTGAATGCCGCGCGCGGCAGCATCGACTGCTGGATCTCGCGAGCGATCTCCAGATCGTTCTTGAGCGACAGGCGGTCGGCCACTTCGAGCAGCACGAGCAGATTCACCAGCAGGAATCCCGCGAGGAGCCACAAGGTGCCCGGCGCGAAGGCCGGATGCGGAATCAGCAGGAAGTGGACTTCACGAAACAGCTCCATCAGTCCGATCAGACTGGAGAGGAGCGCAATGCCGTAAATCAGTCGCCGCGCGGGCGTCAGCTTCAGCGTGAAGGCGAGGAAGAGCAGCCGCGCGTGTCCGAGCATCCGAAGATGCCAGGGCTGTTTCTTGAGCTCGTCGAAGTCGATGTTGCGCGAGAAGAACTTGTAGGCCTCGAGCGTGTCGCGCGTGAAGAGGCGCTCGATGTCTACCTTCGTCAGACCACGAGTGTAGGTCTGGAAGAATGGGCCGCCGGTCTGGCGTGGCAGCGGGGGAACTTTCATCGGTAACGTGGGATCTTAGATCGCCCGCGCGTCTTTCCCTTCAGATAATTCCGAGCTCGACCCCGACTTTCTTGAACGCATCCAGCGCGAACTGAAGCTCCTGCTGGGTGTGCGAAGCCGTCACAATCGTCCGGACCCGGGCCTTGTCGCGCGCAACCGTGGGAAACGTGATGCCCTGGGCGAACACGCCTTCCTCGAAGAGCCGATCGGACAACCTGACCGCACGGGAACTCTCGCCGACGATCACTGGTGTGATGGGACTCTCGCTCTGACCTGTGTTGAAGCCGAGCGCGTCGAGGCCAGCCTTGAAGAAGCGCGTGTTCTCCCACAGCTGTTCCATCCACCGCGGCTCGGTTTCGAGCACATCGAGAGCCGCCAGGCACGTCGCAGCCACTGACGGCGGATGCGATGTCGAGAAGAGGAAGGGCCGGGCTCTCCGATAGAGGAATTCGACGAGCGACCGCGATCCGGCGACGTACCCGCCGAGCGCTCCCAACGCTTTCGAGAGCGTACCGACCTGGACGTCAACGCGACCGTGGAGTCCGAAGTGATCGACGGTGCCGCGTCCCTGCGAACCGAACACTCCGCTGGCGTGTGCGTCGTCCACCATCATGATGCAGCCGAACTCGTCTGCTATGTCACAAAGACCGGGCAGCGCGCCGAGGTCGCCGTCCATGCTGAACACGCCGTCGGTGATGAGCAGCGTTCGCTGTCCGCGGGGAAGGTCCGCGAGGATCGCGCGCGCCGCCGCGACGTCGCGGTGAGGAAACACTTTGATCGTCGCGCGACTCAAGCGAGCGCCGTCGATGATGCTGGCGTGATTCAACTCGTCGGAAACGATGACGTCGTCGCGACTGAGGAGGGCAGCGACAGTACCGGCATTCGCTGCGAAGCCACTCTGGAAGACCACGGTGGCTTCTGTTTTCTTGAACGTCGCGAGCCGGCGTTCGAGCTCCATGTGGATCTGCATCGTGCCGGCGATCGTTCGCACGGAGCCCGTGCCGACGCCGAGCGACGAGAGCGCGTCGAGCGCGCGCTGACGAAGTCGCGGGTGCGACGTGAAACCGAGGTAGTTATTCGACGAGAGATTGACGACCGAGCGATGGTCGATCGATGCGTGCGCGCCCTGTTCACCGTCGAGCACGCGCAGTGGGCGGAAAAGGCCCTGCTCGCGAAGGCTGTTCAGCTCCTTGTCCAGGTACGCGAGCGGATCTGTGCGCATTCCTCTCCCGCTTCTTCGTCTCGTTCGATCCTAGCCGCGCGCCAGATACTCGCGCGTGAATGCCCCGATGTCCGTGTAGATGCTCGCGAGCTCCTGAGGATTCGCGAGGAAGACGATACGGAAGTACCCTCCGCTCGCGGGCACGCCAAAGCCCGAGCCATTCACGCAGAGTATCCCTGTCTCGCGCAGCAGGTTGAGAACGAAGTGTTCGTCGGTGCGGCCCGGTGGCAAAGAGACCGAGGGAAGGACATAAAACGCGGCCTTCGGCGCGACGCATCGCATGCCCGGGATCGCGTTGAGCATGTCCGTCGTCACGCGGCCGCGCTCAGCGAGCGCCGCCCGGAATGTCACTTGATGCGATCGGTCGCCGGTGAGTGCAGCTTCCACGGCGTAGTTCATCGGGCCCGGACTGCAGAGGCGACCATCTGCGAGCTTCTTCACCGCCGCGAGCGCATCGTCGAGTCTCGGCGTCGAACCGACGACCATCCATCCGACGCGCCACCCTGGCGCGAGGTACGCCTTCGACACACTCGAGAACGAGATGACGGGTGCATCGAGATCGTAGCTGCCGAGCAGCGGTAACGATCCTGTGAATCCAAGATCGCCGTACACCTCGTCGGCGAGGATCGTCAGATCGTGACGCTCGGCAAGCTCAATCAGCGCACGGCGCACGGCGGGTGGATACACCGCGCCTGTTGGATTGTTCGGATCGATCACGACGAGGACACGAGTGCGCGCCGTGACCAGACTCCGAAGGTGCTCGAGATCGGGAAGCCAGTCATTGTCGGGATCAGTACGGTAGTAACGGGGCTGCGCACCGATCTTCGCGAGAATCGCCGTATACAACGGGTACGTCGGTGACGGCACCAGCACGTCGTCGCCTTCATCAACGAGCGCGTTCAGCGCGAGCTCGATCCCTTCGGATGTGCCAGTCGTGATGAGAACGCGATCGGGCGATACGGGAACGCCGCGCGCCGCATAGTCGGCGGCGACGGCTACTCGCGCGGATTCGATACCGGCTGAAGGAACGTACCCGTTGTGGCCATCTCGCATTGCGCGGGTCGCCGCCTCAACGAGGTGCTGGGGTGTGTGAAACCCGAAGGCAATAGGGTCGCCGATATTCAGATAACGAACACGTCTTCCCTGAGCCTCTACCGCCTTCGCCTCAGCGACGATGTTGCGGATCGCATAGGAGAAGCGGTTGACTCGCCCGGCAACCGGCACGGGGCGGGAGTTTCGTGTTGGCATCTGCTCATCTTAAGGGCTTCAGCCGATTGGAGCGAGCCCGAGCATAAAGCTCGGCTGTAACGGTCGGTGGTGAGTCACCGTAACTAGCAAGCATTTCAGACAATTACAGGGGATTCGCGGCACCAGTCCGGATTGTTGGAGTCGCGATCGCGCAATTCTTACGCGAGCGTCACAAGCGCCATGTACCGTCGGAATTTCTCGAAGATTCAAGCCAAAGCCGCGAAGCTCGTCGTCAGGACACGAAGGCCAACGCTGCATTTGGTAAAAGGCTCAGCCTAACTCAAAGTAACAATTACACATTTCAAGCTGGTCAGTGAGGGTCGGCAGTGCGATTGATTCACCGTAAGTTGTTCAGCCATCTCGATCACACTCGGTGGCAAGCGCATTGATAAGATCTCGTGCGCATGCGGAGACTGGCGGTGATCGCGTTGACAACCCTGGCTACGGCCGGGTCGCTCTCCGCCCAAGCTCAGGCGCCACGCGAGCTGGAGCAGACGCCGCAGGCCACCTTTAAGTCCGGCGTCGCTCTGGTGACCGTGAGCGTTGCCGTTCGGACTGAGAACGGCCGGGTCGTTCGTGACCTGCAGCGCTCCGATTTCACTGTCATAGATGCCGGGCAGCCCACACAGATTAAAGACTTCTACGTCGGCGACTCTCCGATCAGCCTGGCGATCCTTCTCGACATCAGCGGCAGCATGGCTGTCGGCGGCAACATGGATCGGGCACGCGAAGCCGTGGCTGTCGCGACGATGAACCTTCGAGCGGAGTCGGATGAAGCGGCGCTTTTCACGTTCGACTCCCAGCTGCAGCAGGTAGTGGAATTCACCAAAGATCTCGAGCGCATCCGCCGCGTGAGCCTCAAGGGCACGCCGTGGGGCAAGACATCTCTCTATGACGCAGTCGCCGATACGGCGACGACGGTAAGCGAGCGTGCGAATCGGCACCGCGCGCTGCTGGTCATCACGGACGGCGTCGACACCGGAAGCCGACTCTCGGCCGCAGAAGTGTCCGCGATCGCGAATTCAATCGACGTTCCGGTGTACCTGCTGACTGTGGTTTCGCCGCTCGATCATCCCGGCACGGAATTCGAGGTCATCAGTGACGGCCGCTCCGCACAGACCGCCACGCTCGAAGATCTCGCGCGCTGGACTGGCGGGGACATGCGCATTGCGAGCACGCCCGCGCATACCTCCGCTGCGATTGAGGATCTGTTCACTGAGCTTCGGAATCAGTATTTGATCAGTTTCGAGCCTGGAGAGCGCACCGGGTGGCATCCACTCGAAATTCGTACGCGGAAGAGGGGTCTTGTCGTCCACGCGCGAGGCGGGTACATGTCGGGCCCTTCGCGCAAAGGAAGTTAGTGTCGTCATAGGGAGAAGAGAATCATGCGGAAGAGTGTGTTGGCAGCATCAGTGTTGGCACTGACCGTGGCGGTGGCCCCGGCGTGCGCGACGAAGAAGTTCGTTCGAGGCGAGGTCGGCAACGTCAATACCAAGGTTGACACGCTGACTGGCACTGTCGAAGAGACACAGGAGCGAACCCGCCGTAACGAAGAGCGTATCGGCGCGGTTGACGAGAAGGCCGAAGCGGCAGGAAAATCGGCGTCCTCCGCACGCGCTGCCGCCGACGCGGCTGCGGCCTCGGCGAAGGAAGTCGACGGCCCGTGAAGGAAGTTGATACCCGCCTCAACACCCGTGTGAACACGGTCGAGGCTGCGTCTCGCCGGCTGATTTACGAAGTGACCCTGAGCGAAGATCAGGGCAACTTCGCGTTCAACAAGTCGGCGTTGCCCGATGAGGCCAAGGCGCGGCTGGACAAGATGGTGGCCGATCTCAAGGCCGATCCGAAGGGGATCTACATCGAGATCGAAGGCCACACCGACAACCGCGGAACACCGGACGTGAACGAGAAGATCGGCATGGAGCGCGCCGAAGCCGTGAAGCGGTATCTCTACGAGCAGCATCAGGTTCCTCTCCACAAGATCAACGTGATCTCCTACGGTGAAGAGAAGCCGGTTGCGCCGAACAATACCCGTGACGGTCGCGCGCAGAACCGTCGCGTCGTTGTCAAAGTCCTGTCGTAAGCTGCACGCCAGGTGGAGCGGATCCGTTTCGACGGATCCGCTTCATCTCATCTTCCCAAGATCGATCGGGGTTCTCGCCAGTTCAGTTTTTCCATCCAACACCACGACTTCGATCCGCTGATTCGGCTCGAGCGTCGATCCGTCGAGTGCGGCGAGTATCGTCCCCCCTACAACAGGCTGGCCTCCGCCAAACACAGGCGAGGCACTCGGCAACGCCGGCCCTGCAGACTCGGGGCGCGGTCCGAATCGGGGAAATCGCTCGACATGCTGCGGCTCTACGCGGCGACCGCCCGACAACACAAGCTGCACCTGATACGACGGCACTGCTACGAAGGTGTTGAGCGGGTGGAGGCTCATTTCAATGAGCAGGTCGATTTGATTGGCTGCACCCTTCAGGACGTCGGACGCATCCTGCTGGGAGAACATGCGACGGCCGCTGCGTGCGTTCATTTCCGCAGCGAGCTCGACGCGGTGGAAAGGCGTGATGACGTCAATCCAATCGATCGGCGGTTGCGCGACACGCACGCGATAGGGCGTGTGGAATCGGGTGCGCTCGGATTCGATGCGCGATTGGCCGATGTAAATTGCCTCTTCGACGGCACGACGGTCCAGCCCCAGCTGAACGGCATCCGATGAAACGGCGCCGCACACAAGAGAGCCGACCACGACAGCCACGAGCCGCTTCATGTGGCGAATCGTAGCAGAGGGGCCGCAGGCTCGTTAGTATTGGGGCCATGAACGTCGACGGGCGAGTGGCACTGATTACCGGCGGGAAGCGCATCGGCGCCGTCGTCGCCACGGAGCTGGCGCGAGCCGGGGCAGACGTCGCGCTGGTCTACAACCACTCGAAGGCGGAGGCCGAGGAAACTGCGCGGGCCGTTGGCGCTGCCGGGCAACGCGCGACTGTCATTCAGGCGAACCTGCGTGACCCGGATGCCTGTCAGCGCGTCGTCGATGCCACCGTCGATGGCCTCGGTCGGCTCGACGTTCTCGTCAACATGGCGTCGCTCTATCGCGCGGTGCCGTTCGACGAGCTGACGGTGGAGATGTGGGACGCGCAACTCGAGGTCGATCTTCGAGCGGCTTGGCTATGCACACGCGCGGCCGTGCCGCACATGCGGCGCTTGCGCGGCGGACGCGTGATCAACATCGGTGACTGGCTGGCGCGGAGTGGCCGACCACGGTACGGCGGCTATCTGACGTACTACGTGGCGAAGGCCGGAGTCGCGGCGCTGACCGAAGCGATGGCTCTCGAACTGGCGAACGATCAGATCCTTGTGAACGCGATCGCGCCCGGACCGATCGTCGCACCCGAAGACACCTCGAATGAAACGTTCGCAGCGGTGGAGCGGGCGACTCCGCTCGGGCGGTGGGGCGGGGAGATCGAAATCGCCAAGATGGTTCTCGCCCTGGTCGACAGCGACTTCGTGACAGGCGAGACGATTCGCGTCGATGGCGGTCGGCACCTCAAGTAACGTCCAACTCCCAATCCAACTCTCTACGTTTCTGTTGCTAGGAGTCTGCTTTCTCGAGAATCGCCGAAAGCGTGCTCCAGGAATCCTGCATCGGCAGATTGCAGATACAGAAATGCCTCACGCCGAGCGCGCGCACGGCTTTCAGCGTGCGCGCGCAGACGTCAACCGCGCTCAGCCTGGAACCGAATTCCTCGACAAGACCGTCGATTGGAACGGGCATGAAGCGGTTCAGCGTCGCCAGCGTCTTCGGGCTCGCGCTGCGATAGTAAAAGACGCTGAACATCCCAGGCAGAGGCACGTGTCTGCGCTCGACCTCGTCGAGGAAGCGCTTCACCGGCTCGAGATTGAGATGGCTGACAACCTGCGTGAGATAGAACTCGGCACAGAAGCGCGAGTCGAGCAGGAAATCGACTTGCTTGCTCGCTGAGGCATGCGGGTTGGCCCATCCTCCGAGCGAAAGACGGGGTTCGCGCTCACGAATCAGACGCCGCAGATCCCACGCGTGCTCCACGCATCGCGGATGGCCGACGGACGTGTCACCGCCGAGAACGACGAGCGACGTGAAACCCTGCTGCCACGCCTGCTCGGCGTACGAGAGACAAAAATCGAGCGAGTGCTTACTGGTGAGGAACGGCGTCACCAGGTCGCGAGGCAACTCGCGGCCAAGGTTGGCGCTCAGGTGCCGGAGGTTGTGTTCTTCAGGTGTGCCGACGGCGCTGTCCGTGAGAAACGCCGGAATGCGATGCCTGCCCAGACGACGGATCTCGTGGTAGCTGTCGATCCACGCATCCATGCCCTCCACCGATCCGAGCTCGGCTCTCGGAGGGCGAAGCTCCACGGCAACGACGGCGTCCTCGCCGCCAAGCGCGTTCTGCAGCATCACTCGCGCGACGACCGTGCCGCCGGAGTGGCCGGCTCCGTCACGCGCATGACGAAGTCGAACATCGTCTGATGGAGATGCGTAATCAAGCGAGGATCGCTGAAGCCGTGTCGCTGCTTCGCGTAAACCATCATCTCGAACGGCTTGCCAGCCTTCTGCAGCTCGTAGGCAAACTGCACCGAGTTCTGCATGTGGACGTTGTCGTCCATGGTCCCGTGAATGAGCAGCATTCGCGCGTTCAACCGATCTGCTGCGAAGCGCGGTGCGGTGCGCCGATAGCCGTCCTCATTGTTTTTCGGCAGCTTCATCAGCCGCTCGGTGTAGATCGAGTCGTAGTCCCGCCAGTCCGTCACGGGTGCGCCGACGATCCCCGCCGACCAGCTCGTGCTGTGTGTCAGCGCATAGGCGGTCATGAAGCCACCGTAGCTCCATCCGCTGAGCACGAGACGGGATGGGTCCACCCACGACTGCTGCTTCAACCAGGTGACACCGTCTTCGAGGTCCTGCAACTCCAACTCACCGAGCCGGCCGTACACCGGCCACTGCGACTCTGCGCCCTTGCCGCTCGCGCTCCTGTTGTCGAGAACCCAGCAGACGACCCCGTGCTGGGCGAGCATCTGCAGGAACATGTAGTCGGGACCGCCCCATGAATCGCGGACCTGCGCCGCGCCGGGACCGGCGTAAGTGAATTCGTAGACGGGATAGCGACGTGACGGATTGAAATCCGGCGGCTTGATCAGCATTCCGTCCATCACGAATCCGTCGCGCGTTTTCACCTGCACGAACTCGGGCGTCGTCAGCTTGAATTCGGCGAGAACGGGAACCGCGTTGCCGTCGATCACGCGGACCTCGGAGCCATCCGATCGATGCAGCCGCACCTGCGTCGGAGTCGTGACGTTGCTCCAAACGCCCACGTACTGTGAGAAGTCGGGATTGAAGATCGCGCGGTTGGTGCCGCCGCCTTGCGAGAGCCGTGTCATTCCGGTGCCATCGAGCCGAATGCGGTAGATGTCCGTGGCGACAGGATTCCGCTCGGCCGAAGAGAAGTAGGCGACGTTGTTCGCCTCGTCCACACCGAAGAAGCTGCGGACCTCCCAACGTCCGGTCGTGATCTGTTTCAGCATGTCGCCCGCAGCGCTGTAGCGGTACAGATGCTTGAAGCCGCTGCGCTCGCTGAACCAGAGGAATGAGCCGTCCTTCAACCAGACCGGATTGCCGTTCTCATTGACCCACGCGGACGTCGTCTCTCGCAGAACGCGTCGCGCGCGACCATTCGACACGTCGGCCAGATTGAGGTCGAGCCATGTCTGCTCGCGATCCTGGACCTGATGAACGACCTGCGTTGAATCGGGAGTCCAACCGACGTTGACAATCAGGAACTCGCTGGCCGAGTACGGGCCGAGATCGACCCACGACGGGCCGCCGCCCGCGACGGGTGCGACCCCGAGCTTCACGGTCGGATTGGGATCCCCGGCTTTCGGATAGTCGGTCACTTCGAGTGCCGGGCGATACGGAATGTGATCGACGACCGTGTACTCAGGGACCGGCTTCTCGTCGAGTTGGAGGAACGCGAGTCGACTCGAGTCGGGACTCCACCAGTAACCCTTGAACTGTCCGCGCCCGTAAATCTCTTCCTGGTAGAGCCAGTCGAGTTTTCCGTTCAACAGTTCGCGGGTTCCATCCGTCGTGAGCGCCTGCTCACGCTGCGACGCGATGTCGACGACGTGCAGGTTGTTGCCTCGCACGAACGCCACCAGTCGCCCATCCGGACTGAAGCTCGGGACCTCCTCCTCGCCTGCTTCGTTCGTCAGCCTCTCGGCCTTCGCCGATGAGAACGAGTAGAAGTAGAGATCATCGGCGATCGTGACCAGCGCTCCGGTGCGTGCAGGGTTGAACGTGAGGTCGCTCGAGCGCGCGATTTCCGATGCTTCGTCTCGCGTCACACCTGGAAGCGACGCGAGCGCGGCCTCCATTGGGCCGGCATCGAACAACGGCGAGGTGCCACCTGACGCCGCATCGACCTTCATCCATTCGACTCCGTTAGCCGTCCTTCGTCGAGTCAGATACGTGGATGCATCGAGCCACGTGATGCCGGTGTCGACTGCGCCACTGAAGTTGACGCGACGGCTCGGGCTGTAGATGTCGTCGACGGTAAGACGACGAGATCCGACCTGCGCGTCGACTGTGACAAGCGTCGCGACGATACTGAGAGAAAAGGCAGCGGCGAGAGTTCCCTTGCCCATGTTGGAAGAGTAGCATCCTGGATGGGCGGCAGCTCAAAAGCCTGATATCGTCGTCATTCGTCACGTGGCGAAACTCACATTTCTTGGTGCCGCGCGCACCGTCACAGGGTCCAAGTACCTCCTCGAACACAACGGCCAGAAGGTTTTGTTCGACTGCGGCTTGTTTCAAGGACTCAAGGATCTGCGTCTCAGAAACTGGGATGAGTTTCCCGTCCCACCGGCGAGCCTGAACGCGGTCGTACTCACCCACGCCCACCTGGACCACGTGGGATACCTTCCACGTCTCGTGGCGCAGGGATACAGAGGCAGAGTCTTCTGCACGCCAGGCACGAAGGATCTTTCTCAAGTCGTCCTGCCTGATGCCGGTCGCATTCAGGAAGAGGACGCGCGGCAGGCGAACAAGCACGGCTACTCGAAGCACGATCCGGCGCTGCCGCTGTTTACCGAGAGCGACGCGCTACGGGCGCTCACCCAACTGCAACCGCTTGGCTACGAGCGGCCAATCGAAGTGGTGCCAGGCGTCTCGATCGAATTTCATCCGGCGGGACACCTGCTTGGTTCGGCATTCATCATCGTGCGACTCACGGGTGGCCCGAGCATCCTGTTCGGTGGCGATCTCGGACGCTACAACCGGCCGATCCTTCCCGATCCATCTGGTGCGATTGCAGCTGACGTCGTGCTGGTCGAATCGACCTATGGCGATCGAGATCACCAGCCAGACGATTCAGGTGCGCAACTCGCTGAGGTCATCAAGAAGACAGCAGGGCAACACGGTAAGCTGGTGATCCCTGCATTCGCGATCGGACGAGTCGAGGAGCTGCTGTATTGGGTGCGACGGTTGGAAGCCGAGCACCGCATCCCGGTGCTCCCGGTATACGTCGATAGTCCAATGGCGACGGAGGCCCTGAAGTACTACTCTGCGCGCGTGGCGGAACTGGATCCTGAACTGCGGCCAACCTCGGGGCAGGTATATGCGTTCGCCACGACGCGTTTCCAGACGGTCTCATCGCCTCAACAGTCGAAGGAGCTCACGGCGAGCCGCCGCCCGGCGATCGTGATCTCATCGAGCGGAATGGCCACGGGCGGCCGCGTGCTGCATCACCTGGCTGCTGCACTGCCGGATCCGCGCAACACGGTGCTCTTCGTCGGCTACCAGGCCGAAGGTACGCGCGGGAGGCAACTCGTCGATGGTGCCAGGGACGTGAGGATCCACGGACACAGCGTCGCCGTGAACGCGGGTGTCGCAAAGATCGATTCGATGTCGGCGCACGCCGATCGGAATGAGATCCTGAGGTGGCTCGGCACACTCGGTTCAGCCCCTCGTCGCGTGTGCCTCGTGCACGGCGAGCCGGCACCGATGGATGCACTCAAAGGGTTGATACAGGAGCGCCTGTCGTGGAATCCCTACACGCCCGCGCACGGAGAGACGATTGAGCTCTGAGCGCCGCTATCTCCTCGAGCGCGTAGACGATGTCGCGGTGGTACAGCTGTACGCGGACGGATTCGCCAGTCTGTCGCTTCGCGAAAAGACTCTTGCGTGGCATCTGTACCTCGCCGCGCTGGCCGGCCGCGACATCTACTACGACCAGCGTCACGCCCTCGGTCTGGACATGCGCGCCGTGCTCGAGGCCATCGTGACGCATCCGAACGGGGTCGATCCGAAGGTCCTTCACGAAGTCCGGCGCTACACGAAGCTGTTCTGGATCAACAGCGGTCCTTACAACAACATCACCGCACGAAAGTTCGTTCTTCGCCTGACACGGCAAGAGTTGTTCGATGCGGCACAGGCCGCCGCCAGAAACGGAGCGACGCTCTGTCGCAGACCGAGCGAGTCTGTCGAGCGGCTGATCGATCGATTGGCGCCGATGTTCCTTGATGCATCCGTTGACCCGACGGTGACGAGCAAGACGCCGGGCCTGGGCCGCGACATCCTGACGGCGAGTTCGAACAACCTGTATTCCGGTGTGACCGCGACACAGCTCGAGACCTTCACCGAACGGTACGGCCTGAACTCGCGCCTGACGGCGGATAACGGCCGGCTGGTCGAGGAGGTCTACCGGATTGGCGGCCGTTACGACCGGGAGATCCGGCGGATTATCGGTCATCTGCGCGACGCGATGCCGTTTGCGACGCCGTCGATGAGCGAAGCGCTCCGCGCGCTGATCCAGTTCTACGAAACGGGCGAGGACGCCGATCGAATTGCCTACGACATCGCCTGGGTGCGCGATCAGGAGTCGCCTGTAGACACCATCAACGGCTTCGTCGAGGTCTACATGGATCCCCGCGGTGTCAAGGGCGCGTGGGAAGGCATTGTCAGTTACGTCAACGAGACGAAGACGCGCGACATCCAGGCGCTCGCCGCCAACGCGCAGTGGTTCGAGGATCGCATGCCATGGGATCCGCGTTTCCGCAAGCCGGACGTGGCCGGCGTCACGGCACGCGCAATCGAGGTCATCGTCGAAACGGGCGACTCAGGGCCGTTGACCGCGGTTGGTATCAATCTGCCCAACGATCAGGCCATCCGCGAAAAGTACGGCAGCAAGTCCGTCTCGCTGGCCAACGTGAGCGATGCGTACGAGCGCTCGACGCCAGAGGCGATGAGGGTCGAATTCTCGTGGAGCGGGGAAGAGGCCGACCGTGCCAAGAAATGGGGAGGCTTCGCGCAGGAGCTCACGACGGCCATGCACGAAGTCATCGGCCATGGCTCGGGCCGGATGGCGCCGGGAGTGACGGAGCCACCGCATCGACTCCTCGGCGAGCAGTACTCGTCCGTCGAAGAAGCCCGTGCCGATCTCGTGGCGCTCTACTTTCTGCCGGACGCCAAGCTCGTGGAACTGGGCATCGTTCCCGGCGACCATCACCATCGAAATCGTGGCGACGGAGTACCGAGTACTACGTGCGCAATGCGTTGGTTCAGTTGCGGCGAGTGCGCGAAGGCACGCAAATCGAAGAGGACCACATGCGCAACCGCCAGATGATCGTCAACTGGTTGCTCGCGCACACGTCGGCGGTCGAAGTCCGACGCCGGGATGGCAATACCTACTACGTGATGGTCAACGCGACTGCGTTTCGCGAGGGTGTCGGGCGTCTGCTCGCCGAGGTGCAGCGAATCAAGGGCGAGGGCGACGCCGCCGCAGCGCGCGATCTCTTCGAGACCTACGGCGTGCACTTCGATCCGGCGCTCCGCGATGAGATCGTGGTGCGCGTCGATCGGCTGCAGTTGCCGTCCTACACCGGCTTCGTCATGCCGAGGCTCGAAACCCGCCGGGATGACGCGGGAGCCATCGTCGACGTCGAGATTTCCTATCCCTGCGATCTCGAAACCCAGATGCTCGAGTACTCTGCCTTCGCGCGCCGCGATGACGTTCTCGAACCGCGTTCCGCCGCACGCTGAGATCAATCCGCTCAGTCGCGCGATCGCGTCGCTGCACGCGGCCGGCGCTCGGATCATCGATCTGACAGAGTCCAATCCGACAACCGTTGGACTGGACTATCCAGCCGGTTGGCTCGACGTGCTCGGTGCAGAGCACGTCCTCCGGTACGCACCGGAGTCGCTTGGTCTTGCCCTTGCGCGAGAGGCAGTCGCTGGGGATTACGCCAGGCGCGGCGCGCGAGTCGATCCTGCACAGGTCGTTCTGTCAGCGAGCTCGAGCGAGGCGTACAGCTGGCTGTTCAAACTGCTCTGCAACCCGGGTGAGGCGGTGCTCGTCCCGCAGCCAAGCTATCCACTCTTCGAGCACCTGACGCGTCTCGAGGCGGTGCAGGCGATTCCGTATCACCTGCGCTACCACGGAAGATGGGAGATCGACTTCGACTCCGTGAGCGCCGCCCCGTCACACGTGCGAGCGCTTCTGCTCGTGTCACCGAACAACCCGACTGGATCGTTTGTCTCGAGAGACGAGGCGCGCTGGCTCACGGAGACGTGCCGTTCGCGCGGCTGGGCAATCGTGGCCGACGAAGTGTTTGCCGACTATCCGCTCGACGTCACCGAGGCTCCGACCGAGAGCGTCATGAATCTCGACGTCCTCTCGTTCACACTCGGCGGCGCGTCGAAGTCGCTCGGGCTGCCGCAGATCAAGCTGGGATGGACCATCGTTGGAGGGCCAGCGAGCGAACGCGCGAGGGCCCTCTCAGCGCTCGAGATCATCGCTGACGCCTTTCTGTCCGTCGGGACCTCGGTTCAAGGCGCGGCGCCATCGCTTCTATCCACGGGCGCCGTTGTCAGGGACCAGATCCGTCGTCGAATCGCGGAGAACCTGGGGCAAGCGCGGGCGCTCGTGCGCGGGCATCCATCGTGCTCGCTGTTGCCGGTCGAGGGCGGGTGGTCTCTCGTCGCGCGAGTCCCCGCTTACCGCACCGAAGAGGCCCTGACCCTCGAGCTGCTCGAGCGTGAGCGGGTCCTTGTGCATCCCGGCTACTTCTTCGATTTTGCTCACGAGGCGTTCATCGTCGTGAGCCTGATCGTGCCGCCTGATCAGTTTGCCGATGGGTTTGCCCGTGCCCTGACATTTGCCGCGACAAATTCGTAGTCAGCCGGGCACGCGTCATAATCAGATCGTCGTCTCGATTCCCCACTCCCCCTTCAATGACGTCAGGGTCGAACAACCGCCGCGCCGGGATCTTGGTACCCCTCTTCTCGATGCCATCCGCTCGGAGCTGGGGGATCGGAGAGATCGGCGATCTCGAGCGCATGACGGCATGGCTCGCAGACTCCGGGCAGTGTCTGCTCCAGTTGTTGCCAATCACAGAGACGCTGCCTCACGACCCTTCGCCGTACGGCGCGCTGAGTGGGATGGCAATCGATCCTCAGTACATCTCGCTCGAGCGTGTCGAGGACTTTGCGGCCATCGGAGGAGAGCAGCGGCTCGAGCCGCATCTTCGTGCCGCGCTCGATCGCGTGCGATCGCTTCCGGCCATCGACTATCGCGCCGTTCGCGAGCTGAAACAGATTTCGCTCCGTCGGTCCTTCGAGCACTTCGTGACGACGGAGTGGGCGACAGACTCCAAGCGTGCCGCATCACTGAAAGGGTTCGCGACCGAGCACGCCTGGTGGCTTGACGACTACGCGCTGTTTCGCGCGTTGCACGCGCGGCATGAAGAGCGTCCGTGGACGGAATGGCCCAAGCCGGTGCGCACTCGTCAACCGCGGGCGCTTGAAGCCGAGCGGCTGGCACTGCGCAATGAAATCCTGTTTCGCACCTATCTCCAGTGGATCGCCGGCGAACAGTGGCAGGCCGCGCGTAAGCAGATGAATAGCGTGTCGCTCTTCGGCGACCTGCCGTTCATGGTCAACGGCGATAGCGCCGATGTCTGGTCGCACCAGGACGAGTTCGGGGATGCAGGCTCGGTGGGCGTGCCTCCCGATGCCTTCAGCGACATCGGCCAGGATTGGGGTTTGCCGCCGTATCTCTGGGACGTCCTGCGCGAACGCGATTTCGACTGGCTGCGATCGCGCGCCCGGCGGATGGCGCAGCTTTTTACCGGATACCGCGTCGATCATGTCGTGGGCTTCTATCGGACGTATGTCCGCCCGCGCGGGAATGGTACCGGTCCCGGCGTGTTTACACCCGCCGACGAACCCTCACAGCTGGCTCTCGGCGAGAGTGTGCTGAATGTGTTCAGGTCCACGGGCGTTGAGATCGTTGCGGAAGATCTCGGCACCGTACCGGACTTCGTGCGCGCGTCGCTCGCACGTGCTGCCATCCCGGGCTACAAGGTGTTTCGATGGGAGCGTCACTGGCACTCGCCCGGTCAACCGTTTCGCGATCCTCGCGAGTATCCCAGTGCTGCCGTCGCGACGTCAGGGACGCACGACACCGAACCGATGACCGTCTGGTGGGCGCAAGCGCCAGGAGAAGAACGCCGCGCCGTTCTCGAAATACCGTCGATTCGAGAGCGTTTGAGCGAGGCAGAGCGAGCGCAGGCGATCGAGTCGTCGGAACTCTCGTCAACGGTTCGAGCAGCGCTGCTCGAGTCGCTCTTCGCCTCGGGCGCGAACCTGCTGATCCTGCCGATTCAGGATGCGTTCGGCTGGAGCGATCGCATCAATCAACCCGCCACTATCGGCGACCATAACTGGACGTGGCGCCTGCCGTGGCCGGTCGATCGGATCTCGACTGAAGTTGAGGCCGCAGTCGTAAGTGCACAACTGCGGAAGTGGTCCGAGCAGCACGGGCGCTGAAGTTACTTTCCAGCCTTGGAGCTGATCTTCGCCCAGCTGTCTTTGAGCGTAACCGTTCGATTGAACACCGGTGCGTTCGAGTGCGAATCGGGGTCCACGCAGAAGTAGCCCTGGCGCTCGAACTGGAACCTCGAGCCGACGGCGGCGCTTGTGAGCATCGATTCCACTTTGCAGCCCGTGAGGACCGTGAGTGACTCGGGATTGAGATCCGTCAACGGGTCGCGGCCGCCTTCGCCGGGGTCCTCCGACTTGAACAGACGATCGTAGAGCCGCACCTCGGCGTCGATGGCGTGCGCGGCGGATACCCAGTGAATCGTGCCCTTCACTCGACGCGCAGCCGTCGAGCCGTTCAAAGACTCTCTATCGATGGTGCATTTGAGCTCGACGGGTACGCCTGCAGAGTCTGTGATGACCCGTTCGCACTTCAGGATGTACGCGTAGCGCAGACGGACTTCGTTGCCCGGAGAGAGGCGGAAGAACTTCTTCGGCGGGTCCTTCATGAAATCGTCCGCTTCGATGTACAGCATGCGCGAGAACGGAATCTTTCGCGTTCCTGCGCTGGCATCCTCCGGGTTATTGGTCGCCTCGAGGTATTCGACCTGACCTTCGGGGTAGTTCTCGATCTCCACCTTCAGCGGGCGGAGAACCGCGAGCGCGCGTTGCGCGTGCCGATTGAGGTCCTCGCGGACGGTGTGTTCGAGCAGCGCAACGTCAACGACATTCTCTTTCTTCGCGACGCCGATGCGCGTGCAGAAATCACGGACGGCTTCCGATGTGTAGCCGCGACGACGAAGCCCCGCGATCGTCGGCATCCGCGGATCGTTCCAGCCGCACACGAGGTTCTGCTCGACCAGCGCCAGCAGCTTCCGCTTGCTCATCACGGTGTAGTTCAGATTCAGCCGTGCGAACTCGATCTGCTGCGGTCGGGAGCGAAACCCTCCGTCCCGTCCGAGGTTGTCCACCACCCAGTCGTACAGGGGCCGATGGTCTTCGAACTCCAGCGTGCACAACGAGTGCGTGATGCCCTCGATGGCGTCGGAGATCGGATGGGCGTAGTCGTAGGTCGGATAGATGCACCAGGCATCGTGCGTGCGGTGGTGCGTCGCATGTCTGATGCGATACAGCGTCGGGTCCCGCATGTTCATGTTCGGCGACGCCATGTCGATCTTCGCGCGCAGCACGTGCACGCCGTCGGGAAACTCGGCCGCCCGCATGCGCCGAAACAGATCGAGGTTCTCCTCGACCGAGCGGTCGCGGTGCGGGCTATTGCGGCCGGGCGACGTCAACGTACCGCGATACTCGCGGATCTGGTCGGCCGTGAGGCTGTCGATGTAGGCCTTCCCGTCCCGGATCAGCTGCTCCGCGTAGTGGTACATCTGCTCGAAGTAATCCGACGCGTAGAACATCCGATCGGCCCAGTCGAATCCGAGCCAGCGAACATCCTCCTGAATCGAGTCCACGTACTCGACGTCTTCCTTCGTCGGATTCGTGTCGTCGAATCGGAGGTTGCAGAGCCCGCCGAATTCCTCGGCGACGCCGAAATTCAGGCAGATCGACTTGGCGTGGCCAATGTGCAGATATCCATTGGGCTCCGGCGGAAAGCGCGTGTTGACGCGACGGCCGTGGCGGCCCTCTTTCAAATCGTTGGCGACGATCTCGCGGATAAAGTCCTGGGGACGAGTGGGTTCGACAGTCGAGGGCGGTTCAGCCATCAGGGATCAACGATTTTAGCTTAGTCGCTACTGACTATCCGTCAGGTCGTCGTCGGTGGTTGCGCCCTCGGGCAGACCCATGAGGCCGGCCTGCTTGAGGACGCGAGGGACGCGCTCGATCGGGTCTGCGAAGGGAAGTTCAGGAGCCGACGTAACGTCCAGCTCGCGCAGCCGACGTGCACTGACGAGCACGCGCGACTCGAACGAGCCGGCCGCGTCGTTGTAGGCCTGCACTGCACCGTCCAGCCGCTTTCTCACATCATCGAAGCGGTCGGCAAAGGTCGCGAGGCGTTCGTAGAACTCCTTGCCCAGGCGAGCGACCTCTCGATAGTTCTCGGTCAGTGCTTCGTGACGCCACGAGTGTGCAACCGTGGTGAGCAGCGCGATCAGTGTGATAGGGCTTGCGAGCAGGACTTTCTGCTCGAGACCGTGCTCGATGAGCGTCAGATCCTGCTGCAGTGCCGTGCTGAACAGCGTCTCGCCCGGGAGAAACATCACGACCATCTCAGGCGAGTTCGGCATCTGCTCCCAGTACGCCTTGTTGCCCAGGCGGTCCATGTGATCGCGGACCTGACGAGCGTGGGCCTGCAGCCGTCCCGCTCTCCGCTCATCGTCGTTGCACTCTTGTGCGTCGAGGAACGCGTCGAGTGGAGTCTTCGCGTCGACGACGATCTGCTTGCCGCCCGGGAGGTGGACGATCAGGTCCGGCCGCAGCCGGCCGTTGTCCGAGGCAACACCAGGCTGCTCGTCGAAGTCACACCGTTGCAGCATTCCGGCGATCTCGACGACTCGTCGAAGCTGCATCTCTCCCCAGCGCCCGCGCACCGCCGGTGTGCGAAGTGCGCGAGACAGTGTGTTGGCGGTCGATCCCAGGGCGACGACCTGTTCGGACAGACGCGAGTACGCCTCGACTCGCTCGCGCTCGGCCTCCCTGAGACGCTGATCCACGCGGCTCAATGACTCGGCGATCGGTTGCTGATAGTTCTGGAAGGACGTCTTCGCAAGATCCAGGAACGAGGCGCGGTTGTCCTTCAACGCATCGGCTGCCAGCGCCTGAAATGTGTCGCGCAACCGCTTCTCGGTGTTGTCGAGCAGCGTCTGGGCGGAGTCGAGCGCCTGCGCCTTGCGTTCGGCGTCCTCGCGAACCCACTTGAGATCCTGCTTCGTGGCGGCGAGTTCCGCGATCGATGCCGCTCGCGTCTCGGCGACTTGTCGCGCGGCGATGCTGCGCATCACCAGGACGACGACGAGCGCAGTGACCGCGGCGATGATGAATGCAGTCAGAAGATCGATAGTCAATTCTCACTCAATTCTTGAGCTTTCGAACGCGTCAATCGCTTGATACCATGCCCGGTCAACCTGAGGTGCTCATGCCTCGGGCGCGAAGCATGGGCCGACTACCGATCCTCTTAGCACTCGTCGTGTCACTGCAGGGGTGTGAGAGCACACTTCCACCGCCCCCGCAAGTGACCCGACCAGACATCCACCTGGCACCTGACTCGAAGGTGTCGAAGGGCGTCGTCCCGCTGGAGAGCACGCTCGAGGCGATACTGCTCGAGCAAGGTCTTCAGACTGAGGTCGTTCACAACGTCATCGACAGCGTGAAAACGGTGTTCGACCCGCGTCGGCTTCGGTCCCTGCAGCCCTTCTCGCTGGAACAGTCGCTCGACGGTGCCTTGCGGCTCTTCGAGTACGAAATCGACGCCACATCATTCCTTCGCGTCAGGTCGGCGAACGGAAACGGTGAGGGCCTCCATGCCGAGGTCGTGCCGATTCCGACGACTGTTGTGCCTGCGTCAGTTGCCGGATCGATCGACGAGGACGCCCCGTCGCTCTTTCAATCGATCGAGACCGCGGGCGAGCAGCCCGATCTGGCCATTGCGATGGCACAGATCTTTGGCGGCGAGATCGACTTCAATACTGAACTGCAGCCGGGGGATCGGTATACGGTGGCGTTCGACCGGCTCGAGCGCGAGGAGCGTCGCTCATCATACGGCGCTATCACCGCAGCGGAGTTTCAGAATGACGGACGCGTGGTCCGTGCCATTCGGTTCACGCCGAAGGGCGGCCAACCCGGTTACTACGATCTCGAGGGGCGTTCTGTGCGGCGTTTCTTTCTGAGATCTCCGCTCAAGTTCGAACCGCGAGTGACGTCAGGCTTTTCGTCGCGACGGATGCACCCGGTGCTCCATACCCGTCGGGCGCATCGTGGTGTTGACTACGGCGCGCCAATAGGCTCGGAAGTCGTGTCTGTCGCGTCAGGACGAGTGGTCTCGGTCACATCGGATGCGACGAACGGCCGAATGGTCCGAGTCAGGCATGCATCCGGGTACGTCTCGCAGTACCTCCACCTGTCTGCGTTTGCGGCCGGCATTCATGCCGGTGTCGGGGTTGAGCAGGGGCAGACGATCGGACGCGTCGGCGCGAGCGGTTTGGCTACCGGACCGCACCTGCACTACGGGTTGACGAAAAATGGAGCGTTCGTGAATCCTCTGCTGGAGCACCGGAACATGCCGCCCGGCGATTCGGTTCCCACTTCGGAGCTCGAGGGCTTCGCCCTCGAGCGAGCAAAGGCGCTCGCGATCTTCTCGACTTTCAGCAGCTCATCCTCCCCCGCAACTCTCGCGCAATAGTCGCTCGATATAATTTCAGATCCAATGGCCGGTCTCGCTCCTTTTCGGGCGCTTCGTCCTTCTCCGTCTACGGCCGCGCGTGTCGCGGCGGTTCCCTACGACGTTGTCAACACAGATGAAGCGCGCGCACTGGCCGCCGGAAATCCGTTGAGCTTTCTCCATGTGTCGCGACCGGAGATCGACCTTCCACCTGGAACCGATCTTCACGGAGACGATGTCTATGCCACGGGGGTGAAGAACTTCGAGCGGCTGAAAGCCGCGGCACCGCTCCTTGTCGAGGAGACGCCGCGACTCTACGTCTATCGGCTGCGCATGGGCGGTCATTCCCAGATCGGTCTGGCGGGTTGCTTTTCCGTCGACGATTACGACCGCGATGTCATTCGCAAACACGAGCACACGCGTCGCGACAAGGAAGACGACCGCACCCGTCATCTGCTCGACTTGAGGGCGCAAACGGGGCCGGTGTTCCTTACGTATCGAGCGAGGCCGGCGATCGATGGACTGGTCGAGCGAATCACGACCGGGGAACCGCTCTACGACTTCACCGCCGTTGACGGTGTGCAGCACACGATTTGGATCGTCGAATCGGCCGAAGAGCATCAACTCGTTGTCGCGTTCGATGTGGTCCCCGCGCTCTACATCGCAGACGGTCATCATCGGGCGGCCAGCGCCGCACGCGCGCGAAAACAGCTAGCGGGTGAGGCGGGCAAACGGGGCGAGTGGGACACGTTCCTTGCAGTGGCCTTTCCAGATGGCCAGGTTCAAATCCTGCCTTACAACCGGGTCGTCCAGGACCTGGCGGGAATGACGCCCGGCGCCTTCATGGACACGCTGCGGAAGAGATTCATCGTCACGGAAGGTCCAGCATCGCCCGCGCGGAAAGGGGAAGTGGCGATGTTCCTGGATGGTCGCTGGCACACGATCGTCCTGGGTGAGGCGCAGGTTGGTGCGAGAATCGCCGATCAACTGGATGTGATGCGACTTCAGGACGCCGTGCTGGAACCAATACTGAGAATTGGCGATCCGCGTACCGACAAACGCATCGACTTCGTCGGCGGCGCCCGAGGCACGGCGGAGTTGGAATCGCGCGTCCGCTCAGGTGCGGCGGCTGTCGCGTTCTCCTTGTACCCGGTCGATGTTCAGGATTTGATGGCCATTACCGACGCGGGCGGGATCATGCCGCCGAAGTCAACCTGGTTCGAGCCAAAGCTTCGCGACGGGTTGTTGTCGCACCTGGTCTAGCCGCACGTTACGATCGAGGAAGCTACGAGAGACATTGTCATGCCGACAACCACACGTGTTTTCAATTTCTCCGCAGGCCCGGCCGTTCTTCCCGTTCCCGTACTCGAACAGGCGCAGCGCGATCTCGTTGCGCTCCCGGGTGTCGGAATGTCCGTGATGGAGATCAGCCATCGGTCGAAGGTGTTCGAGGATCTGCTTGCAGGTGCCATCGCCGGACTTCGTGAGCTGGCGGGCGTGCCTGCGAACTACCGAGTCCTGTTTCTCCAGGGTGGCGCGAGCCTGCAGTTCTCGATGGTGCCGATGAACCTGCTCAAGGCAGGAACAACGGCGGACTACGTCGATACCGGGACCTGGGCAGTCAAGGCAATCGAAGAGGCCAGGCGAGTCGGCACGGTCAACGTCACGGGCTCGACCAAGGCGGACAAGTACACCCGCATTCCCGCACAGCCCGAGTTGCATCTGACACCCGGCGCATCCTACGTGCACATCACGTCCAACAACACGATCGAGGGGACGGAGTGGAAGGCCGTGCCCGACGTGGGCAGTGTGCCACTCGTGGCCGACGCATCGTCCGATATCCTGAGCGGCCCAATCGACGTTTCCCGTTTCGGCGTCATCTACGCGGGTGCGCAGAAGAACCTTGGGCCGTCCGGCGTGACGCTCGTCATCATTCGAGAGGATCTGCTCGAACAGTCGGACAAGAGCCTCCCGACGATGCTGAGCTACAAGGTGCAGGCGGAGAACAACTCGCTCTACAACACACCGAATACTTTTGGCGTGTACATCTTCGGTCTCGTGATGCAGTGGCTGAAGTCTCTGGGGGGACTTGCTGCGATCTCCCGATTGAATCAGCGCAAGGCGGCGATGCTGTACTCGGAAATCGATCGGACCGGCTTCTATCGAGGCACCGCTCAGGTCGCGAGCCGTTCACTGATGAACATCACGTTCCGCCTGCCGAGCGAGGAACTGGAAAAGACCTTCGACAGGCAGGCCTCCGCAGCTGGATTCGACGGCCTCAAAGGGCATCGATCGGTCGGCGGCCTGCGGGCCTCGATCTACAACGCGTTTCCGGAAGAGGGTGTGGCGGGGCTCGTGGATTTCATGCGCGAGTTCGAGCGCACGCACTAGCTCGTCGCCGGTCTGAACGATCGTCTTCGACGCCGGCGCCGGCGTCGCGGGCGCGGGAATTCTTCTGCGCCGTCCTGCTCGCTCGACGTGACGCCAGAGGCTTCGATGAACCCACGCCAATGCTCGACGGCCTCGGGCGCCTGGCCATGAATCGCCAGCCACGTGAGCGCTTCGCGAAACGGACCGCGATGCATCAGGGCGCGCCTCGCGCGCGGTGACAGTCTCGCATCGAGCAGCCGGCGCTGCAGTCCCATGATCTGCCGGAAGCGCTCGACGTCACGTCGCGCCAGCGGCAGCATCCCGAGCGTGAGTCGCGGTTCCTTCTCGAGCTCGGTGCCTGCGGGCTGACGCGGGTGACCCGACATGCCGAGCGGCACGAGGAGCGAGCCCAGCAGGATGGCGTTGCTCAACGTGTCGGGAGTGTCCTCGTGTCGTTTGCGATAGGCGTCCACTGCTGCCAGCGACTGCCAGAGACGATCCCCGGCGCCTTTCTGCAGATCGTGAGCAATCGGCTCGAGCAGCCGACGCTCGGCCATCATCCGGAACGCCTGTTCCGACGCTCCCGACCGAAGCAGCTTGTAGAACTCTTCGATCAGTCTCGCCGGCGCGCTCCGAGCGATCTCCGCACGGCCGTTGCCGATCGCGTTGTCTATGGGCGCATCGATCGTGAATCCGAGCCGCGCGGCCATCGCGATCGCGCGAAGCATCCGAACCGGGTCCTCGTGAAAGCGCTCGGCCGGGTCGCCGATCGAGCGGACGATGCCCGCGCGCAGATCCTCGAGTCCGCCGGTATAGTCGATGATCGAAAAGGTTCCGATGTCGTAGAAGAGCGCGTTGATGGTGAAGTCGCGGCGGAACGCGTCTTCTTCCGGCGTGCCAAACGTGTTCTCGCGATGGATGAGACCGGGACCTGCGTTGCCTTCCTCTGGGGTCTCGCGCAGTTCGGCGGCGGCCTCCTCCGCGGCCGCCAGTTCTTCCGCTGTCACTTTGCGGCGGAAGGTCGCGACCTCGATCGTCTTCATCCCGAACCGCACGTGCGCAAGGCGGAAGCGCCGGCCGATGACCCAGCAGTTCTTGAAGAGCCGTTTGACCTGGTATGGATGCGCCGACGTGCCGATGTCGAAGTCCTTTGGCCGCCGGCCGAGGAGCAGGTCCCTCACGCTCCCGCCCACGAGATACGCGACGTAGCTGTTCTGATGGAGACGATAGAGAACTTTGAGCGCGTCGGGATCGATCTGCGATCGGGAGAGCGAGTGTGCGGCTCGCTCCACAATGACCGGGTCACCCATCGCCTTCAGATTGTAGGGGAATGCGCTACGATCCGGCTATGCGAACCTCCGTTCTCATCGTCGTTGCGCTGGTTCTGACGAGCGCCGGGTCGACGGCGTGGGCGAACGAGCCTCCTGCGCTCGTCAAAGCGAGGACGCTCTACAACGCCGGCGACTTCGAGGGCGCGATCGAAGCGGCATCGTTGGCGCGTAAAGAGGAGGAATGGGCGGACGCAGCCGCGCTGGTTGTGGCCCGTTCGCACCTCGAGCTGTACCGCGCTCGAGCGGACGCGGAGGATCTGTCGGCGGCACGCGCCGCTCTCGGTGCCGTACGGGCGGCGTTGCTCATGCCGCGCGATCAGGTGGATTTGATCGTCGGCCTCGGACAGTCGCTTTATTTGAGTGAAATTTATGGTGCGGCCGCGGAGCTGTTCGATACGGCGCTGAGCCGTGCGGTGCTGCTCTCATCGCGCGATCGATTGCTGCTGCTCGACTGGTGGGCGACGGCACTGGACCGCGAGGCGCAGAGCCGCCCGGCCGATCGGCGGGCGCGCGTGTTCGAGCGAATCTCGGCGCGAATGAACGAGGAGATTCAGCGCGACCCTGGCAGCCCTGTGGCCAACTACTGGCTGGCCGTGTCGGCACGAGGCGCCGGAGACATCGATGGCGCGTGGAATTCCGCGATTGCTGCGTGGGTGCGTTCGACGCTCTCCCCTGACACGACCTCGAGGCTGCGCGACGACCTCGATCGACTGGTGACGCAGGCACTCATCCCGGAACGGTCGCGAACCGTCGCCGTCAGAGAACCGCAGGACGCGGTGTCGGCCTTGAAGACCGAGTGGGAGCTCATCAAGCAGCAGTGGAAGTGAGCCGACGCCGCTCAGTGCTTGGCGTCTCTCCAGTTCTCAGCGATCCCCACATCGACGGTAAGTGGCACGGTAAGTGATGCCGCCCCTTCCATGCGCTCGCGCACGAAGGCGGACATCGCTTCGGCATCCTCGCGTGCACACTCGAACAGCAGTTCGTCATGCACGGTCAGGATCATCTGCGCTTTGAGTCCGCTCTTTGGAAGGGCGTTGTGCAGGTCGATCATCGCTCTTTTGAGGATGTCAGCGGCCGTACCCTGGATCGGCATGTTGACCGCTTCACGCTCGGCCTGACTACGCATCTGGTAGTTCCGACTCGTCAGGTTCGGCATCAGGCGGCGCCGGCCAAACATCGTTCGCACCACTCCTGACAGGCGAGCCTCTTCCAGTGTGCGATCGATGAACGCTCGAACTCGGGGAAAGCCTGTGAAGTACGCGTTGATGAACTCCTGCGCCGCTTCCTGCGCCACGTTGATGTCCTTCGCGAGCGTGAAGGATGTCTTGCCGTAGAGCACCGCGTAGTTCACCATCTTCGATCGACTACGCAGCTCGTGCCGGCTCAGGCCGGGATTGGGTCCGAACAGCTGCGCCGCCGTTCGATCGTGGATGTCTTCGCCGGTTCGAAAGGCTTCGATAAGCGACTCCTCGCCCGCAAGGTGTGCAAGCACTCGCAACTCAATCTGCGAGTAGTCGGCGGAGATCAGCACCGATCCCGGAGCGGCAATGAACGCGCGACGAATCTCGCGACCGAGCTCCGTGCGGATTGGAATGTTCTGCAGGTTGGGTTCAGAGCTGCTCAGACGTCCGGTGGCGGCGATTGCCTGATTGAAGCTCGTATGCACGCGGCCGGTCACCGGGTGCACCATCAACGGAAGGGCATCGATGTAGGTGCTTTTCAGTTTCTGGAGCCCGCGCCACTCGAGCACGAGCTTCGGGAGATCGTGGACGAGCGCCAGCTCCTCGAGCACTTCGGCGGCCGTTGAGAACGATCGCGTCTTGCCTGTCTTCCTGGCCACCGGCATCGCAAGCTTCTCGAACAGGATGCGTCCGAGCTGTTGCGGTGAGTTGATGTTGAATTCCTCCTGCGCGAGCTCGTAGATCCGCGCCGTGTACGACGCGAGCTGTTCCTCCAGGTGTCGCGACTGCGACGCGAGCAATGGTCCGTCGACGAGCACCCCTGCGCGCTCGATCTCGGTGAGCACGGGGATGAGTGGCATCTCGAGATCCCGGTAAACCGACTCCAATTGCTCGCTGACGATCAGCGGTGCCAGCTTGCCCGACAGTTGCCACGCGAGGTCCGCGCGCTCGGCGGCGAACTCGCGGACGGTTTCAGGCGACAGGTTCTGGAAGGGCACAGCCTTGGCGCCCTTCCCGCGGATGTCCTCTTCGCTGTGTGCGCGATAGCCCAGATGCTCGAGCGCCACCTCCTCGAGGACGTGATTGGATCGGTTTGCGTCCAGCAGATAGCTCGCGAGAATCGAATCGAAATCCAGCCCGCGGAGCGTGATGCCGGACCGCGCCAGAACGAGCGCCACGACCTTGAGATCGTGACCGCGTTTGCCGATCGCCTCGTCTTCGAGCAGCGGCTGGAGAGTACGGAGCACGAGATTCGCGTCCAGCTGTACGGGTGCGGACGCGCTCGCCAGCAGATCGTTCCGCTCGTCCTCGCTTCGATGAGCGACCGGGATGTATCGCCCCTGCCGGTCGGCAGTAGACACGGCAATCCCGACGATGGTCGAGCGCATCGCGTTGGGTTGATCGGTGATCACGTAGATCGTGAACTTCCCGGCCGCGCGTAGTGCTGAGACGAGCGAGTTGAGCTCGGACTCCGTCGTGACGAGCGCGTAGTCGCTCTGGACTGAGTCTGCGGTGGGCGCGTAGTCGTTGACGAGTGTTCTGAATGCGAGGCGCGTAAAGAGCTCGAAGCAGCGCTCGCGCGACGCGCCGCGATAACGCAACGACTCCAGGTCGAATTCAACGGGTGTGTCGGTCCGAATCGTCACCAGCTGGCGGCTCTGCAGTGCCTGTTCGCGATTTGATTCGAGCGCCTCCCGCTGTTTCGGCTTGAGCTCGGCCGTGTGTGCCAGCAGGCCATCGAGGCTGCCGAACTGCGTGATCAAGTCGATCGCGCCTTTCTTGCCGATGCCAGGTACGCCGGCGACGTTGTCGCTCGTATCGCCGACGAGCGCGAGCACGTCGACCACCTGTGATGGCTTCACGCCGAACTTCTCGAGAACCCCTTGCTCGTCGAACCAGGCGCCGTCCTCGCGTGGATCGTAGACGCGAATGGACCCGTCGCGAACGAGCTGAAAGAAGTCCTTGTCGATCGACACGATCGCGACCTGATGGCCTGCTTCCGCCGCCCGCGCCGCCATCGTTCCAATCACATCGTCGGCCTCATAGCCAGGCTTGGTGATGATGGGAACGCCCAGTGCCTCGCACGCCTCGTGGACCCAGTTGATCTGCTCGACCAGGTCGTCGGGCATCTGCGCGCGATTGGCCTTGTAGTCGGCCGCGATCGCATCTCGAAAAGTCGGGCCGGCGAGATCGAACGAGGCGGCGATGAACGCGGGTTTGTGGTCGGCAAAGAGTTTCCGCAGCATCGTCACGAAGACGTAGACCGCGTGCGTGGATTGGCCCTCCTGATTCGACAGCCCGCGCCCGCGAAACGCGTGGTACGCGCGATACATCTGTGAGCTGCCGTCGATGAGAAACAACGTCGAATGAGCCATTCGACCAACGATAATATTCTTTCGATGGTTTCGTTGCCCCGCGTTCTTCTGACGCTTCTCGTCGCGTGTTCGATCCTCGGAACCGCCTGTGGCAGTGGTGGTGGAATCCTCGGCAAGGAATACGAATACGAAGAAGAGCTCCGCCTCTATGTCGACGGTTCTGCGCGGATGGATTTGAGCTCCTCGATCGCGGCACTCGTGGCGCTGCGCGGGTTCGATTTGGATCCAAATCCTGATCTCGACGTGGACCGCGACAAGGTCCGGTCGATGTTTCAGGGACCGGGTGTCGATGTCAGGTCGGTTCGCGTGTCACGTCGCGACGGACGCGGGTTCGTTCACGTGCGCGTGGATGTGAGCGACATTCGGCAACTATCCCGTGTGGCTCCGTTCTCGTGGTCGTCGTATCAGTTTCGGCGCCGCGGCGACGTGCTCGAATACCAGCAAGTGGTTGGAGCGGCCGTGGGGAAGGCCGTTGGTGATGTGGGCTGGAACGGAAACGAGCTCGTCGCGTTCCGCATGCATATTCCCAGCGTGATCGCCTATCACAACGCGCCGTCCAAGCTGGTGCGGCGCGGTAACATCCTCGAGTGGGAACAACCGCTGGTCGAGCGTCTGAAAAGCGTGCCGGTTCAGGTCGAGGTCAACATGGAACCGGACTCGATCCTCTACTCGACGCTGTGGCTCTTTGGTGCGGCGATCCTTCTGGCGGCTGTGGCGTTTGGCGTGGTGATCTGGCGGGTCGCCCGACACGGTCGTGAGGACGTGGGGCCGGGCCCACATACACGCACCCGGCCCACGTCATCGCTCTGAGCGCTCAGAGCTTTTCGAGCGCGGCCTTGACCTCGGCCTCAGTCTGCAGCTCGTTCTTCACGTCGAACGCGAGGAACGAACTCGCGATCGAGCGAGCCAACATCCTGTCCACCTGGCTGTTCACAACTCCCTCGAGCGTCACTCGACCGCGGTCGACGATGATGTGAATCGGAGGATTCACCATCGACGCATACGGACGGAAGTTGTGGTTGTTGTAGATCGCTCGCGCAATCGAGAAGCGAAGCTCGTTGTCGAACTGCGACACCGGCAGCACCTCGATCTGGTTGTCGATGCTGGTCACAGCCGCGACGTTCGCAACTCGCTTTTCGATGTCGGTCTTCTTGTACGGCATCGTGACTTTGCCGACGAGCGTCACGTGCCCGTCGTTCACGTTGGCGTGGACGCTATCGAAGATCGTGAAATGTGGATACCGCAACACCTGCCTCTGCACATCACGGAACAACTGCAGGTTCTCGCTGTCTGCCGCGCTGGCTGGCGCGCTGAACATCAGGAGCGCGACCACGGCCGCGGTCATCAATCTGGCTAACATCGGAAACTCCCTTCGCACTACCGGCCAGTACTGAGGCAAAGCCTTTGCCAGCCCTGCGCGAGTGCGGGATCGCTGGAATCCTTGGGAATCTGACGATGAGAGCTCGGCCGCGCGTCTCTTGGCGCGGACAGCGGTTGCTTACTCCAGGACGAGCATCGACGCGATCCCCGCGCCAATCAGCAGAATCTGGCGCAAGGAGCTGGCATCGGTACGTCCTCTGTGCAGTCCTGGAATCAGGTCTGCCATCGCGACGTAAAGAAAGCTGGCTGCTGCGAGTGCGAGGAAGTACGGAAGCATCCTCGGGAGGTAGTCGAACGAGATGCACGCCGCGATTGCACCGAGTCCGCTCGCGCCCGCAGAGAGCACATTCAGCAGCAGCGCCTGGCGGCGTGAATAACCAGCGTGGAGCAGGATCGCGAAGTCGCCAACTTCCTGCGGAATCTCGTGAGCCGCAACCGCCAGTGCGGTGCTGATCCCAAGAGGCACCGAGGTCAGAACAGCGGCAGCCACGACAGCACCATCGACGAAGTTGTGGAACGCATCACCGACAAGGACCGGCAACACCGCGCCGTCGTGCACCTCGCAGTCGTGCGTGTGACAGTGCCGCCACAGAACGAGCTTCTCGAGAAAGAAAAAGAGCAGAATGCCGAGCAATAACGTACCGAGCACACGTGTCGCCGGAAGTTGTTCGAGCGCGGACGGCAGGATCGCCAGTGTCGACACGCCAAGCAGCGCACCGACGGCGTAACTCACCAGCCAGGGAACGAGTCGAGCGCGTGCGGAATCGTTAAAGAGGAGAACGCCGGAAGCCACCAGGAGGCCGCCGAGCCCGCCCAGGAGACTCAGGCCCAGCGCGATCAGGTACGTCGACACAACGGGCCATCATATTACGGCCGCTGCTCGGAGGTCTCCTGCGCGGAGTTCTACGACGCGACGTATCCGCGCCGCGCGCGGACATTCAGATTGCGGTCGCGCACCGTCACCCGGATTGAATGCCAGCGGCCATCCTTGTCGACGGAACTGGTGTACCCGAGGAAGTACTGCTTGCTCAACTCGTCAGCGATGCGAGCCGTCGCATCGTCGAGACCGTCGAAGCCGCGGACGATTTCCGTCCGGCCTCCCGTGTCATCGGTGATCTGACGCAGTGCGTCGGCATTCACGCGCTCACCTGGGCTCCGCGGCCACGACGTCGCTCCGCCCCCGCCGGGCGGGTAACGTGGCCGCTGACGACCACTGCCCGGGAACGGAAACGGAAAGTTGGGGGGAAATTGCGGTGGCGCCTGAATCACACGCGGCGTGTCTTTGGAGGTGCTGTCGACGCCGAGCGCGTAGACGAGGACCTCGCTCTCGCGGATCCTCTGCCGCAACGAATTCACGCTGATCGAACTGTTCGTATCGTTGCCATCGGAAATGACGAGCAGCGCCTTCTTCCGGTTGCGCCCTTCCTGGGCCGTCGGGAGCGCCGCAGCGACGGCGTCATAGAGCGCAGTTCCGCCGACGGGGACGACCTGCTTCAACGCATCACTAATCAATTGTCGATCCGTCGTCCAGCCCTGGGTAATCTCCGCGCGAGTCGCGAACTCCACAAAGAACAGGTCGTCGTCTTCGTCCAGCAGCTTGAAGATCAATCGTTCGATCGCCGCGCGGGCAGCCGCAAGCTTATCGGGCGACATGCTGCCGCTCGCATCGAGCGCGATCCCAAGGCTCACAGGGACGCGATCGCTGCTGAAGTGCGAGACGTCCTGGATCTGCCCGTCCTCGTACACCGTGAAGTCTTCTTGCCGTAGTCCCGACACGAAGCGCCCATTGCCGTCAGTTACCGTTGCGGTGACGTTGACGAATTCCACGCCGCTCTTGAAACGAAAGCCTTCCTGTGACTGCGCGCCGGTCACAGTGGCCGCCGCGACGACAATGAGAAGGATGAGCGATGGAGGAGTGCGCATGGTCAATTCCCGCGTGCATCATTCGCCAGCGCCGTTCGCGACAGATCGGCACGTCGGTCGAGGTGAGGCACGATATGGCTGCCGTTCAAGAAAGCGACTCGATAGCGACCCGGATCGGCGACTTGCGGCACCGAGACCCTGAAGCTGGTCTCCTTGCCCGGTTCGAGCATAACCGGATCGAGCGGGGATTCGCCGCGCGCGACGATCTGCCCATCTCGTCCCAGGACGGAAACCACGGCCGACAACGCCGGCGTCGCGGTTGTCGTCGGATTGCGAACCAGCCCGGACACGATCAGGGTCTCTCCGTCGAGCGCATGTCGCATCGACATCAGCTCGATTGACGGGGCGTTCGCTGCAGCGTGACGCGGCGCTCGACCTCCGCTGTTCATGCCGACCACGAGCAATGCACTTGCGCTGAGCACCACGAGGGCGGCGACGGCGAACGCTGGAATGCGCGACCAGTGCACCTCTTCGGGAACGGCCAGTGTAATACCGCGTGACTCAGTGGGCGCCGCAAAGGGTTGCGGACCGTCCGCCCACGTTGCCTCCGAGAGGGGGTCGTCGAGTGCTGCGGCCAGCGCCGCGACGCGAGCATCAGAGCGCCGACGCTCAATCTGTGCTCGATAGAGCAACGTGACCGCCAGTGTCACCACGGCCAGGGAGAGCGCAACGACAAGTGCGATGAGCGACATCAGGGTCTGGAGCTCACCGGAGTGAGAACTCCACCTCCACTTCTACGATAACGTCCACGGCAGTGCCGAGACGCCGCGCCGGACTGAACTTCCAGTTTCGTACGGCCGTGACTGCGCGTTCGTCGAGACCGAAGCCGAGACCGCGCAGGATCTTCACGTCACCCACCGTGCCATCGGACCGGATCACGATTTCCAGAAAGACGTCACCAGTGATTCCGCGCGTTCGTGCGTCCTCGGTATATTGCGCCTTGACCTCGCGCAGCAGCCGAGGCGGCTCGACTCCGCTTCCCGGCCTGTATGGGCCTCCACCGGCGCCGCCTCCAGTCCCGTCGTCCACGCCAGGGCCCGACCCCCGGTCCCGTCCCCTCGGGTTCGGGCGAAAGAGGCTTATTGTCTCCCGCTACCAATGCGACAGGTGAAATCAGTGCTCTCGACGGAAGTGGTTGAGGTTCGGGTTCGAAGGATGGTGACGCTTGTGGTCGCGGACGCTCGATGCGATCGACCGGGGCCCTTGGCGCCTTTCCGCCGCCACCACCGCCGCCTCCAGGGCCGGGTCCCGCCAAAAAGACCAGTCGCTCGTGGGGCGACCTTTGCCGCCATGTCGACGGCTCCGGAGGTTGACCAGATCAGGAGCGCGAGGAGCGCCCCATGAAGCAACGATGACACGACAGCGGAAAGGCCCCGTTCTTCTCGGCGACTGGTTGCGGAGGGAAGCGTCGAGGCCTGTGAGTCTGCCGCAAGTGCGGCCTCCCTGCGGGCCTGGCTGCCGGCCAGGACTGCGGCGCGGGTATCGAAAAAGCCGGAACCCGCCACGGATTTCAGTGTCGCCGCTGTCCACCAACCGTTGGACGGCCGCTCGCGGAACGCCCGCTGCGCGCGCGATCTCGTCGATCGTGAAAACGTCGAGTTGGGACAGCATGGACGCGCGGGATTGGGAGGCAAATCCCTTGCCTCCGGTCGGTTCTGTATTCAGGCCGGAACTGCGGAAGGAGAGCCAGGCCCGCATCACGTGTGTCCCTTCGGCAGGTCATTTGAGGGCTAAGTCAATCGCTCCCCCCGGCCTTGATGCCCTCAACAAAGCTAAATCCGTCGCGGTCGCCAAGCGGTCGAACCGACCGGAACCCGGCGGCCTCCAGCGTTTCGACCGTCAATGCCCGTGCTTCAGGACCCTTCCGGGACTGGAAAATCGCCGCGAGGCCCGATGGCGTGCCCTTGTCGATGACGATAATTCGCCCCCCCGGGCGAAGGACCCGCCTGCATTCCTGGAGGGCCCGGGTACGGGTGTCGCCCAGGTTCGCCAGCTGTCCCTCGCGGTTGTGGACAACGACCAGATCGAACGCCTGCCGGTCGAAAGGGAGGGCATCCAGGGCATGCACTCTGATGTTCACCAGAGCGCCTGCGTTTTCAGCCGCACGTTTGGCGCTCACTGCGGTGGCGTCGTCGGGAACGACCATCGCTGATTCGCCGGAGAGCCCAGGTTTGGCTGCGAGGAGCCCGGTGACGACGGGTGTGTCCATCCCGATCTGCAGCAGGCGTTCGCCCATGCGCACGCCGCTCATCGCGATCGCCAGCGGCTCGCGTCCAACCGTCGACTGACGCAGAAACATGCGCATTTCCGCATGATATAGTGCCCGATCGTGACTTCACCAGTTCAGATCGCCCCTGCGAGTGGGAAACTAGGAGTGTTGCTGGTTGGCCTCGGCGCCGTCAGCACGACGACCATTGCCGGTGTCATGGCCATCCGCCGTGGCCTGGCGAGCCCGATCGGCTCACTCACCCAGATGGGCACCATTCGCCTCGGCAAACGTACCGAGGGGCGCGCACCAAAGATCAATGAATTCGTTCCCCTCGCGAGCCTGAACGACATCGTTTTTGGCGGCTGGGACATCTTCGAAGAAGACTGCTACGCGGCGGCGCGTACCGCCGGCGTGCTCGAGCCGGCGCAATTGGAGCAGGTTCGCGCGGAACTCGAGGCGATCAAGCCGATGCCCGCAGTCTTCGACCAGCGCTACGTCAAGCGGCTGGACGGCCCGAACGTCAAGAAAGGCAAGAACAAGCGCGACCTGGCGGAACAGCTGATCGCAGATATCCGCGCGTTCAAGGCCAAGCATGGATGCGATCGCTTGGTGATGATCTGGTGCGGCAGCACCGAGGTCTACATGAAGGAGACGGCCGTCCACGCGACGATCGATTCCTTCGAGAAGGGTCTCGAACAGAGCGACGATGCGATCCCGTCGAGCATGGTGTACGCGTACGCGGCACTGCGTGAGGGACTGCCGTTCGCGAACGCGGCGCCCAATCTGACCGCCGACATCCCGGCGATGCTGCAGCTGGCGGCGAAGATGAAGTCGCCGATTGCCGGCAACGACATGAAGACCGGTCAGACGCTGATCAAGACCATCATCGCGCCGGGTCTCAAGGCGCGCCTGCTCGGTGTGAAGGGCTGGTACTCAACCAACATACTGGGGAATCGCGACGGCGAAGTGCTCGACGATCCTGAATCGTTCAAGACGAAGGAAGAGAGCAAGAAGTCAGCGCTCGACTACATCTTCCAGCCGCACCTGTATCCCGAGCTCTACGGAGACCTCACGCACGTCGTCCGCATCAATTACTACCCGCCGCGCGGCGACAACAAGGAAGGCTGGGACAACATCGACTTGATCGGCTGGCTCGGGTACCCGATGCAGCTCAAGATCAATTTCCTGTGTCGCGACAGCATCCTTGCCGCGCCGATCGTGCTCGACTCGGTCATGTTCCTCGATCTGGCGAAGCGAGCGGGAATGTCGGGAATCCAGGAGTGGTTGTCGTTCTACTACAAGAGCCCGATGCATGCGCCCGAGGTCTATCCTGAACACGACTTGTTCATTCAGTTGATGAAGCTGAAGAACACGCTCCGGTATCTTCAGGGTGAGGACCTGATCACGCACCTGGGTCGTGAGTACTACGACTAGTTCACGTCTCGTCGCCTGAAGCCGGTAGCTCGCCGCCGTTCAAGCTGCTAATGTAGCGTCGTGCTTCAGGCACCTCTGCTCGGCGGACTCTTCATCGGCGTCCTGTCCGCGCTTCCTGTCATCAGTTGGGGTAACTGCTGCTGCCTCTGGATTGTCAGCGGCGGCGTGCTCACAGCCTATCTCGATCAGCAGAACGATCAGCGTCCGACATCGGCCGGACGTGGCGCGCTGAACGGTTTCCTCGCCGGCGTCATCGGCGCCTTTGTCTGGCTGATCGTGTCTCTCGCGCTCGACGTCGTCCTCGCGCCGATTCGAGAGCGGATCGCCACGGAGCTGATTCGTGTGGCCCGCGACATGCCGCCTGACGCTCGCGCCGCGCTCCAGTCTATTGGCACCACCTCACCCATGGGTTACGCCTTCAGCTTCTTCCTGCTGCTGTGCGCAGGCGGAATCTTCTCGACGCTCGGTGGAGTGCTGGGCGCGAGCTTCTTCCGGAACGACGTGCCGCCTGCGCTCGGTGGTCCCATCCAGCCGCCACCGCTTCCGCCGATGTGAAGGCGTAGGCCGGGTCCTGCTCTTCGGACCCGGCGTTGTATTCTGTGGCGCTATGTCCCAGAACACGCCGCCGGCAGAAATCGCAGACCTCCTTCAGGAGAACCGTTCGTTCGCGCCGTCGACAGAGTTTCAGTCGCAGGCCATCGTGCGGGATGAAAGCGTATACGCGCGCGCCGAGCGCGATCCAGAGGCGTTCTGGGCAGGCCTCGCCGACGAACTGGAGTGGTTCACCAAGTGGACGCAGATACTCGACTGGAAGCCGCCTCATGCGAAATGGTTCGTCGGCGGCACCCTCAACGCGAGTGTCAACTGTGTCGATCGTCACATTCGAGGAGCACGGCGCAACAAGGCGGCGCTCGTCTGGGAAGGCGAGCCGGGCGATCGCCGGACGCTGACCTACTTCGACCTGTATCGTCAGGTCAGTCAATTTGCCAACGTGATGAAGTCGCTCGGCGTGAAGCGCGGCGACCGCGTCGCGATCTACCTCCCGCTGATTCCCGAACTGGCGATTGCGATGCTCGCGTGCGCTCGCATCGGTGCAGTGCACTCCGTCGTGTTTGGTGGCTTCAGCTCCGAGTCGCTGCGCGATCGCATCAACGATGCGCAGGCGTCATTGCTCATTACGGCGGATGGCGGGTGGCGCCGAGGGCAGGTGGTTCCGCTCAAGCAGATGGCGGACGAAGCCTTGCAGGGCACGCCATCAATCAAGGACGTCATCGTCGTCCAGCGACTGCATGGCTCGCCGGTGGAGATTCACATCAAGGAAGGGCGTGACCACTGGTATCACCGCCTGATGCTCGACGCTGGATACCACTGTGAACCCGAGCACATGGATGCGGAGGACATGCTCTACATCCTCTATACCTCGGGCACCACTGGTAAGCCGAAGGGCATCGTGCACACGACGGGTGGCTACCTTGTCGGCACCTATGCGACGACGAAGTGGGTGTTCGATCTGAAGGAAGAGGATGTGTATTGGTGCACCGCGGACATCGGCTGGGTCACCGGTCATAGCTACGTCGTCTATGGGCCGCTCGCAAACGGTGCGACCGTTGTGATGTACGAGGGTGCACCGGACTGGCCGCGCAAGGATCGCTTCTGGCAGATCATCGAGCGCTACGGCGTGACGATCTTCTACACCGCGCCAACCGCGATCCGAACGTTCATGCGATGGGGTACCGAGTGGCCGACAGGTCGCGACCTCACTAGCCTGCGGCTCCTCGGATCCGTCGGCGAGCCGATCAACCCGGAAGCCTGGGTCTGGTATCACCGATACATCGGCGGCGAGCGATGTCCCGTCGTAGACACGTGGTGGCAGACAGAGACGGGGGCGATCATGATCACGCCGCTGCCAGGGATCACGAAGACGAAGCCGGGATCAGCCACCCTGCCGTTCCCCGGTATCAAGGCGGAGATCAAAACCGATCGCGGCGACAGCATTCAGGGTGTGGGTGGCGGACTGCTCGCGCTCACACGACCGTGGCCGGCGATGCTGCGGGGCATCTATGGCGACCCCGATCGGTACGTGAAGCAGGTACCTGGAGCCGCTGGACGCCGGATATCTACTTCACCGGCGACGGTGCGAAGCGGGATCAGGATGGGTTCTTCTGGCTACTGGGTCGAGTCGATGACGTGCTGAACGTGGCGGGTCATCGAATCGGCACGATGGAAGTCGAGAGCGCGCTGGTGGATCATCCGCGTGTCGCCGAAGCAGCGGTGGTCGGCCGGCCACACGAGATCAAGGGCCAAGCGGTCGCAGCGTTTGTGACGTTGCGCGACGGTGCCCAAGGAAGCGAGAGCCTGGTGGCCGAGCTGAAGGATCACGTCGTGAAAAAGATCGGCGCGATCGCCAGACCTGACGATGTGATCTTCTCAGCGGACCTGCCGAAGACGCGCTCGGGAAAGATCATGCGGCGCCTGCTTCGCGATATCGCCGAGGGCAAGGCGCTTGGCGACACGACAACGCTGGCCGATCCGGCTGTTGTGGCCAGGCTCAAGGAGCAGTACCAAGACGAGCACTAGACGAGAGGGAACACCGTGGCTCGAGTTACCGTAGTGAGTGCTGTCTGGCCAGCGGACGCAGACTGAGGCACACTGAAGCGAAAATGGCACTTATCGAGACTCAGGACCTCTGGAAGACCTATGTGATGGGCGCGGAGGAGATTCACGCCCTGCGCGGCGTGACCATCGGAATCGAGCGCGGGGAGTACGTGGCCATCATGGGACCGTCCGGCTCTGGCAAGTCGACCCTGATGAACTTGATCGGCTGCCTCGATACGCCAAGCCAGGGGAGCTACCTGTTGAACGGCAAACAGGTGAGCCAGATGAACGACAACGAGCTTGCCCGAATTCGAAATCAGGAGATCGGGTTCGTCTTCCAGACGTTCAATCTGTTGCCTCGGGCAACTGCCCTTCAAAATGTCGAACTGCCGCTCGTCTACGGAGGCATTCAAGGCAAGGATCGACTGCAGAGAGCCCGCGCAGCACTTGAAAAAGTCGAATTGACCTCGCGTATGGGGCATCGCCCCAATGAACTCTCCGGTGGTCAGCGTCAGCGTGTCGCCATTGCGCGAGCTTTGGTCAACAACCCTTCAATCCTGCTGGCGGACGAGCCGACCGGCAACCTCGACTCGAAGACCGGAAGCGAGATCATGGCGCTGTTCGCACGGCTTCACGAGGCGGGAAATACGATCGTCCTCGTCACCCACGAAGCGGACATTGCGGCCTTTGCTCACCGGACGATTCACATCCGTGATGGGAAAGTGGAGAAGGACGTTCGACAGGCCGCCTGATCACACGGCTGCCCAGTGGCTGGCCCCGATTTCTCGCATCGGGGCTTCCCGACGGAATGACGAGGTGTCGAACTCGATTCGCGAGCGCGGTGTGTCGGGATCGAGCCGCGGCACGGCGCTGAGAAGCGCTTGAGTGTACGGGTGGGTCGGGTTCCTGAACAGCGCGTCCGCATCGCCCATCTCCACAATCTTTCCGAGATACATCACCGCCACGCGGTTGCAGATGTTCTCGACCAGACGCAGATCGTGGGCGATGAAGAGGTACGTCAGTCGTAGCCGCGCCCTCAGGTCTAACAGCAGCTCGATGACCTGTGCCTGAATCGACACATCAAGCGCGGAGACCGGTTCGTCGGCGACGATGAGTGCGGGATTGAGCGCGAGTGCGCGCGCAATTCCGATTCGCTGCCGTTGTCCGCCGCTGAACTCGCGCGGATATCGCTTGAGATGCTCTGGCTCGAGGCCGACAAGCTCGAACAACTCGCTCACTCGAGCGGCCCGCTCTGACGCCCCGCCGAGTTCGTGAATGATGAGCGGTTCTTCGACGATGTCGCCTGCGCGCATTCGTGGATTCAGCGACGAGTACGGATCCTGAAAGACGATCTGCATATCGCGCCGCGCCAGTCGCATCCGGCTGCGAGAGAACCCAAGCACGTTCTCTCCGCGGAACAGCACTTCACCGCTGTCAGGTTCAACGAGTCTGAGGATGCATCGACCGGTCGTGCTTTTCCCGCTCCCTGACTCGCCCACCAGGCCGAACATGTCTCCTTCGTCGACATGAAAGCTCACGTCGTCGACGGCACGCACGACTGTGGGCGGTGACGCGAAGAGTCCGCCGCCGCGCGAGTAGTGCTTGACGAGGTGACGGACCTCGAGCAGCGGCATCAGCGTTTGCTCATCCCCGGAACTGCGCGGAGCAGACGCTGCGTGTATTCGTGGGAGGGCGCGCGAAGGATCTGCCGTACCGGTCCCTGCTCGACGAGTTGCCCGCCGCGCATCACGGCCACACGGTCGGCCATCTCTGCGATCACGCCGAAGTCATGCGTGATCAGCAGTAGTGCGAGATTGAATCGCCCCTTCAACTCGCTGAGCATCTCGAGCACCTGCGCCTGAATCGTGACATCGAGAGCAGTCGTCGGTTCATCCGCAATGACGAGTGGCGGCCGGCACGCGACCGCTATGGCGATCATCACCCGCTGACGCATGCCGCCCGACAATTGGTGAGGGTAGTCTCTTGCTCTCCTCGCCGCATCAGGGATGCGCACGGCGTCGAGCAGCTCGACGACCCGCTGACGGGCCTGGTCTTTCCCCACTGCGTGCGACGTCAATGCTTCGCCAATCTGATCCCCAACCCGCATCGTCGGGTTGAGCGCGGTCATGGGCTCCTGGAAGATGAGCGAGATGCGGCCGCCGCGAACGGATCGCATTTCGGACTCCGGCAGTTGCAGCAGGTCTCTTCCTTCGAAGAGAACCCGGCCCGCGGTGACTTTACCGGGCGGTTGAAGCAATCTAAGAATGGCGAGCGCCGTGACCGACTTCCCGCTGCCAGATTCGCCGACGAGGCCGAGCGTTTCGCCAGGTTGAATCGAAAAGCTCAGATCGTCAACCGCCTTCAGCGCAGGTCCCGGACGTTCGAACGCGACCGTCAGATGCTGGACATCAAGGAGCGGTGTCATGCGCGCTCACGCCCTCGACGCGTCCTGGTATTCGCCGAAGACGCGTCGCAGTGCGTCGGAAATCTCGCCGAGCGTTCCCTTCTTCTCGACCGCTTCAATGACCACGGGGACGAGGTTGTCGCCGGTGCGAGCGGCCTGCTCGACGGCGTCCAGAGCCGCACGACACTCTGAGGCGTTTCGGCCGGCGCGCACTGCGCGCACGCGCTCCACCTGATCGCGTTCGACTGAGGGATCCAGAGCAAACACGGTCAGTGACTGAGCACCCGCGTCATTGAACCGATTGACGCCGACGACGACGTCTGTGCCGCCTTCGAGCGCTTGCTGCGCGCGATAGGCCGAGTCCTGAATCTCACGCTGGATGAGACCCGATTCAATGGCCGACAGCGTGCCTCCCGCGTTGTCGATACGTCCCAGGAGTTGAGTGGCTTCTTGCTCAATCCGGGTGGTTTTTTCCTCGATGGCATACGCGCCGCCCAGCGGATCGACGGTGGATGCGACGCCGCTCTCGTGAAGAAGAATCTGCTGCGTTCGCAAAGCGATTGTGGCGCTGTCTTCTGTCGGCAGGCCGAGCGCCTCGTCGCGACCATTGCAGTGCAATGACTGCGTGCCCCCGAGGACGGCCGCGAGCGCCTGAAGGGCGACCCGCGCGACGTTGTTGTCAGGCTGTTGCGCCGTGAGAGTACTGCCGGCCGTCTGCGCGTGGAATCGTAGCTGCTGCGCCCGTGGCTCGCGTGCGCCAAATCGCTCCCGCATGATTCGCGCCCACAGACGCCTGGCCGCTCGAAACTTGGCGACCTCCTCGAGAAAGTTGTTGTGGACGTTGAAGAAGAACGACAGTCGCTGGCCGAGCACGTTGACGTCGAGGCCCGCATCGATGGCGGCCTGGACGTACGCGATTCCATTCGCCAGTGTGAACGCGACCTCCTGAACCGCGGTCGAACCCGCCTCCCGGATGTGGTAACCGCTGATCGAAATCGAATTCCACTTCGGCACATGCTCCGAACAGAACCGCATGATGTCGGTCACGATCCGGAGCGATGGGCGCGGTGGGTAGATGAAGGTGCCGCGGGCGACGTACTCCTTGAGAATGTCGTTCTGGACGGTGCCGGAGAGCGCTGCCGGCGCGATGCCCCGCCGCTTCGCTGTCGCGACGTACATCGCGAGCAGGATGATGGCGGTCGAGTTGATCGTCATCGAGGTGGATACACGGTCGAGCGGGATGTCGGCGAACAGAACATCCATGTCTTCGATCGAGTCGATCGCCACCCCGACACGCCCAACCTCGCCCGCCGCGAGCGAGTGATCCGAGTCGTAGCCGATCTGCGTCGGCAGATCGAAGGCCACGCTCAGTCCCATCACGCCCTGCGACAACAGGTATCTGTATCGCCGGTTTGATTCAGCCGCAGTCCCGAACCCGGCGTACTGGCGCATCGTCCACGGACGGCCGCGATACATGTCGGGCTGGATCCCGCGCGTGAACGGAAACGCGCCAGGCCCTCCGATGTCGGTCGCCGGGTCGATCCCGGCGACATCGTCCGGCGTCCGGTAGAAGCGCGAGCTCGACGAGGGTTCCATGTTGTGGGTCGCCGGCATCTTAACTCAACCCCTTGTGTATCAGCCGATTACCGAAGCCGGTTCGAAAACGCGACGCCGCGAGCCTCTTTCGGCTGCACGCTGGATGGCCGTGGCCGGGCCGGTTTGTTGACACCTCGGGGATGACCCTCTACAATGCCCCGCAGCCTCCATGAGGCTAAACCCCTGCAAATGAATGTCTTTGGCGCTCAATCCCTGCCAACCTCCCCGGTTAGTGCAGGTTCGGATTGGGGTACGCCCCGGATCCCGGCCCGGTGGCGGATTAGGAGGAAGCAGGAATGGATGACGTCGTGAACCGGTTCGCGAAAGAGCTGGCCGACGCGATTGCCGCCGCTGTCGCCGAGAACGCTCAAGTCGAGGCCTGCCGAGCCAAGGCACGTGAGGCTGGTTTCGATATGAGAGTGACGCTCGAAGCTGTGGTCGGGTTCGTGAGCAGAAACAACGGAACGGCCGTGACTCGGATCACCACGCCTGCCCGTCTACTGCCGGCCCGGAATGGTTTCGACCTGACAACCAACGACCGCCGGTTCCTGAGGTCGCTGCGGATCGGCTGCGAAGAAGCGCCGAAGGAAGCGGTCGACAACGGCTAGTTGAGGATTCATGCTGACAGCCGATGGCACGGGCTGTCGGCTGTTGGTTACCGTGTCTGTGCCTGATTCGCCACGGCGGCTGCCTTTCGCATCGCCGCCTCCTGATCCCCCAGGTAAAACTTCTTCACGGGTTGCAGTTGCTCGTCGAGCTCGTACACGAGCGGTATCCCGGTTGGGATATTCAGTTCGACGATGTCCTGTTCCGAGGTGTGATCGAGATACTTGACGAGCGCGCGCAGGCTGTTGCCGTGGGCGGCGATGAGGACTCGTTTTCCAGCCTTGATGTCGGGCGCGATGGAGGAGTGCCAGTACGGAAGGAATCTGGCAACCGTATCCTTCAGCGACTCCGTGAGCGGCAGCTCATTCGGCTTCAGGTCTGCGTATCGGCGATCGCGTGACGGATGCTGCGGGTCGTCCAGCGTGAGCGGCGGCGGTGGAATATCGTAGCTGCGGCGCCAGATCTTGACCTGCGCGTCACCGTGCTTTGCTGCCGTTTCCGCTTTGTTGAGTCCCTGCAATCCGCCGTAGTGCCGCTCATTCAAACGCCACGACCGGCACTCGGGGATCCACATCATGTCCAGCTCTGAGAGCGCGATCCACAGCGTGCGGATGGCGCGTTTGAGCAGTGATGTGTGCGCGACGTCGAACTCGAATCGCTCGGCCTTCAGCAGACGTCCGGCTTCGGCCGCCTCTTCCCGACCGCGATCGCTCAGATCGACATCGGTCCAACCGGTGAATCGATTCTCTTTGTTCCAGGTGCTCTCGCCGTGACGCAACAGGACCAACCGATACATGACTTCCTCTAATTTGCGGCGACCTGACGGATCGCCGAAAGACCTGCGTAGCGCGCTGCGCTTCCGAGCTCTTCCTCGATTCGCAGCAACTGGTTGTACTTCGCCGTTCGATCGCTGCGGCTGGCCGAGCCGGTCTTGATCTGACCAGCCGACGTGGCGACAGCAAGATCCGCGATTGTGCTGTCTTCGGTCTCCCCGGATCGGTGGGAGATGATCGTCGCGTAACGCGCGTCGCGCGCCATCGCAATCGCGTCGAGTGTTTCTGAGACCGTACCGATCTGATTCAGCTTGACCAGCAGAGCGTTCCCGACGCCCTCGGCGATTCCCTTCCGGAGAATCTCTGGATTGGTCACAAACACATCGTCGCCAACGAGCTGGACACGATCGCCGATCGCGCGTGTCAGTGCCTTCCAACCGTCCCAGTCCCCCTCCGCGACGCCATCTTCAATCGAGATGATCGGATACTGGCGCACCCACTCGGCGTAGAGCTCCACCATCTGATCTGGAGTGCGAGTCGGCTCGCCCGACTTCTTGAACACGTACTTGCCGTTGTCCCACAGCTCGCTCGACGCGACATCGAGCGCCAGGTAGACGTCGGATCCAGCGCGGAGTCCCGTTTTGCCGATGGCCTCGAGGACGACATCGAGCGCCGCGCGATTCGACTTCAGATTCGGGGCAAAGCCGCCTTCGTCGCCAACGCCAGTGGAGTGGCCGGCTTTCTTGAGGATGCTGCGGAGCGCATGAAAAATCTCGGTGCCGGCGCGGAGTGCTTCGGCAAAACTCGAGACGCCGAGCGGCATCACCATGAATTCCTGAAAGTCGACGCTGCTATCTGCGTGCGCACCGCCGTTCAGAATGTTCATCATCGGGACGGGAAGCACGAACGAGTCGACCGACGTTGCGCCCGACAGTGCTGCGAGAGACCTGTAGAGTGGCTGGCCCGCGCCCACGGCCGCTGCTCGAGCTGCGGCCATCGACACGGCGAGGATCGCGTTCGCCCCGAGGCGGCTCTTGGTTGGAGTGCCATCCAACTCGAGCATCGCATCGTCGAGGGCGCGTTGATCGAGTTCCTTTCCAACGAGCGCCTTCGCGATCTCGCCGTTGACGTGGTCGACCGCTTTACGAACGCCCTTTCCGCCGTAACGTTTCGGATCGCCGTCACGCAGTTCGAGCGCCTCGCGCTGGCCGGTCGATGCGCCAGATGGCACAGCTGCGCGACCGAGCGCGCTTCCTGCCTGAACGTCGGCTTCGACAGTTGGGTTGCCTCGGGAGTCCAGAATTTCTCTGGCGTGAACGTGCGTGATCTTCATGACGTGGCCTAGATGAGAGTACCGACGCGGTCGGCTTCGAATTCCACCTGAAGGGCGGATTCACTGATCGTTGCGATGAGCGGCTCGTCCTCGGCCGTGACGACCACCACGCCGCCATCGGTGACCGTATGCCGCCGTCGATCTTCTTCGGGGTTGAAGCCGATTAATGCGCCACGTGGCACGAGCACATCGCGATCGATGATGGCACGCCTGATTCTGGCGTGGCGGCCGACGCGCACACCGGGCATCAGAATCGTCTCCTCGATCTCGCAGAAGCTGTGCACGCGGACGTTGGGGCACAGGATGCTTCCGTTCACGCGGCTGCCCGAGATGATGCAGCCGTTCGAGATGACGGAATCGAGCGCCTGTCCACAACGGCGCCCTTCTTCTGCGAACACGAACTTCGCAGGCGGCGCCTGTGGCTGGTACGTACGCAGAGGCCATTCCGGATCGTACAGGTTGAACTCCGGGTTCACCTGACACAGATCCATGCTGGCTTCGTAGTACGCGTCGAGCGTTCCGATGTCGCGCCAGTACTTCGAGGCTTTCTTGTTCTCGTCGTAGAAGCGGTACGAGTACACCGACGATTCCTTGAACAGCGGCGGGATGATGTTCTTGCCAAAATCGTGCTGGCTGTCGGAGCGCGTGGCATCGCTCTCGAGCACCCGCATCAGGATGTCGGACTTGAAGATGTAGATCCCCATCGACGCGAGCGCGACGTCCGGTGATCCGGGCACATGGGGTGGACGAACGGGCTTCTCTTCGAATCCGACGACGCGATCCGCTTCATCGACAGCAACGATCCCGAATCTGCTGCCTTCGTCGACCGGAATTTCGATCGTCGCGAGCGTTGCGGCGGCGTCCTTCTCGATGTGGAACCGCAGCATCTTCGCGTAGTCCATCTTGTACACGTGGTCGCCGGAGAGGACGATGACGTGTCGCGGGTTCTCGCGCTCGAGGGAGTACAGGTTCTGGTACACGGCGTCGGCAGTGCCGAGGTACCAGTGTTCACCGACTCGCTTCTGAGGAGGCAGGATCTCGATGAACTCGCCGAGCTCCTCGGAGACGACACTCCACCCCATGCGCACGTGGCGGCTCAGCGAGAGAGATTTGTACTGAGTAGCGATGAAGATTCGCCGCAGCCCCGAGTTGATGCAGTTGCTGAGGGTGAAGTCGATGATGCGGTACGGACCACCGAAGTAGACCGCCGGCTTGGCTCGATCCCGGGTCAGGGGATATAAGCGCTCGCCGGCGCCGCCTGCAAGAAGGATGACGAGGATATCGTCCAGTTCCATGACCGGTGCCGCCGCTGTCCGGATGGGGCGCGCACCCAAGGTGCCTGGAGCCGTCCCGGAGGACGGCGATCTTAGCACGCTGGCTGTGGCAGCCCCGGCCATTTCCGAGGAATCTTTCGCTTTTATGGCGGTTTGCCTGTTTGACTTGCCGTACGTAGGTGCCTATGATCAGGCGATTCGGATTCTTGGATACCCCAAGCGGGGGTACCTCCGCTCCTTTGGAGGAAGAGAGGCATTCATGTACCGTCGTCGCGTCCTCATTTTGACTGTTGCCCTCGCGTTCGTTTGCAGTGTCGGTGGTTCTGTTCTGGCGCAGAAGAACAACAACGACAAAGGGAAACAACAGCCACAACGTCCGCCGCAGGAGCAGCAAGACGTTCAGGCCCTGGTGACGCTTGTCGACACCGCGCTCCTGGCGGACACCGGAGTTCCGATCCCAGCGCCCGGCGCGCAGCCTGCGACGACGCCCGTCACGCCGAAGCCGCTGGCCTTTGGCGCCGCGGACAAGAATGAAGGGGACGTTTCCGTGAAGTGGCAGTCGAATCACTTCGTGAAGGGACAGAGTGGAGACACGTATGTCCCCTTCACGCTGGCTGTCGACAAGGCCCAGTTATCCAAGGGCGCCGCGCTGTATGTCCGCATCGTCAGCGCAGAACAGGCTTCCGCGTTCGCGTCGGCGATGGTGGCAACGGCAACGCCGCCGAAGGATGGCAAGGCGACTCCTCCTCCTCGGCCGTCGTTCCAGTGGGACAGCGTGCACTTCCTGGATGCTCCGGACGGTCAGCTTTCGCGCGCAGTGCAGCTCAAGCCGGGTCAGTACGTCGCGTTCATTGCTGTGAAGGAAAAGTCGCCGGCACCGGCGGGCAATCAGCGGAACAATCGCAACAACGACAAGAACGCGCCACCCGCGGCCGCGGCTGCTGCCGGACCGGCGGGTCTGCTCCGTCACGAGATCACGGTTCCCGACTTCAACACGCCCGATCTTCGGACGAGCTCAGTGATCGTTGCGCAGTCGGTTGAGCCGTTGACCGCAGCGCTTCCAGCCGACCAGCAGGAAGCGAATCCGTACGTCTTCGGACCGATGCGCATCGTGCCGTCCTTCGATGGAAAGTTTGCCAAGACCGGTGAGCTCAGCGTGATCTTCTGGATCTACGGTGCGAAGGAAGCGGCGTCGGGCAAGCCGGACGTCGTCGTGGACTACAGCTTCCATCAGCGCCTGGCCGAGGGCGAGAAGTACTTCAACAAGACTGCGCCGCAGCCGCTGAATGCCGAGACGCTGCCGCCACAGTTCAGCATCGCCGCTGGCCATCAGTTGCCCGGAAGCCTCGTGATTCCTCTGACCAGTTTTCCAGCGGGAGACTACCGGCTCGAGATCAAGGTGACCGACAAGCCCTCGGGGGCTCAGCTGACACAGAGCGTGAACTTTTCGGTTCTACCGGTTTAAGGCCCCGTCCGGATGGTAGCCGGCGGGAATCGACCGGCCCACAAACGGCCGTGAGAAGGGCATAGAAATGATGCGGATCCGATCCTGGTCATGTATCGGGGTCATCGTGTGGGCCGTTGGAGCCGCCACGCCCGCACACTCGCAAGTCGTTGCCCTCCCGCAGCTCGTACTCACGCCGCAACTCAATGCGTCGAGTACAGCCGCTCCGATCAAACCGTCCGAGCTGAATGGAGTCGTCAAAGACGAGCTCGGAAAACCGCTGTCGGGTGCCGTAGTCTCGGCACTCGGCTCGACCTCGGCGTTTGCCATATCGAATGAGGACGGGCACTTCACGTTCCGAAACCTGCCGGCCGGGCCCTATCTGATTCGGGCACATCTGCAAGACTATCTGCCGTCGCGCGGTCGCATCATCCAGGTCAGTGCGGATGGACGCACGATGTCGACGATCGAATTAACACGACGACCTGGCGAATCAACCGACCCCGCTGTTCTTGCAGCGGGTGTCGGCGTTGTCGCCGAACCTCCTGCAGCACCGGAAGCCGAAGAGCGGCACGAACACGACGAGGTCGCGTGGCGACTGCGCCATTTGAAGCGCAGCGTCCTGAAGGAAGCAGAAGCGAGCATCGCCGATCTCGACACCGACGATTCGACGCTTGGCGATTCGCTCTCGTCGTTCGGCCGTGCCGTTGGCGACTCCGCTCGATACGCATCGTCGCTGTTTGCCGACCTGCCCGTGAACGGTCAGCTGAATCTGCTGACCTCGACGTCGTTCGATCGGCCACAGGATCTGTTCTCCCTGAGCGGGCCGACTCCACGTGGTCTTGCGTATATCTCCATCGAAGCGCCGGGAACGAACGGCGACTGGAGAATGCGAGGCACGTTGACGCAGGGCGACCTCGCGTCGTGGATCGTTGCCGGTTCTTACGTTCGCCATCAGCCCGCGACCCACGCGTACGAAGCCGGCGTCTCGTACTCAATGCAGCGATACCTCGGTGCCAACGGCCAGGCGCTGACCGCGATGCGAGACGGAAGCCGCAACGTGGGCGCGATGTACGCGATGGACAACTGGAGGATCAATCCAGAACTCGAGGTCAGCTACGGCGCGAAGTACGCACGCTACGACTATCTCGAAGACCGAGGCCTGATCAGTCCGCGCGTCACGATGATCCTGCAGCCGGACACGAATGACAGCCTGAAAGTGCGCACGACAGTCATGCACCGCGAAGTTGCGCCAGGCGCCGAGGAATTCATTCCGCCGTCTGTCGGTATGTGGCTGCCGCCGGAGAGGACGTTCTCCCAGGTGTCTCGAGCTTCGTTCTTGCCCGAGCGGCACGATCAGATCGAAATCGCAGTCGATCGCCAGTGGGCTGAGCACGTCATCGTCGGGTTCCGTGCGTTCACCGAGCGGGTGGAGGATCAGGTCGTCACGGTCTTCGGCGTTTCGGTTCCCGATGCTCCAGCCGAGATCGGCCACTACCAGGTTGGCTCCGCCGGCGACTTCGCGGCGCACGGATGGGGCGTGACCTTCTCCCGGACGATGGGTGAGAACACCCGCGCGACGGTTGACTACACGCAGGCGCAGTCGCGGTGGAGAGGGCGATCGAACGATTTCAGCTTGCTCGAGGTCGTTGCGCCATCGGTCCTGAGAACGGACGAGCGCATCCACGACGTCACCGCTTCGCTCGAAAGCATTGTCGCGCCAACGGCAACGCGTTTGCTCGTGGTTTACAAAGTGAACACGGCATACGCGGCGTCGAAGCTTGGAGAGAGCTCTCCGAGTGCGGGCGTGCGCTTCGATGTCCAGGTGAACCAGGCATTGCCGTTTATGAATTTCACGAGTGCACAGTGGGAGATGCTCGTGGCTGTGAGCAACCTCTTCAAGGAAGCGCTCTACGAGAACTCGGTGTATGACGAATTGATGGTGGTGCGCCCGCCGAAGCGAGTGTTGGGAGGCGTGGCTGTCAGGTTCTGATTCGAAGAGTTGTAGCTGGGAGCACCAGCTACGAGCCATGGATGGGGAGCGATGCTCCCCATTTTTTGGCGCTGTTTTGGACTCCATTAAGTTGGATGACACGTTCTAGTCATTGGATTTCGGCGCGCATCCCGGCGACGTGGAGCCGGTGGTCACGGCCGGCTTTGCCAGTCATCGTCGTGTCGGGATTGTTGTGCCTTGGCATCGCCAACATCACCGCGCGCGCGACGTGGCACGAGGTCGAGGACGGCGTGTTGTGGACGTCGGGCCCAGACGGTGTTGTGGTCGAGGAAGTGGCCAAGGGGAGTCCTGCGGATCGCGTCGGCATGTCGCGTGGGGACCTGCTGCTTGCGATCGACGATCACCCGATTCAAACGGCTGGCGATGTCGTCGACGTTCTTCACGACGCCGGCGACGATCAGAAGACGCTTCGCTACACCGTCCTTCGTCTCGGCACGCGCGAGGTCCTCGATCTGAGGTTGGCGCCGGTGCCGAACGGTCCCGGCGCGCTGTATTTCGTCCTGGCTGCGGTCGGTGTGTTCACGTTGCTGGTCGGAGGCGCCGTCCGGCTCCAGCGGCCGCGCGATCCAGCGACGCTGCATTTCTTTTGGCTGGCGGTCGCGTTCTTCGGTGTCTTCACCTTCTCATTCAGCGGGCGCCTGGATCGACTCGACTGGGTCTTCTACTGGGCCGACGTCATCTCGATGCTGGCATTGCCGCCGATGTTCCTGCACTTCACGCAGGTGTTCCCCGAGCGTCGTGATCGGTGGGGGCGCGGACCTTTCGCTCGCGCCGCGTTCGTTCTCCTCTATGTCCCCGCACTGGCGCTCGGCGTCGCGCGAATCTACGCGATCGAGCAGAGCCCGGTTGATCCACTGGCATTCGTCCGACTCGACTCACTGCTCGACCGCCTCGGATTCCTGTACTTCGCGCTGTGCCTGATTGGCGGTCTGATCGGGCTGCTCCGTGCCCTGTCACAAGTGAGCACGATGACCGCGCGACGTCAGCTGCGGTGGATTGCGTGGGGCACCGGACTGGGTGCCGGTATATTCGCCGTCGGCTACGCGCTGCCATATTCACTCGGCGTGCAGCCGTCGCTGCCGATGGAGCTCTCGGCAGTTCCATTGAGCCTGATACCGCTCGCGTTCGCTTCGGCGATCGTCCGCTATCGCCTGCTCGACATCGAAGTGATCGTCAAGCGCTCGCTCGTGTACATCACCGCGTTCGCGGCCGTCGTGGTGATCTACGCGGTGCTGCTCGAGGCCGTGCGCACGGTGTTCCTGAAGGGCAACGCATCGGACCGGTGGGTGCTCGCGCTGCTGGCGATTCTCGTCGCCGTTCTGTTGACACCGCCGATCAAGGACTTCGTCCAGAACCTGCTCGACCGCGCGTTCTATCGCGATCGCTACGACTATCGTCGAGCGCTGGTTGGCTTTGCGCGTGACTTGAACAGCGACCTCGATCTTCATCGACTGTCGGAGCGACTCGTCTCACGCGTCGTGGAGACGTTGCTCGTCGATCGAATGACCTTGATGCTCGAAGACGAAGTGGCGCCGCACTTCGGATCGATGCGTTCATCCGGGTTCGGCGACGCCCATCCTCCTGCGCTCGCGAAGCGATCGGCGATCGGGCGGCGTCTGTCAGAAGGTCACATCGTCGCGCTCGACGACCCTGCAGCCGTGGGTCGCTTCGCCGTCGAAGAGATCGAGTTCTGGCGGGACGCAGGTCTGTACTACTTCGTACCGTGTGTCGCGACGGAAGGGACCATCGCCGTTCTGGCGGTCGGACGAAAGGATACCGGCGAACCGCTCAGCAGCGAGGATACCGGCTTGCTCGCCGCAGTCGCGGGTCAGATCGCGACAGCGCTCGAGAACGCGCGACTCTATCGTCAACTGCACCTGAAGGCGATCGAAGTCGATCGGATGCGTGCCTTCAACGAAAACATCCTCGAGTCGCTGGACAACGGACTGCTCGTTCTCGACCTCAACGATCGCGTCGTTCGGTGGAATCGAGCGCTCGAGCAGCTATATGGCGTCCCGCGAACCATCGCTTCTGGCTGTTCCTTGGACGATGTGTTCGACCCGGCGTTCGTTGAGGCTGTGCGGGCGGCTCGTCGCGACACACCGGCGGGCGCAACGCTGTCTCGGGTTCCGCTTGTCGCGCGTGGCGACCGCGCGTCCGAGGTGCTCGTTGTGAACGCAGCGGTGGTGCCGTTGCGCGAAGAGGGCCAGGAGATCGCGACAGCAGGGACGATCATCATCGTTGAAGACGTAACGGCCAGCGTCCAGCTCGAAGAGCAGCTCAGGCTCTCGGAGAAGATGGCTTCGATCGGGCTGCTGGCTGCTGGTGTCGCGCACGAAGTGAATACGCCGCTGACGGGCATCTCGAGCTTTACGCAGATGCTCCTCGAAGGGGCCGATCCTCAGGATCCCCGTACGCGGCTGCTCGAAAAAATCGAGCGCCAGACGTTCCGCGCCGCGAAGATCGTGAACGGACTGCTGACGCTGTCGCGTCCGGCGTCCAGCGATCGTTCGACGTTCGACATCAACGCCGTCATCACTGACGTCCTGGGTCTGCTCGAACACCAGTTCGAGACACATCGCATCCGGGTGCGCCGCGAGTTGAGCGACACCCCAGTCATGGTGCTCGGGCTCGAGCACAAGCTGCAGCAAGTGTTCCTGAATCTGTTCCTGAACGCCAGGGACGCGATGCCGAAGGGAGGCTGGTTGTCGATCGCGACACGCACCGAGGGCGGTCGCATCATTGCCGAAGTATCCGATACGGGTTTGGGAATTCCGAGCGAGTACCTAGCGCGAATCTACGATCCGTTCTTCACGACGAAGGCGATCGGCCAGGGCACTGGACTCGGTCTGTCGATCACCTATGGCATTGTCCGCGAGCACGAAGGCAGCATCGAGTGCGACAGCGGGATTGGCCAGGGCACGCGGTTCATTCTTTCGTTTCCGGCCGTGGCGTTCGAGCGGTCGTCGCTCGCGGGCCAGGGCATGCCGGGCCGGGTTGCCGGACCGGGGCAAGGTCTTCTGTGATACGGCGAAACGGTTCCATTCTGGTCGTCGACGACGAAGAGATCATGCGGGAGATCCTCGACGCGTTGCTGGCGCGCGAGGGCTACCACGTGCGACTGGCGTCGAGCGCCGAGGAGGGACTCGATCTCGCGAGGTCGCTCCCCTTTGATGCCGCAATCGTGGACGTGATGATGCCGGGCATGGACGGATTGGCCATGCTCGAAGAGCTGAAGAAGCTGGACGAAGACCTGCCGGTGTTGATGGTCACGGCTTACGCGTCGGTCGAGACGGCCATCACGGCGATGAAGCGCGGCGCGTTCGACTACATCACAAAGCCGTTCAAGAACGACGAGGTGATGGTCGTCGTACGGAACGCCGTCGAGCGGCGACAGTTGATGGCCGAGAACACTGCGCTGCGACAGAACCTCCAGGCGCAGTATCAGAAGTTCGCTGGCATCATCGGCCGCAGCCCGCGCATGAAACAGGTCTTCGACCTGATCATCCAGGCGGCGCCCAGCCGGTCGACGATACTCGTCACGGGCGAAAGTGGAACCGGCAAGGAGCTGGTTGCGCGCGCGATTCACTCGAACTCACCGCGCACCGATCGCTCATTCGTAACGGTGAACTCCGGCAACCTGCCGCCCGACCTCCTCGAGTCGACCCTGTTTGGTCATGTGAAGGGCGCGTTCACCGGTGCCATTTACCCGAAGAAGGGCCTGTGCGATCTCGCGGACAAGGGGAGCATCTTCTTCGATGAGATCGGGAACATCCCGCCGGACACGCAGGCCAAGCTGCTGCGCGTGATGCAGGAGCGCGAGTTCATGCGTCTCGGCGGAATGGAAACGATCAAGGTCGACGTCCGGATCATCGCCGCGACCAACTGCGATCTTCGGCACATGGTGAACGAGGGCCGGTTCCGTGAGGATCTCTACTACCGGTTGCACGTCATCAACATCTTCCTGCCGCCCTTGCGCGAGCGCAAGGACGACATCCCGTATCTCGCGCAGCACTTCCTCGAGAAGTATGGCGCCGAGAACAGCAAGGCGACGCTCGATCTCACGGCAGACGCTCTCGATCTGCTCATGGAATACGATTGGCCGGGCAACGTCCGCGAGCTGGAAAATGTCATCGAGCGCGCAGTCGTGTTGAGCACGGGCGCTCACATCGGTCCGGATCTGATTCCCGAGCACGTCCGATCGGCGCCGATGTTCCACATCCCCAAGTTCGTCGTGCCGCCTGAGGGCATCTCGTTCAAGGACGTCATCACCAACGTCGAGAAGCGATTGATTGAGTCAACGCTGGAGGCGGCAGGCGGCGTGCAGAAGAAGGCCGCGGAGCTGCTCAAGATCAAGCCCACGACCTTGAACGAAATGATCAAGCGCTACGAGATTGGAACGAGGAGACGAAAGAGCACCAGCGACGAACCCGCAGTTCGAGCGCGACCCTTTCCGGCCGCAGAGCTCACGCGGGAGTAGCCAGCGGGTCTCGAGATCCGCCGGTGCTTGCCTAACGCCGGATTCTTCCCACCAGGCGCTCGAATCGCCCCATCACCGCGTCCCATTGATGGTGATTGCGGATGTACCGACGTCCGTTCTCGCCCATCCGTTCGCGCATCGACGGCGTTTGCAGGACCTTGAGTGCCCCCACGAACTCGTCGCGATTCGCGTAGTACAAACCCGCGTTTGCCCGGCGACAGTGTTCGACGGCCGCTTCATTGGCGGCGTTGGCGAGTACCGGTGTTCCTACCGCCAGGCTTTCCAGGAGGGATTGTGAAAGGAGATCGCGGTCCCCGGGAGCAATTGTGATCGACGCAGCCTCGTACGCCGTCATTCGCTCGCGATCGGGAAGCACGCCGGCCAGGCGAAGATACGGAGCCTCCGGCACCGTCATCATCTTCACGCCCATCAGCACGAGCCGCACGTCGTCAGCGTGCCTGTCGGCAAACGTGTCGAAATAATCGAGCATCTCCTCGCAACCGCTGCCCGGTTCGACGCGCCCGCCGTAGAGAGCGAAGTTGTCGTAGAGACGATGACGCCGGCGGAACGGCACGCCGCGACCACCCAGATAGCTCTCGTCGATGGCGCATCCTCGTCAGCGGTGGCTTCGTCTTCCGTTGTGATGACGTCCGCAGGGTCCTGCTGATGCCGCGGATAGCTCTGTTGCGGTGGCGGATCGACGCCGATGCCGATCACCTCTTCGAACTGCGGCACGACTCCGATGTAGGAGTGGACCAGCCGTCGCTCGGAACTGGAGAAGTAACCAACGGCTCGCGGTGAGGTGAGCACGTCGGCCCACAAATCGAAGCGCAACTCCGCTCGCAGGTGCAGATGCGGGAAGAGAATGCTTCGCTCCGGTGCGATCTCGAGACCGCTGACGGTCAGCGGATGCAGGAGCCCGAAGAAGACCAGGGCGTCGTACGACCGATGCTGACGCTTGATGTGCTCGAGGAGACCGCTGCTCCACGGCCCTACTTCGCGCACCCAGTTCTGCTCGTCGGCTCGATACCGAGGCCCTTCGCGCAACCGGCGACCCAGCTCGTTCAGCGCCGATCGCTCCGGCGTCGCGCTCACCGCGAATCGACGGACGAGGGCGCCGCGGACGCGGTCCGATCCTTCGGAGTATTCGTTCTTCCACAGCGCTGAATCGCGCGCCGTGGTCGTCAGGACGTCTACGTCATGACGCTTGGCGATCTGCTCCGCAAGCAGCCGGCAGGCGTGTTCGGCACCGGTGCTGAACTCTCCGCCGTATCGAGGTGTGATGAAGGCGAACTTCACAGACGCGCCCGCGTTGGCTCAGGACTGTTCCCGCGGGAGCGGATCGGGCAGCTCGTTGGATGCCACAGGCTCCGGGGTGGATGTGACCTCAGAGGCTGGGGGAGTCTGCGCCACTTCCGAGTGAGCGACGTGCACGGGCTCCTCTGGCGCTGACGGCGGCGGTGGCTCGAAGGGAGCCGACGCGGGAACCGCTGACTCTGGCGTCACCACCGCGACGTCATCACCAAAATCGTCCGACGTTGCCTCTTCGTCCGAGAAATCGTCTCCCTCGCTGCCCTGGTCCGATTGATCCAGCGCACCGGGAGCTGCCATCCCTGGCGTTGGCGCGCCGGCGATGTCGCGGGGCTGACCCGATCGACGGCCGCGCCGTCGGCGTCGCCGGCGCCGACTTCCTTCAGGCGAGGTCTCGGGCGACGAAGCGTGATCGGGCGAAGCGCTTTCTTCTCCGCGCGGTGGCGCAGGTGCCGGAGCAACGATTGGACTCTCTTGAGGTCGGCTAACCGGTCGTGGCTGGTGCTGGGTGGTGCTCTCGAGGCCGCGAACGCGGCGTTCGTTGAAGTCGACCCGCGCCTGCAGCGACTCGACGCGATGCGCGAGATGCTGATTGTCGATCTCGACCCTCGCGATATCCGTCACAAGACGACGGAGGATCTCGAAGTGCAGCCCGTTCCACTCCGTCTGACGACGGCGGAGTTCGGCCTCCTGCGCGGCCAGTGCGTTGGTCTTTCGAGACTGCGCGTTCAGCGCGTCGACAATCGCCTTCGGATTGATCAACAGCTTCAACAGCGGATTGAACAGTCGCCGGAGGCTGTTGAGAAAACCGCTCTCGGACGTGTAGAGCGCGGACTCGTCGACGGCAGCATCGCCTTCAGGTTCGGACGGCGTCGTGTCGGCAGGGAGGCCTGCCGCGCGACGCAGTTCGTCCATCAGTGACGGCTTGATCGTGCGCGGGTCAAGAATCGCCTCGAGACGACGGGCGGCGAGTTCCTGAATCTGCTGCGCCGTGAGATCGATGCCGTGTTTCTCCGAGATCCGTGACCGGATCTCGCGCATGATCTGTTCGACGTCGAGCTGATCGCGATTGCTGCTGCTGTCGGTCTGTTGTGGCTGCTGCTGCGGCCGCCGCTCGCCGCCGCGACGGTCGGGACCACGCCGTCCGCGATGATAGTGAGGTCGGCGCTGGTGTTGTTGATTCTGATCAGGTGGCATCGTCCATCAGCCCTGCTTTGACGAGCGCTCCGGGACGACGGGCGGCGTCCTCGTCCACTGTTCAGGGCGAACCAGGTGAGAGAGGACCGCTGGAAATGAGTCCAGTGCGCGAGCCTGCCGGTCCGCTACACGTTGGCCGACGACTGGAAGCTGCGAATGGCGTCGGCTTCGTTGTCGTGGGTCTCGAACACCGTGAGCAATTTGGTAATGGCCAGCAGATCGGTGATCCGCTTGGTCAGGCTCAGGAGCTTGAGGCTGCCGCCCTGACGGCTGACCGTCGTGAAGGTACGAACAATCTCGCCCAGGCCGGCGCTGTCGATGTAGGGAACGTCCGCGAGATTCAGGACGAGCTTCTTTCGACCCTGCAACACCAGGCTGTTGATCTTGTCCTTGAGAGCCTCGTCGCCCTCGCCGAGGGTCATCTTTCCTTTGAGGTCCAGGATGGTTACATCACCGGCGGATCGTTCCTCGATCTGCATAGTTCCTCGAATGTACTGCCCGTAGAAAGAACGGATTCTAGCACAGACAAACAGGGCCAGACGGGGTGCCCACCGCACCTTGGCGATGGGGTGGAGCCTCGCGTCTGGCCCTTACGATTTCTGACGACGACTGCCTGGAATTCCAGACGAGTCGGGTGGATCTCGACACGACTTACGTGATCTACACCCCTCCCGCCCCCGCAAACTTCCGTTGCTGGAAGCACTCCTTGCAAAACACCGGGCGTCCCTGCGTGGGACGGAAGGGCACTGTCGTTTCCTTCCCGCACGCCGAGCACTGGGTCGTTGTTTCGACCCGGTCCCTTGCCGGTGCTGGACCAGCACTGACCCGGTTGGCTCGCTTAGCCTTGCACGTCTTGCACCGCTTCGGCTCGTTCTTGAACTGCTTATCAGCGAAGAACAACTGTTCGCCTGCAGTCCAGATGAACTCCGAGCCGCAATCCACGCACCTCAAGGACTTGTCTTGGAACTCCATCGGTCGCCACCTCGTGCTCGTCGATCGCGGGACCGTTCGCTACTACTCCGTCTCTCGACGGAGTTTCTTACGGTTCCGCTTGCGCGCCAGAGCTTGCTTGGCTCTGCGCTTGTCACCCGGCTTCAAGTAGAAAGAGTGCTTCTTGATGTCCTTGATGATGTCTTCCTGCTGAACCTTGCGCTTGAAGCGGCGGAGTGCACTTTCGATCGACTCGCCCTCTTGAATCTTGACTTCAGCCACGCCTAAAACACCCCCTCACCGGCCCGGTGGCTCCCTGTGATCACCAACGAAAAGTGACGAATATGCTAGGCTATCACAGGCAGGCGCGGATTCTAGGCGCAAGAGGCCGTTACGTCAACGAAATAGTCGTGTGCCGGACCGTAGTTCTGCGCACGACGCGTTGAGCGGCGAGCACGAACTCATCCAACGCCTGCCTAGTCGGTCAACCTCCTGTCCGGCAGGCAGTTAGCCTGTTCCTCATGAAGATCCTCGTTGTCGGCGGTGGCGCGCGAGAGCACGCCATGGCCTGGAAGCTCTCTCGCGAACGCAGCGTCACCGCGGTCGTGTGTGCACCCGGGAACCCGGGAATCGCCTCGATCGCCACGTGTGTGGACGCGGACGTTGGCGATCCTCGCGAGCTGTTGGGAGTGGCCCGCAGCCAGGGCATCGACCTGACAGTGGTCGGACCGGAGCTCCCACTCAGTCGGGGCATCGTCGACGTGTTCACGGCCGACGGCCGGGCGATCGTGGGACCGACTCAGGCCGCGGCCGCGCTCGAATCGAGTAAGGCGTTCGCCAAGGACTTCATGGCGCGCCATAACGTACCGACCGCGCGGTATCACGTCTGTGATTCGGCGACGTCCGCGCTTGCCTGGATCGAGGGTGACCTGTTTGGCTATCCCCTCGTGCTGAAGGCCGACGGCCTTGCCGCGGGCAAGGGTGTGGTGATCGTTGACGATCGTGCCGCCGCGGCAGCAACGATTCAGTCACTGATGGTCGAGCGGCGATTCGGCAGCGCCGGCGATCGAATCGTCTTCGAGGAGTTCCTTGTCGGCCAGGAAGCCTCGTATTTCGTGCTCGCCGACGGCACGTCGTTTCTCACGATTGGCTCCGCTCAGGATCACAAGCGCATCTTCGATGACGATCGCGGTCCCAACACTGGAGGGATGGGCGCATTTGCTCCAAGCCCGCTGATGACTGCGGACGTCGATCGCCGAGTGATCGACGAAGTCGTGCGGCCAGTGCTTGAAGGGATGCAGAACGAGGGGCATCCGTACCGCGGATTTCTGTACGTCGGCTTGATGCTCACCGCTGACGGCCCGAAGGTCGTCGAGTTCAATGTGCGGCTCGGTGATCCTGAAACGCAGGTGGTCTTGCCGATGCTCGACGAGGAGCTGTCGTGGCTGCTCGGCGAAGCGGCGATGGGCGCGCTGCCATCGCGCGCCGCGCGATTTCTGCCCGGTGCCAACGTTGGCGTTGTGCTCGCCGCTGGCGGGTACCCTGAAGCTGTTGAAACCGGTCAGCCGATCTCCGGTCTCGATGCCGCCGCCGCGGTGACGGATGCACTCGTGTTCCATGCGGGAACGAGCAGGCGCGAACGACAGATCGTGACGGCGGGCGGACGCGTGCTCACCGTCGTGGGACGCGGGCAGAATTACGGCGCCGCGATTGACAGCGCGTATCGAGCGGCCTCGTGCATCCGCTTCGAAGGGATGCAGTTCCGTCGCGATATCGGCCGCAAAGCTCTGACAGTGTGAAGTACTCGATCATCACGTTCGGCTGCCGGGTCAATCAGGCCGATTCGCTTGCGATCGCGCGCGACCTTCACTTGCGCGGCGCCGTCGAAGCATCGCCGCAGGATGCCGACCTCGTAGTTGTGAATACCTGCTCGGTGACGGCGGCGGCCGATCAGGGTGTTCGTCAGACCGTACGTCGAGTCGTTCGCGACAACCCCGGTGTGCGAGTCGATCGTGACGGGATGCTACGCAACGCGTCGCCCGACGAGATTCGCGAGCTGCCCAACATCCTTCATGTCGTGTCGAATGACGAGAAGGACGATCTCGTCGAGCGCCTCGCGCCGCAGATCGGATTACCGCGTCTCGAAGATGTGACCACGGCCGTGCGCTATGGCAGTGGCGACGGACCCTGTGGAGAAGCGCTGTCTCCGGGCACCGCAGGGCGAACGGCGCTCACGCTTCGCGTCCAGACAGGCTGCGATGAAACGTGCAGCTACTGCATCATTCCGACCACGCGGGGAAAGGGTCGATCGCGTCCGTTGAACGCCGTCGTTCGGCAGATCGCGGACGCCGTCGCGTCAGGCTATCGCGAGATTGCGATCGCGGGTGTTCACCTTGGATCGTATGGACGCGATCTCAACGACGGGACATCGCTCACAACGCTCGTGCGCGTGCTCTCGGAGTGGGATGCCGACGTGCTCTTCCGGATCAGCTCATTGGAGCCGATGGACTGCACGGCGGAGATCGTCGATCTGATCTCATCGTCGCCGCGCCTGGCGCCGCACTTTCATCTGCCGCTCCAGCACGGGTCTGACGAGATCCTTCGTGCCATGCGTCGGCCGTACACCGCGAGTGCCTATGTGACGCTCGTATCGTCGATTCGTGCACGGATTCCTCATGCGTCGATTGGTTCGGACCTGATCGTCGGTTTCCCGGGAGAGTCTTCCGCGCATTTCACGGAGACGGAGAGTGTCCTGTGCGACCTTCCGCTCACGCACTTACATGTCTTCCCTTACTCGGACCGCCCGGGGACCGATGCCTCTCTGCTCGGCGGGCGAGTCGATGGCGCGGTTGTTCGCGAGCGTGGCCGGCGGGTTCGCGACATCGGTCACGAAATGGCCGCACGATTTCGAGAATCGCAACGCGGCACCACTCGTCGCGCGCTGACCGTAGACGATGGCTCGTCGGCCGTAACGGATAACTATCTGAAGGTGAAGCTGGATCGGCGCCACTCGCGAAACGAGTGGGTTGATGTCAGGGTCGACTGAGGAGAAGCGCCATCTGCTGGGCGGCCGATTTCTTCGATCCGCCTTCCACGATCAGCTGACCGCACGCGGCGCGAATGTCGCGGCCACGGCTCTTGCGCACCGAAACCGTCAAATGCCGGTCGGCCAGAATCTGCGCGAATCGATCGACTCGCGCGTCCGACGGTCGTTCGAACGGAATTCCTGGCGCGGCGTTGAGCGGGATCAGATTGACCTTGGCCTTGATGCCGGACAGCAGCTTCGCGAGTCGACGCGCGTCCTCCGGCGTGTCGTTCACTCCGTTGAGAAGCACGTACTCGAAAGTGATGCGGCTCCGTCGCTTGAGCGGGAACCGCCGGCACGCGTCGAGGATGGCTGCCAGTGAGTACTTGGCATTGGGCGGCACCAGCGCGGTTCTCTGCTCTTCGGTCGTCGCATGAAGAGAGATCGCCAGGTTCGGCATCAGCGGCTCCCGAGCCAGGCGATCGAGGCCGGGGACGATTCCGACAGTCGAGAGCGTGATGCGTCGCGGTGAGATCGCCAGTCCCTCTTCGGCGTGAAGCATGCGCAACGCCTTCATCGTGTTGTCGTAGTTGTGAAGGGGCTCGCCCATTCCCATCAGCACGATGTTGAACGGTTGCTCCAGCAACCCGGTCGCTGAAGCAAGCATCACAACCTGCCCGACGATCTCTCCGGCGGTGAGATGCCGGACCAGCCCCATCTTGCCGGTCAGGCAGAAGCCGCACGCCATCGCGCAGCCCACCTGCGTCGAGACGCAGAAGGTCATGGCGGGCGTATCCGGGATGAAAACGGATTCGATCCGGCGCCGGTCGCCCAGCTCGAAGACGAACTTCCGCGTCCCGTCGGTAGACAGCTGGTCGCTGACGACTATGGGCCGCCCGACCGTGAATCCGGCCTTCAACTCACCCCGAAGCTCCTTCGACAGGTTCGTCATCTGGTCGAAGTCAGTGACCCCGCGTCGATGGATCCAGCGATACAGCTGCCTGGCGTGGAAGGCGTCGGAGCCGCTTTCCTTGAGAAGGCGCTCGAGCTCGGGCAGGTCGAGCTCAGCCAGATCGTGGGTGGGGGAAGTCATCTATCTCTCGCGTTTTCTGCAGGATGCGAGCACCAGATTGTAGCATTCCCCTTTCAGGTTGCGACGGCCAAGGCGCGCGTGCTATGATGGGCACGTTCTTCTAATTCCATGTCTGTCAATGGTTTGCGGCTGATGTCGAGACCATGGCAGGCGCGTCCCGGCAACCGCCCTCAAACGCATCCGGTGTCACAGCCAGCAATCGTTCGCGACGTGCTCCCGAATGGTCTCCGACTCCTCACCGAGCGGATGCCGCACGTACGCTCGGTCAGCATCGGCGTCTGGCTTGCTCGCGGCTCGCGTCACGAGACGGCGGAGCAGAGCGGCATCGCTCATTTCGTCGAGCACATGCTGTTCAAGGGGACCGCGACGCGAACCGCTGAGGACATCGCGCAGACCGTCGATTCCATCGGCGGACAGATGGATGCCTTCACGGCCAAGGAATACGCGAGCTACTACTTCAAAGTCCTCGATGAGCACCTGCCTCTGGCCGTCGAGGTGCTCGCCGATATCGTCATGAATCCGGCGTTCAGCGCCGACGACATCGGCCGGGAAAAGAAGGTCGTCCTCGAAGAGATCAAGATGGTCGAGGACACGCCTGACGACCTCGTTCATGAGCTCTTCACCGAGAATCTGTGGCCTGGCCATCCGCTGGGGCGGCCGATCCTTGGGACGAAGGACACCGTTGAAGCACTGACGCAAGAGGGACTGCGCAGTTACTTCACCGAGACGTACTCGGCGCCGAATCTGATTGTCTCGGCCGTCGGCAACATCGAGCACGAGCGCGTTCGCGATCTCGTGGTGAAGGCGTTCGACAAGCTCCACTCAAAGACCGAGTCGGTGGCTGAAGCCCCGCCGAACGTCGTGCCGACGACGCTGATCCGCAACAAGGAGCTCGAACAGAGCCATGTGTGCCTGGGAACGGGAAGCTACCGTCAGGATCACGACGAGCGCTATTCGAGCTACGTGCTGAACACCATCCTCGGCGGATCGATGAGCTCGCGTTTGTTCCAGAACGTTCGAGAGAAGCGCGGCCTGGCCTATGCGGTGTTCAGCGGCCTGAGTGCGTACCGCGATGCCGGCTCGATCACGATTTACGCCGGCTGTGCGAACGGCGCTGTAGGAGAATTGATCGACGTCGTCATCGGCGAGCTGCAGCGGTTGAAAGACGAATCGATGCCCGAGTCCGAGCTGCGACGCGCGAAGGATCATCTCAAGGGCAGCCTGATGCTGAACCTCGAGAGCACATCGAGCCGGATGTCGCATCTGGCCCGGCAGGAAATCTACTTCGATCGGCAGTTTGGGCTGGACGAGACGCTCGAAGGCGTTGAGCGAGTGTCCACGGACGATGTACGGCGGGTGGCGCAGGACCTGTTCAGGGACGCGTCGCTGGCTGCCACGGTGCTTGGTGCCGTCAACGGCCTCCAGATACCGCGGGAACGATTGGCACTTCGGTAGCACGTTTCGTCAGGCGGGGGTGATCTCGCTCAGATGATCCGGCGTTATACGCATCCTGAAATGGGTCGCATCTGGAGCGACCAGCGGAAGTACGAGACCTGGCTGCAGGTCGAAGCGGCCGCAGCCGAGGCCATGTCGAGGGCGGGCATCGTACCGCCCGATGCCGCGCGCGATATCCGGGAACGCGGCGCGTTCGACATCGCACGTATCGAGCAGATCGAAGAAGTCACCCAGCACGACGTCATCGCGTTCACCACCGCCGTGGCCGAGCATGTCGGTCCCTCGGCGCGCTGGCTGCACTTCGGCATGACGTCGTCCGATGTCATCGACACCGCGCAAGCCATCCAGATGCGCGAAGCGTGCGATCTCCTCCTCCGCGATCTCGACGCGCTGATGGGAGCCGTTCATGCGCGTGCGATGGAACACCGACGCACGCCGATGATCGGACGCACCCACGGCGTGCATGCAGAGCCGATGACCTTCGGCCTCAAGCTCGCGCTGTGGTACGCGGAGCTGACACGAGATGTCGCGCGTCTGACGCGGGCGCGAGAAGTAATCGCCGTCGGCAAGCTGTCGGGCGCGGTCGGCACGTTCGCGCACTTGCCGCCGTCGATCGAGAGCGACGTATGTCGAACGCTCGGTCTCACGCCGGCGCCGGTCGCATCTCAAGTCATTCAACGCGATCGCCACGCGGAACTGGTCTCCGTGATCGCCATCATCGGTTCATCGCTCGAGAAGTTCGCCCTCGAGATTCGTGGACTCCAGAAGACCGAGATCGGTGAGGTCGAGGAGCCGTTCGGCAAAGGGCAAAAGGGCTCGTCGGCGATGCCGCACAAGCGAAACCCGATCGGCTGCGAACAGATCGTCGGGCTCGCGCGGCTGCTTCGTGGCAATGCCGGCGCCGCTCTCGAGAACAACGCGCTCTGGCACGAACGCGACATCTCTCACTCGTCGGTTGAACGCGTCATTATTCCCGACAGCTTTATCGCCCTTGACCACATGCTTCGCCGTTTCACGCGCATCGTGACCGGCATGGTTGTCTACGCCGATCGGATGCGGGAGAACCTGGAGAGGTCGCGCGGTGTGGTGTTCTCGGGCACGGTGCTGCTCGAGCTGGCGAGGCATGGCGTCTCGCGCGAGCAGTCATACGAATGGGTGCAGCGAAATGCCATGCGCTCGTTCCACGAACGGCAGGATTTCAAAGCCCTGTTGCTGGCGGACGCAGACGTCACCCGCGTATTGACGCCCGCGGAGATCGAGCGCGCGTTCGACCTCAACGATCAGTTGAAACACGTCGACGATGTGTTCGGGCGTGTGTTTCAGGAGGTAGCTGTCTGATGCAGGCTCGCGTGTTCGTGACCCTCAAGCCGTCGGTCTTCGATCCCCAGGGCACCACCGTCGCGGAAGCCCTCCACACGCTTGGCTACGACGCCGTCCGCGATGTGCGGCAAGGGAAGTACTTCGAACTCGAAATCGACGCACCGAACGCTGAAGAGGCTCGTCGCCTCGCGGCGGACGCCGCCCACAAGCTGTTGTCCAATCCCGTCATCGAGAGTTATCGCATCGAGGTGACGTCGTGAAGATTGCCGTCGTCGTCTTCCCGGGATCGAACTGCGATCACGACACCTATTACGTCGCCAAGGATGTACTCGGTCAGGACGCCGAGCTGATCTGGCACAAAGACACGAGCCTCCGTCGCGCGGACGCCGTCATTCTGCCAGGAGGGTTTGCGCACGGCGACTACCTGCGCACCGGTGCGATTGCGCGGTTCTCTCCCATCATGCCGGAGGTCGCGAAGTTCGCCGCGGCTGGTGGGCCGGTGCTCGGCATCTGCAACGGGTTCCAGGTTCTCCTCGAGGCCGGTCTGCTGCCGGGGGCGATGCTGCGCAACCGCCGACTGCAATTCCGCTGCGAGTTCGTGCACGTTCGCGTCGAGCAGACTGACACGCCGTTCACGGTTGCGTGTCGTTCGGGTCAGAGCATCAAGGTGCCGATCGCACACGGCGAGGGAAACTACTACGCCGAACCCGACGTCCTCCAGCGGCTCGAGCAGAATCGTCAGGTCGTCTTCCGCTACGTCTCATCGTCAGGTGAGATGACAGAGGACTACAATCCAAACGGCTCCGTGAATAACATCGCGGGCATCTGCAACGAAGCACGCAACGTCGTCGGGCTGATGCCGCATCCGGAGCGGGCGTGTGAATTGGCGATCGGCAGCGATGACGGCCTCGTGGTCTTTCAGTCGCTCCTGAAGTGGAGCCGGGAGTCGTTGCTCGAGGGGAACCTGGCGACGACGACGAGCGAACATCAGACCGTGGTCAACCGATGACGTCTGACACGATTAACGACACGGTTCTCCAGCGGCACGGTGTAACTCGGGAGGAGTACGACCGCATCGTCAGCATGCTCGGACGTGAGCCGAATCTCACCGAGCTCGGGATCTTCTCCGTGATGTGGTCCGAGCACTGCAGCTACAAGAGCTCGCGAGTGCATCTGAAAACGCTTCCGACGACTGGACGACGCGTGTTGCAGGGGCCGGGAGAGAACGCCGGTGCAGTCGACATCGGCGATGGGCTCGCAGCGGTCTTCAAGATCGAATCGCACAATCACCCGTCGTTCATCGAGCCATACCAGGGCGCGGCGACCGGAGTCGGCGGAATCATCCGCGATATCTTCACGATGGGTGCGCGTCCGATCGCGCTGCTCAATTCACTTCGATTCGGATCGCTCGAGGACCCGCTCGTGCGACGGACGATGTCCGGCGTCGTATCGGGCATCGGCGGGTACGGAAACTCGATCGGCATCCCGACGGTCGGCGGTGAGATCGGGTTCGACAAGAGCTATGCCGGCAATCCTCTCGTCAATGTGTTCTGTCTGGGCATCGCGAAGGCCGACGAGATCATCAAGGGCACGGCGTCGGGCGTTGGCAACGCCGTGTACTACGTTGGTGCGAAGACGGGCAGGGATGGCATCCATGGCGCCACGATGGCGTCGGCAGAATTCGATGACACGCTGAACGAGAAGCGTCCGGCAGTGCAGGTCGGCGATCCGTTCATGGAGAAGCTCCTGCTCGAAGCGTGCCTCGAAGTGATGAAGACCGACGCGCTTGTTGGCATCCAGGATATGGGCGCCGCTGGGTTGACCTGCTCGACCTCTGAAATGGGATCGCGCGGTGGCGCTGGTGTCGAGATCGACGTGGCGCTCGTTCCTCAGCGTGAAACCGGCATGACGCCGTACGAGATCATGCTGTCGGAATCGCAGGAGCGCATGCTCCTTGTCGTCAAGAAAGGGCGCGAGGCGGAAGTCGAGCGGATCTTCGACAAGTGGGATCTCCACGCCGTTCACATCGGTGACGTCACGTCGGACGGGCGTCTGCGCGTGAAGAACAAAGGGCAGGTGGTTGCCGAGATTCCGAATCATGCGCTGACTGAGGAAGCGCCGATGTATCGGCGGCCGATGGCGACACCCGCCTACCTCGAGAAGGCGCAACAGCTCGACCTCGACGCTTTGGGTGCGCCGCCGGCGCCGGGAGACGTGTTCAGGCGCTTGCTGGCATCACCCGGCATTGCGAGCAAGCGCTGGGTCTATCGTCAGTACGACCACATGGTGCGGACCAACACCCTGCTGCTGCCCGGCATGGGTGCCGCCGTCGTGCGCGTGAAGGAAACCCCCCGCGCGTTGGCCATGTCGGTTGATTGCAACGGGCGTTTCGCGTATCTCGATCCGTTCGTCGGCGCTCAGCTCGCTGTGGCGGAGGCCTCCCGCAACGTCGCCTGCGCCGGTGGTCTGCCGATCGGCGCCACCAACTGCCTGAACTTCGGCAACCCCGAGAAGCCCGAGATCATGTGGCAATTCGGTCGCGCGGTTGAAGGCATGGGCGCAGCGTGCCGAGCGCTCGACATTCCGATCACGGGCGGCAACGTCAGTCTGTATAACGAAACCGATGGCAGTGGCGTCCTGCCGACGCCAGTCATTGGAGTGGTAGGGCTGATCGAAGACGCCACCCGCGTCGTCGGGCGCGCGTTCCGCTCCGAAGGCGATGTCGTCGTCCTGCTTGGCGAAACACGGAATGAGATGGGCGGAAGCGAGTTCCTGCATGTCGTGCACGACCAGATTCGCGGCGTGCCACCTCAGTTGGATCTCGCGCGCGAGGCGGCTCTTCAGCAGTTCCTCGTGGAAGGCGCCGCATCGGGTGCGATCCGATCGGCCCATGACTGCGTCGAAGGGGGTATGGCCATCACGCTTGCGGAATGCTGCTTCGACACCCGCTGGGCGTTGAGGTGGATCTCGCAGCAGTCTCGGGGGCGCCAGCGGTCTATCGAGAAACGGCGACGCTGTTCTCGGAGTCCGCCTCGCGCGTGGTGGTTTCGGTTGCGCCTGCGCAACTGGCGGCGCTTCTGGCGTTGGCGTCGGCCAAGGGCCTGCCTGCAAAGCAGATCGGTCGTGTCGGTGGGAATCGGATTCAAATCTCGGTGGATGGGAAGCAGGTTGTCAACGAACTGGTGAGCGAGGCCGAGCGAATCTGGGCTACGGCGATCGAGTCATGGTTCGAGCGGCGCCTGGCCATTGCCTGACGTCGTACACTGTTAACAGCGATGAGTCACCTCTGATGTTCGACAAATTCCGCGACGAATGTGGCGTTTTCGGAATCTTCGGGCACCCCGAGGCGAGCAACCTCGCTTACCTCGGCCTCTACGCGCTCCAGCATCGAGGTCAGGAGAGCGCTGGCATCGCTGCCTCCGATGGGCAGCTCGTGCGCGTGTCCCGGGCGATGGGGTATGTGAGCGAGGCGTTCGACACGGTGTCGCTCGCGAAGCTTCCGGGTCGCATGGCCGTCGGTCACGTCCGCTACTCGACGGCGGGCGAGAGCCGTCTCGCCAACGCCCAACCGATTCTCGTGGATAGCGTGCACGGTCAATTTGGCGTGGCGCACAACGGGAACATCGTGAATGCCACTGAGTTGCGCGACGCCCTCGTCCGGCTTGGCGCGATCTTCCAGGCAACGACCGACACCGAGGTCATCGTCCATCTTTTCGCGCGGTCGAGAGAAGAGGGCGTCGAAGCCGCGATCGTCGACGCACTGTCACAGGTGCGCGGCGCCTATTCGCTCGTCATGATGACGAAGGACCGGTTGATCGGCGCGCGCGATCCGCATGGGTTCCGGCCGCTGGCCATCGGCCGGCTGGGCGACGCGTGGGTGATTTGCTCAGAGACGTGCGCGATGGACCTGATCGGTGCGACATACCTCAGGGATGTCGAACCAGGTGAGGTGGTCGTCATCAGCGAGCAGGGCTTGAAGTCGATACGGCCGTTCACGCCTGCGCCGAAATCACAGTGCATCTTCGAGCACGTGTATTTCTCGCGACCAGACAGCTACGTGTTTGGCGAGAGCGTCAACGAGGTCCGTACCGAGTTTGGCCGGAGGCTCGCGCGTGAGTCCGCAGTCGAAGCAGATGTGATCGTGCCGATCCCGGACTCCGGAGTGTGCGCCGCGATTGGGTTCTCCGATGCATCGGGGATTCCCATGCGAATGGGCCTGATCCGAAACCACTACGTCGGTCGCACGTTCATCGAGCCGCAGCAGTCGATACGCCATTTCGGTGTGCGTGTGAAGCTGAATCCCGTGCGCAGCATCCTCGAGGGACAGCGCGTGGTTCTCGTGGACGATTCGATCGTGCGCGGGACGACGAGCCGCAAGATCGTGCGGATGGTTCGCAGTGCCGGCGCCCGCGAAGTGCACATGCGCATCAGTTGTCCCCCGACGATTTCGCCATGCTTCTACGGTGTGGACACGCCGCGCCGCTCGGAGTTGATCGCGGCCACGCATACGCTCGAGGAGATTCGCAAGTATCTCAACGCCGACAGCGTCTCGTATTTGAGCCTGGATGGCCTGACCGGAGCCGTGCGGGGCGGCAAGCATAACTACTGCACGTCGTGCTACACGGGCGTGTATCCAGTGGCATTCCCGCGCGACGAAGAGGCGTACCTGCAGTTGGCGCTGAAGCTGAACCCGGACCCCGAGGAATTCGATTCGCCGACGATCGCTATCCCTGACTTTGAAAAGGATCCGGTCGCCCGTTAAAGTGATGATTCGCCCGTGCGCCTGAGGCTGCTGTCCTTCCTTTGTATCCTGCTCGCCAGCGCGACGTTCGAGTCGCGCGCGCGAGCCCAGGCGGCCGCGCCGGCCGCGGCGCCTGATCTCAAGCAGAACATCACGAACCTGGCGTCACTGGATTTTCCAGTGCGAATGCGGGCCGCCAGGCTGATACGCCGCACGCCCGAGACTCAGGCGGTTCCCGCCCTTCGGGAAGCCGCGCGTCGCGATTCCAACGAATTCGTTCGCTACCGTGCTCTGGTGCTGCTGACCGCATTCAACGATCGCGGCACTCGCGATCTGATGCGGGAGTTGATTCGCGATCGCAACGACCGCGTGCGCGAAGTCGTATACAAGTGGCTCGAGCGCAATCCCGATCCACAGCTGGCCGACGGGCTCGTGACGTCGCTGCAGACCGAGGAATCGGAGTTCGTTCGCCCGGCACTCGTCGGAGCTCTCGCGGCACTCGGAAGTGATCCGACCGTGCAGCGGACGCTGACTGGCGAGATCGGGCGGGGGCTCGACTTCTTTCGCAGCGCAGTGATCGAAGCGCTTGGTCGCCATCGCGCCCTCTACGCCGTTGATGGCATAGCCGCGACGAGCAAGCTGGAGGGGCCGCTGCAGGACGATGCACTGCTCGCGCTCGGTCGAATTGGCGGCACGCGGGCGTCGGCAGCGATCGCTGAATTCAGCGGCGGGACGGCTGAGGCCGCACAGATGATCCGCGGCGTCCGATGTCTGATCGGCGAGATGTGCGCGCAGCAGATTGCGGCGCTCGTTGCAGCCGCGTCATCAGAGGAAGGGAGACCGAGCACCATCGGCGGGGCGATCGACGCGCTCGAAGCCGTGGCGCAGAGCCGCAATGAGGCGGCGCTGTCGGCGTTGTTCGGTCTGGCGAAGAATAACGCGCTCCGCGAGAGCGTCGCTGTCGCCTTTGCGAGCGTGGCGCTTCGCCAGCCTGACTGGGCAGTCGAACGGCTCAACGCAGCGGATGGTCCGACGAGGGAGTCGGCCATCACGATGCTCAAGGACGGATTCGACAGTCTCGAAGAAGATTTCGCCGAGGAGCAGTTCTTTGCATCCGTGCGAGCCGGTTACTGGCGCGCTGCCGATGGTTCCGCCGGCCGCTCGCTTGCCTCGACCCTCATTGAGAGACTCGAGTTCTAACATCAGGTACGAGGTAGATGGATTACAAAGCATCCGGCGTCGATATCGACGCGGGCAACGAAGCCGTCCGTCGCATTCGCGGATTGGCGCGATCCACCTTTACGCCGAACGTGCTGTCCGATATCGGCTCGTTCGGCGGCCTGTTTCGATTCACGACCGGCAGCTTTCAGGATCCCGTTCTCGTGTCGAGCGCTGACGGCGTAGGCACGAAGCTGCGTGTGGCATTCCTCGCGGGCAAACACGACACCGTCGGTGAAGATCTCGTCAATCACTGCGTCAACGACATCCTCGTACAGGGCGCCGAGCCACTCTTCTTCCTGGACTATTTCGGCACCGGGCGACTGTCTCCGGCGGTGGCCGAAGCCGTCGTAACGGGCATGGCGCGCGCGTGCCGCGAGAACCACTGCGCGCTCCTCGGCGGCGAGACCGCAGAGATGCCTGGCTTCTATGCCGACGGTGAGTACGACATCGCCGGATTCATTGTCGGCGTCGTTGAGCGTGCGCGTCTCATAACGGGCTCGTCAATCAAGCCGGGCGATGTGCTGATCGGCGTTCCCTCGACTGGCCTCCACACCAACGGATACTCACTCGCCAGACGCATCGCGTTCGATCACCTGCAGCTCGACGTTGACAGCTTTGTTCCGGAGCTGAGTCGCTCGATCGGCGAGGCGCTGCTCGAACCGCATCGGTCCTATCTGGCGCTCGTGAAGCCAGTCCTCGCGACCGGATTGATCAAGGGGATGGCTCATATCACTGGCGGTGGCATCACCGAGAACCTTCCCCGCATCCTGCCCGAAGGTATGGCCGCGCGGGTCTGCACGTCGTCGTGGAGTGTTCCGCGCGTGTTTACGTGGCTGCAGGAAAGTGGTCGCGTTCCGACGTCCGACATGATGCGCACGTTCAACATGGGGATCGGATTGATCGTCGCCGTAGCCGCAGACCAGGCGGACCAGGTGAAGTCAGCGCTGGGCGGGAGCGTGATTGGCGAGATCGTCCCGGGTGAGCCGGAAGTCACGTACGTGCAATGACTCCCGACCCGATTTCTGGCCGTCGACTGGGTGTGTTGATCTCCGGTCGCGGCAGCAATCTGCAGGCGCTGATCGACGCGGTCGCGAATCGGCGTCTCGACGCCGTCATCTCGGTTGTGATCTCCAATCGTGAGGATGCTGGCGGTCTCGATCGCGCACGGCGCGCGGGGATCGAGACCATCTGTTTGAGCCATCGCGGTTGGTCTTCACGCGATGACTATGACCGCGCGCTGGTGAAGGAGCTTCAGAAGAGACGCGTGGATGTTGTGTGCCTCGCCGGGTTCATGCGTGTGCTGGGCCGCGCGATGATCGAGGCTTTTCCCAATCGGATCCTGAACATCCATCCGTCGCTTCTCCCGTCGTTTCCCGGTGTGGATGCGCAGAGACAGGCATTCGATCACGGCGTCAAGGTCGCCGGTGTCACGGTCCATCTTGTGACGACCGAGCTCGATGGTGGTCCGATCGTCCTGCAGCGCGTCGTACCCGTCCTCGAGACCGATACGGCCGACACCCTGGCCGCACGCCTTCTCGAAGAAGAGCACCATGCGTACGTGGAAGCTGTGAAGATTCTGCTCGAGGAGGCCTGGTCGGTTGACGGACGTCGCTTCGTCACGCGTGCGCGGGTCGGCGAAGTGTCAGGAGCGCGACCTCCGGCGGGCAGTTGATTCGGACCGGCACGTAAATCGTTCCCACACCGCGGCTCACGAAGATCGACGTGTCACCCTGCTGACCCAGGCCTGACAAGACAGGAAAGCTGCGCCTCGCAATCGCGCCGACACCAGGCACAATGATCTGACCGCCGTGCGTGTGACCCGACAGCACTGCAGGCACCTTCAGATTCGCAGCTTCAACCAGGCGACGCGGATCGTGCGCCAGCAGGAGCACTGTTCCCTCGACGCCATTCACGACACGTGCGATGTTCTCGGCGCGCCGTGTCCAGAACCGAATGCCGGCCAACGTCAGCCTCTCATTGCGAATCGTCACCTGCGTGCGCTGGTCCTTGAGCACTGTGAATCCCTTGGCGGCGAGCGCAGCAGGCATGTCGCGATCGTCGTCGTGGTTGCCGAGGACCGCGAACACGCCGTGTGGTGCCTGCAGGGAGCCGAGCAACTCTGCAACCGGACCGACGAAAGCGCGATCTCCGAACGTGACGTAGTCGCCACCCAGGACGATGAGATCCGGGCGTGCGGACATTGCGAGCTCGATCGCCTGCACGACGTCGCTCGCGGGGACGATTCGACTGTGGTGAATGTCGGTGATGAGACTGATGCGAAGACCATCGAGGGCTGGAGGCAAGCCGACGACCGGCAACGTCGTGCTCGTCATGACGATACGGTGGCGCTCGAACGCAGCGCCGTACGTGAGGCCGGCGGTCGCCGAACCAACCGTCGTGGCGATCACGGTCTTGATGGCTGTGCGCCGGCTGATGGACATGCGTCG
>CAWFTF010000004.1:0-2500 GCA_963818645.1 uncultured Acidobacteriota bacterium | reverse complement strand
TTGCCCGTTCTCCTCGAAATGCCTTTAGGGGCAGCCTCGGGAGGTCGGCGTTGGTGGTAGAGAACTGAATGGACTAAGGGGCTTACCAGCTTACTGAATCCAATCAAACTGCGAATGCCAACGACACGTATCCCGGGAGTGAGACGGTGGGGGCTAAGCTTCATCGTCGAAAGGAAAACAGTCCAGACTACCGGCTAAGGTCCCTAACTCTATGCTAAGTGGTAAAGGATCTGAAGATGCTTAGACAACCAGGAGGTTGGCTTAGAAGCAGCCATCCTTTAAAGAAAGCGTAATAGCTCACTGGTCAAGCGTCTTTGGGCCGACAATACAACGGGGCTCAAGCATAGGACCGAAGCCGTAGAATGCATCGCCATGCGTGGTGATGTTTTGGTAGAGGAGCGTTCTCTGTGAGATACACGCCAGAGCGAAAGCACTGGTATCGGCGCAGAGAAGTGACCCTGCCGGCATAAGTAGCGAGAAGGGAAGTGAGAATCTTCCCCGCCGTAAGCCTAAGGTTTCCTGAGGTAGGTTCGTCCGCTCAGGGTTAGTCGGGAGCTAACGCGAGGCCGAAAGGCGTAGCGGATGCACATCCGGTTAATATTCCGGAACTACCTATTCCACGTTATTACGAAGGGGGGACGCAGGAGGCTAACCAGGCCCACGATTGGACGTGTGGGTTGAGGCTCGTAGGGAGATCTGCCAGGTAAATCCGGTGGGTCGCTAATCCTGAGGGGCCGGAGCGATCGCCGCAAGGCGAACAAAGCTGGTGACGCCACGCTGCCGAGAAAAGCCTCTAAGGAGTGGAGTGGGTACCCGTACCGCAAACCGACACAGGTAGGCGAGGAGAAAATCCTCAGGCGCAAGTGTGATCCCTCGTTTAGGAACTCGGCAAATTGACCCCGTAACTTCGGAAGAAGGGGTGCTCCGCTATCGTCAGCTGGTTTACCCAGCGAAGCGAGAGGGAGTTGCAATAAAGAGGCTCAGGCGACTGTTTACTAAAAACACAGGGCTCTGCGAAGTCGAATACGACGTATAGGGTCTGACGCCTGCCCGGTGCCGGAAGGTTAAAGGGAGAGGTTAGTCGCAAGGCGAAGCTTTGAACTGAAGCCCCGGTAAACGGCGGCCGTAACTATAACGGTCCTAAGGTAGCGAAATTCCTTGTCGGGTAAGTTCCGACCTGCACGAATGGCGTAACGATCTGAGCGCTGTCTCAACGAGGAGCACTGCGAATTTGTGGTACCGGTGAAGACGCCGGTTGCCCGTCACAAGACGAAAAGACCCCGTGCACCTTTACTACATCCTAGTAGTGAATGCTGGCGCAGTATGCGCAGGATAGGTGGGAGGCTTTGAACCCGGGATCTCGGTCTCGGGGGAGCCAACGGTGAGATACCACCCTTACTGCTCCGGCGTTCTAACCTCGTTCTGTTATCCAGATCAGGGACACTGCTAGGTGGGTAGTTTGACTGGGGCGGTCGCCTCCTAAAGAGTAACGGAGGCGCTCGAAGGTTCGCTCAGGCTGTTTGGAAATCAGCCATAGAGTGCAAAGGCATAAGCGAGCTTGACTGCGAGATCTACAAATCGAGCAGGTGGGAAACCAGGACTTAGTGATCCGGTGGTTCCGCGTGGAAGGGCCATCGCTCAACGGATAAAAGGTACGCCGGGGATAACAGGCTGATCCTAGCCAAGAGTTCACATCGACGCTAGGGTTTGGCACCTCGATGTCGGCTCATCGCATCCTGGAGCTGTAGCAGGTTCCAAGGGTCCGGCTGTTCGCCGGTTAAAGCGGTACGTGAGCTGGGTTTAGAACGTCGCGAGACAGTTCGGTCTCTATCTGTGATGGGCGCAGGAGATTTGAGTGGGGCTGACCTTAGTACGAGAGGACCGGGTTGGACGGACCTCTAGTGTATCGGTTGTCGCGCCAGCGGCAGTGCCGAGTAGCTACGTCCGGAAGGGAGAAACGCTGAAGGCATCTAAGCGTGAAACCCTCCACGAGATGAGATCTCCCAGGGAGTAACATCCCTCTGAAGGCTCCTGGTAGACGACCAGGTTGATAGGCCAGGTGTGGAAGCGCAGCAATGCGTTAAGCTAACTGGTACTAATGAGCCGTGAGGCTTGACCATAATTCTCTTCAAGCACTCGAAACGTGCGAGATCAGAACTACCGTTTGCAGGGTATTCAGTTGTTTCCCCGCCGCAGCGCAAGCCGCGAACGGGGTTGTTCTTTGAAATTGTCTGGGACGATCGCTGACGCGATGAGGCGTGGCTGCTAGCTACGTTCCACGTCGGCGGACCCCAGGCAGCCAAGGTTTCATTAGTGGAATCACTAATGAGCAAGTTTCCCGGTGGTCATAGGGGCAGGGTCACACCCGTTCCCATTCCGAACACGGAAGTTAAGCCTGCCACCGCCGATGGTACTGCATGCGTAGGTGTGTGGGAGAGTAGGTCGCTGCCGGGATTATTTTTGACGCCCGTTTCGTCTGCATGACGAGACGGGCGTTTGT
>CAWFTF010000003.1:0-59435 GCA_963818645.1 uncultured Acidobacteriota bacterium | reverse complement strand
GATATGGGTTTTCGAGCGAACAAGCTCATGGGGACGCTGACAGTATGCAGTAGACGGTAGGCAGTAGGCGCCAATCGCCTACTGCCTTACTGCCTACTTATTCCGGTGACAGAGATCCGATGTACGCCGAGATGTTGAGGATGTCGTCGTTCGTCAGCTGCATGACCGGCTTCTTCATGAGTGCCGCGTCCGGGCCATTGCGATCGCCGTCCTTGAAGAGATGAAGCTGCCGCGCAACGTAGATCGGATGAAGGCCGGCGATGCGCGGAACGTTGGCAAGCCCCTTCATGCCGTCACCATGACAGATGGTGCAGGCAATCGTCTTGTTGCGTCCGCCTGTCTCGGCGAGCGCCTTGCCCTTGTTGATGCTGCCAGGGGGCACGTACGACACGAACCCCGATCGCGGATCCCGCATGCGCGCCTTCTCCTGATCCTCGGGCACCGTGATGATCCGGTTGCCGATCGGCTCCATGCCGCCCTTGGGGTCGGCGAATCGCATACGTCCCTGCCCCACAAAGGTCTTCGGCACCATCGCCGCTTCGACGACGCGCGACCACTTCTTTCGTGACAACGACGCGAACCATTCAGCGGCCTCGCGCGACTCCTGGTCCGACACCTCCTTCGAGATGCCGTTCATCCGCGCGTAGTCCTTCCTCGTTCCATTCTTGAAATCGAGCATCTGCTGAACGATGTAGTCAGCAGTGAACCCGGTCAGGTCAGCCGATTCCGGATGCCCGAGCCCTGACATCAGGTGACATGAACCACAGGCAAGCGCGGCGCCATGCCCCTTCTGCACGATGCCCGGCGCGGGCTTGTGCGCCTCGGGAAACCAGTCCGGCGGGCTGAGCAGGTTGTCGATCTCCTGGGGCGTGTACTTCTTCGTGCTGCCCTCGACCGACTTCGCCTCCGGCGCCTCGGCGGGAAGTGAACCCGCCTGCACGGGGAACGCCCACGCCGGCTCGCGCTGAGGTGGCGACGGAAGCGCACTGGCAGGGGCCGAGGGTTGCTGCTGCGAGTGGAGACCAACTGAGGCCGCAGCGACAACGGCAATGGCAAGCGCCCACAAACGTGTCTTCATCGCGTTTTCCTCCGTGGCGAGTCTAATCGTGTCGTCTGGTTCCGCTCAAGTCTCGTCAAGGACGAGAGCTTAGCTCGATAGCTGCCGGGTCTCCATCAAGTAGAACAGCAGATCGGTTGACGGGGGCGCGACGCCAAGCTGTCGAATCATGCCGACGACCTGCCCGCGGTGAAGGGTCGCGTGATTGACGACATGCTGCATCTGCTGACCGAGAGGCAGTGAATAGGCCTCGCCGGTGAATCGCCTGTAACCCAGCTCGCGCGACAGATCCGCATCCGAAATTCCGTCCAGATACGCATTGCGTCGTTGGATGACCGGCTGCCACTGCTCTCGCACCTGCCGCAGGCTGCGAGCGTCGTCGGCCGTCCATCCCGCCCAGACATCGGGACCTACGGGAGAGGTGCCGTGCCAGCGTTCGAGCCACAGCCACTCCGCACCCGCCATGTGCAGGAGCGTGCCGAGGATCGATTTGTAACTGATGTGGACATCGCGCAGAAGTTCTTCGGGCGGCAGCTTCTCCGCCGCCTCCAGGACGCGCGCGTTCGCCCATTCGGTGTACGCGAACAGGTGACGAACTTCAGCAGTGGTCATAGTCGGGTCCTCTGGTTTTCAGACGTATCGCATCCACGGACGCGGCCGCGTCGCCTTGACGTGCATATACCATCGGCACGCCACGTAGAGAATCGCGACGTCAATCGCGAAGACCAGATACAGCAGCGGAAGGCTCCACTGCTGATGCGGATCCTGGATGAACACGTACGGAGCGGTCGCGAAGCGGTCGGCGCCGAACGCCCCGTCACGCAGGTACCACACGACGAGCGCCGTCACGTGGATCAGAGGAATATGCAGCACGTAATAGAACAGCGGCACTCGACCGAACGTGTCGAGCACAGTCGCGATTCCTTTGCGAGTTCGCTCCATCAACGGCAGCAGCGCAATCGACGGGCCGAGCGTCATCAGCAGGAACAGCGGCGACGCCGGATACTTTCGTTGATTCAACAGGCGGAACAACGCGGGCATCCCGTCATCTGACGGCGGACCTGCGAATACCATCACTCCGCCGGCGATCACGAAGAGAGCCGTTGCCGCGAGACCGATTCTGAGCAGGATGCGCTGGCTCGTAGCACGCTCCATGACGATGACCGCGCCGCAGGCATAACCGAGAGCCATGACGCCAATCCACGGCACGAGCGTGTACAGGATGGTGATCGTGGGGCCACTCTCACCGAAGCGCACCTCGCCACCGAGATAGAGGAACTGCCACAGCCACTGCATCGACGCGCCGCTCGCCGATGCAACGGCTGGCCATAAGTTCTGCCCGACGACGATCGCAAGCCCGACGAGGCCCACACACCACGTCGGCAGCCAGATGAGCGCAGCCAGCATCACCATGCACCAGCCGAGCATCCAGATCACGCCGGCAAGAATCAGCCCGCCGTAATCGACGTTGAACGTCCACGCCGTTCGAATCACCGTCAACTCGAGCACGACCAGCATCAGGCCGCGCGTCACGAGATACTGCGCGAGCGCGCTTTTGTCACCGAGCTTGCGCAGTTGCAGGTACGCCGCGGTCCCCGCCAGGAAGACGAACACCGGCGCGCAGAAATGCGTCACCCAGCGCGTGAAGAAGACGCCCGCGGTCGGCCCGCCTGCCGGCACGCCCGAGTAGACGCGGACGTGATCGATGGCCATCAGCACCATCACGGCGCCACGAAGAATATCGAGCGAGGCAACGCGGGAACTGAGTGCGGGAGTCCGGGAGAGGGGGTCGACGGCTGTGCTCGCGACCATCAGGCGAATCAGGATACCCGCGCTACCGGTCGATGTCGAACTACGGCTTCCTCATTCGACATCCTATAGAGAGCGACTTCATCTATGTGGAATGGTGCAGGTATGATCGACGGTCTCGTGCCGGAGAAGCCAGTCGAACACGGACCAAAACAACGGCTGCGTGCCCTCTACCACAGGCTCACGGGCGCTCCATCATCGGCAGGCTCGTCGCCGGACGGCGCGAGCGCATCGGCCGGAGACGCGGCACCTGAACGGATCGGGCACTACGCAATCGCCCACAAGCTTGGATCGGGCGCGATGGGTGTCGTCTACGCCGCCCGCGACGAGCGGCTCGGCCGCACGGTCGCACTGAAGACGATGTCGTCGGTCGCCAGCGACGAGACGGCGCGGAAACGCTTCTGGCGTGAAGCGCGTGCGGCAGCGAGCGTCAACCACCCGAACGTCTGCCAGATCTACGAGATCGGTGAAGACCGCGGCGAGCTCTTCATCGCCATGGAACTGCTCGAGGGCGAAGCGCTCTCCGAGCGGCTGAAGCAGGGCGCCATGACCGTCTCGCAGGCCATGCCCATCGTGCTCGAGATACTAGCCGCACTCTCTGCCTTGCACGCCCGTGGCATCGTCCATCGCGACCTCAAGCCGTCGAACGTCTTCCTCACGCCGCACGGCGTGAAGCTGCTCGACTTCGGCCTCGCCCGCCCCGAGCCGGAGGAAACGATGAGCCCGGATTCCGATCTGACGCGTCCCGGTTTCGTGATGGGCACGCCCAGGTACATGGCGCCCGAGCAGATCATGGGCGAGCCAGTGGATGCCCGGGGCGACCTCTTCGCGACCGGTGCGATCCTGTTCGAGATGCTCGCGGGCCGGCCCGCGTTTACAGGAAAGACCGTCGGCGAGGTTCTCCACGCAACGCTGTCCGAGCAACCGCCTGCCCTTTCTGGCTCGCCCTCGGTCGCCGCCGTCGATCGCGTCATTCGCCAAGCCCTCGCTAAGCGGCCTGCGGAGCGGCCAGCGTCCGCGGATGTGATGGCCGATGAACTGCGTGGCGTGCGGATCACGGACAGCGACGGCACGCGCGCGCTGGCGCACGCGCTCACTCGCATCGTTGTACTGCCGTTCCGCGTGCTGCGTCCCGATCCAGAGACGGACTTCCTCGCTTTCAGCCTGCCCGATGCGATCGCCACATCGCTCTCGGGCGCCGGCTCGTTAATCGTCCGCTCGAGTGCCACCGCGGCACGGTTCTCCGGCGACGTACCCGATCTCAAAGCGCTCGCCGCCGAAGCCGACGTCGATCGCGTCGTCATGGGAACGCTGATGCGTTCGGGAGATCAGCTGCGCGCGTCCGCTCAACTCGTCGAGGCGCCGAGCGGAACGCTGCTCACCGCACACACGGTGCAAGCGTCACTCGGCGATCTATTCCGGCTGCAGGACGACATTGCCCGCCGAGTGGTCGAGGCGCTCTCGCTTCCGTTGACCGGTGGAACCGCTGCGTCGGCGGATGCTCCTCAGAACGCGCGTGCCTACGAGCTGTATTTGCGCGGGAACGAACTGGCTCGCACCTACGATGGCATGGCGAGCGCGCGAGACCTGTATGAGCAATCGCTCGATCTCGACTCGCGGTTCGCTCCGGCATGGGCCCAGCTCGGTCGCTGTCATCGAGTCATCGGGAAGTACGTAGCGGACTCTCCCGACAGTGAGTCGCGCGCCGAGGAGGCCTTTCAACGGGCGCTCGCGATCAATCCGCGTCTGTCGATCGCGCACAAGTTCTACGCGAATCTGGAAGCAGACATCGGCCAGGCAGTGCGAGCGCTCGTACGCCTGCTGAATGAGGCCAATCGACACGGTAACGATCCCGAGCTCTTTGCCGGCCTGGTGCACGCGTGCCGTTACTGTGGCCTGTTCGAGGAGTCGATCGCCGCGCATATCGAAGCGCGACGCCTCGATCCGAACGTGCCGACAAGCGTCGAGCAGACATGGCTCATGGCCGGCGAGATCGATCACTTGATGGGAGTCGAGCCGGCCGCGCTCGTGGCGGGCGCTGACGAAGGTATCCGGGTCATCGGGCTTGGCCTCGCCGGCCGACGCGACGAGGCACGCCAGGCGCTCGTCCGCATGCGCCGCGCGCACATTCCGGCCTTCCAGTCATGGACCGAGTTCTTGATGGCATGGCTCGAGAAACGCACGCCAGACATGCTGCGACGGATGACGACGTTGGACGGGTTGAAGATTCGCGACGATCCGGAAGCGATCTTCCAGGAGGGACGCTTCTTCTGCGACGTCGGCGAGTATCGAAAAGGGCTCAATCTTGTGACACGTGCAGTGGAGAAGGGCTACTGGGTTGCGCCCACGCTTCAACGCAGTCGCGAGTTCGACGCGCTGCGCGGCGATCCCGAATTCCAAGCCGTCATTGCAGAAGCCGTCGCCGGACGCGAGCGCGCATCAGCCGCTTTCCGAGAAGAAGGGGGCGAACGCCTGCTCGGACGAAGAGTGGCATCCGAGTCGCACAGCTCACACGGTGGGTTATGAAAACCATGGCGCGGCCGGCTGACAAGGCCGAGATCGTGCGACGCCTGAAAACGGTGCGGCCCGACTGTACCCGGCAATGGGGACGGATGTCGGCGCACCAGATGGTGTGCCACCTGAGTGACGCGTTTCGCCTGGTCACGCATCAGAAGGCAGCGAGCCCTGCGACGGGCATCGTTCAATCGACACTTATCAAGTGGATCGCGCTCTACGTGCCATTCAGCTGGCCGCAGGGAGTTCCGACGCGGCCCGAGATGGATCAGGAGATCGAGGGAACGAAGCCTCGCGACTTCGCCGCGGACCTCGCAGACCTCGAATCACTGCTGGAGCGCATCACCACCGTGCAGAAGGACTACGACTGGCCCGAGCATCCAATCTTCGGACGGATGTCCGAATCGGCGTGGATGCGATGGGCGTACCTGCACGTAGACCATCACCTTCGACAATTCGGTCTGTGACGGGATGCGCTACGAGACCCAGTGCCGCCGACGCTCAGGCGCCGACCGCCTCTGCAAGAGCGGGAGCGCTCACGAGGGTTGCCAACTGCGCGGCGAGGATTGTCGCCGCGGCACGCACGCATTCGAGGCGCTCTCCGCCATGACACAGCTCGAGTGCCAGCACCCCCGCGCACCCAGTCGGCGTCAGCAGCGGAACGACGACGGCACCGGTGGCGACATCGCGGCCGTCGACCACTCGAGCCTCGGCGCTTCTGAAGGCGCGGGCGATCGCGTTGTCCGAATCACGGGAGACGCGACCGAGCTGCGTGGTCATCTCGAGGGAGTACCCATGAGTGAAGACCGGACTGAGTTCGTTGCCGTACCGGTCGCCCACCCACAGGATCAGACCGACGGCGCGCAGTACCTGGGCGGCCTCATCCAACACCGGTGTGACATCACAGACGTCGAGGGCACGTGCGAGCCGCGTACACAGATGGGCGACGGCCGCGAAGTCCACGCCTGATTTGTCGTCGGCTATCCGGGTCTCGTGGGCCGGCTGGGTCGCTCGGGTCAGCTGGGACTCCTGGGTCAATTGGGTCTCCTGGGTCAATTGGGTCCCGTAGGTCACCTGGGTCTCGTGGGTCGGCTGAATCTCGTGGGTCGGCTGAATCTCGTGGGTCGGCTGAACCTCGTGCGTCGGCTGAGTCTCGTGTGTCAGCTGCTGGGTCTCTTGGGTCAAATTCGTCCCGCTGACGTGGGTTTCGTAGGTGACTTGGATTTGCTGGGTCGGGTGCGTTCCGCGACGCCAGGTCGGTTGTGGGGCCACTTCATCAATCGGCGTTTCGACGGGCGGAATCCCCTCGGTCCTGACACCCAATAGGACGCTCCTGAAGCTTGGCTGGAGATGCAGCGCCGGGAGGGCATTTACGGCCGAATCGATGAGACATCGAAGTCTCGTTGGCGGGCGCCGCGGACTGACCTGCCGTGCCTGAGCCAGCACATCCGTAACCTCGTCCTCGGTATGGGGATCCGGATAAAGAGCCTGGAATTCGCGCAGCACCCGATCGGGTTCGAGCCCAATGGCGCTCGCGTACGCGCGGAAATACGAGCGACGGAAGATCCCTGTGGGCCATCGTGACACGTCGTCACGTTCGAGTCCTTCGAGCAATGACAGTTTGATCTTGGTCTGCTCAGCGATCGCAGCCAGCGGGATCTGCTGTTCCTCGCGCTGGAGCCGGAGCTTCGTTCCAAACGTTTCATTCATTGCACACCCACCGATAAATCCATTGCACACCTGATGGCCACACACCGGACCAGCGATAGAGGTTTCTCTTACGAAGGGAGTCCTGAACGTCGTGGGTTCGTGGCCAGTGTGAGATGGGGTACCGCACAGCCTCGAGCAGGACGAGGCGCCCCCGTGCGGTGAGAGCCACGAATTTCGTCAGAGTAACAAGTGTGACAGACCGTCGCAAGCGCTGATTGATCTCAACCGCTGCTCTCGGCTGACCGCGCAGGTGTTCTGCGGAGGGGCCGCCAGCGTTAGATACGAGAGCGGCGGCCCGAAGACAAGGCAGTCAACGAATGTCCGACACACTGGAGCGGCGACCATGGCAGCACGCTTTGACGGTCAGATTTTCACGTTCACGCAACCCGATGGCACCCCGATTCAACTCCGTGGTTGGGGCGACCAGTACTATGCTGTCTTCGAGACGCTCGACGGCTATACCGTCGCCAAGAATCCTGCGACCGGCTACTGGGAGGTCGCCCGACTCGCTCCGGACGGCAACGCGCTGCAACCAGCCGCCCCCGGTGCCCGACTCGATGGATCGCGTGCGGGCGTCCCGAAGGGCCTACGTGTCCGCCGTGAAAGCGCCATGGCCGCGGCCCGCGAGTCGGCGCTTCGCGCCTCGGGGCGCCGATGCGAGCAGCGGCGCCGGGAACGACGCGAGCTGCAGCGCGCCATTCGCGCAATGGCTGCCGCCGGCGGTCCGATGCTGGCTCCCCCGCAGCGTCAGACGGTCGGCGACTTCGTCGGCCTGTGCCTGCTGGTCGACTTCAGCGACTCTCCCGCCACGATCGCCCGCGATGAAGTCGAACGCTTCTGCAACCAGGCCGGGTACTCAGGGTTTGGCAACCACGGGTCCGTCTTCGACTTCTTCCTCGAGAACTCGATCGGCCGCTGCCGCTACACCAACATCGTTGCCCCGTATTACCGCGCTCTCCATCCGAAGACGTATTACACGGACCGCACCATCCCGCAGCCTCAACGCGCCTACGAGTTGATGAACGAAGCACTGGCCTTTCACAAGGCACACGGCTTCGACTTCTCGCGGCTCACGATTGACAACCAGGGATTCGTCTATGCGATGAACGTCTATTACGCCGGACCGGTCACGAACAACTGGGCCGAAGGGCTGTGGCCGCATTCGCATCACCTCGGAAGCCCAGTGCAGTTGCGACCGGGCATGCAAGCCTTCGATTACCAGTTCACGGCGATCGGATCTGAGCTGGAGCTCGGGACCTTCTGCCACGAGAACGGTCACATGTTGTGCGACTACCCGGATCTGTACGACTACGGGTACGAGTCGAGCGGCGTGGGCGGCTACTGCCTGATGTGCGCCGGCAACAACGTCAGCGAGAAGAACCCGATTCCGATCAGCGCGTATCTCAAACGCCTTTCGGGCTGGGCACGGAATGTGACGCCGGTCACGCACGACGCAACCATCACGCTTGATGCCAACACGAACGATTTCGCCATCTACTCACGGGGCGGTCGCGAGTACTTCCTCATCGAGAATCGCCGACGCACCGGTCGTGACGCGTCACTGCCAGACGAGGGTCTTGCCATCTGGCACGTGGACGAAGACGGCGACAACAGCCACGAGCAGATGACGAGCGGAAGCCACTACGAGTTGTCGCTCGAACAGGCCGACGGACTGTTCCAGCTCGAACGCCAGCGGAATCAGGTGGGCGATCCCGGGGATCTCTTTGCGGGGGCACTCGCCCGCTTCGCCGACGCCACGGCACCCGACAGCAAGTGGTGGAACGGCACCTCGTCGAATCTGACGATCGACCAGATCTCCCCAGCCGGCCAGTCGATCGCGTTCCGGTGCCTGTTGGCGGACACAGCTAGACCGCCGACGACGCTCGAGAAAACATCGACGCCACACCGCGCGATTCCCGAGAACAATCTGGTCGGGATCACAGACACGATCGACATCACCGACACGCTGACGATTTCGAGCCTGAACGTCGGCGTGGACATCACGCACACCTATCGTGGCGATCTCAACGTCACGTTGACGACGCCGTGGGGCACGGTCATCGAGCTTCACCCGAAGGGACGGGGCGGAAACGCCCACGACCTGAAGGTGACCTACGACGAGACGACGCTGCCGGCTCTGGCGACTCTGCGTGGACAGAACGCCCAAGGCACCTGGACGTTGAGGGTCAGGGACCTTGCACCGGGCGACACAGGCATGCTGAACCAGTGGTCGCTCGTACTGTCGTCGGCCGTCGCAGCGCTTACGCCAATCGAGCTGAAGGAATCGCCCGGCACCAGGATTCCCGATGCGCCAAGCGGCGGCATTGTCAGATCGCTGGCGACAGCGAGCGCGGCCAACATCGACAGCGTCGAGGTGTCGGTGGACATCACGCACACGTGGATTGGAGATCTCCGCGTGAGCGTGCGCTCACCGTCCGGCACCGAGGCCGTCCTTCACGACGGGGCGGGAGGATCGGCCGACAACGTCGTCCGCACGTTCACCGCCGCCAACGCTCCGCCGCTCGCCGCCCTTGCGGGACAACCGGCGGGCGGCACCTGGCAGCTGAATGTCGTCGATCGCGCCGCTCAGGACGAAGGCAAACTGAACGCGTGGAAGGTGCTGATCAAGCCCTCCGCCTGATCGACATCACTTCGTGTTCCTGGTGAGGGGCGGCGGTTCGTTCTTGACGACATATCCGCCCTTCATTACGAACCGCACGCGCTGCATCTCGCTGATGTCCGCGAGCGGATCGCCGGAGACGGCGATGAGATCGGCGTACTTCCCCTTCTCGATGCTGCCGATCTGCTTCACCCAGTCGTAGTTCAGCATCGTTGCCGTGGGCAGGAACGGCATGAGCAGCGCGTCGCGCGGCGTCATCCCCCACTTCACGAAGTGAGCGAACTGGTCGGCCTGCCTGCCGTGCGGGACGTCGGCCGACGTCGCGCCGCTTCCAAAGACGAATGGAACACCAGCGGCCTTTGCCTTCCTGAACGCCTGTTCCGCCATCTTCAAGCGGCTGTTCTTGCCCCCGGTTCTGCGCAGGTCGGCCGCTTCGAGCGCCACCAGATCGTCAATCGTCAGCTCGAACGGAAGTTTCTTGTCCACCAGCAGCTTGAGCGACGCATCGTCCAGATCGGTAAGGTGATTGGGCGCATCCACGCCAGCCTTGAGACAACTGATCTGCCCTTCTCCGCCGTACGTGTGACACGCGACCTTGAGCCCGAGTCGATGCGCCTCGTCAACGACCGCCATCACCTCCTCTTCAGTGAGCGATGGGCTATTGACAAGGGTGCCGTCGGGCTTGAAGACGCTGTACTCGTCGCCGACGAAGTCCTGTGTCGTGTAGATCTTCACCCAATCCACGCCGTGCAGCTTCGCCTCACGCACCGCTGCACGCGCGAGCCACGGGGAATTTGGGTTCTTGCTCTCGGTGAAGCGATCCTGGAACCGCTCGAAGAACGACGGATACGACGTCGTCGCGCGCTGGTTGAGCGACTGACCAACCACCTGCATCCGCGGCCCGAGAACAATGCCGCGATTGATGGCGTTGCGGAGATCGACGGTCCCGTAGCCGCCGCGTGAGTCCATGTCGAGGACCGTGGTGAACCCCGCGTCCAGATCCGCTTCGGCATTCGCGACGGCGACGAGCGTCCGTGTGGTCTGCGAAAGGTCGTCCTGCGGATAGACATGCACGTGCGCGTCGATCATTCCCGGCAGAACCGTGGCCGCGCCCAGATCGATCACGCGCGCTTCAGGCGGGATTGCAACTGTGGGTCCCACGTCAACGATACGGTCACCACGAATGAGCACGATCTGATTGGTCCCGAGCGAACCTGAGCGTCCATCAAAGAGCCGGCCGGCTCGAATCGCGATGACTTGCTGGGGAGAAACCAGGAACCGCGCGCTCGCGCTCGCGATGCCTCCCTGCCCGCGCACCACAGCCGAGAGACCGACGGCGGCCAACGCCATTGCCGCCAGGGTACGCGTCACAAGTCGCATATCTCCTCCGTGTCTCGGTTCGTGTTCTTCGCGATCTTCGCGGCCTTCGTGTCAACGAGTTTCGCCGCGATTCTGGCCCCAGTTCCACTTGTCTCCGCGCCGCTCGATTCTCTTGAGGCGAATGCGGTTGTCGTTGGGGTTGCGATTCGGCGACGCCCAGATGCGCACCCAATCTCCCTCCCGCAGCGTGCGCTTTGTGACGCCGTCCCGTTCGAGGCGTGAGACGCTCGCCCACTCGACGGAGTAGACCTTCGGCCGTCTGAACGCGTCCTCACCCTGGACGTGAATCCACGAGTGTGGATTCTTGTACTGCACCTCGAGGATCTCGCCCTCCACTTCGATGGTGTCCTCCTCGAGATAGAACTCCGCGAACGAGTGGTGCCCCACGAGCGGAGTCGACAGGCTCACAACCGTGACGACGAGCGTCATCCACAATCGGGCCATCTTCAACGTGCTCCCTTTGCGAGCGCGATCAACTCTCCCTTGGTAACAGTACGATCCGGATTCGGCGTGTGAACAGGAATATGGCGATCGAAGTCCAGTTGCAGCCGTTCGATATTCGAGACGAGCGTGGCAATCGACGGGCTCACGGGCTGCCCCGGCGCGGGGACGGCGAAATCAGCCGTGAACAGCAACCGGTCCTTCGGGAGATACGCGATCAGCATGCCGTCGCTGTGATCGAGATTCATCACGTGGTGCAGTTCCAGGGAGCGCGCCTCATCCTTGATCACCATCTTCTCGATCACGCCCTCGACCTTGGGTTTCTTGCCGGACTTCGCCAGCACATCGCCAACGAGCGTCCGGGGTGAGCCCAGCGCATTCTCGAGGAAGTACTTGTTGTTGTCGTCCGTGAGGATCGTGATGCCCTCAGCGGCGAACGGAGCAAGTCCGCCCGCGTGATCGAAATGCGGGTGCGAGTTGACGACGTATCGGATGCGCTTGTTGGGATACAGGCGCTTGGTCTCTGCCAGAATGGCCAGGCCTCGCGCTTCGTTCTGTCCCCCTTCGAGCACAACGACGTACTCCTTGAATTCCACGGCGAGCGCGACGTATCCGCCGGTGATGCGATAGACACCGTCAGCGAGTTTTTCGGACGCCACCGGCGGAGGCGCCTGAGGCATGGCCTGGGCCCCACGACCCGCACCCGGCGCAATTCCCCCGCTGACGGGAGCCGTCATCAATTGTTGGAGGTTTGGTGGATTGGCAATCGCTGCGTCGATCGCCGCCACGAAGGTCTCCATGCCAACCTGCCTCTGGGCGATTCGTGTTGGCACCTTGAGCCCGCTGAAGTCTCGATACTCGCTGTACCTGAATTCGACGTGCATGTCGCCGAGGATCGGGTGCTCCACCCAGGTCTCGACACGTTCGACGATGTTCGCATCATTGAGATAGCCGACGATCTTGTACGACTGACCGGACGGCGCCCTCTGCGCCGGGCTCCATGTCACGACACGATAGGTCTCGCCCTCGATCTTCCGGGAGCGAACGGTCGCCGCGTTCGCAGCCGCGCCTCGAAGGAATCCCCACGGCGTGAGCCAGATCTGCATCTGCTGCGCCCACTCAGGCGTCGCGGCGGTGATCGACTGATCGAGCGTGCCCGGCTGTGGAGGCGGACCGCCGCGAACAGCGGGAGGCATGGTGGCGCCGGTCGCGCGAGCGGCAGGTTGCGCGAAGTCGATCGTGCGTGTGTAGCCCCTGACCGATGTCGAGGAAAGGCCGAACGAGATGGTTCGACTCTGGCCGAAGTTTGCCGTCGCCGCCGCACCCGAATACGTGATCGACGTCAGACCGACCGCGCCGATGGCTTTGGTCGCATCCTCGATGGTCGTCTTTGCGTCCTGCGCGAGAGCAATCACCGGCAGAAGCGCCCAGACACACGCAGTCGCCGCAGATGTCTTTCGCATCCGGGGGACATGCTCCGGCCAAGCGTTGATTACGTCAAGAGAGATTACAGGCCGGGAAAGGGAGAATGGACGCACCGATCGCGGCGCTGCGCTCGCGACGACTGACACATCGATCCCGAATCACCGCTGCATGCAGCGGTCGAGATGACTACGACCGCAGTCAGGAACAACCCGAGTCAAGCAGCCACCTTTTCCTCCCGGATATAGCCGAGACGGCTGTCCACCCGCGTCCCTGGATTGGCTCGATGCTGGTCGTTGTATACAGCGCAGCAGCGATACGAGTTGCGCCTTGACAGAACCCGCACGCGGCGGTATCCACACCATGGATTTCGTGAAGTCTTGCTCGCATCGCGTCCCCACGGCACCAATAGATTGCAAGCGTCGGCAACCCGGAACGCCACAGGGCATGGCAGGAGGAGCCAATGGTACGAACCCACAGAGGTTTGGGCGTGTGCGTCGTCGTCGCGTGTACGCTGCTGCTTCCGCCGCGTGTCGCGTCGGCACAACAGGCGCAGGCCAGCGGAATCGCGGGCGTTGTCAGGGACACATCGGGCGCCGTACTGCCCGGCGTGACGGTGGAGGCCTCGAGCCCGGCACTCATCGAAAAGACTCGTACTGTCGTCACTGATGCCGATGGCCGGTACAACATCATCGATTTGCGGCCCGGCGCGTATCTCGTGAGCTTTTCATTGGCGGGATTCAACGTGTTCCGGCGCGATGGCATCGAACTCACGTCGGGATTCACGGCGACGGTGAACGCGGAGATGCAGGTCGGAGCGCTCACTGAAACGATCACGGTGACTGGTGAATCGCCGCTCGTTGACACTCGCAACGCACGGAAGCAGACGGTCGTCACCGACGATCTCCTCAACGTGCTTCCAAGCAGCGTGAAGAATCTGAACAACCTCGTGACGCTCACGCCTGGGTTCCGAGGCAACGAAGGCTTCGACGTCACCGGCGCGTACAGCGGTCAGATCGGCGGAACCTTCCACGGCAAGGGCGGGACAAACGTTCAGTTCGACGGCATGGGCATCCAGCACGCCTCAGGCAACCAGGGCTACAACGCGAATGCCGAGACGGTGCAGGAAATGGTCATGTACACCAGCGGCATCACGGCGGACAGCAACTCCGACGGCGCGATCGTGAACATGATCCCAAAGGAGGGCGGCAATCAATTCGCGGGATCGGTCACGGGTCTGTTCTCCAACGACAACCTGATGAGCGACAATCTGAGCGACGATCTGATCGCGCGTGGGCTCAAGAGCGTCAATAGCCTGAACTACATCTACGATGCCGGGTTCACGCTCGGCGGTCCGATCTTAAAGGACCGACTGTGGTTCTACGGGTCGTTTCGCGAGTGGGGCAACAAGCGGCAGGCCGCGAACAAGTTCTACAACGCCACGCAGCACACGCCGTTCTACACTCCGGACTTGAGTCGTCCCGCGTTCGCCAAGGAATGGTACGAGTCGAAGGCGATACGTCTGACGTGGCGCGCAACGGAAAAAAACAAGTTCAACTTCTTCGCCGATCCGCAGCGCGACTGCCACTGCCCGGCGCTCACAGCCAGCGGATCCGTCAACGCGCCGGAAGCGTTCTTCAGCTACAACCTCAAGCCGGCCGGCCTCTATCAGATCACCTGGAGTTCGCCACTCACCAACAGGCTTCTGCTCGAAGCGGGCGCCGGCCGCGCGGACGGCAGCTGGCCAATCTACAGGCAACCTGAGGTCACACGCGACGACGTGTCGATCGTGGAACAGTCAACCGGCATGCGATACAACTCGGGCACGCCGACGTTCGGACCGCTGTACTACACGACGCAGCTCGTGCCGCGGTTCAGTCAGCGCTTCTCCGCCTCGTACGTCTCGGGCGGTCACAACATCAAGGGCGGTCTTCAGTTCGAGGAGAGCTATCTCGAGATCGAGGCGGAAAACGGGACGAACAATGTCGAGTACGCCTTCAACAACCAGGTGCCGGTGAGTCTCACGCAGTGGGCCACGCCATACGGACTGAAGGCACAGAACAAGGACTTCGCTTTCTACGTTCAGGACCAGTGGACGCTGCAGCGCCTGACGTTGACCTATGGTCTTCGCTACGAATATTTCAACGGATACGTGCCGGCGCAGCACGTCGATGCCACACCGAACGGGTGGGTTCCCGAACGCAACTTCGCCGAGGTGAAGAACGTCCCGCTGTGGAAGGACGTCGATCCAAGAATCGGCGCTGCCTACGATCTCTTTCGGCAACGGCCGGACGGCGATCAAGGTGGCACTGGGACGTTACGTGGGCAAGACCGCCATCACTCTCACCCAGAACAACAATCCGATCCAGACTTCGATCAACTCCGTCAGCCGGACGTGGAACGATTCGTTCTATCCGGTGGGCGACCCGCGTCGCGGCAACTACATTCCCGACTGCGACCTCGCCGATCGCGGCGGCAACGGTGAGTGTGCCGCGATGGCCAATCAGAACTTCGGCGGCATCACCACGACGACTCGCTACGCGGATGATGCCCTGCTCGGATACGGCGCGCGCGGCTACAACTGGGACTTCACGACCGAGATCCAGCACGAACTGCGGCCGGGGGTCTCGTTGAACGCGGGCTACTACCGCAACTGGTTTGGCAATCACCTGGTCACGGACAACGTGCTCGTCACACCAGCCGACTTCAGCCCGTTCTGCATCACGGCGCCGTCCGATTCGCGACTGCCCAATGGCGGTGGCTATGAGGTGTGCGGCTTGTACGACGTTGCCCCTGTGCAATTCGGCCGGGTCAACAGCGTGATCCAGCAGGATGAGAACTTCGGGAAGATCTCGCGCGTCAACGACTTCTTTAACGTGACGGTGACGGCACGGCTCAAGGCAGACCTGCTGGTCGGTGGCGGAGTGGACACAGGACGCAGCGTCAATGATGCTTGCTTCGACGTCGATTCTCCTGGCGCGGTAGCCACTTCTCTTCCCGGAAACCTCGCCTCAGGGGGCGCCGGAGTGCTTACCACTCCAACGCCATTCACGAAGACAACCATCGACGGCAAGAACATTTGCCGCATCGTGACGCCGTTCGAGGGGCAGACGCAGTTCAAGGGATTCCTGACGTATCCGCTGCCCTGGGACATGATGGTGAGCGCCGTGTTCCAGAACATCTCTGGACCCACGATCACGGCGAACTACGCAGCATCCAACGCGCAGATCCGGCCGTCGCTCGGTCGCGATCTCGCGGCGTGCAGGGGCGCTCTGACATGCAGCGCCACGGCAACGGTGCCGCTGATCGCTCCGCAGACGATGTTCGACGATCGGCTGACGCGGCTCGATCTGCGAATCGGGAAGCGCTTTCTGCTCTCCCAGCGTATGCGCCTGCAAGCGAACGTGAACGTCTACAACGTGTTCAACGGCAGCGCGAGCTCCGTGCTCAACGTCAACTACGGCCCGCTCTGGTTGCAGCCATCGCTGCTGCAGGATGGCCGGATGCTGCAGTTCAGCGGCTCGCTGACGTTCTGAGCCGAAACCGACAACGCCCACACTCCAACTCTCAATGACGTGGTCGTTGGGAGTTGGATCCCTGGGAGTTGGGGAATTGACCGCGGACTTTTTTCGCGACGCTGATGCATCACGATGAACACAGCTCATCAATTTTTGTGTATCATCCAATCGTTCCACGATGCATCAAGACGATCCAGGCCTCGAACAACGGTTGTCTCGCTTCGAGGCACAGTTGGATCGTTTCAGCTTCGCCCTTCATCAGTGGCAGCACACGCAAGGTCAGACCTCCCCTGAACCTCCCGCCGATCTCGATCAGCGGATGCGCTCGCTCGAAGAAACGATTTCGCGCGAAGCGCAGGCGTTGCGGCGTCTTCACGAAGAGCCTCTGAAACAGCTCCAGGGTCACGCTGAATATCTCACTGAACTCTCGCGCACCCTTCAGGCGCTCCTCGCGGATCTACGTCTCAACGCGGGCTCTCCAGGATCGAGTCAGGGATCGGCCGTCAACTGGCCGCTCGAGCGAGTCGTCGATCTGCACGACGAACTGCGGCGGACGACCAATGAAAACACCGATTCCCAGGGGGCGCTGAGACCAGACACGACGCAGTCGCTTGCCCGTCGTGTTCATCTGCTCGAGGCCGCGCGCGAACAGGAACCCTTGTCGCCGCGTGAAGCCGCCGAAAGTCCGCGCACCAAACCGCGCTGGGTGTACGTCGCCCGCGCCGCGGGCGCTGTCGTCGCCATCCTGCTGGTCGCGGTCGTGGTCAGGTGGATCGAAGGCCGATTGGACCAGGCATCAGCCCGGATTGCTGCCGCCGAGCAGCAGGTCCTTACGACGACGCAGGTGGCGAACCGGGAGGTGACAGCCGCGCGTCAGGATGCGGACCGCCAGATAGCTGAGGCCCGCCAGTTGGCCCAGCGAGCCGAGACCGTTGGCGTCATTCTCACGGCGCCCGATCTCATTCGCTTCAACCTGACGAGCGGGGAGACCAACGGATCGTCGGCGCAATTGCTGTGGAGTCGCACCCGCGGGCTGGTTCTGAGCGGCTCGCGCCTGCCTGCCGCTCCGCCCGAGAGCACCTATCAACTCTGGCTGGTGACGAGCACTGAATCGGTGGGTGCCGGGCTGTTCGTTCCCGACGACGCCGGCCGCGCGACGCTCGTCGTCGACGCACCTCCGAGAGTGCCAGGGCGCGTTGTTGGTGCCGCGGTCACCATCGAGCCAAGCGGCGGACGGGCAACACCAACCGGACGCACGCTTCTCGCCCGCTTTCCCTGATCCCGAGATCGAGTTTTTATCGCTGGAAGTTCACGGCTACGCGAGCCGCCGTGTCCGGACGCACGAGCGTCTTCTCGCGTCGCTCCCCGAGCTGCGGATGCCGGAACACGATCTCGTGTTCCCCTGGCACGATTGAGAGATTCCCGAGCGGCGTCTCGCCGTACGGAGAGCCGTCAATCCAGACGCTCGCCCACGGCGTCGCGTTGATGTTGAGTCTGCCGTTTGGAATGGTCACCGAGACCGCCGTGATCTGACCCGGTTTCACGTCAACCTCGCGACGGACCCGATAACCGATCACGCTGTTCACGAAGTCAAACTCGCGGCGACCTGCCGCCGCGATGATCGGACCATCCTGGCTGGAGCCGAGAAGCCGTTCACCGTCGAGCACGTGAAGCTCGATTGGCGCGGTGACCCTGAAACCGCCGCTGCGCGGAGGAACGGGAGCAGTGAGTTCGGATTTGCTCTCAGCCGGTGTGGTGTCGCGAACCGTGGGCTCTCCTCCACCGGGAGCGACCGCTGGGAGGACTTTCAACCCGGGCATTGCCTGCTCGACCCTGAGAGCGAGCGGAGTCACCGGTGCCGGTTCGGCTGTTACGGCTGTCTGCGGCGGCGCCGCGGACTCGATTGCGCGCGGGGGCTGGGCGGTTGTCGGAACGACGCTCGAACCCGTGTACATCAATCGCCCGATGATCACCGCTTCGGCGAGTGCCACGGCACCCCCGGCAACCGCGACCCAACGAATGGCATTTGAATGACGACGGCTTGGTTGAACGGCGGCGATCCCTATGGGTGCAAGCGGGTGCCCCCGTTCGACCTGGGCAGGGATCGACGGCAGAGCAGCCGCCTGTTTTGGAGCAGCCGGCGCCGGAGGCGGCGGCACGGCCTGGCGAACGTCCTGACGCGGAGCGTCCGGCTTCAACTCCAATAGCGCCTCGCTCGCCTCACGCGCCGATCGGAACCCGTGCTCCGTGAGATACAGCGCGCGCTCCAGCCAGTGACGAAGCGACGCGGGCCTGACGAGGCGCTGGAGCGGTTCGTAAACCGTGTGGGGATACTCGTCGAATGCGATGCGGCGCCCGGCCATCAGCGAGAGTGCCACCAGCGCGAGCTGCGCGACATCACTTCTGCTGTCGAGGGGCGGACAGACCAGGCGGGAGAGCGGCGTCAGGATTCCGAACTGCGACCACAACTGGGCCGCTGAGAGTTCGAGCGCTTCGATCGCCGATCCGAGCATGTGCTCGCGAATCGTCAGCTTGCCATCGCTCGTCAGGACGATGCGGTCGAGCGTCACCGCGCCGTGTACAACACCCTCTGAGTACTCGTGAAGGGCGGCAAGCGCCGGCATCAATTGGCGGAGCAGATGAACGGCAAACTCCACGCTGCGCGGCTTCTTCAACGCGTCCGAGAGCCGCAATCCCGAGACATAAGTGGACACGACGGCGAGCCCCTCGTCCTGCCCGAACTCCTTGATCGATCGCACGACTGGAAAGGCCGGATGATGAAACGTGCTCAGCGTCTCCAACCGATGCCTGAGCGTCGTCGCAAACCTGGGATCGCGTGCGAGCGCCGGGTTGAAGCGGAGAAGCTCCCAGGATGGCGCGGTCGTGTTGTCGAACATGAGCAGCCGATCGCCGAGGCGATCGGAGTGACCTGGCGCGTACCACGTGGTCAGCCGATTGCCGCTGTCGCCCGCCGGCGGAAGCTGATCGACGATCAGATCGCGGCCAGTACTCATGGCGCCAGCCTCCTTTGAGGGGGGAGCCGAAGCATGAGGGAGTCAGTGCTCAATGGTGAGGGACGCACACATTGTGCACGAACACGAGCTGGAGTTGAAGAGCAGAAATTCAGCGACGCGTCGCACGCGTGCGCGCGGCGCCGACGAGCGAGCCCTCGAACGCGGACTCGGGCGATCGCGTGGTCATGCCGATTGTGGAGTCGAGGAACGCGCCGGTGCTGTCCCCCGACGTCAACATCTTCATCAACCGTGCGGCCACGAGAGCCGCGTGATCCGACGACGCGCCGCAGAGCAGCACGGCGATCTCTCGGTCGCTCAGAACGCCCGCAAAGTCGCCCGCGCGAAGCTGCGCCCGGATCTTCCCGACCGACGACGCGAGCAATCCGTCGCCCCCTGCGACGGCATCGACAGACATGACGATGACCGAGGCGTGGCGGCCGGTGGCAATGGCGTTGGTGGCGAGTTGATCGAAAACAGAGTCAATTGGCCGAAACCGTCGTCGCCGCTCGCCGTCACTCGATCGCTGAAGCCCGGTCTGCATCCAGCGATGCACGACTGCCAGGCCGGCCAGAGTCGTCTCTCGATCCAGCGCCGTAAACGCAGACGGCTCGCGCTCGAAGACGACGGCCATGACGCTGTCGCCGTCCGAGGATTTCACGACCAATCGATTGCCGCTGGGCTCATCGGAACGTGAGAGCAGCTCGGTCAATCCCACCGTCAACGCCGGTCTGCCGCTGCCGGTCAATACCAGCGCGCCGCGGGTGGCGCCAACGGCACCCATCAGCTGCTCGAGAGCGATCTGACCCGAGGCCGCGGGCGGTTCGTTCACCGGCGGCTGCGGCCTCGATACTTCCACCACAAGCTGGCTCGTGGCCATAGTGGCGGCGTCGTTCAGCGATTCGCGAAGGATGTCGGAGTACACCCTCAGGCGAACCTGTTCGCGGTCGTCGATCATCCCCGAGAAGAGCAGTAGCCATGCGACGTTGCCGGCAAGGATCCGAAGCATGAGCGAGTCGCCCGGCTCGGAAATGAGGCCGACGTCTTCAATCTCGATTCGAGACAGACGCACGATCCGGCCGTGCGCCGGCGCTACCGCGTCGTCGAGGTAGTCGTGAGTCGAAGGCGCCGCGGCGAGAGAGGCGCCGTAGGCGAGAAACCCTCCGTTTGCTCCTGCGACGTAGCATCGGGCGCGCACGTCATCCCAGACGCTCAAGGCCTCCACGAATGCCCCAATCACTTTGCGGGTGGAACCCCGAGAGGTCGCTTCGCGAAGAATGCGGCGGAACGACGCGATCCGGTAGGGCTCGACGCTGAAAGCGCTTGTCTGTGCGAGGGTGGCATCGACAGCGCCGGTGAGCCAGAGAGCAATCGACTCGAGATCCTGACGGCACTCCTCCACCGAATCGCCGAGTGCCAATCCTCGCCCAACGAAGAGCACTCCCCCGCCGGCAAGCGCGCAACTCACCGCCTGCACGGTTTCGATGGAGACGAAGACCGGCTTCCGCGACGCGAGCACGTCCGACATCGCAGACTGGATTGTCGGCTCGCCAGACGCGAGTAACGTCCGAAACTTTGCTGCATCAGGAGTGGAACCAACGGGAAGCACCGGTGCCTGATGCTCGTCCAGCATCTCGATGATGATGTCGAGCCTCGCCGCTAAATCGAGGAGCCACTCCCACGATTGGCGGCTGACCGCGCTTTCTGGATCTGTTTGCTGCATGAAACGACCGAGTCCGGATCGTTCTCCTATAGAACGGCGATAGCCTCGATTTCGATCATCCAGTCCGGGTGGGCAAGCGCCGAGATCTCGATGAGCGTTGAAGCAGGTCCCTTTTTCCCGAAGAATTCCTCGCGAATCGGCGCCAGGTCTACCCGGTAGTGCATGTCGGTCAGGTAGGTCGTGATCTTGATCACGTTGGCCATCGTCCCGCCTTGAGCCTCGACGAGCGCTTTGATGGCTTCGTACGCTCCTCGTGCCTGTGCCTTGAAGTCGCCGCGATACGCGACGCCGCCCTCAGGAGTGTAGGCAACCTGGCCGGACAGGAAGAGGATCGTGTGCGCCTGCGTGACCTTGATGCCTTGACTATAGGTGGCCGGTTCGAACACACCCGGTGCGCAGAACTTTTCGATGTTTGCCATGGACTTACCGTTCACGAAGACCGAACGTGTAGAGCGCGTTACCAGCCATCACGCTCACGTACTGCTTGCCGTTGATGGCGTAGGTCATCGGGCTCGATGCGACTGATGGCCCAAGGTTGGTCTGCCACAGCAATTTGCCGGTGCGCGCGTCGAGGGCATAGAACGACCCATCTCGTCCACCGCTGAAAAGCATGTCCGATGCGGTCGTCAGAATGCCCGCCTCGGTCATCGGTGCCGAGAGTCTGTACGTCCATCGCTTCATACCGGTCTTCGGGTCGATCGCCTGGATGGAGCTGTGGACGTCATCAGTGGACAAGCCGGGACGCGGAAAGATGCCCGTGAAGCCCTGACCGTCGCGGAACTCGGGCGGCGTGTCACCCTTGACGTAGGTCGTCGATGAGTTCTCCCACGTTGGCACGTAGAAAAGGCCTGTGCGTGGGCTGTAGGACGGGCTGTACCAATTAGTGCCGCCCTGATTGCCCGGGTAGATCAGCGTTCCTTCCCTCGTGGGGGCCATGCCTGGTACCGGAATCGGCCTGCCTTTCTCGTCGAAGCCGTCAACCCAATTCACTTTCACGAACGGCTGCCCTTTCAGGAACTGACCGTTCGTGCGATCGAGCACATAGAACAAGCCGTTGCGATTCGCCCACAGCATCACCTTGCGCGGCTTGCCTTGCCAGTCGAGGTCCGCGAGCACGGGAACCTGCGTCGAGTCCCAGTCGAACTCGTTGTGCGGCGAGAACTGATAGTGCCACTTGAGTTTTCCTGTGTCTGGATCGAGCGCGATCACGGAGCAGCTATAGAGGTTGTCGCCGGCGCGCCGCGTACCGTCCCAATCGGGACCGGGATTGCCTGTTCCCCAATACGTCAGGTTCGTCTCGGGGTCGTAGGAACCGGTAACCCAGACCGGCGCGCCGCCATTCTTCCAGGAGTCGCCGCTCCAACTCTCGTTGCCCGCTTCACCGGGACCAGGCACGGTATTGAAGCGCCAGACTTCCTTGCCCGTTTTCACATCCCAGGCGGCGATAAATCCCCGGACGCCAAACTCTCCGCCCGCGCTGCCCGCGATGACCTTGTCCTTCACGACGAGCGGTGCATGCGTGAATGCATAGCCCTGTTTGGGGTCAGCCGCAGGCTCGCTTTTCCAGAGCTCGCGTCCGGTCTTGGCGTCGATCGCGATCATCCGGGTGTCGAAGGCTGCCAGGAAAATCGTGTCGCCCGAGATCGCGACACCACGAGAGAGGCGTCCGCAACAGTTCTTGGCGGCCGGATCGGGTGAATACTGGTAGATCCAGATCTGCTTTCCCGTTGCGGCGTTCAGCGCGACCACATCATTCGGGCTCTGGATCGTGTACATCGTCCCGTCCACCACCAGCGGCGTGACCTGATGCCGTTCCAGCGACCTCGACTGGAACACCCACTTCAGCTCCAGGTCGCGGGCATTGCCCGGTTGTATCGCCGTCAACTGGCTATGTCGCTGACTCGACAGCCCACCTGAATAGGTCAGCCAGTTCTGTGGTTCCTTGGCGGACTGCTGAACGCGGTCGAACGAGACGTTCGGCGCCGGCACTTCGCGATTGGGTGGCGGCGCCCCGAACGGCGGAGGCTCTTGTGCGCCAAGTGCAGCGGACAAAAGGAGAAAGACGCAAACCCGCACAGTCATCAACGGCCACCTCTTGGGTTGAAGGCTGATCTTAATACGGGGCCAGCATGCAATTGCCCCTAACATCTCGACGCTCCCGAGCCGAGAAAGTCTCGGGGGACTTCCGCATGTGGAATCAAGACGACTCGCGACAGGATAAGTTCAGGCCAGTTCAACCCGTTGAAACATCAGCCGCTTCCAAACCAAAGCTCGGGGACAGCAACGACTCGAAGACGGCGCAATTCGGGCGATCGATTTGCGTCAAAGGGGACATCACCGGCTCCGAGGATCTGACCATCGACGGCCAGGTGGACGGACGCATCGACCTGCCCAATCACGTTCTTACCGTCGGACCCAACGCAACCGTCTGTGCCGACATCACGGCGAAGTCGGTGATGATTTTTGGAACGATACTCGGGAGCGTCACCGCTCACGAGCGGATCGAAATCCGCCGAAGCGGATCGGTAGAAGGCAACGTCGCATGCGCCCGCCTGGTTGTTCAGGACGGTGCAATTCTGTGCGGTAACGTCGAAACGCGAGGCGAACGCCGGTCGCGGACGACGACAACGGAAAGCACCGAGCAACCTCTCGCTTCTGTCGCCTGACCGAGTGATGCGCGCGCGGTGAAGGGGTCCCCCTTTCACCGCGCCGCCGGTCAAATCGATCGCGTCTGCTGCATGATGGCCTGACGCCGTCCGCGTTGTGCCGACTCAGATCGATGGTGTGCGAACTCCACTTTGCCCGCGGACTCGCCCAGGATTCGCGCCAGGGTCGCCCTCAGCGTCGCACCGTCATCATCAAAGCCGCCATGTGTGGTCGCACGTGCCGCTCCCGGGCGGCCCTCCGGTACAGCGTTCGGCGAGAGCACCCACTCCTTCGGAAGATCGCGATCGGACAGCTTCCTCAGGAACTTCTCCATGCCGAGCAGCGGCTCACCGTCAGCATCGCGGAACCACGGTTTGCGGAGTTCCTTTTCGAACGCGTGTGACACGAGATACAACAGCGACTTGTGGTAGATGTTCGCGCAGTCGTCGTCCTGCTCGGCACGATCGGTGAGCGTGAAGATCGCGAACTGCTTGATCGTGCCGCCACGAATGGCCGGTAGATAGTTCTCTCGATAGAAGTCCATCGTGCAGGCGGGCGCCCACATCGTGCAGGTCGAAAACTGCACCGGCTTTCCCCCGGCCGCCTGATTGGCGCCTGCGAGTCCACCAAGAAGAATCGAACCGGCGCTGTGTCCCACCAGGTGCACCTGCAGTTTCGGGTGTTTCGCGAGGAGCTTCTTGACCTCGTTCAACGCCACCAGCAGGCCGCCGTTCTTCTGACTGGCGAGGACCGCGTTCTGCTGCATCTCGGCCCACACGCGATGACCGCCCGCGGCCCGTGCGACCGGCTCGAGCCCGTCGTCCAACCGGTCGAGCATGAAGTCCTTCGACTTGTCCAGGAAGCCTTCAGGCCGGCGGCGCGTGACCGCGTCCTGCAGGATGTTGCCAATGGTGCTCCAGAGATCCGTTCTCCATATGAACGAAATCGGATAGACGCCGGCATCCAGCAGCGTCGGGCGCAGGTCAGCCACCTTCTGAATTGCGGAGTCCTCGGCCGTGAGCCCGCCGTGCGCGTAGAGCAGCAAGTGCTTGATGGTTGATCCGCTGGCGTCGATGCGATCCGAGAGCTGCGAGAAGATCTCCTTCACATCGTCTTCGGATGTCCCGTAGGTGCCATCGGTCTTGAGCTGGCCGTTGTTGCCCAGGCTGATGATGTGCGGGCGGAGATCGCAAAACACGTAACCGCGCGAGCCTTGCGATGCCACGCCCACGCTGCGCGACACCGACTCGCGCGCGCGCAGGATCACTGGCGCGCCGAGCCGCGCGACCCAGATGTCACTGCCGTTCGCCAGCCAGTCGTCGTACGAGATCTGCGCGTATCCGTCCTTGCCCCAGTCGTCCGCCCACGAATTTTGAATCCAGAAGCCTTTCTCGTCGTAGGCAACGATGGCGAACGCATGGCCGCCGATGATCTGAGACTCGGGCGTCCACTGGATGACGCCGTCCGTGCCCACGTTCTGCCATCCTTCGTGGACCTGCGACGTCGCGTAGAGAATGCCGACCTCGGTGATCGCGGCGTGCATCGCGATGAGGTCCTTGTGATTGACGCGGAAGTACGCGCCGAGCGGCCGGCGCAATGCGTCCTCGTAGCGTTTCGCGAAGAGCTTGGTGTCCTGCTTTTCGAGCTTGCGGTCGTAGATCCAATGTTTGCGTGAGCAGATGCCGTGTTTGTGCCAGCCTTTCATGGCGCCGCGCGCGCTCGAGCCGCTGTATTTCTCTCCCGGCCACTCGTCGTAGCGGCGTGCCATGTCGTAGAGCATCCGCGGGCTGATTTCGTCGTCGTCGCGAATCACATCGCGCGTGCGCAGCAGGTAATGCACGACGGTCGCGAGACCAAAGCCGGTGCACGCACCCTCGGTGCCCTGATCGAGAATCGGCACCTTCATCTTGCGGTACTCATCGAGCGGCCGCTCCGTCTGGACTTCGATCAGCGTCGGCTCGAACATCCGATCGCGAAAATCGAGCGTGTCGGGCCGCGCATCGAGGACGCGTGTCTGCGCCGAGCCACGACCGGCGCTTCGAGAACGAATGACAGGAGGGGTCGTCGGATCTCCGCTCTGCACGGATGAGGTTCCGGGTTTGCGCGCACGTTTTGTTTTCGCCATGACGCGCAACGGTGCGGCATCGCCGACCTCAAGTCAAGAACACTTCGTGCGGCGACGGCCCGATCATTCGGATTTCAGACGACGAAGTCTTTGAAGCGCCGCATGTATTCGGCGAAGGTCGGACTCAGTCCGCTGGCACGCAGCGAGTCGATCGTCACCGGAGGTCGCAGGGGAACCCAGTCCGGATCGACGGCATCAAGCGGCCAGTCGGCGTTGATGATCGCCGACCGCCCGAGCACCACGCCATTGGCGCCCTTGACGAGGAGTTCTTCCGCCTCGATTCGCGTCCAGACAGAGCCCGCTGCCAGAATCACAACGTCGGACGGCAACGCCGCGCGGAATAGTGGAATGGCGTGCGTATCCGGCCGCTTGGCGGTATTGGACAGCGAGTGCCACATCGACAGGTGAATGAAATCGGCGCCGTCATCCGCCAGCCAGCGAGCGGTTTGCACGCTCTCGTCGAGATCGAGGCCGCGGGCGTTGCCGAAGTCTTCTGGAGACAAACGCATGCCCACGGTGAAGTCGCGCCCCACGCGGACTCGCACTGCCCGGAACGCCTCGCGTACCAGCCGCGCGCGCTGTTCGAGCGGACCACCCCAGTCGTCGGTACGCCGATTCTGCGTTGCGCTCAGGAACTGCGTGAACAGATAACCGTGCGCACCATGAAGCTCCACACCGTCGAATCCGGCTTTCTGCGCTCGCGCAGCGGCGTCGGCGAACTGGCCGATCACGCGATCGATGTCGTGCACGGTTGCAGCACGGATGCCGTCTCCGTCGCTCGCACTCCAGGGAACCGTGCCGGTGAGCGCTGGATCCGCCCGCAAGCCGCCGTGGAAGATCTGGACGATCGACGTAGCGCCCCGATCGCGAAGCGCCGTGGCGAGCGTCGTCAGACCCGGCAACAGAGAGTCGTCGAACACTCCCAACTCGCCAGGCCAGCCTTGACCGTCGCGAGCCACATGCGCGGCGCACGTCATCACCACACCGAAGCCGCCATCAGCGCGCGACGACAGCCAGCGGAGCTCGTCATCGCCGAGCGAGCCGTCCGCGTGGCTCTGCATGTTCGTGAGCGGAGCCAGCACGATACGGTTCCGCGCCGAGAGCCCGGTGCGAAACACCAGAGGCTCGAAAAGAGAGGCCATCAAAGAAGTATAGGATCGCACGATGAAGCGCTCCGGCGTCGCCGATCTGCCCTTGCACGGCGGCCGCGTGCCTCCCTGGCTGGCCACGCGGATGGTGATGCTCGGCACCGCGATCGTGGAGAGCGTGCTCTATCACTACGATCGATCGGCGCTCCTCTCCCGACTGAGCGACCCTTTCTGGTTTCAGGCACTGGGATCGGTGATGGGGATGGACTGGCACTCCTCCGGCATCACGACGTCGGTGATGGGCGCATTGAAGAAGGGACTCAACCCCAGGTCGCACGAGCTCGGCGTGTACATCTGTGGCGGTCGCGGCAAGCAGTCGCGCAATACACCCGCGGAACTGCGTGACATCGCCGCCCGTACGACCCTCGACGGCGACGCGCTGGTTCGCACCAGCCGCCTGACCGCGCGCATCGACAACAACGCGGTCGCCGACGGTTTTCAGATCTACCTGCATTCGTTCGTGCTGACATCAGAGGGCGAGTGGGCGATCGTCCAGCAGGGCATGAACGAGACCACAGGCACGGCGCGTCGCTATCACTGGCACTCTGCCACCGTCCGCGACTTCACCGCCGAACCTCACACCGCAATCGTCGGCGAGCACGCCGGTACGATCATGAACCTCGTCGATCCACAGGCGCGACCCGCGCAGGATGCGCTGCTGGCCATCGCACGCGAGGATCCCTCGCGCACGCTGGCGGAGGTTCGGCGACTCGAGATGCCCGCGCGACACGACGTGCGAGCGTCTGACGTGAATGAGAAGCGCCTCGGCGCCGTCCTCGCTCTGGCCCACGAACGGGACTTGCGTGACTTCGCATCGTTCCTGCTGCTCGAGCAGCTCGGGCCTCGCACGCTGCAGTCGCTCGCGCTCATCGCGGAAGTGGTGCACGGCACGCCCACACGGTTCGACGATCCGGCGCGCTTCGCATTCGCTCATGGAGGAAAAGACGGACATCCCTTCCCTGTGCCGCTGCGTGTCTACGACCAATCAATCTCCGTCCTCCGTCGCGCGCTCGATCTCGCGAAGCTTGGACATTCGGAAAAGCTCGATGGAATGTCGCGACTCGACGCGTTCGTTCGTGGGATCGAACGACGCCGCCAGCCGCACGCCGATGTTGAAGCAACGATCGCACACGAGCGTGCGATCTCACGCTCGCTCGGCGGCCGCACCGTCTTCGACGACAAGAAGCCACGCAAGGGTCAGTTGGATCTGTTTTGATCAGTCGGTTCTGAAGGCCTGATCAGATTGGTCTAACGACCCGCCTCTACCTTGCGGCCTCCGCATCGCCTCAGGTAGATCACCCACACGCAATGCAGGTCGTGTCGGGACTGATTCGTGCAGCCTCCGCAAACAGGAACACATGAACAGGAACACATGGAGGGTTAGCTGATGTATCGAATCATTCCCGTCGCTGCGCTCGCACTCGGCATGGCTGTGTCGGTCGCCGCGCAGGACAGCACCGTGACATCGAAAACGAAGGTCAGTGGAGACGACGCGCGTGCGCTCACGCTCACGGGTTGTCTCGAGCGCGGACCCGCTGGAGTCTTTACGCTCAACAACGCGACCGCGCGTTCGGGTGATGAAGTCACGACGAAGTCGAAGGTGGAAACCGACGTCGATAATCACGGTAAGGACGTGAAGACGAAGTCGCGAGCCGAGGTCGAACACGAGGACGGCCGCCACGCCGGTATCGCGGGGTTGAAGGCGTCCTACGAACTGTCGCCGCGCCAGGGCGTCGAACTGGCCTCGCACGTCGGCGAGCAGGTACTGGTCACCGCAATCGCGCTCGACGCGAAGAAGGGGGACGACGACGCCAAGGTGAAGATTGAGGAGGAGACCAAGGTTGATCGAGAGAACGCTCCGGACTCGAAGGTGAAGACCCGAACCGAGGCAGAACTGCCTCGCGGCGATCACTCGAGGGTTACCGTCCTCTCAGTGAAAACAGTGGCCCCGTCGTGCGGCCGATAGGTCAGGGTTAGGGCGAGGGTCGCAACGCGGCCTTCGCCTCATACCTCAAATTAGGTAGCAGCTCAGGCGCCGTTCGAGGCGATCTTTTTACATCTCTGCTATCGTTCGCCTCGTGGTGTTCGTTCGCCTCGCGCTCGCGCTGAGCTTACTCGGTGGCGTGGGTGTGTCGGCCGCCGCCTCGTCTGCGGACGGCATACTCTCCGGCTATTCCTTTACGTCGTGGAACGACGGCGCAGGCCGTCCGCTCGGGTCGGTCTACGCGATAGCCCAGACCGACGACGGCTATCTCTGGATCGGCGCCGATGCCGGCCTCCTCCGCTTCGACGGCTGGCGATTTTTCAACTGGGACACTCTCAACGACACGCCGGTCCGAGGGTCGATCAAAACACTGTCCGTCGCGAAAAGCGGCGCCCTGTGGATCGGGTCGGCCGATCCTGCAAGCGTCGGAAGAATTGGTGACGGCAAGCTTCAACGCTTCGACACCGGCCTCGAGGGACTCGAGGAGGTCACCGCTGTCGTCGAGGACGGTCGCGGCACCGTGTGGGCGATCGTTGACTGGGATCTGTACCGGTGGGACGAGAACAGATGGCATCGGGTGACGCTGCCGTGGAAGTCGCGCGTGGGTCAGGTGCGTCATGTGTTCGTCAGCCGCACCGGCACGTTGTGGGTCGGCACTCGATGGGGCGTGTTCGAGCAGATCGCAGGCACGACGGGATTCCGCATCGTCTCCGACGAGCATGTGTGGGGAATCGACGAGGACAGCAAGGGACACATCTGGACGACCGACATTGCAGCAGGCTTTCGTCAACTCGGCGCCGCCCATCCGCCAAACCACACGCTTGAAGCTGCCGGCTATCGACTGATGCACGACCGGCAGGACGTGCTCTGGGTTGGCACATTCGGCGATGGTCTGTGGCGTGTTCGATCGGCAGATAAGGACGCAGCGATCGAGCGCGCGGCGCTGCGCACCGGCCTCTCGAGCGACTCCGTGCTCTCCATCATGGAGGATCGCGACAGCAATGTGTGGGTGGGAACGACAGTCGGCCTCCACCGCCTGACGAAGCGTCCGCTCACGCCGCTCGAAGATGTTGGTTTCGTATTGACCGTTCGGCCGTGGCGAACGGACGGCGTGCTCGCAGGCACAACCAAGGGACTTGTGGAACTCGTGCGCTCGTCGGCCGGGTGGAAGCCGGTGCACTTCGGATCGGCCGCACCAGAGATACGCACGATCTTTCGCGACAACCACGGAACGCTGTGGATCGGTGCTGCCGATGGGCTGTGGCGCCTGGTCGATGGGCGGATGGTTCATGAGGATCTCGGCACACGAGGCGAGATGCTCGTGCTCTCGATCTCACCGGCCGCCGGAGGCGGGCTCTGGCTCGCCGACGGTCAGTGGGTCTATCGCTGGACCGGCGGGACGCCCGTTCCGCTGACGCTTCCGCCCAACGCAACGTTCAAAACGATCACGTTCGCTCGCGCCGATACCCGGCAACGTCTCTGGATTGGTTCAGGCAAACAGATCGGTCTCGTTGAACCGGACGGGCGCTTCCACGTCCTGGGCTCGAGCGAAGGGATCGAGGCAAGCTCGAACATCGCTCTCTACGACATGTTCGAGGACAGCGACGGTGTCGTGTGGCTCGGCACGAGCAGCGGCCTGAGCAGATTCGCAAACGGCCGCGTCACGTCAGTCGGCTCGGCACAAGGCCTTCCCGGTGATCGCGTGTGGTCGATCGTCCAGGACTTGACAGGCGATCTGTGGCTCAGTCTCGATCGCGGGCTCGTTCGCCTTTCGCGCAACGATATCGCGCTGGCAATCGCCAGTCCTTCTCGTCGCATGCCGTATCAGATGTACGACCCGAAGGACGGACTCGCAGGCTCGGCATTGGGAAACATCAATTCGGCTCGCGAAGCGAACGGCCGCCTCTGGTTCGTGCGTGGCGGCGGCGTCACCGAAGTTGATCCCGGCGAACTGATGCCGCGAACCGGGCCGCCGGTGATCCGCATCGAAGAAGCGATCGCCAACGATCGCAGGATGGACCTCAATCAACACAGCCTGCCGGCGGGAACGCGGCGGCTCGAAGTCAGCTTCACTGTGCTGACGTTCAGCGACTCCAATCGCATCCGCTTCCGCTACCGGCTCGACGGCTTCGACACCGACTGGGTGGACGCCGGTCCGCGACGCACGGTCTTCTATACGAACCTGTCGCCCCGTGACTACCGGTTCCATGTCGAGGCGCACGCAGAAGACGGCACATGGAGCACGTCGGCTGCCGACTGGCCGTTCACGATTCAACCGGCGATTTATCAGACACGCTGGTTCTACGCGCTGGCTCTCACGATGATCGTCGCGTGCGTCGTGCTCGCGTGGCGATTCCGTCTCGCGCTCGTCCGCAGGCAGTTCTCGCTGGCGCTCGCCGAACGTGCGCGCCTGAGCCGCGAGATTCACGACACACTGCTGCAAAGCCTGGTCGGCGTGGCCTTGCAATTCGATGGCATTGCAAATGCCCTCGGGCCATCGTCGGTGAGCGCCCGGGAGCAGTTGACGCGCATCCGCCGCCAGGTCGAGGCCTACATCCGTGAAGCGCGCCAATCGATCTGGGATCTCCGCTCACCGATTCTTGAAACGCACGACCTCGCCGCGGCGCTCCGCGCGTTTGCAAAGGAGTCGATCGGCGATAAACCGGTACGGTTCACGTCGCTGGTCAGCGGGACCGACTCGGTCCGCCCTCCCAAGGTTGACAACCAACTGCTGCGCATCGGGCAGGAGGCGATCACCAACGCCGTCCGGCACGCCCAGGCTCGGCGCATTCACCTCGAGCTCACCTTCGGTCCCGAGATGGTGGTGCTGCGGGTGGAAGACGACGGCCGCGGCATCGACGGCATCCGATCGCGGGCCGATGACGCCGGTCACTACGGCCTCACGACGATGAGGGAGCGCGCTGAGGAATTGGGCGGCACGTTCACCATCACCTCTTCCGCCGGACGAGGCACGGTGATCGAAGCAGCGATACCACGTTCCGGTCACACGAGAAATAGCCTGCCAGCAGCCATATGACGACCCCTTCTTCGATCCGAGTACTGTGTGTTGACGACCATCGCATCGTCCGTGAAGGAATCGCGCTGATCCTCGCGCGTGAACCGGATATCGAGGTGGTGGCGAGCGCGGCCAACGCCGACGAAGCGGTGGCGGAATTCAAGCGGCATCGCCCTGACGTCACGCTGATGGATCTTCGTCTCGGCGAACGCAACGGTATCGACGCGATCAAAGAGATCAGGCGCGACTATCCGGACGCGCGCATCGTCGTGCTGACGATGTATCAGGGCGATGAGGACATTCATCGCGCGTTGTCCGCGGGCGCCGCGACCTACCTGTTGAAGGACGCACTCTCCGACGACCTGATCCGTGTCGTGCGGGAAGTGCACGCCGGGGGACATCCGATGGCTCCCGACGTGAGAGCCCGGCTCGATCAGCGTGCCGCGAATCCAACATTGACGCCGCGGGAGATTCAGGTGCTCCAACTCGTCTCCCTGGGCAAGCGGAACAAGGAGATCGCTGCCATTCTCGGCCTCAGCGACGACACGGTTCCCGTGCACGTAAAGAACATTTTCGCGAAGCTTCGAGTGAACGAACGAACCGCCGCCGTGAATGTCGCATTGCGGCGGGGCATTATCCACATCGAATAGCGCCTCGATACCCGATTTTGGGTATTGAGCACCTTCGTGGTCGAGGTCAAGGTTGACCCCCACAATACGGAGGGAATCGATGTCTCCAAGTCTGAGAGTCGGAGCGCTGTTAGGGTGCCTCCTGCTCGCGCCCACGTTGCTCTACGCGCAAACACAAGCCTCGATCACAGGCTCTGTCAAAGACACGTCGGGAGCGGTGCTCCCCGGTGTCACCGTCGAGGCGTCGAGCCCCGAGTTGATTGAAAAAGTCCGCGGCGCCGTCACCGACGCCACGGGCCAGTATCGAATTGAGAACTTGCGTCCCGGCCGCTACACCGTGACGTTTACGCTGGCGGGCTTCAGCACGGTTCGCCGCGAGGCGATCGACATTGCTGGCTCTGCCACGTTTGCCGTCAACGCCGAACTGCGGGTCGGGACACTCGAAGAGACGATCACCGTGACGGGCGAGTCGCCGATCGTCGACGTGCAGACTGCGCGGCGCGAATCTGTGGTCTCGAGAGACGTCATCACCGCACTGCCGACGGCAGGTGGTTACTCGTCGATCCTGTCGCTTGCGCCGGGAATCGTGGGTGGCTCGCAGGACATCGCCACCGGCCCCTGTGCCTGCACGTTCAGCTCGCATGGTGCACTCCTCGCCGGCCGCGCCAACGAGGAAGGCCGGCTGTTGCTCGATGGCCTGCTCATCTCGGTGCCGCAAGGAAGCTCGTCGAACTACTTCTCGGACTCGAGGAACTCGCAGGAAATCTCCGTCACCGTGGCCGGCGCACTCGGTGAAACAGAGACGGGCGGGCCGGTGTTGAACATGGTGCCACGTACCGGAGGCAACTTATTCAGCGGCAGCTTCTACGCCGGCTGGGGACCAGAATCTCTCCAGGGCACCAACCTGACCGACGAGCTCAAAGCTGCCGGTGCAGTGGCGCCGACGCCCCTCATCACGAACTACGACATCAGCGCCGCCGTCGGTGGGCCGATCAGCAAGGATCGACTCTGGTTCTTCGGATCGACGCGACGGCAGGGCACCGCGCAGCTCTTCGACATGTTCTACAACAAGAACGAAGGCAATCCGAATGTCTGGACCTACGAGCCAGACTTGAGCCACCAGGCGATCATCGATCGCGAGAACCACAACTTCGGTCTGCGTCTCACAGGACAGGTAACGCCACGCAACAAGGTGAACTTCTTCTGGGACGAGCAGTTCATCTGCAAGAGCTGCGAGAACGGCAGTCAGCAGGCGTTGTCCTCACCGGAGTCGAGAGCGGCAGGCGACCAGTGGCCCGTGCAGGTGGGGCAGCTCGCGTGGACGTCGCCGATCAACAACCAGTTGCTGGTGGACGTGGCGTTCGGCCTCTACCGCGCCGACTGGGGCGGTCGCTCAAAGACCGATCCCTATACCGGCGACCTGATCCGGATGCAGGAGCAGTGCACGGCCGGCTGCCCCGCCAACGGCAACATCGCCGGATTGATCTATCGCTCGCAGAGCGTCGACCTCTTCATCAGCGGCCGCAACAAGAACCGCATCTACAACTGGCGCGCAAACATGGCGAGGGTCACTGGTGCGCTGTCGTTCAAAGCCGGATACCAGGGCAATCTCCTCGGCGACATTCGCAGCACCAACCGTGCGCCGAACAACCTGCAGTATCGCGTGAACAACGGTGTGCCGAACCAGCTCACCATGTTCATCAACGACTATCCCAACGACCTCTGGATGCGTACTGACAGCCTCTACGTGCAGGGGCAGTGGACCCGCAATCGACTGACCGTGCAGGGGGCTCTGCGGTACGACAAGGCATGGAGCTGGAGCCCGGAGCAGCAGGTCGGACCGGCGGCATTCTTCCCGAATGCAGTGACCTTCCCCAAGACGCCGCTCGTCGATTCCTTCAACGACATCGGTCCACGTGTCTCGGTGGTCTACGACCTGTTCGGCAACGGCAAGACGGCGGTCAAGGGAACGTTCGGGCGCTATCTCGAGGCGGCGTTCACTGGCAGGCGGTATGCCTTCGCGAATCCGACGAGCCGGATTCCGTCGAGCGTGTCGCGCGCGTGGACCGACGTGGACCGCGATTTCGTCGCGGACTGCGATCTGCTGAACCCCAACGCGCAGGACCTTCGAGCGTCAGGCGGTGACGTCTGTGGTGCGTACGCGAACCGGAATTTCGGCAACGCGAACGTCTTCAGCAACACCGTCGATCCGGACATCCAGCATGGATGGGGCGTACAGGCCGTCGGACTGGAACTACGGCATCTCCGTTCAGCACGAAGTCATCCCGCGCGTGTCGATCGACGTCGGCTACGTGAAACGCGTATTCCACGGATTCAACGTGACGGACAATCTGGCGATTGGGCCCAACGACGTCACGGAGTTCTCCGTCACGGCTCCGCAAGACTCGCGGCTGCCCGGTGGTGGTGGATATCAGGTCGGGGGACTCTACGACATCAACCCGAATGTCTTCGGCCAGACCAACAACTTCATCACCTCGTCGGACAAGTACGGAGACCAGTACGTGTTCTTCAACGGCGTGGACTTCAGCGCAAACGCCCGGCTCTCGCGGCTCACCGTCCAGGGCGGCTTCAACTTCGGCCGCACCACGTCCGACAGTTGTGAGATCCGCGCGAAGGTTCCGGAGACCGCGTTACTGGATCCGTACTGCCACGTCGTGACCGGCTACTTGCCGTACTACAAGGGCCTCGCGACTTACAACATCCCGAAAGTCGAGATGCAGCTCGGGGTGACGTTCCTCAGCAAACCCGGGATGGTCGTGAGCTTCGCAGGCACGCCCACGAACGGCGGTCATCTGCGCGCCAACTACACCGTGCCGAATTCCGCGATCGCTCCGATCCTCGGTCGTCCGCTGTCGGGTGGAGCCGCCAACGCGACGGTGAACCTGATCGAGCCGGGCACCAAGTACGGCGAGCGGGTCAACGAACTGCACCTGCGCATCGCCAAGCTCCTGCAGTTTGGCGGCATGCGGGCCAACGTCGGCATGGACATCTTCAACATCATCAACGCCGCGCCCGGCCTGAGCTACAACGAGAACTTCATCGCGAACGGACCGTGGCTCACGCCGACGACGGTGATGACGGCACGCTTCGCGAAGTTCAGCGCGCAGATCGACTTCTGAAACACGAAGGCCGCGAAGAACACGAAGGCCACGAAGATCAGGAGAATCCATAAGGAATCTCCGAGTTCTTCGTGCCCTTCGCGAGCTTCGTGGTTAGTTACTGGAGCCCTCATGAATCGCTTCGTCTTTTCGTTCCTCACCATGGTCGTCGTGGCGAGCCTCGGCAGCTACGCACAAACCCGCCCGGCTGCCACGAACGGCAATCATCCCTACGTTCCAGTGACCGACGAAATGCTCTGGAAGCCGGACCCGGCGAACTGGCTGTCGTGGCGGCGCACACTCGATGGGTGGGGCTACAGCCCGCTCGATCAGATCGATCGCAACAACGTCGCACGCCTGAAGATGGTGTGGACGCGCGGCATGGGCACCGGCACCGTGGAAGCGACGCCGCTCGTCTACGACGGCGTCATGTACCTCCCCGGCCCCGGCGACGTGATCCAGGCAATCAACGCGAAGAGCGGCGACCAGGTGTGGGAGTACCGCCGCAAACTACCCGAGGGCGTGAACGGCGGCACCAATCGGAACATCGCGATGTGGGGCAGCACGCTCATCGACGGCAGCGCTGACAATCAGATCTACGCGGTTGACGTTCACACCGGCAACCTGGTCTGGGAAACGGCGGTGATGGAAGCGAAGAAGCGCGCGCGCGTCGAGCGCGGGTCCCATCATCGCCAACGGCAAGGTCATCACCGGCCGTCAGTGCCAGCCCGATGCCGGCAACGACGCCTGCATCATCACCGCGCACGACGCGCAGACGGGCAAAGAGGTCTGGCGCACGCGCACGATTCCACTGCCGGGGGAGCCTGGATACGAGACCTGGGGCGACGTGCCGATGGCCGAGCGCTGGCACGTGGGCACCTGGATGGTGCCGAGCTACGATCCCGAGACCAATCGCATCTTCGTCGGCACGTCAGTGACGATTCCCGCGCCGAAGTTCATATTGGCGGGCAACGACAAGACGTACCTCTACCACAACTCGACGCTCGCGCTCGACGCCGACACGGGAAAGATCGTCTGGCATTACCAGCACCTCGTCGATCACTGGGACCTCGATCATCCCTTCGAGCGGTTGCTGGTGGAGACTGCCATCGCGCCAGACCCGAAGGAAGTCGCGTGGATCAATCCCAAGGTGAAGCCGGGCGAGCGACGCAAGGTCGTGACTGGCATCCCGGGCAAGACAGGCGTCGTCTACACGCTCGATCGTCAGACCGGCGAGTTCCTGTGGGCGCGCCCGACGATCATGCAGAACGTGATCAAAGGCATCGATGGCGCCACCGGCGTCGTCACCGTGAATCCCGAAGCGACGTTTTCCAGGCTCGGTGAGACGAAGATGATCTGCCCCGGCGCACAGGGCGGCAAGAACTGGCCGGCAGGCGCGTACAACCCGAAGACCAACGTGATGTACATGCCGATGCAGAACCTGTGCGGCAATTTCACGACGAACACCGACAAGCGCGATCCGTCGAAGGTCTACGGGCTCGACTTCCCCACCATCATCGCGCCGGGTACCGACAAGGTTGGCGCGGTGTGGGCGATCTCCGTCGAGACGGGCAAGACGCTCTGGAAGTACGAACAGCGCGCAGGTGTCTTCTCGCTGGTCTCGACCGGCGGCGGTCTCATCTTCGGTGGCGATGCCAACGGCCGCTTCCGCGCCTTCGACGAACGCACCGGCAAGGTGTTGTGGGAGACGAATCTCGGCGCGCCGGTCAGCGGCTACCCGATCACATTCTCGGTTGACGGCAAGCAGTACGTGTCGGTGGCGACCGGTCCGTCAGGAGTGGCGAACGCGACACTTCGCGTCACTCCGGAGCTTCACCCGAGCACGGCCGGACAGGTCTACGTTTTTGCCCTACCCTGACGATCGTCAACTCCCAACTCCCAATTCCCAACGCCCAAGGTAACGGGGTGTTTCGAAGTTGGGAGTTGGAAGTTGGAGGTTGGGAGTTGTTAGGGGCAGATCGTCCCGAACTCGAAACCTTTCTCGCGCAGTTTCGGGATGAGCCGATCGACCGTCTCGATCGCATAGCGGCGATCCGATCGGGGATTCTCGTGGTGTCCGTCGTGAATCACGATGATGTCACCCGGCGAGGCATGGTCGGCCAGGCGCGGCACCAGGTCGTCGGCGTTCCGCTTCCTGAACCAATTGAAGTCCCACAGCATCCAGCCCCAGCCGACAACGAGGTACCCGGCTTTGCCGGCGCCCTGAATCATCGGAATGCTTCGATTGCCGCCATGTGGACGAAACGCGCGGCACGCCGCATGCCCAGTCAGGACCTCCATACGCGCCGCGGCCTCCTGAAGCGTGCTCGCGACGTACAGCGGTCCACGAAACATCAGCTCGCGAGAGTGCCAATGGACGCGACCGCATGTCCTTCCTCGAACGTGCGGCGGACGATGGGTGCGGTCTCATGTGTGAGGTGCTTGTCGATGACGAAGAACGTCGCGCGAACGCCGTGGCGCGCCAGCACGTCGAGCAATTGAGGCGTGGCCTCGGGTTGGGACCGTCATCGAAGGTGAGATAGACGGTTGGCGTCGCCGTCCGCGGCATTCTCCACACCGTCTCGTCGGTGACGTCGAACAGGAATGGAAAGGGTGCGACATGCGCCAGCACGACCGCACCGATTGTGACGATGAGTCCAAGCACGCTTACCAAGATAGACGGAAACGGCCTGCGAGGTCTTCGCCAGCGGCACTGGCGAGCGCCCTGCACGGCGATCATCGAGGCGCAACCATGAGGTTGCATATCGAGCCGCGCTGCGCTACATTAGGCAACCAAGAGGTTGCACATGGAGACGACGACCAGCACCGATCGAATCGAAAAGACCGTCACGCTCGCCGCACCGCGCGCTCGCGTGTGGCGAGCCATCGCCGACGCGCGGCAGTTCGGCGAATGGTTTCGCGTGCGGCTCGACGGCGAGTTCGCCGTGGGCGCCACTCATCCGCGGACACATCACCTATCCCGGCTACGAATACGTGACGATGGAAGTCTTGGTGGAGCGGATGGAGCCGGAGCGGTTCTTCTCGTATCGCTGGCATCCCGTACGCCATCGATCCCAAGGTGGACTACTCCCCGGAGCCGATGACGCTCGTCGAATTCACGCTCGAGGACGCGCCCGGCGGCACGCGTCTCACGATTGTCGAATCGGGGTTCGATCGCGTTCCGCTCTCGAGGCGCGCCGAGGCGTTCAGGATGAACAGCGACGGCTGGAGCGAACAACTGCAGAACATCGAGCGTTATGTCTCGCGCACGTAGCGCCGCCGTCGCCGCGAAGCTGCACGACAGCGCACCAGTATTCGCAGCGCTTGGCGACGAGACGCGCCTGCAGATCGTGGCGCGGCTCTGTGCCGAGGGGCCGCTCTCGATCACCCGGCTCAGCGAGGGTGCCGGCGTCACCAGGCAGGCGATCACGAAGCACCTCAACGCGCTGGCCGACGCGGGGCTCGCGAAGAACGCGCGCAGCGGCCGTGAGCAGATCTGGGAGCTGGAGACTCGCCGGCTCGAGATGGCGCGCCGCTGCCTCGATCAGATCTCCGATCAGTGGGACTCGGCGATCAACCGACTGAGGGCCTTCGTCGAGCGCTGAGGCCGCTCAGCGCGCTGTGTTCGATCGCGGCAGGCACCGGTTTGCCTTGTTCGCTGGATCGGTCGGATCCAGCGCCGCGCGACCTCTCACACGAACGTCGCGATAGGCCTGATGGCAGGCGGCGCAGGCATCGGACAGATCACCAGTCGCCTCCGAAACGGCGTCCTGCTTCCTCGACTGCGACGCCTGGTAGGTCTTGCGCGCGATGGCGATCATGTCTTCCGTGTACTTGATCCAGTCCGGCTCCGTCACCGGGGCCAGCCGGCCGTTCTCGCATCGAATACCCGGCGTGAGCATCAACGGCGACGCGTCAGCCAGCGCAATTGCGGCGTTGTCCACGAGCTCCCATCCGCCATAGATCCCGGCTCCCCATTCGACGAACGAGAAGCCACCCGTCTGACCTCCGCCTGCAGCCGGCTGGGGCTTCTCTGCAGGATCGTGTGTTTGCACCGTGAAGATCAGATTCGCGTTCGGGAAGAAGATGCCGCGCATCAACTGCGCCATGTTCCCGAGCGGCGGAAACACGCGGCCTGGTCCCGTCTGCGCAGCGGCGGTGACGAGACCTTTCGGCCAACCGATTCGGCTCAGCGCGGCATCGTCCGACGCCAGCTCGGACGCACCAGACGGGAAGCTGCCGGTCTTCAGAATATGGGCGACGAGGTCGGTTGATTGCTGGGGCGTGAGGGTACCCGGATTGCCGGCGGGCATCGTGTTGCGGATCTTGTTGGCCAGATCAGAAAGCGGCTGCGCCTGCCAACGGCCAAGGAACACGTCGGTCGTCAGTGGCGGACCCTGCACACCTTCGAGCTTGTCGCCGTGGCACGACGCACACTGCTGGCCGTAGAGGGTTGCGCCGCGGGCGGCCTGCGCGTCGCTGTAGACGCCGTCCCGCACGGTGCGTGTCGCCTGTGCGTGCACGAGAGTCGAGACCATCGTGAAGAGTAAGAGTCCGAACACCTGCACTCGCACTGACATGGTCCCTCCCTGTTTCGTCGAAGCCGTGTAGCGCAGGATACACCGGCTGGCCTGTATCCTTGACTCGTGTTGAACGACTCGGTGAACGCGACTCCGCCGGTCAGCCGCATCTACCTGGTTGACGGCACCTACGAACTATTCCGCTCGTACTTCGGCGCACCCAAGGCGACGACCGCAGACGGCCCAGAGGTCGGCGCCACGCGCGGCATCCTGCGTTCGCTCTTCGCGCTGGTGCGCGAGCCTGCCGTGACCCACATTGCCTGCGCCTTCGATCACGTCATCGAGTCCTTTCGCAACGATCTCTTCGACGGCTACAAGACCAGCGCAGGCGTCCCGGACGATCTCATGGCGCAATTCCCACTCGCTGAGCGCGCCGCTCACGCGCTCGGCATCGTCGTCTGGCCGATGGTCGAGTTCGAGGCGGACGATGCGATCGCGGCGGCGGCGGAGCGATGGCGCGATGCGCCGGGCGTCGAGCAGGTCGTCCTCTGCACGCCGGACAAGGACATGGCGCAGTGCGTTCGCGACAACAAGGTCGTGTGCCTCGATCGCCGTCAGCGTCGCGTCATCGATGCCGCCGGCGTGATCGAGAAGTTTGGCGTGCCGCCCGCCTCGATTCCGGACTGGCTGGCGCTCGTCGGCGATGCTGCAGACGGTTATCCGGGCGTACCGCGCTGGGGCAGTAAGTCCGCTGCGGCATTGCTGGCGCACTACGGGCACATCGAATCGATCCCGGATCGCGAGTCGGAATGGCGAGTCAGTGTGCGGGGCGCTGCGGCGCTGGCAGTCAGCCTTCGCGAGCATCGGGACGAGGCGTATCTGTATCGGCGACTGGCCACGCTGCGAGTGGACGTGCCGCTCAGCGAGCAACTCGACGATCTTCGTTGGCGCGGAGCCAGGCGCGAGGAACTGACGAGGCTGTGTCACGAGATCGAAGACGAGGAATTTGTCGAACGTGTGTCGACGTGGCGTAGCGACGATCTGGCGGAGGGACTTTAGACGGAACCAGCACGGTCCGACGGGACCCTCGCACCTTCGGACCGGACCATCGCACCGTCGCCCCCTCGCCCCATCGGACCGCGCGAATCATTCCACCGTCTATTCCCGCCGCTCGAGGAACATCTCCAACAACACCTCGTCATCGTCCTTGCCGTCGATCACGACCTGCTCGCTCAATCGGCCGCACTCGACGAATCCCAGGCCACGGTAGAAAGACAGCGCCGAAGCGTTCGATCCTCGCACGGTGATGACCAGCTTTCGATATCCAGCGCGCACTGCAAACGGACGCGTGGCCTCGAAGAGCGCGGGGCCCACTCCACGCCCGCGCCACGAGGGAAGCACGAACGTGCCGACCTGCGCGACGTGCGACATGGTGGTGAGGACTGTCGAGTACAGCTCCAGACTCTGACAGCCAACGACGGCTCCCGAATCCTCAATCGCCACGTGGAACGTCTCGCGACTGGAAAGCGACTCGAGATAACGGCGCTCCTCGTCAGCTGTCCATGCGCGGTCGATCGCCGAATGCACACGTTCAGCGACCACGGCGCGCATCACACCAGCTATTCCCGCCGCGTCGTCGACTGACGCCCTTCGAATTTGAAAGCCCATTGGTATACGTCTATTGTGAAGCGTTGATGATCGCACTCCTTATCGTCCACGGCATCGGCGAGCAACGTCGCGGCGAGACGACTGAGAAGTTGATCGTCGGATTGAAGGCGGCCTACGGCGACGCCCTCAGGTCGAGTCGCGACGGTCGACAGCTACCCGGTGCACGGTGACGGCAAACGGACAGACCGTCCGGCTTTATGAAGTGTATTGGGCCGATGTCCTCTCGGCGGAGTACAGTCGCGAGGGCACATTCACGTGGCACATTCCCAACACACTCGTGTGGCATCCGGTCTGGTGCCGCCATCTCGGATGCTCCTGTCACCCGAGTACTCCGGGCCCTCGTCTGGTGGCGTGTGTGTCACGCTCGTCCCGCTCGTGCCGGCTGGCTACCTGCTGTACGTCGGTGCCCGACTCTTCGCGCAGATCCTCGATCAGCCGCGACTGGAGGCGTTCGAAGAACGAATACTGCAGGCTCAGAAGCTCTCCCCCGCTCGAGCGCGCCAAGCGCCCGCCAGCTTTACGACCGACACCCCGACCCTCATCGACGATTTGCTGGACTGCCGTCGTCGCTGACGTCCCGAACTACATGGGATCGATCGTCGAGGGCGAAGGTCCCGCGTTCGAGATTCTTGAGCGCTTTCACACGCAGATGGCGCGAGCGCGGAAGGACGGCTGCGACAGGTGAACGTGCTCGCGCACAGTCTGGGGACGGTCATCGCGTTTCATGCCTTGAGTGGTTTCGGGCCTCCCGCCGGACGCGCCTGCGCCCGCCCCGCGCGCTTCTTCACCATCGGCAGCCCGCTCGAGAAGATTCGATTCTTCTGGCCGTGGACGTTGCGCACGGCGCAACCGTCGGCGCATCCCGACTTCCAATGGATCAACTTCCACAATCGAGCGGATCGCGTCTCGGGCAGATCTCAAGAGATTCGCGGCGTTTTGAGCGCTTCGAAACGTTCGGCTCACAGGGAGGCGGAGGGCTGCTGCGTTCCCACGTGGTCTACGAACGGTCTCCAGAATTCCTGAGCGTGATGACCGAAGCCCTCTTTCGCGCGTCCGGCCGACCTCGGCTGGCTGGGTCGCGCGCCTGAAGGACGTGTGCACTGTCCTGGGGAGAAAACCTTCTCGGTCCTTTGCCGCCATCCTTGCATCGCGGTCGGGCTGGGGTTTGTCGTCGCGGTCGTCTTGATTCCGGCCTATCTCGTCGCGTTGCCATTCCGTTGGTTTGGAGCAGAAACGCTTGGCAGTTCGCAGTTCAGAACGGCATCGCATTGTTCACCTTGTTCGGGTGGACAACCGGGATGCTGTTGCACATGCGGGACCGTCGGAACGAGGCGAAGCAGACCGGCGAGCGCGCGCGCCGAAGCTCCGGCTAATGCAGGACTTCGTCTCCGGTGACTTCGTCGAAGTATTCGATGTGCGGAATTTCAAGAGAGCGCACGGCCTGAATCGCCGCCGCCAGAGCCGCATCGGCCTGGCTGGATCGTTCCCGCCGCGGCAATTTCCGCCTTGCGGCTCTCAGGGCTCGAAGGACCTGCGCGCGATCGAACCGCTGCCCTGCACAGTGCTCACAGAAACCCATTTTCGTCCTGACCTCGTCGTCAATATTACTGAGGCTGCGGGCCATGTCACACTTTTCATTTCCAACTGTCCTTTAGGCGACTGACGGAAATGGAATCCCTCAACGATCTGGTCGTGGCAGCTCAGGCGGGAGACATGGACGCCTACGGTCGCCTCGTGCAGGCCACCCAGACGATGGCGTACGCCGTCGCGGTGGGCGTCCTGCGCGATCCAGTCGTGGCGCAGGATGCGGTGCAGCAGGCCTATCTGCGAGCGTTCCGCCGGCTCGGAGATCTGCATGAGCCGTCGGCGTTTCCTGGATGGCTTCGCCGCATCACGATTACCGTCGCGCTGAACATGCGACGCGCCCGGCGAGTCACATTGCTCCGGCTGGACGACGTGCCGGAAGTACCCGTGCTGGACGAAGCGGAAACGCGATGGTCGGATCTGCAGCGCCATCGGCTGGCGTCGGCGTTACTCACGCTGACGCCCGAGGAACGTCAGTTGTGCGACAGGCGCTATCACGGAGGGTGGAGCGTCGCGCGCCTCGCCCGCAACGCCGGTGTGGACGACGCCGCGATGCGTAAACGCCTTCAGCGCATCAGGGACAGGTTGCGCAAGGAGATTGAAATGGCAGAACAGCGTGGCATTCGCGAAGAAGACATCAGACAGGACCTTCCCGCCAAGGTCGTCGAGCTGCTCGCGCGGCCACAGTTGACGGACCTGCCGGAGAATCCGGTTGGACGGATCCTGGATGGGCTGCGACAGGTGTTTCATGACTTCAGGGAGCAGCCGCTCCCTGAGGTCGTCGACCTGGCAGAGGCGCGCAAGACGATCGCGGACGACGCGATGTATGTCGAACCGACCGAACTGCATCGCATCGACGACGGTCGCATCCTTCGCTACGACCTGACGCTGCCGATTCTGCTGACGGTGCGCTATGCGGGCGAACCGTTGCGGCTCTTCGCATCAGGAAAGGCGTACCGCCTGTGCCAGGTTGATGCGATGCACCTCGAGGCGTTCCACCAGGCAGAGGTGCTGTGGCTCGACGATCGCGATCGGATCAACGCGTGGCAGGCGACGGCGCGCGTGCTCCAGTCGGTCGATCGGGTGCTTCCCGGCCGAACGGTGAAGATCGTGCCGACGCAGTACGCGATGTGCAGCCAGGCATGGGAGCTCGAGGTCGAGACCGACGGGCACTGGTCCGAAGTGCTCGCGTGGGGTGTGTTCACCGATCGCATCGTGAGCCATCTCGGGGGCGATCCGAAGCGTCACACGGCGATCGGTATTGGCTACGGTCTCGAACGGCTTGCGATGCTGCGATACGGAATCGACGACATCCGCAAACTCGATGTCGCAAGCGTCGCGTAACCGCTAGCGGGTGCTCGGCACATCAAGCCGGTTGAAACGGATGATGTACGTCGAGCGCCCGCTCATGAAGAATCGGGCTTCCTGACCCGCGAACTTGTCGGTGCCGGCGCCCTGTTCCATTCCGATCACCTGCGGATACCACTGGCCGCCATCCAGGATCTTCGTCGGCGCCGACCACGTCGAAGGTTGATCGAGGTTCACGCTCATCGACACGTAGATCCCTTCCTGCGAGAAGCTCTCGTCAGCCGATCGATTGAGCAGCATCACATACTGCTGGAGATACTCGTTCCAGTGGACCGTGGGCCCCCAATACGCATCGACATGGCCATCGGGACCGTGCCAGAGCCGATTGGTCATGAAGACTGGCGTCACGTCGGTCACATGGGTTCCGGAGATCGGCAGCCACACACCGCCGCTCCAGACATCGAGCTTTCCTACCGGCCTGTCCCGGTCGCCCCAGACCATCCGCGCCACGCCAACGCCCTGCTCTGCGACCGTGCGTCCGTACTGTGAGAAGAACACATACAGGAACTGACCGCTGCGATCGAGCACCACGGAAAGGTCGCCGACACCGCCAACGAAGTAACGGTTGTTGGTGTTGCACACGAAGGTCGATTCCGGCGCCTCGAGGATGATCCCGAGGTCGTACCACGTCGCCCCGTGATCCTTCGAACGCGCGGCACCGATGCGAGGGACAACCTTCGTCGTGTCGCCACACGCCGTTGCAACGCGTTCGTTGTGGTAGTAGCCGTACCACGTGCCGTCAGGCGCAGAGACGACGGCTTCCATCCACACGCCACCGCCAGGCCAGGGGCGAAGTTTGACGGGGACCGCCGGCGTCAACGCATCAAGATTTCCAAGCGCACGACTGGTGCGGCCTGCGAACGAAGTCAGCACGACCATCGTTTGCTGACCCGAGACGAGATCCCAGACTGCAGGACTATTGCTGTCAACCGCGCCTGTCAGTTCCAGTGGTTCCGCGGGGACGAGCCCCACGAGCAACGAAGTCAGGTTCGGCGCGCCACCGCGTTGAATGACGTTTGCCGATGAACGAGATTGCGCCCAGACCGCTTGCGAGGTCACGACGAGAACGAGAAGGAGAATGACAACGAGACGTTTCATAGTTGGTCTTACGACTGACACGTGTCGAAGTCAGTACCTGGCGATGAAGAAACGTGACAAAGCCATCGGCGTCTTTGATACAACCGTTTCCATGGACCAGCCGAAGTCACCGGCGACGTTCGCGATCGCGCCGCCAGTCGAACCGATGCTGGCGAAGCTGGCGGAGGCGCTGCCGGAAGGAGGCGGGTTTCTTTACGAGCCGAAGTGGGACGGGTTTCGCGCGATCGTCTTTCGCCGTGAGTCCGACCTCTTCATTCAGAGCCGCGACCTACGACCGCTCGATCGCTACTTCCCGGAGCTTCGGGACGCCCTGCTCGTCAACCTGCCGCTCGACTGCGTGGTCGACGGCGAGATCGTCATTCCCACTACACATGGGCTGGATTTCAACGCTCTCCAACTCAGGCTTCATCCCGCAGCTTCTCGCGTCGCGAAGTTGGCAAAGGACATACCTTCAGCATTCGTCGCATTTGACGTGCTGGCGATCGATGGACGAGATGTGAGGGAGTTGCCGCAAAGCGATCGCAGGACACTTGCTCGAGCGCGCGCTGGCAAACGTTGCCTCCCCTATTCATGTGACGCCGATGACGCGCGACCATGTAGAAGCGACAGACTGGCTTTCCAGATTCGAAGGGGCCGGGCTCGATGGCGTGATGGCCAAACCAGAGAACGGAACGTACGAGCCGGGCAAGCGCGCGATGTTCAAAGTGAAACATGCGCGCACCGCTGACTGCGTCGTCGCCGGATTTCGCTGGCACAAGAACGGGCACGGCACGCTGATCGGATCCTTGTTACTCGGCCTTTACGACGACCGCGGCAGGCTGCATCACGTCGGCGTCACGTCCGCATTCAACATGAACATGCGCCGCGAATTGGTGCGCGAGCTCGCACCATTACGCGAGCACGCGCTCGACGGACATCCGTGGCGAGAATGGGCGGATGCAATGGGCGACGGAACGCGGATGCCGGGCGGACAGAGTCGCTGGAGTGCAGGCAAGGATCTGTCGTGGGAGCCGTTGCGCGTGGAACGTGTGTGCGAAGTCAAATACGATCACATGCAGGGCGACCGCTTTCGCCACGCCGCGATTTTTCTTCGCTGGCGGCTCGACAAGCCGCCCACTGACTGTCGCTACGATCAGCTCGAGGTCACGACTCCGTTCGAGCTGGAGAAGGTGTTTGGTGCAGGTCGACCCGGTTGAGGTGCAAACTCTTCAAAAAAAGGTGGTGTACGTCTTGCGAGGCTGTTCCCCATCTGAAGGCTCGACCAGAAGGGGGAACGTTATGAACCATCATTTGACCGGGATGAAAGTGGCTGCGCTGGTTGAACACGGTTTCGAAGAGTCCGAGCTTCTCGAACCTCGGAAGGCCCTGGAAGACGCCGGCGCACGCGTGGACGTCATCTCACCTGTTGAGGTCTCAGTCAAAGGGTGGCATCACGGGACCTGGGGCAAGGAAGTGAAGGTCGATCAGCCGCTGGCCGACGCGCATCCCGAAGACTACGACGCACTGCTTCTCCCGGGCGGCGTGTTCAATCCCGATCGTCTGCGCATCAACGAGCGCGCCGTGCAGTTCGTCAAGGCGTTCACGATGAGCAATCGCCCGGTCGCAGCGATCTGCCACGGACCCTGGACGTTGATCGAGGCAGACGCACTGCGCGATCGACGCGTCACCTCATGGCCATCGCTCAAGACCGACCTGAGAAACGCCGGCGCGATCTGGGTGGACGGCGAAGTGATCGAGGATCGCGGCCTCATCACCTCTCGGAAGCCAGACGACATCCCGGCCTTCAACCAGAAGATGATTGAAGTGTTCGCCGATTCGATCAGAACGCGCGGGCTCAGTTCTTCGCTGTCTTCGAAGTGATCTCGGTCAGCACTAACCGAGTCTCCCGACGAATCCGCTGAGCACGGGCACGCGACGGCCAGCCGCCGCGGCGGCGACCTCGGCCGCGATCGTTGGATCGATTTCACCGAACGTCCGAAGCATGTCGCCTTCGAGCGCAGCCACAGGAACGCCGTTGCGGTAAACGATGCGATTACCGGCAGCGGTGCGCAGACGCTCGGCGCCGGTGATGATTCCGGTGAGATTCAATGGGTCGGCCGCACTGATGGTCATCAGCGTCCCGTCCGGACCAGACCGACGAAGCTCACGCATGCGATCGACCGCGTCCGGCAGCGCGAACTGCTCTCCCGACATTCCGGACACAAATCGCCCGCCGCGGATCTCGCCGCGCGCCTCGAGCGTGCGATACACACGCGCGAGATCTCGCCACGGCACACCCGATGATTCGCGCGAGAGCACACGACGGAACACGACTCCGTATCGCGCGAGCAGCGTCCAGGCCAGAGCGTGAACCGCATCATCGCGAGCGGCCGTCGAGTCCCGTCGCACGATCGACCAGCGTCCCGCGGTATCCGCACCGCCCCGGCGTGGCGCACTCTGACTGACGATCGAACGCACACCTGCGAAGCCGTCTGATGCGACGAGGCCGGCGGCCACGAGTTCCGCCAATGCCTCGCGACATGCATCGTTGGTGAGATCGCACGCAGCCTTCAACTCGTGCGCGAACGATGCGCCGTGCGATTGCAGGCGTTCGAAGATCCGTTGAGCGACGTCCGTCAACGTGATCTCAGGCGCGGCATCCCGCAACGTCCACCAGTCGTCGGCCCGTTCGCGCAGGAACAGCGCGATCGGCGTGGCGCCGACCACCTGTGACGGGCCGCTCGAGAGGCGCGCCCAGCCAATCTCTCCACTGAGGCACAGCACGTCGAGCATCGAGGGCTCGTACCGTTCGAGCCTCGCCGTCAGGACATCTCGCTCCCACGCGCGTGCGGGCAGCTCGAGCCCATCGAGTTGCGCGAGGACGGCCCGCAAGCCCTCTGGCCCCGCGAGCCGGCTCGAGGGCTCCACGTGTTGCCACGTGAAGAGGAACCGCATGAACTCGGCCGGGCTCACCGGCGCGATCTCTGCGCGCAGCCGGTTCAGCGTGTAGCGATGAATGCGCGCGAGGAGGCGCCTGTCGCACCATTCGAGCACACGAACACCAGGCGTGAACGTACCGCGGAGGATGGCGCCCTCTGATTCCAGTGCGAGCAGCGCTGCATCGACATCTGACTGAGGAATTCCGGCGTTTGCCGCCAGAGCGTCGGCCGTTGTCGGTCCGACGATCGCCATGCGACCGCGAAGGAATTCGACGACTGCCTCTTCCCGAGTCCAGGTTCTGGCCGCTCGCGACGCGGGCGGCGTCACAGATCGGCTCGAGCGCAGCCGCCGGATGAATCGCCAACAGCTCTGGAACGCGCTCGGTCGCTACCCAGATCGCTGTGCGGTCGGGCCGGCTCGCACTCGACCGCGCGCGAGTGATGCGGCCACGTCCAACGAGCGTCGCGCACATCTCCGGGTCCACTTCCTCGTCGAGCAGGAACCCGGCTGTCAGCAGCGCGTCGTGAAGTTCATCGGCATCGCGGGGATCGGGTCGCACCTCGTCGCGAACACGTTCGATCGCCGCTCCGTCGAGCGCACCGATATCCGACGCCTTCGTCCCCGCGCGTCTCGTCTGAACCGCCTGCGTCCGTCTCTCCTCCAGCGGCGCATCGTCGACGAAGGCATAGGGACGCGCGTTGATGATGTCGTGCGAAAAGACCGATGGTTCAGCCGTGTCGCGCGACACACAGGTCACCTCACCACGATGGATGCGACCGAGGATGTCCTGCAGCTGCTGCAGGTCCATTGCCTCTTCGAGACAATCGCGCACCGTCTGGTTGACCAGCGGATGATCGGGAATCTGTCGATCGCCCGGGATGTTTTCAAGGCATGCAGCAGCATCCGGAAACACTGCGGCCATCAGATCGTCGGCCTGCATGCGCTGAAGCTGCGGCGGCACTTTTCGTCCGCCGCGGCTGCGCGGCACCGCCAGCGAGATCGTCGCGTTCCACCGCCACCGCGTCTGGAACACAGGGGCATCGAGAAACGCCTGCACGAGGATGTCGCGCACGCTGGCTGGATGCAGATAGCGAAACACGTCCGCGAGCGGGAACGAATGCTGCGGACCGAGCGACAGCAGCAGCGCATCCTCGGTGGCAGCCGCCTGCAGCTCGAAGTTGAACTGACGGCAGAATCGCTTGCGCAACGCGAGCGCCCACGCCTTGTTGACGCGACTGCCGAAGGGCGCGTGCAGCACGAGCTGCATGCCGCCGGACTCGTCGAAGAAGCGCTCGAGCACGAGCGTTTCCTGCGTCGGGATCGCCCCAAGCACCTGGCGCCCTGCGGCGAGATACGCAATCGCCTGCTCTGCGCCCGGCGCACTCAGCCCGGTCTCGCCAATCAACCACTCGAGCGCTGATTGCCGCATCGTGGCGGCCTGCTCTGTCGCCTCGACGCTCAATTGCGCGTCCGCGCCACCCCGCAGGTCAGACACCGCACGCGAGAGCTCGTCACTTCTTGCCGGCGCTTCGCCAAGCCAGAACGGGATGGTCGGCGGAGCGCCGTGCGCATCGCGCACACGGACGGTGCCCGACACGACCTGCGTGATTTGCCAGGATGCGTTGCCGAGCTGAAAGATGTCGCCCGCCAGGCTTTCGATGGCGAAGTCCTCGTTCAACGTCCCGATGAACGTGTCCTCCGGTTCGAGCACAACCCGGTAGTCGGCCACTTCAGGTATCGCACCGCCCGAGGTGAGCGACAACATTCGCGACCCACGCCGTCCTCGGAGCACCCGGTTTACTTCGTCGCGGTGAACCAGCGCGGATCGACGCCCGCGAGGCGTGGCGAATCCATCAGCTACCATCGAAACCACGGCATCGAAGTTCTCGCGCGTCAGATCGCGGTACGGCCACGCGCGACGGACCAGCGCGTGCAACTCGTCTTCGCCGTAGGCATGACACGACGTCTCGGCCGTGATCTGTTGCGCGAGCACATCGAGCGGCGCATCGTGCGTAACGATGCAATCGAGATCGCCGCGACGGGACGCGCGCAGGAGCGCCGCACACTCGACGAGATCATCGAGCGACACCGGCAGCATGCGCCCCTTGGGCGTGCCGCTGATGGTGTGCCCGGACCGACCAACCCGCTGAAGCAACGTCGCGATGCGATGCGGGGATCCGATCTGACAGACCAGATCGACGTGTCCGATGTCGATGCCGAGCTCGAGTGATGCCGTGGCGACCAGCGCTTTCAGCGTGCCCGTCTTGAGACGATGCTCGGCGTCGAGGCGCCGTTCCTTGGAGAGACTTCCATGGTGAGCGGTGACCGCGTCCTCACCGATCCGGTCGCTGAGATGTCGCGCGACGCGCTCCGCCATCCGCCTCGTATTGACGAATACCAGCGTCGTCCGGTGTTCTCCAATCAACGCCGCGAGGCGATCGTCGTACTCCTCCCACACCTCGTGGGACATCACCGCATCGAGCGGCGACCGCGGGATCTCGACGGCCAGGTCGATCTCGCGCCGGTGGCCCTCGTCGATGATCGTGCAGCCGCCACGATCGTCGCTGGCGCCGACGAGAAAGCGCGCGACTTCGTCGATAGGCTTCTGCGTCGCGGACAGGCCGATGCGCTGGAGCCGTCGCGAACCGCCCTGCTCCTCCGCGCACAACGCTTCGAGACGCTCCAGTGTCAGCGCCAGATGCGCTCCACGTCGCGTCCCGATGACCGCGTGAATCTCGTCCACGATCACCGTGCGCGCCGTCCGCAGCATGTGACGGCTCCGCTCTGCCGTCAGCAGCAGGTACAGCGACTCTGGCGTCGTCACCAGGATGTGCGGTGGGGTGCGCAGCATCGCCGCGCGCTCGGAGGACGTTGTATCGCCGGTGCGAACGGCAGCCGTGATGCGGGGGATCTCGAGGCCGGTCTCTTCAGCCAGCTTGCGCAGTGCGCGTCGCGGCTCGGCCAGATTCTTGTGGATGTCAGCGCTCAGCGCCTTCAGCGGCGACACATACACGACGCGGACGGCGTCGGGCAACGGCGATTCGAGACCTTCCCGGACGAGATCGTCGATCGACGTCAGAAATGCCGCGAGGGTCTTGCCAGAGCCGGTGGGCGCGGCGATGAGCGTGTGCTGACCGGCACGGATCGCCGTCCATCCGCGGCGCTGTGCGGACGTCGGCTCTCCGAGCGCATCGAGAAACCAGCGCGAAACCAGAGGATGGAACCCGGTCATCATGGGTGGGAAGGACCCTGCGGGGACTTCGATCCGATCATATCGAATCTGTCACTGCACCGCGGGCAGCGTGACGAGCCTGTCCTCACGCGACTGGCTGGGATCTCTCGCAAACCACTCGGACCGGCAGCCGAGATCGGCCAGCCGCCGATCGAGTTGCGCGTACTGCCGATACAGCGTGAGCGTCCGGGCACGAATGCTGTTGAGCAGATCGTCATGCGTCTGAATCCGCTCTGAGGAGACGAGGCCAGTATCGAGTGTCCCGGTCAGCAGCGCGCGATCCCATACACGCACGAGCTGTGCGAGCCCATTCAGCGAGTTCCTGTAGTCGCCGTAGTCCGCGATGATCTTGTCGGAGCTGTCGCGTGGCTGCAGCACGCCACCACGCGGCGTCAGCATCAGCGTCTTCACGCTGCTCGTGAGATCGAGCGTCTCCCGATACACCTTGACGGTCTGAGCAAAGAGGCTCGCGCGCAATCGCTCCTGATCTGCGCCGGCGCCGAGTGCGAGCCAACCAGCGAGATTCACCAGCACGATGGCCGCGGCGGCGACGAGTCCATCGATTGGATGCCACGATCGCTTTCGCCAGATGAAGAACACGGTCGCCCCGCTGACGACTGCCAAACCGCCGAGCACGATCGCGAGCGTCTTCATCACCGTCGCGTCGCTCAGTGGTTGCGACGCCTGCCCCTCGAGGTCGTATCCGTCGAACTGCTCGCCAATGGTGGTCGCGAGCATTTGCTGCGACTGCATCCGCTCCTGAAGTTTCATCGTCGCGCCGGACAAGAACGGCACGTCGGACGAGGCGGGGCATTCGAGCGCCTCGGCGCGCTTTTCCCAGCGCGCGTGGTGGATGAGCAGATCGTTCACGTCCCACGTCATCTTGTAGAGCAAGCCGTTCTCGTCCCACGGTCCTCCACGTTGGTACTGCCATTCCTCCTGTAGGAGGTTCGCGATGGACGCCTCGTGGCTGTCGTATTTCGCCTGGAAGGCGGTGAGATCCGCAGACGGTTCGGCAGCGGCGCGCACGTCCTCGAGCGCGCCGCGCGCGTGGACGCTCCCTGCGATGAACCGCATCAGCGGCTCGTGCACCTTCACCAGTTGATTGCCCTGATTGAGATCAGTCGCGTGCGTGACGGCCCAGCCCGCGGCGATCGCCAGAACGAGCCCGGCCAGCATGATCCCGGCCGCAAAGAGAGCCGTGGACTGTTTGATCGCGATGAGCGCCAGCGCCCACAAGACGAGCAAGGCGGCGAGTACGACACCGATTAAGCCGCCGTACCACAAGACAATTGGCAACACGTTGCTCATAGCTGCTCACCGCAAGATGCGTCTACTGTTCCGTGTTCCAGGTTCCGGGTTCCATGGCGAACCGACGCCGAACGACGGAAGCCGCATGTCTCTCATCGTTCGCAGCCCTGGCGTCGCCACGATGACTGCCGGGATCGAGTTCACGGTGATCGACGCCGTCGCGATGTCGCCATGCACACCGCCATCGATCTTCGATGAGATCCGCGGCGATCCCTCGATGAGCACCGAATCGTACGACTCGGGCGCACCGAGGTAGGCTTCGAGACGCAACGTCACCTTCGGCTCGCCCTTGATGTACCCAACACCGTCCTGAAGGATGCCGCACACCTGACCGGCGGCAACCGACAGCCACTCGCTCGAGACCGCCTGGTCGGCAATCCTCGGCGACACCTCGTCGGTGATTTTGTCCAGCTTCCAGCCAATCGCATCGCCGATCATCTGAATCGACTCGGTGAAGCCGACATGACGCACGCTGCCGCTCTCGACCTTGCGCTGGAATTCCTCTGGCGTCAGACCGGTGCCGATCTTCAGTTGAAACGGCAGCCGCCGAATGCGCGCATCCTGCACGCGCCACACTTCGATACGGTCAACACGTTCACAGACCGCGCTCAGCGCAATCGGTAGCGCATCCATCGTGAACCCGGGATTCACACCAGTGCCGAGCACGGCGACCCTGGCCTTCCTCGCGGCTTCATCGATCCGTTTGGCCAGGTCGCGATTTGCCTTTCGTGGGTACGCGGCTTCCTCTGTTGTCGTCACAACCGGCACGCGGTGTTTGATCACCTCGAGCAATTCAGGCAGCACGCCCTTGAGCGAGGAACTGGTGCACAGCACCGCGACGTCCGGCTTCGACGCCTTGATCGTCTTTCCGATATCGACGCCGACCTTGACGCGCAGCTTGCGAGTGGCACCGATGATGACGCCGACGTCCTGCCCGATCTTCTTCGAATCGATGTCGATGGCACCGACGATGCGGAACCCCTTACGACCGGCGATCTGCCTGGCCACAGCCGCCCCGATCGGTCCAAGACCGACATGGAGGACGCGAATCATGAGGCGATTATAGAAGGTACAATTCGCGTTCCACGTACGCCACGCTGATGCACACTCTGCGGCCCTTCGCAGCCGCCATTCTCTTGTGCGGCGCGATTGTCGTCGCGGTCACCGCGCGGCAGCAGCCGCCAGTGGAGCAACCGTCCGCTGGTGGGCCTACCAGCCCGCCCCCCGTCGCGACCGACGCGCGATCGCCGCGCAACGCCAGCTACGAGATCGACGCGCGCCTCGATGAAGCCGCGAAGACGATTCGCGGGAAGGAAACGATTCGCTGGCGCAACATCACCGACCTGCCGACGAACGAGCTGCAGTTTCACCTCTACTGGAATGCATGGCGCGACACTGAATCCACCTGGCTGCGTGAGCGCCGGATAGCGGGGCTCTTCACACCTCCACAGGCCGACGCGTGGAGCACGATGGACGTCACGTCGCTTCGCCTGCGCGAAGCATCAGGCCAGACGCGCGACCTGACGAAGGACATGCGCTTCATCGCTCCCGACGATGGGAATACGAAGGACCGGACGGTGATGTCCGTTCCGCTCGGACGGAGCGTCGGGCCCAATGAGAGCATCGAAGTCGAAGTGGAATGGACCGCGAAGATTCCGCGCCCGTTCGCGCGGACCGGCTGGATCGGCGACTACTACTTCATCGCGCAGTGGTTTCCCAAGCTCGGCGTGCTCGAGTCTGAAGGATGGAACACACACCAGTTCCACCTCGCGACGGAATTCTTCTCTGACTTCGGCGTGTACGACGTCCGCCTCACCGTGCCGCGCCGGTTCGTCGTCGGCGCCTCCGGTCGCCAGACGACGCGAACGGACAATGCGGACGGCACGACGACCCATCGCTATCAAGAGGACGACATCCACGACTTCGCCTGGACCGCGAGCCCGGACTTTCTCGACCTGACGCAACGGTTCGAGCACCTGACACTGCCAGCGGTGGACATCAGGCTGCTCTTGCTCCCCGAGCATCGCGGACAGGCGGACCGCTACTTTACGACTCATCGCAGCCACGCTGAAGCGGTACGGCGAGTGGTTCGGCGCCTATCCGTACGGTCACATCACGGTCGTCGATCCCGCGTTTCAAAGTGACAGCGACGGGATGGAGTACCCGACGCTCGTCACCGGTCGAGCGCGCTGGTTCGCGCCGCAAACCACACAACTTCCTGAGAGCACAACCGCCCACGAGGTTGGGCATCAGTGGTGGTACGCGATGGTGGCCACCAACGAGTTCGAGCACGCGTGGATGGACGAGGGATTCAACACCTACGCAACCGCACGCGTGATGGCCGAGGCGATGAATTCCAATCGCGTCGAGTCGAGATACTTCGGAGGGTTCATCCCGTGGTCGTTCCGCGACATCCCGGTGACGCGCATCGACAACGATCGACTCGCGGCGTTTCGCTTCAACGCAGAGGCCGACGCACAGTGGACGCCGACATTCCAGTACTGGCCCGCGACCGCAGGCATCATCAGCTACAACAAGACGGCGCTCTGGATGCACACATTCGAGCAGAGGGTGGGATGGCCCGTGATGCAACGCATCATGAGCACCTACTTCGAGCGCTGGAAGTTCAAGCATCCCAGGCCATCGGACTTCTTCGACATCGTGCGCGAGGTCACGGGTCACTGGCACTACTGGTTCTTCGACGAGGTGTACCGCAGTTCCAACACGTTCGACTACGGCGTACAGGAGTTTCTCAGCGAACGTGTCGACGAGAAGACCTTCCGTACGTCTGTGGTCGTACGGCGCTATGGCGAGGCGACCTTCCCTGTAGATGTGGTGACAACGTTCGAGAACGGAGAGCAGACCAGGGAAACGTGGAACGGCCAGGAGCGGCGCGCGATTTACGTGTACGAGAAACCGGTCAGAGGAACAACCGCGCAGGTGGACCCCGACCACGTCCTGCTGCTCGATGTGGCCTACACGAACAACAGCCGCACGCTCAAGCCGAGCAGCGGCAAGGCGAGCCTCAAATGGAGCCTCAAGTGGATGGTGTGGCTTCAGGATCTGATGCTGACGTATGGGTTCTTTGTTTGACGCACTCGACTCTGGGCTCTGGACTTTGGGAGTTGGGAATTGGGAGTTGGGAATTGACCGCGCGCAGTAGTTGGCGGGACGGCTGGAGGCGCGTCTTCGCGGCGCCCGCTCTTGTCGCCGGCGTGTTTGCGTTGACATTCCTGCTGGCGCTGCCGCTCGTCATCACTCTGCGCGGGATGCTCGCGGCGCATCTGGGCGGCAGTCTCGCGGCCGAGACGGCGGCGTCAGGGATCAACTACGACTGGTGGCAGGAGTTCACCGCGCAGGCCACCGGGCTGGGGACGACGTTCACGCCGAGCGTCATCGGCTTCGCGACGGTGCTGGACAATATCAGCGGCGTGCTCGACGCGCGCGCACGCATCGCTCCGCTCGCTACGGCGCTCGCACTGTATCTCGTGGGATGGGCGTTCCTCTCCGGCGGCATTCTCGATCGGTACGCGCGACAGCGGCCAATCCACGTACACGGCTTCTTTGCGGCGTCAGGCGCGTACGGCATCCGCTTCGTGCGGCTCGCTGTCATCGCTGGTCTCATCTACTGGTGGCTCTTCGCCTACGTTCATCCGTGGCTGTTCGACACGCAGTTCGACAACCTCACGCGCGGCATGAACACAGAGCGCGCGGCCTTCCTCGTGCGCGCGATCTTCTACGTCTTCTTCGGTGGCGTCCTGCTCGCAGTCAATCTCGTCGTCGATTTCACCAAGGTACGGATCGTTGTCGAGGATCGACGCAGCGCGATCGGCGCAATAGCTGCTGCCGTGCGGTTCATTCGCACTCACCTGCGTCAGGTACTGGCGCTCTACGCGTTGAACAGCCTGACGTTCCTGGTGCTGATCGCGGTGTGGGCGCTCATTGCTCCTGGCGTGGGGGACGCCGGTCTGTCGATGTGGGCCGGCTTTGTCGTCGCTCAGCTCTACATCGTCGCGCGTCTGCTGCTGAAAGTGCAGTTCATCGCCTCCCAGATCGCGCTCTTCCAGGCGAACCTCGCGCACGCGTCCTACGTATCTGCGCCGGCACCCGCATGGCCGGATTCTCCCGCCGCGGAAGCGATCGATTCGTCACCACGATCGGCATAGCCGAGGTCACCTCCGTCCCATTCAGTGGTAGGGTAACGAGAGGGAAACGGCATGGCGATTCGCATCTCGTCCTGGCTGTCACGGCCCTGGAGCCTGCGCTCGCTCCTGCTACAGGCGAGGCTCGCCTTCAGGCTCTTCCGTGAACCGCGAGTGCCGATGGTGATGAAAGCCGTCCCGTTGCTCGCTCTCCTCTACGTCATCTCACCGATCGACTTCGTTCCTGATTTCATCCCGGGACTCGGGCAACTCGATGACCTCGGCATCGTCCTGGCGGCACTCGAGTTGTTCGTACGACTGTGTCCCGGCAGTGCACACACGTATCATCGTGAAGCCATTACTCAACGCCGACGATACTCGCCGATGACGCCGACCGATGACGTCATCGATGCCGAGTGGCGTCATGGATAGAAGGAGGTAGCCATGCATGTGCGATTCATTCCGCTTATTGTTGCCGCCGCGCTGGCGATCGCTGCGCTTCCAGTGGCCGCGCACCACGGGTGGGCCGGCAACGGTGAAGAAGAATTCGAACTGACCGGCACCGTCGAGAGCGGCGTGAGCCTCGCGGGGCCACACGCCACGATGAAAGTCAAATCCGAAGGACAGGTCTGGGACCTCACGCTCGCGCCCGGCGCACGCACCGCGGACGCCGGCCTCAAGGAGGGGGTGATCCCGGTCGGCGCGCAGGTCACGATTCACGGGCACCGCAATAAGGACCCGAAGAAATTCGAGGTCAAGACCGAGCGCGTGACGTGGAACGGGAAGACGTTCAACGTCTATCCCGATCGCAAGTAGCGCCGCGTCCACCAGTTCGCACGCAGCAATCACACACGACGTGGCCGATTTGTTGGCGTGGCTCGAGGGTTCTCCCCTTGGCCACGCCATGCGCAACGCCGGAGTCTGGGCCTACGGCATCGTCAATCTGACGCACATCCTCGGCGTCTCATCGCTCTTCGGCGCCGTCCTCGTTCTCGACCTGCGACTGCTTGGATTCTGGCGCAGCGTTCCGCTCGCCTTCATCGCACGGCCGACGGTGCCAATTGCGACTATCGGTTTCATCGTCGCGGCGACGAGCGGACTCTGTCTCATCTCGACCAACGGCAGCGAGTACGTCGGCAATCCATTTCTGTTGATCAAGTTCCCGGCGATCGTGATCGGTGTGCTCAACGTGGCGGCGCTCAGCCGGCTGCCTGCGTGGAAAGAGCGCGATGCGAGAACGCTCTCGACGACGGAACAGCGTCAGTTGGCCATCTTCGGAGGCGTTTCACTGCTGTCGTGGTTGACGGCGATTGGAGCAGGCAGGCTCATCGGGTACTGGTAGTCTTCACACCCGGAGGCGCCAATGAAGAAGGTCATGTGCGGTGTCCTGATGCTCGGCTGGATTCCAACGCTCGCCGTCGTGGCAGGGGCGCGATGGACCGAGGCGCTCTTCGCGCAGGGGCGAACACCACTCAAGGTCACGCGGATCTACACGGGACCTGACGGCAAGACCAAGGCGGAAGAAATCACACTTCCGATGAAGCCCCGTGACAGTGGAAGCGAGCTGACCGGTTCGATTCCAGTCACCAATCTCCAGTTCCGGCACACGACACCGGCGTATGACCTCGACTGGCATCCGGCGCCGCGCCGGCAACTCGTCGTGACGCTGAGCGGCGAAAGCGAGATTGAGCTCGAAGGCGGCCGGACGATGAGATTCGGCC
>CAWFTF010000002.1:0-228935 GCA_963818645.1 uncultured Acidobacteriota bacterium | reverse complement strand
AAGGTAAGGAGCCCTATGACAACTCGAATCGCTCTTCTGCTCTCGCTCGCCCTCGTATCGGTCACGTTCGCGCAGGCTCCCGAGGATCGGGCTGCCGCGATCAAGGAAGCACTCGCGAAGAATCAGGCTGCGCTACGCCAGTACACGTGGATTGAGACAACGACGATCAGTCTCAAGGGAGAGGTGAAGAAGAAGGAGCAGAAGCAGTGCTCGTACGGTCCGGACGGCAAGGTCCAGAAGGTGCCGATCCCAGGTCAGGCAGCGCCGCAGAAGGCACAAGAGAAGGGCGGCGGCGGCCGCCGCGGCGGCGGACGCCTGAAGCAAGAGATCGTCGAGAACAAGGTCGAGGACCTGAAGGACTACATGGAACAGGCCGCGGCGCTCGTTCACCAGTACGTGCCGCCTGATCCCCAGAAGATCCAGGCGGCCCAGGGCGCGGGCAATGTCTCCGTTCAACCGGCAGGTGGCGTCACAACGCTGAACGTGAAGAGCTACGTGAAGCCTGGCGACTCGCTGGTGCTCGGCTTCGACCCCGCGGCAAAGGCGATGCGCAGCTACGCCGTGCAGTCGTACGTCGAAAAGCCCAAAGACGACGACCTGAGCCTGACGGTGAAATTCAACAGCCTGCCTGATGGCACGACCTACCCCGAGACCGTCGTGCTGGACGTCACAGCCAAGACAGGTTGTCGTCAACATCACGAACTCCGGCTACAAGAAGGCAACCCCGTAGCAGGTGCTTGAATCCAGACGCGCATGGGCCAATACTGTGCGCGCGGATGAAACCCGTCCTCAGAAAGCCAACATCGACCGACTCTTTCGACGCAGTCAAGAGAGTCGGTCTCACTCTGCCCGGTGTCGAAGCCACGATCAGATACGACGGTTCCCCCACGCTGAAAGCTGGGGGCTGCTTCATGGCGGGGCTGGCGACGCATGAATCCGCCGAGGCAGACTCGCTCGTCGTACGGATGGATCTCGCCGATCGCGACGCACTCCTGGAAGACGCACCGGACACGTACTACGTGACCGAATACTACGAGCGCCATCCCGTCGTGCTCGCGCGCTTGTCGCACCTCGATACGGACGCGCTCCGCGACCTGCTGTCGGTGTCGCGGCGCCTGACCCTGGCGAAGACGCGGAAGCGACTGGATAAACTGGCCTGATTCGTGGCAAAGACGAAGTCCACCTCCGTTGCCGAATACATCGCGTCGCAGCCTCCCAAGGCGCGAGCCGTTCTCCGGAAGGTTCGGGCCGCGATGCGCAAAGCGCTGCCCAGCGCCGAAGAAGTCATCTCGTATCAGATCCCAGCGTATAAACTTAACGGCCGTGTCGTGATCTATTTCGCTGGGTGGAGGGAGCACTACTCCATCTATCCTGCCCAAAGACGTCTGGTCGCGGCGTTCAAAGAAAGGCTCGCTCCCTACGAGGTCAACAACAAGGGAACGATTCGCTTTCCGCTGTCGGAGCCGGTGCCGGTCAGATTGATCCAAGACATAGCCAGGTTTCGAGCGAAAGAAGTTACAGAGAACCGAGGAGACAAACGATGAGGACTAGATTCGGCCGCGGTAGCGGTTGGATTGGCGCTTGCCGTATTTCTCGCGAGCACTGCGCATACACAGACGCCGGCCCCCGCCGCTCCACCCGCATCGACGAGCATCGTCGTCGCGTCACCGACCTACGTGTCGATCCCCATGGAGATCACGGTCAACCGGCCAGCGGCCGAAGTATGGAAGCGTATCGGCGGGTATTGCGCCATCGCTGAGTGGTTCCAGATCCCCAACTGCACGATCACGCAGGGCAAGGATGGCGAGTTCGGCGCTGTGCGATCGGTGGCCAACGAGGTGCTCGTCGGCAAGACGGAGCTTTCGTACACATACACACAGCCAGTTCGCGAAGGCCGGCCCTACAACCTCTATCACGGCACGCTCGAGGCACGCCCGCTCACAGCGACCACCTCGAAGCTGATTTACACGCTGGTGTACGACAACTCGATGCTGCCTGACGATGGTGCGAAAGAGAAGGACAAGGCGCAGCGAACGGCGACGTTCACGCGTGCATTGCAGAACATGAAGACCCTGGCCGAGGGTGGCACGCTGCCTCCGCCTCCCCCACGTGCTGGTGGTGCGGGCGCGCCAGCCGGCGCTCCGGCAGGCGGCGGACGCGCCAACTGACGACGCGAACGTCGGCGGCAGACGGAGTCACGGTCACCAACCGCGAGTGAGGAGGATATATGGCGCGCAGGTTCTCTCTTCTTGTTGCACTGTTCGTGCTGTCGGCGGGTCCGGCCTTCGCACAGGAGGTTGACGCCCGCGCCGCCCTCCTCGCCTCGCTCAAGGCGATGGGTGGTGAGAACCTGAAGACGATCGAAATCGCGGCGGCAGGTTCTTCATCACTCATCGGACAGCAGTACTCGGTAGAGGGGAACTGGCCGCAGTTCGAGGTTGCCAACTACACGAGAGCGATCGACTTCGACGCGAAATGGTCGCGCGAAGACTACACGCGCCGTCAGGGCAACTTCCCCACGTTCGGCCGCGTGCCGATGGCCGAGCAGCGCATCACTGCCATCGTCAGTGGAACCTACGCCTGGGACATGCGCGACACGACGCCGGTACCGATCACCCGTGGTTATCTCGATGGCGTACCGGTGAATGAACTGCGGCAACTCGAGCTCGCCATCACGCCGCACGGCTTCCTGAAGGCCGCCCTCGCCAGCAAGGACGCAAAGGCGATCAAGATTCAATACATCGGCGCATCTGACTTCGGCCTCTCCCAGTTCGGCCGATGGGTGACGATGGTGCAGTTCACCTTCCTGGGCAAATACAGCATCGTCGGCACGATCGACGATAAGAATCTCGTGGAGCTCGTCGGCACCTGGTTCCCGAATCCCGTCTACGGGGACATGGACTACGAGATGCGCTACACGGAGTACAAGGACTTCGGCGGCGTGAAGTTCCCGATGCTGCTGCACACCCATCAGGGCGATCCCCGCCTGAACGTCGCGCACAACTACTACGAGTATCGCGTCACCAGCGTGAAGCCGAACGCGCCTGTCACGACGATGCCGGTACCGGATGTCGTGAAGTCGGCCGTGACGCCACCGGCGAAGGTCGAGAGTCAGCAGCTCGCCAACGGTGTGTGGCTGCTCGGGGGCGGGACGCACAACAGCCTGCTCGTGGAGTTCAAGGACTACGTCGCGGTTGTCGACGCACCCAACAACGAAGAGCGCTCACTGGCCGTGATCGCGGAAGCGGCTCGCCTGGCCCCGAAGAAGCCGGTGCAGTACGTGATCAACACGCACCATCACTTCGATCACGCCGGCGGCCTCCGCACCTACCTGTCGCAAGGGACGACGATCGTCACGCACGAGTCGAACAAGCAGTACTACCTCGACATCCTGTTCCGCCCCGCGCCACGCACGCTGCAGCCGGACCGCTTCGCGCTCTTCAATCCCATGTACTGGATCAGCCGGCGGCCGCCACCGATTGAAACAGTGGCCGGAGAACCGCGCAGCAGCGCGAAGTACGTCGTCACCGACGGCGAGCGGATCCTGGAAGTGATCAAGGTACAGGACGTGGCCTACGAGCTGGGCGATCGCTCCTACAACCAGGGCAACCACAGCGTCGACATGCTGATGGCGTACCTGCCGAAGGAGAAGATCCTGTTCAATGCCGATCTCTACTCACCGCCGGCACAAGGGGCGGCGCCAGCCGCGCCGACACCAGGCATGAGGACGCTGCAGCAGAACATCCGCAAGCTGAAACTCGATGTCGCGCAGCACGCCCCGGCGCATGGGCGCGTCGGCACGAACGAAGAGTTCATGAAGCTGGTGGCGCCTGCTTCTACCGCGCGCGCGAATTGATGTCAGGCGGGTTTGCAGACCCGCCTCTTACCGCTGTAGCGGCGGGCCTTCAGGCCCGCCGTCGAACTACTTCACCAGGGCGATCTTCTCCAGCAGTAGTCGCAGGGCTTCATCACGCGTGCCGCGCCCGCCGAGATAGGGCTTCCACGCGTCTTCGAGGGGCGCCTTGAGTCGAATCATCGGCCCGGGCGCGCCAGACGAGTACAGCTTCCAGATATCCAACCCATCGACCAGCGGCACATGGGAAGGCTCCACTCGTCGCACCGCCTCCGACGCCGTGACCCAGATCAGAGCGTGTGGCAAATCGGCGGGCACCTGAGCGTTGATCGCCCGGGCCTGTGCACCGAGCGCCGCATACACCTGGTTGTCCCACTGGTGCATGCCCTCGTGAAAGATCGTTTCGAGACCGTTCAGCCGCTGAGTCGAATCGGCGAGTGACGAGATGACCAGCACACCGCGCACCGACGAGTAGGCGCCGCCGAAACCCGAATAGCCTGACGTGTGCACGGCGTAGCCGTCGGCCGGCCATTGCATGTCGTACACCTTGGTGATGAAGCCAAGGATCGACTGACCGTATGACCCGACCAGGGCATTGATTGACTCGCGCCACGCGAGATTGGCCGCGTGGTGTGCCGGCCACCAGGTCTTTCGATAGATCGGCCCTGCCCGCTCGAGGACTTCCCGCGTCGCGGCATCGATTGGCGTGCTCGCCAGCGTCGGCGCGTCGCCGGCGTCTGCCAGCGCCGCTGTGACTGCCGGCATGGGAGCCTCGCGAACGGCGTCTTTCAGGCTGAGGCCTTTGGCATAGGCAGAGACCGATTCCGCCCACACTCGCCGCTCGTCGGCTGTCAGGTTCTTCAGGCCTCGCTCGGCTTCGGGTGGCGCACCGGCCACCGCGTCGCGTGTCGAGTCGCTTGTCTTCGCCTCGGCGCGCCCCAGGACGTAGAGGAAGTGATGCAGGTTCAGCCAGAACTCGTCAGTCGTAATTCGGAAGATCGGCGCTGACGTCGCGGACTGTGCGTGACCGAGCGTGGGCAGAAGGACGAAGACACAAATCAGCAGGCTTCGCATCTCGACTCCGCGCCCAAGTCTAGCGCCGGCCTCCCAGCCGGAACAATTCCTGATTCATGGTCAGAGATAATGGGACCTCGTGACCCTCGATGACCTGCGCCGCGCGGCCGTCGCTCGCAGCCTTTTCCCTGCCGGCACCCTGCAACGCGCCCTCGATACGCTCGGCTTCGTGCAGGCCGATCCGATTCGCGCGCCTGCCCGGGCGCAAGACCTCACTCTGCGCCATCGAGTGACCGGCTATCGCGCCGGCGATCTGGAACGAAAGTATTCCAACCTCGATATTCACGAAGACTTCTTCGTCAACTACGGTTTCCTGACCAGTGCCGTGCAGGCCCTGATGCATCCGCGCGGCGGCCCGACACCGTGGTCAGCGGCACGCGGAAGACAGGTGCGTCCTCTTCTCGACTTCGTCCGCGCGCGCGGCGCCGTCCATCCGCGCGAAGTGGACGCGCACTTCTCGCACGGGACCGTGACCAATTACTGGGGAGGCTCCTCGAGCGCCACGACTCACCTGCTCGATGCGATGCACTATCGCGGTTTGCTCAAGGTGGTACGACGTGAAGCAGGAATCCGCATCTACGCCGTCCACGAGCACAAGCCAGCCCCGCGTGATGCCGTCACTCGAGATGCGCACCTGGACGCGCTCATCGATCTCGTCGTCGCGAAGTACGCACCGCTGCCTGCGGCAAGCCTGTCGTATGTGGTGCGCCGACTTCGCTACGCGGCACCTCAATGGCAGGGCCAGCTCGGGCGCGCACTCGCGCGGGCCAGGCGCCGACTGGCTCACGCACGGGTCGAGGGCGTGGACTGGTATTGGCCGGCTGGAGACCCGCCGCCCTCAGAAGCAGACGACGAGGTGCGATTGCTCGCGCCGTTCGATCCGGTTGTGTGGGATCGCCGGCGGTTCGAGCTGTTGTGGGGATGGGCGTATCGCTTCGAGGCGTATACGCCGGTGCCGAAGCGGAAGCTCGGTTACTACGCGCTTCCCTTGCTCTGGCGCGACCAGGTGATCGGCTGGGCGAATGTGTCAGTGAACGGCGCCGCGTTGCGGTCGGACATTGGCTACGTCTCCTCGCCGCCGCGAAGCCGCGTCTTCCGCCGCGCACTCGACGAGGAATTGGGTCGCCTGGGTCTCTTTCTCGGATTGCCGTGACAGTGGACCTGATGTACGCTGCGCGGCACAGTCAGACCGTCACACGGTCAGTCCAATTGGAGATCGCCATGAAACCCGTTCGATTCATCTTCACCATCGGCGCCCTCGTGCTGTCGGCGGCCGTCGCCTACGCACAAGGCGGGCAGGATTTCAGCAAGGTCGAGATCAAGGCCAACAAGGTGACCGACAAGTTCTACACGCTCGACGGCCAGGGCGGAACGATCGGCGTCCTCATCGGCCCCGATGGCGTCTTCATGGTCGACACGCAGTTCGCGCCGCTGAGCGAGAAGATCGCCGCGGCGATCAAGCAGCTCACCCCTCAGCCGATCAAGTTCGTCGTCAACACGCACGTGCACGGCGACCACAGCGGCGGCGACGAGAACTTCGGGAAGATGGGCGCGACGATCATCTCGCGCGAAGAGCTGCGCTTCCGTCTCGCGCATCCGAACCCGCAGGCCAACGGCCAGCCGGGCGTGCCGACGGCGGCCGTCGGTCTTCCGAAGCAGACCTATCGCGAGCAGCTGACGCTCCACATGAACGGCGAGGAAGTGCAGCTCATCGCCATCCCGCGTGCGCACACCGACGGCGACACGATGGTCTACTTCCCCGGCCTCGACGTCATCATGACCGGCGACTTCTATCGCGCCATTCAGTACCCGAACGTGGATCGCGCCAATGGCGGTTCACTGCAGGGGCTGATCGATGGACTCGGCAGCGTGATTGGGCACGCAGGTCCGAACACGAAGATCATCCCTGGGCACGGACCGACTGTGGATCGCGCGGCGGTGATGGCGCATCGTGACGTCGCGATCGCGGTGCGCGACCGCGTGGCGGCACTGGTCGCTCAGGGCAAGACCGAAGACGAAGTGGTGGCGGCGAAGGTGACGGCCGATCTGGACGCGAAGATCCAGCAGGCCGGAACGACGGGCGAGCGCTTCGTGCGCCAGGCCTATGCCGACCTGAAAGCCACTCGCTGATCCGTGAAGGAAGCAGGCTCCTTCACATCATTTCGCGGCGGCGATCGACTGGACCTGGATCGTCTTGGTCTTGGCGTCCAACGTCCCGACGACGGTCACCTTCTGCGCGGCGAATTTTTCCGGTGTCTTCTGGTCGCTCAGCGTGTAGACGCTCTTGCCGTCGAAGAGGACGTACGACGCGCCGTGCGCGGCGACACACGCCTTGACACAGTCGGCATCAGTCGGTCCCATCTTCATCTGGCTATGATCGGCGCGCGCACACATGTCGTCGGTGATCGTGCCAGTGAACATTTGCGGGCTTTGTGCGGCAGATAGCCCGGTCAGGGCGAGGAGCCCCACGATCAGGTTGCGTGTCATTCTGAAACTGTAGCCTCGGTGACGAGATGGAGTCTAGCGATGCGGCACTTCATCGGGACCATGGCCGTGGTTGTTGCGTGCTCAGCCCTTGCGTCGATCGCGGCGGCGCAGGTCAATCCGCTCCCGGTTCTTCCGCCCAAACCGTATCCACCCACGCCGCGTCTGGCTGACGGTACGCCGAATCTCGGGCCAATCGAACCGAATAAGGGGTACTGGCACCTCTCGCAGTTCCAGGACTACAAGCAGGTGCTCCTCCACCCGAAGGAGATCCCCTATCAGCCGTGGGCGAAAGCGCTCGCGATGCAGCGCCGCGCGGATCTCTCCAAATGGGATCCGCAGGGCTATTGCATGCCGCCATCGGGCCCCCGGCTGATGACGACCCCCTTCCCGATGGAGATCATTCAGCTACCCGAGCAGAAGCGCATCGTGATGATCTACGAGGGAGGCACGCACATCTGGCGGGTCATCTACATGGATGGACGAGCGCACCCGACCGATGACAACCTCAACCCGACGTGGCTCGGTCACTCCGTCGGCCGCTGGGAGGGCGACACTCTCGTCGTCGACGTCGTGGGCTATAACGAAGGCAGCTGGATCGACATGGTCGGCGACCCACATACCGATCGCCTCCACCTGATCGAGCGTTTCACCCGCAAAGATCTCTACACGCTACGCTACGAAGCGACTATCGACGACCCAGGCGCGTACACCCAGCCATGGACTGTTGGCTTCGACATCGTCTGGGATCCGAAAGGTGAGATTCAGGAGTATATCTGCCAGGAGAACAGCCCCTGGATGCGTCGCCTCTTCACGGAGATTCGAGAGAAGGTCGATCGCAAGTAACCTCGTTCCCATTCGACACTCATCCCGAGGAATCGACATGCCCGTGAACGTGACGCTCGCCCAGATTCAACATCTCGCGCCCAACGCCCGCTCGAGCTATCGCGACGCCTTTCAGAACGGCCAGGCCGTGCTCGATCAGTGCGGCATCTCCGACAGCCCGCTGCGCGTGGCACACTTCATGGCGCAAGTGCTTCACGAGTCCAGTGGTCTCTCGTTTCAGATCGAGAGCCTGAACTACAGCCCCGAGCGCCTGCCGAAAGTGTGGCCGTCGCGCTTCAAGCCAGTCGGGCCGCTCGATCCGTTGTTGTTCGCTCACAACCAGGAGAAACTCGGCAACGAGGTCTACGGCGGTCGCATGGGCAACACCGGGCCGAACGACGGCTTCACGTATCGCGGCCGCGGACTTCTGCAGCTGACTGGAAGAGACAGCTACGTCGAGGCGACGACGAATCTCAGGAAGCAGAACGCGGTCAGCGCCGGATTTCGTGACGACGCCCGATGCCGTCTTCAGCGCACAGTGGTGCCTTGCCGTTGCCGCGGCGAAGTGGGCGTCCGTTGGCTGCAACGCGTTCGCCGACCAGGATGACATCCGACGGGTGACGCGCGCGATCAACGGCGGCCTGATCGGACTGAGCGATCGCACCGAATGGCTTCGGCTCACGAAGGCCGTCTGGCCCTAGTCGGGGAACCCATGTCGTTCAACACGTCCATCGCCGGTGGCCTCGGCATCGCTCTCGCACTCTCGCTGGTCGCGATTTCCGAAGCTCAATCACCTGCTGCCGCGCCGTCGCCGCCGCACCGCTGCTCCACCGCGGCGATCGAGCAGGCACAGAAGCTCCTGACGTTTCACTTCGGGCCCGATGGCCGCATCGAAATCGACAAGTCGGTCAAAGTCCTCGCGCCGATCCGCAATCCCGCCAACCGGGCGCAGCGCTTCGACGTCCTCGAAGTGTGGGGGCATATCTACAAGGGCGACTATCGCATGCGCCTGATCTACGCGCGGCTTCCCAATGAGTGCGTGCTCATGGGCCAGGAGGTGCTGGAGTACGCCAGCCTGTAGGCGATGGTCTTCACGAAGCGCCTTCGCGAAGGCATCAGACGCGGCCGGATCAAGTGCAGCGTGCGCGTCTGGATGCGGCCACATGTGAAGGTGGGCGGCCGCTATCCGATGGACGACGGCCACATTGTCGTGGATTCGATCGAGCCCATCGAGATGGACGGCATCACGCACGATCTTGCGCGTGAATCAGGCTTCGCAAGCGTGGACGATCTGCTGCAGATCGCGAAGCACGGCAAAGGCGAGAACGTCTACCTGATCCGATTTCACTACCTGCCGCCCGGCGGCTGGGACAAAGTGTGAAGGGGTCTGACCCCTTCCACTGCTTCAGCGGCGACGCCCCTCGGGCAGTACGAGCAGGTTTTCTTTGTCCGTTGCAGCCGTCGCGGCCGGGCCGGCGTTCCACTGGGGAATCGGTGCTTTTCCCTCTTCGTAGAGCGACTCGAGCGGCCCCCACACCTTGTCGGTGCCATTGTGGAAGAGATCGCCAATCAGCAGATCAGTCAGCGTGCCACGGAGCTCCGGATACTCCCGGATCATCTTGCCAAAGCTGAAACCTGAGTAGTACTCGCAGACAAGGCGTCGCATGCGGTCAACGCCCTCGTTGAAGACGCGACCCCACGCCCCGAGTTGCGCCTCCGATGTATCTCCCTTTGCCAGGCCGTCGACAATCGCCTTCGACGCAAGCTGCCCCGACTTCAGCGCGAGCAACACACCCGACGAGTACAACGGATCGAGGAATCCGAACGCGTCACCCACCAGCACCCACCCGTCGCCGGACACTCGTGTCGAGCGATACGTGTAGTCCTTGGTCGCGAAATATCCCGTCACCTTCTTCGCGTTGGCCACACGTTGCTTGACCCCGGGGCACATCTCGACTTCTTCCTCGTACGTCTGCGCATAGTTCGTGCGTCCCTTGAAGATGTAATCGAACGGCGCCACGATGCCGATGCTCACGATGTTGTCGTGCTGCGGGATGTACCAGAACCATCCCTGCCTGTTGCCGTTCTGGATCACGAGCGTGGCGCCTTCGTCCTTGCCGGAATCGCGATAGGCGTTCTCCCAATAGGTCCAGATCGCGCCCTTGTTGAGAATCGGATCCCAGACGCGCAAGTTGAGGCGGTTCATCAACAGCCCGTTCTGTCCACTCGCATCGACAACGACCTTCGCGCGCACCTCGCGGAAGCCCTCCCCGTCCTTGATCCTCACGCCGACGGCTCGATCGCCCTCGAAGATCACGTCGTGCACGCGAACGCCCTCGTGGACGTTGACGCCGTGCTCGCGGGCGTTCTCCAGCATCATCTGGTCGAACTCGCTGCGCACCACCTGCCACGTCTGCGAGCACTCGTGCGGCTTGTTGTCCCAGAAATAAAAGGGTGCGGACTCGCGCCCTTCTGAGTTCACAAACTGCACGCTGTACTTCTTCACGAAATGACTGGCCTGCATCTTCGGCAGCATGTCGAGATCCTTCAAGACCCAGTAGGTCTCCGGGATCAGCGACTCGCCGATGTGGAACCGTGGAAACGTCTCCCGCTCGAAGAGCTCGACCGACACGCCAGCCTTTGCCAGCAGCGTGGAGACTGTTGAACCTGCGGGGCCTCCGCCGATCACGACGACATCGGGATTCGCGGTCCGGGATTCGGGATTCGGGGTTCGGGGTTCGGGATTGGGCATTCGGGGATTCCTGTAGCTCCTTTATGCTTCTACGACGAATCGATTGGCTTTCATCTCGAAGCGCGGCAACGTCCCGGATTCGACGACTTGCACATTCACGCTGAGTCCGAGCGCCTCTCGCAGGTGATACGCCACTCTCGAGGCCACTGCATTACTGTCCTCGAATTCCGGCGCCACCTCGATCTCCAGGCGCAGCGAGCGCATCGAGCCTTGCCGCGACACGACAGAGCGGAACTCCACGACCTCAGTCAACCGGCGCACGACAGACTCGATGCCGACCGGATACACGTTCACGCCGCGAATGTTCACCATATCGTCGGCTCGGCTCAGGATGCCTCCTTCGAGGCGAGCCCAGGTGCGTCCGCACCGGCACGGCTCCGAGCGCCGGACGACGATGTCCCCAGTGCGGTAACGGATGACGGGGCTGGCGGTACGACCGAGATTGGTGATGACTAGTTCGCCCGTCTGCCCATCGCTGACCTCGCGACCGGTGTGCGAGTCGAGCACCTCGGCAATGAACTCCGCCTCATTGATGTGCAGAGCCCCCGGCGCCTCCAGGCACTCGAAGCTGACGGGCCCGACCTCGGTCAACCCGTGATGGTCGATCACGCGCGCGCCCCAGCTTCGCTCGATGCGCTCACGCGTCGCGGGAATGCTTCCGCCGGGCTCGCCTGCCACGATCAGCGTGCGAACCGTCCCCTCACTCAACGGCTTGCGGCGCTCGATGCTCGGCGATCTCGGCGAGCCTCAAGGCATACGTCGGCGTGCAGCACACCACCGTCGCGCCGATCGCCTCGATCATCGACAGCCGAATCTGACTCGACATGCCGCCGCCTGGCACGCAGTGCAAGCCGATTTGCGGTCCGGCCTCGAAGCCGGCCCAGAACCCCAGGAACGGACCGAACGAAAACGGGAAGAACACTCGCTCGCCCGCTTTCACTCCCGCCCCGCGATAGACGGCCTTCCAGCATTCGAGCAGCCACTGCCAGCTCTCGTTGGTGTCGATCCACCGCAGCGGACGCCCGGTCGACGATGAGGTCTGGCAGTAGCGCGTGTAGTTGGCAAGCGGCTCGGTGAGCGCGGTGCCCCAGGGTGGATTCGCCGCCTGATCCGCGTTCAGCTCCGCTTTCGTCGTCAGCGGCAGCCGTCCGAAGTCGTCGGGAAACCGCAGCGAGGCAACATCAACGCCAGCGTCGCGAAACTTGCGCGTGTAGAACTGATTTCGCCCATCGATCTTCTTGCAGCAACTCCGAGAGGCGACGCCCCTGACACTCCGCCAGGCGACTGCGATCGAGTTGTTCGACCTCCAGCATCTACGCGTCCGCCTCCGCCGAGACCTCGAAACGTCCGGCAATGTCTGGTGGCAGCGGCCGCGCTTTCATCACGCCGTCCTCGTCCTCTACTCACGCACACAACCGTGACCGTCCCGGTCGCAATCTTCTCGTCGCCCTTCGTGAGCGTGCAGACATAGCGCAGGCTCTTGTCGCGAATCGACACGATGCGGATGCGTGCGTCGAATTCGTCCTCGAAACGTAAGGGGCGGTGATAGTCGAACGCCGCTGACACCCGGGGATAGCCAACGTTGGCGCCTCGGGCGGCGATGCTGATTCCGGCCGCGCGCCACAGCGCGTGCTCCGCCTCCTCCATGTAGCGGAAGTAGATGCTGAAATGGACGATGCCCGCGGAGTCGACTTCGTGGAACGTCACACGACGGCGGAGGGTGAATTCGGAGAGGGGCATCTACGATCGAGCGGTCCGAGGGGGCGATGGGGCGACGGTGCGAAGGTCCAGTCCGAGGTTCGAGGTCCGACGGTCCGGTCCGGGGTCCGACGGTCCGAGGGTCGAAGGTCCGATACGACCGAGCGCTTCCACCCCTCGGACCACCGGACCGTCGCACTGGACCCTCGCACCGTCGCCCCGTCGCACCCTCGCACCGCTTCCCGTCCTCCCTACGTGTATCGAATCCCTGAGTGCTGCGGCAGAAAGAATCGCTTGAGCAGTCCATCGACTCGCAGCAGCCCTTCGCGCGTGAGAGCAACGCGCTGTTCACCACGCTCGGCGAGGTAGCCGTCGGCAGCGATCGAATCGAGCGGCTCGCGGAAACGCCGCAGGACGTCGACCTGATACTTGTCGCGGAAATACGCCGGCCGAATCGAGCCGAGCTTCAGTTGCAGGATGAACTCGCGGATCAGACGCTCTTCGTGCGTCGGATGATAGGCGCGATTGAGCGGGATCTCGTCGCGTCGAATGGCGGCGGCGTAGGTCTCCCACGTGTCGAGGTTCTGCACGTGCACGCCATTCATGTGACCGAACGACGCCACGCCGAGTCCCACCATGTCCGCCCCCTGCCACAGGCGATCGGTGTAGATAAAGCGCGTGCGGGTCGGATCTTTGACGGCGGTGTAGGCACTGCGAACGGTGTAGCCGTTCGCCTCCAGAGCCTCGAACGCTTCTCCCACCCAGCGACGTTTCGTGGACCAGTCCGCAACCGGCTGCGCAAATCGTCCGGTGCCTTTCAGCAGGTTGCTGCTGATGGTCGTGTTGAACGGCAGCTCCATCTGGTAGATGGTGATGCTGTCTGGCTGGAGTTCGAGCGTCTTCTCGATACAGACGCGCCAGTTCTCTTCCGTCTCGCCGAGCATCCCGGCAATGAGATCGATGTTGATCTGCGGGAAGCCGAGCGAGCGCGCAAACGCGTAGGCTCGGCCGATCTCCGGCGAGCGATGCGCACGCCCGTTGAGTTCCAGGACTTCGTCGCTGAAGTTCTCGACGCCGAGGCTCAGACGCGTGACGCCGATGCCGCGAATGGCGGCCAGCTTCGGCTCGGTCAACGTCCCGGGCTCGCACTCGAAGGTCACTTCCTCCGCGTTGCGCCACGAGGTCACGGCGCTGAGGCGTCCGACCAGACCTTCGAGCTGTTTCGTGGACAGGAAAGATGGCGTCCCGCCACCGAAATAGACGAAGTCCAGCTGCCGGCCGGCGATCGACGGCAGATTGGCGTAGAGCTCCCATTCGTGGGCAAGCACGTCGAGATAATCGCCGACCTCCTGCGCGTTCTTGTCGGTATACACGCGGAAGTAGCAGAAGTGGCACCGCTTCCGGCAGAACGGAATGTGGAGGTAGAGGCCCAGCGGCACGCCCGGAACCGGCGGCGACTCGAGCGCGGGGCGTCCGTCGACGGCAACCGCGTCCGTGCTCCACGCCGAGAATGGTGGATACGTGGCAACGAAATAGCTGCCGACTTCAGTCGGATCGGCCAGGGCAGACGGGGTGCTATCGACCACTCTGAAACCACTATATACCGCAGTGCACCAGTTGACACGAAGACGCTCGGCTGCAACACTCACGCGGCGAGACACTGACATCACAATGACTGAAACGGTGAGGAAGAAGAGAATGGGCTGGGTGATCTTCGTCGCGGGAGCGGTGTTGTCCTGGGGTGCGTACGGGGCGCTGCTCTATCTGGGACAGACGCAGTTGGGGAACCCGCTCAAGGCGCTGCTCTGCGTCGGCGTGGCCTACTTCCTGATTGGCGTGCTGCTGCCGGTCGGCGTGCTCGGCTCGCAGGGCCAGCTCTCTGGATTCGGCACGGCAGGCCTGATCAACGCGACGATCGCAGGAGCGCTCGGCGCGGCCGGTGCCGCCTGCATCATCTGGGCGTTCAAGACCGGCGGGTTGCCGATCTACGTGATGCCGCTCGTCTTCGGCGGCGCACCGATCGTCAACGTTGCCGTGGGGATGATGATCCACCCGCCGAAGGCCGCGCTCAATCCGATGTTGTTCGTGGGCTTCCTGCTCGCCTCGATCGGCGCGGGCATGGTGCTGTATTTCAGGCCTACGGCTTAGTTGGCCCTTGGTCCTGGTACGTTGTCCTTGGTCCGGACGAAGGACCAAGGACTAAGGCCCAAGGCCCAAAAGCTACATTCCAATCGCGAACAGATTGCTCTCGGTCCGGATATACCAGCGCCCGTCGACGAGCGCTGGCGTCGCGAGCGTGCCTTCGCCGATCTTGTTCGTGCGCAGCAGTTCGAACGTCGGCCCCGCCTTCAGCACGAACGTCTCGCCTTCGTCGTTGGTGAAGAAGATCTTCCCCTCCACTGCCACCGGCGATGCCGAAAACCCTTCGCGTCTGGCGACGCCGAGCCGGTTCTGCCACATCAGCTTTCCCGTCACCGCCTCGAAGCTCGTGACGATGCTCTGCATGTCGTTGACCATGTAGAGGTGTTCGCCGTAGAGAATCGGCGACGGCACGAACGGTGACCCGCGCTGGCTTGCCCACGCGAGATGACTGCGCGTCACGTCACCTTTGCCGCCGGGACGAATCGCCAGCGTCGGCCCCGCGCGTCCTGACGAACAGAACACCATGCCGTATCCGACGACCGGCGTGGGAATCACTTCGTAGCTCGAGCCTCCACAACTCCACAGCTCTGCGCCAGTGTCCGGGTTGTACGCCTGCACACGCAACTGGCCGTTGACGATGATCTCGTCGTGATCGACGACGCGGACCGCGATCGGCGTGCCCCAGCCGACGTTCGCGTCGCGCGGCGTGTTCCACAGCGTCTTGCCGGTTTTCGTGTCGAACGCCGCGATGAACGAGTTGCGCGACTGATCCTGATAGAGAATCAGGCGATCCTTGTAGAGGAGCGGAGAGCCGGCCGTGCCGTGATACGCGTCCATCTGACCGAGATCGCGGAACCACACCTGCTTGCCGTTCATGTCGAGCGCGAGCAGGCCTCTCGACCCAAACGATGCGTAGATATGCTGGCCGTCCGTGGCTGGTGTCGCTGACGCGTAGCCGTTCTTGTAGTGATTCCCGTACGGCGTGCGTCCCTCGGGCGCGAATGTTTCCCACACCTTCGTGCCATCAGTGCGCCGAAAGGCCACCACCGACAGCCGTCGTCCGCCGTCATAGGCGGTCGTGACGAAGATGCGATCGCCCCACACGATGGGCGACGAGTTCCCGTCGCCCGGAACTGGCACTTTCCATTTCACGTTCTCGCTGGCCGACCAGCTGTCTGGATAGCCAGTACCGGTGACAACGCCCTGCCCGGACGGACCTCGCCAGCGCGCCCAATACTTTGCGCCCTCACCCGTGTCGCCAATCATCTGCACGGCCGGCGTGGGCTGTTGTCCTTCGAGGGGCAACTGGGGAAGGAGCAACACGACGACCGCCATCGTGACCAGCATCAGACGCCCGATCGACAGAGAGCTCCACGGGCTCACTTCGCAACCCTCAGATCGAACGCGGCCATCTCCGCCAGGTTGCGGACGAGCAGATAGCCGCCCGAGATCGCCGGCACATTCCACGTCTTCCCTTCGAGCACGGGGAATCGCGTGATCTCCTGGTGCCGATCGGGATTCGCACGAACGAGCGCGAGGTCACCGTCCTCGGTCAACACGATCAGGTTGTCGCCCGCGAGCACGACCTGACCGTATCCGTAGCGTCCGCCCTTCCATTTGAGATCACCGGTCTCGGCATCGATCGCCGCGAGAATGCCTTCATCGAGACCGTAGATCACGCCGTCGCGCAGAACAGATCCGGAGAATCGATTCTTCATCCGGTTGTTCCGCCAGACCTCGCGCACCGAGAAGTGATCGCCGCCTCCGCTCAACTCGACCATCGCGGAGCCAGCGCCGTAGCTCGCAGACACGAACACGCGGTTGTCTCCGATCACCAGCGGCTGCGCCGCGTTGATCCCGTTGTAGGTCGGGAACGGATATTCCCAGAGCACTTTCCCGTTGCCGGGGACGAGGCCCATCATTCGCGTTGCGCTGACGACGAGCAACTGCCGCACACCGTTCAACGTGACGAGCATCGGCGAGCAATACGCTTGTTTGTCGTCGAGCGCGGACCAGGCGCGTTTCCCGGTGGCACGGTCGTAGCCGACGATCGAGCGCCCATCGGATCCGCCGGGCAGCACGATGACCGTGTCATCGACGACGAGCGGCGCAGCGGCCATGCCCCAGTCGAGATTGTGGGCATCGCTATCGCTCAGGATGTTGGTGCGCCAGATCACTTTGCCGCTGGCATCATCGAGAGCGCGGAATTCTCCTGTTGCACCGAGCGCGTACACCTTTCCGTCAGACCACGTCGGGCGTTGCTCGTGGACCGTCTCCGCCCATCGACTCGCGGAAATCAGCAGCCCACGAGTTCGTCCAGAGCTCGCGACCCGTGGGCACGTCGTACGCGGCGACCACCTCCTGCGCTCCGCGTTGCTCGATCGTGAATGCGCGACCACGAGCCACAACGAACGAGGCATAGCCCCCGCCGACCGGCTGCTTCCACAGCGGCGTCAGTCCCGACGTCGGCCAGTCGGCAAGCACCGGTACTTCGCGATACTCGCCGTCGCGCTCCGGTCCGCGGAAGTCAGTCCAGTACGGTGCCGGTCCTCTCGGTGTCGCGGCGTTGGTCTTCGCTGCCGCAGCGGGCTCCGGCGCACCAGGTGCGACCACCGGCTCGACGGCGACTGGCGGCGGCTCGGCGACGTCCGCACGCGGTGCGGCCGCCGCTGCCGCGCGCTGCGCTTCGCGATGACGCTCGATGCGCTCTGCCTGCCCCTCGTTCGTCTGCACGAAACGTGGATACGGCGTGCCGCCACCGTCCATCACGAATCGCAGCCCGAAGAACTGGTAGAGCACCGCGACAACAACCGCGAGCGCGACCAGCCCACCGCCACGACTTTCAGAATCGTTCGAATCATAGTGGCCTACTGCCTACTGCTAGTGCCGTACTGCCTACTGCGTACCGCCTACTGCGTGCTCCGCGCCGCCACCTGCCTCCGGCCGATGGCGTAGACGAACGACGCCGTTCGCACGAAGATCTGTCCATCCGACACCGCCGGTGAGCTCAGCGTGTAGTCCCCGAGATCGTTCTCCGACAACAGCTCGAACTTCGGTCCCGCTCGAAATACCGTCGTCACGCCGTCTTCATCAGTGATGTAGATCTTTCCGTCGGCCAGGACGGCCGAGCCGCTGTAGGTCGCATTGCGAAGACGCTGCGGGCCGTAAACCGGCTTTCCTGTCTTCACGTCGAGGCAGTACAGAATCCCGCGGTCGTTGATCGAATACAGATACGTCCCATCGGTCACGGGCGTCGGCACATCGGGCCCGTTGTTGAACGACCAGAGCACATGTGACTTCGTGACGTCGCCGCGCCCACCCGGCTTCAGAGCAAGGAGCGGCCGCTCGCGCGATGGCGCGAACAACAAGTCGCCGTGCACGACCGGCGATGCGACGATGCGATAGCTGCCGTCGTTGTCAGGATTGAGGCCGTCCGCGCGCCACAGTTCCTGGCCATTTGCCGGATCGTGGCCGGTCACCACGTCGCCTCCAGTGATGACGATCTCCGTCGAGTTGCCGACCCGCAGCAGCGCCGGTGTCGTGTACGCGTCTGGCGACTCGAATCGTGCACGCGTCGTCCGCAACACACGCCACACCGTCTTGCCCGTCGCCTTGTCGATGCGAAGCAGGTATGACGGATCGTCGGTGTGCATTCCATGCAGCACCTGTACGTAGAGCGCATCCTCGAACAGCAGCGGTGACGAGGCGTATCCCCACTGCAGACCGAAGCGTCCGTAGTCGGCCTGGATGTCGCGACTCCAGAGCTCCTTACCCGCAAAGTCGAACGACTTCAGCACGCCGGTTCCGGTCATCACCCAGACCGATTTGCCGTCGGTCACCGGCGACGGCGACGACATCTGCTGCTTCATCATCCGGCGGTTGCCGCCGCCGAGCGGCCTCTTCCAGCGTACGGTTCCGTTCGTTCGGTCCACGGCCCAGACCGCGAGATTCGATCCCTCGCCGACGTTGAGGAACACGTGATCGCCCCAGACGATCGGCGTCGATCCGGAGCGTTCAGGAACTGCGAGCTTCCAGGTGACGTTCTCAGTGGTGGACCAGCGGACCGGAAGGTTCTTCTCTGCGCTCTCGCCGTTGAGCATCGGACCGCGCCACTGCGGCCAGTGCTCCGCGGCCAGCGGCGACACTCCAAGCATCAGCATCGATACGATCGCGGGCAACGACTTCCGCATCCGACTACTCCGATCGAAGAGATGCGAGGAGCGGCATCCGTGTCGCCGCTCTCATCGCGATGACCGAGGACAACAACCCTGTGACGAGCACGCCGATCATCAGAAGCGCGCTGCCACTCGTGAACGGGAGCCTGCTGCCGCGCTCCGCGACCGCCGGTGCGATCGCGATCGCCGCCGAGAGTGCACCTGCAGTCAGGCCCGCGACCAGCAGGAGGACGTTCTCTGCGACGACCATCATCATCACGTGCGCGCGCCGATAGCCGACCGCTCCAAGCAGCGCGAGCTCCTTCTTCCGCTCGAGCACATTGCGAAGCAGGACGGTGGCGAGCCCGAACGTGCCAAGCAGGAGTCCCAGTCCGCCGAGCGTCTGAAACGTCGAGAGGTAGGTGTTTTCCACTCGGTGGAACTGCGCCAGTCGTTCGGCAGTTCCTGTCACCCGCGCGCCCAGGTCGGACATGCCGTCTTCGAGCGTCGTTCGAAGACGCGCCGTCGGTTCGTGACCGCGCCTGTACCAGCAGGATCCGGTAGCCCTGCTGCTCCGGAAACAGCGTCACGAACGGCTGCTCCGCCATCAGCAACTCGCCCTGGAAGATGCTGTCGCTCAGTGCGGCCACGAGGCGCAGACGGATCTCCCGATCGCCACGCGGCAGCACGATGTCGTCACCAAGCTTCTTGTGCAGCACGTAGGTCATCGAGTTGGCATCCGCGATCACCGGGATCGCGCCGTCGGGCATTGGCTTCTCGAGCAGCAGCCATGGATTCGCGCGCTCGGCGTCTGTCGTCGCCAGGCTGCTTCCAAACGCGAACCGCCCGTTGCGGAGAAAGCGCTCGCTCGCCGCGACGATCCGCGGATTCCGCGGCTCATACAGATTCAAACAGCTCGCATCGTCTCCTGGCAGCAAGCGCAGAGGCTCGAACGTCACGGACTGATCGAGGTCGAACAGATTCAGCGCTTCCCTGCCCTCGCGCGTGTTCGGATCACGGACGATGGGCAGCAGCGTTTCGACGACGAGGTCGTAGCCGCCGACACCTGAGCGAGGCCCCGTCTCGGCAAGTTGATCGCCACGGCGAAACGCCTCGACCGAGATCAGGATGAACGTCGCGGATGCGATGACGGCGATCGAGAGGACGCTGCGGCCGGGCCGGTACGTCGCCGTTCGCATCCCCAGCCTCGACACCGAGAACCAGCCGTGACCTTCGATTCCGCTGCGCGCGCGACGCCGGAACAGCCAGGTCGCCGCGCACAGCGACGCCAGCAACAAAGCGGAGCCCGCGCCGAAGAACGCGCCCACGCGCTCAACGGAGCCTGTCGTGGCACCTGCCAGGAGCAGCAACGCGAGGAGGACGAGCGTCGCCGTCGCAATCGGCCACTTCCAGGCTCGGGCCGACATTGGGAGTTGGGAGTTGGATAGTTGGGAGTTCTCGAGAGTCCCCATCAGAAGGCTGCGCTCGGAAATGCGAGTCAACGCGCGCAGCGTCCACCAGATGCAGCCAATCGCAGCGACCACTCCGCCAATCGCGCCGCCAGCGAGCGATGCTTCCGACACGTGCAGCGTCAGCGCGGTCGTCCCTACGGCATCGACCCACCACGATCGCAGGCCGTACATCATCAGCCACGCATAGCCCAGCGCACCGCCGATGCCGAGCACGCTTCCCACGACGGCGAGCAAGATGCCTTCTTGCAGGAACAGTCTGCGCACCTGCGACGGACCGAAGCCGACCGCTCGAAGCAGACCAACCTCGCGCACGCGCTGCTCGATTCCCAGCTTGAAGAACAGCGCCACGAGCAACAGTGCCGAGACGACGATGAAGAAGCTGAAGTAGACGAAGTACTCGCCGAAGTCCGTCGCACCACGTGAGGCCTCGAGACCCTGAGCGCGCACGTCGATGACTGCAAGCCCGAGCGCCAACGGATCGGCGACGGCGCGAAGACGTTCAACGAAGACATCGCGGGCCTGCGTCAGCGATTGGCCCTCTCCCGGTCGGACACGAATCGCGGTCATCGATCCGTATCGTGTCTGCCAGAGTTGTTGTCCCGTCTGCAGCGGGACAAACGCCTTCGGTGTCGTTCGATACTTCTCCCAGTACTGTTCGTCGACTTTACGGATCCGCCGCAAGTCCACCGGGAAGGGCGGATCCCAGTCGTCCAACGTCGGCGAATCCGTGATGCCCGGGTACGTCGGCGCCATCTTCCGATCGCCGCGCTCGATCGGCACGACGCCGGCCACGTTCAACGTCGTCGTCTTTGTCACCAGACGACCAGGTTCCTCCCACGCGTAGTACTCCATCGTGACCGTGTCGCCGGCGCGAGCCTTCAGCTCCGTCGCGGCCCAGTCGTTCAGCACGATGGAGTCTTTCGAGTCGTTCGATTGAGCTGGCTGGGGAGGCTGTTGAATCGCGCTCAGGTCGAGCGCGGTGACGAGTGAATACGGGACTTCGCGATCGCCGACGCGGAGGCTGTTCGCCAGATAGGTGAACAGCGCGCCTGCCTGCATCCCGGTTCCCTGGAGCGCGCTGGTTGCCGCTTTCGCGTGTGCCTCGTCGAGAAGGCCTGCGGCGGAGCCGATACTGAGAACTCCCGTCGGCTCGATGGTCTCGATGGAGTAACCAAGGTCCTCGAGTTGCGCGTTGCGTCGCACGAGCGCACGCAACGCCCCGGCAGCATCAGGCAGGCGGACTGAGCCCGGTCGAGACCAGAAGCGTGTTCACACGACCAGAGATCTCGAGATCCTGCTGCAGTCTGGCCAGTGGTACGAACACCGCCGCCACTTCGCCCTGCTGCGCTTCGAGCGAGAACTCTCCAAGCGAGTCGGCCGGCACCACCTTCGCGACTGTCAGCCGCATCGAGCGTCCGAGATTGTCGCGTTGCCCATGGAGTGATTCGAGCGGGATGTCCGTGGGCCGCTGGATGCGGACAAGAATCGAGTCGCCAGGCTGCGAATCAATCTGACGCGCGAGCGCGGGGCTGATGAGCGCGTCGCGATTCGCGGGACCGTTGACGTTGGCAACCCCATGGAATCGCCAGAACCGGTCGTCGACTCCGTAAACGCGGGCCTGCGACATCCTGCGCCCTTCGTTCTGCGCCGTCACTGTTCCCTGCACGATGACGACAGGTGTCACCCCCGAGAACGCGGCCTTGAATTCCGGCTGCGCGACGAGATCCTGCGCCAGCTGTTCGCGAAACAGGCTTGTCGACGCGATCACGTGGTCCGTTCGCCCGAGGCGACCGAGCAGCAGGTCGCGAAGGCTGCCGCGAACGGAGTCGCCGACGAGCAGCGCTCCCGCCAGCACCGACACAGCCGTGGCAACACCGAGCACCACGGCCACATTCGTGCGCCAGTAGTAGGTCAGGCTGCGGATGGCGATCTGTCGCGCGCGCATACGAGTGAATCCCATTTCACCACATCAACTTGCCTTTGACCTTTTACTTTTGCCCTTTGACTTTCGTTTATCGCCCCGCTTGATAACCGGCCCGGGCGCTGACCGTGGCACGGCGTCCTTTGACGCGAACGTCGAGGCGATGCCATCCCGTGGCAGGGACGCCACGCGGAGAGTAGCTGAGGAGGTAGCGTTCCCGGAACTCGTCGAGGATGCCAAGGAACGTCTGTGACAAGTCTTTCGTCGATTCGATCTCGATCACGGATCCGCCGGTCAGAGAGCCGAGCTCCTTCAGGAACGTCGGGCTGATTCGGCTCCGTATCGCGACACCGTACGCGACGACGTCGGCACGCCGCGCTGACTGAAGGACGACATCCGGCGACAGGAAGCTCGAGGTGTCTACGCCGTCGCTGAAGAGAATCAACAGGCTGCGTCCCACGTCTGAGCCAGACAACGCGATGGCAGCGGACGTCCCGTCAACGAGCGACGTCTGCCCCGCTGGTATCACGTCTTCGAGCGCCTGTCGCACCCGTGTGATATCGCGCGTCAACTCCTGCCGCAGCCGCACGGCGTGGCTGAATGTCAGCAACGCCGCCCGATCGTCACCAGCGAGCCGCGCAAGCAGCGTGTTCCCGGCGCCGAGCAGATGCTCCAGCCGCTCTCCAGCCACGCTTTCGCTGACGTCGAGTCCGAGAATCACATTGAGCGGGATCTGCTCGAGGCGAACGAGGTCCACTTCCTGCAGGACGCCTTCGTCCCGCACCTCGAAATCCTGTGGCCTCAGTCCTCGCACGATCTGACCGCGATCCTTGACGAGCACGTCTACGCGCACCGCATCGACGCGCGACGAGAACGTCGGCTGCTGTGCACTCCCCGTCACGACGGCCGCCGCGGAGATCGCCACGGCGAGCGCGGCCTTCATTGCGGCGCCTTCTGCACTGCTTCGTGCAGGGCCTCCACGATGCCAACAAGGTCGCGAGCCTGAGACGTGTAGTAGCTCCACCAGGGATCGTCTGACCGCAGCGGATCGTCTCCAGTCAGCACGGGTTGGATCGCCGACAACGCGCCGGCACGGTCGCCCGTGCGGGCCGCGAGCGCGCCAATCGCGAGATGCGGCGACTGGGCATCCGGATACAACGCGGCGGCGCGTTCGTAGGCGCGTCTCGACTCGTCCACAAGATCGAGCGCCGCCGCCTCCGCACCGAGGAACATCTGACCGTAGTACTGCAGCAGCCGATTCTTCGTCTCCATCGTCGCTCGCCGCAGCTCGACGATCGCGTCCTGGTGCCGGCCTCGTCGCCCAAGGACACGCCCGAGCCGGATGCGAGCTTCGGTCTGCTTGGGATCCAGCTCGAGTGACTGCCGAAAGAGCCGCTCGGCCTTGCCCAGCTCGTCGCCTTCATCGCCAATGAGATTGAACAGATCGCGCGACAGCGTCGTCGATGCGAGCACGTTTTGAATCTGAGGTCCGCTGAACATCTCGCGGGCGCACGCGGCAAGGAACAAGATCTCTGGATCGCGAGGAAAGAGCTGCACCGCGCGCTCGAAGTGCCAGCCATCGAGTTGCTCGACGGCCTGCATGTAGGCCGACGACGCCAGATACCACAGACGAACGGTCTCGTCTGCGCCAGGATCGGGCCCCAGCTTCCGCGCGTTCCTCGGCCGAACCTTGTCGAGCAGTCGTCTGCCCATCTCCCAGTGGACGCCGGCATCGTCAATGCCTGTCTGTTGACCGTCGGCCAGGAAGACCATGACCTGCGAAGAGCGAGGCCTGCGCGATGGGTCGGGCGTCAACGACGGGCCAGCCTCGAGCATCACAATGTCCGCATGAAGCGACGCGGCGCTGATCAGCATGCGATTCTCGCCGCCGCGATCGACAACATCCTTTGCGATCGCCTGCAGGCGCTTTACATCGTTCCAGCCGTACGAAATGACCCGCGATTTCAGTGAACGAGGATCCTGCACGTGGTAGACCCCGCTGAACGGCTCCGGCTCGATCGGGGCGTAGAAGACCAGGGCCTTCGGGTCGCGGATCAGACTGACGATGGTGCCAACGTCGATCCAGACGCGCCACAGCGTCATCCGATCCCATGACGCCACGCGCAGCAGCGCGTCGTCGGCCGCGCCTGGCTCATGCTGTTCGACCGCATCGAGCCACTGACGCAGTCGATCGACGCGGTCGGGGGTTCTGTCGACGGCAGAGCTCCTGCCCGCGGGTCGCCGACCCGGTCCACAGCATCACGACGATGACGAGAGCTGTGCGCAGTCTCACGGTGGCTTCGACCGAGCTAATCGAGTTTCAACAGACGAGCAGCATTGCGCCAGTAGATCTGCTCTCGCTCTGCCTCGGTGATGGGCAGGCGATCGATCACCTTGATCGTCTCGCGAATGTACTGACGTCCACCCTCGGGATCGAACGGGGCATCCGATGCGAAGAGGACATTGTCCACACCGAAGAAGCGCAGGCCGCAGACCGTCGGATCGTAGGCGCCGAACGTCGCCGTATCCGCGTAGAACATCTTGAAGTAGTCCAGTGGACGTTTCTTCAGTTCCTTCAGCAGCTTGGTGTAGTCGCGGTCGGACGTGCGCGTACCCAGCTGATCCCACCCGGGACCCACTCGCCCCTCGAAGTACGGAATCATCCCGCCCATGTGGTGCGTGATGATCTTGAGGTTCGGGTGTCGATCGAAGATGCCCGAGAACACCAGTCGCGACATGGCGACACTGGACTCGTAGGGCCAACCGAGCGTCCACCAGATTTCGAAGAGCGAGCGTTCTTCCGTCGGATAGTCGGCGATGTCCGCGCTGCGGTACGGGTGCAGCCAGATCGGGAGATCGTGCGAGGCCATTGCCGCAAAGATCGGCTGGTACTCGGGCAGGTCGAGCGGCTTGCCCTGGATGTTCGAGCAGATCTGGATTCCTCGTCCGCGCAGAGAACCCATCGCGCGTTCGAGCTCGCGCATCGCGGCATCGACGTCGTTCATCGGCAGCCACGCGATGAACGCCGGAAACCGATCGGGATATTTGTTCACGAGCTCCGCCATGCCGTCGTTCGCGCGCTGCGCAAGATCGACTGCGTCGCTGACACCAGCGAAGACTTCAACGGGTGGTGTGGCGATCGAGAGAATCTGCTGATACCCCGGATGCGCGTCCATGATCTCGAACCGCACATCGAGATTGGCCAGCATGGGCACGTTGCGCACGCGCTTGCCGACATCTTTCATCGTGGACGCGAGTTCCATCATCCGCTCCACGTAGCGAGCCGGGAAGATGTGGTTGAACACGTCGATCTTTCGCATTCGGTCTCCCTAGGAAAGCGCGCTGATTTTGTCACGATCGCAGGGAATGCGGAGAACGCGGAGTTTCACAACGCGGAGATCGCAGAGATCGCTGAGACCAATATGCCACACGCTCCTACGCGATCCCTGCGTCCATTGACCCCGCGATCCTCTTGCCTCTGCGTCCTCTACCGTTCTTCCCGCAAGCCTGCCGCTCGCCACCTACTGAAGTGCCCTGCGAGATAGCTCACGTTCGTGAAGCCGTTCCTCCGCAACGCGGCGCCGGCCATCCAGGCGCGCGGCCCGTGGCCGCAATAGACGATCACCGGACTCTGACGCGGGCCCGGCAGCTCGTGTGCACGCGCAGCAACTGACTCGAACGGGATGTTGAGCGCGCCGGGGAGATGCCCCTCTGCGAACTCTTTGGCCGATCGAACGTCGAGGATCACTGGTGCCGTGTTCGAATCGATCTGATCGAGCAGCACGTGTGCATCAACCTCCACTCGATCGCGACGCTGAAGTTGTGCGCCGGCGGGAATGGACACCACGCATGCGGCTACGCCGAGCGCCGCGGTGATGACGGCGAGCACATAGAACGCGGCAGCGTACGAACCAGTCCGCTCCACCCATACCGCCAGGAACAAGGGCCCCACCGCGGACGCGAGCACCGTCAACGCCTGGGCCGCCCCCTGAATGCGTCCCAGGTGCAACTGCCCGTACGCGTGACCCCAGAAACTGAAGAACACCACGGTGACGAAGCCGCCCGCGATTCCCATCGCGACCGCCTGCACCATCACCTGCGCGGGGGTGGACACGCGGGCAAGCGCGGCCAACCCGGCCGTCAGCACCACCATCGCGACGATGAGGATCGCTCGTAGCGAGACCCGTGGTGCCAGCGCTCCGGCCGCGAAGTTGCCGGCCAGTCCGGTGATCGCCGTGACCGCGAGAGCGTTGTAGTAAATGTCTGGCGCGAAGCCGCGCTCCGCGAGAATGGACTCGTTCAGCAATCCAATCCCGGACGCGACGAGGCCATACACCGAGCTCGCAAGCGCAAAGACCCAGAACGCCGGCGAGCGGAGTGTCTCGCCGAGCGTCCACTGCCTTGCATCAGGTGTCGCGGCAGCGGACCCTTCCAACGCCGGCGACGGATCGCCATCAAGGTTCGCTCCGATCGTCTCTGGCGACGATCGGTCCAGCCACCATGCGACTGGCGCGAGCACGACGAGCAGCGCGAGACCGATGGACGCCCACGCAATGCGCCAGCCCGCCGACTGCACGATCGCGCCCACGAGCGGAAACGCCACCATGAACCCGATGCTCATCACGAGCGCGTAGATCGCCATCGCCACGGTCAATCGGCGACGGAACCACTTGCCCACCATCGCGAGACTGACCACCGACAAGGCGCTTTGACCGAAGCCGCGAGTCAGCGTCACGAAGATCAGCAGGCCGACGAGCGAGCTCGCCTGGCTCATCGTGAGCACCGTGAGTCCCAGCGCCACCGCGGTCACCGTCAGCACGAGGCGGCTGCCCAGCCGATCGATCAGCCGGCCGACGCCGATACAGAACAGCGCGCCGATCAGCGTCGCGACGAGATTGACCTGCGTGTAGACGACCCGGCTCAATCCGAGGTCGCGAATCAGCGGCTCGGTGATGAGCCCGAGACCCTGCGTCCGCCCCGGTAACGTGCCGACCATGGCGAGCGCCGCCACGCCGAGCACGACCCACCCGTAGTACGCGCGCCCGCCCACGCGGGGCACCGTCATCACGTTGCTGCCGATTTGGCTCATGTCGGTCTCGAACTACTCGACTCGCCTGAGTCGCCCGTCTGAGATGTCGAAGCGAATAGGAAATTGTCCTGCAAGACGCTCGCTGTGCGTGACGACGATCAGGATGTTGCGCTGGCGGGCGTGAAGGTCCAGCAACATCGACGCGACGGTTGACGCTGATGCCTGATCGAGGTTGCCGGTGGGCTCGTCGCACAACACGAGACGAGGCTCACGCACGAGCGCGCGAGCGATCGCCGCCCGCTGCTTCTCTCCGCCGGACAACTCACCTGGCCGATGGTCCAGCCGCGCGCCCAATCCCACTTGCTCGAGGCACGCCCGCGCCCGGGCCGGCGCATCATCGTTTCCATTCTTCGCGACCAGCGTCGGGACGAGCACGTTCTCGAGCACGCTGCACTGAGGCAGGAGGCAGTGATCCTGGAAGACGAAACCGATGCTGGTGTTTCTGAAATCGGCCAGCGCCGCGGCGCCGAGGTCGAACGGATTCCGTCCGTCCAGGGTGATGGTGCCCTGCGATGGTGGCTCCAGCGCCCCGAGCATGTACAAGAGCGAACTCTTGCCGCTGCCCGAGGGTCCCGTGATCGCTGCGGCATCACCTGGCGAGAGCGTAAAGCTGACGTCTGACAGCACGGTCAGCGGACCGCGCGGCGTCGGATACTGCTTGCCCACACCCTGAGACGTTCAACACGGCAGACCTCTGGCGCGACGAACCGCCGACTCGTACACCTCGATCTGACGAACCGCCGACTGCGCGATCGTGTAGTGAGCACGCACGCCGTCGAACGCTCGATCTGCCAGCGTGGCGGACAGTGCGCGATCGGACCACAGTTGATGGAGTCCCGCCGCCACCGCGTCCACGTCGCCGGGGGCAACCAGCAGGCCACCGCCCGTCTTCTCGACAACCTCAATGAAGGCGCCGCGCCTCGGCTGAACGACCGGCACACCAGCAGCCATCGACTCCAGCAGGAACATCCCCTTCGGCTCGTCGTAGGTCGCGGGAACGGACAGCACATCCAGGCCGCGCAGGAAGTCCAGCTTGCCTTGCCGATCGAGCGAGCCATGGTAGGTGAACTCGTCGCCGAGCCCGGCCTGCTTCAGCACGTCGTGCGCCTTCTCGAGGTAGCTGCCATAGTTCGGTGCCATGTAGCCGGCCACCTGCAAACGTCATCTTCGCCTTGCCGGCTCGCTGTCGAAGCGGACGTACGCGTTGGCCAACTCATACAGCCCCTTTTCCGGCGCGATACGCGCGAAATATCCGACGCGATACTCGTCCCTTCGCTCGGCAGGCGTGCGTCGCGAGTAGCCAGCCATGCTGATGCCGAGCGGGACCACGGAGATCCGTTCCGGCGGGATCCGCAGGTAGCGCGTCATGAACTCCGCGCAATACTCGCTCACGGCAATGAACTGATCGACGTGCCGGACCTGCTCCTGAATCAACGCCAGCGCCCGATCGCGGTACGGATCGGCGAGCTCGCTGAGAAACAACTCCTCGCCCTGCAGCGTGCACAGCACTGGCCTTTTGAACGCGCGCTTGAGCGGCGCTGCCATCGCGATGAGAAGCGAGTTGGGCAGGTTGATGACATCGGGCGGAGCTTCATCCGTGGTCCACTCCACCAGCTTTTCGAACTCCTTGCGCAGCACGCCCTGCTCGCCTTGCAACGTCGAGATCGTCAGCTCGCCGAGGACACGCGCATCGGGCGACACCCCTCGACCTGCGAAGGCCGCGATCACGCGCGGCGAGTCCCACAGGCGGTCGAGAAAACGCGGGGTCTTTCGGAAGAGCGCCGAGTATTGCTGCAGGTAGACGCTAATGCCGCCGAACAGGACGTCTGGCCGGCTGACATTGGTCTCGTCGGTGCGCGTCGGTGTGTAGACCGGTATGAGCGTCACGTCGTGCCCGCGCGCAATCAACTCTGCCGCCAGCCCGTTGTCGCGAAAACAGCTGCCGCAGTACATCCCCGCAGCGCCCGCGGTTATCGACAGGATCTTCATGACGCTGCCGTTCCAGGTTCCTGGTTCCGGGTTCCGGGTTCGTGTTCAAGTTCCGGTTCATGGTTCGAGGTGCGCGGTTCAAGGTTCCGCGCGTCGGCTCCCGAACCTCGAACCCGGAACCGTGAACCTTGAACCCGAACCCTGAACACGAACCCGGAACCTGGAACCTGGAACACGGAACTACAGGGTCGCCGACTGGAACGCCCGTGCTCTGAAGAGGAACTCCACGATGTTGCCTTCGTGTGGCTGACGCCAGTTCAACTGCGTGGTCGGGACGCGCCCGAAGTTCAGCCGGTCCACGTGCACGGCATCGAGCAGCCGCCGCTTGAAGGACTCGTTGCAGGTAATCGCCGTGCAGACGAGTGTGGGGCCGATCGCGTCGAGCATCTTCGACTCCGGGCACTCGACGACCGTCACGAACGGGAACATGAACTCCTTCTTCACGACGGCGGGCTCCGGCGAGCTGGCGTGAATCACCGTCGGCAGCAGGTAGTCCGACTTCCCATTCTTGATGAGCCGACTTCCCTCTCGATGCGTGGCCGTCACGTCAACGACGCCCGGCGCTTGAACATCGGCATCGATCGATTGCGAGATCGCTTCGGCGACACCTGGCACCGTGAAGGCGGCGAGAGACGCGTCGGGATGCTCAGGCGGGAGCGGACGAATAGCCGCGAGCCGCTGCGCGACAGCGTTCGCGATCTCTTTCGTGTGGCGACTCGCCCAGATTCCCGACGTGTTGATGCAGCTGCGACCGCTGTTGACGAAGACGCTCTCGACCATCAAGTCGAGATAGTCCTCCCAGCGATCGACCTGATCGTCTCCGAGCAGGATCTTCGAGAAGCCCGGGCCATGCGCCTGAACGCGGGGATTGCCGCGATATCGATCGACAGTAGGCTGCCCTCCGAACACCAGGCTGCGTGCGCAGGCGTCGAGCACGGCGGCGCCGACGTCCGCGCCACCCGGATAGATCGAGATCGCCGTACGAGGAATGCCCGCTTCGAAGAACGCGGCGGCCATGCGATACGGCGTCCACGGCTCCTGCGGGCCTGGCTTCAGGACGAGACCGACCTGCATGGGGATGATCGGCAGCCACAGCGTGTGCACGCCGGGCGAATTCGACGGCAGCACCAGTCCGAGTATCGGGCTCTGAGCTTGATAGCTGATCGGCACACCGCGCTCTTCGCCGTGGCCGGTCGCGAGGACATCGAGCGAGAGCCCGCGCGTCAGCGACTCGAGGATGTTGCGCATCTCGGTCAGCACGAACGCGTTCTTCTTCATGTTCGCGCGGCACATGCGCTCTGGCAGTCCCGTGCTCGCCGATTGGGCGTGGACGAACTCATCGGGCGATTGCGTGCCGTCCCCCATCGGAAGCGTGGCGCTCATGTAGAGCTCGCCCGCACGACCGACGCGCGCGATCAGATCGTCGACAGGAATCTGCCTCAGGGCCTCGCGCGCCTGGTGGGCTTTCCGTGCGTCGCGCTGAATCAACCCGCCATTGGCTCGACTGACACGGGCAATGGGCTCACCGGTCGAGAAGTGGACGACGTCGTCCACTTCCATGCTCGTGTAAGGTTCGCCCCAACGTAGAACCGGTAGATGCAGCATTTCTAGAATCTTTGAATGAATGATCTTTGATTATTGATTCGTTGTTGATTGGAGATTGTTGATTGTTGATTGAAGAAATCAGAAATCAAGAATCAACAATCACCAACGATTCGACAATCCACAGATCCTGAAAATCAACAATTGCCAGCGTCAGTAAACGCCAACAGTCGTGGTGGCCGCGAAACCGTGGAACGGCCTGACCCCGCTCACCCCGTCCCACGGATACTTTTCGTACGGCGGCTCGCGCTCGCCCTCGTCGCGTTCGAGGAATCCCGGGCATGAAGAATTCCTTCGTGAGCGTGGTCAGCTTCACGCGACCGGTCTGCCCATATTCAACCAGCTTGCGCGGATCGTCGAAGTCCACGACCTCGACCACGGCGCGTGGCTGAGGCGCGTAGTACGAAATCTTGTAGTTGTTGTGCGGACCGGACGGAGCGCTGGGTGCCAGCCCCATCAGCGTATTGCCGTACGTGGGGGTCATATAGGCGCCGTCGAGCAACTCTTCCTGCGCGAACCGGTTCCACTGCGGTGTGAACTCCGTGCCGCCAGAAAAGATGCCGGTGATGCCCATCTTCCGGATGCTCGTGCCCATCGACTCGAGCCTGAGCGCGAGCGACTCGAGCAGCTTCGGCGTCGTGAACATGCACTTGATGTCGTGACCGGCCTGCAGGATCGTCACCGCCTGATCGATCACGTGATCCTTGTACGCCTGGAGGTGCTCGCTCCACCCTTTCCTAATCAGCTTGATCACCCAGCGTGGATCGAGGTCCACGCAGAACGCGATGCCGCCGCGATGCTGCGTGAGATGTTCAACCGCCAGGCGCAGCCGGCGCGGGCCTGAAGGCCCGAGCATCAGCCAGTTGCCGCCTTTCGGAAAATGCTCGTCTGGCAGTGTCGTGCTGAAGACCTCGTAGTCGATCCGGAAGTCCTCGCAGTTGATGCGTGTTTTCGGAACACCGGTCGTGCCACCGGTCTCGAACACGAAGACCGGCTTTCCTGCGATCCCCTTGGGTACCCACCGTTGCACGGGACCACCGCGCAGCCATTCGTCCTCGAAGAGATCGAACTGCTGCAGGTCCTCGAAGTGCGTGACGCGCTCCCTGGGATCCCAATCGAGCTTCTTCGCGTAATCGAGCCAGAACGGGCTGCCGGTTGCCGGATCGAAATGCCACGCGACGACCTCGCGCACCCAGGCGTCGAGGGCGTCCTTCGCCGCGTGAACCTGTGTGGACGCCGCCACCGAGAGAGATGAGGACGGGGAAGCCTGCATACGACTCGCAGTATAGTCTTGGCCTGAAATAACTCCCAACTCCACAACTCCCAACACCCAAATCACCCCAGACGTTGACGTGACTTTTGGGAATTGGATCTTTGGGCCCTGGGAATTTGCGCGTCGGGAAATCGGTTCCGCGCTCCGGTAATACGAGAACGCGCATCGTCGTATCGAGGTGGCATGACGAAGACCCAAAAGGGTGCAGCGCCACAGGCGCTGACCCCGCTGCAGTGGACCATCTGCGGAGTCGCCGCCCTGGGCTTCGCTTTCGACACCTACGAGCTGCTCATGCTGCCGCTCATCGTGCGACCAGCGCTCGCCGAACTGCTCGGTGCCGAACCCAATAGCCTCGCCGTCAATTCGTGGGTCGGGACGATGCAGTACGTCCCCGCTGTCGCGGGCGGCATCTTCGGCCTGATCGGCGGGTACCTGACAGATCTGTTCGGTCGCCGCCGCGTGCTCGTGTGGAGCATCCTGATTTACGCGTTCGCGGCGCTCGCAGCTGGATACACCACGTCGGTCTATTGGCTGCTCTTCTGGCGTTGCTGCACGTTCGTCGGCGTGTGCGTCGAGTTCGTCGCCGCCGTCGCATGGCTCGCGGAGCTGTTCCACGATCCAGTTCAACGCGAGCGCGTGATCGGATACACACAGGCCTTCGGATCGTTCGGTGGCGTGATGGTCACCGGTGCCTACTATCTCGTCGTGACCTACGGACACTTTCTGCCGGAGATCCACGGCGGCCACGAGGCCTGGCGCTACACGCTCATGTCAGGCGTCATCCCCGCGATTCCCCTGATGCTGATTCGTCCGTTCCTCCCCGAGTCACCGGCGTGGGAGGAAAAGAAACGCGCGGGCACGCTCAGGCGACCGAGCTTCGCGGCGCTCTTCACACCGGAGTTCCGGCGCACGACCATCGTCACCACCATCATGATGGCGGCGGTCTATGCGACGGCATTCGGTGCCATTCAGCAGATGCCGCGCGTCGTCCCCGGCCTCGAGCAGGTCCGATCGCTGCCGCGTACCGCGCAGGAGCAGACGATCAGTGGCGTGCAGAGCCTGCAGGAGGCGGGCGGCCTGGCCGGACGCGTCCTCCTGGCCTATCTCGCGGCGATGATCGTCTCTCGGCGCAAGCTTCTGCATGTCTTTCAGTTCCCGGGCATCGTGCTGCTGCCGCTCGTGTTTCTGCTCGTGCCATCCGTCGGGCTGCCGCTTGCGCAGTGGGGCATCTTCATCGTTGGGCTGACGACGATCGCGCAAATGAGTTTCTGGGGGAACTACCTGCCGCGCGTCTACCCAACGCACCTGCGTGGCACGGGCGAGAGCTTTGCTGCCAACGTTGGCGGCCGCATGATTGGTACGTTCGCCGCACTGATCACCGTGCAGCTCGTGAATGTGATGCCCGGCGCATCCGTCCCGATTCGCCTGGCATATGCGTGCGCAGTTGTTGGGACCGTGGCGTACGCGATCAACCTGGTCGCCAGCTTCTGGCTGCCAGAACCGAAGCAGGCTGACTTGCCGGACTAGTGCATTTGTGATTTGGGGATTATTGATTCGTGATTCGTTGTTGACTGTTGATTCTTCATTTTCGATTGTGCATCGCCCGGCCAATCAACAATCAACAATCTCCATTCAACAACGAATCAAAAATCATCCATTCAAAGATCAACAATGAGTACAACAACCCGTCGACAATTTCTCGGAACCGCCGCCGGTGCGACCCTCGGCCTCGCTGCCGGAGGGCGCGACGCGGATGCCGCACAGATCGTCCAGGCCACGCAGGCGACTCCTCCAGCCGGCACACCGCTGCAGGATGTCGTGCTGACGAACGGACGCATTCACACGATGGATGCGAAGAACACGGTGGCCTCGTCAGTCACGATCCGCAACGGCCGGATCGCAGCTGTGGGTGGCAATCCGCCCGCGGGTCTGAAGGTCGTCGACCTTCGCGGGCGCACCGTCGTGCCCGGGCTCATCGAAGGTCACGTCCACATCGTCAGCCTCGCCAACCGGCCTGGTTACCACACCGTTCTCGAGAACACGGCGTCCATCCGCGAGATCCAGGAAACGCTGGCGGCGCGGCGCAAGAGCGTGCCCGAGGGCCAGTGGATCACGTCGATGGGCGGCTGGCATCCGAATCAATGGGCCGAGCATCGGCATCCAACGCTGAAAGAGCTCGACGAAGCCGTTCCCGATCGCCCTGTTCTGCTGTACGAGCGCTTCACCGGGCCAGCCGTGACGAACAGCATGGGCAAGAAGCTGTTCGACGCCATGGACGCGGCCGCTCCTGTCCACCCTGAGGTCAAGAAGGTCGCTGTCGCCGAGAACGGTGCGATCGCTGCAGCGGGCTTTGCGGGCGGCGGCCCGGCAGCCAGCGCACTGTTTCATCTGCGGCGCATGCAGACGTTCGAGGACAAGAAACGCAGCACGCTCGACGCGATGACGTATTCGGCGAGCCTCGGGCTGACCGCGCATCTCGACGAAGTGCTCTTCCCCACTCCAGGTCCACTGAGTCCCAATCAGATCCTGTCGAACCTCGATCAGTACCGGATGTACGACTCGTGGATTGCCATGCACCGTGAAGGACGCGCGCTCGTGCGCCTGCAGATGAACTTCCTGCAGAACCAGAGCGACCCGGCGTTGCCTGAGCTGAAAGAGCGGCTCCGCAATCAGTTCCAGTTCTTCGGCGACGACATGCTGATGACGGGCTCGATTGGCGAGTGGGCGGCGCCGCTCGCGAGCGGCGCCGTCTGGCGCGAGGCGCAGCGACTGGTGGCTGAGGCTGGCTGGCGCAACGAAAACGCGGTGCAGAACCTGGCGGCGCTGACGCAGGTCGTCGAAGCCTACGAAGCGGTGAACAAGGAATTCGACATCAGCAAGCTTCGATGGATGGTGCACCACGTACCGGAAGTCACGCCCGACCTGCTGACGCGGCTCAAGAATCTCGGATGCGGCGTACAAATGGGCGCGTTCCGCTGGGTCACCTCGAGCGACCCCAAGGTGATCGTCGGTCCGCCATTCCGCACGATCGTCGATCACGGAATCCAGGTCGGTATCCACGGCGACGGCGTGCACATCGCACCGCTCAATCCGTGGGCGCACATCTCCTTCGTCACGACCGGCATCAACTCCTTCGGCGCGCCCGTGAACGGCAACCAGCAGCTGACACGCGAAGAAGCACTGCGGCTCTTCACACGCGGCAACAGCTGGTTCCTGCGGATGGAGGATCGAATCGGATCGATCGAGACCGGCAAGCTCGCCGATCTCGTTGTACTCGACCGCGATTACTTCACTGTGCCCGATGTACAGATCAAGCAGATCCGCTCAGTGACGACAATGGTCGGTGGACGTGTGGTGCACGGAACACTGGGGTAATCGATGTCTCTCAGTCGACGATCGTTTTTGCTGACAACCGGTGCCGCATTCGCCACACCGCTCGACGCGTTGCGCGCGCGACTCGAGGCCGGCGCTGCCGCGCCTACGGAGCTCGGCTACGGTCCGCTTCGCCCAGTGGCCGACGCGACCACGGGCATGCCGCTGCTCGAGTTGCCCAAAGGCTTCAGATACATGACGTTCGGATGGACCGGCGATGCCATGGACGATGGCCGTCGCATACCGCCGCAGCACGACGGGATGGCCGCGTTCGCCGGAGAGAACGGACGCGTCGTCCTCGTGCGGAATCATGAGATCGGCAGTGGCGTCGCGTTCGAGGCTCCAACGTACGACTCAAAGGCGGGCGGCGGCACCACGACCACGATCTTCGATCCGGCGACGGAGAAAATCGTCAGCACGCAAGGCAGCCTGAGCGGGACATTTCGCAATTGCGCAGGCGGTGCGACGCCGTGGGGCTCGTGGCTCACCTGTGAGGAAACCGTGGTCGGTCCTGCCGAGCCACAGAACCCACTGCCACTCCAGCATGGCTACGTCTTCGAAGTCCCGCACGATCGCGGGTCGGACGCCAAACCGATCAAAGCCATGGGCTGCTTCGTGCACGAGGCGGTTGCGATCGATCCGCAAACGGGCATCGTGTATCAAACGCAGGATCGGACGCAGTCAGGCCTCTACCGCTACATTCCAACGACTCGCAACAAGCTCGCAGAGGGTGGCCGCTTGCAGATGCTGGCGGTCGACGGACGACTCGCGTTCGATACCAGCCGCGGGCAACGCGCCGGCGCGACCTACGACATCCATTGGGTCGACATCGCAGAACCCGATCGGCCTCACGCCGGCGGTGCGTCAGGGTACGGAATGGGCGTGCTGCGGCAGGGACTCGATCGTGGTGGCGCGATCTTCTCGCGGCTCGAGGGAGCGATTTTTGGCGATGGACGACTCTACGTCACCGCCACCGACGGCGGCGAGGCGAAGATGGGACAGGTCTGGGAGATCGATCCGCGACGCGACCTATTGCGGCTCGTCTTCGAGTCACCCGGCGCGCCCGTGCTCAACATGCCGGACAACCTGACGCTCAGCCCGCGCGGCGGTCTCGTGCTCTGCGAAGACGGCACCATGACGCCATGCGTACATGGACTGACACGCGAGGGGCGCATCTTCCGCTTCGCGCGCAACAACATCAAGATCAACGAGCCACGTAATGGGTTGACGGGCGACTTCAGTCAGCGCGAGTTCGCGGGCGCGACCTACAGCCCGGATGGCAAGTGGCTGTTCTTCAACGCGCAGACTCCCGGGATCACCTTCGCTGTCACCGGGCCGTGGGCTGAGGGGGGTCTCTAGATCTATCGCTGGCGTTCCTCGGCGCGAGCCGCCGACAAAATGTGCTCGAGTCCCAGGTTCCCCTCGTGACACGCGTACTCGAACACGGGCTGGCTATTGTCGCGTGTGAGGGGCATGGCAAACGTGAACGGCCGCGTCCAGACCTCGGGATCGTTGAACGTCACCTGCCACTGCAGCGTGTTGGGACCCACTGGTGTGAAGCGTTCGGTGAGCGTGAATGTCTGGCTGTTGTATCGGTTGTTGTAACCGAAGTGCGTCCGGTCCGTGAAGTTCGTCGTTTCGACAACGAGCGAGTTGCCTTCCCAGTGCCCGCGTGCGTCGCCCAGGTATTCGCGAATCGCGGGGCCGACGTGCGGGTGGTTATCGAGCGGGATGACCCGTGTCTCGTGGATCATCTCGTAGCGAATGGCGACATATTCTGGCGCCTGCACGATCTCGTAGGCGTTGCCGTAGATGGCCGGCATCATCGATCCGGGCAGTCCCCGCGTAATGCAGCGGTCGTACATGCTGCGGTCGAGCCATGAATCCGCGCGTCCCTCGCCGTTACGCGCGTCGTTCAATGCCGCAATCGCGGCCTCACGCTTCTGTGCTTGCGGCGTCATGCCGGGCAACTTTCCGTCGGGTGGATCGATGATGAGCCACGGACGGCTGCCATTGCCTTGCAGGTGTTCGTACCAGTGCGTGGGACCGGCGCCGGTCTCGGCGCCGCCGATGCCACCAGCGATCTTTGCTGCCAGCGCCTGCCGCGCCTTGGCCAGCGACTCGAGCTCGGCGGCGCTGACGTCCTCGACGGTTCGCCCGTTGAACCCATCGGGTCGCTCGAGCGGCGTGTTGGCTTCGTCCTTGTTTGTGTAAATGCCTTCGATGTCGGGGTGCCCCCAAACCTTCTTCGGCGGTGTCCACGCAGATCCGGTTGTGCCGGTGTTCTGAGCGCGAAGCGGTGCGCAGAGCGGAAGACCCACCGCTGTCACCAGTGCAGCAGCGGCGCATACTCGCTGTAACCGGTTTCGAAGCATTCTCTATCCTATCGACTGTCGATTCTTGATTAGTCTATTGATTGGTGAAGCTCGAATCGAAGATCGACAATCCTGGATCAACACGAATCACCAATCAAGGATCCTTAAATCGAAAAGGCTCTATGAAGCAGCCGGGGGCCCGAACTTGTCGACTGGCATTACAGATCACTTGGGTGGTGTGATCATGCGCGCAGCGGTCTCGAACCTTCTGTAATTCCGGTAGGTCGCCACGCCGTGAAGGACTTCGATTTCGAGGCCGTAGGTCTCTTCCATCTCGCTCGGAAGGAGCACCTTCAGCTTCGGGTCGCGCTGGTAGTCCACACGGATGGCTGACTCTTTGAGATAGCGAGCGGCGCTCCCGTTGAAACTCAGCTCCGTCCGGAGGACGGCTCCACTGGTCGGCTCGATCCAGACTCGTCCGCGAGCGAGAAGCTCGCCCCCGAAGCCATCACTGACGAGCGTCGTCGGAGTCGAGCGTTCCTGGAATGCGACGATGGCTGCCTCCTGGCCACCGACACGCTCGCGTCCGGCCGCTTTGAAATCGAATCGCGTCCGGTACTGTGGATGCAACAGATCGAGCGCCTGAAGCGGCAGGTTGATCGTGCGGTAGACATCTCCGATGTTGTACTTCGCGTTCTCGCGCATGATCGCCAGCGCTTCTTCGTAGGCGCTGGCTGTACGTTCGCTGAGGAGCTGCGCCATCGGGCGTCCCTGGCTGGACACGTCGCGTCCGTCGACGCGCGTCACGTCACGAAAGCCGAACCACGCCTGACCATCGGGGAGGCGCACCAGAAAATACGTGGACCTGAGTTCGCGTCGAGAGACCGTGTCGCCGCCGTATCCCGAACGCCGCTTGACCCACTGCTTGTAGCGTTCCTCGGCAGCGAGCTCGACGACCTTGGTTTCGTAGTCCAGGAGATAGGCGCCGAGCCGATCGAGCACGACATCGAGCGCAGGAGCCTGTGCCTCGCAGATCCGGACAACTCCCACAGTGATGATGAGTGCCGTCAACGCCGCCCGTGCCGCTCGATGTCCTGGCATGTCGCGGGAATGCCGCGATGATACGCGAAAGACTGCGCTATTCTTTCCGTGAAAGGAGGGTGTCGTGACATCGACTCGATTCGTAACAACCGTCGCAACCGCACTCATCTCGATCTTCATCTTGACGGCGACATTGCTCGCGCAAGCCCCGGACACCGACCGCTACTGGGCGCAATGGAGAGGTCCGCATCACTCGGGCGTGTCACCAACGGCGAACCCGCCGCTCGAGTGGAGCGAGACGAAGAACGTTCGCTGGAAGGTGGCCATCCCCGGCCGAGGGTTCGCATCGCCAGTCGTGTGGGGCGATCGACTCTTCGTGCTGACGGCCGTGCCGATGGAGATCGCGGGCGATGCACAGCATGCTCCTCGAGGCGCCGTGACTCCCCGCGGCGTCCATCGCTTCGTGGTGCTCGCGCTCGATCGCAAGACCGGAAAGACGATCTGGGAAAGGGTCGCACGAGAGCAGGAACCACATGAAGGCTCTCACGTTGACAACGGCAGCTGGGCATCGAGCTCACCAATCACCGACGGCGAGCGCGTCTTCGCGTACTTCGAGTCGTTCGGTCTCTATGCCTACGACTTCCACGGCAAGCTGCTGTGGGAGAAGGACCTCGGCGACAAGCGCATGAGAAACGAGTTCGGTGAAGGCTCGACACCGGCGCTGCACGGCAACACCCTGGTCGTTGTCTGGGATCACCTGGGCGGCGAATCGTTCGTGGTGGCGCTGGACAAACGTGACGGCAAAGAGCTGTGGCGTGTGCCGCGCAAAGAGATCGATACCTGGGCCACGCCGCTCGTCGTCGAAGTCAACGGACGCGCCCAGGTCGTGGTCCCTGCGATGGAACGCGTGCGCAGCTACGACCTGGCCACCGGCGACGTCGTCTGGGAGAGCGATGGGCTGACGATGAACACCATCCCGTCGCCGATCTTCAGCGACGGGCTGCTCTACCTGATGAGCGGCTTTCGCGGCAACGATCTCAAAGTGATCCGCGTGGCCGACGCGAGGGGCAACATCGACGGCACCAGCGCCATCGTCTGGACACTCGATCGCGATACGCCGTATGTCCCGTCACCGGTCCTGGTGGACGGCATCCTCTATTTCCTCAAGAGCAACTCCGGGATTCTCAACGCGGTTGACGCGAAGACCGGAACGCCGCACTATCAGAATCAGCGACTGGACGACGTGCCGAACATGTTCGCGTCCCCTGTCTCCGCTCAAGGTCGTATCTACTTCCCAGGACGGGAGGGGACGACGCTCGTGATCAAGTCCGGGCCGACGTTCGAGGTGTTGGCGAAGAACGCGCTCGACGATGGCTTCGACGCATCGCCGGCGCTCGTGGACAATGAAATCTATCTGCGAGGCTACAAGTACCTCTATGCCATCGCTCAACAATAACCACACCCTCCTCTTCATCGCATCCATCGCGCTCGTGGGCGTCGTGAGCGGCAGCCCGCGCGCCCAGGCGCCGGCATCGGCGAGCGCGCCGACGTTCACGCACGACATCGCGCCGATTCTCTACACGAACTGTGTCGAGTGTCATCGCGCGGGCGAGATCGCGCCGATGTCGCTCATCACGTATGCCGAGGTGCGGCCGTGGGCCAAGGGCATCGTGCGGCAGGTGTCGGACGGCGTGATGCCGCCGTGGCACGCCGACGCGCCACACGGCACGTTCCGAAACGAGCGCGGTCTCACGGCGGCACAAAAGGATCTGATCGAGCGATGGGCCGCGGCCGATGCGCCCGAGGGGAATCCGGCGGACCTTCCACCGGTCCCAGCATTCACGTCAGGCTGGGGGATCGGTCAGCCGGATGCGATCTTCGAGATGCAGGAGGACTACCCCGTTCCTGCGAACGGCACCATCGAGTACGAGCACTTCTACATCCAGACGAACTTTACTGAAGAGAAATGGCTGCAGGCGATCGAGGCGCGGCCGGGCAATCGATCGCTCGTGCACCACGTGCTCGTGTATTACGAGACGCCTCCGGACGGTCCGCGCACGCCGCCGGTGCTGCAGCCCAATCGGCAGGACAGCCGCATCACGGCCGTGCACGGTCAGGGCAACCGGCCACAGCGTGAAGGCAACGTCGTCAGTCGTCTGCTGGCCACCTACGCGCCCGGGACGAGGCCGCAGGTCTTTCCCGCAGGAACAGCGCTGCGTCTGCCGCCCGGTGGCGTGCTGCATCTGCAGATGCACTACACCGCGAATGGCAAGGCGGGCACCGATCGCTCCAGGGTCGGCCTGATCTTCGCGAAGCAGCCGCCCGAACAGGAAATTCGCGTGTCGCAGTTCCTCAACGCGCAGTTCACGATTCCGGCGGGGGCATCGAATCACGAGGTGAGCACGGACGTAACGTTCGCGCAGGATGCGACGCTCGTCGGGCTCTTCCCGCACACACACGTTCGCGGGAAGCGATGGAGCTACACGCTCGAACTACCCGACGGCACGACGAAGTCGATCCTCTCGGTGCCGAAGTACGACTTCAACTGGCAGACCTACTACCTGTATGAGCAGCCGATCGCGATCCCGAAGGGCGCGCGCATCCGCTCCACCGCGTGGTACGACAACTCCGCGGCGAATCGCTCGAACCCGGATCCCAGGATCGATGTGAAGTGGGGCGACCAGACGTGGGAGGAGATGCAGTACACCGGGCATCATGTACTCAGTGAAGCGCCAGTGATAGGCTTCGAGGTAGCGGCGACGACGGAGCGCACGGATCACCGCCGCGGTTACCGTGAACCCCGAAATCCTCCGTTATCTCCTCGGCCCGTAGTGCGGCACCGCCTGGCCTACTTCCAACGCGCCGAGATCGGGCGCGCGACCCGCGAAGCCGTCGGTAACGGTCGGCAGCGACAGACCGCGATCCACTGCGGCTGATCCTGGCTTCAATCTGAAGTCGAACTCGTCAGCCTTATAGAGTTTCTGCACGCTGGCCGCGTCCTGCGCGTCGAGTCGGCGCACGTTGACGAAGACGTCGTAGTCCACGGCCACGCTGTGCTTGTCCTGCCCGGTCGCGGCCACGTACTCAGCGAGCGACGCAAACCGCTGCGTCGTCAGTTTCGCGTCGTGTTCCGGCGCGGTGAAATCCGCGACCACGCCTGACGCGGGAGCGCTCCACTCAAACGCCGACTTTGCCCCTGGATTCACTCGGAAGCCGTTGTAGTCCGACGACGTGTAGCTCGTGAACGTGTTGACGCTGAGGATCGCCGGCGCGGCGTTCTGGCCGAGCATCAGGTTGTTGCGCCAGTGGATGTTCGACGCCGCCGCGACCTGTGTCTCCGAGACGATCGTGTTGTTGTAGAAGAGCACTCCGGCGGCGCCGTTGGTCAGTCGCGTCGAGCCGGCCGGCAGGTTGTAGGCGATGTTGCGGATCCAGTAGACCGGCCCGCCGAGCGTCGGCTGATTGCAGAAGGCGTGCGACGGATGGTTGATCAGCATGTTCCGCATGATGCGGATGTTGTGCATGCTGCCGTCGGCTTCGATCGGGTTGTCGTGCGAGTTGGTGATGTAGTTGTTGTAGAAGTCGATCGCCACCGGCCGCCGATCCCAGTACTCACGCGTCGGGTACTTCGGGCCGTCGATGATGTCGGGGCCCGAGGCGAACGAGCCGTCAGGGTTGCCGTAGGTCTCGACGTTGATGCCGTCGTGGAAGTCTGCGATGTAGTTGTAGGCGACCACATGGCCCGGGCCATACAGCTTCACCGCTACGTAGGACGCCATCTTCGGCGGAAAGATCTGACCCTCGATGCCGTTGTACTTCGTCCACATGTCACCGGCCCATCCAATCAGGTGCGTCGGATCGTTCCGCCCGATGAACGTGTTGTCCGCAATGTAGAACTGGCTCGAGCCTGCGTAGTTGGTGAAGATGCCGGCGCCGACGTTCTCGAAGCGGCTCTTCTTGACCGTCAGCCCCTTCGCACCGGCAATGAACTGCGTGCCGGCGGCAATGCCGACCTCGGCGTTCCGGAACGTGATTCCTTCAAAGTACGTGTAGTCGGCCGCCTTCACATCGAACAGCGCGAAGTTTCCGTCGCCGTCGAAGACGACTTCCCCATCGCCTGCCGCCTTGATGGCAATCGGCATCTCGGGCGTGCCGTCGGCGGTGAGGTAGTACGTCCCGTCGAGCGGCACGGTGCGATTGACGGTGGCGTTGTTGGTGTACTCGTAGCGGTTGTATTTGTACGTGCCGGCGTGAACGAGGATCGTATCTCCCGGCCTGACGCGCGGCCGTCCTGACGTCGCCCAGTCGGTGCCAGCGCACCAGTAGTTGTAGGCGCACATCAATCCCTCGAACGAGGGCTCCGTCTTCTGTCCCTTGAAGCCGTGCGGATAGACATGGAAGATGCGGCCACCGGCATACGGCTGTGGCTCCGCTCGCGTGCGCACGGTCACGATTCGCTCCGCTGGCCCGCGGACGCCCTCCGGATCCGACATGACGAAGCGCGCCTCGTACGACGTGTCCGGCTCGAGATCGAGGATGCTGCCCGCGAACATGTTCGGCGCGATGACGTCCACGCGCGACTCGGCGTAGATCCGCTCGCCCTGCAGCCGCAGCAACGGCAACGCCGGCTTCCACTCGCCCGTGCCCGTCTTCCGGAACGACACCTGCACGCTCGCGTTGCGATTGGTGTCGCCTTGGATGAACCACTCGAATCCGAGGTTGATGAGCGTGGGCGGCTCGATGAGCAACTCGCCTGGCGTCACCATCTCGGGCGATGGAGCATTCGCGCGCGACGGCGGCCCCTGTGCCTGCATGACGGACGCAGATCCAAGAACGGCGCACACAAGCAGGCACTGAGACGCAGTCGTCGATTCATGCAGCCTTCCTCTCATGTTCCTTTATGAAGACTTCCTCGCGTGGCGATCGAGTAAACGCTCGGTCAGCGTGGACTTCGCCGGTGAGAAATGCGATACGGCTGCACGCACGTACGGGCGCAACTGCCGCGTGGCGTACTCGGTGTAGCCAACTTGCCGGACCTCGTCGAGCGTTGCGCGATACTGCTCGAGCAACGACGCCGCCAGCACCTGACCCGATCGCGTGGCGCCCGCAACGGCCGATGCTCCCAACCATCGCGCGCCCTGCGGCAGCGCGCGCACCGCAGACAAGGCCAGCATGGACGACGTCTCGAAGATCGACTTGTCCTGCCGTGCGGACTCGGTCTTGAGCTCGGTCCACAACGTCGTCAACGCCTCGCCCGACGGCAGGCGTTCGGGTGCAAGGCTACGTGCCTCGTCACGAATGGCGCGCCACTCCTGGCGCAGCGACGCCACGTCGAGCGGCGGTGTGTTGATGGTCTGCGCCAGCCGCGCGGACGTCCGCTCGAGACCGTCGAGCAATTGATCGACGCTGGTGAACTCGGTGTCCGCATCGAGGAGACCCTGCGTCTTCAGTGACGCGGCGATCTCCGGAATCAGGTGCCGGCCGAGACCGCAGACATCCGCCAGCGCCGCGAGGACCCACACCGGCGAGGCACGAAAGGCGACGATCCCGAGCGCCTCGACGACGTTGCCAACCGTCCGGCGCGCGAGGAAATCGTCCGCAAGCTTCTGGTCGGATCCGTAAGCGCCCTCAACGCCGCCGACCTGCTCGATGAGAAAACGAAGAGTCGTATCGACGAGATTCTGATAGAGACGCGACTCGCGTACCGATCTCGGAAGCGCCACGTCTCCGACTTCGCGCACGACTCCTGCGCCAAGGCCGACGACCGATCGCACCAACCGTTCCGGCAGCGACGCGAGATAGCGTTTCAACGTCATACGGTCATTGGCGGGTCTCAAGACCAGGACCCGCCCTACTGCAACCCGATGGCGAGCGCGATCACCACGGCAACCGCGCCGAGCGCCGTAAGCAGTGCCATCAGCGGACCGGCGAATCGCAGCCACTCGTCGTATCCAACACCGGCGGCCGCCAGCACAGCCATCAATCCGCCGTTCGTCGGCGTGATCATATCCATCATGCCTGCGCCGTACTGATACGCCAGCACCGCCACCTGCCGTGACATTCCCAACAGGTCAGCCAATGGCGCCATGATGGGCATCGTCAGCACCGCCTGGCCGCTGACGCTCGGCACCGGGATGTGCAGGCCGATATGCGCCGCCATCATCCCGATCCCGGCAACGGCCGCCGGCAAGTCAGCAATCGGCATGAACAGCCCGCGCACGATGGTGTCCACGATGCGCCCGTCTTCGAGGACGACGAAGATCGCCCGAGCGACGCCAACGATCACGGCCGCCAGCGCCATGTCGCGAAAGCCCTCGGTGAAGGCGCGTGCGGTGCCGCTGAATCCGAGCCGGCCCACGAGACCGGCCCCAACACCCATGACGAAGAACAAAGCCGTCAGGTGATCGAAGTCCCAGCCCTGCGACAGAAGCCCCCACGCCAGCACGACGAACGTGACGCCAACCATCGCGAGAATCGTCAGGTGCCTCGTCAGGTTCTCCGGCGCAACGACCTTCCCTTGCGGTGCAGGCCCGGCTACGCGCGCATCACGCGTCCGACTCGCATACCGCATGGTGGCAGCGATCCAGATGACAAGCGCGATCGCGAGGAACACCGTGCGAAATGCCCACCCACTCAGGCGCGGCACATCAGCGACTTGTTGCGCGATCACGACCTGAAACGGGTTGATCGGACTGAAAGCGGCACCAACGAAGGCGGCGCCGATGCTCATCGCGACCGCGACGATCGGCGAGAACCCAAGCCGGCTCGTGAGCGCAACGAGGATGGTGATGAGCGCGATGATCTCCTCCTGCATGTTCTCGATCACGCCACCGGTCGCGAAGAGCAGGCTGATCACGGGTATGACGAGCAACTGCCGGCGACCAAGCTTCGCGACCAGCCACGACACGCCAGTCGCAAGGGCGCCAGTGCGATCGACCACCGTGAACGCGGCAGAACCGAAGAGGATCAGGAAGACGACGTCCGCGGCGTTGGCCATTCCGCGCGGGATGGCGACCATCGCGTCGAAGAGACCGACCGGTCTCGGGTCAACCGGCGCGTAGGTCCCTGCGACAACCACGTTCCTGCCCGTGCGTGGATCCTTCTGACGTTGATACTCGCCAGCGGGCAACACGTAGCTGAGGCCGGCAGCTAGAACGACGCACGCCACGAGCAGCGTGAGCGGATCAGGAACGCGGAGCCACTTCATCGCGAAGTGGGCACGGCGGGCGCGAGATCGCAGAACTCGGTGTACGGGAGGTCGGAACCCAGCGCACGCAACTCGGCCTGGCAGTGCGCGTCGATTTCATGCTGCTGCGCGGGCGTCAGCAACTCGGACGACCCGCCCTGAGTGCCCTTGCGAATCATGGTGCCGGCCTCACGCAGCGCATGCATCTTTCCCATATGGAACTTGTGGTCGATGCCCTTCATGTAGTCGAACGACGAGAGACGGCAGACGTCGTCGATGAGCGCGTCCGATGCGTTCACGTCGAGGAACGCGGCGACCGATGTGACGGCGCCGCGCAGATCTTTCTTCATCGCCTTGAACGACAGCACGAGCACATTGGGCCGGTGACGCTGCGCCCAGTACCCGGCGGCGTTGTCCGCCCACGATCCGCCCATCATGAAATTCTTCGACAGAAACAGCCGGTACCACGTTTCCACCTTCGGCATGGCCCCGCCGTAGACACCGTCTCTGACGAAGAAATAACTCGAGACGAACGCGTCCTTTGGATCGCGAATGACGGCGATGTATTTCGCGTCGGGCGAATACGGGATCAAATCCCAGTTGAAGTGCGTCTTGATCACGCGCTTGCGTTCTGGTGCTGACTGCCAGACCGTCGCCTCGTCCAGCGGGATGGCGTAGCGGCTCATGAAGCCGGGCATCGTCGCGACGTCGGGCCACGGGATCACGTCGTGGATGTGGTCGTACTCACCCTTGCCGTGGTGAATCAACTGGTGAGCGATCTGCAGCATCCAGTTCGTGCCGCTCTTCGGGAACGTCATCACGATCACGTCCTGCGGCCCGGGCGTGTAGCGAACGAATGAATTCTCCTGCGCGCGCTTGCGCCCCTGCACCGCCATGCTCGCCAGGAATCGCTCGGCGCGACCGGTCGCTTCCAGCGTCCGAATGAACGGCCGCAACAGGCCATTCATGAGAAGCGTGAACGTCCACTGCATCGCCCTGGACGGTGGCCGATGACGGAACGACGAGGGGCGGCCCGGCTCGAGAGTCGTGGCGTAGCTCATGCGGGAACCTGTGCAAAGATACCCGAGATCCGGGATCCGGGAGTCCGGGGCTCGGGATTCGAAGAAAGGGCGCCATGAAACGACCGGTCACCACAATCGTGGTCGTGAGCTTTTGCGTCCTGGCAGCCATCCACACGAGCGCGCAGGACAACGTGCGCCGCACGCCGTGGGGCGACCCCGACATCGAAGGCATCTGGACGAATGCGACGCTCACTCCGCTTCAGCGTCCACCGGAGCTCGCCTCGAAAGAGTTCTTCACCGCCGAAGAAGCAAAACAGTTTCAGCAGACGCGGCTCGAGCAGACCAACGCCGATCGCCCGCTGACACCCGGGCAGGTCGGCGCCTATAACGACGCCTTCTTCGAGCGCGGGACGAGCATCGTCCGCAGCCGGAGGACCTCGCTCGTGATCGATCCGCCAGACGGACGCCTCCCCGCGCTCACGCCGGACGCGCAGCGGAAGGTCGAGGCAAGGCAGCAGCGCGAGAAGACGAGTCCAGCAGATAGTCCCGAGGATCGCTGGCTGACGGAGCGATGCATCCTGTTCGGCGCGACCGTGCCGATGCTGCCCGAGCCCTACAACAACAACTACCGCATCATTCAGAGCCCTGGCTTTGTGACGATCCTCGTCGAGATGAATCACGACGCGCGCATCATCCCCTTGGACAATCGGCCGCACCTTGCCGGACCCATTCAGCAGTGGACGGGCGACTCACGCGGGCACTGGGACGGCAACACGCTCGTCGTCGAGACAGCGAATCTCAAGTTCAACCATCAGAGCCGCTTCGGCGTGGGCTATCTCAACGGTCTAAGCGACGAGCGTCTCCGGGTCGTCGAGCGCTTCGCGATGGTGGACGCAAACACGCTCACGTACCAAGCCACAGTCGAGGATTCGACTGTCTTCGTACGGCCGTGGACGGTCGAGCTTTCAATGGACCGGACGACCGGTCCGCTGTACGAAGTGGCCTGTCACGAAGGCAACTATGGGATGGCCAACATCCTGTCCGGCCACCGGGCCGAGGAGCGGCAACCGCGCCGCTAGCCTTTGCACTTTTGGAAGACAAGCCGTTCCGCTTGAAAAACTGACAAGCGAACGGGGCCCAGCCGGTCCCTTCTCTCGAGCCGCGAGCCAACGTTTGTGCCGGGCCAACTGGTCAATCTCTTGCAGAATCCGTCTCGCCGCAGCAAATCAAGGGAAGGACATCTGCGGCACAGCCAGCGAGGCCATCTTGTCAATCGCCACCGCGACCCAATCCTGCGGCGCCCGCCGAGTATGTGACTGGGTCCAACTCATTCGCCAGCAGTTCCAGCAAACGCCACATCTGTGCGTCACTGCGGAACAGGCCAGCCGGCTGTGGGGACTGGAAGCGGCCGAGTTAGAAGCGGTACTCTCGGCCTTCGTCGATGCCCACCTCCTGAACCGCACCCGGGGCGGGGCGTATTCGCTCCGCCTCGACCCTGCCTCTCAGGGAACCGGGAGCTCTCACTGGCGCTCCTGTTAGGCAAGTTCCGCGTCAGCCTGACCTGGGCTGAAATCCTCCGACGCACGTTCGTCGACGCCATCTTCAAGCACAACTGCCTCGGCCTCGCCGCTCAACTCGCGTACTACTTCTTCTTCTCGCTGTTCCCTGCGCTGATCTTTGTAATCGCCGTCGCCAGCTTCTTCCCCATCACGACGCTGATGGATCAGATCGTCGGTTCGCTTCGTCAGTTCGCACCTCCCGAACTCCTGACCATCGTCACCGATCAGATCCGCAAGATCTCTGGCGATGATCAAGGCGGCCTCCTCACGCTCGGCATCCTCACGGCACTTTGGAGCAGTTCGACGGCGATGACCGCCATCATCGACACAGTGAACCACGCGTATCACGTCGAAGAAGGGCGCTCGTGGTGGAAGGTCCGCCTCATCGCGATCGCGCTGACGATTGGCGTCGCCCTGTTCGTGCTCGCTTCCTTCGCGCTCATCATCGTCGGACCGCAACTCGCGGACCCGATTGCCGACGCGATCGGCCTCGGGAGCGCATTCGAGTGGACCTGGCAGATCCTCCAACTGCCGATTGCCTGCATGCTGGCGAGCATCGGTATCGCGCTCGTCTACTACTTCGCGCCCGACGTCGATCAGCACTGGACGTGGCTGGCACCCGGCACCATCTTCGCGACGATTCTCTGGCTCGGCGCGTCACTTGGCTTCCGCTACTACGTGGTCAACGTCACGCGCTACACCGAGACCTACGGCGCGCTTGGCGGCGCGATGGTGCTCCTGCTCTGGTTCTACATGTCAGGCTTCGTGCTGCTGCTCGGTGCGGTGATGAACGCGAAGATCGAACACGCTGCCCCGATCGGCAAGAAGCCGGGCGAAAAGGTTGAAGGCCAACGGCGACGGATTGGAACAGACACTATGCGCCGCTGGATCGCTGCCCGCCGGCGGCGGCACGAGCCGCCGCCGTCAGCAGACGACATCCGCAATGCCACTCAGTAGCACACCAGGAATTCGACGGCCGCTGCCTCGATTTGTACGGACATCGTCGCGGACATCGGAAACCTGACGATGTCGTCGTCCACGTGCACGTCTTCAACAGTCTCGATCTTGATCGCTCGCGCGCGCAGTGTTGGCAGCGACAGGGAACCCTCGCGTCCATCGATAAGATCCTTGAGATACGTGGTCACGTCCTCGCGCTGTTCTTCAGTTGCGGTGACGAGCGAGAAGTACCCGTCAGACGGATCCGCGTCGGCCGACAGGACGAGATTCGGTCCCACCGACTGAATGTTCAGAATCTCGGCGAGGAGAAACTCACCGGTGATCGATTCGCCGTCCACCGTCAGCATCGAACGACGCGGCTCGAGACGTGAAAGGACCTCGCAATAGCGCATCGTCGCCCGCGCGAGTTTCGACGGCACGTCCTCCGCACGGAACGGCTTGGTCTGGACCGAGGTGATCGTGGCGGGCACGAGCCCGATACCCACACCTTCCAGAAATCTGCGCTCGCCCCACGGTCCGCGTGCAACACCAAGATCGAGGCGACGTCGTTTCGCGGTATCCCAGCACGCCACGAGCTGCTCACTTGGCGCGTCAGAGTGCAGCGTCCTCGCGATGTTGTTCGCCGTGCCGAGCGGGAGGACCGCGAGCGGAATCGGCTTGCCCGCGAGCAGCCGCGCGGCGGCCGCGACAGTGCCGTCTCCTCCTGCGGCGACAACAAGCTCCGTTCGTTCGTCGATCAGCTCTCCGAACGCCGCTTCTCGATCGAAGACGCGTGCGAGCTCGTGGCCCGACGTTTCGATGAGCTCGCGGATCCAGGAAAGCGACGTGTTATCGCCGGCTCTCTGATTGTGGAAGAGTGAAATTCGCATCTGAACTGTGACTAATTCAAGAGTTGGACCGTCTCGTGGCCGCCTGCTTGCACGACCGCGTGTCATGCACATCCTTGTGTCCAATGACGATGGGATCTACAGCCCAGGGATTGCGGTGCTTGCCGCAGTGGCATCGGAGTTCGGGAGCGTGCGCGTGGTGGCGCCAGATGTCGAACGCTCATCGATGGGGCACGCAATCACCGCATCGCGTCCGCTCTCATATCGTCCTACGCGCATCGAGGGACTCACGGCGTTCCGGGTCAATGGCACGCCTGCTGACTGCGTCTCATTGGGCGCATATCACTGGGAGAAGGTTGACATCGTGTTGTCGGGCCTGAACCTCGGGTTCAATCTCGGAAACTCGATCTGGCATTCAGGGACAGTCGCAGCAGCCAAGCAAGCGGCACTCCTGGGTCTGCGCGGTGTGGCATTGAGCGTACCGGCCGGAGCGGAATCCGCGGCGGACTTCGAACCGCTGAAACCATGGATTCGCCAGGTGCTGCAGACACTGCTCCCGGAACGCGACCTGCCGCTCGTGAACGTGAACTTTCCGCGCCAACCGCGAGGAATGATCTGGACGCGCGCGTCGGTGAGGCGCTACGACGGGAAGATCGTGCCGACGCAGGATCCCGCAGGACGCGGACTCTTCTGGTTCACAGTGACGCCCATCGAAGGTGCCGATGAAGGCACCGATCGCTGGGCGATCGAGCAGGGCTGGATCGCCATTACGCCACTCCGTCTCGATCTGACCGATCCGCATGCGCTCGAAGACGCGCGCGCCCGGCGACCTCTCGACGAAGTGTTGGCGGCGACGATCTCGCCAGGGAAATCGTCTCCGCAGGCCGCTCAATCGGTCCGCGAAGACGAAGCCCCTGCCGCTATCCCAAAGGCCGTTGGCACCGAGCCAGAAGGCTAGGAGCCGATAGCGGATCGCGAACTACATCGCCTTCTGCCGCGCCAGGAACGAATCGACTTCCTGTTCCGCCCGCTGCTTCGCGTATCCGTACCGCTCCTGCACGAGGCCGACGAGTTTCTCTGCATTGCCGTCCACTTGATCGAGCTCGTCGTCCGTGAGCTTGCCCCACTGCGCCTTCGCACTGCCCTTCAACTGATGCCACTTGCCCTGGAGAATTTCGGTGTTCATTCCATCGCTCCTTGATTCGCTCACGAACATGCGTCGCGAGACGTGAGTCGAGGGAGCAGATTGCGTACCACTCAATTTCGATCGGTTTCGGATCGCGTGCATATAGAAGCCGCACAACGCGCGACGAGCACAACCGCTGGTAACCCTTACAAGGTGAACCTGAACTGGGCGCCCGGATCTGATGAGGCTGTCTGCGTCGATTTCCTTCGAGTCTTTGCAATCCCACGCGTGATTTGCGTGATGGTCCGAAGCTTGCCTTGTTAATGAGCGGGACTTGAGGAGGACACGATGAAACTAGCACTAGGCTGCCTCGCCGCGGCAACGCTGATCGCGACGACGGCATGCGGTCCAAGAACACCTGACTACGAGAAGACGGCAGATACCGCGTTATCGAGCGCGGCGCTCGACAAGGTCAACGCCGACTACGACAAGGACGCGAAGACGATTCATCTCAAGGGCACGGTGGACACCGAGAACGATCGTCGCCGCGCGGCCGATGTCGTGCAGAAGGCGGTTGGGGGCGGCGCACAGGTGGCCAACGAAGTAACGGTGGCCAACAAGGACGAGGGCATCGCGGATGATCTTGATAGCGGTATCGAGAACCATCTCGGGAATCTCGTCGATCAGGAAGCCGACCTCAAAGACGACGCGATCGACTTCGACGCGAACAACGGTGTCGTGACGATCACTGGCACGGTGAAGAGTTCTGCCGAACGTGACAAGGCCGGCGACCTCGCGCGCAGCCAGCCGGGCGTCAAGGACGTGGTGAACTCACTGGAAGTGAAAGCAAATAAGAAGAAGTAGCGACGCTACTAATCGGTAGCGCTCGTGAGGAGCGAGGAGCGGCGGCGCAGCTGCCGCGTGGAGGTTGCGATGCGTTCGGCCGCTCTGCTCCTTGGGGTGCTTGCGTTGTGTGTCGGTCCTCTGGTCGGGCGTGCCGCGGAACTACCCGCCACGCCCGATCCGGCTGACCTCCCGGGAATCTACGAATGTCAGGGCATGGGCGCGGACGGGCGCCCATATCTGGGCGCTGTCATCATCGAACCGGACGGCAGCCGGTTCGTTGTGCGATGGATCATCGCGTCAGAACTGACCGCAGTCGGCGTCGGAGTTCGCGAGGGCAACATGCTTGCGGTCAGTTTCTTCGGCCCTGAGTCTGGCGGCGTCGTGCTCTACCGAATCGACGGTCAACGGTTGTTCGGTCATTGGAGCGCACCGCTTGCCGAGGGACAGGTGTTCGAAGAAACGCTCACTCGGGTGGCAAGCCCACCGGAGCCTTCATCAACGACTCCACCGCCAGCGCCGCGCCAACGGCCTTCGGGGACGCGTCCGTTTGGATCGTCGCGTCCGATCTAGGAACTGACGGTTCAGGTGGGCCTAAGCTTTGCAGGCAGCCGACGTCGCGGCGCATCATCGACCCTGAGGGATTGAACTAAGGAGAAGCGTGGCATGGAGACGTTCTTGATCATCTCGAGTGCCGTCGTCGTCTCACTCGTGGGCGCAATGTTCACAAATCGCAAATCTGCTCCAAGAAACCTGGGTTGCGTGAGCAGGGACTGGGTCATGAGGCACGGCGTCGATCACACTGACGCCTAATTGCGCCGCGACGCCCGCCCTCGCCAGCCGACGATGGTCGCGCGCCCGGCTTGTAAGAGCTACAGCAAGGCGGCGCTCTTCCAGAGTTGTCTACGCGCCGCAAACGGCCACGAAGCGGTAGCATTGACGACCGCGTATGGCAAAAAAGACCAAGACGCGCTCGAAAACCACGCGACCGAGGTCCGCGGTATCGAGACGCGTCGTACGGATGCAACCCGCCAAGTCCAGTCGCTCCCGACGACAAGCAAAGGCGCTCTCTCTCGGAGCTCAGGTCGTCACGTCGATTCGAGCACAGACCCGAGCGGGCGACGATGTCACGATCGTCGGCGTCGGCGCGTCAGCGGGTGGCCTCGAGGCCTTCTCGAGCATGGTCCGCGCATTGCCTCCGAAGCCCGGCTTCGCCCTCGTCCTCGTCCAGCATCTGGCGCCGCAACACGAGAGCGCATTGCCAACGCTCCTCACGAGTTACACGACGATGCCAGTCCTTCAAGTCACCGGAGGCATGCGCGTGGAGCCAAATCACCTGTACGTGACTCCGCCAAACGTACAGATGGGGCTCACCGATGGCTACTTCGATTTGAGACCAAGGCCCGACGATCGGACGCAGTACACGCCGATCGACTCGTTCCTCACCTCGCTGGCCGAACACGCCCAGAGCCGGGCGATCGGCGTCATCTTGTCTGGAACGGCTTCAGATGGCGCGACCGGCGTTCGCGAGATCAAGGCGGCCGGCGGGATCACGTTCGCCCAAAAACCGGAGACGGCGAAGTACGACGGAATGCCGCGTGCAGCTATCGCGACCGGCATGGTCGACATGGTGCTGGCGCCGGCCGAGATCGCGATCGAGCTCTCCCAGGTCACTGCCCATCCGTATGTGCACGACTTCATTCCTGCCAGCGGCGAAGAACTGCGTGTGCGTGACGATCAGCTTCGACGCATCTTCGACCTTCTTCGCCCCGCCAGCGGAATCGACTTCAAGCAATACAAGCTGCCCACCATCAAGCGGCGCCTGCTGCGTCGCATGGCACTGCAGCGGCTCACCGACGTTCAGCATTACATCCGGCTCCTGGAGGATACGCCGGGCGAAGTGCGGTCCCTGTACCAGGATCTGCTGATTCACGTGACGCGATTCTTTCGCGAGCCCGAATCGTTCAAGGCGCTCGCCCATCAGGTATTTCCCAAACTGGTCGAGGACCGAGGCGAGGAGCAACCCATTCGAGCCTGGGTCTCGGGGTGCGCCACTGGCGAGGAAGCTTATTCGCTCGCCATCTCGCTGCTCGAGTATCTGCACGGGCACAATCAGGACGTCCGGATTCAGATTTTCGCGACCGACGTCAGCGATACCGCCATCGAGCACGCGCGTGCAGGACTCTACCCAGGCTCCATCGAGGCAGACGTCCCCCCGGACATCCTGCGCCGTTTCTTCACGAAGGTCGACGGAAGCTATCGTGTCAGCAACACCGTCCGCGATCTCTGCGTGTTTGCACGTCAGGATCTGACGAAGGATCCGCCCTTCTCGCGTCTCGATCTGATTCTCTGTCGCAACGTCCTGATCTACATGGACGTGATGCTGCAGCAGCGATTGGTCTCGGTCTTTCATTACTCGCTCAACCCTCAAGGCTTCCTCGTCCTCGGCCAGGCCGAAACGGTGGGCTCGCAGGTTGGGCTGTTCACTCTCACGGACAAGAAGTTCCGGATCTATCGAAAGAGGACGTCACCGCGAGCGCCGATGTCGCTCAGCGTCGACTACTCGGCGCCAGGGATCCCGAAAAGGCCTCAGGCGCAGGACGTCCCGCAGCCGGAAAAGGCGCTGCAAACGGAGGTCGCTCGCATCATCTTCGATCGCTACGCTCCGCCTGGAGTCGTCGTCGATGCCGATCTGCAAATCGTCCAGTTCCGCGGTCAAACAGGCGCGTACCTCGAGCCGGCCCCTGGGGAGGCCAGCCTGAATCTGTTGAAGATGTCGCGCGAGGGATTGCTCTACGGACTGCGGACGGCGTTACTCGCCGTCCGAAAGAGCAAGGCGCCGGTTCGAAGAACCGGACTGCGCGTGAAGTCGTCGCGGGGTTGGAAGCCGGTCACTCTCGACGTCCTGCCGCTCACGTCGTCGGGCCGTCCGCATTACCTGGTGTTGTTCCAGGAGCCACACAAGGGGCGCAACGACGGCGACGACGCTGAGCCGGTCACGCCCAGTGCACCCTCGCGGAGCGCACGACATCGCGAACGGCAGTCGGAGTTCGAACTGCTGGAGCGGGAGTTGGCCGCCAGTCGTGAATATCTCCAGGCGATCATCCAGGAACTCGAAGCGGCGAACGAAGAGTTGCAGTCGGCGAACGAAGAGATCCTTTCGAGCAACGAGGAATTGCAGAGTACGAATGAAGAACTCGACACCGCCAAAGAGGAGTTGCAATCCACCAATGAAGAGCTCAACACCCTCAACGAGGAGCTTCACGGTCGAAACGAAGAGCTGAGCCGCGTCAACAGCGACTTGGTGAATCTTCTCGCAAGTGTTCAAATCGCTATAGTCATTATCTCGAGCGATTTGCGAATCCGTCGCTTCACCCCGATGGCGGAGAAAGTCCTCAATCTGATCCCTGGCGATCTGGATCGACCGATCGGGCACATCAAGCCGAACATCGACTTCCCCGATCTCGAGCAGTTGATCCTCGAGGCGATCGATACGGTCGCACCGGTCGAGCGCGAAGTCAGAGACACGAGCGGACGCTGGTTCTCGCTCCGCATTCGCCCATACAAGAACGTCGACAACAAGATCGATGGCGCGGTGCTCACGCTCTTCGACGTCGACGTGACCAAGCGATCGGAACAGCGGATGCGCCTGGCAAAGGACTACACCGATGCGCTCATGAGGGTGATCGATCAGCCCCTCGTCGTCCTGGACAGTGACATGCGGGTGCAGACCGCCAGCGAGTATTTCGCTCGCGCACTTGGCAAGACGGCTGGCGCGATCGTCGGCCAGCATCTCTCCGAGCTCGATGGCGCATGGAGTTTTACGGAGCTTCAGGAACGTATACGTGGCTCGGCAGCGACGGCGTCGCCGTTCGAGCGTGTCCCCATCGTAGTCGAGGGCGAGGATTCGTCGCGACGAACAGTGTGGGTGACCGGACGCTGGCTGCCGTGGCACGAATCACCAGACACACAGGTGTTGGTGCTGGCCATTTCAGCGCAGGAGGCGACCCCGCCGATTAGTAGAGCGTAAATAAAGGAACCTATGGGTGCTCCAAAGAGCTACCGCGGCGGCGACCCGGTCCAGCGATTTCGGGATCTACGATTGGAGGGCGTTGACAAGGAGGCCCTCGCCGAGCTCATTCACGATCTCAAAGTCCACCAGGAAGAGCTCAGCGCGCAGAACCATCAGCTCATCGAGACGCAGAGTGCGCTCGAGGAGTCTCGCGACCGCTACGTCGATCTGTACGACTTCGCACCGATCGGCTACATGACCATCAATTCGAGTGGCATGATCCGCGAGATGAATCTCACCGCGGCCGGAGTGCTCGGCGGGGAACGCGGGAAGATCGTTGGCCTTCCGTTCAGCGCTTTCGTCCTACGAGCCGACAAGCCCCGCTTCTCAGAGCACCTGAAACAGTGTCTGCAGGCCGAGCACAGCAGCGTGACGACCGAGCTGACACTCAGCATCGGCGACCATCTCATATCCGTTCAACTGGTCACGCGGCGACACGGTGGCGACACCAGTGGCGAGCCGATGTTCCTGACCGCCGTCATCGACATCACCGCTCGAAAGAAACTCGAACAGGAGCGCCGGGATGCCGAAGACGCGACTGAAAAGCTGTCTCGCGAGCGCGAATTCGCGCGGGCGCGTGCCGACGCCAAAGATCACTTCCTCGCCGCATTGAGCCACGAGCTGAGAACCCCGCTCACGCCGATCGTCGCGACGATGTCGGATAGCCAGTTGATCTCGCTCGCCCCGGAGCCATTGCGTGCCGCACTGCACACGGCACGGCGGAATCTCGATCTCGAAGTGCGCCTCATCGACGATCTGCTGGACGTCACTCGCATCTCGCGCGGCCGCCTGCAGCTCACGCACGAGCAGATCGACCTGCATCAGGTCGTCCAGGAAGTCATCGACATGCTGAGTGTTGAGACTCAGCGCCGAGGCATTACCGTCGTGACGGCGTTCGACGCGCCACAGCACTCGGTCGTCGGCGATCCGGTGCGACTTCGACAGGTGTTCTGGAACCTGCTTGGCAACGCGACGAAGTTTACCAACACCGGCGGCACCGTGACGATCACGTCGTCCGCGCGTGCCGCCGGGTTCATCCAGGTCACCGTCAGCGACACCGGCGCCGGCATGAGCCGAGATGTGATCGACGCGATTAACTCGCCGGACGACGCAGCCGGCCACTCGCCGATTCAGTCCGCGACCGGGCTGGGACTTGGTCTGGCGATCTGCCGTGGAGTGGTCACTGGACACGGGGGCACGCTACGCGCGATCAGCCCGGGTACGGGGCGTGGCAGTACCTTCATCGTCCAGATCCCGACGGCGACGCCCCGAGAGCACTCGGATTCGCCGTCGATGCCGGCCCCGCAGCACGATCGACAGACGCCTCGGCTGCGGATCCTGCTCGTCGAAGACCATCAGGACAGCGCAGACATGTTGTCCCAGCTCCTCACGCTTCACGACTACGAGATGACGGTTGCGAGATCCGTCCAGGAAGCACTCGCCGCAGCGTCTCGAGAATTCGATCTTCTGATTAGCGATATCCGCCTGCCCGACGGCAGCGGCCTCGAGCTGATGCGCCGGCTACGGGCGAATCAGGACATTCGCGGGATCGCGGTCAGCGGTTTCGGGACCGAAGAGGATCGGCAACGCAGTTTAGAAGCCGGATACGGGACCCACCTCACCAAGCCGGTGGACTTCAACCAATTACTCGAGGCGATCGAACGGGTATCGGCCCGGGTTCGCTGATCCTGATCTACACTAGAGTTCTCACAACAATCGAGAGAATCCATGCCTTCCGCGCGAACCAACTGCCCGGAGTGCGACGCTGCCAGCGTTGTAGATCTGCAGGACATTCTCTTCTCGTCCCGCGTCGACTTCTTCCGCTGTCGAGCTTGTTTGTGCTGGTGGATGGTGCCGAAAGGCGAGGAGGAGCCTGCCTCGCGAATCGTGCTCGGCGAAACATCGTCGGCGAGTTCCCAGAAGATCGGTTAGCGCGAGAGGACCGTGCGGACAGTTCGCAGAAACTCCGGCGTTTCGACCGGCTTTGAGCAGTAGCCGTCATAGCCGGCCGCGAGCGCACGCTGACGGTCCTCTGGCCGTGCATACGCGCTGACGGCGACAGCCGGCAGGCTGGCGCGCATGCGACGCGCGCGTTCGAGCAGCTCACAGCCATCGACTTCAGGCATCGCGATATCAGCAACTACCAGGGACACCGGCGTTGTCTCCAGTAGCGTCAGCGCCTCGCGTGCCGACCCGCATCGGAGGACATCCGCCCCGCAACGCTCGAAAACGGTCGCCAGCAGCTCTCTCGAATCGCTGTCGTCGTCCACGACCAGGATGGTCGTCCCCTGGAGCCGCAGATCCATCGCGGAGCTCTCTACAGACGACGCCATCGATCGCTGACTGATGTCGTTCTCATTGCCTGGCGCGGCTGCAGGCAAGCGGATCGTGATCCGCGTGCCGCGATCGCGACCGGCGCTGTACGCCTCGATCTCGCCGTTGTGCTGCTCGACGAGATGTCGCGTGATCGCCAGACCGAGGCCGAGCCCGCCATGCTGGCGAGTCGAACGACTGTCGGCTTGCCGGAATCGATCGAAGACGAGCGGCAGGAACTCCGAGTCGATTCCGATCCCCGTGTCGTTCACTTCGATCGACACCACATCCCCACTGGCTGCGCAGCGAATTTCGACGCGACCGCCCTCGGGCGTGAACTTGATTGCGTTGGACACCACGTTGCCGAGGACCTGCTGCAGGCGCTTGGGATCGCCTTCAATCGGCGGCAGACCCTCGGCGACCCAGTGCGTCATCTGAATCTGCTTTGCGCGCGCGGCTGGGAGCAGCGTCGCGACGGCCGCTTCGACGAGACCCTCCACGCGAATCGTGGTACGTTCGATATCGAGCTTCCTCGAAATGATTCTCGAGATGTCGAGGATGTCTTCGATCAACTGCGCCTGCAGCTTGCCGTTGCGTGCGATGACGTCGATGGCGTGACGCACCCGCTCGTTCGACACATCGCCCGACTGCAGGATCTGCACCCAACCCAGAATCGCGTTGAGTGGCGTCCTCAGCTCGTGCGAGAGCGTCGCGAGGAATTCGTCCTTCAGGCGGCTCGCCTCTTCAGCGGCGGCAACACGCGCGAGCTCCATTTCCTTGCGTGGCGTGACGTCCCGGCACACGCCGGTCAACCGCGCTGGCCGGCCACCCTCATATTCGACACGCCCCTTTCCTTCCAGCCACTTGATCGAGCCGGACGGCGTGACGATGCGGTATTCGATTTCGTAGGGCGCGCCGTCATCCACGGCCCGTATTACGGTGCTGAGCACGCGGTCGTGGTCGTCGGGATGAATTTCCTTCTCGTAGCTCTTGAAGGTGCCGTCGAACGTGCCTGGCGGCAAGCCATGGACGCGCTCGAGATTGGGCGACCAACGCACGCTGTTGCTGACGAGGTTCCACTCGAAGGTGCCCATCGAGGCGGCATCGAGGGCAAAGAGCAATCGTTCTTCACTGCGCAACGCCAGGTCCTCGGCGCGCAGACGCTCGATGGCGAATGCCACCTGCGAGGCAATGACGAGCGCCAGCTGCTGTTCTTCTGGCGAGAGCTCATGAGGCTCGTCGAAGTACAGCATGAACTTGCCGATGACGCGTCCGAGACTCACGAGTGGGATGAACGCCATTCCGGCGATCCCCTCTCTCTCGAGCGCGGGCAGGTACGCCTCGAGCGAGGGGTCGCACGATGCGTCGCGGACAAACACCGGTTCAGGATCTGGCGTATCTGGTGCCCACGGCGTGTGTCCTTCAACCGCACGCCGATACGCCTCGGACAACCCACGATGCGCCTTGAAGCGCATCACACCATCAGGATCGAACAGCAGAATGGCGGACCGGGACACACCGATGCCCTCGGTCAGCGCGTCGAGCGCCGCGCTGTAGACGTCTTCGACCGTGTTGATTCGGCTGATGGCGTTCGTCAGACCGAGGCACACAGCGATATGCGGGTTAATGACTCCGATCACAGGGCCATTCGCTCGCCTATTGTAATCCCAGCGGTCGAATCCTCTGTGTCACGTTCCCTGCATTAAATGCAGTTAATGTTGATAGGCGCAGGCGTGTGGGCATTCGTCACTCATCTCGTCAGTCATCTCAGTGTGCCGAGCGGACCGAGATCGAGATTCAGATCGGAGGCGTCGATGCCGGAGTCGCTCGATTTCTTCAGCATTCAAGGTCTGCTCTCTCACGCGCCGCACGGCCTGACGTTCGAGTAGCTGGCCACGAACTCCACAAGCGTGAGCACGAGACGAATCACAGAACGGCTGGTGTCGTCAGGCGTGCGCGTGGCCGGCGATGCCGACGAGATAGAGCTGAGGTCGCGCGCAACGATTGTGGAGTCGGCGCATGTGCGGCCCGGGGCGACTCCCGGCGACCGCTCCGGCGCACTCGATGGCAAGCGACTCGGCGCCACCACTTTTCTGCGCTGCTTTGGCGGTTGACCGAACACGCGATCCGCAGCCGCGAGCAAGCGCCGACCCGCAGGAGATCAGGTCGATATCGGCGAGACCGAGGACGATCTCCGCATCGGCGCGGGTCCGTTTCTTGCGGTGCTGCGCGCGGCCACAGCCTTGTCAGCGACGGGAGAGCCGACCATCGAGGCTGACGAAGCTGTCGAACTGGTGCTTGCGATCAATGCGAGCGGCTTCGCGCAATGCACGAGTCTCGCCAAGTGTCGAGACGCAAACCTCGACTGTTCAGGTATGCTGCCGCGCTGCTGACAGAACACGGTACGGTCTTCGCTTTCGCGACGCACAAATGACCAGGCGACGTGTGCTCATCGTCGAAGACAATCAGGACGCGGGTGAGATGTATCGCATGTTGATCGAGTTGGCAGGGCATGAGGTCCTGCTGGCTGAAAACGGCGCGACGGGGCTCGAGCTGTTCAAGTCGACTCACCCGGACATCGCCCTCGTCGACATCGGGTTGCCCGGGATGGACGGATACGAGATTGCTCGCCGGCTCAGGGCCGAACCGAATGGTGCGGGCGTTTTCCTCGTGGCGCTCACAGGCTACGGTTCAGCGTCCGATCGTGATCGTTCGCGCCAGGCGGGCTTCGATCTCCATCTCCTGAAGCCCGTCGATCCAGAGAGGCTGCAGTCTGTCCTGGACGGATGCCAATGATTACCTGGCGCGAGCTCCGCGCCCGCCTGGACGGGTCTGCTCTCGTCGCCTCTCTCCTGTCTCTATCTTTCGTTGCTCTTGCGGTAGCCGTTCGGTGGCTTCTCGACCCGTGGCTGGGCGACAACCTGGCGCTTGTCACGCTTTACGGCGCCGTTGCGGCCGCGGTGTGGATAGGCGGGTACACCCAGGGCGTCGCCACCGCCATCGTTGGATATCTGGCGTGCGACTACCTCTTTGTCGCGCCGCGCGGCACGTTCGGGTTCTCTGACACCTCGTCGTTCGTCGGGGCGCTGACTTACACGGTCACATGCGCGGTGATCGTCGGACTGGGAAATGCCACGCACGAGGCCCGGCACAAGGCACATGGGCATAGCGAGCTGCTGCGAACGACGCTGGCGAGCATCGGCGACGCCGTTGTCACAACCGACCTGAGCGGCCGCGTTACGTTGATGAATCGCATGGCAGAAACGCTTCTGGGCAGGACCGAGCGTGACGCACGAGGGGAACTGCTGAGCGATGTCTTCGGCGCAGTGAACGAGGACCACTCTCCGATCGAGAATCCAGCGACGCTCGTGCTGCGCGAGGATCGCGCCCCCGACGCGACGAATCGTCACGTCCTCATTGCGAAAGACGGCACGGAACGGGTGATTGACGACAACGTCGCGCCGATTCGCGACGAGGACGGACAAATCGTCGGGGGCGTGCTGACTTTCCGGGACGTAACCGATCGCCGAAAGGCTGAACTGGCCCGAGAGAAGAGCGAACGCGAGCTGGCCGATTTCTTCGAAAACGCGTCGGTTGCGCTGCACTGGATCGGACCGGATGGCGTCATCCTGCGAGCCAACCATGCCGAGCTCGCCATGCTCGGGTACTCGCGGGAGGAGTACATCGGCCAGCACATCTCGAAGTTCCACGTCGATCGGGACGTGATCGACGATGCCCTTTCGCGGCTGTTGCGCGGAGACTCACTCTCCAAGTTCCCTGCCCGGATGCGGCACAGGAACGGGTCGATCAAGAAAGTGCTCATCGATTCCAACAGCCTGTGGGACAAGGGGCGCTTCCTCCACAGCCGCTGCTTGATGTTCGATGTCACCGAGCAGAAACGAGAAGAAGAAACGCGATCGCTGCTCGCCGCCATCGTCTCGGCCTCTGACGATGCGATCGTCAGCATGACGCTGGAAGGCATCATCCTGTCCTGGAACCAGGGAGCCCAGCGCCTGTTCGGCTATTCCCCGCCGAGGCAGTCGGCCGATCGATCGACCTGATCATTCCGAAGGAGCTGCGGCCCGAGGAACGCCAGATCCTTCAACGGATCCGGCAGGGCGACCGCGTCGATCACTTCGAAACGATCCGAGTGAGCAAGGACGGGCGCCGGCTGGATATCTCGCTCACCGTATCGCCCGTGCGCGACGAGTCAGGTCGGGTGATCGGGGCTTCGAAAGTCGCGAGAGACATCACCGAGCGCAAGCAGATGGACGAGGCCCTGCGGGAGGCCGACCGCCGCAAGGACGAGTTCCTCGCGACGCTGGCGCACGAGCTGCGGAATCCGCTCGCGCCCATCCGGCACTCTCTCGAAATCCTCCTCAGGTCCGAAGGGGATCCCGGGCTCTTCCGCCATGCGACCGACATCCTCGGGCGTCAGTTGTCCCACATGATTCGCCTCGTCGACGATCTGCTCGACATGAGCCGAATTACGCGCGACAAGTTGCAACTGCGGAAGACGCGACTCGATCTGGCATCGATCATCAGGAACGCCGTCGAAGCCAGCCGTCCGCTGGCGGAACGTGACCAGCAAACGATCGACGTCTCTCTACCGGAGCAGCCGATCTTCCTCGATGGGGACCCGGTCCGCCTCACCCAGGTCTTCAGCAACCTGTTCAACAACGCCTGTCAGTACACGGAGCCGGGAGGACGAATCTGGCTCACGGCCGAGCGTCAGGACAGCGAGGTCGTCGTGCTCGTACGGGACAGCGGCATCGGTATGCCCGCCGATCAACTCGATGGCATTTTCGAGATGTTTGCGCAGGTGGATGACGAGAGCGAGCGCCCGCGCCGCGGATTGGGGATCGGCCTGACGCTGGTGCGACGCCTTGTGCAATTGCATGGCGGAACGGTCACGGCGCGCAGCGAGGGGCGCGGCCTCGGCAGCGAGTTCGAGGTGCGCCTCCCCATCGCCGAGTCACATCTCTGATTTCGAAGCCGTAGTGCCGGCGCGTACGCTCGACTCCACCGCACGCCGCATCCTTGTCGTCGATGACAATCGCGACAGTGCGGAGTCGATCGCGACGCTTTTGCAGCTCAGCGGACATCGCCCGTTCGTCGTGCACGACGGTCTCGCCGCAGTCGAGGCAGCCGAGCATCTGCGGCCCGATGTCGTGCTTCTGGATGTCGGGCTCCCCAAACTCAGTGGGATTGATGCCTGCCGCCGCATCCGCAGTCATGCATGGGGCAAAGGCATGGTCATCGTCGCGCTGACGGGCTGGGGTCAGGAAAGCGATCGACGCAACACCAAAGAAGCCGGCTTCGATGCGCATCTCGTGAAGCCGGTGGACTACGGCAATCTGCTTCAGCTTCTGGCTGCGCTGCTTCCGCTCTCGTAGACCGTTCGTTTCGTATTACGCTCCTCTCACTTCTCGCCCGCTCACGACACCATGATCAGCACAGCCACGAGCCCCGCGCACCCGAGCGCCGCGTGGATCAGTTCGCGAAAAACTGTGTGGATCATTGCGGCTGCGTTCGTGGTGATGGCGGTACGCCTCGCGCTGTTCCTCAATCGCTACACCGTCAACCTCGTTTACTGGGACCAGTGGGATTTCCTCAGCGGGCTGTTCGACGGTGCGGACACATGGACGTTGTTCCGATGGCAACACGGACCGCAACGTCAGGGGATCGGCAATCTGATCATTGCCGTGCTCTACCCGGCAACGGGCTGGAACGGCAGGGTTGACGCGGCGGCATCGGCAGTCGCGTTGGGTCTGGCCGGCGTCGGGGCTCTCTGGCTCGTTAAACGGGTCTGCGGTGCCCTGCGTCCGTGGGATGCCGTCGTGCCGCTCATCTTTCTCACGACGTCGAGCGCGGAGACCTACGTGGTTGCGCCGAACATCGCGCATGGTCCGCTTGTCTGCGCTGCTGCTGACTGGTTACGCGCTGGCCCTGACGATCCCCTCACACGCCGCACGATGCACGGCGCTGGTGATTCTGAATTTTCTGTGCGTGAGCACCGGCTTCACATGGCTACTCGGTCTCGCCACGCCTCTGTTGTTGCTGTTGCTGGCCTGTGGCCCGCATCTCACTTCTCGAGAGCGCACGATGTACGCGGTGAGCATCGCTGCCACCTTGGCGTCGTTCGCGTTGTTCCTCTATGGGTTCATTCCACAGTCCGCCACGAACTGCTTTCAATTTCCGCACGTGCGGCCCTGGGAGTATGTGCCGTACGCAGGGTTCGTCCTGGCTCGCCCGTTCGGTCTCCATGCGGGAGAGGACACCATGCGGCTGATACAGGGAACGAGTGCGTTCGTCGCGATGGCCGGGTTCGTGGGATATGCCGCGTTCAGGCTGATACGCGCGCGTGGCGACTCGAACTTCTGGGCAGTCGTCACTTCCCTTTCTGGTTTTGCAATGCTCTTCGCATCGAGCAGCGCCGTCGGGCGCATCTGCCTCGGACTCGACTCAGCAAACGCGTCACGCTACATCCCGTACATGCTGCCGAGTCTGTTGACCTTGTATCTGGTGATCAGGAGGTCTGGCCTCCAGATCACCTGTTGGAAATGCGCTGCTGCCGGTGTTTCTCGTGGCGTGTATTGCGAAGGAGGGCGACGAGTTCAGCGCCAACGAGGCGGCTGACTACTTCAAGTACAAGCAACGATGGAGCGACTGCTATCTGGCCATGCACGATATCGACGCATGCAACGCCCGGGCTGGACATCCCGTCTACCCGGAACCCGACGCAACTCGTCTTCAGCAGAAACTCGATTGGCTCGAGGCTCGTCGATATAGCCTGTTTCAGAATAGCGACCGAACGTCTGGCCCTCGGTAACGGCTGCGGCCGCCGCAGGCCTGTCTAGAGCCTGCGGCGGCGTGGCCGGGGGGAACCGAAAGATTTGGGATGATGGTTTCATGGATGATCGAATTACCGAAGTGCAAGATGCGAGCCCCGAAGTAGGACATGATCGCTCCGAAGATCAGGAAAACGTCGGGCTCCTCCACCCCTTAAGCACTTGTCCAGCTTGTAGAAGGTACAACTCGACGTTGTAATTCTTGTCGACCTAGGTCCGCCCGCAGGGCGGTCGCGGCTCTCATTCGATCGCAGCATCACACCTGCCCATTCAACACACGTGTCGGCATCGCGGATGCGAGGGTACGAAACGTGCTCTTTGCATCCGTGGAGTCAATGTGTCGGAATGACCGAGGTAGTTCGGCAAAGGCGGCAATCAGACCGGAGATCGCCGCCATCGGATCCAACAGGTAGCCAGGACACCTCTGCGCCACGACGTCGGCTCCCCGTAAAAACACGCGCGGACTCTCCACGCCGAGCTGCGCCCTCCCGTCGCTCCGAACAGACGAAGGCTCCGTCCCGCCCCCGCATCCTCGTCATCGAAGACGACACATACGCGCGCGAGGCACTTACGCTTCTACTCGACTATTACGGCTATGACGTCGTGGCGGCGAGCAACGGCACTGACGGGCTCGCGCTGGTGACGGATGCGGGCCCCGACCTCGTGGTGACGGACTGGCGGATGCCGGGGCTTTCAGGACGTGCGCTGTGTGTCGCGCTTCGTGAACGTCGGGACACGATGCCGATCGTCGTCGTGACGTCTGCCGACGAAGTCTTCAGTTCGGATCAGCCTGTGAATGCTCGCCTGCGCAAGCCCATCGATCCGCCGCTTCTCAACCGCGTGATCATCGACGAGCTGCGCGCGCAGCGCCAGACCTAGGCCGGCCTACGGCACGACTTCCACTTCGTTCGTGCGCGCCTGGCCCTGCTCATCGGGACCTGACTGCGCCCGTCCGGTGCCTGGTACTGATTGAGACGGTTGTAGAGAGTCTTCAGGCTGATGCCGAGGACGTTTGCGGACTTCGGCTTGTCTTCCTGATATTCGCGCAACGTCGCGAGAATCAGCCGGCGTTCGACCTCGGCTATCGTCGAGCCCACGCGAACGGTGAACGTCCCCGACCCGGACTCGCCCTTACGCCTCGCTCTGCGGTTCAGGCGCTCGGCCACCTCGCTGTACTTCCGCCGGAAGGCTGTCGATGTCGATGGTGTCTTCCGAGAGGACGTACGCGAAGTGCACGACGTTCCGAAGCTCTCGCACATTGCCTGGCCAGTTGTATTGCGCGAGCATCTCGAACGCGCGATCGCTGAAGCGCTTCGCACGGCCCTCGGACTGAATGAGGTCCTCGAGAAACGCCTGCGCGAGGAGCTTGACGTCATCGCGGCGATCTCGCAGCGGAGCGAGATCGATCTGGAACACCTTCAACCGGTAGTACAGGTCGGCGCGCAGCTTCCCTTCGTCGATCGCCTGCTGGACGTTGCGGTTGCTCGCGGCCAGGATGCGCACATCGATCTGAATCGACTGTTCGGCTCCCACGCGAGCCAACGAGTTCGTCTCGAGCACGCGCAGCAGCTTGACCTGCAGCTCGATCGGCATCTCGGTGATTTCGTCGAGAAAGAGAGTTCCGCGCGATGCCTGCTCGAAGTAGCCCTTGTGGCGGCGTTCCGCGCCGGTGAAGCTCCCGCGCTCGTGTCCGAAGAGCTCGCTTTCCATGAGCGACGGCGTGATCGCACCGCAATTCACCGGCACCCAGGGGCCGTGCCGCCGGCGACTCAGTTCGTGAATCGCGCGCGCGACCACATCCTTGCCCGATCCGCTCTCACCGGTAATGAGCACGCTCGCGCTGCTCGGCGCAATTCGGGTGATCAACTCGCACGCACGAAGGATCGGGTCCGATCGCCCGACAATCCCGACGAAACGTCCCGTTCGCTGCTGCTCCGAACGAAGCTCGCGCAGCTCGTCGGGAAGTCGCTTCGTCTGCGAAATGTCCTGCAGAATCTTCCGCAGCCGTTCGACGTCGAGCGGCTTGGTCAGGTAGTCGGACACCCCGCGACGAAGGGCCTCAACCGCAGAGTCCAGGCTCGCCTGTCCAGTGATCAGCACGACGGCAGGAGGCGTATCCGACAGCCCGTTGATCGAATCGAACAGGCTGAGACCGCTTCCGTCCGGGAGGTTCAAATCCACAAGCACCACATCCGGCGGTTGTTTGGCCAGTTCGACGCGCGCCTGATCCATGGTCGCTGCCGTCGCCGTGGTGAAACCTTCCAGCTTGACCAGCTGCTCGAGGCTTTCGAGCGTGCTGGCGCTATCGTCAACGATGAGTGCGTGAGCCATGTCCAAGTCTTCCTGTCGAAGCCGCCGGTGGAAAGGTGATTTCGATGCACGTCCCGCGGGGGACGTTCGACGCGCATTCGATGTGACCGCCTTGCGATTCAACGATCGCACGGGTCACATGCAAGCCTATCCCAGTCTGTCGTCGATCGTTCACAAAATGCGGACGCCACTGACGCCCCGTCAGTTGAGGTTGCATTCCTGCGCCGCTGTCACTGATGCGAACGGACACGCGTGTCGCGTCGGCGTCGGCGCTGATGACCAGGCGTCCTTGTTCCGGCATCGCCTCCAGCGCATTCACCAGGACATTCAGTAATGCAGCGTGCACTTGATCCTCGAATCCGACGATCTCCATCGGACCGCTCTTCAGCTCGAGGGCAACCTCGACGCGCTGCCGCACCGCGCGACCCGCGATGAGACTCTTCAGCCGCTCGCACATCATGCCGATGTCGAACGTCGTCGGCTGCTCGGCTGGCTTTGCGTGGAACATCAACTCGATCGCGCTATTGAGGCGCTCGACTTCGCGCGGGATCGTGTCCAGACATTTCGTCACGGCCGCATCCATCGTCGCCGGCTCACGCTGAAGCAGTCGCCCGAGAATGGCGCTATTGATGCGGATCACGTGCAGCATGCCCTTGAGGTCGTGCGCCCAGTCGCGTGACAGGAAAGAGAAGGTGCGATGTCGCGCTGCCTGCTCGAGAAGACGTGGCGGTGCTCGGCAACGAACGTCCATCCCTCAACAGCAGCACGCGTCCGTCGCTCGCAACACCGGCGACATCACAGCCGCGCACGCCGAGTGGGCCGAGACCCGGCAGATCTACAGAACTCTCGTCCATAGAACCGTTCTGCCAGGCCGATTTCGAGGTGAGTTCGCGTTGCAGATCCCCGATGCGCTCGTTCAGGGCCGGCTGGGACTCCGCGCGCAGCAATTCACGGGCACGCGCGTTGGTTGACGTCACACGGCCGTCGTGATCCAGCACGACGATGCCGACCTCGCACAGGTCGATTTCGACGGTGCCGCCCGCCCGGACAGAACTTTCAATCATGCCCTGATCAATCCACACGAACTCGGCCTCTGCCAGTAATCAATGCCGGAGGAACTGGGGCGGAATAGGTTACTTTAACCCGTCGGCTTCTTCCTTCGCCGAACAGACGATCGCCGCGAAGGACCCGTGCCTGCTCTCACGCACGGCTGACCTTGAAGCACGTCCTGTGCCGAACTCGAACCCGGGCGTTTCCCGCCGGTCTTGTCAGGCTTCCGACCGGCGTCGACGCGTGGCCGCGGCACGCTTGGCGGCCGAACGGCGAAGGGCGGGTCCCTTCGTCCTCGCCGCCTGCCTGGCCGATGCACGTCGAGACGACGCCGAACGCTTGCGCGCGCTGCTGCGCGCCTGTCGCGCGAGCGCCGTCTTCGAGGCAGCCGCGTGACCCTCTCGCTTGAGCGCGTCACGCGTGGCGCGCGAACGCGATGAAGACGTCGTCGTGCGGCCGCTGCGCCCTTGGCGCAGGGCTCGTTTCGCTGCGCGACGAGTGCGTTCGGATGTCGTCCCCTTCTTCGGCGCGGGAAGATCGACGCCCGCTTTGCGCGCCTTCGACAGCCCGATCGCGATCGCCTGTTTCGTCGATCGCGCGCCGTGCTTGCCCTCGCGAATGTGATCCATCTCTTCGCGGACGAATTCGCCTGCCTGTGTGGACGGAGCCCGGCCAGCGCGTTTCGCCGCGCGAGCTCGCTTGAGTGTGGTTTGCTCTGGCATATCGCTGAAATTACGCAAGTTCTGCGCCGCGCTCCGCCTTTTCGACGCCCAGCCATTGACCCTGCGTCTCCCTCGCGGTAGCCTCGCTGTCTACGTGTCCTGGCGAGAGGTTTCGAGATGCGATCACAGACAGCGCTGACGGCAGCGTCGATGCTCGTCATGGGGATGCTCACCTCCTCGTGCACGACAGCCAACGCGCCAGCAAGTAATCCGGCCCAGGCACCGCGTCCAGAACGGACGAAAGCAGAGGGTGTCGCGCTCGCCGGACAGTACACGACGGCAGCGGAGCTCTATCAAGCTCTTCGCGATCAAGCCAAAGGCGGAAGGCCGCTCGAGTGGACGAGTCTTCCAGACTGGCGCGGCGTCTACACACGCGCACCTGTCGCTGGCTTCGCGTTCGATCCAGAGACGCCAGAAGGCGGTCCACCAACGGCCAAGCTCACGCCAGAGTACGAAGGGCGCATGCGCAAGCGCATCGAGGGTGTGAAGAACGGAATTGAATGGGATCCGATCTCCACCTGCGCGCCGCCAGGCCATCCACGCTGGTTGACCGAGCCCTTCCTGCGCGAGTTCATCGTGACGCCGGAGCAAACCTGGCTGGTCAACGAGATGGTCAACGACATCCGTCGCATCTACACCGACGGACGCGACCACGTGCCTGCCGCCGACCGCTACCCGCTGTACAACGGTGACTCAATCGGCTTCTGGGACGGCGATCGCCTGGTGATCCACACGAACCAGTTGCGCGCGGGCGTCTACCAGCGCGCACATCCGGACTACACCGATCAGGTCGAGACCGTCGAGGTCTGGTACAAGGCCGATCCAAAGACGCTGCGAGCGGATGTCTGGGTCTACGACCCGCCGGCGCTGGCAGAACCGTGGTTCACTCGGCAGTCGTATTTGAAGCTGGATGATCCAGACAAAGGCTTGCGCATCAGATACTGGAACTGCGGCGAGAACCAGAACAACTCGGTGTTCCAGACGCAGGACGGCTCAACCCAGTTTCAGGATCTGACGTTCACGAAGAGTGACGACAAACGAGGAGGTAAGCCGTGACCGCTAGTCGTGTCTCCGTCGGCGTGCTGATGGGCATCTGCCTGGCGGTCGCATCCGCGCCAGCGCTGGCACACCATTCGGCTGCGATGTTCGAAGAGAAGAAGACCGTCACCGTGGAAGGCGTCGTCAAGGAGTTCCAGTTCACGAATCCACATTCCTGGCTGCTCGTCGACGTGAAAGACAAGAACGGCAAGGTCACCACGTGGGGATTCGAAGCGGAAGGTCCGAGCACGCTGCAACGCGCCGGTATTCGTCCGAGCGAATTCCCCGTTGGCACCAAGCTGACGATCACCGGCCGCCCGATGAAAGACGGCCGACCGGCAGCGATCTGGGAATATGCCGTGAGAGCTGACGGCAAGAAGTACAACCCGCGCGAAGGGTTCGCGGTCCGTTGACAACAAACGTGAAACAGGTACCCCACTTCAAGGTCGCGTGGGCTGTTGCTGTCGCACTCGCTGCAACAGTCGTCACGCAGGCGGCGAACGACTGGCCGCAGTACCTCGGGCCATCGCGCAACGGTGTTTATGCGGGACCCGCACTTGCCGACGCCTGGGGCGCGAACGGCCCGAAGGCTGTCTGGCGCAAGCAGGTCGGACAAGGGTTCGCCGGTCCCGCTGTCGTCGGCAACCGCGTCATCCTCTTTCACCGCGTCGGCAACGAAGAAGTCCTCGAATCACTCGACGCGGCGACGGGCGACTCGGTGTGGCGGTATGCCTACCCCACGCGCTATCGAGACGACTTCGGATTCGACGAAGGTCCTCGTGCGGTACCGGTCGTCGCCGACGGAGTGATCTACACATTTGGCGCGGAAGGCCAGCTCCACGCCGTGGACCTCGCAAAGGGCACACGCCTCTGGAGCGAGGACACGATGAAGCGCTTCGGTGTGCCGAAGGGTTTCTTCGGTGCGGCCGGCTCACCCCTCGTTGAAGGCGGTCGCGTCATCGCGAACGTGGGCGGCGACAAAGCCGGCATCGTCGCTTTCGAGGCGAAGACTGGCAAAGTGCTCTGGTCGGCCACCGACGATGACGCGAGCTATTCATCCGGCGTGGCTGCAACGATCGGCGGACACAGGCTCGGAGTGTTTCTCACGCGCGACAGCCTTGTGGGTCTCGATCCAGCCTCCGGGATGGTGCAGTTCCAGCGGCGCTGGCGCGCACGCATTGCCGCATCGGTCAATGCCGCAACGCCCATCATCGTCGGCGACGAAATTTTTGTGTCCGCGCAGTACGGGCCCGGTGCTGGCGTCCTCCGCGTGAATGGTTCGCAGCTCACAGACGTGTGGACATCAGACGACGTGCTGTCCAATCACTACGCAACGAGCGTTTTTTACAACGGCTATTTGTACGGTTTTCACGGTCGGCAGGAATTCGGTCCCAGCTTCCGGGCCGTGGAGTTTCAGACCGGGTACCGTCAAGTGGAGTCAGGAACAGTTCCGCGCCGGCAGCGTTCTTCTGGCGGGTGACCGGCTTTTGATCACACGCGAAGGTGGCGAGCTCATTCTGGCGAGCGCATCGCCGCAGGCATTCAAGCCGATCGCTCGCGCACAGATACTGCAGGGAGTCGTCCGACCGTACCCCGCGCTTGCTGACGGTCTGCTCTACGTCCGCAACGAAAACACGCTCGTGTGTCTGGATCTGCGGAAATGAAAGCCCTCGCCGTCATCGTCTCGATCATGTCGCTTGCAGCGATACCACCGCCGCAGCGATCGACTGAAAACCCACGAGACGTCCTCGACCGGGCGATTGACGATTTCCTCGCGGGACGAGTCAAGGAGTCGGTCACCGGTTTCGATCGCGTCGCCGCGCTGGTTCCCGACGCAGCGCCGGAACTCTGGCAACGCGGCATCGCGCTCTATTACGTTGGACGCTACGACGACTGCCGCAAGCAGTTCGAGTCGCACCGCACGGTCAATCCCAACGACGTCGAGAACCCGGCCTGGCACTTTCTCTGCGTGGCGCACGCCGAATCGCCCGCGAAGGCGCATGCGGCGCTCCTGCCGGTCGGACCCGATCAGCGTTCGCCGATGCGCGAGGTTTACGAGATGTTCAAGGGGACCATGACGCCTGAGGCGGTACTGGCAGCCGCGGGCCAGTCGACGTCGGCGCGGTTCTTTGCGGAGCTCTATGTCGGCCTGTACTACGAGGCGAATGGAAACAAGACGGCGGGACTCACACACTTGAAAGCCGCGGCGTCAGAGCAGTACGCGAACGCGGGCGGCTACATGCATCGCGTGGCGACGCTGCACCCGCTATTAGTAGGCGGTAGCAGTAGGCAGTAAGCAGCTACCAGTTCTATGCCTACCGCCTACTGCCTACGCCTTCGGCGATCCGATAGAGGTGCGTATCCGTACGGATGAAGAACGATCTGTCTGAGACGGCGATTGAGGCGAGCGAGGAGCCATCGAGGTGGTTCATACCGAGCCGCTGAAACGTCTTGCCTGGCGCGAAGACAGTAGTCATGCCCTCTTCGCTCAGGACGTAGATCCGGCCGTCCGCGAAGACTGGTGATGCGGAGTAATTTCCGCCGATGCGCTGTTGCCAGATCATCTGCCCCGTCTTCGCATCCACGCATGACAGCACGCCGGTGTCGCTGACGTAATAGAGCTCGTCACCGACGAGAATCGGCGACGGTGTGTAGGGCGCGCCGCGTGTCAGCGTCCACGCGACGTGCGTCCGCGTCACGTCGCCGCGGCCATCTGCGCGAACAGCTACGAGCGCCGGTTCCTGAAACCCTGTCGCGATGAATACCAGACCTTGCCCGAACACTGGGCGCGGCACATTGGAGAAGCCCTCGCCATAGCTCACGCGCCAGATCTCTTTCCCGGTGAGTGGTTCGTACGCCACGGCGCGATACGCGCCAACGGACAGGACTTGATCCTCCTCGCCGACGCGGATCACGAGTGGCGTCGAGTAAGCCTGGCTCCACGGTCGCCGCCGCGACGTTCGCCAGCGCGACTTCCCCGTCTGCGTGTCGAGTGCAACAACGTACGCTTCGTCACCCCATCCATCGCAATTGATGATCAGCAGATCGCGATAGAGAACGGGCGAGCCGCCGTTGCCGTGTTGCGCGTCGTAGCGAAGCCGTGTGGACCAGAGCACTTTGCCCGACGTCGAGAGCGCCGCGGTGCCGTCGGCGCCGAAGTGGACGTAGATGCGATCGCCGTCGATGATCGGTGTCGGCGACGCACGGCTATTCTTCAGATTGATCGCGCCGGGGCCGTCGATCTTGAACACTTCCGTATTGATGACCTCGCGCCCGGTGGCGGCATCGAGACCAATCAGACGGAGCGAGACGACGGAGTCCTCGCCTCGCTTGTTGCGAGTCGCATCGACAGCCGTGACCCAGACGCGCCCGGCTGCGATCACTGGCGATGACCATCCGCCACTGAGTGGAACCTTCCACACAATGTTCTGAGTCTCGCTCCACTGGACGGGTAATCCTGATTCGCTTGAATGGCCCTGACCGGTGGGCCCGCGAAACTGCGGCCAGTCTTCAGCTGCTGCAGCGTGAAGGAGCACAGAATGTGGAGGCGGGCCGTCGGGCCCGCCTCCGGCAAGCAAGACGAACAGACATGCGGCGAGCCCGCATGCCTGTCTGCGTCTACGAGCGCTGAAGTTCGAATCCCTCAACCGCAACATCGAGCTGATGGTTGACACGGAAGCCGACGATGCCATCAGTGGTCACCGCGTTCCGCGCCAGACTGTGCACGACCGTTCCGTTGACCACGTACGACACGGTGTCGCCGGCGACGCGCACCTCCAGCGTATTCGAAGACTTGCCCGATCCGTCGGGACGTTTGACGGACGCGTGCGGCGCGCGCGCGACGTCTTTCACATCGTTCCCGTTTCGCTGGCGAATCAGGAACGAACCGTCCTGTGCGACAACGAAGTAGGTATACGCCTGGCCTGCCGCCTCCAACTGCGAGCCACCGAAAACCAGCCCGTAGAAGTTGGGGTGACTGCTCGGCTCGTTCAGGTTGAACGTGGCCTTCAGAGTGTAGTTACCGGCAGCGTTATTGCTGGCGTTCCAGAAGGTTCCAGCTGGACCGCCTTTCACATGAAAGGCTTTTCCCAACGTTTTGAAGGCAAGGTCCGGCCGATCATCGGGATCCTGGGCGTTCTGGCTGCGATCGACGCGCATCTTCCAGCCTTGAGGAGACTGCGCCGATAGTGGCAGAGTTACACAGCTAATCAATAGAAGGATTACAAACGAGTGACGCATTCCAGAGTCTCCATGTGTGATCTGCGTTCGGGCCCACGTCGGACCCCGCTCGTGCGTGATTTGCGTTTCGGGATCAGATACGACAGACGTCAGCTCAACCGTTTCCTCATCCGAAGGGTGCCACACTGGGGGACTCGCGTCGACGACTGAATCATGTCAACGTCGCACGCTTTCCGCGGTCGTGTTTCACGCGAGACGCGCCACCTGCTGGCGGCGGCGCTCGTCGCCCTGCTCGCGCTTTGGGTGCTGGCACGTATCCGGTTCCCGGGCGTCTCACCGAGCCCGAATCCCATTCCCTCGCTGCTCTCCCAGTTGTCGTCAGCACCGCGATTCGCAAACCTCGCAGGCGAGATCGCCGAGCTGCAAAGCCGGTTGTCGACGACGTGGCTCACCGTCGCGGCATCAGGCGCGGAGGACATCGCTGAGGCGGAATCGAGACAGTTAACAGCGATGCGACTGCAGAGTAACGCAGCCATCGTCCTCGTTCGCACCGGCGATCGCCTTTCGAATCAAGACGAGATCGTCTCGACCGATCGTGTCACCGGCCTGGCCATCATTCGCACCAGGGAGGATATTGCGCCCGTCGGTGTTCCGCCCTGGATGCCGCAGTCGCTCAACAGTCCGCAATACCTGATGGCCACCGTGGGCACACCATCGGGTGTATCCCTGCGACCTGTTCTCGTTGCGTCGCTGCACCAGACTCACAGTCCCGCATGGCCTGGCGCGATCTGGTCCGTGCCCGAAGGCACCGACCTCACGGCGTCGTCATTCGTCTTCACCACATCGGGAGAGATCGCTGGCCTCGTCGTGCGCGAGCCGACGGGCCTGGCGATCGTGCCGTGGGAGGTGGTGCGTGAAGAGGCGACCCGGATTCTCAATGGTGAACGGACGCCGGCCGTGGACCTTCGCATGGAGGTTCGTCCGTTGACGGCCGCTCTGACGACAGCGACAGGTGCGAGTCAGGGTGTCGTTGTCGCGTGGGTCGATTCACGCGGACCTGCCGCCCGGCACATCGTCGTCGGAGACGTCATCGAGTCGGTGAACGCGCGCGCGATCACGCACCCGCGAGACTGGGAGGTTGCCAGCAATCGTCTGCCAGTCGGCCCGGTCACGATGCACGTGCGCCGTCGTGGCAAGCCACTGGATGTTCAATTCACGCTGCCGGCAACGAGCAGCGCTGAGACCGTCCCCTCGTTGGGCCTTGGGATGAAAAGCGTCCGCGGCGTTGGCACCACCGTCGTGCGCATCGACCCTCGTTCAGCAGCCAGTGCGGCGCGCCTGCAAGAGGGAGACATCATCACTCTGGTCGGACACATCACAGCTCCCACAGCAGCGCAGATTGGCGACGCTTTTCGATCGGCTCGAACGGGCGAGGCGATCATGCTCGCGCTCACGAGGGGTCGGACGCACCTCGTCGTGGGGCTGGTGAAATGATGCCGAATTCATTCCACTCCGACGTCATCGCGCAGGAAGTTCAGACCGGCGAGATCGATCTCGAGAGACTTGGCGCGCGCCCGATCCCGCCGCGTGCGCTGCCGTGGCATGTACGTTTCGGTCTGAGCTGGTCCACCGGCGCCGTCCCGGTCGTCCTGATTCTGCTGCTCGGTGTGGCGCTCGGGCCTGAAGGTCTCGCCATCATCACGCCGGGCGTATTGGTCGTTCTCGATCCCGTGATCCCCGTCGCGGTCGCGGCGCTCGGCATCCTGGCCGGGCTCGAGTTCATGCGACCGGCTGCACCCAATCGCTGGCCGCTGCTGCGCAAGGCCAGCATCGAGTCACTCCTGACGGGCGTCATCGTCACCCTTGGCGTGTGGCTGATCATGCCTGCGTCCGCCGACTTCGAGCCCTCTCGCGTGTGGCTCATCGCGGTGATGGCTGGCGTGTGCGCGTCGATGTCAGCCACGCTTCCGGACGCCGACCCCGATCGCCTCCGCCCTGCGGCGATCCGCATGCGCGATCTCGACGGGCTGCTTCCGTCGATCGTGGGCGCAGTCGTGCTCGCATTCCTCCATTCGTACTCCCCACTCGGGTCTCTGGGCCTGACGATTCAAGCCGCGATCCTCGCGTTGCTGATCTCTGCGACGGCCTGGCTGCTCCTCGCCGACACGTCGCCGAGCACCGAGCAGCGAGTGTTCTCCATCGCGGCGCTGCTGCTCATTGGCGGAATCGCCGACTACCTCTCGCTCTCGGCGCTCGTCGGTGGTCTGCTCGCCGGCTTGTTCTGGGGATACGTCGGTGGTGTGGCGCGTGACTGCATCGAGCGCGACGTTCGCTATCTGCGACACCCGCTCGTCGTGCTCATGCTGTTGACCGCGGGCGCGAAGACAACGTTCTCGGGATGGATCCTGATTCTCACCGTCGCGTACCTGCTGCTTCGTATCGCCGGCAAACTCCTCGGGGGGTGGCTGACACGACAAGTCCCCGGTGTTGCCATTCCTGATAGCGTCGCTGCGACGCTCCTGCCCCCAGGCGTCTTCGGCATCGCGTTCGCGCTCGATGCGTCATCGATGATGGAGGGGTCCGCAGCGGTCATTCTCGCCGCCACCGTACTCGGCAGCATCGGTTCGCAGTTGGTCGCCGCACTCTGGCGGCCGGTGGAGACACACGAGTGAGGCAGGTTGCCGCCCTGATCCTCGCCGTCGTCGTCGTGCTCTGGGTGCGCGCGATCGGTGGACCGATCGCGTCAGGCACTGCAGGCGCTGCTCTCGCGATCGGCTTCACGCTGCTCGGCGCCTGGATCTTCGGCGATCTGCTCCGCCGCTTCCGTCTTCCCCGCCTGAGTGGCTACATCCTGTTTGGTGTCCTCATCGGACCGAGTGTCGGCGACGTCATCACCGAGACGATGGCGGTGCAGCTGCACTTCGTCACCGGCATCGCGACGACGCTCATCGCACTCATCGCAGGCCTCACCCTCAACCTGGAGAGGCTGAGCCTTCAGTTCAAGGCCATCGCACGATTGACGGCCATCACGCTCGTGGTCGCCATGACTGGCGTCGGTGTCGTGATGTGGATCGCGTGGCCGTGGCTCTCGATCGCACCGGGTGCAGGCGGCCTCGAGCGCTTGTCGATCGTCACGCTGCTGGTCGTGATCACGATCAGTTTCTCGCCGACGATGACCGCCGCGGTCACCACCGAGACCGGGGCGCGAGGCCGACTCAGCGAGACGGTCCTGACGGTCGTCGTGCTCGCCGACCTCGTGATCCTCGTGCTCTTTTCGTTCGCGATGCTGTTCGCGCGCGTCGCCGTCGGCGCGACGACCAGCGACGGCGTCAGCCTGCTCGCCCGCTTCACGTGGGAAATCGGCGGCGCAGTGGCGTTCGGCGTATTCGTCGGCGCCATGTTCGCGCTCTATCTACGCTACGTCGGTCGCGAGGTTGCGCTTGTCGTCATCGCCGTCTGTGCGCTTCTGAGCCAGGTGGGCAGCACGCAACAGTTCGAGCCGCTGCTCGCCGCAGTGGCCGCGGGTCTCGTGATCGAGAACCTGTCTCTCGCTCAGGGCGAGACCCTGAAGACGGCTGTCCAGGGCGCTGCGCTGCCTGTGCTCGTCATCTTCTTCGTCGCCGTCGGTACATCGCTGCGACTCGACGTCCTTGCCGAGAGCGGTGTCGTCGTCATCGCGCTTTCTGCGCTGCGGCTGTTGTTCATCAGACTGGGTGTCGCCCTGGGCGTGCGCTCGTCGGGCATCGATCCGACTGTCGGCAGCTACATCTGGACCGGCCTCGTTTCTCAGGCGGGCATCACGCTGGGATTTGCTGCGCTCGTGGCGTCAGAGTTCGCCGACTGGGGACCGCGAATCCAGGCATTGCTCGTCGCCTTCATCGCGGTTCACGAGCTCTTCGGTCCACTGCTCTTTCGATATGGGTTGTCCCGCAGCGGCGACCTCAACCCGCCGCCTCGGCGGCCGTTGGTCGTGGTCTCGAATCGCGAGCCATACCTTCACCGTCAGGACGAACGCGGACGCATCGTGGCCGCGCCTGCCACCGGCGGTGTCGCCGTCGCACTCGACGCACTCATGCGCGAGCGCAATGGTGTCTGGGTCGCGCACGGCGCCGGGCCGGCAGATCGTGCGGTCGTCGACAAATCCGATCGTGTGCTCGTACCTCCCGACAGCCCGTCGTACGAGTTGCGTCGGCTGTGGCTCGAAGAGCCCACCTTCTCTGCGTACTACAACGGCTTCGCGAACGAGGGACTCTGGCCGCTGTGCCACCTGGTCGATGTCCGTCCGCAGTTCCGCACCGAAGACTGGGCCGCGTATCGCGATATCAACACTCGCTTTGCGGTGGCGGTGAGCGAGGAAGTCGGGCAACTCCGATACACCCATTTTCATTCAGGACTATCACCTCGCTCTCGTCGCCCCCGCCTTGCGCACACGCCTGCCGCAGGCGCGCACGGCGCTGTTCTGGCACATTCCGTGGCCCTATCCCGATCGCTTCCGCATCTGTCCGTGGGGGCCGGATATCCTGAGGGGCCTGCTGGCGAATGACCTGCTCGCGTTTCAATTGGAACGCGATCGTCACAACTTCCTGCTCGCCGTCGAGGAAGAGCTCGACGTGGAGGTCGAGCACGAGCGCTCGCGCGTCAGATTCGGCGATCGGAGCACAACCGTCGTCTCCGTGCCGATCGGCGTGGACTACGATCGCATTCAGGCGATTGCCGCAGAGCCTTCGCTCGCCAACGAGCAGGCGCGGCTTGCGCGGCTCTTCAAGCTGTCCGCGGAGATCATCGGCATCGGCGTCGATCGGCTCGATTACACCAAGGGCATTCCCGAGCGCCTCGACGCGCTGGATGCGCTGCTGTCCAGGCGGCCGGCTCTCCGAGGAAAGTTGACCTTCGTTCAGATCGGTGTGCCGTCCCGCTCCGAGATTGAGAGCTACGCAGCCATAGAAGCCGAGATCGGTCAGCGCATCTCAGCAATCAACGCGCGCCATCGCGTGCCCGGCGGTGCACCAGCGGTTCACTACCACACCAAGGCGCTGACGATTACCAGTCTGGTCGCGCTCTATCGCCTCGCCGACTTCTGCATCGTGAGCTCGTTACACGACGGTATGAACCTTGTTGCCAAGGAATTTGTATCGGCGCGCGATGATGACGATGGCGTGCTCGTGCTCAGCAGGTTGGCCGGCGCGGCGCAGGAACTGCGTGAGGCCGTAATCATCAACCCGTACGACGTGGACGGCTTTGCCGACGCGTTGCTCCAGGCGATCGACATGCCGCTCGACGAGCGGCGGGCACGCATGCGCGCCATGCGCCGGATCGTCGCCGGTCGCAACGTCTTTGGCTGGGCGTCGGACATTCTGGAAGGACTCGAAAGTCTTTGGACCAAACCACTTCACTATTCAGTGCGCAGGTGGGAGGACATGCCGGTGTGAACCGGACCCATGACATCCTGGCTGCGCGTCACGCCTCTGCACTTCGGACGTTTGCGCGAACCCACGTTCTCCTGGCATTCGATTACGACGGGACCCTGTCGCCGATCGCTCCTACGCCGGAGCGTGCACGCCTGCCCGCAACCACGCGGCGGCTGCTCGTTCGCGTCGCACGGCGGTATCCGCTCGTCGTCATCTCAGGCCGAGCCCTGGCGGACATCTCGGAACGAGTTGCGGAGATCGGCGTCCAACACGTCTTCGGGAATCACGGACTCGAATGGTCGGGTGGACCATCCCGGCCCCGTTCACAGGTCCGGAAATGGGTCCACCAGCTGACTGAGCAGCTCTCGGAGCAGCCGGGTGTCGTCATCGAGGACAAGGCGCACTCCCTGTCCGTGCACTATCGATTGGCTCCCGATCAGGATGAGGCGCTTCGCGTCATCATGCCGATCGCTCGGACCTTACCTGATGTACGGATCATCTGCGGCGCCGCGGCGGTCAATCTGTTGCCGAAGGACGGCGCGAACAAAGGGGTGGCGCTTCGGCGCGCGCTGGAGATCACCGCGTGCGATACCGCCATCTACGTTGGAGACGATGACACCGACGAGGATGCGTTTGGTGCGCTGAAGCCAGAGCAGCTTCTCTCGATCCGCATCGGTCGGTCAGACGCCTCGCGCGCCAGATTTCACCTCGAATCGCAGTCGTCCATCGATCTGTTCCTGGCCGCGCTCGCTGAAGCGCGCGACGAGACTCAAATCTTGAGGCGCGTATGACTCGTCATCTCGCCTGAGTCATCGTTGGCCGCCTGCCGGCGTTTGATGAAAACGACGGCGCCCGCGACGATGAGACAGCCGACCGCAGCCACGGCAAGCAGCACGCCGGCCATGGCGAACATGCCAACGACGAAGTCGATGCTGATGTCACCGGTTGGATCGGGCTGCTTCCCGACGTCAACGATGATCGGATTCTGGACGAGCGATCAACAGCGCGATCATTCGTCGAGAACCCGCCACGATGCGACGTCGCGCGCCAGCTCCACGAGTGTGCGCACGCTTACGCCAGTCGCACCCTTCGGCTGATACGGCTTCGGCTCTTCAGCCCACGCCGTTCCGGCGATGTCGATATGTACCCAGGGGAGATCGCCGGTGAACTCCTTGATGAAAAGCGCCGCGGTGATCGCCCCGCCCGGTCGTCCACCGGTGTTGCTCATGTCGGCGATCTCGCTCTTGAGCGCTTCCTTGTAGTCGTCGAACACCGGCATTGGCCAGGACCTGTCGCCGGCGCGCTCGCTGGCGCGACGCACGTCCTCGACCCACGACGGTGGCGTTCCGAATAGTCCGCTCGTCGTCTTTCCGAGCGCGACGACGCACGCACCGGTCAGCGTCGCGACATCGACGAGATGCGTGGCGCCGCGCTGACGCGCGAGCCACAGACCATCGCCGAGGATCAACCGTCCTTCCGCATCAGTGTTGATGATCTCGACGGTCTTCCCTTCTGCGCTCGTCAGCACATCACCCGGCTTCACCGCACGCCCGCCCGGCATGTTCTCCGTCATCGGGATGATGGCTACGCATCGAATCGGCAGCTTGAGACGCGCAATGGCAGCCATGGCACAGATGACGGCAGCGCCGCCGGACATGTCGTCCTTCATCTTGTCCATGTTGTCTGCGGGCTTGATCGAGATGCCACCGGTGTCGAACGTGATCCCTTTGCCGACGAGACCGAGCACGACTCCGTCCGCCGCCTTCGGCGGCTCATGACGCAGAACGACGACACGGGGAGGTTCCTGACTTCCGCGCGCGACGCCGAGCAGCATCCCCATTTTCAATGCGGCGATGTTCGGCTCGTCGAGCACTTCGACAGTCAGGCCAGCAGACGTCGCGATCTCGCTCGCGCGCTGAGCGAACACACGCGGCGTGAGATCGTTGCCGGGCTCGTTTGCCATCGCGCGCGCCTGGTTGGTGCACTCGCCAAGGATGCCGCCCCGCGCGATCGACTCTGCCGTCTCGGCTGGTGCGTCGCTGATTCGGATGTCGACACGCTCGAGCCACGTCGGCGCCGGACCAGTGGTCTTTCGCGCACCGCCGTCGTAGCTCGCGAGCACGACGCCTTCAGCCATCACTTGTGCGGCGACGAGCGGCTCGACCAGCGTTCCTGGCCTGAAGAGCACTGCGATGCGCGTCATGCGACGCTGCCGGGCGACGAGGCCGCCAATGGTGGCAACGCGGCGGAAGTGATCGGGCGTGACCTCCATGCACTTGCCCGCGCCCACCAGCACCGCGCGCAGCGTCTTCCAGCCGGAGAGTGCAGTCACGAGCACTTCGTACGGCTTCCCTGAGAACTCGCCGCGCGCGCGCGCCCGGCCGATCTCTCCTCCCGACGCGCGATCGAGGTCCGGTTCGTCGGCGAATTCGTCGTCGACGAATACTGGAATCACCAGCAAGTCCACGTCGAGCTCGGCCGCGGGTTGGCCTGTGAGGTTGAGAGGAGGTGTGTTGTAGGCGCTCTGCATCGTGTCGATATCCCTGTCGTCCGCGCGGAATCCACCGGAACGTGGCTTGTCCGACTGAGGCTTAAGGCTTAATATCGGATCAAGCCCCAAGCCTGCCCGGGAGATCGACATGCCTTATTCGCGACGCGGATGTTGTGCGCTCTCGGCCGTAATTGCCGGATTGCTCTTCGCCGGAGTCTCCTTCGCCGGCAGCGCGCAAAACGCGCAGAGTGCCGCCGAGGCCAAGAAACCCAGTTTATCACTCAAGATCACGCCCCCGGTCGGCTTCGCGCCGCTCAAGACGCGTCTTGTCGTCGATGTGCGCAACGGTGATGATGACTTTGCGGACTTCTATTGCCCGACCGTTGAATGGGATTGGGGTGACGGGACGGTGTCGGCGAACTCCGAGGACTGCGAGCCGTGGGAGGCGGGCAAGAGCGTCATTCGACGCCGTTTCGCAACGGAACACACCTTCCGGCTACCGGGGGCGTATCGGGTGGCGTTTCGGCTGAAGCAGAACAATCGCATCGTCGGCGTGAGCAGCGTCAACGTCCAGGTCCGGGCCGGGATCTCGCAGTTCTAGTTACACCGGAATCGGCGGCGGGTTGAGGCGCCGCGGCGCGAACACACTCGTCACTGCGGCACCGAGTCCGATCGTCCACGCCACGTACTCAACGAGCAATCCCGCAGATCGCATCGGCCACGTCGCCGGGCTCAGCCAGCCAAGGCCATATGCCATGACCTGCGCGAGCACCGTGATGCCGATGATGATCGTGTAGCCGATCAGGAAGTCCACGACCGAGGCTTCCATCAACCCGCCACGGCCACGCAGCGCGCGTCCGATGCGCACGGCCACACCGGTGAACCCTGCCACCCAGATGAACGCGAACGCCGCAAGCAGGAACGGAATGGTGGCGAGCAACGGGATGCCGACGATCGACACGATAAGCGCGACGATCAAAACGACGAGCGCAGGGACGAAGAGCACTTCAACTGCCAGACCGGTGAGAATCGACGCCCCAGGTGATCGTCCCGAGATCGATGCGATCCATCCAGGCGCGACAAGGGTGAGCATCAGCGCGACGGCCATCGTCAGAGACAGCCTGAACACTGATCCCCAGAAGGCGAATCCGGTCCATGAGCCACTCCCGGTCCAATCCGGTCCGATCGAGATGTTAGCCCACGGAAATCTGTTCTCGTCGATTGAGCCCCGGACCGACGCCCCCGGATCGAGCGTCACACTTCCGCCAACGGAAACAGCGTTCCCTTCGACGACGGCCTTCGGCCCGAGATGGAGACTGCCGCCAACGACCACGACATCGTCAACAGCGCGGCCATCGATCTGAGCGGAGCCACCGATCACGACGACCGGTTCGTTCGTCGTTTCACCCTCGGCGAGCGTGTAATTGCGGAGAAAGCGAAGATGGACGCCGTCGCCCCTGAAGTGGTCGCGAAACTCCTCCACGCGCTCCCGACGCGCCTCGCGACGCTGGTCGCGCCAGTCCTCCATCCGCTCGCGAAACTCCTGGCGTGCCTCCCGCATACGCTGGCGCTGTTCCTGGCGGCTTTCGGCAGGACCACGGCGATAGTCGTCGTTCGAAGATGGGTTGGGTTCCTGCGCCCAGGCCATCGATGCGGCCAGAAGCACGAAGAGCGCGGCAAATCCTCGGGTCACGGCGGCCTCTCTCCCTCGCCGGTTCAGACGGAGCCCCGCTGGGCGAAGTTCCCGGACGCTACACAGACACGACCATGGCGATGCCCATACCGCCTCCGATGCAGAGCGATGCAATCCCTTTTCCGCCGCCTCGAGCACGGAGTGCATGGATAAGGGTTGTCAGGATCCGGGCGCCGCTGGCGCCGATCGGATGGCCAAGTGCGATGGCGCCACCCCGGGTGTTGACCCTGGCTGGGTCGAGGCTCAGTTCCCTCGCCACCGCCAGCGCCTGGGCGGCAAACGCCTCGTTCAGCTCGAAGAGATCGATGTCCTTGCTCGAAAGGCCCGCCCGCTCGATCGCCTTGCGGACCGCCGTGATCGGACCCATCCCCATGATGGCCGGATCGACTCCTGTGCATGCGAACGAGATGACCTTCGCCAACGGCGTGCGTCCGAGTTGACGGGCGCGCGCCTCGCTCGCGACAACGAGCGCGGCGGCGCCATCGTTGATCCCTGACGCATTGCCAGCAGTCACGCTTCCGTCCTTCTTGAACGCAGGCTTCAAGCCGGCAAGCGTCTGGACAGTTGTGCCTCGCCTGGGATGTTCGTCGGTTTCGAACCGCGTCAACTCGCCTTTCTTTTTCGCGATCTCGACGGCCACGATCTCATTCTTGAAGCTGCCGTTCGCGATCGCCTGCTCGGCGCGACTCTGACTCTCAGCGGCGAACGCGTCCTGGTCGGCGCGCGAAATGCCAAACCGTTCGGCGATGTTCTCGGCGGTGACACCCATGTGACAGCCCTCGATCGCACACGTGAGCCCTTCGGCGAGAACCGAGTCGGACACTTCCGCGTGACCCATGCGATAGCCCCAGCGAGCGCCTTTCAGGTAGTACGGTGCACCCGACATCGACTCGGTGCCACCAGCAACCGCGAGATCGATGTAGCCCGCTTGCATCGCCTCGACCGCATGAACAACAGCCTGAAGCCCTGAGCCGCACACACGATTCACCGTCTCGCACGGCACCTCTTTCGGAACTCCGGCCTTGAGCGCGGCCTGCCGCGCCACGTTCATCCCAGCGCCGCCCTGGAGCACGCAGCCCATGATCACGTCGCCGATACTCGCAGGCTCGACCTGGGCGCGGGAGATCGCCTCGCGGATCACGACCGCGCCGAGATCCGCAGCGGAGACGTCCTTCAGCGAGCCGCCGAACGCTCCAATGGCTGTGCGACATGCGCTCAGGATGACTGTGGGCTCTTTGAGCATGGGATCATTCTAGGTCTTCGGGCCGCAGACTTCGGGCTACGGCCCTCTGGGTTTGCGGTTCCCCGCAGCCTGTGGCCCGTAGCCGGCGGTGTTATAACCACTCCATGACTCAGTTCGAGTTTGGCGGCGCCATCGCATGGCGGCCGACGTCAGAGCAGATTGCCGAGAGCCGTCTCACTGCCTTCATGAAGAAGCACGGCCTCAGCAACTTCAACGAGCTGATGGCACGTTCGACGACCGACCTCGAATGGTTCTGGCGAGCCGTTCTCGACGACCTCGGTATCGAGTTCTACGAGCCTTACAGTCGCGTCATCGATCTCTCCCCAGGCATCGCACGACCCTCGTGGTGCGTCGGCGGTCGCATGAACATCGTCCACAACTGCCTGGAGAGGTGGATGGGCACGCCAACGGAGCATCGCCCGGCGCTGCATTGGGAAGGAGAAGAAGGGACCACCCGCTCACTGACCTACGCGGAGTTGCTGCGCGAGGTGAATCGCGCGGCCGGCGGACTGCGAGCGCTCGGCGTGAAGCCCGGCGACCGGGTTGCGCTGTTCATGCCGATGTGCCCCGAACTGGTGGTCGCATTCTTCGCGGTGATCAAGATCGGTGGCATCGTGCTGCCCCTTTTCTCAGGCTACGGCGCAGACGCAGTGACGACGCGCCTCCATGATGCCGGCGTCAAAGTGCTGATTACGGCGGACGGCTTCTGGCGCCGCGGGCAGGCGGTGCGGATGAAAGAGGTGGCCGACGTGTCAGTCGCTGCGGCGCCGTCCGTCGAACACGTGGTCGTCGCGCGACGGCTCGGCATCGATGTCTCGATGAGACCACTCGATTTGCGGTGGAGCGACCTGCTGGCGAATCGCCCCGACACCTGTGCGACCGAACGCACCGGCGCTGACGATCCCCTGATGATCATCTACACGTCGGGAACGACGGGACGGCCCAAGGGCGCCGTGCACTCGCATTGCGGCTTCCCCATCAAGACCGCGCAGGACATGGTGCACTGCTTCGACGTCCGCGACGGCGAGACGATGTACTGGGTCAGCGACATGGGCTGGATGATGGGCCCGTGGGAAGTGCTCGGGATGACGCTGCTCGGTGGCACCGTTGTGCTCTACGACGGCGCGCTCGACTTTCCCGCGCCCGATCGACTGTGGTCGCTCGTCGCACGGCATCGCGTCAACATCCTGGGCGTCTCGCCAACACTGATTCGCGCGTTGATGAAGCACGGCGAAGATCCCGTTCGCGCGCACGATCTGACGTCTCTTCGCATCCTCGGCTCCACCGGCGAGCCGTGGAATCCCGAGCCGTGGAAATGGTTTTTCGATGTCGTCGGTAGCGGGCGCCTGCCCATCATCAACTATTCGGGAGGGACGGAAGTGTCGGGCGGACTCGTCTCCGGCAACGTCCTCACACCGCTCAAGCCCGCCGCATTTGCCGGTCCTCCGCCGGGAATCGCCGCTGACGTCGTTGACGATCAGGGTCGGCCGGTGCGCAACCAGGTCGGTGAACTGATCGTCCGTGCGCCTTGGATCGGCATGACGCGTGGCTTCTGGAACGACTCCGAACGATACCTGGACACGTACTGGTCGCGATTCCCCGACATCTGGGTGCATGGCGACTGGGCGGCGATCGACGACGACGGCCTCTGGTACATCCTCGGGCGCTCGGACGACACGATCAAAATCGCCGGCAAGAGACTCGGTCCGGCCGAAGTCGAATCCGTGCTCGTTGACGATCCGGCCGTGCTCGAAGCCGCCGCAATCGGAGTGCCCGACGAGATGAAGGGACAGGCACTCGTCTGCTTCGTTGTCTTGAGACCAGGCCACGCGCCTGACAGCGAGCTCACGACCCGACTCACCACGCTCGTCATCGATCGACTTGGCAAGCCGCTCAAGCCGAAGGCCATCGAGTTCGTTCGCGATCTGCCCAAGACCCGCAACGCCAAGGTCATGCGCCGCCTGATTCGTTCGGCGTACCTTGGCGACGCGCCTGGCGATCTCTCATCGCTCGAGAACCCGCAGGCGGTTGACGACATTCGAGCCGTCGCCACCGGCCGTGCGGGTTAGCCTCGACTCTCACCGCTTCTTCGAGAACGTCGCGCTCCACGTCGGCGCGGCCTTGTATACGAGGTCGAGCAGATGCGGCGGGAGGTCCGACTCCCCCGTCAACGTCCGGATCTCGAGCACATCGTCGAAGCCCAAGCCGGTCGGGCAGCGCAGCGCCCACTCGATTGCTTCCTCCTGCGAGTCCACTTCGATGATGTAGAAGCCGCCGACCAGTTCCTTGGATTCGGTGAACGGCCCGTCCACCACGCTGCGCTTGCCCTTCCTTCGCCGTGACGCGGGCGACGTTGCCGCTCCGGCTTGAGCCCTTCAGCAGCCACGAGGACGCCGGCCTTGTGCATCTCCTCGTTGAACTTCATGTAGGCGCTGAACAAGGCCTCGTCGAAGCGGCCGTTCGGATCCGGGGGCTCGGGGCTATCAGGACCGGGCGGGCGGTGATGATGAATCGCATGTTTTGCTCTCCTCTACCTTCACGACGAATGAGGAGTCACAGGATCGACATCAGGCGTGAAACGACCCATCCTCGAGCGGGCGCAGCGGTATGACGTTGAGCACGGCCCCGATTGGAATCGCGCCGTAGACGTGGGGGAAGAGGGTCTCCCCACCTTCGAGATTCTCGTAGCGAACCTGGGACCGGAGGCGCGTCGGGTCGATGTGCAAGAGAACCAGATCCGTGCGTCCGCGGAAGCGCTGGTTGGCCACCCAGATGTACTGTTCGGCCGTCGAGCAGTGGATGAAGCCCTCCGCCACCAGCGAGTCGGCTTCGTAGATGCCCGCCCCGAGCGCAGCATCCCACGCCGTGCGTGAGGTGATGTGGAAGATCATCTACTCACGCCCCTTCATCAGCTCGGATCGCCAGTGAGCGGCGCGCTCGAAGACACGATCGACAGTCGCGGCATCTGTGAGCCCGGCCCTGAGCTGCTGCAAGCGCGCGATCAGTTGATCGAGCGCGGGGCCGATGTCGCCCGCGTTCGAAGCGCACACTTCTCGCCAGACGTCCGCTGGACTCGACGCAAGTCGAGTTGAGTCCATGAGGCCTCGCCCTGAGAGTCGCAGGCCGCTCGGAGTCGCTGCCTCGCCAACGACCTCCATCAAGGCGCTCACCGTCAGCTGTGGCAGATGGCTGAGAAAGGCCATCAGTCGATCGTGGTCTTCTGCATCCATCATCGTGGGCCGTGCGCCGAGGCTTTCCACGAATCCAGCCAATCGATCCACAGCCGGCGCGGGGCTCGTCCCGTTTGGCGTCAGAATCCACGGCCGCCCCCGGAACAGGTCGGCACGCGCGAACGCGAAGCCTCCCTGTTCGGCGCCGCCGATTGGGTGACCTCCGACGAACGCTGCCCTCACGCCGGACAGCGCGCACGCCGCGTTCACGATGTCTCGCTTGGTGCCACCGACGTCGGTAATCAGACCGCCGTCACCAATAGTCGCGGCCGCCTCGGGAAGAAGCCGGACGTTCTGCTCGACCGGTGCGGCGAGGATGACGAGGTCGTTGCCGCCGAGGTCGGCGACACGTTGCACGGCCCGATCGATCGCGCCACTTCCCGCAGCATGCGCGAGCACTGCCGGACGATCGACAGCCGTGATGCGGATAGACGGCCAGCGTTCACGGATCGCGAGCGCGATCGAACCGCCGATCAGGCCGAATCCGACTATCGCTATGTTGTGAAACGCAGGTTCGTCCAGGGACATCGTCAACTCCCAACTACCAACCCCCAACTTCCAAATCGCCCGGAAGCTTGGGAGTTGGGAGTTGGGTATTGGGAGTTGTGCAGCGTTACCTGGCCCAGCCGCGTCGCGCCATCGGCTCGAGGCAGATGCTGCGGCCGATCGCCGGCGCGATGATTCGCAGCTCCGCCATCAGGCGATCGAACTGCGCCGGATACATCGACTGCGCACCGTCGCTCAACGCGTGATCGGGATCGTTGTGCACCTCGATGATCAAGCCGTCGGCACCCGCGGCGACTGCGGCACGCGCCAGCTGCGCGACCATGTCACGACGGCCCGCGCCGTGACTCGGATCCGCCACGATCGGCAGGTGGCTCAATTTCTTGATCACCGGAATTGCGGAAATGTCGAACGTGTTGCGCGTCGCCGTTTCGAAGGTTCGAATGCCGCGCTCGCACAGGATCACTTCGTTGTTGCCGCCGGCCAGGATGTATTCAGCCGAGAGCAGCCACTCCTCGATCGTCGCGGAGATGCCGCGCTTGAGCAGCACAGGCTTCCGCACGTTGCCCAGTTCGCGGAGCAACGTGTAGTTCTGCATGTTCCGCGCGCCGACCTGGTAGATGTCCGAGTACTTGCCGATCAGCTCGATCTGGCTGATGTCCATCACCTCGGAGATCACCTTGAGGTTGTGCGCATCGCCCGCGCGCCGGAGCATCTGGAGCCCCTTCTCCCCAAGGCCCTGGAAGCTGTACGGCGAGCTGCGCGGCTTGAACGCGCCGCCGCGCAGGATCTTGGCACCGGCTCGCTTGACGGCGGCCGCGCTCGCCATGACCTGCTCTTCGGTCTCCGCCGAACACGGCCCGGCCATCACGATCACCTCGTCGCCGCCTATGCGGACGTCATCGAGAACGACGACCGTATCGTCCGGCTTGAACGTGCGGCTCGCCCGCTTGTAGGGCTCGGTGATCCGCAGTACCTCGTGAACACCGTCGAGGATGCCGATCAATTCCGGATCGACCTTGTGTGCGCCGACGACACCGAGGACGGTCCGGGTCGCTCCCGACGACCGGTGCACGTCCATGCCCAGCTCGATGAGGCGTGCGATCACCGCATCGATCTGAACTTCAGTGGCCCGCTCCTTCATGACGACGACCATAACTACTCTCCCATCCGTGAATCAGGACCGTTCCTGTGATCGCTGGCGACGCGCTCGGCCCGCCTCGCTTCATCGATGACCCGCTCGAAGATCCGCACGACGGCCTCTGCCGTCAGCGGACCGGCCAGCTCCGTCGCCGACTGTCTGACCTTGTTGAGAACCTCGGCTTCCCGTTCCGGCTGATAGATCGGGAGCGCCGCCTCGTGCTTCAGCCGGCCGACTTCCACCGCGCACGCCACTCGCACGTTCAACAGCCGCACGAGTTGGTCGTCGATCACGTCGATCCGGTTACGCAACTCTTCGATGCTCAGGACTTCAGCCAACGCACGTACTCCTCTACTTTCGAATCGAGATCGTTCGACACACCAGCCTCGGCCACGACGCTGACGAGGGCGCTGCCCACGACTGCGGCGTCGGCCCACTGGCCGACTTCCCGAACGTGCTCAGGCTTGGAGATGCCAAAACCGAGCGCTACTGGCAGCGGACTGGCGCGCCGGATTCGTTCGACCATCTCGCGCGCCCCGTCGGCAATTCGATCGCGCGCGCCGGTGACCCCGAGGCGGGAGATCGCATACAGAAATCCACTGCCGAGGGCGGCGGCCTTCCTCAGGCGGTCATCGGTCGTCGTCGGGCTGAGCAGGAGAATTGTATCAATCCCCCGCGTGGCCAGCATGTTCCGGAAGTCGCCGGCCTCCTCGATCGGGAGGTCGAGCACCAGCACGCCGTCGACGCCGGCTTCCTTCGCGCGATCGGCAAACCGCTCGGCACCGAGGCGCAGAATCGGGTTGGCGTAGCTGAAGATCACAACCGGGGGACGAAGGCTCCCTCGCATCTCACCCAGCAGATCGAGGACGCCGCTCAGCGTCGTGTGCGACGCAAGCGCCCGCTCGGTCGCGCGCTGGATGACGGGACCGTCCGCGAGCGGATCCGAGAACGGAACGCCGACCTCCAGAACGTCGGCCCCGGCACGATCGAGTGCCTCGAGCACGCCGCGAGTTCGAGGCAGCGTCGGGTCGCCAGCTGTGACATAGGTCACGAGCCCAGGCGTCTTCGTCTCGCGCAGGCGCGCAAAGGTCGATGCGAGACGACTCATCGAAGCGCCTCCACCACACTCTGCACGTCCTTGTCTCCGCGGCCCGACAGATTCACGAGGATCACTGCATCGTCGGCCACTTCCTTCGCGAGCCGCATTGTGTAGGCCACGGCGTGGGCAGACTCGAGAGCGGGCAGAATGCCTTCGAGCCGCGCGAGTGCCTGAAAGCCGTCGAGCGCATCGGCGTCGGTGATGTAGCCGTACTCGGTGCGTCCCAGATCGCGAAGCCACGCGTGCTCCGGACCCACGGCTGCGTAGTCAAGGCCGGCCGAGATTGAATGGGTCAGCTCGATGTTCCCCGCATCGTCCTGGAGCACGAACGTTCGCGTGCCTTGCAGCACGCCTGTGCTCCCGCCTGCGAAGCGCGCAGCGTGACGTCCGGGCGCGATTCGCTCGCCACCGGCTTCGACGCCGATCAGGCGCACGGACGTGTCGTTGACGAAGGCATCGAAGATCCCGATCGCATTGCTGCCGCCACCCACGCACGCCACGACGATATCCGGAAGCCGGCCAACCTGTTCGAGCATCTGCCGGCGAGCCTCTCGGCCGATCACCGACTGGAACTCACGCACCATCAATGGATAGGGATGCGGTCCGAGCGCCGAGCCAAGCAGGTAGTAGGTGTCGCCGACGTTGGCCACCCAGTCGCGCATCGCTTCGTTGATCGCGTCCTTGAGCGTCTTGCTGCCGGCGTCGACCTGATGCACCGTGGCGCCGAGCAGTTGCATGCGGACGACGTTCAGCGCCTGGCGACGCATATCCTCGGCGCCCATGTAGACGTGGCACTCGAGACCGAGCAGCGCGCACGCGGTGGCCGTCGCGACGCCGTGTTGACCTGCGCCGGTCTCTGCCACGACTCTCGTCTTCCCCATCCGCTTGGCGAGCAGTGCCTGGCCGAGTGCGTTGTTGATCTTGTGCGCACCGGTATGCGTCAGGTCTTCGCGCTTGAGCAGAATGCGAACGTTGGTGCGAGCGCCGCGTGCCACCGAGGCCAGCCGCCGCGTCTCGTAGAGCGGCGTCGGTCGGCCCACGTAGTGACGCAGCAAGTGCGACAGCTCGTCGCCGAAGGCAGCATCGGCGCGCGCCGCGAAGTAGCCTGTCGTCAACTCCTCAATCGGAGCGACCAGCGTTTCGGGGACGAAGCGGCCACCGTAGGCGCCGAAGTATCCACGCTCGTCCGGATCGCGTTTCCCGAACGTGGGCTTCTCGATATCCGCTGCATTGACCGTATTCATGTCACCACTCACAACGCTGCGAAGGCTCGCCGTGCGTTCGTCAGAAACGCCGACACCTTCGCGAAATCCTTGATGCCGGGCGACGCTTCCACGCCCGACGCCACGTCCACACCAACAGGCCGCACCGAGCGAATCGCCTCTTCGACGTTGAGAGGCGTCAGGCCCCCGGCAAGCACGATCTTGTGATTCCGCGCCGCCACGGCCGCCTTGTTCCAGTCGACTACGACGCCTGTGCCGCCGCGCTTCACGCGATCGGCCGCGTCGAGCAGCAACATGGTTTCCGCCGGCCAGGCGCGAGCCGTCTCCGTGAGGTGGTCCAGCGTCGCGGACTTCAGCAGCGGGCACTCGATGAACTCGAAATCAGCGAGCTTCTCATCACCGTGAAGCTGCACCGCCTTGACGCCGGTCACACTCAACACCGCTCGGAGCGTCTCCGGTGATTCGTCCACGAACACTCCGACCGGCGTCACCTCTGGCGGCAGCGCCGCAATGATGCCCTTCGCGTCCTCCGGAGCAATCGTTCTGGGGCTGTTCGTCCAGAACACGAACCCGAGCGCCGTCGCTCCCTGCTGCACGGCGTGCAGCGCGTCCGCGAGTCGCGTGATGCCGCAGATCTTTAGAATGGGGCCGGAAGTCATTTGTTGAGGACACTCCCAGTCCGAGCGGCGCTGTCCCGATCAAATGACTCCCGACTCCCTAACAGTTCTGCGATCGCCTTCGCCGGATCGGGAGCCGTCATGAAGCGCTCGCCGATCAGAAACGCGCGGTAGCCCTGGCCCGCAAGCTCCTCGAGATCGGCGCGACTCGTCAAACCGCTCTCGCTCACGCCGATCACGTCCGATGGAATACGCGCCCCCAGCCTGCGCGAAGCCGCCACATCGACGGCCAGCGTACGCAGGTTGCGATTGTTCACGCCGATGATTCGCGCACCGCTGTCGATCGCGCGGCTCAACTCCCCGTCGTCGTGCACTTCGACGAGAGCGGCCAGGCCCAACTCCCAGGCCCGTTGCTGCAACCGCACGAGATCTGCCTGCTCGAGTGCCGCCACGATCAGCAGCGCGGCATCCGCGCCGGCCGCTCTCGCCTCGAGGAGCTGGTACTCGTCAACGATGAAGTCTTTGCGGAGGAGCGGGAGCGTGACCGCCTGGCGTACAGCGGCGAGATGTTCGAGGGCGCCATCGAAGAACGTCGGCTCGGTGAGCACCGAGATCGCGGCCGCACCACCCGCTTCGTACTGGCGAGCAATGGCGACAGGCTCGTACTGAGCGGCAAGCACGCCACGCGACGGCGAACGCCTTTTGCACTCGGCGATCACATTCGATCGCCCTGGCTTCGACAGAGCCGCGAGGAACTCGTCGCCGCGCGGCGTGCGCCCTGCCGCACGTCGCTCGAGGGCCGCACGGCTCTCCTTCTGGCGGCGAACCTCGGTGATCGTTTCCGTCGCCGCGACGATGGCCGCGAGCAGGTCGGGAGTGGCGGTCATGCCACGGCCTCCGCGCGAGACGACCGCACCATCCGGTCGAGTGTGTCTTTCGCCGCTCCCGAGTCGATTGCGACCACCGCCTGTGCGATTCCTTCACGGATCGACGAGACGCGTCCGGCGACGAGCAACGCGGCGCCGGCATTGAACAGCACGATGTCTCTCGGCGCGCCCGTTCTGCCATCGAGCACACTGCGGACGATCGACGCATTCGCGACGGCATCGCCGCCTCGAAGGTCGGACGGGCTCGCTTTCGCCAGACCGAACTCACCGGGGTGAACGAAGAAGGTATGCACGGCGCCGTCGCGACACTCGGACACCTTGGTATGGCCCGTCGTCGAGATCTCGTCGATGCCCCCTGCGCCGTGAACGACCCACGCGCGCTTCGCACCAAGCAGCATGAGCGCGCGCGCCATCACCTGCGTCAGCTCCGGCCTCGGGACGCCCACGATCTGACGAGTGGCGCCCGCGGGGTTCGTGAGCGGACCGAGCAGATTGAACGTCGTTCGAATCCCCATCTCTTTCCGGATGGGTGCCGCGTGCCGCATCGACGGATGGAACGTGGGCGCGAAGAAGAATGCGATGTTCGCGTCGCGCAGCGTCTGCTCCACGATCCGTGGCGGCGCCGCGACGTTCACGCCAAGCTCTTCGAAGAGATCTGCGCTCCCACACCGGCTCGACACGGATCGATTGCCGTGCTTCGCCACCTTCACGCCGCACGCAGCGACGACAACCGCTGCCGCCGACGAGACATTGAACGTCCCAGAACGATCTCCGCCAGTGCCGCACGTATCGAACACGTCGCCCGGCGGCGTCGTCAGCGGCACCGCGTGCTCGCGCATCGTCCGGGCGAGACCGGCAATTTCCTCCGGACGCTCACCTTTCATCACCAACGCCGCAAGAAGACCGGCCAGTGCGCCGGGCGCGGCACGCCCCTCCATGACCTCGCGCATGGCCTGGGCGGCCTCGTCGGTCGTGAGGTCCTCGTGGCGAACGAGCTTCTCGATGAGCTGCGGGAACATCACAGGTCGAGGAAGTTCCGAAGGATCTTCCGCCCCTCCCCTGTCAGCACCGATTCGGGATGAAACTGCACACCGTGGACGGGATACACGCGATGCCGCACCGCCATGATCGTTCCGTCTTCCTGCGTGCGCGCGGCGACTTCGAGATCGCCAGGCACGCTGTCGGGCCCGATGACGAGCGAGTGATAACGCCCGGCCGGAAACGGCTCGTTGATCCCTTCAAACACGCCCTTGCCGTCATGTACGACCGTTGACGTCTTGCCGTGCATTGGCACATTCGCTCGACAGACGACGCCGCCGTACACGAGCCCGATCGCCTGATGCCCGAGACACACGCCGAGGATCGGCGTCTTCGGTCCGAATCGTCGGATCACGTCCGTCGTGATGCCAGCGTTCTCGGGGCGGCCCGGTCCGGGCGAGATCAGAAGCTGCTCCGGCGACATCGCCTCCACTTCGCCGATCGTGACCTGATCGTTTCGACGCACGCGCACGTCGGCGCCCAACTCGCCCAGGTACTGCACGAGGTTGTAGGTAAACGAGTCGTAGTTGTCGATGACGAGGATCATGAAAGGCCCGCCTGCGCCAGTTCGAGGGCTCGGATGACGGCTCTGGCCTTGTCGCGCGTCTCCTCATATTCAGCCGCCGGATTCGAGTCGGCGACGATCCCGGCGCCCGCCTGCACGTATGCGCGGCCCTTTTCTATCAGCACTGTTCGAATCGTGATGCAGAAGTCGAGATTGCCGGCGAAGTCGAGATAGCCCACGGCGCCGGCGTACACACCACGTCGTCGATTCTCCAGTTCCGCGATGATCTCCATCGCGCGAACCTTCGGAGCGCCAGACACCGTGCCCGCCGGAAAGCACGCGACGAGCGCATCCAGTCGATCGTGCTCCTCTTTCAATTTCCCTTCGACGATCGAGACCAGGTGCATCACGTGCGAATAGCGCTCCAGGGTCATGTAGGTCGGCACGCGGACACTTCCGTATTCGGCAACCCGCCCGACGTCGTTGCGTCCGAGATCGACGAGCATCACATGCTCGGCTCGCTCCTTCTCGTTGCGCTTCAGCTCCTCGGCAAGACGCATATCCTCTTCGTCATTGCGCCCGCGAGGACGAGTGCCCGCAATCGGGTGCGTCTCGACACGACGTCCCTCGACGCGCACCAGCATTTCGGGTGACGAGCCGACGATGGAGCGGCCGCCGATGCGGAGGAAATACATGTAGGGCGACGGATTGACGTGCCGCAGTGCGCGATAGACAGTGAACGGGTCGGTCGCGATGGACGCCTCGAATCGCTGCGACAGCACGACCTGGTAGACGTCGCCGGCCGCGATGTATTCCTTCGCCGTTCGCACCATCTGCTCGAACTGCTCGCGGCTGACATTCGACGTCACCTCGAGCGCGCCGGCATCCGAGCGCGGCACCTTCGACAGCGTCCGCTCCAGTTCTCGCTCGACGAACTCGATCTTCGTGCACGCGAACTGATAGAGCGACTCGAGGTCGTCGTCTCCCGTGATCCGCGCGTTCGCGATGATCAGAATCCGGTGTCGCACGTGATCGAAGGCGAGCACCGTGTCGAACAGCATGAAGCCGGCCTCTTCGTCCGTGTCATTCGTCGGTTGCAGCTTCACCGGCTCGAACCAGGCGGCGGCATCGTAGGCCATGTATCCAACGGCGCCGCCGGTGAAACGCGGCAGACCGGGGACGAAGGGTGAATGGAATCCGGCCATCAGCTCGCGCACGGTGGCGATGAACGGCTTCTCGCTCTCCGTCACCTCACCCATGCGATCGATCGTCGTCTTGCCGCCCCGCGATCTGAGGATGAGGAACGGATCCTTGCCGAGGAAGGAGTAGCGGCCAACCTGTTCGCCGCCCTCGACCGATTCCAGCAGGAACGCGTAGTCCGAATGCTCCGCGACCTTCAGGAACGCAGAGACCGGCGTCAGCATGTCCGCGACGATCTCCTTGTAGACCGGCACGAACGTTCCCCGCTGCGCCAGCTCTTTGAACTCTTCAAACGACGTCATGTGCATAAATTTGTGCGGGGTCAGACCCCTTCCCGTTTTTTCACACGCGTCGCCGCGCGGCTGCCTCCATCACTCCTGGTTCTGGCTGTCGTCCCGTCCACCACTCGAACTGTCGCTCCGCCTGCGCGACGAGCATCGCCAGGCCATCGAGCGTCTTCAGTCCGGCGCCGCGCGCATCACGCAGGAGTGTTGCCTCTCCACGTCCGTAGGTGAGGTCGTAGACAAGCTGACCCGTCAGTCTGTCTGCCGGCATCGGCGACTCCGCGCGCCGCGACGCGCCACCAAGTGGCGTGCAATTGACCAGCAGGTCCCACGACCCGGGCTCCGGCGGATACGCACCAGACCCGACGTTGAAGCCCGACGCCAGCTCCTGCGCCTGCTCGTCTCGCCTCGCATGCACGGTGACCTGCGCTCCCTTCGAGGCAAGGGCGACGATGACGGCGCGTGCCGCACCGCCCGCGCCAAGGATGGACGCACGGACGCCGTCCATCGACGTGTTCCATGCCGAGCCGAGCGGTTGCAGAAACCCTTCGACATCGGTATTGGTGGCCTCCCAACCCGAGCCGGTCCTGCGAAGCGTGTTCGCGGCGCCGACCAGCTGGGTCAACGCGTCACTCGATGCCGCGGCCTTCAACGCATCCAGCTTGAAGGGGATCGTGACGCTCGCGCCCTCGACGCCCATCTCTTCCGCAAACGACAGGAAGTCACTGAAGTCGTGCACCGGCAGCGGGACGTAGACCGCGTCGAGCCCGGCCGCCTCGAACGCTGCGTTGTGCATCACCGGCGACAGCGAGTGCAGCGCGTTGGTGCTGACCACACCAAACAGGCGCGTGGATGGGCTCACGCGCCTGAACCCGTAGTCGTCGATCATCTGGCGTGCAGGTAACTGTCCGGGCGCGATGCCGTCGCCCGCATACGTCCATGCCGATCCGAAGCGAACTGCGAGCAGCCGAGACGCCACACCGAGTTCACCCATGCCGATCACGACCGCGTCGCCATCCTTCGCGATCGTTTTGAGACAGAGCGTCTGGCTGATACTGCGGACTGAAACGGCGATCTTGATCGTCCCGGCGCCGGTCCCTCGCATCGCGCGCGCGCGCGACTCGAGATCGGCAGGCACACCGTCGAAATCATGCGACGAGACGACGATGCGCTCGGGACCCTTGGAAAGGAGATCGCGGAACGGCACGCCGGTGGACTGGCCTTCGACCGCGCGAAACTCGACGTCCACTCGCTCAGCGCCACGGTCCAGTGCGGCGGCGAGAATCGATCGCCGCTCCTCTTCGCTTCCGTCGAAGTGGCCGCCCTCCCACATCGCGCGACAGGTGACGATGGCGGGCACACGCCGGCCGTCGAGTGCGCGCCCCACGTCGAGGTTGGACACGCCATCGAGACGCAACTCCACCATGTCGCCGCTCACCGCGGCATCGCGGGCAGCCAGAAGTTCGGCCATCGATCGGCCGGTCACGGTCTCGCACAAAGGCGTCATCGGCAAAAAAAAAGCCCCGTCAGCTGTAGCTGAAGGGGCTGGGTCTGTCGGATGTTGAATCGTCTTAGACGCTGGCGGTCCCTTCAGCTGCAGATCTGTGCCACCACCAGTAACCACTGGCAAAGGTCGGCACGAAACGGCTAAAGATGCGCGACATGACGTCTGAACTAGTGAAGGGACAGTAACCCAGAGCCGAAAGGTCTGTCAACCGAAAGTCGTTCGGACTCTAGCGATTTCAAAGGTTTACCCGTATCATCACAGAGTCTCCCGATGTACATCCGCACTATCGGCGTCCTCCTCCTTGTCGTGTCAGGTCTGGTTGCCGGGCTTCCCGCTCAGTCGAAGACCTTCCCTGTCAGCGAGCTCAAGCCAGGGATGGTGGCAACCGGTCGAACAGTGTTTCAGGGTGACCAGCTCGAGGAATTCAAGGCGCACATCCTCGGCGTCCTGCACAACAGCATCGGCCCACGACGCGACCTGATCCTTGCGCGGCTCGAAGGCGGACCGCTCGCAAACACAGGCGTTATCGCCGGCATGAGTGGCAGCCCCGTGTATATCGACGGTCGCCTCGTCGGTGCGGTGTCGTACTCGCTCGGCGAGTTTGCAAAGGAACCGCTCGCAGGCATCACGCCGATCGAAGAGATGATCGCGGACGCGACGCTGCCTGATGGTCAGCGCCGCGCGCAGGTCGCGCCTGCGCTGCTCACGCTCCCAGTCACGCAGGAGGGGTTGCGCGACTCGCTCCGTCAGGCATTCTCGTGGGCCCGTCCGTTCGCAGAAAGTCCCGCTGATGTCAGCGTCATCGGCACCAACACTGTCAACGCCGGGATCGCCACGCTGCTGCGTCCGATCTCGACGCCAATCAGCTTCTCCGGTTTCGACGCCCGCGCGATCGACCCGCTGGTCTCTGCCTTCCGGGACCTCGGCTTCATGCCTGTGCTGGCGGGAGCCGCCCAGCTGGGATCGCAGTCGTCAACGGCATCGGCGCCGTCGGGCTCATCCTCGGCGCCACTGCGGCCGGGCGATCCAATCGGCGTCGCATTGATGAATGGCGACCTCCAGGTCGGCGCAACAGGAACAGTCACCGAGGTGGACGGCAACCGCGTGTATGCCTTCGGCCATCCGTTCTATGGTCTCGGCCCGACGCAGTTTCCGATGACGCGCGCCCACGTGATCACCGTGCTGCCGAGCCTCTCCAGTTCGATGAAGATCGCCAGCACGGGCGACGTGATCGGCATCGTGCAGCAGGATCGCGCTACCACGATCGCCGGCACGCTCGGACCGGGACCGTCGATGATCCCGATCTCCCTCACACTCAACTCCGAGAGAGGCACCCGCAAGAACTTCTCGATTGGCATCGTCAACGATCAGCTCTTTACCCCACTACTCGCTTACGTCGCGATCCTGAACACGCTGACGTCATACGAGCGGCAGAACGGCGTCGGCACCTACACGCTCAAGGGCGCGGCGCGCGTGAAGAACCACAGCGATGTCGCGTTTGAAGATTTGTTCACCGGCGATCAGCCGTCAACCTACGCCGCCGCCTCCGTGGTCGCCCCGCTCAACGTGCTGCTGCGGAATGCGTTCGAGGCTGTGCAATTCGAAGGACTGAACCTCGAAATCGAGGCCAGCGAAACGCCGCGCAGCGCGACGCTCGAGCGCGTGTGGATCGACGGCACGAAGGCAAAGCCTGGAGCACCGGTCAACCTTCGCATCCTGCTGCGGACCTACCGCGGTGAAGAGGTGACACAGTCGCTTCCGGTTCAGATTCCGGCGAACGCGCGCGGCACCGTCTCGATCATGGTGGCCGACGCGGCGCGCCTGTCGCAATTCGAAGCACGCGAACTTCAAGTCCAGCCGCTTCAGACCACCGGTGTGCCGCAGATGATTCGCGTGCTCAACAGCGCACGCAAGAACAACCGCCTCTACGTCCGGCTCGTCACGCGTGACGGCGGTGCCGTCGTCAAGGGTGAGCCGCTCGCTGCACTGCCTTCGTCAGTGCTGGCGGTCATGGAATCGGATCGCAACGGCGGCAGCTTCCGGCCCTTGCAGAGCGCACTCGTCGGCGAGTGGGAGATCACGGCCGGCTATGCCGTCACCGGATCGAAGACGCTGACGCTGCCGCTCGAAGAGTAAGTCGAAGCTCAAAGGTAGAGTTTCAAGTCAAAGGACATAGTCAAAAGTGGTGTCTCGCCTCTCCATCGCGGCTCTCGTATTGTTCGCGACTGTGACCTTGCGTGCCTCGACGCCGACTTTCTGGGAAGTGTCGAGCGAAAGTGAGTTCCTTCGTGGTGAAATCGAGAACCTCTCGATCGACTCATTCGGACGCCTGACGCTCGGTCCGACCGCCGCGTCGGTCTACGAGACCAACGCACCGTTCGTCTGGACGCTGGTGAGCGGACCAGATGGTTCGGTGTACGCGGGTAGCGGCAACGAAGGTCAGGTCTACAAGATCGACTCGACGGGCAAGGGGACCATCTTCTTCGACAGCGAAGAACTCGAAGTCCATGCCCTGGCGCCGGCTCCCGGTGGCGGGCTCTACGTCGGCACCTCGCCGAACGGGAAGATCTACAAGGTCGATGCGAAGGGATCGGGCAGCGTGTTCTTCGATCCCGGCGATCGCTACATCTGGAGTCTCGTAGTAGACAAGGCGGGCAACGTCTTCGCGGCCACGGGCGACAAAGGCATCATCTACAAGATCACGCCGGACGGGAAAGGCACGACGTTTTACGCGACCAAGGCGACGCATGCGATGACGCTCGCGTTCGACCGCGACGGGCAACTGCTGGCAGGGACTGAATCGCCCGGTCGTGTATTCCGGCTCGACGCGTCAGGGAAGCCATTCGTCCTTCTCGACTCGAGCTACAACGAGATCCACACGCTGCGCGTGGACAGTCGCGGCAACGTCTACGCGGCGGCCGTGGGCAGTCGGGGGCCGAGTGGAGGCGGCGGCGCTTCCGCCCCGCCGCCTTCGGTGCCCGCACCGGCGCCACTCACGCCGAACGTCTCCACTGAAATCACCGTCGTCGCTGTTGGCGATGCGGTCGTCACCACGTCGGCACAGGGCGCGCCTGCGCCATCTGGACGCGGAGGCGCAGTGCCTGCCGGTGCGCTCTATCGGATTCTGCCGGACGGCGCGTGGGACCTGCTGTGGGAGTCCCGCGCGGACACACCGTACGACGTCGCCGTAGACGCCGACGGATCGATCCTGGTGGCCACCGGCAACTCGGGCAAGATCTTCCGCCTCGCGGGTGATCCCTTCCAGCCCACCTTGATTGCGCGCGCCAACGCGCAGCAGGTCACAGGGCTTCTGCAACAGTCGGAAGGACGTGTACTCATCGCGACGTCGAACCCGGGCAAGCTGCTGAGGCTCGCCGCGGCGCGCGCCGATCGCGGCACGTACACCTCGGCCGTCCGCGACGCGCAGACGGTGGCGCTGTGGGGCACGCTCAAGTGGCAGTCACTCACACCAGCGGGCAGCCGTCTCGAAATCTCGACTCGCTCAGGGAACACGAACACCCCAGACGAGACCTGGAGCGACTGGAGTCAGGCGTACACCGATTCAGAAGGCAGCACGATCACGAGCCCGCGAGCACGTTACCTCCAGTGGCGCGCGACGCTCATTGCCGGTAAGGGTGACGCTCCGCTGCTGACATCGGTCTCAGCGGCATATCTTCCTCGTAACATGCGGCCGCGGGTGACGTCGATCACCGTTCATCCTCCCGGCACCGTGTTCCAGCGTCCGTTCCCGGTCGATCCGGAGATCGCTGGCTTCGAAGGCGATCTCCCGGACAAGCGCGCCAATCAGGCGCCTGGCTCTTCATCGCCCTCCCTCGGTCGACGGGTGTACGAGAAAGGGCTGATGACCTTCGTGTGGCGGGCGGAGGACGACAACGGCGACGACCTGAGCTACGACGTCTCATATCGCCGTGAAGGCGAGACGTCATGGAAGCTGCTCAAGCGTGGGATGACGGATCAGATCCTCGTGTGGGATACGACATCGGTTCCCAACGGCCGCTATACCGTCCGCATCGTCGCGTCGGATCTGCCGGCGAATTCCTCGGCCGACGCGCTCTCCGGCGCGCGCGAGAGCACAGCATTCGCGATCGACAACGTTCCGCCGGTGATCACAGTCACTGCCGTCCGACGAGACAACGGCCGCGCGACCATCGCGTTCGACGTCCGTGACGCGAACTCGTCGGTGCAAAAGGTGGATTTCTCGCTCGACGGGGACAAGTGGCAGTCGGTCTATCCGAAGGACGGAATCGCCGACTCGCGCTTCGAACAGTTCGAGCTCGTGCTCGAGGGTGATGCGGTGGCGCGCGGCGTCACATTGCGGGCGACAGATGCCCTCAACAACACCGCGAGTGCGAGAGGAGAAATGCCGGAGCCGGCGGCCTCAGGCCGTCGGTGAGGAGCTCACGCGGGACGACTGACGTCCAACTGGCAGCGGCACGGCGGGGTCGGCCGGCGGCAGCCGTCGCGTGCGCGCAACCACCGGAGCAACCTGAACGGGCGTCTGAGGATCGGGCGTCTGCACCGTGGTGACGAAGATCAACCACACCATATTGACGGCAACCGTGCGGCCGATCGGCGTCTGAGCCGGCGCGAATCGCGACTGCCTCACCGCGTCGAGCACCGCCTCGTTGGCGTGGAGCGCGCGCTCGGCGTTGTTGCTGCCACGCTCGGAGTTCAACATCTCTGCAGTCGTGATACGCCCTTCGCGATTGACGACCATTGCCATCGTGAACATGGCTTCTTCGCCGGGGATACCTGCCACCGACGCGCCATCGTCCATCACTCGCGGAATCGAAATCCCGCCGGCACGGTCGCTGTCCACGAACTTGTCGAAGTAGCGATCGACCCGCGCGTTGTTGTCCGGACGCAGCGGATTGGCTTCGGACCCGGGGTTCATAGCCTCGAGTCTCGTCGCCAGCGACGAAGGCCGTTCGCTTGACGTGCTCTTCAGGACGCCAATCGCCACGCTCAGGCATACCAGCACGGCCATCGTCGCGCCGAGGGCCGGCCACAGCAGCCGCATGTCCGCAAACATCTCCCGCAACCGCACTGTGAAGGCCTGGTCGCGCTCGGCGCGCATCCGCATCATCACACGCGAGTAGACGGCGCTCGACGCAGGCTCCACCTCTCTCGCGAGAGCCAGCTTGGGAGGACCAACTCGAATCGACGTCCCGATCAACTGAAAGTCTTCGATGCGATCGGCGCACGTCCGGCACCAACGCACGTGGCTCTCGACGAGCACCTGTTCGTCAACAGACAGCTCATCGTCGAGGAGCCCCTCGAGCCGCTCCCGCGCGTACTCGCAGCCTACGTAAGGAGTCATGCGTGGAGACCCAGCAGCTCGGCGCGCAGCGCCTGCCGCGCGCGCGTGAGCCGCGATTTCACCGTACCGACCGCCACACCCAGAGAGAACGCGATCTCGTCGTAATGGAGACCATCCACCTCGCGAAGGATGAGCGCCGTCCGCTGATCGAATGGCAGCCGATCAAGCGCCTGCCAGATGAGCGTGGACGTTTCCTTGCTGGCCAGCAGTCGGTCCGGGAGCACGTCACTCTTGGATTCGACGTCGCCGAACTGCTTCAAATGCTCATCCAGGGACACCTGGCTCGAGCGATAACGACGCCTCCACCAGCGCTGCCGGTTACGGGCCTGATTGATGACTATCCGGTAGATCCAGGTTCGGAGGGCGGACTGGCCGCGGAACCTGGATAGCGTCCGGAAGACGCGCAGGAACACCTCCTGCGACAGGTCAAGGGCTTCGTCAGGGTCTTGAAGGAGGTGCAGCGCAAGGGTGTACACCATGCGCTGGTGTGTGTTCACCAGGTCGGCGCAGGCGGTTTCGTCGCCGGTCGTGCACCGCTCAATGAGGGCGGCTTCCGCCGTGTCTACGTCGGACCACCCGATAGCGCCAGCGTTCTTCACCAACCCTCCGGAAACAGGCGTCCCCATCAGTCTAGCACCGTCCTCGGAACCATTAGACCCCGACCGCGCACGATGGTTCCTCTACCCGGCTACCCACTACCTAGCCACCCCCAATCCCCAAATACTCCGCTACAGCCACCCATTGACCCAGTTACTATGGCCCCGTGAATCGGCCCATCGTGGCGGCGGTCGGGGCGATGGCCCTGGCCGCTTCCCTGGCGTTCGTCTGGTTCGATGCCCGGCAGCAGCGGGAATACCGCCGGCTGCTGGCCGCCGGCGACGAGGCCGTCACCCATGGCCAAACGCTCGAAGCCATCGAGGCCTTCAGCGGCGCACTGACGCTGAAGCCCGACTCGATGATCGCGCGCCTCATGCGCGGCGAGACCTACCGGCAACGCGGCGAATTTGCATCGGCGGTGCGCGACCTCACTGAAGCCGTCGCACTCGATCCCTCAGCGCCGCGGCCGCTCGAACTCCTCGGCGATGCCCACGCCGCGATGGGTCAACCCGCTGCGGCAGTCGCGGATTACGAACGCAGTTTGCGTCTCGACGAAAGCGCGCCACGCGTTGTCTACAAGCTGGGCCTCGCCCACTACCGCAACGGGGATGTTCCTCGTTCGATCGAGGCACTGCGAAAAGCGGTGAGCCTCGACAATCGGATGCCGCAAGCGCACTACCTGCTCGGCCTGTGTCTTCGCGATCGTCGTCCGCGCGACCAGGCCGAGCGCGCGTTGCTGACAGCCATCGAGCTCGAGCCGACGTTCGCAGCCGCCCGCGAGGAACTCGTCACGCTCTACACAGACTCCGGTCGCCATCGTCAGGCGATCGAACAACTGGAAGCGCTGTCGGCACTCGAACCCACGCGGCCGGAACGGCTCGTGAGCGTTGGCCTCGCCTACGCGCGCCTTGGACGGCGGGATGCGGCAGTGCTGACGCTCGGACGCGCCGCTGAACGCCATCCCGATTCGACAATTGTCTACACCGCACTCGGTCGTGTATGGCTCGATGCCGCCGAACGAGATGACGATCGGGTGGCGTTGAACAAGGCGCTCGAAGCGCTTTCACCGGTTGCCGACCAACCGAATGCGACCAGCGATGCGCTCACGATGTACGGCCGCGCGTTGTTCTTGTCGGGAAGCACGACTGCCGCGGAGCGGGTGCTCCGCCGCGCCACAGAGCAGTTTCCTGTCGAGCCGATTGCATTCACGTATCTTGCGTCCGCAGCCCGTCGGCTTGGGCACGCGGCGATGGCGCAGGAAGCGAAAGCGAAGCACGCGGCGCTCATCGCCGAGTGATCGTGGGAGGCTTAGCTGGATCCTTCAGCGCCTCCCAGCCTGTCGCGCAAACTGTCTCCCAGTAGATTCAGCCCCAGCACCACGATCGCGATCGCGAGCCCAGGAAACACGGTGAGATGCGGCGCGTCGAGCACGTGCACGCGACCGTAGTTCAGCATCGCTCCCCAACTGGGAGTCGGCGGCTGCACCCCAAGCCCCAGGAAGCTGAGCGCGGCCTCGGACAGGATGGCTCCGCCCATGCCGAGCGTCGCCTGAACGGTGAGCGCTGGCAGCGCGGCTGGCAGCACGTGACGGATCAGGATTCGCGGTGTGGCTGCACCAATCGCGCGCGCCGCGACGACGTACTCGAATTCACGTGCCTGCAGAACCTGCGCGCGAGCGACACGCGCGTATCCGACCCACCCAATCAGCGAGAGTGCAATGACGACGTTCGTCAGGCTTGGACCGAGCACGGCGACCAGCGCGATCGCGAGCAGCAGTCCGGGAAACGCCAGCAGGATATCGATGACGCGACTGATGGCTTCGTCGATGATTCCGCCGTAGTAGCCTGCAAGCGCTCCCATGGCCGCACCAATCGACGCCGAGACCGAGACCACGACGAGTCCGACGAAGAGCGAGATGCGCGCGCCCGACATGACGCGCGCGAGGATGTCGCGTCCCAACTCGTCGAGCCCCAGCCAGTGAAGACGACTGGGCCCCTCGAGCCGGAGCGCCAGTTCCTGTGCGGACGGATCGTAAGGCACGAGCCATGGTCCGATCACCGCCGCGAGCACGGCCAGGCCGACGACGCAGGCACCAGCGTTTCTCATTGGTATCGGATCCGCGGATCGAGGACGACGTAGAGCAGATCGACGATGAGATTGACGCAGACGTAGGTGACCGCGATGAGCAGAATGCATCCCTGCACCATCGGGTAGTCGCGGAAGCCGATCGACTGCACGAGCAGTCGTCCCACTCCGGGCCACGCGAAGATCGTTTCCGTGATGACGGCCCCTGTCAGGACTGCGCCGACCTGAAGACCGGCCAGCGTCACGATGGGGATCAGACTGTTTCGAAAGGCATGCCGGAGCACGGCCCGCGTGCGCGACACACCCCGTGCGCGTGCCGCCTGCGTGTAGGGCTCGCGGAGTTGCTCGACCAGGCTGGCTCGCGTCATGCGCGCGAGGACTGCGGCCAGCGCAGCACCGAGCGAGACCGCTGGCAGCACCAGGTGCTCGAATCCGCCGCGCCCGGAAACGGGAAGCCAGCCAAGCTCCACGCCGAAGACGATGGCCAGGAGCGGGCCGAGCCAGAAGTTCGGCATCGACACTCCCGCCAGCGAGAGGGTCATCGCTGTATGGTCGACTACTGTTCCGCGCCAGACAGCGGCGGCAATTCCCAGAGGAATCGCGACGGCGAGGGCAACGGCGATAGCGGCGAGGGCGAGTTCGAAGGTCGCCGGAAGACGCTCCAGAATCTGGCTGGCAACCGGTGTACCCGTGCGGAGTGACGTGCCGAGATCGGCGCGCGCCAACCCGCCGAGGAAGGCGACATACTGCACCGCGAGCGGCCGATCCAGACCGAGTTGTTGGCGCAGTTGCGCGATATCTGTTTCTGAAGCGACGTCGCCGAGGATCGCGCGCGCGGGATCACCCGGGATGAAATGGATCAACGCGAAGACCAGCGTCGCGACGCCGAGGAGCACCGGCACCGTCAGCAGAAGACGCCGCGCGAGGTACGCCAACACGGGGTCTCATTGTCTCTCGGTCTTCGGTCTTCAGTCCTCGGTCCTCAGTCTCTGGACTATTCGTTCGCGATATTAGGCGCAGGCAACAGTCTAGACTTGTGGCAATGCACATCGACATCTGGTCCGACGTGGTTTGTCCGTGGTGTTACCTGGGAAAGCGCCGCCTCGAGAAAGCGTTGGCGTCATTCGAAGGGCGAGCGAACGTGACGATAGGCCATCGTTCCTTTCAACTCGATCCCACACGGCCCAAGGGTGAGACGACGAGCCGGCGGACGATGCTGATGTCGAAGTACCGCCTGACCGAGGACCGCGTCCGTGAGATGGACCACAACATGGAGACCATGGCCGCAGCCGAGGGCCTGGAGTACCACCTCACGGAGAAAGGGCAATCGGGGAACACCCTCGATGCCCACCGCCTGGTGCATCTGGCAGCGAGCCACGACTGTGAAGATCAGATGCTCGAGCGGTTGTACAAGGCGTACTTCACCGACCAGCGCTCGATCTTCGACGTCGAGTCGCTCGTGAGCCTTGCGGTGGACGAGGGCCTCGACGCCACCGAGGTGCGTGAGGCCCTGGAGAGCGATCATTACGTCGATGCGGTCAGGCGCGACCTCGAGGAAGCCCGGATGCTCGGCGTCACCGGGGTCCCCTTCTTCGTCATCGACGGCCGTTACGGCATCTCAGGCGCGCAAGCGACCGAGGTGTTCACCCGCGCATTGGCAATGGCCAGCCAGGTCTGAGCGCTACAGCGTCCGCAGACGGACGTTCCGGAACTTCACCGTGCCCGCGCCGTACTGGAGGGCGATGTTGCCCTTCCCGTGCTTGGTGTCGTTCACGTCCACCATCTTCATCCCGTTGATCAGCACGGTCAGCTTCGTGCCTTTCGCCGTGATGTCGATGGTGTTCCACTTGCCGCCCGTCATGATTACGCTCTCGGGCTTGGCGACATCGACGATTGCGCCAGTGCGATACGTCTGATCGGGACGCTTATCGTAGATGTTCACCTCGTACGCGTTCATCGCGGTGATCGTCTTCGGGTCTTCGCACCGGATGAACACGCCACTATTCGCATCGTCAGTGACCCAGAAGTCGGCAGTGATCTGAAAATCGCCGTACTGGGCTGGCGTCACGAGAAAGCCGGTTCCCTTGGTGGCCTGCACGACGTTGTCGACGACCTCCCAATCAGCGTCGCCGACAATGTTCCAGCCTTTCAGGCTGGAGCCGTCGAGGACGGTGGTCCAACCGCCTCCCTGGGCGCCGACCACCGACCCAGAGACCGACAACGAAAGCACACTCACCGCGAGTAACAGTGCCGTCCTTTTCATAAGTCCCTCTCCGGCGCGGATTATAGGCGACTGACCGCATCATTCGAATATGTCCGCAAAATAGGGATGTACGACGTTTTTGTAGGCTACAACGACGAATCCCCTCCCGTCCCATAAAGGTGTAAGTGCTTGTGCCTCTTCAGATGCCCGCGACTGACGCGGAAGCCGCCATGGGCACCTCGATTGCACGGCCGAGCACAAACCCATGTCCATTTCAGACGCAGACACGGCCGTCGCGCGCGGGCACGAACTGCAGGTCATGATCGACACCGTCTACGAGAAGTACCTGCCGCACACGACCGGTCAGGTCGCCACATACATTCCAGAGCTGAGTACGGCGGATCCCGACGCCTTCGGCGTCTGCCTGGTGACGGCCGACGGCCGGACGTTCGAGGCCGGCGACTGCGACCGGCCGTTCACGATTCAGTCGATCTCCAAGCCGTTCACCTATGGCATGGCGCTCGAGGAGTTCGGGGCCTCGAAGGTCTTCGAGCACGTCGGCGTGGAGCCGAGCGGTGATGTGTTCAACTCAATCGAGTTGCAGAACGGCAGTAACCGGCCCTACAACCCGATGATCAACTCGGGAGCGATCACGGTGACGGCGCTGCTCCACAAACGCTATGGCAACCGGACGTTCGAATACCTGCTCGATCGGTTCAGCATCATCGCCGGGCGTCACCTCTCGCTCGACCGTTCGGTCTACGAATCCGAACAGCGCACTGGCCATCGCAATCGGGCAATCGCCTACCTCCTGCTCAACTTCGGTCTCGTGCATGACGAGGCCGAAGCCGCGCTCGACATCTACTTCAAGCAGTGCGCGATTCAGGTGACCTGTCGCGATCTCGCGATGATGGCGGCAACGCTGTCCAACATGGGACGGCATCCCTTGACCGGACGCAGCGCCTACTCGGTCACGCACGTCAAGGACATGCTGTCAATCATGTTCACGTGCGGGATGTATGACTACTCGGGACAGTGGGCGTATCGCGTTGGCGTGCCGGCGAAAAGTGGCGTCAGCGGCGGCGTGATCACCGTCGTGAATCGCCAGCTCGGAATCGGCACCTACTCGCCACGCCTGGATCCGTACGGAAACAGCTGCCGCGGCACCGAGGTGTGTGTGGAGCTGGCCTCGCGGCTCGGGCTCCACGTATTCGATTGCCTGAACGTCGGGTCGAGCTTTTTGGATGCGATCCTGTAGTAGGCAGTAGGCGGTATGCAGTAGGCAGGAGCGCCACGAAACGCCTACCGCATACTGAATACTGCCTACTTCGTGATCGCCAACCGGGTCATCATCTTCAGCAACCCCTGACGAGACAGGCCCAGTTCGCGAGCGGCCCGCGTTCGACGGCCTCCGGCGCGGGCGAGCGCCAGCTCGATGAACTTGCGCTCGAACTGATCGCGCGCCTCGGCGAGGCGGGTTGGCGACGGAAAACCGGCTAGAGTACGCCTCCAAACCCGGGTTCGAATTCCCACGGGCTATCGCGCCTTTTACGGTTCCGGGGCGGCGCAGCTTTGTGGGAGTGCGAGTCGAATGGCGTGAGCGCCATACCGCGCCTGAACGGCCGGTGTAGACTCTGCTTGAATTTCGAATCCAACCCTGAACGGAATGACACTGAGCGCCGGCACGAGACTCGGCCCGTATGAAGTCGTCGCCCTGCTCGGCGCTGGCGGGATGGGCGCAGTTTACAAGGCCCGTGACTCGCGCCTCGGCCGTGACGTAGCGCTTAAACTGTTACCCACCGAGCTCGCCGGCGATGGCGACCGTCGCCTGCGCTTCGAGCGCGAGGCGCGCGCAATCGCTGCGCTGAACCATCAGCACATCTGCACCATCCATGATGTCGGTGAGGACCAGGGTCAAGACTTCCTGGTCATGGAGCTGCTCGAGGGCGAGACGCTTGCTGATCTCGCGGGCCGCGGACCACTGCGACTTGATCTTTTGATTACTCTGGCTACTCAAATCGCAGATGCGCTCGACGCTGCGCACACGGTGGGTATTGTCCATCGCGACCTCAAGCCGGCGAACATCTTCATCACCAAACGCGGCCAGGCGAAGATTCTCGACTTCGGTCTGGCCAAACTGACGCGGCAAGACCCAGCCGCAGTTGGCATGGGTACTGCGCTACCGACGAAATTCGATCCTCGTTTGACGAGTCCCGGCACGACGCTGGGAACTGTCCCCTACATGTCGCCCGAACAAGCCAGAGGAGAAGAGCTCGACGCGAAGAGCGATCTCTTCTCGTTCGGGGCAATACTCTACGAAATGGCCACTGCGCGTCCGGCCTTCTCCGGCCGGACGTCCGCAATCGTCTTCGATGAGATCCTGAATAAGACACCTGCTGCTCTGAGCGACTTCAACCCTGCGACTCCGCTCGAACTCGAACGCATCGTTGGGAAAGCGCTTGAGAAGGATCGCGACCTTCGTTATCACAGTGCGGGGGACATCCGGGCAGATTTGAGGCGTCTGAAGCGCGACCTCGAGTCGGGAGAGTCGCGCGCTCTAGCTGAAACAGGCACACCAGCGACGGGGTCTGATACCGCGATCGCCGCCGGCCTAGCGAGGCGCCACAAGACCGGCCTGATCGCGACGGCCGGCATCCTCGTGGTCCTCGTAGCGGGGGTTTTTGGCTGGCGCTGGACGAACGTGTCGGGCTCTTCAGATTCGATCGACTCCGTGGCCGTGCTGCCATTCGTCAACGCCACCGGCACTTCAGACGCTGAGTATCTGAGCGACGGCCTGGCTGACACCATCACCAACAGCCTCTCGCAGCTTCGCTCGTTGCGTGTCATTCCGCGGACGCTCGTCGCAAGGTACAAGAACCAGGGCGTTGATCCGAGCCAGGCCGGCCGCGAGTTGAACGTGCGGGCGGTTGTCACTGGCCGCGTCGTGCAGCGCAACGACCGGCTCTACGTTCAGGTCGAACTAATCGATGTTGCGAGCGTTGCGCAGCTTTGGGGCGAACAGTTCGATCGCCCGTTGGCGGACGCGCTGATCGTCCACGGCGAGATCTCGAAGGCGATCGCCGATAGGCTCCGCCCACAGCTGACCAGTGACGATGCGATTGGACTGGCGGCGGGAAGCACGCAGAACGCCGATGCGTTCCAGCTCTACCTCAAGGGGCGGTACGAGTTGAATAAACGCAGTCGCGACGGGCTGACAGCCGGGGGGCAGTACTTCGAACGGGCGATTCAAGCCGACCCGACGTATTCGCTGGCGCACGCTGGATTAGCGAATGCCTACAACATGCAAGCCTTCTACGGCACCCGACCGTCGAACGAGGCGTTTCCCAAAGCGATTGACGCTGCGACGAAAGCTGTCGAGCTCGACGAGCGCTCGGCCGACGCTCACGCCGCGCTCGGCTGGACGCGTCTTCGCATGGAATGGAACTGGACTCTGAGTGAGAGGGAGTTTCGGCGAGCCCTCGCGATCGATCCGAGTAACGCGACGGCTCACCAGTGGCTTGGCGCGCAGGTCCTGCTGACCCAGGGGCGATTCGACGAAGCCATCGCCGAGTGCAAGAGTGGCGAAGCCCTTGACCCCCTGTCGCCTGGAATCGCTCTGGGGTCTGGTTTCACCCTGCTGTTCGCGAGCCGCTACGACGAAGCCATCGAGACGCTGGGTCGCGCGCTGGCCTTGGAGCCCAACTTCGCGACGGCACACCGTTTCCTCGCCATCGCCTACCGCCTCAAGGGCATGACAGATCTCGCCATCGCAGAGAGTCAGCGCGCGCATGACCTTGGAGATCCGCTAGGTCGAGTGGATCTGGCCGTGAGTTATGCAGCGGCTGGCAACAAGCGTGAAGCAGTCGCGCTCGTGGAGAAGTGGATCGCTGAATCACGCCAGATACATGGCGGCGCCTTTGACATCGCACGGGTCTTCTCCGTGCTGGGCGACAGGGAACAGGCCTTCGAGTGGTTGGAGGTCGCCTATAAGGAACGCGACCAGTGGCTACCGTTCCTCAACGTTCATCCCGACTTCAACTCTATCCATGCTGATTCGCAATTCCGGGACCTCGTTCGGCGCGTCGGCATTCCAGCCCGTTGACCACGAAGATAGTGGCTTCTGTTTCTTTGTTGCTTAACGATAGGAAACATTAGAGCCGTTTCGTGGTCGCTTCGTCGTTGAAGGAATCGCCATTATACGACCTGATCGTGGCGCATTCTGCACGGACGGGCGCACAGCCAGGCTCAGTGGTTCGATGCCCGCTCCGAGAACGGCCGACTCAGCGTGGCGTCGCGTTCAGCGGTGTAAGTGATCGGGAGCAGGATGAAGATCCGCAGTGCGCAACCTGGGCGGGCGTTCTACACGGGAAACGCGTATCGCAACGCCGCGACCCAAGCAGCGTCGTGGGAAGCGTTGTTCGACACCTCGGCGGAGATCCTCCTCGTTCAGGAAGCAACCGGAAGCGGAAGTCCCTGGTCGTTCCCGCCGACTGGATTGCGAGCCCGGAGAGTGCCTTGGACCGAGGTGTCGGTTCAGTGGTGGTCGCAGCGCGTCAGCTCGCTGTCGACGTGGAGTGGCGGCCCCGTCATGCAGTGCTCGACGCATGTGGAGCCTATCTCGACTTCGCGCTCTGGCAAGCCTTCGACAGCGAGATCGCGTTGGTGTCCGTGCACGTCCCCGCGTCCTACCGTCCTGAGATCTGGGCGGCAGCAGGAAGAGCTGCTCCGGCTAGCAAAAAGCGCCCATGGCAGTCAGATCTGGTGCTCGATGCGCTCCTCGAGGCCCTGAAGGGACGACCGGCCATCCTCGCCGGCGACCTGGAACGAGGCGCCAAACTACCTCTCCGCGGATGACATCGGGACCGCGGAGTGGTTCGACCGGGCGAGACGGAACGATCTCGTGGAGGTCGTGAACCTCGCCTTCGGCGGACCGGTACGAACCAACTTCGTGCGCAACACGAAGCAGTCGTACCAGAACGATCACGTCTTCATGGCACCGCAACTCGCTGACCGCGCGACGTCGGTTGCGATCTGGAACGAGCTGCGAGAACGAGCGCTCTCTGATCACGCCGGGATCATCGTCGAGCTGCGGTAGGGACAGTCGCAACTGATCGTCGCGTACGGGAACGAGCCAAGCCATCAAATGTGTTCTGCCTGTCCGGCCCTCCCCCTGAGGCGGTGTTCAAGTTGCCTGATCCGTCGGTCGTCTGCGTGCCTTTCGCACAGAGCGGCCGGTAGTAGGAAATTCATCGTGGACCTCCCACCGAACCAGAGAGGTCCGGGTTGGCAGCGGAGGGCCGGATAAGCTGCTCGTCGCGACCTGCGGGTCTACTCCGGCGAGAGAGTGCCGGAGAATGCTCACGTGCGCATGGGATCGGCGGCCACGACAGCAACAAGAACGGACTTCTCGGTACGCACAACCATCGAGGGCAGGTAACAAACGATGCTACGGCAGCTCAAGGTCCCGCCGAAAAGCATGGATCTGATCGGGTTCTACCGCGAACGGCAGACGTGAACAAGTTCAGCGTTGTTCGATCGCTAACCTCTCAACGTTTCTCTGTATTGATAGCGACCAAGCCTCGTACGTAACGTCGGACCAGGCGCTTCGGGCGCGATCACGAAAGAGAGGAAGCGATGGCGGCAAAACGGGGAGTACTCGGTGTCTTCACGACTATCTTTCTCGGTGCGCTCGTCGCAACTCTCTCAGGGCAGGGCGACAGCATCGGCAAGAGGATGGACGGCAAACGCCTCTTCGAGCGCGAAACGTTCGGCGGCAATGGACGCACGTGTCTCACGTGCCACAGCAGCGAGACGGGCACGGTTTCGCCCCAAGACGCGCAACGCCGGTTCACCGCCAATCCTCACGACCCGCTGTTCGTCCGCGACGGCAGCGACGACGGCAACGGAAATGGCGTGACGAGGATGCTCAATGACGCCACCATCCTCATGCACATCCCGCTGCCCGACAACGTCAGCCTCGCCAACGATCCCAGCGCGCGTGAAGTGATCCTGCGACGCGGCATTCCGACGACGATCAATACGCCCGGGCTCGATCCCGTGTTGATGCTCGACGGGCGGCAGCCATCGCTGCAGATGCAGGCGGCCGGAGCGATTCACGATCACGCGCAGGCGCTCACCTTCCCCACAGGGGCTGACCTCGATCGCATCACGCAGTTCCAGGTCACCGATGCGTTTTTCAGTTCGCCTGCGCTCAGGGCGTTCGCGCGCGGGGGCGCCGCGCCGGAGCTGCCGCAAGGCAACACGGCCTCCGACCGGCGAGGCCGTCGATTCTTCGAAGATGTGCTGGACCCCACCGACGTCAAGCACGGGCTCTGCGCAGCCTGTCACTCCGGGCCGATGCTCAATGAGACCAACATCGTGTCGTTGCTCATTTTCGGTATCCCGCTGCACACCCGTTTTCAGAGCGTTGCGATCTCCGAGATCAACAAGGCTCAGAATCCGGTGCACGATTTTGTCTTCACGAATCCGGACGGCAGCAAGGCACATCTGGTCACGCCGGACCCAGGGCGGGCACTCATCACCGGCGTCGGCGTGGAGGACGGGACCTTTACCAATGTGAACTCATTCAAGATCTCGCCGCTGTGGGGCATCAGCAGGACGGCGCCGTACTTCCACGACAACTCGGCCAAGACGCTCGAGGACGTGATGGCGCACTATACGTTGTTCTTCGGGTTCGATCCTGATGGTCCCGGGCCCATCGAGGGCATTATTCTGACGGCCCAGGATCAGGCAGACATAGTGGCCTTCATGAAGCTGCTGTAAGGTTAGTAGCGGCAGCGCGACCCGCTGCCGCTACTAAGGTTCAGGCGCGGAAGTCCTTCACGAATCGCTCGATGATCGGGAGCTTCGCGCGGTCGCCCTTCGCAACGACGAGCGATTGATCGACTTCGAGAAAGCTGTCAGGGAGCGTGCGCAGCCGGAAACTGGACGCGCCCTCTGCATCGAGCGATCGCTGCCGGTTCACCGCGAACGCGTGACGATAGGAAACATTGGAGCTTTCAGGGCATCAGCTGTCGCCAGCGCCAGGTCCGTTTCCAACGCGAGGCCGAGATCCTCGCGGCGCTCGATCACCCCGCCATGAGCACACTCACGAGTTGATTGTTGATGTGCGTCGTCGCCAGGTCAGGCTTTCGGTCGCCGTTGACATCCCCAATCGCGACAAACCATGTGTGACAGCCTTTCAGCGGCGTGCCGGCGAAGCCTGAGCCGCTGTCGATGACGGCAGCAGACGCCGGGTGTGCGCTCAAACACGCATGGCGCGCTCGTGCAACGAGGTCAGCGCCTGCCAGCCGGCGGCGACTGCCCCTTCCATCCAGTCCGGGGACGACTCGGGCGCGGCGGCAGCCGAGCCGATGATGACCCGGTTATCGATCCTGGCGAGTCGCGCGCGGCGCTCAGCCGGCACTCCGGACGCGTAGCCACCTTGGCTGTATTTCACCCTGCGCCACCACACCGCGTACGCGCTCGTGAACTCCTGGCGGATCTGCGGATGGACCTTGCTCGCATGCGTCAGGACGTGCTCGACGCGGTCTGTGACCGATCGATCGAGCAGGTCGCCCACCGGCCCGTTGACGTAGAGCCCGAGCAGAACCCCTTTGCGCGAGAAGTAGTCGGTAGACGGATAGGAGAACTCGCCCAGCGGGAGATTTGAGTAGAGATGTCCGCCGAAGATCTGATCGTCTTCCTCCCAGAATCGGCGCTTCATCGCCAGACCCATCTTTGCGCTGTTGCTGTAGGTCGTGGCCTTGACCGCCGCCATCAGCTCGGCCGAGAGGTTGATGTCGACATCCGACAGCACTGACAGCGGCATGCAGACCACGACGAAATCGGCCTGTAGCTCGCGGTTCCTGCCGTTCTTCGTGTCGACGTAGAGGACCCTGACCCCTGTATCCGATTGGTGGACTGACTGGACGTCAGCATTGAAGGTGATGCGGTCGGCGCCGATCGCACGCTCGAACCCCTTGGGAAACTGGTCCATTCCCCCGACCGGTTGAAACATCGGCGCCGCCGTTGTCCCGCTCGTGGCAGAAACGGATCGCATGCGCTGGCTGAAGCCGGAGCGCAGCAGGGCGGCGAAGTCGTACGGCGTGCCCGGCCCTCGAATGGCGAACGCCTTATACCGCCGGTCGCTGGTATCGAGGTAGCCCTGCGCCACCAGGTGGCTCACGAATCGCTGCTTGTCTTCGGCGGTCACCGGGAGATCGAGTTGCCCCTGGTCGAGCGCCTTCACGAGCAGCTCGTTGGTGTAGCCAATCATGTCGGCCTTGACCTCACGCAGCCGCACGCGTGTGTTGGCCAGGGGACCGACGTCCTGCCCTTCGTAGTAGAAGTAGGCGTTCTCGGCTTCGTTCATGAAGATCTCGAGCGGCACGCCCAGCTCGCGGCAGTAGTTCAGCACACCAGTATGTGTATACGGGATGCGCCACGCGCCGACGTTCACGTACAACCCGTCGTCGAACGTGCACATCTGGCGCTCCCCGCCGATCTCGCTGTGCGTGGTGCCGCGACGCACTGTCCACGCGAGGCCGCCAACGTGGTCGCGCGCCTCGAGAACGTGGTAGTCGTAGCCGAGTTTGCCGAGCTCGTAGGCCACGACGAGACCCGAGACGCCGGCACCCAGCACGAGCACTCTCGCTCGCGCCGGCCTACCCGAAAGCACCGGTCGCCGGCCCGCCTGACCCGCCATCAGATCCCACGAGGTCATCGCGCTCATGACGAGCGACGTGCCCCCGACAAGGCCGAGTTGTTCCAGGAAGCGACGTCGGGTGAGGGCAGATAGCGCGGCGCTCACGGTGGTCAGCATGCGGGCGTCCCTGAAGCGTCCGACATTACCACCGTCCAATCCCCAGGGAGCGGCCGTGACCTGCCCTGTGCCTCGTTCTCCCACTCGAACTGCGCCGGCTGGAGGCGTCCGGTTGTTCCAGCGAGTCATCGTCGCCGCAGCTTGTTCGTCACGCACCCTCAGACGGGTCGACGGTCGCCTCAGGAATCATCATCCACACAGAAACGTCGGAGACGCGATTTTGTAGCAAACTACTCAGCTACTTCGCTAGCCCCAGCCGCGTCATCATCTTCAGCAACCCCTGACGAGACAGGCCCAGTTCGCGGGCTGCCCGCGTTCGACGGCCGCCGGCACGGGCGAGCGCCAGCTCGATGAACTTGCGCTCGAACTGATCGCGCGCATCGGCGAGGCGGGTCGTCGACGGTGACACCGCACCGGTGACGAAAGGCGGCAACAGCGCGGCCTTCACCTGCCCCCGCGCGGGTGCGGACACAGCCACGCCAGCCAGCACGTTCTGCAGCTCACGCACGTTGCCAGGCCAGTGATAGCGCGCGAGAGCGGCGTGCACGCCGTGGGTCAGCGTCGCCTGCGATCCCACGCGCGTCGCAGCCGCACGCCAGACGTGATCAGCGAGCGCCACGATGTCCTCGGGACGCTCGCGCAGCGGCGGCACACGAATGCGCACGACGTCGAGGCGATAGAGCAGATCCTGCCGAAAGCGGCCCTCGGCGACTTCCGTTCGCATGTCGCGATTCGCGGCGCTCACCACCCGAATGTCCACCTTGCGACTGAAGGTCGCGCCGACACGCCGGACCTCCTGCTGCTGAAGGACTCGCAGCAACTTCGCCTGGGCCCGCGGCGAGAGATCGGCCACCTCGTCGAGGAACAGCGTGCCGCCGTCGGCCTCTTCGATGAGGCCGGCGCGATCGGCCATCGCGCCCGTGAACGCACCTTTCATGTGGCCGAACAGCTCCGACTCGAGCAGTTCGTCCGGCAGCGCCGCGCAGTTGACGTCGCAGAATCGCCGCTCGCGCCGTGGGCTCAGGTGATGCAGCGCACGCGCCACGAGTTCCTTACCCGATCCGCTCTCGCCTTCAATGAGGACCGAAAACGGCGCCGACGCTGCACGCGTCACGGCGCGACGGACGTCTGCGATCGCGGCGCTCGAGCCGACCAGCTCCGGAATCGCTATCGTTGCGTTCGCCACTTCGCGCGCCGTCGCACGCATGGCCTCGACGCGAGGAGCAGCAACTGCGGCGGTCAGTTCCAGCAGCTCGCGAGCCTGACCGGGCGGCACGCGATCGATTGGCCAGCGCGCGACGATCGCCGCGACCAGTCGAGAACCCACCCGCACGGGAACACCGAGCTCGCCGCCAGCGCCTCCGGCGCAGGTGTCGATCGCGATGCCGGCATCGAGCACGCGAGAGCCGAGCGCTGTCGTCAGCCCAGTGCCGACGCTGAGAATCGTCGTGTGAGGTCCCGCGTCCGCCGAGCAGAGATCGATGCGACTGGTCTGCAATGAGCCCGCCGCACACACGAGCACCTTCCGCACGGCGCTCCGATCTTCGTCCTCGTCGCGTGCCATCACCACCATCGTTGCGGCCGCGTTCGGAACGGTCACAGACACGCGCTCGCCGCGAAGCGCTCGCACGTCGCCTCGTAACCGCCCGTCGATCGCCGATCGCAGCAGCGGCGGTGTTGCGCCGCGCAGTCGGCGCAGGTCGCGCAGCTCGCGGTCCGCGTCGCGATTTCGGCCGGCCCGTCGCAACGCGTCAACCCACAGCACACGGGCGCGAGCAAGGCGCAAAGGCGTGCGGGCCACTCGCGCTGCCTGCCTGACATCGGCGAGCAGTCTCTCCGCCAGGGCCAGATCGCCCACCTCGATCAGCACACGCAGATGGGCAGACAACGCGATGACGCGCACGAGGGCATGACCGGTCTCCTCTGCCAGCGTCAGCAGCTCGCGAGCACGCTGCCCGGCAGCGAACAAGTCGCCGCTCGCAATCGACACGCGAACCGATGTCGCCGCGACGAACGCAGCCAGCTCGTGATCGTCAGTCTCAATCCCGAAGTCGCGCGTCGCAGCCTCGGACACGCGCCCCTGCCAGAGGAGGATGCGGGCCAGGGTCGCCTCGCCTCGTGCGCGTTCGGCCCCGGCCAGTGTGCCGGCCACGATTGCCGCGCGACACAACGACTCCGCAGCCGTCAACTGCGCGGCGTCGGTTCTGGCCGCTGCCTGCCATATCCGCGCGGTTCCAGAGAGCGCCTCGTGCTTCGCTGTTTGCGCGTGCGTGGCAGCTTCGCCAAACATCGCGTCTGCATCGGACGCTCGACCGCGTTCGAGCATCAGGCGTCCGAGTGTGACCAGCGTCGAGGCCGCGGGCACCAGCGCCCGTCGTCTCTGCAACGCACCCGCAACGTCGCGCAGAAGCCGCTCCGCGGCCGCATGTCTGCCCACCTGCCACAGATCGACCCAGCGCGAACCGCGTGCCATGTGCTTGACGACGTCATCCGGCAACGGCTGAAACACAGGCCGCGCGGGAGCGCCGGCTCCGTACACGGCTCTCGCCTCGCGCACGAGATGAGCCGATCCAAAAGACCTTGCGTCGTCACTCGGTCGCAGCGGTCGCGAATCGGCCAGACAGGAGACGACACGATCGCTGTGAAACGACACGAGCACGTGAGGGCGCGGCGACGCTGCGGCCGCAGAAACGATCGCGTGCCGCGCCGACTCCAGCGCCGAGCCAGGCGGCAGAATCAACATGAGCGCCCGATGCCGGATCTCCTCCTCGAGCAGACTTCGCAATCGTAGATAGACGTCAACCGTGATGGGGATGAAGCCTCGCGCGCGTGCATCCTCAGCCAACCGTCGCGCCACTGCGACCGACGACGGCCCGGCCGCCGTCACCACGACGACCCAGCGCGGTTCACCGTCTCGCCCGTGATCGAGAACCTCCACGAGCGGCTCGACGACCGGCGACGGCCGAGACGAAGTCATGGCGATCGTGTCGATGGCGACACTCTCACCCGTTGCAAGGTCCCACGCGTGCTCCGCGGCGTACGCGTAGTAGCGATCGTGCAGAAGTCGGCTCATGCCCATGGCCGATGCAACCTCAGGCCCGCGCGATTCTTCGGGCGATCGTGCTCGACGGCCCAGAGAGTGCGCAATTTCTTCGGTATAGAATTGAGTTCGAATGCTGAGATTTCTCACCGCGGGTGAGTCGCACGGCCAGACGCTCGTGATGACCCTCGACGGCATGCCCGCCGGTCTCGAGATCGATATCGACGCCCTCAACGCCCAACTCCGTCGTCGTCAGGGCGGCTACGGCCGCGGGCGCCGGATGCAGATCGAAAGCGACCGCGCAGAGATCATCGCCGGCGTGCGGCACGGCCGTTCGACTGGCGCACCGATCGCTCTGCTGATTCGCAATCGCGACTGGGTGAACTGGCAGCAGACGATGTACGTCGAACGCGAGATGCCAGAGGGATCGACCGGAGCGAAACGTCCTGATGTCACACGGCCGCGACCTGGACATGCCGACCTCGCCGGCGCGATCAAGTACGGCCACACCGACGTCCGGGATGTGCTCGAACGCGCGAGCGCCAGAGAGACGGCCGCTCGTGTGGCCGCCGGTTCGCTGGCGCGTCAGTTGCTGGGGCGATTCGGCGTCCGCATCACGAGTCACGTCTCGGCCATTGGCGGGATCGCGTTGCCGGAAACACGGGCGGTCTCCTTCGAGGAAGCGCTGGCGCTCGCGGAAGACTCGCCGCTCCGATGCGTTGACGAGGGACTGCAACAGAAGATGATTGCGGCGATCGATGCCGCCAAGGCGGCTGGCGACACGCTCGGCGGCGCCTTCGAGATCATCGCGCAGGGATTACCTCCTGGCCTCGGTTCCTACGTGCAGTGGGACAGAAAGCTGGATGGCCGCCTTGCACAGGCGATGATGTGCATCCACGCGATCAAGGCAGTCGGTATCGGCATCGGGCCTGATGTCGCCTTCCGTCCCGGCTCGCGTGTGCACGACGAAATCCTTCCGGCTACTCGCGACGATGGGCCGCTGACCCGGCCGACGAACAATGCCGGCGGACTCGAGGGCGGCGTCACCAACGGCGAGGACGTGCGCGTCACCGGGTTCATGAAGCCGATCGCGACGCTGATGCAACCCCTTCGATCCGTGGACCTCACCACCATGCAGAATGCGGAGGCCGCCATCGAACGCAGCGACGTGTGTGCGGTCCCGGCGGCCGCGGTCGTCGGCGAAGCGATGGTCTCCTTCGTTCTCGCGGATGCCTTCCTTGAAAAGCTGGGCGGCGATTCGGTCGACGAGATCGCCCGGCATCTTGCGGCCACCAAAGACGCGCTCGAGCGGCGATTCGCAGCCGCGCGCTCGTCGGCGACTCCGGCTCGCTGAGCCAGACCGACTCGATGATACGTCCTATCGTCCGATACGGCGCCGATGTGCTTCATCAGCCGGCGGCACCTGTCGAGGCCGTCACGCCGGAAATTCAGGCGCTGATCGACGACATGATCCAGACGATGTACACCGCGCCTGGTGTGGGACTGGCTGCGCCGCAAGTTGGTGTCGGCGTACGGATCTTCGTGTGTGACATCTCGGTGGGCAGAAGCGCAGGCGAGCTCCTGGCGTTCATCAACCCGTCGTTCGTCGAGCGCGACGGCATGCAGCTCGAAGAAGAAGGCTGCCTCAGCGCCCCTGGCTTCAATGCAACCGTCGCGCGGCCGTCACGAGCGGTGCTGAAAGGGCTGGATCGCAACGGCGAGGAACAAACCGTCGAAGCCACTGGTCTCCTCGCACGCTGTTTCCAGCACGAGATGGATCACCTGGACGGCATGATCTTCATCGACCGGCTTCGAGGCCTGCAGAAAGACCTGATCGTCCGCAAGATCAAGAAGCTCGCGCGCGCGGGCAAGTGGTAACCAATGCGCGTCGTGTTCTTCGGGACGCCGCAGTTTGCAGTTCCCTCTCTTGAACAGCTGATTCAATCGGCCCACGACGTCGTCGGTGTCGTGACGCAACCCGATCGCCCGCGCGGCCGGGGGCAGAAGGTCACCGACGCGCCGGTCAAGGTAACGGCTGTCCAACACGGACTCCCGGTGTTTCAACCAGCGCGGCTTCGCGATCCCGAGGTCAAGGAGACGCTCACACGCTGGGCGCCTGAGCTCGGGGTGGTTGCGGCTTACGGAAAGATCCTCCCGGAAAGCGTGCTGAACCTTCCGCGATTCGGGATGATCAACGTGCACGCCTCGCTCCTGCCCAGATATCGAGGCGCGGCACCGGTGCAGAGAGCCGTCATCGATGGCATGCCCGAAACCGGCGTGACCATCATGCGGATGGTGCTCGACCTGGACGCAGGCGGCATGTTCGCCAAAGTGACGCGACCGATCGGCTCCGACGAGACCAGCGACATCGTCGAACGCGATCTTGCCCACCTGGGTGCATCGCTGCTGCTCGCACGTCATCGACGATCTCGCTGCCGGGCGCGCAGTCGAGGAACCTCAAGATGACTCACTGTCGACGTACGCATCGAAGATCACGAAGGAAGAAGGGCTCATCGACTGGACGCTGGCGGCCACCGACATTCACAACCGGGTTCGCGGACTCTACCCATGGCCACATGCGTTCAGCTATCTGAATGGCGAGCGGCTCATCGTTATGCGCAGTCATGTGGCACCGGAACCGACAAGCGCAGACCCGGGAACGATCGTCGATGTGTCTTCCGGCGCGATATCTGTCGCCACTGGCCATGGTGAACGACTCGCCATCGACGAAGTGCAACCGGAAGGACGAAGGGCGATGAAGGTGCGTGATTATCTCGCGGGCCACCCGATTCAACCGGGAACTCGCTTCAACGCGCCATGACCGCGCCTGCGCGCACGGCTGCGTTCCGTGCGCTGGCCGCGATCGCGTCCAACCATCGCGACCTTCCCACCGCGCTCGTCGAAAGCCGACGCCATCTCCCTGACGAGCGAGATCGCTCGCTCGCAGCCGCGATCGTTCAGGGAACGCTTCGGTGGCAACGTGCCTGCGACTACCTGATCGGCCGAGTGTCGGCCCGCTCACTGGAGTCTTTGGACGAGGAAGTGCTCGTCATTCTCCGCCTGAGCCTCTATCAAATCCTGCATCTCGATCGTGTGCCGTCAGCAGCGGTCGTTGACGATGCCGTGAGCCTGACGCGGGCGGCGGGCAAGAAGAGTGCGGCAGGCTTCGTCAATGCCGTTCTCCGATCCGCACTTCGCCGGCGCAACAGTCTCCCGCTGCCACCGCGGCCGGATGATCCCGCCGATCGCGAGGCGGCACTGCTCTATCTCGGTGTGAGCTGGTCGCATCCAGAATGGCTCGTGACACGGTGGCTCGATCGCTATGGCTTCGAGCGGACCGAGACGTGGGTGCAATTCAACGACGAACCAGCGCCTCTGACGTTGAGCGTCAACCGGCTGCGCACGACGCGGGACGCCGTGCGGAAGGCGCTCGCTGAGGACGATGTGGAGTGCGAGAACACGGCACTCGCTCCGCATGGGCTTCGCGTCGTGTCAGGGAACCCGCTTCGACAGGCACGGCATGAGCAGTTTCTCGTGCAGGACGAAGCGTCGCAGCTCGTGCCGCTCGCCGTTGACGCCCAACCGGGTGAGCGCGTGCTCGACCTGTGTGCCGCGCCCGGCGGAAAGACCGTGATGATGAGCGGCGACATGCGCGATAGCGGTGTGCTCGTCGCGTGCGACGTCCGGGCACGCCGCGTCGCTCTGCTTCGCGATACCGTCCGTCAGGCCGGTGTGCATCATGCCTATCCGATGCACGTGCCGACGGAGGGAGCACTGCCCTTCTCAGCCGACTTCGATCGAATTCTCGTGGATGCCCCGTGCTCGGGGCTGGGCACGGTGCGACGCGACCCCGATATCAAGTGGCGGAGGCACGAAGACGAACTGGCAGGCCTCGCCGAGCGTCAACTCACCTTGCTCCGTCGCGCAGCCATCGTTCTCAAACCGGGAGGACGGCTCGTCTACGCCACGTGTTCGAGCGAGCCTGACGAGAACGAGATGGTCGTCGATCGATTTCTCGCTACAGAGCCCGGGTTTCGATTGCTCAATCTACGACATGACGGGAGCGCAGACCTTGCCCCGGTTCTCGACACGCGAGGGATGCTCCGCACGCTTCCGTTCGATCATCGTCTCGAGGCCTTCTTCGCCGCAGCACTCCAGCGCACAGCCTGACTCGCTCCGTCAGGTACAATATTGAGGTTGACCCCTCTGCGTTCCCGCGTCTGGAGCCTCGGCAAGTTTTTCGTCCTGATGGGCGCTCTTGGCGTCACTTTCCTGGTGTTTTTCGGCGTATCAATGCGAGTGGCGCTGTGGGCCAGAGACGTGCAGGTGCCGTCGCTCGTCGGCCGCACGGTGAACGAGGCGACGGCGGCGCTCGCCGACCGCGACCTCGCACTGCGTGTCGAGGAGAATAAGCGTCCCGACGACAAGATCGAGGTCGGGAAGGTGATGCAGCAGGAACCGGACGCCGGCGTCACGAGCCGGCGTCAACGTACCGTGCGCGTCTGGATCAGTTCGGGACCCAAGCGCACGATCGTGCCGCCACTCGTCGGTCAGAACGAACGCGCCGCACAAAGCAGCCTGCAGCAGCAGGGAGTGGTGGTGTCGTCGGTGTCCGAGTTCCGATCCAGCGACTATCCTGCCGACGTCGTCGTGGCTCAGGATCCCGCGGCCACATCCCGCGCGCCTGAGGTTTCGATCCTGCTCAATCGCGGTGAACTGTCGGCAACGTACGTGATGCCTGACGTCATTGGCGTGGACGGCGAACGCGCCGCCGATGCGCTTCGTCAGCAGGGCTTTCGTGTCTCGATCGTCGGCACGCAGCCCTACCCTGGTGTGCCCCCTGGCACCGTCGTTCGGCAACAGCCTGCCGGCGGATTTCGCGTGGGTGGGAGTGATGCGATCTCGCTCGAGGTGAGCCGGTGAGATCGCGCCCTGTCCAGATTGCGCCGTCGATTCTGTCTGCCGACTTCGCAGCGCTCGGACGCGATATCGCGGCGGCCGAACGTGGCGGGGCGGACTTGATTCACGTCGATGTGATGGACGGCCACTTCGTCCCGAACATCACGATCGGTCCGCCGGTGGTACGCGCGATCAGACGCGTGGCCACACGGCCCCTCGACGTGCACCTGATGATCGAGGACCCGGACCGCTACATCGAAGAGTTCGTCAGTGCGGGTGCCAGCATGGTGTCCGTCCACGTCGAAGCCGTCCGGCATCTGAATCGCACGGTCGCGTTCATTCGCAAGCTCGGTGCAAAGGCTGGCGTGGTGATCAACCCGGGGACGCCCGCGTCCTCGCTCGAGGCGATTGCACCGGACGTGGACTTCGTTCTCGTGATGTCAGTCAACCCGGGCTTCGGTGGGCAGGCATTCATTCCGCACAGTCTCGACAAACTGCGACGCGTTCGAGCCGTGCTGGACGGCGCTGGCTCGTCTGCCTTGATCGAGATCGACGGCGGCATCGATCGATCCAACGTCGGCGACGTCGTCGCCGCCGGCGCCAACATCCTCGTGGCCGGTCAGGCCATCTTTGGAACCGCCGATCCGGAAGGCGCCACGCGCGCACTGCGTGCATCAGCCAATCAACTGGTTGGTGGATAGTGGTTGGTGGTCAAGGATCGACTTCTGACTCCCGAACCCCGAGTTCCGCGTCCAGGACACGAAGCACCCGTGTGCGGGTCCGCTACGCGGACACCGACCAGATGGGCGTCGTCTACTACGCGAACTACCTTGTGTGGTTCGAGGTCGGCCGCACCGAGTGGCTACGCGACGCCGGCTGGAATTACCGGGACATGGAGGAGGCCGGCGTCTCGCTCCCCGTCATCGAGGCGCACTGCGAGTACCGGCAGTCGGCGCGTTACGACGATGAGATCGAGATCCGAACCAGGGCGACGGTGCTGACCCCGGTCCGGCTTCGGTTCGACTATCAGGCCGTGCGGACGGCAGGTGAAGCACTTGTCGCCGAGGGGCACACGGTGCATGCCGCGCTTGGCGCGAACGGACGGCCGTGCCGGCTTCCGGCTCGTGTGAGGGAACTGCTCGGATAAGCCACAGCCATACGGGGCCGCCGGACGTCTGTTTCTCGTAGGCGGTAGACAGTAGGCGGTAGGCTCCGAGCGGCTCCGCAGACCCGCTCTGCCTACTGCTTACTGCCTACTACAATAGGAAAGAGGCTATTGAGGACTCGATTGATTCACGGTTTCACAGTCTTGCGGCGTTCGCTGGTCCTGCTCCCGCTGTTCGTGGCGGCCTGCCATGGAAACAAGAACGCCATCCCGACCAATGTCACCAACCCCGACAAGTTCCTGTACGACCGCGGGACGGCGGCGCTCGAGAAAAAGAAATGGTCGGACGCACGCGAGTACTTCCGCCAGGTCGTGGACAACTACCCCAACAGCCCGAACCGGCCGGATGCCAAACTCGGGATGGGCGACACGTACCTCGGCGAGAAGACGACCGAGTCGTTGGTGCTCTCAGCCAACGAGTATCGCGAGTTCCTCACCTTCTATCCGACGAACGCTCGCGCCGACTACGCCCAATACAAACTGGCGATGACGCATTTCGAGCAGATGCGTGCACCCGAGCGCGATCAGACGGAAACGCAGGCAGCGCTGAAAGAGTTTCAGACCTTCTTCGATCGTTACCCCATGAGCCCGCTGATGGAAGAAGTCCGGATGAAATGGCGTGAAGCTCGTGACCGTCTGAGCCGCGCTGAGTTCCGCGTGGGCTTCCATTACTTCCGCATAAAGTGGTACCCAGGTGCAATTCCGCGCTTTCGCCATCTCCTCGAAGAGGACCCGATGTTCGGGGGCCGGGACGAGGTGTATTTCTATCTGGCGGAATCCCTCGCCCGGACCGATAAGAAACCTGAGGCGATCCCGTACTTCGAGCGTGTGCTGACGGAGTTCGATTTCAGCGAGCACATGGAAGAAGCGAAGCGGCGCCTCGAAGAACTGAAGACTCAAATTCAGGCTCAGTAGTGGCGGACGTCAAGGGTCCGCCCTGAAGGTTGGGGGGACCGATGACGTCGAGAACGTTTGCAGCCGTAATGCTGGCGGCTGCTCTGGCAGGCACCACACTGACCGCCCAGCGTGGCCCGGCCGCCGCGGCCGCAAATTTGCCCGCTGAAGTCCTGGCACTCTCGTGCGCGCCCAAGGCGGCGCTCGAAGTGCCGGACACGCCGCTGCGAATCACCGGCGGGCAGGACTCATTCGTCCGTCAGAGCCACGCGCCCGGAGACCTCGTCACGATCAATGCCGGCTCGCAGAACGGCATCGAGGTCGGGCAGGAGTACTACACGCGCCGGTTGCTCATCAGCAATCGCGAGAAGATCACGCCCGCGACGCCCGCGACGATCGTGACCTCGGGCTGGATCAAGGTGTGGGCCGTGGACGACACGATGTCGCTCGCGACGATCACGCACGCCTGCGACACGATCAACATCGACGACCACCTCGAGCCGTTTGCGCTCGCCGAAGTACCGGTGGTGTCGTCCAACAAGCCGAAGCCGCAGCGCGACAACTACGGCCACGTCCTGACGGGTGAAGGACGCCGCCGCACGTTCGGCAAGGGCGACTTTTTCCTCCTCGATCGCGGCAGCGATCACGGCGTCGCCAAGGGGTCGCAGTTCGTGCTCTATCGCAACAAGCTGCAGGGGGAGAACTTCCTCTACGATCTCGGCGAGGCCGTCGCCGTGGAAGTCACGCCGGATTCGTCGACGCTTCAGGTCACCGTGTCGCGCGATGCGATTCAGTCAGGTGATCTGGTGGCTCTTCGCAAGTAGATCCGTCAACTCCCAATATCCAACTCCCAATTTCCAACTCCCAATTCCCAAGATCAAGTATTTGGGAGTGGGAAGTTGGACGTTGGGAGTCACAACAACCTGCCCAGTCGAAGCGCTTCGGTAACCGCGCCGGCCAGATAGATACCCAACACAACAAAACACGCGGCGTCCATGGCCAGCGCGGCAGCGGATCGGCGACGACTCTGTTTCCGTCGGCGGCTGGCGAATGCCTCGTGACATCGCGTGCGCACGCGTTCTGTGTGTTCCGAGCGCGGCACCGGCGGCGGTAGTTCGGTCAGCGTGCGCAGGAAGGGATCTTCTGTGGCACCGGTCATGGGCGCACCTCTTTGAGAACCGTCAGCGGCTGCTCGGTTCGACGTAGCCGTTCGGCGAGCATCGCGCGTCCGCGGCTCAAACGCTGACGCATGGCTTCCCCGCTGACCCCACAGACCTGTGCGGCCTGGGATGGTGTGAGTCCTTCGATCGCGACGAGCAGGAGCGCCTCTCGATACTGGAGTGGCAGTTCCGCAAGCGCCGCTTCGAGCCGCACACCGAGCTCGTGGCCGGCGGTCTCCTCAAACGGCGACGAGGGACACCCCGACGGCCACAGACCGATTGAGTCCAGCGCGTGGACGTCTTCGAGCATCCGGGAACGGCAGTAGCTCACGTAGAGATTGCGAGCCACCGTGAAGAGCCAGGCTCCGAGCTGACTGTCCTCGCGCAACCGTTCGGCGTGGCTCACGAGACGGAGCCATGTCTCCTCCAGCAGGTCCTCCGCGGTCGCCCGGTTTCTCGACAGCCGGGCGAGGAACGCGAACAGGCGAGTGTTGTACTCCGCATACACGGCGTCGAATGCATCGGCATCCCCGGCCCGAAGGCGGCTCACGAGTGCGCGTTCAGCCTCGCGATCCAATTCAGATCTCTAACGCGGAACGCGGGCAAACGTGACAGCCGTCACGGCTTCGGAGTTCGCGCGTTGTAACTGCAGATTTGGACACCATCCTGAAAGGAAGGGACTGTGGAAGGCATCCGAAACGCCTCGATCATGACGCTTCTCGGCTTGCTCGTCAGCGCGATACCGATGGTGACGGGCATCGCCTACGCCATCCGGCCGAACGAACGACGGCTGGCGCTGATGCGGCCGCTGTCACTCGCCGGCATTTTCGCAGGCGTGGCCAACCTGTTTGTCGGCGCCGTCAATGTCTTGCAGGGGCTGACGAGGGTCGAGTCCTTCGATCCGGCCGGTATGCGAGGGGTTTTCATCTCGGTGGCGGAAGCGCTCGTCCCGACGTTCGTCGCGTTTGTGTGCCTGACGGTTGCGTGGCTGTGCGTTGCGATGGGAATGCGGAAGACTGCCTAGCCTGCCTTACGCTGGCGCGCGATATTGACGTCGGCGACCTTCGCGTTGAGCAGAAGCTGGAAGCGGCGATAGTAATCAACGGCCGATACGACTGCGGCCAGCATCACCACCCAGAGCGCGATGTGACCGATCGGGGCCAGCCACGGAAGCGGCCGCCATCCAAGGATCAGCAGCAGAATCGCTGTCACCTGTGACGCCATCTTGATCTTGCCGAGCGGCGACGCGGGAATCGTAATGCCCTTCGTGTAGGCGAGGCTGCGCAGCGCCGTGACCGCGAACTCCCGGCCGATGATGAGCGCCACCATCCACGCGGGCGCCAGGTCGAGTTGCACCAGCGAGATGAATGCAGCCGAGGTCAGGAGCTTGTCCGCGATCGGATCGAGCATCTGACCAAGCCAGGTAATCTGGCGGCGCCGACGGGCTATGTACCCGTCGAGCCAGTCAGTAAGCGAGGCCAGGCCGAAGATCGCCGCTCCCGCTAATTCCTTTGGCACACCGAAAATCTGCCGTCCTTCGAACTCCGTCAGCAATACGACCACGAGCAGCGGCACGAGAAACATCCGCACGAGCGTGAGCGTGTTCGGAAGGTTCATTCGTCGAGGGCATTCTACCATCGTGTAAGATTGGGGATTGTCATGAAGGCTATCCTTCTCGCAGGGGGCAAGGGCACGCGTCTCAGACCGCTGACGATTCATACGCCCAAGCCCATCGTTCCGATCTTCAACAGGGCGTTTCTGCATTACCAAATCGATCTGTTGAAGCAGGTCCCTGAGATCGACGAAGTCATCCTCAGCCTCAACTACCAGCCGCGCCGCATCGAGGAGGTGTTCGGGGACGGAGCTGATCTGGGCATCAAGATCCGATACGTCGTCGAACCAGTACCGCTGGGCACGGCGGGAGCAATCAAATACGCTGGCGACAAGCTCACCGAGTCGGTTGTCGTGTTCAATGGCGACGTCATGACGCAGCTGGACCTGGCAGCGGTGATCCGCATGCACCGCGAGCGCCAGGCCCGCGCCACCATCGTGCTCACGCCAGTCGACAACCCGTCCGCGTACGGGCTGGTGGAGACCGACGCCCAGAGCAACATCAAGCGATTCATCGAGAAGCCCAAGCCCGAGGAAATCACGACGAACCACATCAATGCCGGCATCTACGTCCTCGAGCCGGATACCTTCGATCGGATTCCGAGCGAAGTCCCGTGGTCGATCGAGCGGAGCTACTTCCCCTCGCTCATCGAACGTAACGAGACTTTCGTCGCCTACATCTACAACGGCTACTGGATCGACATCGGGACGCCGGAGAAGTACGTGCAGGTGCACCGCGACATCATGGACGGCCGCTTCGTGGCGCCGCCATTTGCCGGCCTGACGAGCCCGCGGCGATGCATCGCACCGGACGTCCGAATCGAAGAGGGCGCCACTATCGGAGATCCGGTGTTCATCGACGAGGGTGTGCTCGTGAAAGCTGGTGCGCGCCTCGGGCCCTACGCCGTGCTCGGCCGTCAGACGCAGGTCGAGGAAGAGGCCACCATCGAGCGCGCGATCGTCTGGCCGAACTGCCGCATTGGAAGCCAGTCGTCAATTACCGACGCCGTGCTCGGCCGACAGTGTCATATTGGACGGAACGTGTCGCTCAACAGCGGCGCGGTGCTGGGAGACAAGACGACGCTGACGGATTTTACGAAAGCATAACGATCGTCCACAGTCCACTGTCCACGGTCATGGGGACTGAAGACCGGGGACCGAGGACCGGGGACCAAACGAGACTCATGCAGATCAACCCAGGCATCTTCAAGGCCTACGACATACGCGGCCTTTATCCAAACGAGATCGACGAGGCCACGGCGAGACAGATCGGCCGGGGATTCGTCAGCTACCTGAGGGCGTCGCGCATCGCCGTGTCACGCGACATGCGCGTCTCGTCGCCAGCGCTGGCTGCCGCGTTCATCGAGGGTGCGCGCGACCAGGGAGCGTCGGTCGTCGATTACGGCATGCTCCCCACCGACGTGCTCTACTACGCCGTCGTCACCGACAACCTCGAGGGTGGCGCGCAGATCACCGCGTCGCACAATCCGAAGCAGTACAACGGCATCAAGATGGTGCGCTCCGAGGCGCTGCCGCTCAGCGGCGATGCGGGCATCGGCGACATTCGCGACATGATTGCCAACGATCGCGTGCCGGCGCCAGCGGCGACGCGCGGCGGCCTGACGAGCCGCGACGTGCTGCCCGGCTACGTCGAGAAGGTGATGTCGTTCATCGATCCCTCGATCATCAAGCCGTTCAACGTCGTCCTGGACGCCGGCAGCGGCATGGCCGGACGCGTGGCGCCACTCCTCTTCGAACGGCTGCCCTGCCGCACTACGAGGTTGTGCTTCGAGGTTGACGGCACGTTTCCCAACCACGAGGCCAATCCGTTGATCGAGGAGAACCGTCGAGACATCACGGCGGAAGTGGTGAAGCAGAATGCCGACATCGGCATCGCGTGGGATGGCGACGCCGATCGCTGCTTCTTCATCGACGGCAGCGGCGAGTTCATCTCCGGCGATTTCGTGACCGCGCTCCTGGCCGAGGCGTTCCTGCTGAAACATCCAGGCGCGACGGTCATCTACGATCTGCGCGCCAGCCACGCGGTTCGCGATACCGTCGCACGCCATGGCGGCACGGCGCTGATGAATCGCGTCGGTCACGCGTTCATCAAGCAGCGCATGCGCAAGGAGGACGGCATCTTCGCGGGCGAAGTCACCGGGCACTACTACTTCCGCGACTTCTATTACGCGGACAACGGCTTCATCCCGGCGATGCTCATCCTCGAGCTGATGTCGAAAAAGAACCAGTCGCTGCGCGAGCTGCTGCAGCCGTATCGCGAGCGCTATTTCATCTCGGGCGAGATCAACACGAAGCTAAAGAGCATCGAAGAGGTACCGAAGAAGCTGGCGGCGATCGAGACGCACTTCAAGGACGCAACACTGGCGCGGCTCGACGGGGTGTCGGTGGATTACCCAGATTGGCACTTCAACGTGCGCGGATCGAATACGGAGCCACTGCTGCGCCTGAACCTCGAGGCTAAGACACCTGAACTGATGGAGCGAAAACGGGACGAGGTCCTCGAGGTCATTCGTGGGTGATTCAGAATGCAGAATTCAGAATGGACTCCTTTGCCTTTTGCCTTTTGCATTCTGAATTACAATGAATGCACCTAAAGCGGGAGTAGTTCAGCGGTAGAACGCGAGCTTCCCAAGCTCGATGTCGCCGGTTCGATCCCGGTCTCCCGCTCCAACCTTCACTTCAGCGACATACCAGCCGCAATCGAAATCGCCGTTTGCTTCGGCAGGAGATCCCCTGCCGCAAGGTGGTGAATGCGGAGATCGAAGCCGACGCCGAAGTGCGGGTTGATGAACCAGCGCGCGCCACCACCCCAGTTGAAAGAGCGCACACTCTCCGACACTCCTCCAGGATCGGCGCTGATGCGTGTGACGCCGACCCCGGCGCTCAGCGTGCTCCATCCGTTCACAGTCCCAAAGTTCATCGAGATCTGAGGGTCCACAGACGTCAGCGAGGAGTTCGCGTCCGCCGTCGAGCCACGCACCATGAGTGCGTCGACACCAAAACCGAGGCGCCCCGGCCCAATCTGAAACGGATAGAAGTGACCGCCGACGCTGCCACCAAAGCCGCGCGCCGGCACAGTTCCGTCGGTGCTCAGACCGGGGAACAGCGCCACATCGCTCGGCATGTTGCTGGTTGCGCCTCGGAGGTCGAACACGAACGGCCCGGGCGGACCAGGAGTGAGTGACTGCGCGTTCGCCCCGGATGCAAGGGCGACCATCGTCAGCATGAGTGTCGGCGCGAGTCGGCGCACTACCTCTTCCTGACGGGGGCGACGCTCACGCCAACCAACTTCGCGCGATCGATCGACTGCTTGATGAAACCGGACGTGCGCATCTCACCAACGAACACCTCGATCGCCGCCAGGCGGTTCGCGTTGCCTTTGGCCACGACGAAGCACTGATCGACGTCGAGGAAGCTGTCGGGAAGTGTGCGAAGTCTTCCGGCGGCAGCCGATTCAGCCTCGAGCGCGCGCTGCCGATTGATGGCGAATGCGTGCACGTCGCCACTGGTCAGGAGCGTGTCGACCTCGGCTTGTGGAGGCATGACGTCGAGAACCCGGACGCGCGCGCGTGTCATGGTGGCGCTGACGAAGTGCTCCTGCGTCTGTCCCTTCACAGCGGCGACGGTGACTCCCTCGCGATCGACATCCGCGCTCGCCTTGATCGGTGACGTCGCCTTTACGAGATAGCTGTTCGCCATCACGACGAACGCCGGGCCAAAGTCCACCTCGCGACCGCGCTCGGCGTCGTATGCCAGGAATCCGATATCCGCCTTGCCGTCGCTCAATGCTCCGATCACAGCGCCCGCGTTCGGTGCAGACACGATCGACACGGGAACCCCGAGTCGCTTCGCCAGTTCCCGTGTGAGATCGGGCACGGTACCCATGGCCTGGCCAGTCTTCGGATCGACGCTCCCCTGCACGGGGTTGCCGCCGAGAAACACGGCACGCAAGGTTCCGGTCGGCGCCAGCGTCGCCGCCGGCGACTGCACGCCGACATCGGCAACGACGAGCGCGAGTGCCGCCGCCGTCAGCAGCCAACGTGTCCGACACATGTGCTTCGCCATCGCTAGTACCCTTTCGCAGCCTCAGCCGGCTGCTGCCCTTGCGATTGCTGAACGATTCGCACGCCGGCGCTGGCACCGATGCGCGTCGCGCCAGCAGCCACCATCGCCTTGACTCCTTCGAGCGTGCGTACTCCCCCGGACGCCTTGATGCCCATGTCCTCGCCGACGATGCGCCGCATCAACGCGACGTCCTCGGCGGTCGCTCCGCCTGGACCGAAGCCGGTTGACGTTTTCACGAAGTCCGCCGCCGCGGCCTTGGCCAGCGTGCACGCCGTGACCTTCTCTTCATCGCTCAAGAGCGCGGTCTCGATGATCACCTTGCTCAGCACGTTCGTTTCGCGGCAGGCCGAGGTCACCGCGCGGATATCGCTCTCCACGAGGTGCAGGTCACCGGACTTCAGGGCGCCGACATTGATGACCATGTCGATCTCGCGCGCGCCGTCGAAGATCGCCCGCCTTGTTTCGTACTGCTTCGTGTCGGCCGTCGTCGCACCGAGTGGAAAGCCGACCACCGAACACACAGCGACGGAGCTGCCGCGAACGAGCCGTGCACAGGTGGCCACCCACGTGGGGTTGACGCAGACGCTCGCGAACCCGAACTCCTTCGCCTCACGGCACAGCGTCTCGATCTCGCGCTTCGTCGCATCCGGCTTCAGCAACGTGTGATCAATCATCCCCGCCACGCTGCCAGCCCCACCACCCACTGCGTGAAGACCGAGCCGGGTCGCGCCCGCCTCGACGACGGGGGCCACGCGGCTGGGGCAGCACTCGTACAGGACCGAGTGGCAGGAACACCGGACCGGAGCACGGCCGCCACCGGCAGCCGCCATCTCTTCGACGATGATCTGAATCAGACGCTCGAGATCGACAGGTCCCATCAATCGCGCGGACGACGTTCCAGGTCGCGAATCTTCGCCAGTCGCCTGATGTAGCGAGCTTCGCGCATTGGTGTGTCGAGAAAGGTATCGACGATCGAAAGGGCCTGCGCCGTGTTGACGAGCGTCGCGCCGAGCGCGAGCACATTGGCCCCGTTGTGCTGCCGCGCATAACGAGCGAGCGTCTCGTTGAGGCACATCGCGGCGCGGGCGCCAGGCACCTTGTTCGCGGCAATGGTTGATCCGAGCCCGGCGCCATCGATCACGATCGCGGCGTCGGCCTCGCCGCGTGCGACCGCCACCGCGGCTGATGCCGCCGTGTCCGGATAGTCCACCGGATCGCCGGTGAGCGTGCCGAGGTCGTGCGCGCTCACGCCCTTGCTTCGCAGGTGCTGCACGATCGCGGCTTTGAGTGCCAGCGACGTGTGATCGCCCGCGATCGCCACAGTGCGAATCGTCGCTGCCGGCGCCAGGTCGCTGGCATCAGGATCCGATCCTTCTCGAACAACGGAGATGCGGCGCGAATTGAGCGTGTCCTGCGCGAGCGGGGTGATGTGGCCACCGGCGACGAGAACGATCGTGCTGCCGGTTTCGAGCACGCGTGCGTCGGCTTCAGTGACCATCTGAAAGCGTTTCACGATCCGGCGCTATGTTACCCTTGCCCGCTGGACCGCTCAACCGGAGTCCCCACCGCGCGGTGTGTGCGCAGTGGGGTGGTAGACATGCAGACACTCATCTCCCAGGATCAATTGCAGCAGCGCATCGCCGCTCTCGCGCAAGAGATCTCGAAAGACCATCCTAACGGTGTGCACATGGTCTGCGTGCTGAAGGGCGCATTCATGTTCCTTGCCGACCTCGTGCGCGCGATGACGTGCGAGGTGACGCTCGACTTCATGGCGGTCTCGAGCTATGGCCTCAGCACCCGGTCGTCCGGGCAGGTGCGCGTCCTCAAGGATCTCGACACCGCAGTCGATGGCCGCTCGGTCATCATCGTCGAGGACATCGTCGACACCGGACTGACACTCACCTATCTGCAGGCTGTCCTTCGCGCCCGCGGTCCGCGCACGTTGAAAACCGCCTGCCTCCTGAGCAAGCCGTCACGACGTCAGACGGACGTTGCCGTGGATTATGTGGGGTTCACGATCGACGACCTGTTCGTCGTCGGATACGGGCTGGATTCAGGAGAGCGCTATCGCAATCTCCCGTATCTCGCGGTCGTCAACGACTAGTCGCGGGCGGCTTCACGGCCGCTCGAACCTTCGCCGCCCACGATTGCGCTTCGGCAATCACGGCCGTTGCGTCGAGCGTCAACACATTGCGGTCGCGCATCAGGACCTTGCCGTTCACCACGGTGTTCCGCACATCGTCGCCGTGAATCACGTAGACCAGATGCGAGATCGGATCGTACATCGGTGTCTGGCGAGCGCCGGATACCGAGACCGTGATGAGATCCGCGCGCTTCCTTGGTTCGAGCGAGCCGATGCGCCCGTCCATGCCCAGCGCACGCGCGCCTCGAATCGTGGCCATTTCGAGCACCGTGCGCGCACTCAGCGTCGAGGGATCCGCGCTGTCGTGTTTGGCGAGCAACGCCGCGATGCGCATCGCCTCGAACATGTCGAGGTCGTTGTTGCTGGCCGCGCCGTCGGTGCCGAGACCGATGGAGACGCCGGCACGCAGGTACTTCTGGAATCGGAGCCCCGCCGCTCGCCGTCTTCATGTTGCTTTCGGGGTTGTGCGAGATGCCGACATTACGCATCTTCAACACCTGGATGTCGGCATCGGATACCCACACGCCGTGAGCCCCCACGACACCGGGCCCGAGGAAGCCGAGCCCTTCGAGATAGGCGACCGGCGAAGACGCGCGACGCTCCTCCGCCACCTTGGTTTCGTCGCGCGACTCCGCGAGGTGGATCAACGTCGGCACGTCGTGGCGCTTCGACAACTCGCGCGCCGCCCGCAGCGTCGGACCGTCCAGCGTGTAGATCGCATGCGGCGCGACTGCCGGCGTGATCAGCGGGTCGCCCTTGAACTCGTTGATGAATGTCTCCGCACGAGCGAGGGCGTCGGCAGGCGTCTTGGCGTCTGCGACGGGGAACTGAATCACCGTCTGTCCCAGCACTCCGCGAAGACCGGCGCTCCGGGTCTCCCGCGCGATCTCCTCCTCGAAGTAGTACATGTCCGCGAACGTCGTCGTACCCGACTCGATCATCTCGAGCGCGGCGAGGCGGGTGCCCGCACGGACGAACTCGGGCGACACGGTCTTCGATTCAGCCGGGAAGATGTAGTTGTTCAACCACTCCATCAGCGGCAGGTCATCGGCCAGGCCGCGATAGAGCACCATCGGCGCATGCGTGTGGGTGTTGATGAGACCAGGCAAAACGATCTGGCCTGATGCATCGATCGTCTCGCGTCCGCGAAACTGTTTGGCGATCGCCGCAGCGGTGTCGACGGCCGCGATGTCCGCGCCGTCGATCGCGACAGCGCCGTTCTCGATGACGCGGCCCGCGGCATCGACCGTGACGACGGTACCTCCGGTGACGATCAGGTCAACGTCCCGCGGCGCATTCTGAGCAGACAGAGCAACCATCGCGACGAAGGCGATGGCGGCCACGGCGGGGAGCCGGGTGCGCATAGGGCGATTTTAGTAGTATTTCAACCGTGTCCCTTCACCTGATCGACCATCCATTGGCGCATCACGCGCTGACGGAGCTTCGCGACGTCCGCACTGCTCCACCGGAATTCCGTCGCGCCGCCACCCGAATCAGCCTGCTGCTCGCCGCCGAAGCCCTGCGCTCGGTGCACACGGTTGTCACCACCGTCACGACACCGCTCGGTCCTGCAGACGGTCGTGTCGTTCGTTCTGACATTGTTGTTGTGCCCGTGCTCCGCGCAGGACTCAGCATGGTGGACGCCGTTCTCCAGTTGGTCCCCTCCGCCCGAGTGGGCCACATCGGATTGCAGCGTGACGAGACGACGGCCGTGGCGTCGCGGTACTACTCGAAGCTGCCGCCTGACATCGGCGACAGCCACATACTGATGGTCGATCCCATGCTCGCCACCGGCGGAAGTTCAGCGGCTGCGATCGACCTGGTCAAGGCAGCCGGTGCTCGCAGCATCGCGCTCGTCTGCGTCATCTCCGCACCCGAGGGAGTCGCGCTCTTACAAAGGACGCATCCCGACGTCGACATCTACACGCCAGTGGTGGATCGCGAGCTCAATGCGCACAAGTTCATCGTGCCTGGGCTGGGAGACTTCGGCGACAGGCTGTACGGCACGTAGGCTTCGGGACTCGGGATTCGGGATTCGGGATTCGGGACTCGGGATTCGGGACTCGTGGTTTCAATCTCGTCGCTCGAAGAAGCGGGTCTTGAGACCAGGCTGCTCGTCGCGGTCGGTTGTCTCCTCCGCCGCGGCCGAGGTACACTGAGCGTTCGGTCGGGCGCGTGGCTCAGCGGTAGAGCATTCGCTTCACACGCGAGGGGTCGGTGGTTCGATTCCACCCGCGCCCACCACTTCGTCAAGTTCCATTCCGGACACATGCGCGCCATTCAGGAACGCGCGACGTTTGGTATTCCTCAAAATAGTTGCGCAGTACCTTCCGCCTCGAAACAATTACTGCTCGCCCTAATCGTGACAGCCTCCCACACGGAAAATGACATGAGCGATGGCTCCGGAGCAGAGGCCCGGCTTTGAGCGAGCTCGGCCGAGCTCGGGGCAAGGCGTCGTGGCGCGACACCTTGCTGAGCATGCTAGCGGCGTGGAACCGCCACCAGGTCTGGAAAATCCTGACCGCCATCGTGGTGATCTGGATCGTCAGCAGCACAGCACTCCACTACGCGGAGCGTGGCACGAATCCAGAGTACGAGACGTGGGGCGAGTCCCTCTGGAACGTCTGGATCACCCTCTTCAGCGGACTCAACAACGCGCCTACCACTCCTGTTGGGCGGCTCGTGGTTTCCGCGGTCCTTGTCGTTGGTGTCGCCCTGGCAGGTTTGTTCACGGCCAGCGTGGCGTCGATCCTGATCGAACGCGCACTAAGGAGTCGGGAAGTGCCTAATCTTGAAATGTCTGACCATCTGGTGCTGTGCAACTGGTCGCCGCGAGCACTCGACTGGATACGCGAAGTGCACAGCGATATCGTGATCGACAAGCGGCCAGTCGTGATCGTTCACGACACACCCGACGAAGTCGTGCTGCCTGAGAAACAGGATGAAGGCGCCTTCAACGACGTCTACATCGTCAAAGGCGACCCAGCCAACGAAGTGATCCTGCGCCGCGCCAAGGTTGCGCACGCGCATTCCGTCGTCATCTTGGCGGATGACCGCCAGGACAAGCACGCCGACGGAAAGACCATCGTGTGCTGCATTGCCATCAAGAACGTGTGCGGGCAAGAGCGCCAGCCAAACATCGTGGCCGAGTGCCAGGACCCGAAATACCGGCAGCACATGCGCAAGGCGGGTGCCGATGAAGTCATCTCGGCCGCCGACTTCGGATTGCGGCTGATGGCACGCGCTTCGCTCTTTCATGGCATGACGCGCGTGTATCAAGAGCTGCTATCGGTCCGGCGCGACGCTAACGAGATGTACCTGGTGCCGGTGCCTTCCCAACTTATCGGGATGGATTTCGTTGCAGCCGCAAACGTGTTCCTGCCCGATCGCACGAATATGAAGGCATGCCTTCTCATCGGGCTCTATCGCGGTGAAACAATGATGCTCAATCCGGTTGGCGGGGAAGCAGGACCGCTGCTCGAAGGCGACGAGCTGATCTTGCTGAGCCAGACACTGCCGGATCTTTCGCGGCTGCAGCCTCCTGGCGCTCACCAACCTGTTGACGGGCGCGGTCAAGCTAGCCAGCCAGCTTGAGGTGGAAGCTGCCTGCGTACAGTGCCAGACACACAAAGAGGACAGCCCGAAGACTGCCCTCTTTGTTGCCTCGAGCGTTAGCGCATGGCGCCGGCTACGAGGGCTTCTTGAGCGCCGCGATCAACGCCTGCAGCATCGACGTGTACTGCTCGTCGCTCGTCGCGAACACCTTCTTGTAGTCGTCCTCAGACAGCTTGCCGCGTTCGCCGTTGAACGCAACGCTGCCGCCTGACGAATCCACGGTGTCGAACGGCTCGTTGTTCTCACGCTTGAACTTGAGCCCGTTCGCGCCGAGGTCCATGACGAAGACTTTGGTCGCTTGCTCAGACGCGCTGCTCAAGTCCGAGTAGACGTCCCGATACTGTTTTTGTCCAATCAGATAGTTCAAGCGATCGGGTGTGGAGTACTTGGCGGCAACAACGAGCAACTGACTGCCCTGGAAATACAGCGCCGCCACGAACTGGTCGGTGCCTTGTTTGGCGGCAACGGCATCCAGCTTCATCTGGTCGAGCAACTGCGTGAGCTGCCCGGCAACTGCCGCGGACTTCGAATCCTGAGCGGCAAGCGTCGCGGGTGCGAGGAGACAACCCGCAAGGGCGACAACACCGAGGCCACGAATGGCAATCATCAGAGTGTCCTCCGGCTGGAATCTGCGCGAGTTGTATCACCGAAGATGCCCCAGGTCAAAGGACAAAGGGCAAGAGAGGAGAGTCGCCTACTCGACGCGCCAGAATCTGATGACGACTTCCGTGGGATAGCGCTCACCCGTGCCAATGAACACGTTGCGCGTCAGCCATTGGAGTTCCGGCGCCGATGTCTCGAATTTCGGGATGGTGCGGAAGTATACGAGCTTGGGATCGACTGTTTCTCCACGCAGCAACCGCTGCATCACCTCCGGCGCCGCGTGCCGGACACCCGCGTTCTGCACGTAGATGATCTTCCCGTTGTCGGTCTCGAGCGTGTACCGGGTATCGAGCTCGCTGAACCCGTCGGCGCCGATGATCTGCCAATCCGCCCCGCCGGGCATCACACGTCCCTTGATCCCGGGGCCTTCGAACGTGCCGCGGAGAATCGGGACGATCCGCCGCATTCCCTTCGGCAGCTGACCGACCTCGAGTGGTGCGCCCACCTCGACACGCGCTTCAAATGCGAACACCAGTCCCGGAGCCGGTGGCTTGGGGGTGCCTGCCTGCGCAGACGCGCGTGCGCCAACAACCAGCACAGCAACCACTGCCAGGCACACCGCGAGCCTCACTCGCATCATGCAGGGATCAGCCGATGAAAGACGCGTGATCGTCGTCGCCCGGATCTGGAACGGCCCGCGGGACCGGACCGATGTTCGGCGACGATCGGCGCGGACGCGACCGGAGCTCACGCAACGCTGTAAACGCCGCCTTGATCCCCTGGAAGACCGCCATGCCGTCTCGTGCGGGCGCGAGGATGGAGCGCTGGACGACGTTCATCGTGTCTTCGACGCGACGCGCAGCGTCCGTCAGAAGACGATCGGCGCGCTCGACCTGTGTGGCCGCCAGCGCCACGGCACGCTGTGCGTCTGCCGACATGGCTTGCACGTTGCTCACGATCGGGCGCATGTCACGCTCGATCCGGTTGAGCGTCTCGGTCAGACCGCGTGTCGTTCGCAAGGCCAGCAGGACGACCACGATCTGGCCGCCAGCCATGACGAGCACAGCGAGCGCGATCAGCCCGAGGAACGTTTCGGACAATGGGGTCACGCGTCCTGCCCCGTCTCGCGCGCCGTGTGGAACTGATCGCGAGCGCGATCGAACGCCGTCGTCAGATTCTCGCGCTGCTTGTTGAGTATCTCGCGACCCTGGCGGGCCGCTTCGGCGGCGCGATCCTTTCCTTCACGCGCGCGCTGACCCAGGTACTCGCGGGTCTCGTCTCCTGTGGCCGGGGCGTAGAGCAAGGCCACAGCTGCACCGGCAATTGCGCCGGCAATGAACGCCACGACCATGCCTCCACCATTGCCTTGCTGCGACATGACGCTCTCTCCTCAGGATCAGAACAAACTGACTCTTACGTTCAAGTACTTCCTCGGATCCTTCTTTATTTCGACGATGAGACTTCTCAACTCCGAGATCGTTCCGTTCATATTCTCATACAACTGTCGATTCTGAAGCAGTTGCCCTGCGGTGCCGTCGCCTTGCTGCAGTCCCGCCATCACCTTGTCGATGCGGTCCGAAAGTGAATTGAGCCGGTTGTAGAGCTCGTCATCGGTCACCAGCTTGCCCGCGGTTCCTTCACCGTTGTTGATACGGCCGGTGATGGTATCCAGGTTCGAGCTCATCGACGTCAGCGACTTGCTCATCGCGTCGTCGTTCAGCAGCTTCCCGATGCTTCCCTCCCCGGCCCGGATTCGAGCAGTCACGGCCTCGAGATTATCGAGTGAGGCCTCCAGCGATTTCGCTGCCGCAGGATCGTTCATCAGGCGTCCGAGCGTGCCCTTGCCCCTGGCAATTCCGTCGGTCACGGCCTGGACGGAGATCATGAGCGCAGTCAGTTCCTTGTAGAGCTGCTCGTCGGTGAGCAACAGTCCCATGGTTCCGCGTCCCGCACGCAGGTCGCTCACCAGCGCCGTGGCCTGCTCGATTGCGCCGCTCGCCTGAATCGCTACGTCGCCGATCGTGCCTGTGGCCCGGCCAGACGACACATATCCCCATTCGGGAACCGGTGTACCGCCGCTCGATGCCGTGATGTCCACCGCGGCCTCGCCCAGGAGCGACACCGATCCGAGCGACGCGACAGACGTCGACGTGATGCGCGACCGATGGTCCTTGTTCACTTCCATGACGACCTCGACGCGATCGCCGATGAAGTTGAGCTCGCTGACCGACCCCACTTCCACGCCTGCAACCCTCACGGGTGCGCCCTCCTTGAGGCCCGCGATGTTGGAGAACATCGTCTTCAGCGAGTAACGCTGCCAGAAGAAGCCGCCGGATCCGCTGAGCAGGAAAATGAGGATGGTCGCCATCACGAGGGCGAAGATTGACATCAACCCGATCTTCAGCTCCGCCCAGGCGAGTGAACGCGTGCGTGGCATGTGGTCCTACCTCTAGGAAAGAAAACTCTTCAGATATGGATCGGTCGAGGCGCGCAGTTCGGCCGCATTACCTTCGAAGGAGATCAGGCCTTCTTTCAGCATGATGAACTCCGCTTCGTCGGACTTCTGTGCGTTGGCCGGCGCGATGTCGTATCCGTCCTGGCGTCGCACGGCCTCGTGCGTCGCAACGAAAAATGCATCCCGCAACTGGTGCGTGACGATGATCGAGCCCACGCTCTCGAGGTCGCGAAGCTTGATCATCTCCTCGTCAACCGAGATCGCCGTAATTGGATCGAGACCGGTGGTCGCCTCGTCGTAGAGCAGGATGCGCGGCTTGGCGGCGATTGCGCGAGCAATCGCGACACGGCGACGCTGCCCACCCGAGAGCTCAGACGGCATGCGGTCGACGAACTCCGCCAGCCCAACGAACCCGAGCACTTCCTGAACGCGGGCCTCGATTCGTTCGCCTGGCATATCCGTCTCTTCGTACAACTTGAAGCCGACGTTCTCCGCAACCGTCAGCGAATCGAACAGCGCGCCCTCCTGGAACACCATCCCGACGTCGGCGCGCATCTCCATCAGTTCCAGCTCGTTCATCCTGTCGACGCGGTGGCCGTTCACGGTGATCGCGCCGCCATCGGGTTTCCAGAGTCCCAGAATGAGCTTCAGGATCGTCGATTTGCCCGAGCCGCTCGCACCAAGAATCACCTTCGTGTGTCCGGGCAGCAGCGTGAAACTGACATCCTTCAACACGACCTTGTCGTCGAACGCCAGCGACACGCTGTCCACCACGACCACCGGCTGGTCCTGCGTGTCCGGTCTCGCCAGTGTCGCCGTGCCAGAGGTTTCTACGCCCATCCTCGTACAGCAACGTGATCAGCAATCTGGTCACGAAGAAGTCCACCGCGATCACTGCAACAGACGAGGCCACGACGGCGTTGGTCGTGGCCCGACCGACGCCCTGGGTACCGCCCTTGGTGCGAAGTCCCACATGACAGCCAATGGTCACGATGACATATCCAAGGCAAAACGGCTTGATAATCCCCATCCATGCATCGTCGAGGTAGAGCCCGTCGATGACAGAGGTCCAGTAGACGCTCGACGCGACCCGCAATTGGAAGACTGCGATGAGCCATCCCCCGATGATCCCGACCGTGCTCGAGATCACAGTCAGGACAGGCGCCATGAACAGACCCGCAAGCACACGAGGGACGACCAGTTTTCGAATGGGATCGGTCCCGAGGGCGCGGAGCGCGTTGATCTGATCGGTCACGACCATCGAGCCCAGCTCCGCCGCAATGCCGGAACCGATGCGTCCTGCCAGCATCAGACCGGTCAACACCGGTCCGAGCTCTTTGACCATTGAGGCGCTGATCAGACGACCGACGAACGGCCTGGCGCCAAACTGATCCAGCGTAATGCCGGTCTGCAGCGCCAGTACGGCCCCCGTGAAGAATCCAGTGAGCAGCACGACAGTCAACGAGCCGATACCGATCTCGTCGAACTGCTCGACGACATCGCGGAAGTAGAACGGACGGGAGAACATTCCGCGGATTGCCGCGCTCTGCAGGCGTACGTACTCCTGAATCTCGAGGACGGCGCCCTTCAGCCAGGCGTCGAGAAGTTGGAGCACCTAGCCGCCCGCCGTCAGGCCGGTGAGGCCGAGTTCGCGGTTGCGGAGCCCCTTCAACGTATCGCGCACCGCCGCCGCTCGCTCGAAGTCGAGGTTCGCGGCCGCGGCCTTCATCTCCCCTTCGAGACGTACGATCTCGGCGTCGAGTTCCGCCTGCGTCCGGAATGTCTCTCCCTGGTCCGCTGCTGGTGTCATGTAGTCGCGCTCGTAGACGCTGCTCATCACGTCGTCGATCTGACGAACCACGGATTCCGGCGTGATGCCATGTTCCGTGTTGTAGGCCTCTTGTAACGCGCGCCGGCGATTCGTCTCCCCTATTGCCGACTGCATCGAGGCCGTGTTCTTGTCAGCGTACATGATGACGCGGCCGTTGACGTTTCGCGCGGCCCGCCCTGACGTCTGGATCAGTGATCCTCCTGACCGCAGGAACCCCTCCTTGTCGGCGTCGAGGATGGCCACCAGCGAGACTTCAGGTAAATCCAGCCCTTCCCGCAGCAGGTTGATTCCGACCAGCACGTCGAACACTCCCCGGCGAAGGTCGCGCAGGATCTCGACCCGTTCGAGTGTGTCGATATCCGAGTGGAGATAGCGCACCCGGACCCCCAGCTCCTGGTAGTAGGTCGTCAGGTCTTCCGCCATCCGCTTGGTCAGGGTGGTGACGAGCACGCGCTCCTTCTTCGCCGCACGGTCGCGGATCTCCGCCAGCAGGTCGTCCACTTGCCCGCGAACCGGACGCACCTCAATGGGTGGATCCATCAGGCCGGTCGGCCGGATCACCTGCTCGACGACGACGCCTCCCGACTTGGACAGCTCGTACGGACCGGGCGTCGCCGAGACGAACACGATTTGTCTCACGCGCTCTTCCCACTCTGCGAAATTGAGTGGGCGATTGTCGAGCGCGGACGGCAGACGGAATCCATACGCGACCAACACTTCCTTGCGCGAGCGGTCGCCGTGATACATCCCGCGAACCTGTGGAACCGTCTGGTGACTTTCGTCGACGACGACGATGGCATCTTCCGGCAGGTAGTCGAGCAGCGTGGGCGGCGGCGCTCCCGGAGGACGACCGGTGAGATGCCGCGCGTAGTTCTCGATGCCGTGGCAGTAGCCGATCTCCCGGATCATCTCGAGGTCGAACATCGTTCGCTGATGAAGCCGCTGTGCCTCGAGCAGCTTCCCTTCAGACTCGAGCAGAGCGCGATGTTCCTCGAGCTCACGCTTGATCGATTCCGCCGCGAGCTTCGTCCGGTCGCGTGAGGTCACGAAGTGCGACTTCGGGTAGACGGCAACCTTGTCCAGGCGGCGAAGGACCTTTCCGGTCAATGGGTCGAACCAGGCAAGCTCGTCGACCTCGTCGCCGAACAAACCAATTCGGAGCGCGTGCTCTTCGTACGACGGCACGACTTCGACGATGTCGCCGCGAACACGGAACGTGCCGCGCCCGAATTCCATGTCGTTTCGTTCGTACTGGATCTCGACCAGCTTACGCAGGATCTGGTCGCGATCGATCCGCTGACCGAGCTGCAGCGACAGCAGCAGACCGTAGTACGCCTCGGGCGAGCCCAGACCATAGATGCACGAGACGCTGGCGACGATGATGACGTCGCGCCGCTCGAAGAGCGAGCGCGTCGCCGAGAGCCGCATGCGGTCGATCTCGTCGTTGATGGTCGCTTCCTTTTCGATGTACGAGTCGGTTGCAGGAACGTAGGCTTCAGGCTGGTAGTAGTCGTAGTAACTGACGAAGTATTCGACGGCGTTCTCGGGAAAGAAGCGCTTGAACTCCTGATAGAGCTGCGCGGCCAGCGTCTTGTTGTGCGCCATGACCAGCGTGGGCCGGTTCACGTGCGCCAGCACCTGGGCCATCGTGAAGGTCTTGCCCGATCCGGTCACGCCGAGCAGCACCTGGTGCGAGTCGCCCCGGTTCAATCCCTCGACCAGCTCGGGCACGGCACGAACCTGATCCCCGCGGACTTCGAAATCACTGACGAGCTTGAATCGATCGTGCACGGAAGGCATGTGGCTGGTTGGTGGATCGTGGTTAGTGGTCGGTGGTTCTGAACCAGACGTCTGTTCTGAGTTCGACACTCAGTCGCGAAAATCGCGCTTTCTCCAACTCTCCACTATCGCCCATGGAAGGCACGGCTGTCTACTGAGCGGAACATTGAACCGGCCACCAACCACCTCCCACCAACCACCAACCAGCTAGTTGGCCCGGTACGGAGCGAAGTATCCCTTGCGGGACTGGATACGGGCGCCGCTGGCCGCCGGCGTGCGCACGCGGATTTCCACCTTCCGCCAGCGTCCATCGGTGGTTGTGTTGGTCGAGATGTACCCGAGCGTGTACTGCGACCGAACTTGCGAGACGATCGTGTCGTACGCCTCTTCGATCTCCTTCATCGTCGACGGGAAGAAGGCGCTTCCGCCGCTTTCCGTGGCCATCTGCGTCAGGCGCAGACGCTGATCGGACCGGGAACCGCTGCTCTGGTTGTCCAGGAAGCCGATTGCGTACACCATCACGTCTGACGCTCGAATCAGCGTCATGGCATCGCCGAAGCGAATCGCGCTGCGCGTGTCGCCGCCGTCGGTGAAGACGACGAGAATCTTTCGGCCCATCAAGTCGGTCGCGCCATCGAGGTAGACGCCGAGCGCGTCATACATGGCAGTGAAGCCTTCGGGCTTCCGCGACCGGATGCGCTCCACGAGGCGCGGGAAATCCTGCTGGCTGAACTTGGTGACACGCACTTCCGTGTCGAAATCGACGAGGGTCATGTCGCGGGCATAGTTCATCGTATTGAGGAACTTGATCGCCGCCGACCGCGACATCTTGATATCGGCATCCATGCTGCCGCTGGTATCGAACAACAGGCCGATATGCAGGTCCGGACCGCTCTCGAGGTCGTCGCCGCGCGCGAACTGTTGCAGTGTCTGCGGCTTGCCGTCTTCGAGCACTTCGAAGTCGTCGCGGGTGAGGTCGGTAAGAAACTGTCCCTTACGGTCGCTGACCGTCGCCGTAAGGCTGACCAGCTCGGTTCCGGCTCGGAACGTGGCTTGCTGGGCTGAGGGATGGGCCAGGGATACGGCCAGGATTGTGGAGACGAGAGTGATTCCGATCCTGACCATGGAACATGATACCCGGATGGTGGATAGTGGTTGGTGGTGGGTGCCGGAACCTTAACGTCGGCACGCGGTCCAGACCACATCCACTAACCACCTACCAGAACTGGTCGGCGTATAATGGGCGTTTGTCGCCTATGTCTAGGGTTCTAGCGCGGGGGGCGAGCACGGAATGAGGTGTCTCGCGGCCTGCCAGACGGAGCTGGCGATCAGGATGCTCGATGAAATCCTGCTGCCCAGCTTCGAAGTCGAGTTCCTGGTCGAAAGCAAGCCGCTTGCGCGCCGCCTGCACGACAGTGGTCTAAACGTCACCTGCGGCGACCTCAAAAGGACCGACACCTATCTCAAGGCCGACCTCACACCCGGCACGTGCGTCGTGGTCGAGGACAACGGCCGGAAGAGCATCCGCAAAGTTCTCGAATCGATCTGGGACGCTGGCGGGACGCTCGTATATGTCCTCGGCGTTGGCATCTCGCACACCCGCAAGCGCGAAGAAGAACTCAAGGCGCAGTTTCCGGAGCTGAATTACCTCGCACTGTCCGAGCTCTTCGGCGGTCCGCTTCTCACCGAGTTCAGCCGCTCCCTGACGCGACTCAAGGTTCAGCAGTACCAACGATTCTTCAGCGACGCCGACCGCGTCCTCATCCTTCTGCACAACGACCCCGATCCCGATGCCCTCGCCAGCGGACTGGCGCTGCGCAACGTGCTGCGCCGCAACCGGCAAACGGCCGTGATAGGCGCGTTCGAGGGCGTCACGCGTCCTGAAAATCAGCGGATGATGAACCTGCTCGACATCTACGTCGAGCAGATGACTACGGCGCACGTCGCAGACTTCGATCGCATCGCGATGGTGGACGTGCAGCCGCACTACTTCGGCGGCGAGATCGATCGCGTGGACCTGGTCATCGATCATCACCCCGAGCAGTCGGGCTATACGGCTGTCTACAAGGACATCCGGGTGGACTACGGCTCGACCTCGACCATCCTCACCGAGCACCTTCGGGCGGTGGACGCCAACATCTCCGAACGCACCGCCACCGCGATGCTCTACGCCATCAAGTCGGACACGCTGTTCTTCAACCGCCAGGCGAACCGCGTGGACATCGAGGCGTTCTCGTATCTCTACCCGCTCGCCGATGCGACGCTCATCCGCAAGATGGAAGGCGCGGAAATCACGATGGAGCGTCTGGACTACGTGCTCAAGGCACGGCAGAACGGACAGATGGTCGAGCAGGTGTTCTGCGCGTTCCTGGGGACGACACCGCGCGAGGATTTCATTCCGTACGTCGCCGACTTCTACCTGCAGCTCGAGAACGTGCAGTGGACGATCATCTCGGGCATCGTCAACGACACACTGGTGATGTCGGTCCGCAACCTGGGGTACTCACGCAACGCGGGCGAGTTCGTGCGGAAGTACTTCAACGAGATTGGCAGCGCGGGCGGCCATCGCGCAATGGCGAAGGCCGTCGTACCACTGCGCAACTTCAAGGACAAGTTCGGGAACCTTCAGGCCGACGAGTACACCGACAAAGTGCTCGCGCTCGCGCTCGAATTCCTCCACGAGCATCAGCCGAACGATCGGAAACTGGTGAAGGCCTAGTCCACGGTCCTCGGTCTACGGTCCACGGTTTTCAGAACAGCTTCAAATCCACCGCTTCGCCCATCGCCTTATAGCCGGCATCACCCGGATGCAAGTGATCGCCGGAGTCGTACGCCGGCAGGAACTTTGTCGGGGCCGCAGGATCGCGCGTGACCTGATCGAAGTCGATGACGGCGTCGTAGGCCTTGCTCGTGCGAATCCACTCGTTCAGTGCCTGACGCTTGGCCTCGCCTTCGGCCGTCCAGTACGCGGCGCCCTCGAATGGCGTCAGCGTTGCGCCATACACCTTCAGTCCACGCGCCCGTGCCCGCTCGATCAGTTGCTTGTGTCCGGCGATCAGATCCGCCGCACTCGGGTTCGGGTTCGTGCGCGCGAGGCCGATGTCGTTGATCCCTTCCATGACGATCACGTGCGTGACGCCGGTCTGCATCAACACATCACGATCGAATCGCGCGAGCGCGCTGGCACCGGCGCCGTCGCCGAGCACCTGGTTGCCACTGATCCCGGCATTCAGCACGCCGATCGCGGGTCCCTTGCGCGCGGCAAGCCGTCGCGCCAGGTAGTCGGGCCAGCGGCTGTTCATGTCTGTCGTTGAACGAGCGCCGTCCGTAATCGAGTCGCCAAAGGTAACGACTGCGCCCGCTTCCCTGCCGGCGGCCATCTCGACGCGCGACAACAGAAACCATGCTCCCGCGGTTTGCTCGACAGTCATCGCAGGCTCGCCGGAATGATTGCCGGTAGCCGACAGGTAGTTCGTCTGCGACGCTCCGTTGTGCGTCGGTGACCGGTGAGGGCCCGAGACCCAGGTCGCCAGGCAAATACAGATCGACGACCAGATCGCTGACCGGTGGCACGGCGAGTTCGACGACGTCACTGACGACGGTGGCGCCCGGAAGGATCCGGCCCGTCGTGCTGCCGTTGAACGTCAACGGCTTCACCGATCCAGCCTTCACCATCGAGTCGCGGTCGCGCAGGGCGACGTGCGCGGCTCCGATGTCGACGGGTGCGGTGCCGAAGGCGTTGCTCAACACGACACGAAGGCGATCTCCGCCGACACTGACGCGAACCACCTGCCTGATCGTCTGATTCGAGATCGTCACCGGCGCCGGGAATCCGCCTCGCCCGCCGCCGGGCGGAGCGGGGGCGACTGGTGCCGCAGTTGGAGGACCCGAGGGCGATGCCGGTGTGGCCGGTGCACTTCCGGGAGCCGCGGCAGGAGCGGGCGGCTGCGCCGCCGGAGCGGCTGGCCCCTGACCACGACCACCAGGTCCTCTGTCCCACCGGGCGCGCGACGAGCGCAGTGGCCCACGAAGCGACCCAGCGGTCGCTGGATCGGCTTTCTCCGAGTGCCGGCAACGACACGAGTAGCGCAAGACCACACGCGAGAAGCGACTTTACGAGTTTCATCGGAGCTCCTGTCGGCAACAGATTCTATCCGGGAGCGTCGATCGGAGCTACCACGCGATTCACGGATTTGATGCGGCGTTGACGTTGGCGTCACGAGCGGCCACTAACCTCCAGTCTGCTTCGTGCCCGCTTCCCCCGTTCATCTTCCCCAAAGGAGAGTCATGCGACGCTGCCTCTATGTACTGTTCGGATTTGTCTCGATCGCGCTGACGAGTGCGACACCTTCTTCGGCTCAACCTGCTTTCGTTAATGGCATTCTTATTCCGGGAAACCTCCTCGACGCGACTGGCCAGCCCGGTGCCAACGGCGGACGGTTCGGCTTCTTCTCAGATATCTATTACGACCCGGCGACTGACGAGTGGTGGGCGCTGTCGGACCGCGGTCCGGGCGGCGGACTTATCAGCTACGGCACACGCGTCCAGCGCTTCGCGATCGACATCGATTTCCTCACCGGGCACATCTCGAACTTCCGAGTGCTCGAAACAGTAAAGTTCACGAACCCCAAGGGCCCGAAGGACGGCGACGGCAAGGCCATGAACGGGCTGAACCCTCTCGACCTGAATGGCTTCGAGGGCACGCTGGGCCGTAGCTTCGATCCCGAGGGACTGGTGATCGATCCGCGGACGGGCAACTTCCTCGTCGCCGACGAGTACGGACCATCGCTGTATTCCTTCGATAGGAAAGGGCGCCTCGCCAAGGAGTTCGAGACGCCGGACAACCTGATCCCGCGTGTGGGCTCGAACACAAACTACGTCGCACTGCGCGACGCCTGCGGTGGGAGCGTCCCGGTTCCGCTGTGCGGCGCCACCGAAGGTCGACAGGACAATCGCGGCTATGAAGGGCTCGCGGTTTCCCCTGACGGTTCGCGGCTTCTTGCCGTGCTCCAGGATCCGCTGATCAACGAACCCGGACCCAACAACGGGCGCACCGGCCGCAACGTGCGCATCATCGTCTTTGACAACGATCGCCACAGTCCGACGTACGGCAAAAGCCTCGTGCAGTACGTCTATCAACTGGAACCGCAGGCCGACGTCGCGGCACGGATCAACGCGATCAAGCCAGGGGATGCGACGCCCACCGACCCCCGGCAGGGCCGCAACATCGGAGTCTCGGCGATTCACGCCATCAACGACACGGAATTTCTGGTTCTCGAACGGGACAACCGCGGCATCGGCGTCGACGATCCGATCGGTGCCCGCGCCGTCGGCAGCAAACGCATCTACAAGATCAACATCACCGGCGCGAGTGACGTCACGGCGATTTCACTCGGCGCCGACGCTCTTCCATCCGGCGTCGTCGCCGTCACGAAGAGTCCGGTGTTCATCGACATCTCCGCCAACACCCTGCTGCCCGGTGGCAAGCAGGCTGAGAAATGGGAAGGCATGGCCATCGGACCGCAGCTCTCGGGCGGCCGGCGGCTGATCCTGCTTGGCAACGACAACGACTACTCCGTCACGCAAACGGGCGCCGGCGAGCAGTTCGATGTCTACGTGGACTTCGCGGGGAACTTCGCCCGATGCGTGCTCGATGACCCGACACAGTGCGAGGTCAACCCGGCTGACCTCGTGATCGACAACCCGGTGGCACTGCCCGACGGCTTCTCGCTCCTGCCGGGCGTGCTCCATGCGTATCGCGCGTCGACGACCGACCTCGCGGGCTACGAGGAACCACGCAACCCGCAGGGTCATTCCGGCGACGACGATTAGCAGCACGGCCACGACCGGCACCGTCACGCAATGGCCATGCGGTCAATTATGATTGGAGATCGCATGGCCACAATTCTCCAGCGGGTTCCGGTAGGCGAACGAGTCGGTATTGCGTTTTCAGGCGGTCTCGATACGAGCGCCGCCCTTCACTGGATGCGCGCAAAAGGCGCGGTCCCATTCGCCTACACGGCCAACCTGGGACAGCCAGACGAACCCGATTACGACGACATCCCTCGCAAAGCACTCCAGTACGGTGCCGAGAAAGCACGACTCGTTGACTGTCGCGCACAGCTCGTAACGGAAGGTCTCGCGGCACTGCAGTGCGGCGCCTTCCATATCTCCACCGCCGGTGTGCCGTACTTCAACACAACCCCCATCGGCCGTGCGGTCACCGGCACGATGCTCGTGCTCGCGATGAAAGACGACGATGTGCACATCTGGGGAGATGGCAGCACGTACAAGGGCAACGACATCGAGCGATTTTATCGCTACGGCCTGCTCGCGAATCCGTCGCTCAGAATCTACAAGCCCTGGCTCGATCAGACGTTCATCGACGAACTGGGCGGCCGCAAGGAGATGTCCGAGTACATGCAGCGAGCCGGGCTCGCCTATCGCATGAGCACCGAGAAGGCGTATTCAACCGACTCGAACATCCTCGGCGCGACGCACGAGGCCAAGGATCTCGAACATCTCAACAGCAGCATCAGGATCGTCGAGCCGATCATGGGCGTCGCGTTCTGGCGCGAGGACATCGCGATCAGGCCGGAAGATGTGACGGTCACTTTCGAGGAAGGTCTTCCCGTCGCGCTCAACGGCCAGCGCTTCTCCGATCCAGTACTGCTGATGGACGAAGCGAACCGAATCGGCGGCCGGCACGGCCTCGGCATGAGCGATCAGATCGAAAACCGGATCATCGAGGCCAAGAGCCGCGGCATCTACGAAGCACCCGGCATGGCGCTCCTCTTCGCCGCGTACGAGCGGCTCGTAACCGGCATCCACAACGAGGACACGATCGAGCAGTACCGCGACAACGGCCGTCGTCTTGGACGGCTGCTCTATCAGGGTCGCTGGTTCGATTCGCAGTCGATGATGGTGCGCACGTCGCAGAGCTGGGTGGCCCGCGCCGTGACTGGCGAAGTCGTCCTGCAGCTGCGTCGTGGCAACGACTACTCGATTCTGGATACGCGCAGCCCGAACCTCACGTACAAGCCTGAACGCCTGACGATGGAAAAGGGCGAGTCCGCCTTCACGCCACAGGATCGCATCGGCCAATTGACCATGAGGAATCTCGACATCGCCGACACGCGGGAAAAGCTGCTGACGTACGCGCGCGCGGGGCTGCTGGCGCCAGGCGCGGGAACGTCACTGCCCCACCTGCTCGAGTCGGAGACGAAGACGAAGTAGGCGGTAGGCATGTAGGCGCCTCACAGTCTTGCACCGAGCTGGAGAGTGCAATCTCCATCACCCATCAACTGGGTGCGTCGGCGTACTCAGAATCAGCTGATAGAAATGCAGGTGGAGCCACCGGCCGAATTTGAAGCCGGCCTCGCGAACTTCGCCGCAGAAGGTGAAACCAAATTTCTTGTGCATCTTGATGGAGACGGCGTTGTCACCGTCGATGCCGCCGATCAGCACGTGATAGTGCTGCGCCTTCGCGCGCTCGATCAGCGCCTCGAGCAACAGCCGGCCCACGCCGCGCCCGCGGCACTCGCTATCCACATAGACTGAGTGCTCGACGGTGTATTTGTACGCCGGGCGCTCGCGGAACATGCCGTAGGAGGCAAACCCCAACAGACGGCCGGTCTCGTCCACCGCTCCAATGACGGGATAGTTCCCCTTGAACTTTGCGTCGAACCAGCTGTCCATCATGGCCATGGTTCGCGGTTTGTAGTCGTAGAGCGCGGTGGAGTTGGTGATCGCCTCATTCAGGATCGCCAGAATCTCCGCGCTTCGCGTCCGATCGCACTCAATCAGTGTGACGCCCACGTCAGCCGGGTGTGAAGTCGTCTGCGCTGCCACTCTCGCGGACGCCAACCCCTGCGTGCGCGAGCTGCTCACCGCTCGCGCCTATCACCGGCTCGATGAACTGCCGGTAGGCATCTTCGTATGCGCGCTCCATCAGCTCCGACAAATCCTGACGGCGGGCAGAGGCTTCGTCGTACGCGCCGGCCAAATCGAACGGCCCGATGGCGTTGTGCGTCGGCTGAATCACGTACACCGAATCGAATCTGGGGCCGACGGCCTCGAGCGCGTCACGCAGGGCACACGACTCGGCCGCCGTCTGAAACTCCCCGAAGCGTCCTGCCAGGTCGAGGCGCGGGGCCCTCAATCGATGCGGAGCCGCCGCGGGAGCGACCGCCGTGACGATGATCACCTGTGTGGCGCCGGCCTCGGCGACCTCTTCGAGCAGACGCTCGAGAGAACCGGGGCGATCGCACAGGCGATGCGTCTCACCGCGCCAGAAGCTGTCGGGTGCGAACGTCATGAGGTGCGGGTCGCACAGCTGCGAAGGCGTGAGTCCGGCGCATACCACATCGATGACATGGTCGCGCGACACACCTGCGAGGTCGAGGACCTCCGACCGGCGATCGCGTCCAGGCCGCGGCGCCAGGAAGCTCTGGCGATACGGCTCGGCGAGGAGCGATGCAATGACATCACGTCGGGCATCGAGATCGGTAGTCACGACGACGAGCTCGCGGAAGCCGGGCTGACCGAGGTTCTCGCTCAACACCTCCGCGTAGCGCCGGCCCAATGCGGCCATAGACGGTCGTGCGATCGGAGCGGCTCCACGAATCAACTCCCAGATGGCTTCGGCGAATCGATCGCACGCGATGTGCGCATCGAACGGCGCGGCTACGATTCGCCACCACCAGCCCCGCTCGGCGCGTCGCGACCCGATCGCCCGGCCAGCCAGGACACCGCCGATGGCGAGGACGAACAGGATCACTGTGAACGCAACCACGGCGAGACGCGGAACCGAGGTGGGAAGGTTCTCACCTGCAAACGCCGCTTGCAGCCACGCGGAGTAGCCCGACACCAGCGCGCGGCCGGCCTCGAGCTGCAGCATCTCGAAGAGGAACCCGACGAGATAGACGAGCAAGCCGGCGAGCAGGACGACGAGCGGTGTGAGAAGGATGGTCGCGAGAATGAGACCGAGCCAGGCGGCCACTCGCAGCGGCAGCCGCCACGTATATAACTGCCGCGCGCGCGCGCCACGCCAGATTCCCTGTGGATCCCAGAGGCGCGCTGCGCCGTCGATCGCCGCCAGAGCCGCACTGCCGGCTCCAACACCGTGCCCCGCGGTCACGTCAATCTTGACGCCAGCTTCCTGCAGCGCCCGCAGCACGCCGGCGTGATAGGCGCCGTGCGCACCCGTGCCTGTCAGAACAAGCGCGGTGCGACGTGAGGGGGAATAAGGTTGCACCAATCACTCATCGTGGATGGTGGTCAACTTCATCAACTCGAAGTTGCGCTTGCCGTTTGGCGTCGTGACGTGAATCTCGTCGCCCACTTCCTTGTTGAGGATCGCACGTCCGATTGGCGACGATGTCGAGATGAGCCCCTTTTCGACGTCGGCCTCTTCAGGCATGACCAGCTGATACACGACGTTCTCTCCGGTCGACGCCTTGAGCTCGACCGTCGATCCGAATCCGGCGCGGTCATTCGGGATGCGGTCGAGATTGATCATCGCGATCTCGCCTGCCCGTTTCTTGAGCATGGCGATGCGTGCGTTGACGATCTCCTGACGCTCCTTGGCTGCCTTGTACTCGGCGTTCTCGCGCAGATCTCCAAGCTCACGCGCGCGCTGGATCTCCTTTGGCAGATCGACCTTCAGCTCGCGCTCGAGCCCCGCGATTTCATCGTTGAATCGCTTGAGAATTCTGTCTTTCATCGTTGAAATCAGACTGTAGCACAATGAGCTGGATGGTCAGTGGATGGTGGATAGTGGATGGTGATAGCTCAGGACCACCACGAACAACCATCCACGATCCACCAACCAGCTAATGCGCTCCATTTCGAGCCGACAGAACCCCATCGTCGCCCGATTCCGTGCGCTCGCGGACTCCGCCGATTTCGCTGGCGCGCTTGTACTCCTCGACGGCGTACACCTGGTACGCGACGCACACGAGTCGGGCCACTCCTTCGAGCTCGCTGCGGTCTCATCGTCTCGGATGGCGTCGGAAACAGAGGAAGGGCGCGTCGCGCAGATGCTCGAGAGATCCGGTGTGGAAGTCGTACAGGCGCCTGATGCGGTCTTCGCCGCGATGAGTCCCGTTCGCACACCGTCGGGCCTCATTGCGATCGCGACGCGGCGCCCTGCGTCCGCCGAAGATGTCTGCTCGGCGTCGAATGCGCTCGTGCTCGTCGCGATTGACGTGCAGGATCCAGGCAACGTCGGCGCACTGGTTCGCACGGCGGAAGCTGGCGGCATGAGCGGTATGTTCGTGACGGGCGCGTCCGCCAATCCGTTTTCATGGAAGGCGATTCGCGGGAGCATGGGTAGTACATTGCGGCTGCCAGTCGTCGGCGGCATGCCCACTGCCTCGGTGATGACGTGCCTCAAGACCGGAGGTATCAGGTCCATTGCGGCGGTGCCGCGCGGCGGCCAGGATCCAGACGCCATCGACTGGCGCGGCAAGGTCGCGCTCCTCGTCGGTGGCGAAGGCGCCGGGCTGTCTGACGAAGTGACGAGCCAGTGCGATGCGCTGGTCTCGATTCCGATGGCAGCGCGCGTGGAGTCGTTGAACGTCGCGGCGGCGGGCGCGATTCTCGTCTACGCGGCACGACGGCACCGCGGATAGACGCTCCTCGCGACTCTGGTCTCTGGGCTCTCGACTTTGGGAATTGGGGGTTGGAATTTGGGAGTCCGTAGTTGAGCTCATTATTTGCGGACGAAGACGACGAGCGAGCCGCACAGGAGTTGCTCGGATCGGGAACTTCTGCGGCCGGCACTCCCCTGGCAGAGCGGGTGCGGCCGCGAACGCTCGACGACCTCGTCGGCCAGGATGAGATCCTGAGCCCCGGCAAACCGCTGCGCGAGGCAATCGAACGCGACCTGCTGCAGTCGATCATCCTCTGGGGACCTCCTGGCACCGGCAAGACGACGCTCGCGCGGATCATCGCAGAGCTGACGCAGGCGCACTTCGTCCCTTTCAGTGCGGTGCTGGCGGGCATCAAAGAAATCAAAGAGGTCATGGCCGCGGCGCAAGACCGCCGGCGGCGAACGGGACGTCGCACGATCGTCTTCGTCGACGAGATTCATCGATTCAACAAGGCGCAACAGGATGCGTTCCTGCCGCGAGTCGAAGCCGGCGACATCGTGCTCATCGGCGCGACCACCGAGAACCCGTCGTTCGAGGTCAACGCGGCGCTGCTCTCACGCTCGAAAGTGTTCGTCCTCCAACCACTGACGAGTGATGCTGTCGAGCAGATCCTGCGTCGCGCGCTTGCCGACACCGAGCGTGGTCTCGGCTCGACGGAGATCAGCGTCTCGGACGAGGCCATCGTGGCCATCGCACAATTCGCCAACGGCGATGCGCGATCGGCGCTCAACCTGTTGGAGTTCGCAGCAGCCTCAGCGCCGATGGATCCGGAGACATGCGTGCGGCAGTTGGGCATGCCCCAACTCGAGCAGTCGATCCAGCGCCGCGCGCTGCTCTACGACAAGGGCGGCGAAGAGCACTACAACCTGATCTCGGCGCTGCACAAGTCGATGCGCAACAGCGACCCTGACGCCGCGATCTACTGGGTTGCCCGGATGCTGGAAGCCGGCGAAGATCCGCTCTACATCGCCCGTCGTCTCGTTCGATTCGCATCGGAAGACATCGGTATCGCCGATCCCCAGGCGTTGATCGTCGCGGTCGCGGCCAAGGACGCGGCACATTTCATCGGCATGCCCGAGGGCAACACGGCGCTCGCACAGGCGGCCATCTACCTGGCAACCGCACCCAAGAGCAACGCGGTCTACACCGCATACAATGCGGCAGCCGCAGACGCGCATACCCAAGCCGCCGAGCCGGTGCCACTGCATCTGCGAAATGCACCGACGAAGTTGATGAAACAGCTGGAGTACGGGAAGGGCTACCAGTACGCGCACGACGACCCCGATGCGGTGACCGGCATGGAGTGCCTGCCGCCATCGCTCGCAGACAAGACGTACTACCGGCCAACCGAACGCGGCTTCGAGAAAGAGATCAAACGAAGACTGGATGCCTGGGAGCAATACAAGCAAGGGCAAAGGTCAAAAGGTAAAGGTCAAAAGTGATGCTTCGACTTGGAGTGGCTCTTCTCGTCACCGTGCTCAGCTTCGCAACGGTTCTTGCCCAGACCGCCATTCCGACTCGTGAGGGACGGGGTGGCCAAGCCGGTCAGGGTGGCCAGGGGCGTCGTGGGGGCGGTCCGGGTCCTGAGATCAATCTGCCCGCGACACCGGTGGCCGCGCCTCTGCCCACCATCTCCGCTGAGATCACCGGGCCGGGTCCGATCTTCGAATCACTGATGGAGCTCAAGCCTGGTGACGATATGGCGCACTTCAAGTACGAGGCGCACGAATACTTCGTCTCCGGCACAGCGAACGGTCAGCCCTACACCACGCGCATCGTCATCCGCCGGCCGGCCGATTCATCGAAGTTCAGCGGCCTCGTGCTTGCGGAGTCGATGCATCCGAGCGGCAACGCGTGGATGTTTCACTTCACGCACGCCTACTCGATGACGACGGGACATGTCGGGCTCGACATCCTGACGAGCACGAGCGTCCCGTTCGCGGAGTTCAACTCCGAACGCTACAAGAGTCTGCAGGTAGGAGCGGGACAGGCGGCCGAGATCCTCGCTCAGGTCGGCGCGCTGATGAAGTCGAAACAACCGGGGAACCCGCTGGCCGCACTTCCCGTTCGCAACATGATCCTCGCCGGCACGTCAGCGTCGGCGGCGGCACTCATCAACTATCTGCCCGCGCACATGGTGCTTCGTCTCTCCGACATGAAGCCGATCTACGACGGCTTCCTGCCGACGAGCACAGGCGCCACCATTCGACAGATCGACGTGCCGATGATTCAGGTGCCGACGATGACGGAGGTGATGAGCGGCACGGCGACGGCGCGCCAGGACGGCGATGCGCCGGGCGATCAGTTCCGCGTCTACGAGTTCCCCGGCATGGCGCACATCGACTCGCGCGACGCCGCCGCGTACTACCCGAACCCCTGCAAGCTTCCAATCAGCCGATTCCCGCTCGCGGCGTATATGTCCGTCGCGCTCAACCATCTCTGGCAGTGGGTGGATAAGGGCACGTGCCGCCGAAGGCCGATCGCATCCTCGTCGATCGCAACGTCATCAACGACGGCTCGCTGATGGCGCTCGACGAGCACGGTAACGCGCGCGGTGGGATCAGGAATGCGTACGTAGACGTGCCCGTGAAGAAGTACGGCGTGCGTAACGAAGGCGCCGTCCCTCCCATCCAGAACGCGCACCCCTTTGTCGCCGTGCGCGGTGAAGCAGCACAGAATCAACTCTGCGGCCTGGCGGGCTACGAGATGGCGTTCTCGCAGGCGGATCTGAAAAAGCTGTACAAGGACAAGAAGGACTACATGAAACGCGTCGAGCGCAGCCTCGATGAGGCGACGAAGCAAGGTTGGTTCCTGCCGGTCTATCGGAGCGTGGTGCTCGCTGACGCTGCAGCAAACGGTTGCCTTTTAACCACGAAGTTCACGAAGGACACGAAAGATCTATTTTTTCTTTGTACTTTTCGTGGTCTTCGTGGTTTTGGAATGAGAGGCGTACCTATACTGCTCAGGCCGCGTCATGTTCTTGATGAACTCGGCGCGACGGAAGCGCAGCGCTGACCAGTCTTCGTCGATCGCCACCATGCGTACGGGCTCGAAACCCGCCTCCCCCATCGATGGCCATCCGCTGTCCCGATTGAACTCGCAGACGTACTTCGTGGAGCTCTTCTTCGGGTAGGCAAGCCAGACGATCGCGTCGCCGGCCGCTTTGCGGCCGACGGTCTTTGCCAGCGCGTCGACCTCTTTTTGTTTCGTGACAAAGCTCAGGGAGAAGTCCACCTGCTTCACCTCGGACATCGAGCGGCGCACCGTGACGCCTTTCAGCGACGCGATTTCGCGCTCGAAACTCTCCGGCGCATTCACGATCACGATGTCGCTCTGGTCTTTCAGATTGAGCTTCGCGAACGTGTTCATGACTCCGCCTACCGCCTACCGCCTACTGCTTACTGCCTACTGACAAATCGCTTTCCAGAGCCGAGCGATCCCAGGCGGCCAGCGTCGCCGCCGCTTCATACGTGGACTGAAGAAATTCCAGCAGCGTCTCATCCGGCGACGCCGCCCGCGCCACGCGATCGTACGGCAGGATGAACTCGCCGTAGTCCTTGCTGTAGAACGCACCCTCAGGCTCGACGCGTGCCTCGGCGAATCCCGCAGGCGCCGGATAGGCATACGAATAGAACGCCGGGTAATCGATCGCCCCGCCGCCCGGCCAGAACCCGCAGCTGCTGACTTCGTGTGAGTACGCCTCGCGCGTCACCCAGTCCGGAAGATTGGGAATGCCACCGGGATGCTCGGGGGCTCTGCGTCCCGAGAAGCGCGTGACCGCCAGATCGCCCGCACCCCAGAAGAAGTGAACCGGGCTCGCCTTGCCGATAAAGCGCGCCCGGAAAATCTTGAACACACGATCGGCCTGGACGAGCGCTCGCCAGAATCGATGCACGTACTCAGCGTCGTACGAGCGATGCGTCTCGTCCTCGGCAAACGGGATCGGATCGACGAGCTCCGACGGCTTTCGCGAGATGCGCACCTCGATGTCGAGACGCCGCAGCGCTTCTATCACCAGACTGTGAAACACGGCGACACTCTGTGCACGAAGTGGAACCTCTTCGCGGCGGCCGTCACTCGATCGAAGCTCGAGTCGATGTGCTGTGAAATCGAACTCCAGCTCGAACGTCCGTCTTCCGTCCGGAATCGGCGACGTGGTCAGCCCTCGCGACGTGACGTAGAGAGTCGTGTGCCAGGAATGATTGAGCCACGGCGACTTGACGAGACGGATCTTCCCGACGATCTGCGTCCAGAGATGCAGGGTGGCGAAGGTATCCTGCCATGCGGCCAGCGGAAGGTCAGGCCATGCGGCCGTTCGTTCAGACATCAGAACCCCGCAGCCTGGCCATCCTTACGATGGTCCGATCCCGCCCTATAGAAACCGCCAATGCCCGGCGACAGTCCTGCGGCATCCGCGTCTGGAGTGAACATGATCGCCTGATAGCCCCCCACGATGCTGCCCCCCACCGATCGGACGTCATGCCCCATCGCCTTCAGGCGCGCACCCACCAGGCGAAACAGCGGAGACTCCATGCTGAGGACGTTGGGCACCTGCGCGTGACGGAAGCGAGCCATGTCGCTGGCGGCCTGGACGTTCGCACCGAGATCGAGCACGTTGACGAGCACCTGGGCAATGCCCTGCGCCTGCATGTCGCCGCCCATCAGCGTCACGGTCATCAGCGGCTGATTGTTCTGCCGCACGAATCCGGCCGACAGCGTATTGAAGGGACGCTTCCCTGGCGCGATCGCGTTCGGGCTTTTCGGATCGAGCGAGAACAGTGCACCGCGATTGTGCAGCGTGATGCCGTATCCCGGCACAGTGATACCCGAACCAAAGCTGTCAAACAGGCTGTTCACCCACGCCACCATATTGCCGGATCGGTCTGCCGTGGACAGCACGATCGTGTCGCCGCTCGAGTCGGCGCGGCCAACGGCAGCGGGTCGCGACGCACGCTCGGGATCGACCCGGCTGCAGAGCGACGCGGCGTACGGTTTCGACAGCAGTCGATCGATCGGCACCTTGGCGAAATCGGGATCGGCGTTGTAGGCGTAGAGGTCACCGTACGCCAGCTTCTTCGCCTCGACGAGGAAGTGCCAGTACTTGGGATTCGAGGGACCGAGCGAGGCAAGCGTCTCACCCGGGGCCCACACGGGTACGCAGCTCTCGAGAATGTTCAGCATCTCGTCCGTGGCCCACGTCTGTGCGGGCGGCGGCAGCGTCGCCACGTCGTAGCCGTGATAGTTCGTCGTCGCCACGTCCATCCACTGACCCGTATAGCCGGCGAGGTCGGCCGTGGTCATCGTCCCGCCGAGTGCGCTGGACTTTGCGACGATTGCGGACGCAACGTTGCCTTCGTAGAAGCCGGCACGGCCTCTCTGCTGAAGGATGCGAAACAACTTCGCGAGACCGGGGTTGTGATGGACGTGCCCCGCAGCTGGCGGTTTGCCATCGATGTACCACGTGGCAATCGAATCGGGATCGATCTGCGTGCAACATCCACGTGGATCACCCGGTGCCGGCGACAGTCCACGCGGGAGGCGCCAGTCGGATGCGATGCGTTCTGAGATCGGGAATCCCTGTTCCGCGTAGTCGATGGCTGGCTGCAGCGTCTCGGTGAACGTCATCGTCCCGAAACGGCGCAGCACCTCTTCCCATCCCCAGACCGCGCCGGGGACCGTGACGGTCAGGATACCGCCGGGTGGCATGCCTGACCCCGGCCCCCAGTTGTCGGGGTTCCATCTGTAGCCTGCCGCGTTCATACGAGCGAGTGTCTGGCCGCTTGGCGCCTTTCCACTCGCGTTGAGCGCATACAGTTTCTTCTCTGCGGCGATGTAGACGATGGCGAACAGATCGCCAGCCGGCCCAACGTTCATGGGCTCCACGACGCTGAGGACGGCAGCCGTCGCAACGGCGGCATCGATCGCGTTGCCGCCGCGTCTCAACACGTCGACACCGGCCTGGACCGCGAGCGGCTGGCTGCTCGCCACCATGCCGTTGCGCGCCATCACTTCGGAGCGGCGCTGCGACAGCCAACCCTCGGCGCGATCGCCGGGAACGGCGCTACACCAGGAAGGCGTCGGCTTCGAGTCGCACGACTGGACCGGCGACTGCGCACGCGGAGCGACCGCGTGCGCGAGTAACGCAACGAGCGACGCGACGAGAGTGAGCCAACCCCTCCTCATGCCTTCAGTACTTGATCTTGTCAAGGAAGGAGGTCAGCACGCGGTTGAACTCCTCCGGCTTCTCCATCATCACGAAATGTCCGGTGCCGGCAACCTGCGTCACCTCGGAGTTCGGCAGCACTTCCTTCATGACCTTCGCATCGGGCATCTGTGCTGTGCCGGCGTACACCGAGAGCGCCGGCGCCTTGATGACGTCGGTCTTCGACAGCGACGAATCGAAGACGGCGGCCATGGCGCCATTGGCTGTGGCTTCAGAGGTTCCCAGCATCATCTTGAGAATGTGCTCCTGAAGCGGCTGTGGCGTTTGCGGGGTGAACATGCCGCGAATCATTTTCTCGCGCGCCTTGACGCCCTCGGGCCCGACCATCGGCGGCGGCTGCTGGAAGTTCGGTGGCGGAAATCCGCGAAGGTCGAGCGGGCCATCAACAGCGACCAGTCCGGCCACGTGCTCCGGATACAGTCGTGCGTACTCACGGATTACTGGCGCACCCATACTGTGACCGACGAGCACGACTCTGTCGGCCTTCGTTTCGGCCCGCACGGCCTCCACCGCGCGCGCGAACAACCCCATCGAGAGCTTTCCGTCCTTCGGCGACGCGCTCTTTCCATGTCCCGGCAGATCGACCGTCACAACGCGGTACTTCTTGGCGAACGCCGGCACCTGCGAGGTCCACGACGACGAGTCGCACGTCCACCCGTGAATGAAGATCACCGTGGCCTGGCCGGTTCCGGTCGTCGAGGAATGGATCGAGAGGCCGTCAACGGTGGCGGCCGAGAGCGGCGCCGCGAGGCAGAGGCCGATCGCAAGGGTCCAGATCAGTCGTCGCATAACGTCTCCTGAGGTCGGCGAATGTCGTCTCATGCTGGCATGTCGGATGCACAATCGGTCACGCATCGAGATGAGGTGACCCGATGAGCACACGGGAAGAGATCATGCACTTGGAGGAGCGTTTACGCCAAGCGGAGCTTGGCCCCGACCCTGCGTTCTTCGAGGAGCATCTGGCGGACGATGTCGTCCTGGATGGGATGCAGCTCAAGACGCGAGTCGTCGAAGCGCACCGCCCCGGCTCCGGCAAGGGGCAGAAGTTTACGAAGGTCGACATGAAATACGGCACGTTCGTGGAGCACGGTCCAGCTGTCGTGCTGACGTGCGAAGGGCACTACGAGGGGCCGCAGTTCACCGGAACGATCAAGTTCATGCGGGTCTGGCTCAAGCGCGATGGACGATGGCAGATCATCGCGGGTTCGACGCTCAAGTAGGTAGCCATCGCGCTACCTCCGGACTGGCTTTCCGTAGACCTCGATTCTTGCCACGTTTACGAAGCCGCCCCACCCATGGCCGCTGCCGGGCAGGAGATCCGCGAAACCGATCTCGTCCACCCTACTCAGGTCAGGTTTCTCGACCCACGTCTGACCTCGAGTGACGACACGCGTGATGTCGAGCGTGAGCCAGCGAATCGAGGCGACCGCGAACTCGGACTCGAGGAACAGCGTCGAATTGCTCGACGGTGCGCCTTCACCGTAGTCGCCAACGAGCCACGTGCCATCCGCAAGCTTCACCACGGGCCGCACTACGTGAAAGCCAGACACGCGGGTCACCCACTTGATTCGAGCGAGACCTGTCAGATCGACGTAGCTGTTCTTGTCGCGAAGAGTCGCTGCGACCGGCGTCTGGCAGACACCAGTCCAGAGATTTGGCGGATCCGTCCGCGCGCCGGCGCCAACATCTTTCGGCGGTGGATTCTGGTTATAGCCGGCAAGTTGGATGCAGGCCGGCCCGCTCCAGTCTCGCGCGACCGATCCCGCCGGCGGCTGTTTCTCGTAACCGGCCACGCTCTTCGTGTTCGGATCGTAGAGCTTCAACTCGAGGCTTGGATTCGTGACGGCGGCCGATGTCACTCCCGCCTCGGGGACGAAGTTCGCAGGTGCATCGGGTGGACGATCGCGCTGGCGCCACTCTTCACGCAGAAATAGCGGCGGCAGTCCGGGCGGCGCGGGTTGCTGCGCTACCAGCGCTGTCGTCGCCGAAACGGTCAGCCACAGGATCCAGTGGAGCGACATGCGCAATCTGCTCATCGGGCGCCTCAATCTGACGCGGATTATACGACTCAGATTCGCTGGAAATTCTTCTCGACCTCGCGTCGGGTCAAGCGCAACATCACCGGCCGCCCGTGCGGACAGATCGTCGAGTACGCCGTGCGCCGGAGTTCCTCCAGGATGTGCGCCATCTTCTCCATCGTCAGTGGATAGTTGGCCTTGACTGCGGCGTGACACGCCATCGTCGCTGCGATGCGTTTGATCGCGTCTTCGACTTTCGATCCCCGATCCAGTCCTTCGAGATCGTCGGCGAGCGCGCGCAGCGCGACGTCGCAGTCCTCGCGTGTGAGCAGCGACGGAAAGGCAGAGACGCGCAGCGAACCGCCGCCGAACTCCTCAACCTCGAACCCGAGTCGACTGAGCTCCGCTGCGTGTCCGACCAGTGCCTGACGTCCCGCAGCCGACATCTCGACGAGCATCGGCTCGAGCAACCGCTGGCTTCCCAGTTGGCCGCTCGTCAGCCGCTCAGTGATGCGCTCGAACAGGATGCGCTCGTGAGCGACGTGTTGATCGATGATCGCGATGCCGTCTTCGTCCACCGCGATGATGAAGGTGTCGCGGAACTGCCCCAATGGCATCAACGGCTTGATACCGGGTGCGATCCCGCTGGCGCTCGTCGGTGCGATGCTTCCTTCGGTTGTCGGTGCGAACCCACTTACGCTCGTCGGTGCGAACTCGCTTCGCGGGTCGGTGCACTTGCCCCGACAGTCCAGCGGCTGGGAAACACGGCAGAGTACGAAGTCGGGAGCGGCAATGTCGACGGCTGCGGCTGGCCGGACCCTGGCGCGATGAGCTGCAGTTCTGGCGCGGGGCCTCGACCGAGCGCGTCGCCAAGCGCACGACGCACCAGTTCGTGGATGAACGACTGGTCGCGGAACCGGACCTCCGCCTTCGTCGGATGCACGTTGACGTCCACCGTGTCGGGAGGCATCTCGATGAAGAGATGCACCTCCGGGCTGCGCTCCTTGATCGACGCCACGCTGTAGGCGTCGATGATGGCGTGTGCGATCGTCCGATCCTTCACGATGCGCCGGTTGATGAAGACGTTCTGCGGCCCGCGCGTGGGACCCTGCTCGGCCAGCGCCGCAATGTAACCGATGAGGCTCACGTCGCCGGTCTGACGCTTCACGTCCACGAGATCGGTCCGATCGCCGTACAACTGATAGAGACGCTCGCGAAGCGACGCGACGGGAGGAACCTGCACCACTTTGCGCCCGGCGCTCGTGAGCGTGAAGCCCACTTCCGGATAGCAGAGCGCGAGCTGTGTGACGATGCGCGACACCTGGGCGGACTCGGCCCCGTCCGACTTCAGGAACTTGCGGCGGGCCGGCAGGTTGTAGAAGACATCGGCGACTTCAATCGAGGTGCCTTCCGGCATGCCGGCTTCCATCACCGAGGCGATGGTGCCGCCATTGACGCGAACCTCGGTGCCTGACGCGGCGCCTCGTGCACGCGACCGCAGGACGAAATGCGAAACCGACGCGATGCTCGGCAGCGCCTCACCGCGAAAGCCGAGCGTCGCGATGCGCGCCAGGTCGTCAGATCGACGAATCTTGCTCGTGGCGTGGCGCTCGATGGCCAGCCGCGCGTCCTCCGGCTCCATCCCCTCGCCATCGTCCTCGACGCGAATCAGTTTCTTGCCGCCGAATTCGACCGTGACGGCGATGCGTCGCGCACCAGCATCGAGCGAATTCTCGACCAGCTCCTTGATGACGGACGCAGGCCGCTCGACGACTTCGCCCGCCGCAATCTGATTCGCGAGGTCGTCTGGAAGTCGATGGATCTTTCCCATTCAGGCTTCTCAGATCCATCTATTCAGCCGAAACACGACGAGCATCGCGGAACTGATGGCGAACATGATGCCGCTGATCCACCAGAACTGCGAGCCGGCGCCGCCCGGGAGATGCGGAAGATCGATGTTCATTCCCCACATCCCGGTCAGGACCGTGAGCGGCAGGAAGATCGTGGACATCACCGTCAGGACCTTCATGATCTGGTTCAGTCGATTCGAGACGCTGGCCAGATTCACCTCGAGAACGCCCGTCATCCGGTCCTGAAAGAGGATCACCTCGTCAGCCAGGCGGACGACGTGGTCGTAGACGTCGCGGAACCGGAATGCCATCTCGTCCGAAATCGTCGGGAACTCACGACGCGCGAGCCGTCCGATAGCGTCTCGCTGCGGAATCAGCACGCGGCGCATCTGCGCCAGCTCGCGCTTGACCTTCATGACCTGCGCCACCAGTTGCGTCCGGCCTGCCAGGGCGCGCTCCTCGAGCGTCTCGATCCGTTCTTCGAGCGCCTCGGTGACGGGACGGTAGTTCTCCACCATCGAATCGACGATCCGGTGCGCGAGCGCGACCGGCCCTTCGGCGAGGAGGTGCTCGTACTGACCACACGCCTCTCGCAGGCGCTTGATGCTGCGCGACGTACCATCGTGCACCGTGACCAGGTAATTCTTGCCGAGGAAGAAATCGATGTCGCGCGTGGAGAAGGTGCGGGCCCCCTCCTTGCTGTCAATCCCGTGCAGCACGAGATAGAGATACTGGGGATACTGCTCGACCTTGGGGTACTGGAGCGCGCTGCGCGCATCTTCGATGGAAAGCGGATGGAAATGGAAGATATCGTTCAGCAGGGCAAAGTCGCTGTCGGAGGGCGCCGGCAGATCCACCCAGAGCTTGACCGGTGAAGACGGGTCGAGCCATGCAGGCTCGACCCGGTCCACTTCCCTCGTGGTCCCGTTCTCGTGAACGTAGACGGCGATCAATTCCCCGCTTTCATCGAGAGTGCGGCTTGCGCCGCCGCCAGTCGCGCAACCGGCACGCGGTACGGCGAGCAGCTCACGTAGTTGAGCCCGACCTTCTCGAAGAAGTGAATCGACGAGGGGTCGCCACCGTGTTCACCGCAGATGCCCAGCTTGATGTCGGGCCGCGTCTGGCGTCCCTTCGTCACGGCGATGTCGACGAGCTGGCCCACACCACTCTGGTCGAGCGAGGCGAACGGATTCGTCTTCGTGATCTCGAGCTCCTGATACGTCGGGAGGAACGAGCCCGAGTCGTCGCGCGACATGCCGAGGCCGGTCTGCGTCAGGTCGTTGGTTCCAAAGCTGAAGAAGTCTGCTGACTGCGCGATCTCGTCCGCTGTGAGCGCACCGCGCGGGATCTCGATCATCGTGCCGACCAGATATTTCAACTTCACCTTCTGCTCGGCCTGCACCTCACGCGCCGCCTGGTGGACGACCTCGATCTGAAGATCGAGCTCCTTCTTGAACCCGACGAGCGGAATCATGATCTCCGGCTGGACCTTGATGCCTTCCTTCTGGACGATCGCGGCGGCCTCGAACACCGCACGCGCCTGCATCGCCGGAGATCTCGGGATAGCCGATCCCGAGCCGACAGCCACGGAAGCCGAGCATGGGGTTGAACTCGTGGAGCTGCTCCACGCGCGAGTGAATCGCGTGGACGTCCATCCCGAGCTTCTTGGCAAGATCCTTCTGCTGTTCCGGGGTGTTCGGCAGGAACTCGTGCAGCGGAGGGTCGAGGAAACGAATCGTCGCCGGATACCCCTTGAGCGCTCGGAAGATCCCCGCGAAGTCCTCGCGCTGGTAAGGCAGGAGCTTTGCCAGCGCCGCCTTCCGAGCCTCGAGCGTCTCGGCGAGAATCATCTCGCGCATCGCGTCGATACGATCGCCCTCGAAGAACATGTGCTCGGTGCGGCACAGGCCGATGCCGACCGCTCCGAACGCGATGGCGTTCTCGGTCTGCTCCGGCGTGTCCGCGTTGGTCCGCACATCCATGCGCGATGCGTCATCGCACCACTTCATCAACTGCTGGAAGCTCTTGAACTTCTCCGTCTTCTTCGCGGCCTCGTCGCCGTTGATGAGACCGGCCACGATCTCGGAAGGCGCGGTCTTGACCTTGCCGGCGTAGACCTTGCCGGCAGTGCCGTCGATCGACATCCAGTCGCCTTCCTTGAAGGTCTGCTTGTCGACGGTGACCGTGCGTGCCTGGTAGTCCACTTCCACCGCCGCCGCACCACAAACGCAGACCTTGCCCATCTGGCGAGCGACAAGTGCCGCGTGTGACGACACGCCTCCGCGCGCGGTCAGGATGCCTTCGGCCGCAATCATGCCGCGCAGATCTTCGGGCGACGTCTCGACGCGCACGAGGAGAACCTGCTCGCCCTTCTCGGCCGCGGTGACCGCGCGATCGGCATTCAAGTAGATCCGGCCTGAGGCTGCGCCTGGACCGGCCGGCAAGCCGGTCGCGATCGCCTTGGCCTTCGCCACCTCAGTGGTGTCGAACACCGGCGCGAGAAGCTGTTCGAGCTGATCGGCCGGATTACGCATGACCGCCGTCTTCCAGTCGATCAACTTCTCCTTCTGCATGTCCATCGAGAACTTCAGCGCCGCCATGGCGGTGCGCTTGCCGTTCCGCGTTTGCAACATGTAGACGACGCCTTCTTCGATCGTGAACTCGAAGTCCTGCACGTCCTTGAAGTGGCGCTCCAGCGTCTGCCGAATGCGTTCGAGTTCCTGGTACGCCTTCGGCATGTGCTTCTTCAGCTCGGCCACAGGCTCCGGCGTGCGTACGCCGGCGACGACGTCCTCGCCCTGCGCGTTGATGAGGAACTCGCCGTAGAACTCTTTCACACCGTTCGCCGGGTTGCGCGTGAACGCCACACCTGAACCCGAGTTGTCTCCGGTGTTGCCGTAGACCATCGCCTGCACGTTGACGGCGGTTCCCCACTCGGTCGGGATGTTGTACTTGCGCCGATAGACGATGGCCCGGTCGTTCATCCACGAGCCGAAGACGGCGCCAACGGCACCCATCAGCTGGTCCCATGGGGAGGTCGGGAAATTCTTGCCGACGCGCTCTTTCACGAGCGCCTTGAACCGGGCCACGAGCTCCCGCAGATCCTCGACCGTGAGCTTCGTGTCCTCGAAATCCTTGTGATAGCGCTCGTGCTTGAGCGTTTCGATGACCGTCTCAAACGGTTCGTGATCCTCGTCCGGTCGCTTCTGGACACCCAGCACGACGTCGCCATACATCTGAATGAAGCGGCGATAGCAGTCCCAGGCAAAGCGCGGGTTGTTCGTCTTCTTCGCCGAGCGCTTCGACCGTTTGATCGTTCAGCCCGAGGTTCAGAATCGTGTCCATCATGCCCGGCATCGAATCGCGCGCACCGGAACGGACGGACACGAGCAGCGGATCTTTCAAATCGCCGAACTTCTTCTTCGTCTGGCTCTCGATGGCCGCGATGCCAGCCTTCATCTGACCCTGCAACGTGGAGGGATAGGTGCGCTTGTGATCGTAGTAATACGTGCACACCTCAGTCGTGATCGTGAACCCGGGAGGCACGGGCAACCCGATGCGGCACATCTCGGCGAGATTTGCCCCCTTGCCGCCGAGCAGCGGCTTCATCGTCCCGTTGCCATCTGTCTTCTTCCCGAACTGGAACACGTACTTGCCCGATGTCTTCGCCTTCGGCGTGGTCTTCGGTCGGGCGCTCTTCTTCGCAGCAGTCTTTTTCGCGGTCTTCTTCGCCATTCGAACTCGCTCTCCCCTTCTACTCCGTCACGATCTCGGAAATGTCTGCAATGTCCAGGATCAGTCCGCGCAGCGTGGCGACGAGGCCGAGCCGCGCCGCACGCAGACGCTCGTCCTCGGCCATCACCAGCACGTCATCGAAAAACTTCGCCACCGGCGGCTGCAGCGCCGCGATTCCAGTAAAGGCGTCGCGATAGTCACCACGCGACGCGGCTGCGCGAATGCCTGTCGCACCAGCCTGTAGTGCGGACACCAGTGCTTGCTCGGCCGGTTCCGTCAACAGTGCGGCGTCGACGGTGGCCGGCGCCTGCACACCCTTCGAGATGTTCTTCACGCGCTTGAGCAGCGTCGCAACACCAAGTAACGATTCCGAGCCTGACATCTGCGCGAGCGCTTCGAGCTTGCGCAACGTCTCGAGCGGGCTGATCGTTGCCGTTCCCGCATGCGTCACGGCGCGCACGCTGCGGATATCGAAGCCTCGCTGCTCGAGCAGGTACGACACGCGATCGCCCATGAACGCCAGGAGCGGCGCTTCCGAATCGCCGTACCCGCCGAACGGGAGCGCCGCCTGCTCGAGCAGGCGTCCGAGCGGAAGTCGATTCTCGAGGCCAGCCAGATCCGGCAGGTCCACCAGAATCTTCACCGCCCCCTGCGCCTGTCGCCGGAGACCAAGCGGATCGCGCGAGCCGGTCGGACGCTCGCCAGCCCAGAACATACCGACAACCGAATCGAGCTTGTCGGCCAGCGATACAGCTGACCACGTGACCGCCGCTGCGCCGAGTTGCTGCCGCGACGGTGGTGCATCCGCTTCGACGCCGACGGGCAAGTAGTGGTAGTAGATCGCCTTCCAGATCTCCTCGGGCAGCCCTTCCTCGCGGGCATAGATTCCGCCCATCGTGCCCTGGAGCTCGGTGAGCTCGCGGACCATGTCGGTCGCAAGATCCGCTTTGCAGAGCCTGGCGGCGCGTTCAGCGCTTGCTGCGGCGTCGGGGCGACCGAAGGCTTCTTCGGCGAGCCACGCGGCCAGCGCGGCGATGCGATCGGCTTTTTCCTTATAGCTCCCCAGCTTCTTGTGAAAGAGGATCGTCGACAGCCTGTCGATGCGTGACTGGAGCGTCGTCTTGCGATCTTCGTCCCAGAAGAATCGCGCGTCGCGCAGCCTCGCCGTCAGCACGCGCTCCGAGTTGCGCGCGATGATCTCGGGACGTTCCGCCTGCATGTTGATGACGGCCAGGAACGCCGGCTTCAGGTGCCCCTCCTCATCCACCACCGGGAAGTAGTGCTGGTGGTGAATCATCGTCGTCGTCAGCACTTCCTCGGGAAGCTTGAGGAACTCGACCGGGATGTGACCCGCGACGACTGAGGGGTACTCGACGAGGTCCGGCACTTCCTGCAGCAGCGACGACTGCGACGCCACGAGACCGCTGACCCGCGCGCCCAGCTTGCGTGCGTGTGTCTCCAGCTCGCGACGAATCCGCTGCTCGCGCTCCGAGCGCGCCAGGATGACGAAGTTCTCGAGCAGCCTCGCCTGATAGTCGTCGAACGTTTTGACCTTGATTGCGCGACCGGCTCGTCCGCTGGTCGTCAAGAAGCGATGGCCGTAGGTGTTAGGACCCGATCGAATGTCCTGCACCGTTGGTCCCTGCGCCAACTCGGTGCGGCGAATGACGAACGGCACCACGCGGCCGCCATACAGCAGTACGAGCCATCGAATCGGGCGGCCGAACGGAAAATCGCCTTTGCCGTCTTCGAGGTACGCGTCCCACCGCATCTGCTTCGGGAACGTCATGTCACGAAGCAGTCCCGTCATGAGATCGGCCAGGACATCGACGGTCGCCTTCCCGCGCTGACGAACGCGGTACGCGAGATAGGCGCCCTTCGGTGTTTCAGTGCGCTCGAGCGCCTCGACCTCGACGCCGTACTTCTTTGCAAAGCCCGATCGCCGCCGGCGTTGTTTGCCCGTCCGCTTTGAACGCGGCGGAAACCGGCGGGCCGGTGACGAGCTCCTCGAAGTCGCTCTGGCGCTCGGAGAGCTTCGCGACTCGCGCGGTCAGGCGGCGCGGCGTGCTGTACGTTTCAGCGGCTCCTTCGCCCGTCAGCCGGAATTCCTTCAGACGCGCGTCGAGGTGACGTCCGAGTTGCGCAGTCAGGCCAGGCAACCAGCTCGCGGGGATCTCCTCGCAGCCGATCTCGATGAGCAGCTCGCGGTCGAGTCCGGTCACAGCTCCTCCGCCGCTTTCATCTCTTCCGGCCCGACGTATGCCTTGGCAATTCGGATGGCGAGCTGACGGACTCGCAGGATGTAAGCCGTCCGTTCAGTCACGCCGATGCTTCCACTCGAGTCCAGGATGTTGAACAGGTGCGAGCACTTCAGGCAGTACTCGAGCGCCGGCCACACGAGATTCGATGCGAGCAGCTTCTCGGCAAACGCGAAGTTTCGATCGAAGAGGTCGCGATGCGCCGCCGCGAATTCCTCGGCCGGCATGTCCACCTGGCCGAACGCGTATTTCGACTGCTCGATCTCCTCCTGCAGGCGGACCTCGGCGTACTTCACGCCGCCGCCCCACTCCAGGTCGAAGACGTTGTCCACGCGCTGGAGGAACATCGCGATGCGCTCGAGCCCGTAGGTGATTTCGCAGGAGATCGGCGCCAGATCCATTCCGCCCACCTGTTGGAAGTAGGTGAACTGCGTGATCTCGAGTCCATCCAGCAGCACCTGCCAGCCGATGCCCCAGGCCCCGAGTGTCGGCGACTCCCAGTTGTCCTCTTCAAACCGGATGTCGTGCTGCCGCGGATTGATGCCGCACGACTCCAGGCTATCGAGATACAGCTGCTGCACTTCGTCCGGGGACGGCTTGAGAATCACCTGGTACTGATGATGTTTGAACAGCCGATTCGGGTTCTGCCCGAACCGCCCGTCGTCAGGACGACGTGACGGCTGGACGTAGGCCACGCTCCACGGCTTGGGCCCGAGCACACGAAACAGCGTCTCGGGATGCGAGGTCCCGGCGCCGACTTCGAGATCGAGCGGTTGCTGCAACAGGCATCCATGAGACGCCCAGAACGCAGACAGCTTGAGAATGAGGTCTTGAAGCGTCACGCTCAATCCGTTCAGGCGTGACGACGAAGGTCGCGAAGCACGCGGTCCGACTTCAACGTTTTCTCCAGGTGCATCGTGATCAGCGTCCGATGCACGTTCTCCAGTTCCCTGAGCGCCCGAGGATCAATCGGCACCGAAGCCACCTGGTGGGGCGGCACGGTACGCGACCCGGCCAGAAATGCTACAGCCCCACTCGACAAGCCTGCGTGCGATTCGGGATACACGCCTTGCAGCCGCAGGAGCCAGTACCTCGAAATACCGGGCCAGCGGCTCAACCGGCGCTCCAGCGGCAAGCGCGTCGAGCATCGAGGCACCCAGCCGATAGAGCCGATCGTCGGCGTCGGCCTCCTGCGCCCACTCGTCGAGGAGTTCGGCGAAGTAGCTGACGTATCCGAGCGCGTCCTGATTGGCCAGCGTCAGAGGCGACCGAACTGTCTCCGCGTAATTGAGCCCAACCAGCTCCCGCCGCTCCTTCTCGAAGTAGGCAACCCTGACCTCGGTCATCGGCTCCAGCGCACCGGTAAACGACGATCGCGGCCGGCGGGCGCCCTTGGCCACACCGCGCTTCTTGCCCCGATCCCGCGTCAGGAAGACCACAATCCTGTCGGCCTCACCGAGCTTGTATGTGCGAAGAACCAGCGCCTCGGCGGTGTAGAGCGGCACGAATACGCACTATTTTATGTCGTCTCACACCAGATACCGCGCGAACACGGTTGCCAGGCCCAGAAATGAGAAGAAGCCGAACATATCGGTCATCGTCGTGATGAACACCGACGACGCCAGTGCCGGGTCCACGTTGGCTGCACGCAATCCGAGCGGCACCAGCGTGCCCGCGGCCGCCGCGACAAACATATTGATGATCATCGCCATCCCCAGCACCAGCCCAAGCGTGGGGTTGCCTCGGACCATCCACACAACGGCGGCTGCTGCCGTGCCGAGCACTATGCCGTTGCCCAGGCCGACGACGGCTTCCTTCAACAGCGCTTTGCGCGAATTGCTCCACGTCAATTCGCCCAGCGCGATCCCACGCACGATCACCGTCAGCGTCTGCGTGCCGGCATTGCCACCCATGCCAGCCACGATTGGCATGAAGACCGCGAGGACGGGAAACAGATCGATCGTGCCCTCGAAGAGTCCGACGACCGCGGCTGCAAGAAACGCGGTCAGCAGGTTGATGCCGAGCCATGGCAGCCGCTTGCGCAGCGACTCCCTCGCGGGCGTGAACGCACGCTCGTCGCCCGCGACACCAGCCAGCCTGTAGATGTCCTCCGTCGCCTCGTCCTTGATGACATCGATCACGTCGTCCACGGTGATGATGCCGGCCAGTTTGTTCTCCGCATCGACCACGGGAATCGCGAGCAGGTTGTAGGCAGCGACCTGACGCGCCACTTCTTCCTGGTCCATGTCAACGCGCGCGCTGATCAAATCCGCCGTCATGATTCGCTTGAGCGGCGTCTCTGGCGACACGAGGAGCAGTCGCCGCAACGACACAACGCCCACCAGGTGACGACGCTCGTCGACGACGTAGAGATAGAAGACCATCTCAACGTCGCGGCTGGTTTGAATCTCGGTGATCGCTTCGCCGACCGTGATGTCTTCGTTCAGCGCGAAGACATTCGGGTTCATGATGCGGCCGGCGGTCCGCTCCGCGTACTCGAGGAGGTTCTCGACGACAGTCGATTCCTTCGGCCGCATCAAATGGAGGACGGCGGCGGACAGCTCCTCAGGGAGGTGGTCGATCAGGGCCGCGGCATCGTCTGACGGGATGTCCTGCGCGAGCTTGGCGATCTCCTCCGGGGGACGCGTGGCCAGCAGCCTGGCGCCATTTTCCGGACCGAGCTCGGAGACGGCTTCCATCGCAAGGCGACCGTTCCGATCGGCCAACACCGTGAACGCAGCGTCGCGTTCCTTGTCCTGCAACTCGCTGAAGACCTGGGCGAGGTCGGCCGGGTGCTGTTTCTGAAGGAGGTTCAGGAGGTTGGCGGTCGCACCAATGCGCAGCAGTCGCTTGACTGAGTCGAGGACGAGATCAATTCTGCGCTGCGCCGCCATGTCGGGTTCTCGTCAGAGCCACAAAAGGATTTAATTTACCACGCTGTCACGGCATCGAGTCAGCGAGCGCATCGAGTTTCAGCACCGTGTTCCAGTTGCGAGCCGTACCTCGCGTGCCGAGTTTCTTCTCGATCAGCGCGCTCGTCAGCTTCGAACGGCCGATGCCATCCGGGTAGACGATGTAGGCACAGCGGCCATCGACGCGAACCACCTCGTGTCCGACGATCGCGGCCTGAAGGGCGCCGGCCGCTCCGCGGGCGGGCGACCCCTTGAGCGGCAGGACGAGGAGGTGACTCGGGTCCTGCGTGGCCTCCTTGCGAAACGGATTGCTGGCGATGATGCCCTTCCATTCCTTGTGAGAGCGGATCATCACGTCGGTCTCGACGTGAAGCTGTTTCGCTGCCGCACCTTCGATCAGGCGCTCGAGCGGTGCTGTCGTTCGTGCATCGCTTTGAAAGACGGCATTCCCGCTTTGCAAAAGTGTCTGCACGCCTTGCATGCCGAGACTGGTCAAGAGCTCTCTCAGATCTGACATACCGATCTTGTTGTGCGGCCCGAGATTCACCGCTCGCAGCAATGCGATGTAGGTGGTCATCGATATGCCTCACCCGCAGTCTACCGGTTGATGTAATGGCTCGAGATTACGGTTCTCTCCCTGACGCGGCAGTTCCGTGGGTCGATCGCTCGCGTCCCCGCGAGATGACGCGAAATGTCCGGGAATATCGCGGCCATGGCGTGGCACGCCGGCTGCACTTCCTCGCGCATGGCCGATCGTCCAAAAGTCATCGTCTCGCTGCCAAACGCCACCGAGGCTGCGGCGGTCGCCGACTGGGTTCGGTCGGATGGGTTCGAGCCCGTGCAGCGGTCCACCGCCCAGGCCGCGGCGAACGAGACCCTCCTGCCCTTCGCTCTCCTCATCGCAGACGTCTCGCATCGCCGGCTCCTGGTGGAGAGCCGCGGACGTAACCCGGTTTCGCCCATCATCCTGATTGGCAATGCGGCAACAGCGTCGCAGGGTGACGCGTTCGGCGCGCAGACGATGTACCTCAGTCGCCCGATCGATCGCGCCATGTTGATGTGTTTCGTCGCCATGGCCATTCTCGATGACCGGCCCGTCCGGCGATCGGTGCGCAAACCCGTCGCCTCCTTCGAAGCGGTCGCCAATGGCGTGCCTTCACGTATCGTCGACGTCAGCGCAGAAGGCCTGCGCCTCGAGATGTCTCGCCAGTACCGCACAGCGCTGCCTCCGTATTTCACCGTGCGTGTTCCTGTCGTCGGTGTCGAAGTGACCGTGCAGCGGATGTGGGCCCAGACGCCGTCCACGAAGCGATCATCGATCTGGTATGGCGGTGCGCTCTCGAATAATCGCGCGAGCATCCATCAGACGTGGCGCGCCTTCGTCGATACGGTCCCCGTCATCGGAGGGAGCGAGTCCCTCGTCAATCCGTAGACGACTCCACGATTCTGAATATTGATCTCGTCGAGCACACGCTCGTCGTTTCGCCATTCAGACTTCACTTTGACGTGGAGGTCGAGGAACACACGGGTCTCGAAGTGGGCCTCGAGCCCCAGGCGTGCCGCCGTCCCGATCTGCTTGATCATCTCGCCGCCCTTCCCGACGACGATCCCCTTCTGCGAGTCCCGCTCGACCAGGATCGTGCAATAAAGCTTGAGGATCGACGCGTCACTTTCATCGAACCGATCGATGACAACGGCCGTGGAGAACGGCAGCTCGTCGTGGGTGTTTTGAAGCACCTGCTCGCGCACGATCTCTGACACGTAAAAGCGGTCGGTCTGATCGGTCAGATAGTCGGGCGGATAGAGCGGCTCGCCTTCCGGCAGATGCTGGAGGAAGAGACGTTCCAACGTGTCGATGTTGGTGCCGTCGATAGCAGACGCTGGCACGATCTCCGCGAACGAATGCGCCTTGCTGTAGTAATCGATGAGTGGCAGAAGGCGTGGCTTGGCGATGAGATCCACTTTCGTCAGCGTCAGGATCACCGGCGTCTTGACGTCGTTCAGCACGTCCAGTAGATAGCGGTCACCGGGACCGGACTTGACCGAGGCATCCACCACCAGGGACAGCACGTCGACGTCGCGCATCGCCTCGAGCGCGACGTCAACCATGCGCACGTTCATGCGATGCGTCGGCTTGTGGACACCCGGCGTATCGACGAAGACAATCTGACCGCCGTCGTAGTTCTTGACGCCAACCACGCGCGTGCGCGTCGTCTGCGGCTTGTCCGAGACGATCGCGAGCTTCTGGCCGACGATGCGATTCAGGAGGGTGGACTTGCCGGCATTGGGACGACCAACGAAAGAAACGAAGCCGGCCTTCATTGTTCGGCGGACGCGGTGGCGTTCTTGCGTCGCCGCGCGCGCACCTTGGTGACGCGACGGCGTTCGACTTCGAGGACCTCGAAAGACAGCTCGCCCATGTCGACGACTTCGCCAACGTACGGCATGCGTCCAAGTGACGAGAGCAGATACCCGCCGACTGTCTCGAAGCCTTCGCGCTCGATCTCCACACCGAGGCGGTCGCGGACTTCGTCAACGCTGACCTTGCCGCTGAAGACGAACACGCCGTCACCCTCGTCGGTGACCGTCTCGCTCTCGACGTCGTATTCGTCGCGGATCTCGCCGACGATCTCTTCGAGCAGGTCCTCGACGGTGACAAGACCAGCCGTGCCGCCGTATTCATCGACGACAATCGCCATCTGCACCTGATGCCGCTGCATTTCTTTGAGCAGCTCTGACACGCGCTTGCTCTCGGGGACGAAGTACGCGGACCGCATCATCGTGGTCAGCGGCGGTTCAGCCGCCGGAGGCAGCGCGACCAGATCCTTCACGTAGACGATGCCGAGGATGTTGTCCAGGTTGTCGCGATACACGGGCATGCGCGAGTACTGCTCTTCCCTGAAGAGCGTACGGAGATCCTGAAGGGTCGCGTCGGCGGGAATCGCCACAAGGTCGGGGCGCGGCGTCATCACTTCTTTGACGACCGTCTCCGTGAAGTCCACGATCGACTGAAGCAGCTCGCGTCCTTCCTCCTGCGAGATCGCCCCTTCCACTTGGTCCTCCTTCGCAGGGGCCTGCTGCGCCGCATCGGCACTGCCGTTCGGTAGTTCGCGACGAACACCGATGACACGAAGGATGGTGGCCGTCACCGGTGTCAGCAGCTGCGCCACCGGATGAAACACCGGCAAGATAAAGTCGAGCACCGCTTCCGGATTGCGCCCCACGATCAGCATCGGCAGCACGTGTTCACATATCGCGACGAATGCGACCAGCGACACGATGAACGTCGTCACTGAGAGGCCGTCGTGAATGTCGCTGAGTCGTGCGATAAGTGCACCCGCGAGCACAGTGCACATGCCGATGAGAAGGCGGACCGGGACGAACAGCTGCAGCGGATCGTCGAGGTAGTGACCGAGGCGGTCGCCACGCCCTCCGCGCTCGGCCATCAGGCGGAGCGACAGACGCATGAGGGCGCTGAACGCCGCCTGCACCACGCCCAGAAACATTGTGGCGCCCCCGAGGACGAACAGAAGAAGTGGAGTCATCGCCGACCCCGCTCGATCAGACCTTCGCGCAAGCCACCCTTCCGCCGTAGGCGACGCTCGACCCGAGCCATCCGGCCGTCATCTCGCTCGTGATCATAGCCAAGAAGATGCAGCAAACCGTGCAGCGCCAGCACCCGCAACTCGACCTGAAGCGGGTGGCCGGCCTGCCGGGCCTGACGCCGCGCCACCCCGCTCGCAATCACGATTTCGCCCAGAAAACCGGGCTCTCCGGCCGCGAACGACAGCACGTCTGTTGGGGAATTCTTGTCCCGGTATCTGGCGTTGAGCTGCCGGACACGCGCGTCGGATACGAGTGCAACGACGACCGCACCCCTGGCAGTTGGCGGTGACGTCGCGACCAGCCAGCGCCCCAGACCGGGCGCCCTGAGACGGCCCGCGCTGATGACTTCCACATTGAGTGTCGCCGGCCGCAAGGCCGGCGAGCGTTTGGAAGGTCGATCCGCACTCGCCGGAGGGTCAGAAGACCCTCCGCTACGGGCGCCCATCGCTGCGGCGTCCGGCGGAGAGCGCGTCGTAGGCTTTCACGATCTGCTGGACGAGCTTGTGCCGGACGACGTCCTTGTCATCGAAGTAGATGAAGCCGATCCCGTCGATGTCTTTGACGATCCGGAGCGCTTCGATTAGCCCCGACGTCTTGGGCTGCGGTAGATCGATTTGCGTGATGTCGCCGGTGACCACAGCCTTCGAACCGAAGCCGAGCCGCGTCAGAAACATCTTCATCTGCTCCGACGTGGTGTTCTGGGCTTCGTCGAGGATCACAAACGCGTCGTTCAGTGTGCGGCCGCGCATGAAGGCGATCGGCGCCACCTCGATCGTGCCCCGCTCCACGAGGCGCGTGGCGCGCTCGGTGTCCATCATGTCGTAGAGCGCATCGTAGAGCGGACGCAGATAGGGATTGACCTTTTCCTGCAGATCGCCGGGAAGGAATCCCAGCTTCTCACCCGCTTCCACTGCGGGCCGCGCGAGGATGATCCGGCTGACCTTCTTCGCGAGGAGGTAGCTGACGGCCTGCGCCATCGCGAGATACGTCTTGCCCGTTCCCGCGGGACCCACGCCGAAGACGATGTCATAGCGCTCGATGGCTTCGAGGTACCGCCGCTGATTCGTGCTCTTGGGGTTGACGCGACGGCGAGTGCCTTCGGGCTGCTTCTGCCCCTCGCGAAGGAAATACGGTCGCAGATCGACGTTCTCGTCGTTGGCGACGAGCTGCACCGCTGTCTTCACGTCGCCGTTTTTCAGCTCGTACCCTTCCGCGATCAACGCTGACAACTGATCCAAGAGACGTTCCACGCGTTGCTCGGCCGCTTTGTCGCCATCGACGATGAGCTCATCTCCGTGCGTGCGGATCTGGACTCCGAGAACCGACTCGATGTGCTTGAGGTTGCCGTCGTGTGCGCCGTACAGCGTCTCGAGACCTTGTTGTGGTAGCGCGATCTTTCTCATGCAGCGTTACTGCCTACCGCCTATTGCTTACTGCGTATCTGGAGATGCAATTCTCGTAGCTGTTTCTGGTCTACGGCCGAGGGGGCATCCGACATCATGTCCACCGCGGCGGCTGTCTTGGGGAACGCTATCACCTCTCGAATCGAACTCTCGCTGCTGAGAAGCGCCGCGATACGGTCGAGGCCGAGCGCGATCCCACCATGCGGTGGCGTCCCATACTCGAGCGCCTCGAGGAAGAAGCCGAATCGGAGCTTCGCCTCTTCGTCGCTGATGTTGAGCAACGAGAAGATCCGCCGCTGGGTGTCGGCATCATGAATTCGGATGCTGCCCCCGCCAATCTCACTGCCGTTGAGCACGAGATCGTACGCCTTCGCACGCGCGGTGCCTGGCTCTGCGTCGAGCTTCGCCACGTCATCGTCGAGCGGCGACGTGAATGGATGGTGCATCGACACGTATCGCTTCTCTTCCGCGTCCCACTCGAGCAGCGGAAAGTCCACGACCCACGTGAAGGCAAACGTCTCGCCGTCGAGCAGGCCGTCCTTTTTTGCGAGCATCAATCGCAATTGCCCGAGTGCCTTCGATGCGCTGTCCGGCTCACCCGCCACGACGAACAGGAGTTGCCCGTTGTGCGTATCACTCGCGTCGAGCAGCCGCCGCACCGCCTCCTCGCCCACGGCCCGGGGGAACGACGACGTGATGGTGCCGTCCTCTGAGCGTCGAGCCCACAACAGGTGCCGCCCCTGGGCCTTCTCCTGATTGACGACGCCGTCAACGGCGCTGCGCGAGTAGCCGCTCGCGTTCGCGACAACGAAGCCGCGAACCGTGCCACCTTCTGCGACGATCTTCCGGAACACTTCGAACGACGACTCGCGGAACACCTCTCGCAGGTCCTGAATCGGCATACCGCAACGCACGTCCGGCTTGTCCGATCCGTACTTCGCCATCGCCTCTGAGTACGCCATCCGTGGAAATGGCGTCTCGATTTTCCGGCCGACCACGGCAAAGATCTCGACCATCAGCGGCTCGATGATCTCGAAGATCGTGTCGGGCCGCGCGAATGACATCTCGACGTCAACCTGTGTGAACTCGGGCTGACGATCGGCGCGCAGGTCCTCGTCGCGGAAGCACTTGCAGATCTGCACGTAGCGGTCCATGCCCGCAATCATGAGGATCTGCTTGAAGAGCTGCGGCGACTGCGGCAAGGCGAAGAACTCGCCCGGATGCACGCGGCTCGGCACGAGGTAGTCGCGCGCGCCTTCGGGCGTCGACTTCGTGAGAATCGGCGTCTCGATCTCGAGGAATCCGTTCGCGTCGAAGTACTTCCGAATGGCCGTCGTCAACTTATGGCGCAGGACGATGTTGTTCTGCAGCCTGGGCCGGCGCAGGTCGAGATAGCGGTACTTCAGGCGGACGTCTTCCGAGACCGGCGAATCGTCAGCAATCGGAAACGGCGGTGTCTTTGCCTCGTTGAGCACGACGAGCCGGCGAACGAGGACTTCAACCTCGCCTGTCGGGAGCTTCGCGTTCACGGTTTCCGGCGAACGGCGGCGAACGTTTCCGGCGATACCGACGACGTACTCCGATCGAAGGCGCTTGGCCTTCGTCATCAGTGCTTCGTCGTCTTTATCGAAGACCACCTGCGTCACGCCGCCACGATCGCGCACGTCGATGAACAGGACACCGCCGAGATCGCGAACCCGATGGACCCAGCCAAGCAGCACGACGTCCGCGCCGACGTCGTTGGTGCGGAGCGCGCCACAGGTATGTGTGCGTGTCAGGTCGCCAAGTTGCTCAGCCACGTTGCCTCAGTCCCTCGAGAATGGCGCCGCCGGCGGCGGATTGATCGTAGGTTGCCTGCGTCTGGGCAGTCAGATTCTTCACCGTTAGCGTGCCCGCTGCGATCTCGTTGCCTCCGAGGATCGCCACGAACGGGATGCCCAGGGAATCAGCGTACTTGATTTGCTTGCCGATCTTGTCGGCATCCGGGTAAACCAGCACGCGCAACCCGGACTGGCGCAACATGCCCGCAACACGCAACGCATGCGGCGTGTCTTTCGCGTCAAAGACGGCCATCATCACGTCCGCCGGCGTGGTGGCGAGCGTGGGCGGGAACATGTTGCGCTCCGCCATCACGACCAGGATCCGCTCGAGGCCCAGCGAGAATCCGCAGGCCGGGACGCTCTGACCGAGGAACATGCCCACGAGGTTGTCGTAGCGCCCGCCGCCACCGAGGCTGCCGGCGAGGTCGGGCACGTTGATCTCCATGATCGCGCCCGTGTAATACGACAGCCCTCGCGCGAGGCTCGGGTCGAAACGGAGCCTCGTGCCGGCGCTCGTTCCTTCGGAGTGCGCAAACACCGCCTGCAGATTCTCGAACGCGGCAACGCCGGCGTCATCGAGAAGCCGACGACTCTGTTCGCGATCCTTGCCCAGTACGTCGAACAACTCGAGCAGCTTTCCTGCCGCGGCCACGTCGACGCCACGGCTATTCATCTCCGCCTTCACACCATCCGCGCCGATCTTGTCCAGCTTGTCGACGGCCACGAGAGCCGTGCCGTGCAACGCCTCGGGAATCCCCGCCGCGTTCAGGATCGACGTCAACACCTGCCGATGGTTGATGCGGATCGTGAAGTCGCTGAATCCCAGTTCGCTCAGCGCGTCAGACACCGCCGCGCAGACTTCTGCTTCGATCGCCGGCGACGTCGAGCCGAGCGCGTCCACGTCGCACTGATAGAACTCGCGGAAGCGCCCGCGCGCCGGACGATCCGCGCGCCACACCGGCTGAATCTGATAGCGCTTGAAGAGCCGCGGCAGCTTGCTCTGATAGTGCGCGACGACACGTGAGAGCGGCACGGTGAGGTCGTAGCGCAGCGCGAGGTCGGCCTGCCCGCTTGCCTCGTGCTCACCACGTTTGAGGATCTTGAAAATGAGCTGATTGCCCTCTTCGCCGTACTTCCCCATCAGCGTCTCGAGGTTCTCGACCGCCGGCGTTTCGAGCGGCTCGAACCCGTAGCGCTCGTAGACGCGACGGATCACGCCGATGACGTACTCGCGACGCCGGATGTCCTCGGGGAGGTAATCGCGCATCCCGCGCGCGGGTTCGGTGCGGCTCATTTCAGAGACGTGTAATGCTGAATTACAGCGCTCATAGCCTCGGCAGTGTCAAACCCTGCTGCTTCTGGTACTTGCCCTTCTTGTCCGCGTAAGAGACCTCGCACATCTCGTCGCTCTGAAAGAACAAGACCTGGGAGATACCTTCGTTGGCATAGACCTTCGCAGGCAGCGGAGTGGTGTTGGAGATTTCGAGCGTGACGTAGCCTTCCCACTCCGGCTCGAACGGCGTGACGTTCACGATGAGCCCGCATCGCGCATACGTCGACTTGCCGACGCACACCGTCAGGACGTCGCGGGGGATGCGGAAATACTCGACCGTCTTCGCCAGCACGAACGAGTTGGGCGGAATGATGCAGACGTCGGTCTTCATGTCGACGAATGAGCGATCGTCGAAATTCTTCGGATCGACGACGGTGTTGTTGATGTTGGTGAAGACCTTGAATTCGTCCGCCACGCGGATGTCGTAGCCGTACGACGAGAGCCCGTAGGAGATGACTCCCTGCCGTACCTGGCGATCCTCGAACGGCTCGATCATGCCGTGTTCGAGGGCCATGCGCTTGATCCACTTGTCGGCCTTGATCGACGGCATCGTGTTTGTCTCTGGGTTACCGGCTACGGAAACGATGAACTCGTGAACTGCCTACCGCATACCGCCTACTGCCTACTGCTCACCGTCTTCCAATCAGCATCATGACGAGCGTGAGCACGATGCTGGCGATGATTGACGACGCCAGCGGGAAGTAGAACGTGAAGTTTCCCCTTCGGATCGTGAAGTCGCCTGGCAACCGCCCAATCGGGAGCCCAATCGTCATCAACAGGCCAACTCCGGCCACGAGCAGTCCAACGACGATGAGCGTGCGGCCCATCTGGGGTCTCTCAGATCAGCTCGAGCCCGCGGAAGAAATAACCGAGCTCGAAAGCCGCCGTCTCGGGCGCATCGGAGCCGTGCGTCGCGTTGCTCTCTATCGACGTGCCGAAGTCCTTGCGCAGCGTGCCCGCATCCGCCTTCGCCGGATCGGTCGCACCCATCGTGGCACGCCACTTCTTGATCGCGTCCGGAGCCTCCAGCGCCAGCAGGATGCAGGGACCCGACGACATGAAGTCGGTCAGACCACCAAAAAACGGCCGCTCGCGATGGACCGCGTAAAATCCTTCGGCTTCTCTCTTGGTCAGGTGCTGCAGGCGCATCCCACGCACGGTGAAGCCGGCGGCTTCGATGCGCGCCAGGATCTGCCCGGCTTTCCGGCTCTTCACAGCGTCCGGCTTGATGATCGCAAACGTTCGTTCCATAGGTTCTGTCGTCAATCCCATCCTTGATTCTGGTGATCTTTGATTGTTGAATCGTTGTTGATTGGAGGATTGTTGATTGGTGAATGACCAATCGCGAATCAACAATCAACAACGAATCGCTAATCAAAGATCATCAAAATCAACAATCCGCTTTCCGTCAGCCGAGCGCCTCGCGCATCCTCGCGCCCATGTCGGCAGGACTCTTTACGACGTGAACGCCTGCTTTCGTCAGCGCGTCCATTTTTTCCGCCGCCGTTCCCTGCCCGCCCGCGATGATCGCGCCGGCGTGACCCATGCGTCGCCCGGGCGGCGCGGTCTGCCCAGCAATGAACCCGACGACGGGCTTCTTGAACTCCTTCGCGATGTAGGCGGCGGCATCCTGTTCCGCAGTGCCACCGATCTCACCAATCATGATGACGGCGTCGGTCTCAGGGTCTTCCCTGAACAGCTTCAACGCATCGATGAAGCTGGTGCCGATCAGCGGGTCGCCTCCGATGCCGATGCAGGTCGTCTGCCCCATGCCCTGCTTCGACAACTGGTGAATCGCTTCGTAGGTCAGCGTGCCGCTCTTCGAGACGATCCCGATTCGTCCTTCCTTGCAGATGTGACCGGGAATGATGCCCGCCTTCGCCTGACCAGCGGTGATGATGCCGGGGCAGTTCGGTCCGATGAGCCGAGTCCGCTTCCCGTCCATAAAGGTCATCACCTTCAGCATGTCGATGGTGGGAATGCCTTCGGTGATGCAGACGACAAGCGCAACGCCCGCGTCGGTCGCCTCCATGATGGCGTCGGCCGCGAACGGCGGTGGCACGAAGATCACGCTGGCGTTGGCGCCCGTCTCGCGCACTGCATCATGGACGCTGTTGAAGATCGGCCAGTTTTCGTGGGTCGTGCCGCCCTTACCTGGCGTCACACCACCGACGACTTTCGTTCCGTAAGCAGCAGCCGCCTTGGCGTGGAACGTGCCCTCACGCCCGGTCAGCCCCTGGACGATCAGCCTGGAGTTTCGATCGAGTAGAACGGCCACTACTTACCCCTCGCGAGAGAGACGACTGTGTCCGCCGCCTCGCCCATGGAGTCGGCCGTGGTGAAGTTCAGGCCACTCTCACGCAGCAGCCGCTTACCTTCCTCGACGTTCGTGCCTTCCATGCGAATCACGATCGGCACGCGAACACCCAATTCCTGCACCGCGGCGATGACGCCCTGGGCGAGCACGTCGCAGCGAAGGATGCCGCCGAAGATGTTGATGAGCACCGCCTTGACGTTGCTGTCGGCCATCAGGATGCGGAAGGCGTTCTTGATCTGCTCCGCGTTCGCGCCACCGCCGACATCCAGGAAGTTGGCCGGTTCCCCGCCAGCCAGCTTGATGATGTCCATCGTCGCCATGGCGAGGCCGGCGCCGTTGACCATGCAGCCGATGTTTCCGTCGAGGCGAATGTAGTTGAGCGAGAACTTCGATGCTTCGACTTCGAGCGGATCCTCTTCGCCAAGGTCGCGCAGGTCGCGCAGATCGGGATGCCGATAGAGCGCGTTGTCGTCGAACGAGACTTTCGCGTCAAGCGCCAGCAGATCGCCGCCCTTGGTCAGGATCAGCGGGTTGACCTCGATCATCGACGCATCTGTCTCGATAAACGCCTTGTAGATCGAGTCGAGCAGCTTCACCAGCTTGTTGGCAGGGCCTGAGCCGAGGCCCATCCCGAACGCCAGCTTCCGAGCCTGAAACGGGATGACACCCGTGCCCGGATCGATCTGCTCGCGCAGGATCTTCTCGGGTTCCTTCGCCGCGACCTCCTCGATGTCCATCCCGCCCGAGGCGCTGGCGATGATGACCGGGCTCGCCGACGCGCGATCGATGACGATGCTCAGATAGAGCTCACGCTCGATCTGGAGCCCTTCCTCAATCAGGACGCGACCGACCTTGCGGCCCTCGGGCCCGGTCTGATGCGTCACCAGCGTCATGCCGAGGATCTGCTTGGCGAGTTGTTCAGCCTCGTCGGGGGACTTGGCGATCTTGACGCCGCCACCTTTGCCGCGCCCGCCGGCATGGATCTGCGCCTTGACGACGGCAATGTTGCCGCCGAGACGCCGCGCGATCTCACCGGCTTCCTGGGAGGTGAAAGCTACTTCGCCGCGCGGAACGGTCACACCGAATCGCGCCAGCACTGATTTGGCTTGATACTCGTGAATTTTCACTGGGGGATTCCGTCTCCGGCCGCCAACTTACTCCACTGCTCGCTTGTGTAGAGGCCATCGGGATACACCGTTGCGCAACAATCCGCCGATTCGAGCGGGAAACGACGTTGCCAACAGCACCACCACAAGCGACTCTTAAGTAAACAACTATTCATCGTATTCCATCGCCACGCTGCGCGTCCAACGGCGCTGTTCGCGAACTCCCAACTCCCAAACTTCCAACGCCCAACCGTGGACTGAGGACTGAGGACTGAGGGCTGATGACTGATAGAATGCGCGCCCGAGGAGACAGCATGGCGCGTTTATCGACTGGATCGATCGTGTTTGGTGTGCTCGTCCTGGCCGGCTCGCTGACGGTGTCCGCGGCTCAGGCCCCACAGGAACAAGGGCGAGGCGGGGGTGCTCCACAGCCCCCTCTGCAAAATCTTCAGGTATTCCCGAAGAGCATGGAGCGGGCTCAGCTCATCCCCATCATGCAGGCGTTCTCCGCTGCACTGGGCGTGACCTGCAACCACTGCCACGTGTTCAACGGGCCTGGCGATCCGATGAACGATTTCGTGGGAGACACCAAGCCAACCAAGAACATGGCGCGCGCCATGATGCGGATGGTGACGGACATGAACGCGAAGGTGCCTGAAGCAGTTGGCAAGCCGGCCGACCAGGCCGCGCGCGTCACATGCGCCATGTGCCATCGCGGTACCACGACGCCGACCGTTGCTGCGGGCTCACCCGGAGCACCACCGCCGCCGCGTGGCGCGGGGCCCGGAGCGGCGCCGGGCGGCGCGCCGGCCGCTGGAGCGCCACCGGCCGGAAGAGCGAACTAACTCAACTCCCAACTCCACAACTTCCAACCTCCAAGGCGGGTCTCAAGACCCGCCTCTACGCATGAACGCTTGGGAGTTGGAGATTGGGAGTTGGGAGTTGACGCTTTCTACATCCCGATTACGTCGACCAGCTCCTTCACCGAAGCCGCGGATTTCTTCAGCGCCGCATCCTCTTCCGGTGTCAGCTTGATCTCGATGATCTGCTCGACGCCCTTCGCTCCGAGCTTCACCGGCACGCCAACGAACAGATCGCGAATGCCGTACTCGCCCTGGAGGAACACGGAGCAGGGGAGGATTTTTTTCTTGTCTTTCAGGATCGCTTCGCACATCTCGGCTGCGGCCTGACCGGGCGCGTACCACGCGCTCGTGCCCACGAGCTTCGTGATCTCGGCGCCGCCGTCGGCGGTCCGCTTCGCGATGGCATCAATTCGCTCCTTCGACAGCAGTTCGGTCAGCGGAATGCCGGCAACCGTTGAATATCGCGGAAGCGGCACCATCGTGTCGCCGTGGCCGCCGAGCACGAACGAGTGCACGTTCTCCACCGAAACCTTGAGCTCCATCGCGACGAACGTGCTCATGCGCGCGGAGTCGAGCACGCCGGCCATGCCGATGACGCGCTCGCGCGGGAACTTGGTGAGACGGAACAGCGCCTGCGACATCGCGTCGAGCGGATTGGCCACCGGCACGACGATCGCATTCGGGCAATGCTGCACGAGGTTCGGCGCGATGCTCTTCATGATCTCGAAGTTGTCGCGCACGAGATCGTCGCGGCTCATGCCTGGCTTGCGCGGCTTGCCGGATGTGATGACGACGATATCGGAACCGGCCGCGGCGCTCCAGTCGCCACCGCCAATAAGGCGCGCGTCGGATCCGATGACGGGGCATGTCTCGTAGATATCAAGCGCGACACCTGCGGCCTTCTGGTCGGCGATGTCGATGATCACGACGTCGGCCAGTTCCTTCTCCGCAATCGCGCGAGCCACGGTCATGCCAACGTTGCCGGCGCCACCTACCACTGTCACTTTGCGATTCATGCGTTCCTCGTCTCGCTCGCGCGGCTTAGGTCACTGTCCCGCAGCCTCGCGTCGAAGTACTCACAGTTTCTGTTGAAAAGCCTGTTGAAAACACCGCCTGTAGACACGATCGTTGCAGATGATCCTGAATGTTTTAGCGGTTTGCACCATCGTAGTGCGAACGTTACGTGTGTGTCTCGCCGCACGCGCCCGCAACCGGAGATTATACTTTTCTCAAACCCGTGAAGATCCTTATCGCAGATGACCTCCCGGCTTCCGCAGTCGATCTCCTCCGCAACGAAGGCTGGGAAATAGACGCACGAACGGGCCGCTCCCCGGAGCAGCTCGCCACCGACATCACAGACGCCGACGCCATCGTGGTTCGCAGCGCGACGCGTGTGACGTCGGCATTGATCGACGCCGCACCCAAGCTGCGTGCCATCGCACGCGCCGGCACTGGCGTCGATAACGTTGACGTACCGGCCGCGAGCGCTCGTGGCATCGTCGTCATGAACGCGCCTGGTGCCAACAGTGTGAGCGTCGCCGAACTCGCGATGGCGCTCGTGCTGGCGCTCGCCCGTCACATTCCCGGGGCGGACGCAGCGATGAAGCAGGGCAAGTGGGAGAAAAAGAAGTTTCTGGGCGAAGAGGTGCGCGAGAAGGTCCTCGGCCTCGTTGGTCTGGGCCGCATCGGGCAGGAAGTCGCTCGCCGCGCTTCGGCGTTTGGCATGACGATCATCGCCCACGATCCGTTCGTCTCCGCGCAGACAGCCGCACAATTGGATGTGGAACTGGTCAGCCTCGATGACCTGTTCTCGCGAGCCGACTATGTCTCGCTCCACATGCCGTCGAGCGACCACACGCGTCGCATGGTCAACGCCGAACGATTGGCGAAAGCTCGCAAAGGCATTCGCATCGTCAACACCGCGCGCGGTGACCTCATCGACGAGGTCGCGCTCGCCGACGCGATCGAGTCGGGACACGTGGCAGGCGCCGCTCTCGATGTGTTCGACAAGGAGCCCACGGTCGATCATCGGCTGCAGAAGCTGTCACAGGTCGTGGCCACACCACATATCGCGGCCTCGACCCGCGAGGGCCAGGAGCTCGTCGGATCCGAGACGGCGGCGGCGCTTCGTGACTTCCTCAAGGACGGCATCATTCGCAACGCCGTCAACTTCCCTTCGCTCTCGCCCGAGGAATTCAAGCGCCTGCAACCCTTTGCCCTGCTGGGCGAACGGCTTGGCACGTTCATCGCTCAGATGAATGACGAGCGAATCAGCGAGGTGAGCCTCCGCTATTACGGAGAGCTGACACAAAGCCGCACGGGCGTGATCGTCAACGCTGTCCTCGCTGGCTTGTTCAAGCCTCTGCTTTCGAATGGCGTCACCGTGGTCAACGCACGAAGTGTGGCGGCCGAGCACGGGATCGAGATCGTGGAATCACGCAGCACCCGTCCACGAAATTACACGAGCCTGATCTCGCTCAAAGTTCGCACCGCGCGCGGTGAGCGATGGGTGGAAGGCGCTGTGTTCGAAAAGGGATCACCGCGTCTCGTCACGGTTGACGGCATCGGCGTCGAGGCTCCACTCGAAGGGACGATGATTGTCGTGTCGAATCGCGACGAGCCGGGCGTCATCGGAGAGATCGGCACAATCCTGGGCAAGCATGGCGTGAACATTGCCAACTTCGCGCTCGGCCGCAATGACGGTCACGCGGTCGGCGTGGTCATCGTTGACGAAACAGCGCCGATTCCCGAAGTTGTGCTCGCGGAACTGAGACGTGCGAAGGCGATTCAGTCAGCGCGACTGGTCCGTGTTTGATAGCCGCAGCGTCGTCTGCGTACCGTCACTCGATTCGAGAGTGACGGAATCGTCGGTGATCGACATCACGCGATAACCGGTCTCGAGCGTGTCGCCTTCCTTCACCAGCGACACACCCTGCAACGAGCTGAGTATGGCGGTCCGCTGTGCGGCGCCGTTCTCGGTTGTCGTCGCCATTCCTGCCAAGGCCGTACGGCGGGCGGGCAGGCGCGACGACTGCGGGAGGTGCGTCGAGTGCCAATGGCCTGGGCGCCTCTTCGACGCGACGCGGCGGAGGACCGAATCGAAACGCATCGCGAGCCGGCTGGCGATACGCCGTCACTTCGGCGAGCCTGGCCCTCAAGCGATCGGCCTGAGCGCCAAGATCAACCACCGTACCTGATTTATCGAGTGCCTGCGGCGTGAGTGCTGGAGTGCCTGGACGACGCTCGACAGGCGACACAAGTGTCGCCAGAGCTGTCACGAGCCACGGCCCCACCGGACGTGAGCGCGTAGAGTCTCCAAGTCATCAGGGGACGTACATTTTACCACTTCAGTATCGGACTCGGAGCCAGCGGTCTCCACGCCGTTTCGGTGTTATTATTCGCCGTGCCCCCGGTTGCGTTTCTCAATCCTTTCCTGAGAACGTCTTCCCTTCGCGCTGTCGCTGTCATCCCCGCCCGATTCGCCTCTTCGAGACTTCCTGGCAAGCCGCTCGCTGAGATCGCGGGCCGTCCGATGATCGAGCACGTCTACCGCCGCGCGGCCGACGCACGCGGGATCGACGCCGTGGTCGTTGCGACGGACGACGAACGGATTGCCGCCGCAGTCGAGAGCTTTGGCGGCATCGTGCGGATGACCCAGGCGGCACACCGGACGGGCACCGATCGCATCGCCGAGATTGCAAACGACCTCTCGTGCGAGATTCTGATCAACGTGCAGGGCGATCTGCCGCTCATCGAGCCGGGCATGATCTCCGAAGTGCTCCATCCCCTCATCACGGATCCGTCGGTGAAGATGTCAACACTGCGGCAGGCGATGACCGATGCCGCTGACATCGCGAGCCCGCACGTCGTGAAAGTCGTCGTAGACACCCACAGCGACGCGCTCTACTTCTCGCGAACGGCGATTCCATTCCGTCGCGACGCGGGTCCGGCCAAAGCCGAACACATTTACAAGCACATCGGTCTCTATGGATTTCGGCGCGACTTCCTGCTTGCGTTCGCAGCTCTCCCTCAAACGCCGCTCGAACAAGCCGAGTCACTCGAACAGTTGCGCGCACTTGAACATGGCTATCGGATTCGTGCCGTTGCGACGCGGTACGAGTCGATTGAAGTGGATACTCCCGAGGATCTTGAACGCGTGCGCCAGCTGATGGCGACACGTGTGTGAGGTGGCATGAGCCAACGACCTGACGGCCGACCCGTGAAATACGTCTTTGTCACCGGTGGTGTGGTGTCTTCGCTGGGTAAAGGTCTGGCGGCGGCCTCGATAGGGCGCTTGCTCGAAGACCACGGCTACACGGTCGCCCTGCAGAAGTTCGACCCTTACATCAACGTCGATCCCGGGACGATGAGCCCGTATCAGCACGGCGAGGTCTACGTGACCGATGATGGCGCAGAGACCGACCTCGATCTCGGTCACTACGAGCGCTTCACGAGCATGGTGGCGTCGCGAAACAGCAACTGGACGACCGGCAAGATCTACCTGTCCGTCATTCAGAAGGAACGTCGCGGCGACTACCTCGGTCGCACCGTTCAGGTCATCCCGCACATCACCAACGAGATCAAGGACGCGATTCGGCTCGCCGGACGGGACGTGGATATCGTGCTCGTCGAAATCGGCGGCACCGTCGGCGACATCGAGAGCATGCCGTTCCTCGAAGCCATCCGCCAGTTCCGTCTGGACGTCGGCCGTGAGAACACTCTCTACATTCATCTGACACTGGTGCCGTACATCGGCACGGCAGGTGAACTGAAGACGAAACCGACGCAGCACAGCGTGCGCGATCTGCGCTCGATTGGTATCCAGCCCGACGTATTGCTCTGCCGCACGGACCGCTTTCTCGACCAGGACATCAAGCGAAAGATCGCCCTGTTCTGTGATGTGCCCGAAGAAGCGGTCATCACGGCCAAGGACGTCGACACGATTTACGAAGTACCACTTGTGCTGAAGACCGAGGGCCTCGACCAGATCGTTCTCAAGCAGCTTGGCTTGCCGCTCACCCAGGCGCGCACGGCGGCCTGGGAGGAGCTGGTCGATCGAATCAAGCACCCCATCGACGAAATCATCATTCACGTGGTCGGCAAGTACACCGGTTACGAAGATTCCTACAAGAGCCTCAACGAAGCCGTGTTTCACGGCGGCTTCGCCCATCGCCTCAAGGCGCGATTGAACTGGGTCGAGGCTGAAGCGCTGGAACGCGAAAGCGGCATCTCGCTGCTCGAAGGCGCGCACGGAGTCCTGGTGCCTGGAGGATTTGGCTCGCGCGGAACGCGCGGCATGATGAAGGCTTCCGAGTACGCCCGCGAGCGGGGCATCCCATTCTTCGGTATCTGCTACGGCTTCCAGTGGGCGACCGTGGAGTACGCGCGCCACGTGTGCGGGCTCGACGGAGCGGATTCAACCGAGGTCGACGAGAACGCGCCGCACAAAGTGATCTACAAGCTGCGCGATCTGCTCGGAGTCGACGAACTGGGCGGCACCATGCGTCTCGGCCGCTATGCCTGCGAAATAGCCAAGGGGTCGCTGGCCGAACGGGTCTACGGCACCCCCCTCATCCACGAACGGCATCGGCACCGGTTCGAGTTCAACTGCCTCTACGAGCCGGCGTTACTCGAGAGGGGTTTGCACATTTCCGGTCGATCGCCGGACGGAAAGTTTGCCGAGATCGCCGAGCTCCCGTCCCATCCCTGGTTCCTTGCCGTGCAATTCCACCCGGAATTCCAGTCGAAGCCGCTCAGGCCGCATCCACTGTTCGCGAGCTTCGTGGAAGCGGCGTATCGGCACAAGACGGGCAAACTCGCCGCGGCGCACGTGGCCGCGGCTCGGAGTTAACTCCCAACGTCCAACTCCCAACCTCCAACCTTGAACGTTGGGAATTGGGAGTTGGGTCTTGGGGGTTATCAAAGATCACTAGAATAGAGCTGTGACGCCGGTCTCGGTCGGGACACTCACCATCGGCGGCGGGAGCCCGCTCGCCTTCATCGTCGGCCCGTGCGTGATCGAAAGCGCGTCGCACGCGATGGAGATGGCGATGGCGATTCGCGAAATCGCCGCGCGGACGCGTCTCGGCGTCGTCTTCAAGGCGTCGTACGACAAGGCCAATCGCACGTCGCGGCATTCATTCCGCGGCCCGGGGCTCGACGAAGGCTTACGGGTGCTTGCTGACATCAAGGTCAAGACTGGCCTGCCGATCCTGACCGACATCCACGAGCCTGCTCACGCAGCCGTCGCCGCGCAAGTCGTGGACGTGCTGCAGATCCCGGCGTTCCTCTCGCGCCAGACCGATCTCCTGGTTGCGGCGGCGCGCACGGGCAAAGCGGTGAACGTCAAGAAGGGACAGTTCCTTGCCCCCCGCGACATCAAGCATGTGGTGGACAAAATCACGGCCGAAGGCAATCCTTCGGTCCTCGTGACGGAGCGTGGCGTCAGCTTCGGCTACAACAACCTCGTGGTGGACATGCGCGCCTTCCCGATGCTTCGGGAACTCGGCTACCCGGTCGTCTTCGACGTCACGCACAGCCTGCAACTACCTGGTGCCGGCGACGGCGTCACAGCCGGACTCGCTGAGTACATCGAACCGCTCGCATCGGCAGGAGTGGGCGCTGGCGTCGATGCGGTGTTCATGGAAGTGCACGAAGAGCCCGGACGCGCCAAGAGCGATGCCGCAAACGCGCTTCGCCTGGACAAGCTCGAAGCCTTGATGCTGAAGCTCACTCGGATTGACGCTGCGGCGCGCAACCTGCCGGCGCCACCATCGAAGCCGCGCGTATCACACGGGGTAACGATGTGAGTGACGACGTGGTTGCACCGCCCCGGGTCGATCTGACACTCGCGCGCAAGGTGCTCCAGACGGAAGCGGCCGCCATTCTGGCGCTCGTCGATCGGCTGGGCCAGCCGTTCGAACACGCCGTACGCCTGCTGCTCGAATGCAAAGGTCGCGTGATCGTGACCGGCATGGGCAAGTCCGGCATCATCTGCCGCAAGATTGCCGCGACGCTGTCGAGCACCGGCACACCGGCGTTCTTTCTCCACCCCGCCGAAGCGATTCACGGAGATCTCGGCGTCCTGCAGTCGCAGGACGTGATCATCGCGTTGTCCTACAGCGGCGAGACCGATGAACTGCTGCGGCTTCTCGAGACGATCAAGAGACTGGGCGCCAGCCTGATCGCCATCACGGGCGACTGCCGCTCGACTCTTGCCCAGGCCGCGGACGTGGCGCTCGACTGTCGCGTCTCTGAGGAGGCGTGCCCGATGAACCTGGTGCCGACTGCGAGTACGACGGCGGCCCTCGCGCTCGGCGACGCGCTCGCCATGACGCTGCTCGTGGCGAAGGGATTCAGCCAGGAGCACTTCGCGAGCCTGCACCCGGGCGGGAAACTGGGCAAGCAATTGATGCGGGCAGAACAACTGATGCAGGGCGGCGACCAGGCGCCCATCGTCAGCGCCAGCACGCCGATCCCGCAAGTCATCTACGAGATCTCGAGCAAGGGCCTCGGCATGACGTGCGTCGTGGACGAGAACGGGCGCCCTCGTCGGGCATCATCACCGACGGCGACCTCCGTCGTCATATGACGGGGACCACCAATCTGCTCGATCGCAAAGCCGGCGACGTGATGACGCGCAATCCAGTCACCATCCGGCGCGACACCCTGGCGGCCGAAGCGCTGTTGGTCCTCGAGCGCCGCAAGATCACATCCATCGTCGTCGTCGACGGCGGGCAGCGAGTCCAAGGCGTCGTGCACCTGCATCACCTGTGGCGCACCGAGATGTTCTAAAGCTGCCATGAGTGATTACGCCCTGCTTGCTGTGCTGCTTGCGCTGCTGCTGGGCCTCGTCGCAGGTAAAGCCTGGGAGCGCTACAAGCTGCGCGACGGCCGTTGGATCGACCGACGGCGGCTGCGCGAGACGCCTCACTACATGCTCGGGCTCAACTGCCTGGTCGACAACCATATCGATCAAGCTGTCGACGAACTCACGCGCGCCACCAGCACCGATACCGACGCGCTCGAGATCCAGATGATTCTGGGCAACCTGTATCGACAGAAGGGACAGGTTGGCCGGGCGATTACCGTCCATCAGGGGCTGCTGCAGCGTCCGGACCTGAGGCCGATCGAGCACGCGCATGTGCTGCTCTGCCTGGGCCTCGACTACAAACACGGTGGCTTCATCGACCGCGCGCTCGAGACGTTCCTGGAAGTCGTCCGCCTGGATCCGCGGAATCGCTATGCATTCGTGAACCTGCAGAAGCTGTACGAAGACCAGCGGCAATGGGTAGAAGCCGCTGCCGTCCGCGAGCAGATCGCGGCCATCGACGACGACAAGCAGGAGTCCAACAGCCAGATTCTCGGGTTTCTCCGCAACGAGGTCGGCGAGTCGCAGATGCGTGCTGAGGATGCCGCCGCCGCAAAAACGTTCGAGGCGGCCATCGACATCGACAAGCGGACGGCGCCGGCGTATCTCAACCTCGGTGACGCGCGCGAGCGAATGGGTCAGGCCGCCGCGGCGGTGGAGGCCTGGGAGAGACTCCTGCAGACGGTGCCGGAGCGCGCGTATCTCGCGCTCGATCGCCTGGAGCGGGCGTACCAACGGGCAGGCACGCCCCATCGATTCGCCGAACTCTGTCAGCGACTCATCGATCAGAATCCGCAGGACTGGCGGACACGACTGGTGCTGTCGCGGCACCTAGCTGCGTCTGGCCGTCATCGCAAGGCGTTCGACCTTCTGCTCGCAGCGTTGCCGCACAATCCGCACGGCCTCACCATTCACCAGGAACTGTGGCAGGCGCTGCTCGCGCTGAACCTGGATCCGGCCCTGGTCCAGGAGTACATGCAGCTCACGCGAAGCGCAGTGTTCTATCTGGATCCGCATATCTGCGTGAGTTGCCGGTATCGAAGCACGGAGTTGCTCTGGCAATGCCCGCAGTGCCACGAGTGGAACACGTTCGTGGAAGAGCGCCTGTCACCGGCGAAAGACGCTGTCACCGCGGAGTTAGGGGGATGAAGCGCATCGCTCTGACCGGCGGCATCGCCACGGGCAAGAGCGTCGTCCGCGCCGAGTTCGAGCGCCTTGGAGTGCCAACCGTCGATGCGGATTTGTTGGCAAGAGCAGCAGTCGCGCCCGGCACTCCGGCCCTGGCCGCCATCCTCGCGCGCTTCGGATCGGAAATCCTCGACGATCGTCACGAGCTCGATCGGAGCAAGCTCGGGGCGATTGTGTTTGCAGACGAGAGCTCCCGTCGCGACCTCGAACGGATCGTGCACCCAGCCGTGCAGGCCGCGATCAACACCTGGCTGGCGGCGACGGAACGCGAAGGCCATCGCCTGGCGATCGCTGTCATCCCGCTGGTCTACGAGACCGGACGAGAACGCGACTTCGACATCGTCATCACGACCGCATGCGCCGCCGATGAACAACTGCGGCGCGTGATGGCTCGTGACGGCTTGAGCGAACTGCAGGCCAGGCAGCGAATCGCTGCGCAACTATCGACGGAAGAGAAAGTCCGTCGCGCGAACTACGCGATCTGGACCGACGGGGCGATGGATGACACGAAGCGCCAGGTGCTCGAAACGCTCGAACGCCTGGCGAGACCGAGCTAAGTCGGTCTTTCAGTCCTCAGTCCTCGGTCCTTGGTAACCGAGTAACGCAACTAGCGAGCTACGCGGTCTTGCGCCGCGCGCAGCGTGTTCATCATCAGCATCGTGATCGTCAGCGGCCCGACGCCACCAGGTACCGGCGTCAGCGCGCCGGCGACATCCCATACCTCGGGGTGCACGTCTCCGACGAGCACCGAACCCTTCGACTGAAACGACGTAAGCCGCTTATGACCAGCCGGAAACAACTGCGCGGCAATTGCCGGATCAGTGACGCGATTCATCCCGACGTCAATGACAGCCGCGCCCGGTTTCACGAAGTCCTTCGTGACGAGTCCCGCTCGGCCGACCGCGGCCACCAGGATGTCAGCCTGACGGCACACGGATGGCAGATCCGGCGTCCGTGAATGGCAGATGGTGACCGTCGCATCACGGTGCAAAAGCAGAAGCGCCATCGGCTTGCCAACGATGTCGCTGCGGCCAATGACCACGGCGTGGCGCCCACGAATCGGAATCTTCTCGCGCTCGAGCAATTCGATGACGCCTGCAGGCGTACAGGCAACGAGCTTCGGACGGTTCTGCGAGAGCAACCCGACGCTCTCTGCGCTGAACCCGTCCACGTCCTTGTCTGCCGCGATCGTGTCGAAGACCTGCTGTTGTGCGCCGGCGCCCATCACCTTCGGCAACGGCGACTGCACGAGAATGCCGTCGATAGCAGGGCTCTTGTTGAGCCGATCGACCAATGCCAGGACATCGGCGAGCGTGGACGTTTCCGGCATGCGTTCAAGATCGACCCTGAACCCAACGTCGCCGCCAGCCTTCACCTTGTTTCGAACGTAAACCTGCGACGCCGCATCGTTACCGACGAGCACGATGCCGAGCCCGGGCGGGCGGCCATGCTTCGCCACGAACTCCGCGACCTGCGGCTTGATCTCCTCTTGCATGCGCGTTGCGAGCGCCTGTCCGTCCAGTACCCGTGCGGTCATAGGTCTCCACGAAAGAGTTACGCCAGCCGACTGTGCCGTCGGGCATATCCGAAATAGAACACCAGGCCGATGATCAGCCACGCGATCAGCCGTAACCAGTTGGTCCAGCCCAGCCCGTAGATCATCGCACCGCAGACGAGGATGCCGAGTGTCGCCACCAGCGGCAGCGCCGGCACCGTAAAGCTGCGCGGGATATCCGGCCGCCTGACGCGCATGATCCAGACGCCCGCGCACACGAGCATGAAGGCGAACAACGTCCCGATGCTGGTCATCTCACCGACGATGTCGCCGGGAATGAACGCCGCGAAGAGCCCGGTAAGCACGAAGAACAGGACGTTCGACTTCCACGGTGTCTGGAAGCGGGGGTGAACTTCGGAGAACACCTTCGGCACGAGCCCGTCCTGGCTCATCGCGTAGAAGACGCGCGATTGGCCCAGCAGCATGACGAGAATGACAGACGAGAATCCGGCGAGGATCGCGATGGTGACAAACTGCGACAGCCACTCGTAGCCGGTCATGTACTTGCTGATCGCGAACGCAACCGAGGCTTCCCGACCGGCGGTACGAAAGTCTTCGACCGTCGCAACGCCGCTGAGCACGTAAGAGAAAAGGACGTAGAGGATTGTGCAGACAACGAGGGATCCAAGGATGCCGAACGGCATGTCGCGTTTCGGATTCTTCGTCTCTTGCGCCGCCGTGGACACGGCATCGAACCCGATGAAAGCAAAGAAGACGACGCCGGCCGCACCGAGAATCCCCATCAGGCCGCCGTATGTGTGCGTGACTCCCTGGGCCGTCGTGTAAGGCACCGGCGGAGGGATGAACGGCGTGTGATTGGCCGGGTTGATGAAGCCCCATCCGATCGCGATCACCATCAACACGATGGTGACCTTCGTGATCACGATGATGCTGTTGACGAAAGCTGACTCGCTCGTCCCTCGGATCAGGAGCGCCGACAGGATTGCGAGGATCACGATGGCGGGGATGTTCATGATCCCCTGGACGCCGCCGGCTGACTCCCACGGCCCATGCCGCCATTCGTAGGGAACGCTCATCCCGACGAATTCGAGAACTCGGTTGAAATACTCGCTCCAGGCGATGGCGACCGTCGCGGCTCCGACTGCGTATTCGAGCACCAGGTCCCAGCCGATGATCCAGGCGACGAATTCACCCATCGTGGCGTACGAATATGTGTACGCGCTGCCTGCGATCGGGATCATCGACGCGAACTCCGCGTAGCAGAGGCCGGCAAACAGACAGCCGACTGCCGCCACCAGGAATGCCAGTGTCACGGCGGGGCCCGCTCGCTCTGCGATGGCGGCCGCCGTCCGCACGAAGAGACCGGCGCCGATGATCGCGCCGATCCCGAGCGCTATCAGCTGCCATCCCCCGAGTGTGCGCTTCAGCGTTCGGTCACCACCTGACTCCGCTTCGGCCATCAGCCGGTCGATCGACTTGGTTCTAAACAGTGAGCCAGCCACAGTCTCCCCTCTCAGTTTCCAGCGGCGCTGGTGTCTCAGGACCGGATCGCATTGCGACTATATGCGATGTTAAACGAGAGCCTGAAGGTAGGCACGCGTCCGGCCGCGCACATCGGGCGAGGTGAGCAGGTCCCCGATCACAGCGACGGCAGCGGCGCCCGCGGCAATTACCGACGGAGCATTTTCGAGCGTGATTCCTCCGATCGCGACGACGGGTACCGAACCAGCCATGCGCACGACCGCGGAGACGAACTCGAGCCCGACAGCGTGATAACCAGTGTCCTTCGTGCGCGTCGCGAAAACAGGACCGACAGCCAGATAGGTGATCGGTTCGCGCAGAGCCGCCTCGACCTGCGCGGGCGTGTGCGTGGAAAGCCCGACGACGGCGTCTCCGCCGAGCAATTTTCTCACCCGCGACGGCGGAAGATCGTCCTGCCCCACATGCACGCCGGCCGCGCGCGACATCGCCGCGAGATCAGGCCTGTCGTTGACGATCACGGCAGCATCGTAAGGCGCCGCCGTTCCGGCGATCGTGTCGCAGAGATCGAGAAAGGCGCCGGACGGGAGTTCCTTGGCGCGAATCTGGAGGCACCGAGCTCCCCCGTCCATAAAAGCACGCGCCAGGTCCGCCGGTCGCCATCCGGCGCGATGTGCGACGTCGACGTCGACGATGGCGTGGAGCGGGGACAGGGAGATCAGGCCGTATCCGCCAGGCTGGTTTTCTTGGGCTGCGGCATGAACCGGTCCATGAAGGACGTACTGAGCCGCCCGGCATGGAAGTCCTTTTCGTTCAGGATCTTGAGATGCAGCGGGACGGAGGTGCGAATGCCCTCGATGACCGTCATGTCGAGCGTTCGCTTCATGCGCGCGATCGCCTCCTGTCGGTCGCGACCCCACGTGATGATCTTGGCGATCATCGAGTCGTAGTACGGCGTCACCGTGCACTCTGAGTGCGCGAAGGTGTCGATGCGGACGCCAGGTCCGCCCGGCGCGCTGAACGCGTGAATCACACCGGGTGACGGAGCGAACGTCTCCGGGTCTTCAGCGTTGACTCGGCACTCGATGGCGTGCCCGGTGAAAGTGACCTCGCTCTGTTTGAAGGACAGGCGTTCGCCAGCGGCGATGCGGATCTGCTCCTTCACGATGTCGATCCCGGTCACCATCTCCGTCACCGGGTGCTCAACCTGGAGACGCGTGTTGGTTTCCATGTAATAGAACTTGCCGTCGCTATCCATCAGGAACTCGAACGTCCCGGCGTTCGTGTACTGGACCGCCTTGGCGGCATCCACGACGAGGCTGCCCATCTTCTTGCGGATCTTGTCGCTCAGTGCCGGCGAAGGCGCTTCCTCGATCAGCTTCTGATGGCGGCGCTGGATGGAGCACTCGCGCTCGCCCAGATGCACGACGTTGCCGTGGTGATCGCCGATGATCTGGAACTCGATGTGGCGCGGGCTCTCGAGGTACTTCTCGATGTAGACGTCGCCGTTACCGAACGCGGCTTCGGCCTCTCGCGTTGCCGTTCGAAGCGCGTTGGCCAGTTCGCCAGCCGATCGGACGACGCGCATACCGCGTCCTCCGCCACCCGCGACCGCCTTCACGATGATGGGATAGCCGATTTCCTTGACGACCTTGAGCGCGTGCTCCTCGCCGCTGACCGGACCGTCGCTGCCGGGCAGCATCGGCACGCCGGCTTTCTTCATCGCCTTCTTCGCGCGCGCTTTATCGCCGAGCAGCTTGATCACGCTCGGGTCGGGACCGATGAACCGGATGTGGCAGGCCTCGCAGACCTCCGCCAGGTAGGCGCTCTCGGACAGGAAGCCGTAACCGGGATGGATTGCGTCGGCGCCCGTAATCTCGGCGGCGCTGATGATCGCCGGGACGTTCAAGTAACTGTCGGCACTTCGCGGCGGTCCGATGCAGACATCCTCGTCGGCAAAGCGAACGTGCAGCGAGTTCTCGTCGGCTTCGGAGTAGACAGCGACCGTCTTGATGTTCAGCTCGCGGCACGCATGGATGATTCGCAGCGCGATCTCTCCGCGATTGGCGATGAGGATTTTCTTAAACATGTTTACTCTACTGCTCGCTTGTGTTCGGGGGCTCCGGGCAAGGAGTGCCCCTCACCGCGGTCAGTCCCACCAGACGCAACTGTTCCCAACATCACCCACACAAGCAAGTTCCACCGTCAAGCCGGTCTGATGGCGAACAGCCGTTCGCCGTACTGAACTGCGCGCCCGTTCTCCACGTACACCTTCACGACTTCACCATCACATTCAGCGTTGATCTCGTTCATGAGCTTCATCGCCTCGATGATGCAGAGCGTCTGGCCGGTCTTCACCATCTGTCCGACTTCGGCGAAGGGCTTGGATTCCGGATCCGGCGCTCGATAGAACGTGCCGACAATGGGCGACTTGATAATCGCCAGATCAACGTCTTCGCTCGCCGCCGTCAACGGAGAAGAGGCCGGTTCGCCGGCGCTCGCCGATGTCGCAACAGCCGGAAGTGGCGCGTAGGCCGCGGCAGGCACAACGGGCGCCTGGCTATTCCACTGCGGAGCGCTGTTCTTGCGCAGCCGGACCTTGACGCCCTCCTGCTCGAGTTCGAACTCGGCGAGGTCGTTCTCGCGCATCAGGTCCAGAATCCTTTTGATCTCGTCTAGGTCCATTCGCTCGGTAGCTGGCAGTATGCCGCAGTGGACGTCAGCCTACCGCTGTGCCAACAGCTCCCTTGGCACCGACGTCAACACCTCGCAGCCATCCCCGGTCACGAGCACATCGTCTTCGATCCTCACGCCGCCCATTCCAGGCAGGTAGGCGCCTGGCTCAATGGTAAACACCATACCTGGTTCGAGTTGCACGGAAGCTGAATGCGAACGTGGTGGGCCGACGCGGGGTTCTTCGTGGATGTCAAGACCAAGACCGTGACCGGTCCCGTGGCCGAATGCGTTCTCCAAGTCCGCGCGATTCCAGGAGGCCTCGCGCTGCGCCATCGACTGAAGTTGCGGGGACTCCGGGCTTGACCGCTTCCATGGCGGCTCGTTGAGCGTCTCGGACGGCCGCATGCAGCCGGAGGGCGTCTGGAGTAGGCGCCCCTACCGATACAGTCCGGGTCAAGTCCGAGCAGTATCCGTCCAGCACGCCGCCGAAGTCCAGCACGACCAGGTCGCCCGGCTTCAGGATCCGGGTGCCGGCGCGGTAGTGAGGCAGCGCCGCGTTGGGTCCCGATGCGACGATCGTGTCGAAGGCAAGCCGCTCGTAACCGGCGGCTCGCATGGCCATTTCGATCGATCCGGCCACCTCTCTCTCCGTCACGCCGGAACGAATCGATCGAAACGCGGACTCGGCCACTCCGGTGAGCCGGGCGGCCGCGTCGCGCAGCGTGGCGATCTCGCTGGCGTCCTTAACCAGGCGTGGCTGTTCGACGACGCGCTCGGTCGATGTCCAGGTCAACGCCAGTCCGCGGGAGGTCGAAGTTCGTTCGAGCCATTCCTTCCTGGCTACGGTTAGATGGGCCGCCTCGATCCCGAGTTTCGCCGGCATCGTCAGACCCGACACCATGTCGATCAGCGCCTCGTCGTAACTCGCGGGCACCGGCCAGGTCCGCAGGCCCGGGCAGGCCGCATCAGAGGCCTGCACGGAACGAACCGACTCCTCATAGCGAAAGTCGATCAGCAGGTGCACTTCGCTGTGCGTGACAACGAGTGTGCCGGCGCTGCCCGCATGATTCGACAAGTACCGGATGTTGGTGGGATTGGTCACGACGAGGCCGTCGAGACCAAGCGCCGCAAGCCTGTTTCTGATCGCGCGATGCCGCGCTGTCAGACTGTCCGAACCGGGAAACCCCATCACTGTTGCCGTGCGAGTCGTCGCTGGCCGATCGCGTCCAGCCAGGCCTGGAGCTCCGAGAGCACCCGTTCGTCCGCCGACCGGGCGTCCCTGTTCTTTCCCGGCGCCTGTGTCGTGATCCTCCGACGCACGCCGGTAGCCCTGCTGGGTGCGCTGATGGATCTCTGCGAGATTACCTACCGCAACGAGATTGTCGGGCGCAGCGTCGAGCACGCGCAGGAACTCGGCGCGCGCATCGTCGAGGCGCCCAAGTTCGAACAGGGCCCGACCGAGTGTGATCCTCGCCGACAGATACGCGGGGTGCTGAGCCAGACCCGCCTCGCACACCCGAACGGCCTCTTCGCAGTCACCCGCCCGCCGGTATTCCTCCGCGAGCTGGGCAAATGCAATCGACGCCGGATCCTTCAGGACCCGGCGTCGAAGATCCTCAATCCGAGGGTTATGCGTCACGCCTAGATTATTGCGCGCGTTCGCGCCGGCGCACTAGCGCCTCACGGCATCTCGTCTCCCGCGGGCACTACTGGTTCGAGCACGGTCACCGCGATCGTCCTCGTTGCGATTCTGCCCAGATCGTCCGTGACTCTGAGTGTCACCGGATATGTACCGGCCGAATCGAACTGCTTGGTGACAATCGCTCCTTGGGCGGTGTCGCCATCGCCAAAGGTCCACACATAGGAGACGAGGTTCGCTCCGAACCCGACTGTCGAGGCAGATCCATCGAAGACGGCCTGGGCACCCGGCGCCGGCACCTCCGGCGTTACGGTGAACCGCGCTACCGGCACCCCCGGACCGAGCACCCTGATATTCAGGCTTGCCTCCCGTGAGTTCGCGTAGTCGCTGCCCACAGCGGAAGCTCTGATGGTGACGACTTCGACCGATTCATTTCTGTTCGGCGCGATGAAATCGACCGTGACCGGCCGGTTGACATCGGTCGTCGTGGTCACGGTCGTCGTGGTCACCGAGTCCGAGTTGGAGGACAGCCTGCCGGCATCGGTGGTGAGGATCACCTGTCGTTGTACAGCGGCGCCCGACTCGTCTCGCGCGACAACCGCGATCCTGGAGGTAGAAGTGCCGTCACGCTGGATGATGTCCGGCGAGGCTGTCAACCCGAGCGACAGCCCGAAGCCGGACGGTCCCCCCAACCCCGGGGCCGGCTGATCCTTCACGGTGCACCCGCCGAGGACGGCCACGGCGCACAGGGCCGCCATCACGCGCAGATGCGAAGTTCGATTCATTCTGCTGATGTCCATACAACGTATTCCTAATTGGGATCCGCGAAATCGCCGAAGTCGATGCCAATGTTTCCGGCGGCACTGATTTCATTGCCGGCCTGGTCCTGCCCGTAAAACGTGACAGTGGCAATCGTGGAGATGATTGAGCCGTTAGTGCGCAGGGCCTTGAGCGGCGCCTCTTCCTTCGCACTGTGACGTACGATCTGGAACCCCGCCGTGATCAGGCCTCCAGCCGGAATGGTGAAGGTCACGCCGGAGTCGAACGCAAACGGCACGTCAACACCCTGAACGTTGCGACCGTCTGTTCTCCGGTACTCGACGCGGTAACGATTGATCGTCACCGCGTTCAGCGCGCTCGGGCTTGCCGGGTTCCCGGGAGAACCTGGATCCTTCAGCACAAGCTCCATCTCCACTTCGCCGACGTCGTTGACGATCGTGGGACACGGGTTCTCCTCCGAGCACGGATCCTCGGTGAGCATGATGACCACGTCGGACTGCAGCGTGCCGCCCAGATCGCCAGGCTCCGCACCAGAGGCGGCGGTAAGGCCTCGCACGACGATCTGCACCGGCGATCGCCCCTGGCGGCTGACATCACCACAACTGGCTGACACTGCAACGACCGCTGACAGGGCCGCAAATTTGACGAGTTTCAGAGTCACTTGTCTTTCTCTCCTAGAGCCTCTGGATCTTGGGGGTGATGAAGATGAGGAGCTCACGGCTCTCATCGCTGAACTCGTTGCGCTGGAACAGCCAGCCGAGGAGTGGAATCCGGTGCAGTCCGGGCGTCCGGTCCTGACTTGCCTGCTCGCGGCTGACATAGATGCCGCCGATGACCGTCGTGTCGCCGTCGCCCACCAGCACCTGCGTCAGCGCACGCTGCGTGTCGATGGGCGGAATGCCGTTGATGGCGCGGCTGAAATCAGGCGACGCGTTCTCGACCGAGATGCGCATGATCACCGTGTTGGTCGCCGTGATCTGCGGGGTGACCCTGAGCGTCAACGCCGCATCACGGAAGGTCACGGTGACCGTGTTGTTCGCGACGGTCTGAATCGGAATCTGGACGCCCTGAGTGATTTCGGCCTCGACGTTGTTCTGCGTCGAGACACGGGGCGTCGAAAGGATCCGTCCCTGGCCAGTGGATTCGAGCGCTGTCAACGCGACGTCGAGGTTGACGGCACCATTCACCGCGCCGAGCGCCACCCCGATGGCACTCGTCGCCGGGCTCACGCCCAGGTTCACCATCGACGCAGTCCCGTCCGGTCCCGACGCGGCCCCGGTCCGGCCCCCAACCGCAGCCTGGTTCGGGAATGACAGCGGCAGGGTATTCCCGAGATCCCCGCTGGCGCGCGCCCCGATACCCCACTGGACGCCGAGGTTCCGCGCAAAGTCACGCGTCGTCTGGACAATGCGCGCTTCGATCTCGACTTGCGGCTCCGGACGATCGAGCGTCGTGAGAAGGCCAGAGGCGCGCTCGAGGCGATCGGGCAGGTCGTTGATGATGAGCGTGTTCGTGCGCTGATCGAACTGGATCGATCCGCGCTGCGACAGCACCGTCTGCGTCAGCAACTGGCGCAGATCTTCTGCGCGCGCGTAGCTGAGCGAGCGGGTCAGCACGCGCAATTCGCCGGCGAGCGCCTGCTCGTCCGACAGCTTGCGGCGCTGCGACTCTTCCTCAGCCAGGACCGTCAGCGGCGCGACACGCACGATCGTGCCGTCCACGACGTAGCCAAGCTTGTTGGCGCGCAGGATGATGTCGAGCGCCTGATCCCAAGGCACATCGCGAAGTGCGACGTCGACCGTGCCCTGGATCGTCGGGTCGATCACCAGGTTGAGGCCGCTGATCTCCGAGAACGTCCGGAGCACGGCGCGGAGGTCCGCACCCTGGAAGTCGAGGCTGACCGGATTGCCCGTGTATCGCGGTTGCACGGGCACAACCGGCTGCTGCGACGATGCATGTGCGGCAGGCTGCTGCGCCGCACCTGCCGGCGCCGGAGCCTGCGCTGCAGGAGCCGGCGCAGCCACTCGCTGAGCGGGAGTGGCGACGGGTGCCTGACGCGGCGTTTCAACGTTGGACACAGACGCCTGTGGTGCGTCAACGCGCGTTGCAGACGTGCGCGGCGTCTGAAGCGCGCTGAACGGATCGGCCGCCGGTTCGTCGAACACGAGCGTGAGATCGTTGCCGTCCTGAGACGACTCGACGCGATACGGTGCCGAGCGCGAAAGGTCGACGCTCACCTGCGTCATCAGCGGCGCCTTCGGATCGAACCCGATCCGCACGCGCTGGACCGGCCCCTGACCCACGTTGGTCGTGGTCGGCAGGGATGACGTCACATTCGGCAGATTGACGACGACCCGGCGTGGTCCATCTTTCGGCTCGATCACGCTGGTCGCGATCAGGCGCGAGGTGCCGAGCAGCGTCACCGCTGTCGCCTCGCCTCTCGTCTGGATACGGAGGTCGCGAATCGCAGGCGACGGACCGGTGAAGCTCATGCCGGCTGCGGTCGTTGCTGTCGTTGCGGCTTTTGCAGTCGGTGCCGCAGGCGCTGCGGTTGGTGCTGTCACCGCGGCGGCGGCAGGCGCTGGTGTCGCCGCTGGTGTCGCAGCCGTCGGAACGATCGGCGCACCGGCCGCTCGCTCGGCCTCAACGTAGATAACGTTTCTGGTGCTGCGCACGCGAGGCCGCATCGGCTGATCCAGCGTGAAGCGCACCCGGGCGACGATGGTCCCGTCGTTGGCGGCGGCGTTCTCCACCTGGACGGCCGCGATCGGGTGACGCGGGTCGGCAGCGAACTCGTTCTGGAAACCGAGCGCCACGACGTCACGCAATTCGACGACGAACGTCTTGGGATCGGGCTGCGAAGTGACGTATGGCACAGGGGTCGAAGCCTCGATGGCGATGACCCCCATCCGTCCGTCGACGTGGGACGCAATCCGCTTCAGCGTCGCGGTATCGGTCCCCGCTCCGCTGACTCGCAGTGGATTCATGACGCCGAGCGCTGTCGCGAGACAGAGCCCGAGCAGCATCGAAAATCGGTACGTTAACGGCATGGTTCGCCCAAACCTCTCCACTACTTCCCCTCTTCCGTATGTCGAAGTACTTTCCGCACCTCGTGAACCTTCTCGAGCGAGAGCGGATCGTTGACCTGCTGCAGAATGACCATCGAGTCGGCAGTAATCGCTCGAACGGCGCCGTCCGACAACTTGTCGCCCGTGCGCACGATGTAGGTCTTGCTGTCGACTCCCTGGACGATGCCGACGAAGTCGCCCTGGGTCAGGACGACTCCACGCAGGCTGACTTCAGCGGTTCCCAGTCCGGACAAGCCTGCGACTCGCTTCGTTTGCGATGAATCCACACCGCGGCGCAGCAAGCTGACGAATGGATCGCGACGTCCTTCCGGGTTGTACGTAAATCCCTGCGCCTCGACGGCATCGGCCTTCGCTTCGGCGGCCATTGCCTTTGCAACAGGCTGGGCCGCTGGCGCCCCGGCAGGCGCTTGCGGTGTCGACAGCTGGCGCAGTTGCAGGAGCCGCCGGCGCCGCTGCTTGTGGAGCCTGGGCCCGCGCTGTTCCAGTCGCGAGCAGAACGGTCAACGGGATGAACACTAGAGCGCGAGTCACGGCGTTACTCCGTCACCGCCGCGCCGGGCGCCGGCGCTGCTGCTGCAGGTTGCGCATCAAGCAACACGAACGTCGTCGCGGTGCAGTCCGCGGTGATCGTCGTTGTGCCGGATTGCACGTCCGGCGCCTTGATATGAATGGTGCCCACGTTGATGATTCGCGGGAACTTGCTCACCCGCTCCAGGAACGTGCCGAGGTCGTGATAGGTCCCTTCGAGCTGCAGACCAATCGGCCATTCCGCGTGCATCTGCCGGCGCGTCACCGAGCGCGGCGTGAATCCCCGAATCGTCAGGCGCGACTCTGTCGCCATCGCCTGAACGCGGCGCAACAGATCACTCACGTCCTGTTCTTCCGGAAGGACCGCACGCAGACGATCGAGCTGCGCTTCGAGCGATTCCACTTCGCGACGGAACTCGGGCAACCGCTTCGCCGTGTTGAGACCGCGCTCGATTTGCTGGTTGATCGTGGCGAGCTGTGTCTCGCGTGCGGCGATGTCTGCCATCGTCTTGTCGGCGTAGAAGTACCAGAAGGAGCCGACCGCCGCCGCCGACAGCGCGACGAACACGCCGACCTGCGCGTACCACGGCAACTTGTTGAGGCTAAGGTTGATCGCCACTACTGGACCCTCACTCGACTCTCGATCGACGCCGTCACGTGACCTACTTGCCCGCCGGGGAAGCGGCTTTGCCCGCAGGGCCTGCGCCGGCGGCGCGGCCAGCGGACGCGAGCTCCGCCTTCACCGTGAAATTGATCAATTCGGCACCCGGCGCCGTGCTCGAGCGGTTGTTTTCGACAACGCTGTTCACGATGTCGATCGGCTTCTTCAGGAATCCACCGTTGCCCAGGTTGGCCACGAAATCAGAGAGCGCGATGAGCGTCGTGCTACGCCCCTGAATCGTCACGGAACCGGCATCCTGGTTCATGTCGGTGAGCCAGAGCATGTCCGGCAGGCTCTTGCTCACGTGATCCAGAAGCTGTACGGGAACGCTCTGTCCGCTGCGCAGCTGCTCAATGAGCTGCACGCGCTGCTGCAACTGCGTGCGCTGTGCTTCGAATTTCTGTACTTCAGTGAGCAGTGACTGCAGACGCGCAGCTTCGGCCGTCTTCATGACGATCTCGTTGTCGACGCGAGCTGACTCGTTCTGGAGGGTCCAGTACCACCAGCCGATGCCGACGACGGAAGCGACGAGAATCAGGCTGCACGCCACCGTGAGGCGCTGGCCGAGATCGATGGCCGGCGCCTTCTTCGCCTGCTTGCGCTCGGTGCCGAGGAGGTTGATGCGAATCATCGGTCGCTCACCTTCCTGAGCGCGAGACCAACGGCGACAGCCGCCGTGGACGCGTGCTCAACGGCTTCACGACCAAGCTTCTGGGAATCCCAGGCGATGGTGCGGAACGGATCGAACTCTTCGACCGGCGCGTTGAAGCGCTCGTGCAGCATGTCGCGGAAGCCATCCACTCGCGACGCGCCGCCGCTCAACATGATCCGGTCGATGCGATCGGACGACGCAGTGGCCTTGAAGAAGTCGAACGTCTTCTGCACTTCGAGCAGCACGTTCTCCGTGACGGCCCGCAGCACGGGCTGGGCCTCTTCGAACGAGGCGCCGTCAACCGGAATGCCCTTCTTCAGCTGCTCGGCCGACTCGTGCGGAAGATCGAGTTCTTTTTGAACCGCTTCGGTATACGCGTTGCCACCGATCGAGATGTCGCGGGTGAACATCGACTGCTCACCCTGCAGGATGTTGATGTTGATGGCACTGGCGCCGGCATTCAGCAGGACGGTCACCTGTCCCGGGTCCAGCCCGTAGTTCACATCGAAGGCGTTCTGCAGCGCGAAGGCATCGACGTCCACGATGACCGGGAGTGCGGCCCGCCTGTGCGATGACGCCCGTGTAGTCGCCGATCTTTTCCTTCTTCGCCGCAACGAGGAGCACTTCCATGCTGCCGCGTGAATCGGGACCGGTGCCGGCGTCCAGAATCTGATAATCGAGGTTGACGTCCTGAATGTCGAAGGGGATGTACTGCTCCGCTTCCCAGTAGATCGACTCGCCGAGCTCCGACTCCGTCATCACTGGCAACGTGATCTTCTTGACGATGACGGCGTTACCCGAGAGCGAGGCGCAGACGTCCTTGCCCTTGAAGGCTTTGTTGCGCTCGAACACCTGGCGAATGGCTTCAGCCACGGCGGCGGCGTCGATGATCGCGCCGTCAACGATGGCGTCGGCTGGTACCGGCTCTTCGCCGTACGCCGCCACGCGGAAGCCCTTGCCCGCGGGCTTCAGCTCGACCGCCTTGACCGCACTCGATCCGATGTCGAGTCCGATTACTGATTTCGATTTACCAAACATGCCAAACATAAAGAGGCTCTCTCACGCCTGCTCACTTCGAGATCCGCTATCAAAGGCGCAACGGCTGTGCCACCACCTCGACCACTGACTCTTTGGCCTATTTCGGCCCATTCGCGCGTTTTGCTTGTCGTGGAAGTGGCGATTTTCCGAAACCGCCTGACGACAAAACGGTGCGCAAATCACACTTCTGTCGCACCTGATGGTCGAACCAGCTCATCACAAAGTTTTTATCGGCAGAATTGTTCGGGGCTACAAAGGACCGACAGTGGCTGGAGGCTCACTGCCACGTCGGGAGAAGTCCCTCTGCATGTGTGGCTTGACAAGATGTGAAGACGGTCCGTATGATTAGCGTTTACGGTCGTAGGTCACGTCCGCGCTGATTGGCATCGGCTCGAAGTTGGGACCGAGAGCGTGGACCAACCCAGCCTCTGCCGATAGCGGTTTGGCCGGGGCGAAGGAATCCCTGAATTCATGCGTACGTTTATCGCGAGCGCGAAACGCGCGGACAGCCAGTGGCACGTCATCGACGCCGGCGGGAAGGTGCTGGGCCGAGTGGCCACACTCACGGCGCGGCTGCTCCAGGGCAAGCACAAGGCGTCATACACGCCTTTCATCGACACGGGCGATCACGTCGTCATCATCAATGCCGGCACGGTCAAGCTCACGGGTGAGAAGGAACAGAAGAAGATCTATCGTCGGCACAGTGGTTTCGAAGGCGGCCTCCGCGAAGAGCGCGCGGTCGACGTACGAAAGCGCAAGCCGATTCGTTTAATGGAGGAAGCGGTCCGAGGCATGCTGCCGAAGACCAAGATGGGAGACGCGATGTACCGCAAGCTCAAGGTCTACGCCGGTCCCGATCATCCTCATACGGCACAGCAACCGAAGAAGATCGAGGTCGCATAGCTTGGCAAGCATCGAATACTACGGCACAGGCCGCCGCAAGACATCGACTGCCCGCGTTTTCATCCGCCCCGGCAAGGGACTCATTACCGTCAACCATCGCGAATTCGATCGGTACTTCACGACAGACGCGCTGCGCACCCAGGTGCGCCGGCCGCTTCTGCTGACGGAGACGGGCGAGAAGTTCGACATCCTCGCAACCGTGGATGGCGGCGGGATCAACGGGCAGGCTGGCGCCATGCGCCTCGGCATTTCCCGCGCGCTCTGCGAGTTCAACGTGGAGCTGCGCAAGCAGCTGAAGAAGGACGGACTGCTGACGTCCGACTCGAGAGTGAAGGAACGTAAGAAGTACGGGCTGGCTGGCGCGCGTAAGCGCTTCCAGTTCAGCAAGCGTTAAGAAAAGAGGGAGGGCTCTTGTCCGGGATTGCGATGAAGGATCTGCTGGAGGCCGGAGTTCACTTCGGTCACCAGACGAAACGGTGGAATCCGAAGATGAAGGAGTACATCTTCGGCGAGCGGAACGGCATCTACATCATCAACCTCAATAAGACCGTCAAGAAGTTCCGCGACGCCGAGGAGTTCATCACCAGCCTCGCTGCTGATGGGCGCACGCTGCTCTTTGTGGGCACGAAGCGCCAGGCGCAGGATGTCATTGCTGAAGAAGCGCAGCGATGCGGCATGTACTTCATCAATCAGCGATGGCTCGGTGGACTACTGACCAACTTCACCACCATTCAGCGCAGCCTTGGACGTCTTCGAGATCTGGAAGCGATGGTCACCGACGGCCGGTACGACACGCTCTCGAAGAAGGAGATCGCCCGCAACGAAAAGGAGAAGCGCAAGCTTCTGAAGAACCTCGAGGGGATCCGGCACATGTCGCGTCTCCCCGACGCCGTCTTCGTCGTTGATACCCGCAAGGAGAAGATCGCGGTCGACGAGGCGCGCAAGCTGAAGATTCCCGTGATCGGCGTCGTCGACACGAACTGCGATCCCGACGAAGTGGACTACGTCGTGCCGGGCAACGACGATGCCCTGCGGGCGATTCGGCTCTTCGCGTCGAAGATCGCCGATGCCGTCGTGGCTGGTCGCGGCATGCGCGAATCGCGAATGGCTGAAGATGATGCGGCTCGCGCGGAAGAAGCCGCCGCCGCGGATTCAGCGGCACGACTCACGCGCGCGGTGCGTCCGCAGCGCCGAGCCGAGACCGCACCCACAACAGCCGGGGCCTAGGAACCGAAGAACGGAGTTCTGGCGCCGGCCCACAAAGCCGGCGCTTTTTATGTACGGTCCCCCGTCCCAGGTCTCCAGTCCTCAGTTCTGAACCTGAACTGCGAACGAGACGTGACCGAAGACGGGAGACCGAAGACCGGAGACGGAGATCAGAGATGGCAGAGATCACAGCAGCAATGGTGAAACAGCTTCGCGACCAGACCGGCGCGGGCATGATGGAGTGCAAGGCAGCCCTCACAGAGGCGAACGGCAACATGGAAGAGGCTGTGACGCTGCTGAGGAAACGCGGCCTCGCGCAGGCAGCGAAGCGAGCCGGGCGCGCGACGGCGCAGGGAGTCATCGGCAGCTACATTCACATGGGCGGCCGTATTGGCGTCCTGGTCGAGGTGAATTGCGAATCGGATTTCGTGGCGCGCACCGACGACTTCAATAACCTCGTCAAGGAAGTCGCGATGCATATCGCAGCCGCGGATCCCAAGTGGGTTCGCCGCGAAGAGGTTCCCGCGGAAGCCATCGAGAAGGAGAAGGCGATCTACCGGGCACAGATGGAGAACTCCGGCAAGCCGGCCAACGTACTCGACAAGATCATCGAGGGCAAGCTCGGAAGCTTCTACTCTCAGTTCGTCCTGCTCGATCAGCCGTCGATCCGCGATGGCAGCGTGACTGTGTCGCAGATCGTGGCGCAGGCGACTGCAAAGACCGGCGAGAACATCCAGATCGGCCGGTTTGTGCGCTATCGCATGGGCGAAGGCGCTGAAGCCTAGCTACGTCTTTGTGGGTGGTTGATGGTAGGGAGTTCGTGGTAGTGAAACCACGATGCCCTATCTCAACCACCAACAACCAGGCACGAACCACCAACCAGCCTCCGTCAACCAGCTATAATCGCTGGTCGATGTCCTCTGAAGCCGTTGTGCCCTCCACGCAAACTCCTGTCTACAAGCGCGCGCTCCTGAAGCTGTCGGGTGAAGCCCTGATGGGCGAGCAGCAATTCGGCGTCGACCCTGCTGTCGCCACACGGATCGCGCTCGACGTGGACTCCATACAGACGTTAGGCGTCGAGACGGCCATCGTCATCGGCGGCGGCAACATCTTCCGTGGCCTCGCAGCGAGCGCCCGCGGCATGGATCGGGCAACAGCCGACTACATGGGCATGCTCGCCACCGTCATCAACGCTCTCGCGCTGCAGGACGCACTCGAGCAGCATGGTGTTGTCACCAGAGTGGTGACGGCGATCGAGATGCGTGCGGTGGCCGAACCGTTCATCAGGCGGCGCGCCATCAGACACCTCGAGAAAGGTCGTGTCGTCATCTTCGCGGCCGGCACCGGGAGTCCCTACTTCACGACGGATACGGCCGCGGCCCTGCGCGCCATGGAGATCAAGGCCGATGTCATCCTCAAGGGCACCAAGGTCGACGGCATCTACACCGCCGACCCGATGGTGGACCCACAGGCCACGAAGTACCTCAAGATTTCCTACCTTCAGGTACTCGAGCGGCAACTGAAGGTGATGGACGCCACGGCGATCTCGCTCTGCATGGACAACAAGCTGCCGATCGTCGTCTTCAACCTGCGGCAGGCAGGCAACATCCGCCGGGTCGTCCTCGGCGAGCCCATCGGCACCACGGTGTCCGTCTAACTGGTTGGTGGATCGTGGAGGGTGGTTGGTGGTAAAACCACGCGCCGATCCGGATGGGAGCGAGAACCCCACATCCACGAACCACTAACCACCAACCGAGTGAGATATGGAATTCAAAGACCTGAAAGGCATGTTCACCGACGTGAAGACGCGGATGGATTCCGCCATCGAGCGTGTGCGTCGGGATATGGCGCACATTCGTACCGGCCGCGCCACGGTCAGCCTGCTCGACGGCATTCAGGTCGAGGCCTACGGAACGCGGATGCCCATCAACCAGGTCGCGACGCTCTCAGTGCCAGAGCCGGCGCTGATCATCGCGCAGCCGTTCGACCCACAGATGATGGGAGCGATCGAAAAAGCCATTCGCGCATCGGACCTGGGGCTCAATCCGGCGAACGACGGCAAGGTGGTGCGCATTCCGATTCCGGCGCTCACCGACGAGCGCCGCAAGGAGCTTTCACGTCACACCCACAAGCAGGCGGAAGAAGGACGCAACGTGGTCCGTCAGGTGCGCCGCGACGCCAACGATCGGCTGAAGAAGCTGCTCAAAGACCACACCATTTCCGAGGATGATGAGCGGAAGGGGCTCGATCAGGTCCAGAAGACGACCGACGAGCACATCAAGCTGATCGACGACCTGCAGAAGAAGAAGGATCAGGAACTACTCGGTCACTAGTCTCCGAACGACACTCCCAGCGCGCGAGCCGTCAGCAGCAGGTCGTAGTCGAGCGGCACGGTCTTGATCTTACCGACGACTTCGCCGATCGGAATGGGCACGAGGTCAGGGGGATGGTTCGCAACCATCTTCCCGAACTGCCCGCGCATGAGCAGGTCCACAGCCTTTCCGCCGAACCTGGTCGCCAACGTTCGATCGAACGCCGTCGGTGATCCGCCGCGCTGCAGGTGGCCAAGCACGACGTGACGTGTCTCTTTGCCAGCGCGTTCTTCAAGCTCTTTGGCGCACAGCGCTCCGGCTCCCCCGAGGCGCTCCGCGTGTCCGCCCTTCGCCTGTTCGATGAGCGACAGTGACCCGTGAATCGGCCGCGCACCTTCGGCGACCACCACGATGCTGAAGCGAGCGCCGCGCGCGTCGCGGTCGCGGATGCAGGCGGCCACCTTGTCCACGTCGTAGGGAATCTCTGGAATCAGAATGACGTCGGCGCCACCGGCAACACCGCTGTGCAGGGCGATCCAACCTGCGTATCGCCCCATCACCTCGACGACCATGATGCGGCGATGTGCTTCGGCAGTCGAGTGAAGTCGATCGATCGCGTCGGTGGCAAAATCGACCGCCGTGTCGAATCCGAAACAGCTCGTTGTCCCCACGATATCGTTGTCGATCGTCTTCGGCACGCAGACGAGCGGCACACCCATCTTGTAGAACTCGTACGAGATCGCAAGCGTGCCGTCGCCGCCGATGCACACGAGCGCATCCAGCGACATCTTTCCGAACATGTCCACGACACGGTCGGCGTAGTTGAACGTTCCCTGCGGCGTGACGATCGGCTCGATGAACGGATTGCCGCGGTTGACCGTGCCGAGCATCGTTCCTCCGAGCCGGAGGATGCCAGTCACGTCCCGCGGGACGAGCGGCCGGGACTTCTCAGGATAAATGAGGCCGTCGAAGCTGTCCTCGAGGCCGATGACCTCGACGCCCGCGTTGTACGCGGATTTCACGACGGCACGGATCACGGCATTCAGCCCGGGAGCGTCGCCGCCTCCGGTAAGGACTCCGATTTTCTTCATCTTCGGCATGGGCGGCGGGTACGGCGGCCGGCGCGGGGTCGCGTGGCGAGTCACCCGGAGTATAGCAGTCGCACTGGCCTGTCATGCGCTCAGTCCGGGGCACAACAATGTCGTAACGGCTGATTTACGACGACAGCGACGTAGGAAATTTGATACGGGGGCAACCTTCGCCAGCTCCGAGCGCGAAGGTTGGTGGACGGCGCGAGGCTCGAACTCGCGACCTCCGCATTGCGAACGGTCGCGGCGAGTAACGACAACGGCCGCAGCATGAACACGTTGCGGCCGCTTCTGTTCTTCTGCCCTACGTAGGAGAACACCCGCATAAACATTGATAGTTCTGCATAGTGCTGTATCACCGTTGGGCAGAATTCTGGGCAGAACGGCGACGGGCCGGCCTACTCCCCACGCCGCCGACGCCGAGTGCGAGCGTCGCGACGCCGAACCCTAATCGAATCCCGTACCGGCGAGCACGTCGGAGTATCGAGCGCATCGTGGACCGGTTGCCGCCAAACTCCTCCTCAAACTCCTCAGCCAGCCGTTTCGGAATGCTCGTCGCGCCACTCGCCAAGAGCGCCATATACCGGTGGACCACTCTCTCGTAGTCCTGGCGCGTCAGGGTGGGGGGGCGCCCCCGTTGGCGGCGTCCTGCGTTATTCGTTGGTGAACGAAACAATCGGCTCGGTGGGCCAAAGAGTCGGCAAAACGCCCGAGCCTGACCGATCTTCGCCTGCGCCATCGTCCGTCGAGTGACACCCCCTGGTGGGACATCGTGGATCGGGGTGATCTCGACTCGAGAGATCACGAGACGGTCGCCAACAGCCTGCGTGTAGTACGTCGCCTGCCAGTGCTTGTCGATCCGAACGACGTAAGGAGGCACCGCGTCCGGTGGCCACGTAAGCGGATCGACGTCACCCTCTTCTAGGTCCCCCACTGCTGTTGCACGTTTTGGCGTTGCGCGCATGGGATCAATTAGACAACAGGTGTCTCGGGTGTTTCAATCGCATGAAACACTATGAAGACAACCACAGAGCCTGCTACCCCACGCTTGTTCGACGGAAAGACGCTGCGCGCGTGCTCGGCATCTCCGAGTCGATGTGCTTCGGCCTGGAACGCAAAGGCCTGTTGACACCCCTGCACCTGACGTCGGTCGGGCGAACCGTGCGCTACGAGGCCGCCGCCGTGTACGCACTGGCGGATCGTCTGATTGCAGAAGCGGCGCACAAGGTTGGCTGAGACGCGAAACGCCGCGGCGAGGCGGCGTTTGGCAGGAGACGACGGGAATGGACGACGGGAAAACCACTCTAACACAACGGCCGATCGACCAGCTGATCGCGAATCTCTGCACCAACATCGCCGCTCAGCGGGCCCAGATCACCGCGCTCGAAGACTTAGCGCAATCGCGCGGCGACGACTGCGCGTCGATCCGCCGTGTTTGCACTCAGGCCCTGACTGCGCTCCACGATGAGCAGGAAGCGCACGGGCGACTCCGTGAGCGATACGAGCGGGTCGTCATCGAGAACAGAGATCTTCGCGTGCGCTCACGACTGACAATGGAGTGCGCGGCGTGATCACGGCGCACGACATCCCATTCGACGCCGAGTCGACGACGTTTCGCTCGTCCGAGGGACGATACACCTTTACGGCGATGGACGGCACGATCGACTTCATCGCGGATCGACTCCGTCGTGAACGCCACGATCTCTATGGCGAGCTCGAAGTCCGGTGTGAGATGAAAGGCGTCCGGACGTATGACGGGACGCTGAACGTCGGCAGCTTGAATTTCTCGAGTCCTGCGGCACGACGGGACCGGGCGCGACTCCTCGCGGAGCGAGCGAAGACGCAGACGATCGACTGGCTCGGCTACATTGAAGAATTTTGTCAACGGGTCTTGACCGCCGACCGGGCCGGTGAGCCGGCGATTCTCCTCCCGCATGTCGTCGTACCAGGCGCAGAGGCACACGACGAGTACGACATTCTCGGCCTTCGACTCCCACGGCTGCACCCCGCGGTTCTCTTTGGCGATGGCGGCACCTGCAAGAGCCTGATTGCGCTGTATGCCGCGGGCGAGTTGACCCGGCGCGGCGAGCGTGTCGGACTCTTTGATGGTGAACTCGACGAGCTTGCCCAACGACGACGACTCGGCCAGTTGTTCAGCGGGGCGCTCCCCGAGGTGCGCTATGTCCGCATCGATCGGGCGCTCGTGCATGACGTGGATCGGTGCCGGCGCATCGTCCGACACGAGGGTCTCACGTACGCCATCTTCGATTCGGTCGCGTTCATGACGAACGGCGCCCCGGAGTCGGCAGAGGCTGCGGGCGAATATTTCCGAGCATCGCGACAGATCGGGATCGGATCACTGCATGTCGCCCACGTCACCAAAGGCGAGCACAACGATCAGAAACCCTTCGGGAGCGTGTTCTGGCACAACGGGGCGCGAAGCACGTGGTTTGCCAAATTAGCCGGCGCGTCGCCGGATCCCTCGTGCCTCACAGTTGGTCTCTTTCACCGAAAGGCCAACCTGGGGCCGCTCCGTCCAGCTGTGGGCCTCGACATCAGGTTCACCGAGACGAGCACCACGATCCGTCGCGTCAACGTCGAGGACGTCGACGACCTCGCCGTGAGCCTGCAACTCTGGCAGCGGATGCGGCACACCCTGAAACGTGGACCGATGACGATCGCGGCGCTCGCGGATGAACTCAGCGCACGTCCGGATTCAATCACCAAAGCGGCGAAGCGAAAGACGGACCTCTTCACGAAAGTTACGAATTACCCCGATGGCATTCACCGTCTTGCGCTGGTTGAACGGAGGGCCTCATGACACCGGACACCTGTCCGGACAGAGTAGGACACCTGTCCAAGACAGACCGGACAGACAACCACCCCCCTTTAGGGGTGTCTGTCCGGCGTCCTGTCCGGTCGAGTGTCCGACGACCACGAGACACACGATACCGACGCCCGAATCGGAAGCAGATCCGAGACGTGCGAGCGGCGCTCGATGTGCTGTTCGGCAAGTTGTGGGGGCTGCGGTAATGCTTGCCCGCTCTTTAGGGGGCTGCCCGGCGTCCAGGTGTCCGGTGGTGGAGGGAGCGCAGAGCCCTCTGTTGGTCGAGGGCAAGGCGGACGCGCGGGTCGCTCAGCCAGTCCGACGCCAAAGGTGGGGAGCGTGACGATCTGGTTGGGTCCCAAGGAGGTTAAGACGGGCAGTGAGCGGTGCCGTGACACCGGGGGTCGTTCGTCGCTCCCGCCACGGTCCCAACCAGAACCGGGCATCGCAGAACATGCAGCGGTAAGGCTTCCGGCGTGACACAAGACGAAGGGGCCGTTCCCACCATAACGTGCGAGACCGACGACTGGTGCCGAACCGCTGGCAGTCGGGACAATGAATCTTCAATGGGTCGCCGCGACGATCGGGCAACGGCATGTGGCAAGGCTACGCGGTGGCGTGTGCGTCTTCAAGTAAACGTTAAGCCACGTCAACGGTTGGCGCCCAAACGAACGCGCTAGCTCAACCGGGCGGCCTGATCATGTCTAGGGTGCATCGTGAACGGAAACCGCGTGGCAGCTTCGCGCAGAAATAATTCGAGAGATAGTTTCGCAAAACGCATAAATGGTTTAGATGCTTTGGCCAGGGGCGGCCTGTGTGATTCGGGGCGACCAGGTTTCGATGAATGGGCGGGCGATTGGCTATTACTCGCAGGGCTGGGTCTACCGGTTTCGCGGCGGGTCCGTGGGGTATCTCGGCACAGACCGCGTGTCGTTGTGGGCACAGGGCGGGCGGTTCTTGGGACCGGTGACATGGGCATAAACATTCATACGAATTCAAACGCAGGGCGATCGCGTCGTGCCTAGGGGCGGGGCGCTGGTCGTCGTCCTAAGCGCCCTGTGCCGGCGCCGCAGCCAGACCTGCACGAGCCGCGAGTCGAGGGGCACTGCGTCGTCGTCGACCAGGTGCTGCGTCCGATGACGCGCGACGAACAGCGGGCGGCGACCGACTGGGTGAACCGACCTGATGGGCACGGCGGCTGGCGGCGCCCGCGATGAAGATCGCGCCCAGTCCCGGTGTCGCGCCTGCGACTGTCGACGCGCAGTTCGCTGAACTGCGCGACAGGGTGACGGCACTCGAGCGATGGCGAGAGGAGCACAGCGAAGGACGCCGAGGCGCACGGGACGCTGCCGATCGCGCGTTGCTCGTGGCCATCGCAGAATCGATTGGTGATCGACGGTTCATGTCCGCCGAATTGATGCATCACGCCACGACGATCGCCCCTGCGCTGCACGAGGCGCTCCGCGCGGCCGACGTGCAGGACGCGCACGAACTCGGCGTGCTCTTTCGACGCCTGCACGGCGTCACGATCGACGGGATGCGCGTCGAGCGGACGGACACCACGCGGGACGGCGTGCGCTGGTGCGTGCGACTCCTCCGCGAGGATGACCATCGCATCATCGCGTCGGGCGAGGATCGTGGGCATGACTGACACCCTTGCCATGTTCACGCAAGACCAACTCACGAACGCGCGATCGCTCGACTACGTCAGGCTCGTGTCGTGCCTCGGGATCGACGGCAACGGCTCGGCGGCTCGCCTGAGTGACGAGCTCGATCGCATTCATGCCGCAGAGGTATTCCTAGGCCGCTGGCCACGCAGCCTGAGCAGCGACCTGCTCGGCAAAGCGGCGACCTGGCAACACAAGGGTGGCACCACAGCTGGCTCCACAACCGAGCCGGCATGGGCCGCGGCGCTCGCGCCGGTGCGTCCGCTGATGGAGGCGTTCGTCGAGATGAGCCGACCCGCGAGCCTGATCGGCAAGCTGTTGCCGCTGTCCAAGCAAGTGCCGTTCAATGTCAGCGTGCCGGCGGCGACGAGTGGCGCGACCGTTCGCTGGGTCGGGCAAGCCGGCGCGAAACCAGTCGGCAACATGCAACTCGCGAGCGCGACGCTGCCGATCGCGAAGGTCGCTGGCATCATCGTCGTGACGCGCGAGCTGATGGCGTTGACCGCGCCGGCCTCGGTCACGGCGTTACGCCGGGAACTCTCGAGAGGAATCTCGCAGTATCTCGATCAGCAACTGACCGATCCGACGGTCGCGGCGGTGACGAACGTGTCGCCGGCCTCGATCACGAATGCGGCGCCATCGATTGCGAGTGCCGGCACGTCATCGGCGAATGTGCTGACGGACATCAAGAAGTTGGTCGAGACGTTCACCGCGACGAATCCGGATTCCGAGTCGATGGCGATGTTGATGTCCCCACGGATCGCGGTGGCGGCCGCGATCGCGACGAACTCGACGACGCTCGGGATCAACGGCGGCATGTTGTTCGGGATCCCCGTGCTCACCGGCTACGTCGGCAATCGCGTGATCGTGCTCGATCCGTCGGCGCTGCTCATCGCCGACGATGGCGACATGGACGTGACGGTCGCGCGGCATGCGTCGATCGAGATGGAGACCAGTGCCACTTCACCACCCGTCGCCGGCACGGTTATGGTCTCGCTCTTTCAGCTTGGGTTGGTTGGGTTAATCGTGGACCGCGTGCTTTCCTATCGGATGGCCCGTGCCGATGCGGCGCTCTTCACGAACGTCGCATGGGTGTGATGGCGGCCATGAACTCGAAAACACTCGACGCATTCGTCGCCGGCACCGTCGACGTCATCAGGAAAACGATCGCGCCACGCGACGCACAGATTGCGTCGCTGCTGCAGCGAGTCGCCGAGCTCGAGTCGAAGAAGTTGCCGACCTACGCCGGCGCGCACAAAGAGGGCACGGCCTACGCGGCCGGATCGTTGGTGACGCGCTCCGGCAGCTTGTGGTTGGCGACGGCGCAGACCGACGAGACACCGGGCCAGGGGGCCACATCGTGGAGGCTCATCGTCAAGCGAGGTGAGGCGTGACGCTTGACGACGCGGTCGCGAAAGTGAGCGCAGAGATCGACGCGCTCCTGCAAGAGCGGTTGGACGACATGGCGTGTCGGATGATTGCCAACGGTGCCGATCCCACTCGGCCGCCCGCTCCACCGGATCCGGATACCGACTGGCAACCGGTCAGTTTCGATGAAGTCCTGGAGCGGCAACGCGCGATCGATGCGGAGTGGAAGGTGGGGGCGCTCGCACAGATCAGGACATGGTTGGAAGCGGAGTACTGCAGCGGCGCGCGCCGAGATGTGGATGGCCGATAAAGCCGAGAAAACGCGCACACCATTGCGCGATTACCTTCTCGGCCCGTGGAGCGCCTCTACTGACGTCGTCTGAGTCGTCCAAATAGCCACGGCCACGAAACCCATTCCGTAGAGGAGCATGGAAATTCTCGGCTCTGGAACCGGGCGGGGGGTAGGGTGAATGGGGCTTGAGTCATGCGGGCTAGTAGTCTGGTCTGTCGCTCAGTCGTTCCCCGAATTTTCTGAGCGATCCCGCCGCCGCTGTCTTCGCTGTTGATGCACCTGCTGCCGTCATTGGTGCCGCTGTCGCTCGGCTATCAACACGGCAAGGCTACCGTCCGTGCGAAGGCCTGCGGACACGCGTGAGCAAGTGCGCGAGCCTCATCCGACGCGAACCTCTACCCCGGTTTGTTCGCGACTGCATTGAAATACGACGATGCGCTGACTTGCCCTTTCAATCACTCGCCACCCGATCTGACTCTGCGGCGGTACCCCAAGCACGGGCTTAGAGGAATCGGCCTTGCTCCGTCCATTTGCAAGATCTCCAATCACCGGCTTCGTTCAGCGTCAAAATTCCACAGCGGCTTGAGCCCGACGCCCACGATATCCTCACGCGCATCACAGCTTTTGGCGGATCTGTCAACGAAGACGGCGGGTACGCGAGCCGCTCGGTCAGGTCGCAATACGACAGAGGTTCAAGAACTGAGCAACGCTCGCAACGCCTTCTGCGAAACTGTTCGGCGACGGCAGCGAGACTCGTGTCATTGCGGCCTAGAGCTCGACAGTCAAGAGCAGTCACTACTCACGGCGAACCGTTTGCATACAACTGCACCGCATATTTACATTCCCGCGATGCCCCAGTCGCTCACCGTGGCGGATGTACGGCATGTGTGTATCGTTCGAGCAGACGGGGAGCTGGCATGAAACCGATGATAGGACGTTTCCTGAGGCAACAAGTTCGTCGGGTGAAGAGATTCCTGGAACGTCTTGATCCAGAGCCAGAGCCAGGCCCATACAACAGCATCAATCCGGCGTTTGCGTACGCATCGATCAACAAGACGTTGACAACGTTGATGTCAGAGCACCGGGGGCTGTATCCACAGTACACGTGGGGTGTCCTCCAGGCGGCACATCTTGCGAGGACGCTGGGCATCGAACGGATATCCGTCATCGAATTTGGCGTCGCCGGGGGTAACGGGCTTGTCGCGCTCGAACGCGCCTCCGAGAGAGCGGAAGCGGAGCGCGGAGTTCAGATCGACGTGCACGGCTTCGATACCGGCCAGGGTCTGCCGCCGCCCACCGATTTTCGCGATCTCCCTCACCTGTATCGTCCGTCCGAGTACCGCATGGATGTGGACCAGCTACGCCCTCGTCTCAAGCGTGCGAAGCTGCATATCGGCCTCGTCGCTGACACCTTGCAGGAGTTCCTCGAGTCGAAGCCCGCGCCGATCGGATTCGCCTCCTTCGATCTCGACCTGTACAGTTCGACTGTCGACGCCTTCACCATCTTCGAGCAGAAGTCCCATTGCTTGACGCTTCCGCGCGTGCACTGTTACTTCGATGACATCATGGGACTGAGTTTCTCGGAGTTCACGGGCGAGCGGCGCGCAATCGAAGACTTCAACACCAGGAACGAGCGACGAAAGATCGCTCCGATCTTCGGCCTGAAGTACTTTCTCCCACCACAGTTCTCGAATCAGCAATGGGCCGAGATGTTCTATTTGGCTCACATGTTCGACCATCCACTCAGCGACCGGCCGGACGGACTCGTTCTCAATGCTCAGCGTCCCTTGGCGCAGCATTTGGTACGCAGTGTGGCGTCGCTCTGAGTGCCGCTTACCGACTTCGTCGTGAGTTACGCGCCCTCGGCGGCTGCACTGATCTGACTTCGACCGGGAGGTTTGGCTGTAGTAGTGAATCTGAGCGACCCACGTTGGAAAGTTCATCGTGACCGAATAGTCGTCATCAACCGAACCCAACTCAGCGCTATCGTCCTCGGTGTGCTGGTAAATCGTGCCCGTGTCTCCGCTGATGGCTACCGCCGGCCCCCCTAGAACTCTCGTCCGACCGCTAACACACCACAGTGGGTCGAAAACCGAAATGCTGGCCTTGGAAAATAAGGCAGACCTTAACTGCCATCTCGCTCCGCCTGGACGCACTCAGAATTGACCACTCGTTGGTTCGGAGAACCGACTGCGACACAATTGTCGCAGTCTCGACTTACCGTGTCTTCCGTCGTCGGAGCCGCAATGCCATCACCATGGCCGACGCGGGCCCGAAGAGTAGCACTGTAGTTGGCTCGGGGACGTCCGTTGCGTCCGTTACGCCGAACGTAACTTCCACGAACGGCACACTTACAAAAGTTGGGTGGAGAGTCGAGATCTCGTCAAAGACACTCCCCGCTACGAGGGTGAGGTGATTCTCCACGCGCAAGAATGGGCTATCGATCGGAAGTGTGATCCCTTCACTGAGAATCCCTGGACTCGGAATCAGAGGCATAAGGCTCGTATTTACCTGTACGAAATCAAACTTGCCGGGTCCAACGCACACAAGCTCCGGGCAGTTCTGTACGCCCGTTGTGACTGCAAAATTCTTTGATCCTGCCCCGAAATGCGTGAAAGGCCACGAATGGCTCACGTCGTGGAAGAGGGCATTCGGATCGGTCTGCGTCACGTCGAAGTCAATCTGATAGCTACCCAACTGCACGAAAATGGTGCCGCCGGACAATGTCGTGGTGCCAAAGAATGGGCCGACAAACCTGAGTCCAGGTCTTCCAGCGACCGTAACTGGAATCACATCGATGTCGCTTACTGCCGGCGACGTGCTGGCGAGCGAGAAGAAGTCAAAATTCTCGAAGACGTTGCCACCAACTTCAATCGTGCCGTTCGTGGCGTTGAGTACTCCGAGGGGCGTTCCGTAAGCAGGGACGGAAAGGAACCCGTAAACAAACGCCCAGACAAGCAGCAATGACGTCTTCATGTCACCTCTCCTTGAGCGCCGTAGGCGTCCTTCGTTCCCTCCCTAGGTTGGCAGGGTAAAGTCGCTGCGCAACCATACGCTTCTAAGCTGCACCTTGCAAGTCCGGTTTAATGAACTAACTCATCCGTTATTACTCTCGCGTGGGCCACAAAGTGAAGGGTCGTGATCGTGTGTTTTGTATTACAATAGACACATGTCGCCTATTGATCGAGTCGTGACGTTTCGTCCGGATGAAGACTTGCTGAAGGGGATGGAGGCGTTAAAGGAGCGTGACGGCGTGCCGTACTCGGAGCAGATTCGGCGGTCGCTCCGAATGTGGCTCGACACGAAAGGTGTGCTAACGCAGGCACGTCCTCGTCGGAGTAAAACTGCTCGCAAGCGAAAAGGAGCGAAGTAAATGGGCCAGATACGCAAACGCGGCGCTGGGGTGAGGACTGCATGAGCGTTCGCAAATTCTGCAGCCCGGCACTGCCGGGCGAGCATCCCCTGCACTGCTCGTCATCCCCGCAGTGCGAGCATCACTGGTTCTATGACTTTCGAGTGAATCAGAAACGCTATCGACAGACGACGGAGACGCCCAACAAACAACTGGCGAAGTCGATCGAGGCGAAAGAGCGCAGTCGTGTCCTGGAAGGACGTCACCAGATTCGCCGACAGCCCGACATCACGTTTCGCGCGTTCGCAGAGACGTATATCCGTGACCACGCGACGGTAAACAAGCGCAGCGTGGAACGAGACGAGCAAATTCTGCTCACGCTGAATCGCGCCTTCGGCTCGCTCATCCTGCACGAGATCACGGCGCATCGGATCGAGCAATTCAAACGCGATCGACTCACCGGCAAGTGGCGCGGTCATGGGTATAAGACGGCGCCGAAGCCATTGAAGCCAGGAACCGTCAACCGTGAACTCGATTGCCTCAGGGGTATCCTCTCGAAAGCCGTGGAATGGGGGAAGCTCCTCGACTCCCCTGTTCGTACCGTGAAGCGGCTCAAGGTCGATAATCGCTGGACGCGCATCCTGACGGAGGACGAGCAGATCCGGCTGCTGAACGCTTGCCCGCTAAAGCTGCGGCGGATGGTCCGTCTGGCGCTCATCATGGGGTGCCGGCTCGGTGAACTCTTAGCGCTACGGTGGGACGACATCGGCGAGGCCGAGTTGACGTTTCTAGAGACGAAGAACGGACGGTCCAGGCGGATTCCCGTCTCCCCCGCTATCAAGGCGGTGCTCGACCAGTGCCCGAAGACGCGATCGCCGTGGGTGTTCACGAACGCGAGAACGCACGAGGCCTACACCGTCAACGGCGTGGCGCATACCTTCCGACGGGCGCTGAAGAGGGCCGGGATCACGACGGGGGACGTGAGCCTGCACACCCTGCGGCATACCGCGATCAGCCGGATGATCGCGATGGGGATCGATGACTTTACGGTGATGGCCATCTCGGGCCACCGGTCCGTGCGGATGCTGGAGCGGTATACCCATCCGACGACGGCACGGAAGCTCGAGGCGCTTACCGTCGATCTGGATGGGCAGAATCTGGGCAGAACTGAGAACGACGACTCAAAAGAAGCT
>CAWFTF010000001.1:0-212590 GCA_963818645.1 uncultured Acidobacteriota bacterium | reverse complement strand
AGTTCCTGCGGGTTGCTCCGGCGTGGGGCACCGCTCACCGTCAAACAACTGTGGCAGAACTACTGCCTGCTCGGGCGCGAGCGCGAGCACCACACTGGTCCGTTCACGGCGCTCTTCGGTGAATCTGTTCCAGAGTTCCGGCGACTGCCAGACCTGATCTGGGATCCATGGCTCATTCGCAGGGAAGATCACGATGCTGCGACGAGCACAAGTGGTCTCCCAGGGCAACGGATCCATGACCTCAACGACACCGAAGAACTACTCATTCGATGGTCTCGCCGTGTGCAGATCACGTATCTCGGCGTGTACGACACCGTGGGCGCCGTCGGATGGGACGCCCTCGCGATCCCCGGTGTGCAGAGCCGACTGGCTCTTCATCACAACATGCGTCCGACGACGCTCATCCAGCAGTGTCGGCACGCACTGGCGATAGACGAGCACCGAAGTAATTTCCGGCACACGCCCTTTGTCGCGTATATAGGCCCGAACCGGTCGGACGAACTCGACCGGCTTGAAGGTCACGATCGAACGACTGATCTGCGCCGGCCCAGCGATCCAGGAAAATCGCTCGCCACGGCCTGGACCGATCGCGTTCAACAGCGTTGGTTCGTTGGGGCTCACTCGAACGTTGGCGGGGGATATCAAAGTAATCCGTTGGCGCAAGAACCGCTCAAATGGCTCCTCGAGGGGGCGCGTCGCGCCGGACTCATTTGCGACCACATCACCGAGATAGTGCCATCTCCAATAGGGCGGTTGGGGCCGCGCGATTCGTTCGCCGAATTTGCGACTCCGTTCTGGACTACGGTCCTGCGAGCGAAACGCTGCTACCGGACGCTTGACCCGCTGCCTGAGGTGCGGGCCAACCGGAGGCGCACTGAAGGCCAGCCAGGCTTCGTGCTTGCCAGCATCAATGAGCACGTCGACGAGAGCGTCGTGCGCTATTGGGAGAGCCATGTGAATCCACCTCCCAATCTCGTCGAGTATGCCAGGAGGCACACCGCTCGCCATCGCAGAAGCGTGCTGGCACCGATCGCTACGATGTCATCGCAGCACAACTGGATGGGCGACGCGTTCGCTCCCTATTTGGGTCTCCTGCTGTGGGCAACGCTCGCCGCAGCTGGATTCCTGGTCGTTGACCAGGTGTTCAATTTCTGGCCAGGGAGGCTGCCTCCGGTTTGGTTTCTCATGCTGGCGGCAGGCGCATTCGGATTGGTTGACTGGGCGGAGAGCGTTCAAAACTTCAAGATTGCCGCGCAGGGCGACTCACCTCCCCGGCGGGCGTTCCTGGACTCCATCTATTGGATGCGGGCCCTTGGTGTCGTCTTGTTCCTGTTTGGCATGGGCGGCGTCGTCGTCAATCTCGCAACCATCGGCGCCGGCATGCCGTCCATCCGCGATGCGCTGAGCGCTTCTGCAACAGCGGTCACCTATTGGGTGTTCATTTCTCTCGGCGCCGGGCTCGGTGTCGGGCTCGGAGTGGTCCTCAATCACTTCTACGCACGATCGAGCTCACCTCCGGCACGAGTCGTTGTACAAGCAGCCGTCATTGGACCCGTGATTTCAAGCACCCTGATCGTCATCGCGACCATCGTGGTTTATGAGATCTGGCGGTTCATCGGTCCCGCGTTCGACGTCACGCTGGCGATCAGAGCGAACATCACGGATAGCGAACGATTCGCAGGCTTACTCCTTCTGATGCAGCTGGCCGTGATCTACTTCCTGAACGCGTTCTCGTGGGCAGGCAGGCCAATGACGCGCGCCAACCTTGGATCGATCGTAAGTTTGCAGCTTCGGACATCGCCGACTCGTGTGCAGGAGTGCCTGGATAGTTGGTGCTCCATGCTCAGTGGCCGGCGACCACACAATGCAACGGGCTGCCGCATGCGCGCTGTCGTTCGGGAGACGTTGTATCGAGACATCATTGGCTTCATTCCCGTGTACACCCTCGTGTTCACATTCGGCTTGTGGTTCGGAGCGTGGCAGCTCGAGTGGAAGTGGCTGCAGAGCCTCTGGCTAGCCATCCCGTTAATTGCCGCGGCCGCCGACTACGGCGAGGACCTGTGTCATCTGAAATGCCTCAGGCTGCACCAGCAGGACGAGTCTCCGTCCCTTGGACTGACCTGGCTTGGATCGGCGATGACCTGGATCAAACTGGCTGCGTTCAGCACCGGAGTTGCGCTGATGCTCGCGATTGTCACTGCCGCGACCTTGCGGGTTCACAACTCGCCAGAACTATTCGGGTGGCGCGGTCTTCTGGCCCTGGCCGTTTCGTTAACCACCTTCACAATCGTCGTGGGTCTCGGCGTGTGGTCTGTTCTCTATCGCTGGTCGACGAAGGTCAGCCGGGACAATGACGCTCTGGCGCCCAGAGAGCCTCGCCACCTGTCGCTCACGCAGCACACGGAACAGTCTCAGTGACGACGCGGCATGGGACGCGTGCCCTTAGTAACCCTGAGTGTCCTGCGAGGGGCGCACCTTGCCAGAGTAGATGCGCATGATGACGAAGAAGTACGTCAACGCGAGGGCGACGGCAACCGGCCACCAGAACAGCGCGGTCCTCAGGCCTCGTTCGGCGGTCGCACCGGAATACGCCGTCATCGAGTGTTCGGGCGACAGAGTCGAGTGAAGAACCACGGGAAAGAGGCTCGCCCCGGCGCCGGCGAGCAGGCCGGCGATCACGCCGCACGACCCGGCAAAGGCTCGGCTCTCGGCTCGTCCGCGTAGTCCTGTCGCCAACGCCCAGACGGCGGCTCCGATCACGACAACGGAGATCCACGCCAACGGACGCTGGAACATCGCCTGAAAGAGCTCGGGCCTCACGACCGACGTCTCCACGGAGACGACGACGAACAACGCCGCGGTGACGAGCCACAGCTGGCGGGCCAGCCGCTCGCTTCGCTCGTGAACGGGACCGACAGTCTTCAGACGGAGATACGTGGCGCCGTGTGCGGAGAGCAGCACAGTGGCAAACACTGCTACGGACAGCGTGTACCAATCGAGGATGCCGACGCGACCCCGCGCGGTGAAGTCCGTGAACAGCGACATGCTGAACATGCCGCTGCCGTCAATCGGGACTCCCCTGATCACGTTTCCGAGTGCGGTTCCAAACAGGATCGCAAGCAGGACATTCGAGACGGCAAACACAAAGTCCCAGCCCGATCGCCAGAGCGAATCGTTGATGTGGCCGCCGACCTCGATCGAGATCCCGCGCAGCACGAACGACCAGAGCACCATCCAGAGCGCCAGGTAGAAGCCCGAGAACGACACGGCCATGAGCTCTGGAAACGCGAGGACGAATGTGCCGCCCGCGGCGACAAGCCACACCTCATGCCAGCTCCAGAGCGGACCGATGGCCGCGATTACCTGACGCCGCTCCGGATCGGTCTTCGCCACCAGAAAGTGCAGCGCTCCCGCCCCGATGTCCCAGCCGTCAAGGACGACGAACATCGTCAGCATGAAGCAGAGGAGCGCGAACCATAGTTCAACCAATGGTGACCTTCGCTTCCGCTGATTCGCCGTACGGTGAAGGCTGAATTGGGTGATCGGGGCCGTGGAAGACTTCCCTGCCGATCAGATACAGATACACAAGACCAAGCACGAAGTACATCCCGGCCATGCCGATGAGCGTGAAGAGGACGTCGCCGGAGCTGACAACGGTGCTGTAACCCTGATCCGTGCGATAGAGCCCGTAGACCAGCCACGGCTGCCGCCCGAGTTCCGCCGTTATCCATCCGGCCGTGTTGGCGATGAACGGGAACGGAAACGCGAGCATCAGTACCCACAACAGCGGGCGCCCCGATTCGAGTTGCCCTCGTAACCTTTGAAGAACACCCAGTGCCATCAGGCCGATGAAGATCGTGCCGAGGCCGGCCATGACGTGGAAGGCGTAGTAGAGCAGCTCGATATTGGTCGGCCACGTCTCTTGTGGAAATGCGTCGAGGCCGCGCACGTCGGCGTGGAACGTGCCATATGCGAGAAAGCTGAGAAGGCCCGGCAGCCTGATCGGGTTGTCGAGCCGGCGCTCTTTGACGTTTGGCTGTCCGATCAAGGTGATCTCCGCCATCGGGCCGGTTTCGAATCGTCCTTCCATCGCCGCGAGCGCCGGCTCCTGATACTTCGCGACGATCTTGGCCTGTGCGTCCCCGGTCGGAAACGCGACGAGCACCGTCGCAACCAGGCCAACTGCGGTTCCGTGGCGCAGATACATCGAGGCCTGCCTGGTGTGTTCCCCTCGCAGCGCATAGAACGCGCCAACCGCCGTCACGGCAAACGTGCCCGTGACGAGCGCGGCGGCCTGGTTATGCGCGAACTGGATCAGTGCCCACTCATTGAGCAGGTAGGCGCCAAGGTCCTGAATAACGAGCACACCGCTGCCATCGACCGTGTGGCCGACCGGGTGTTGCATGAACGCATTGGTGACGAGGATGAAGTACGCGGACAGCCAACTGCCGACCGCCACGCCAAGCGCGGCGAGGAAGTGCATCCGCGGTCCGAGGCGTTGCTCTCCCCACACGAGCACCCCGACGAACGCGCTCTCGAGCAGGAACGCGAACATCCCCTCCATCGCGAGCGTCTGCCCGACGACACCGCCGGCGTACTTGGCAAATCCTGACCAGTTGGTCCCGAACTGAAACTCCATCGGGATGCCGGTCACGACACCGACGGCAAAGGTGAGGCCGAAGATCTTGGCCCAGAATCGCGCGGCCGCCGCGTATCGTTCGTCGCCCGTTCGCAGCGCACGCCACTTCCAGTACACGAGAAACCACGCGAGCCCCATCGTGAGCTGGGGAAACAGGTAGTGATAGGTGATGGTGAATGCGAACTGCAGCCGATGCCAGAACGCGGCGTCGTCCATGATCAGATATGGCCGGCCATGAGCGACTGCTGCAGCGTCCACGTGTAGTGCGACACGTCGTTGAGCAGCCTCAGCCGGCCCGTGCCGTCCGGATACATGTCGATCATGTTCAGGCACGCCGGCAACTGATCGAGTCGATCGCGATAGCCGCGAGGATCGAAACCGAGCACGTGCGCGATGATGAGCCTGATCGTCGCCTTGTGTGAGACGACGAGCACACATTCACCTGGATGTGCGAGCACGATCTCCTGAAAGGCGCGCACGCCTCGCTCGAGGACGCGCTGCCCCGGCTCACCTCCAGTTGGCGCGAACGTGAACGGGTCGTGCTCCCAGGCGGCGTACTCCTCGGGATACATCGCCGCGGCCTCGTCGCGGCGGAGCCCTTCCCAGCGCCCGTGATCGATCTCCCGCAGGTCGTCAGCGACTCCCACTGTGATGCTGTGCGGCGCCGCCACGATCGTTGCCGTTTCCTGCGCACGGCGAAGCGGACTTCCGTAGATTGCGGAGATCGATTCGGTGGCCAGGCGTTGAGCCAGTCGCTCGGCCTGCATCCGTCCCTCGTCACCGAGCGGGACGTCCGAGGCCCCGGCGAAGCGATCCTCGGCGCTCAGTATCGTGGCGCCATGCCTGACGAGCATCATGCGGGTGGTCATTGCTGACCCCACAGCCGGTACCCGCCGACAAACGCATAGAGGTTCTTGCCGGGTCGGGCGCCAGTCGGAAGTGTCTTGAGTAACTTGGCGTTGCCGCCGCCGATCACCACATCGTCAACTTCGAGCGCCGCGCTCAGCCGATTTGCCACGTCCTCGACGTTCTTACGCCACTTCCTCTTGCCGGTGCGTTCGAGCCCCGCTTTGCCGACGTACTCCTCGTAGGTCTTCCCGTTCTTGTATGGCAGATGCGCCAACTCCAGTGGCGCGACGACACCATCGAGGATTAGTGTCGTGCCGAGTCCGGTGCCCAGCCCGAGAAACAGCATGCGCCCCTTCTTGTAGCTTCCAAGCGCCTGCATCGCGGCGTCGTTGAGCACCCTCACCGGTCGACTGAAGGCACCTTCGAAATCGAATCCGACCCAACCGGGTCCCAGGTTCTTCGGCTCCTTCACAGGCTTCCCGTCCTTCACCGGGCCCGGGTAGCCGATCGACACAACTTCGTACTCCCAGCCGTCGATCGCTTCCTTCACCTTGCTGACCATCTGCGTCGGCGTCAGGTGCGGACCCGATGGAATCTTGATCGGCGTGTCGTGCCCCGTTGCCAGGATCTTGATCGACGTGCCGCCGATGTCTACGACGAGTACTTTCATGGTCGACTACTGGCCAACGTCGTCGGCTGGCCTTACTCCCCTACCGGCAATCCCTCGGTTGGCGGCACGATCACCCCACGGTCGCTCGCGATCGCTTGACGTGCCGCGGCTGCGACGTGCTCGGCGGTAAAGCCGAACTTCTGCTGCAGCTGCTGGAGAGGCGCCGATGCGCCGAACGTGTTCATTCCGAGACAAATGCCTCTTGGACCGACGTAGCGGCTCCAGCCAAGCGTGCTGGCTTGCTCGACGGACACGCGAGCCGCGACTTGCGGCGGCAGAACCTGATCGCGATACGCCTGTGGCTGGTGCTCGAACAGCTCCCACGACGGCATGCTGACGACTCGCGCCCGCACGTCTTCGCGCTCGAGTTGCTCTTTCGCATCGAGGCACAGCGACACCTCGCTGCCAGTGGCCAGCAGCAGCACCTCCGGGTCGCCCTGCGCCGATTCAGCGAGGACGTACGCACCACGCGCGACGCCGGACGCTGCCGCCACTTTCGATCGATCGAAGGTTGGCAGCGGTTGCCGTGTCAGCACCAGAGCGACCGGCTCGTGCCGAAACCGCATGATCATGCGCCACGCTTCGACGACTTCGTTGGCATCGGCGGGCCGCAGCGTGATGAGCCCGGGAATCGCGCGCAGCGACGCGAGCTGCTCGATCGGCTGATGCGTCGGCCCATCCTCTCCCACGCCGATCGAATCGTGCGTGAACACGTAGATCGCGGGCACTTCCATCAGCGCGCTGAGGCGGATGGCCGGTTTCATGTAGTCGCTGAAGATGAGGAACGTCGATCCGTAGGGACGGATCTTCGAAAGCGACAGGCCGTTCACGATCGCCCCCATCGCGTGCTCTCGAACTCCGAAGTGCATGTTGCGGCCGCCGACGTTGGTCGCGCTCAGGCCGCCGGCATCCTTCGCCTTCAGGAGCGTCTTGGTGGATGGCGCCAGATCCGCCGAGCCGCCCATCAACCACGGAGTGTTCTTCGCAAGCACGTTGAGCACCGTGCCAGACGAATCACGGGAGGCAATCCCCTTCTTGTCCGCCGGAAACACTGGGAGGTCGGCTTCCCATCCGTCAGGCAGTTCGCGGCGCTGCATCAGAGACAGGTGCTCGGCCAGCTCGGGATGCGCAGCGTGATAGCGCTCGAACAGCTCGAGCCATGCGGTGCGAACTGCACGGCCTCGAGCGCCGACGCCCTCGGCAAAGTGCTCCCGCACACCCCCGGGCACCAGAAACTTCTCGTCCTCCGGCCAACCGTAGACGCGCTTCGTCAGGCGCACTTCGTCGTCGCCGAGCGGCTCACCGTGCGCCGCCGCGGTGTCCTGCTTGTTCGGCGATCCGTAAGCAATGTGGCTGTCAACGATGATGAACGTTGGACGATCGGCAGTGGCCTTGAAAGTGGAGAATGCCTGCGCGAGGCCTTCGAGGTCATTGGCATCGCTCACGCGCGTGACGTTCCAGCCGTACGCCATGAATCGCGTGGCGGTGTCTTCGCTGAACGCGAGGTCCGTGTGTCCTTCGATCGTGATCCGGTTGCTGTCGTAGATCCAGCACAGGTTCGACAGCTTCAGGTGAGCGGCCAGCGACGCCGCTTCACTCGAGACGCCCTCCATCATGTCGCCGTCGCCGCACAGCGCGTAAACGTCGTAGTTGAACATCTCGAAGCCGGGCCGGTTGAAGTGCTCAGCCATCCACCGCGAGGCGATTGCCATCCCCACGCTGGTGGCCACGCCCTGTCCCAGGGGACCCGTGGTCGTCTCGACGCCGGACGTCAAACGGTATTCGGGATGTCCGGGACACTTGCTGTCCATCTGCCGGAAACGGCGGATGTCGTCGAGGCTGACCGCCGGCGTGCCGAGTACCTCGTACTTCGGATTGACCGACTTCACACCGGTCAGGTGGAGCATCGAATACAGCAGCATCGAGGCATGGCCGACCGACAGCACGAAGCGATCGCGATTCGGCCAGATCGGGTTGTCCGGATCGAAGCGCAGGAAGCGCTGCCACAACGTGTAGACGACTGGCGCCATCGCCATCGGCGTGCCGGGATGTCCTGACTTGGCCTGCTGCACAGCGTCCATCGACAGGGTTCGGATGGTGTTGATGGAAAGCTGATCGAGGTCTTGATGTGCCTGCGCAGTCATCACAGGCTCCTACGCCGTCGCGGCCGCGACCTGCTCCGCCGCGAGGATGTCGACCCAACCTCCGTTGGGCGCGATGCGACTCGCCTCGACGGGTCCCCAGCTTCCCGGCTCGTACTGGTACACCGGCGTCGCATCGTCAAGGATGGGATCGACGATGCGCCATGACTCTTCGACGTAGTCCTGTCTGGCGAATCGAGTCGCGACACCCCTGAGTGCGTCCGTCAGAAGCTCCTCGTACGCACCAACCTCGTGCGGGTCCACGTGCTCGCTGATCTTCAGATTGACACTCTCACCGCGTAACGCATCGCCGGGCAGCTTGACGAACGATGTGATCGCGATTGTCTGCGTCGGCGTAACCTGAAAGCGGAAGCAATTCGCGGGCGGCGGTTCGGGTGTGAACACCGCCGGCGCCTGACGCAGCCTGACGACCACCTCCGTCGACGTGGTTGCCATGCACTTCCCAGCCCGGATATGGAACGGCACACCCTTCCATCGCCACGAGTTGATCGAGAGCCTCAAGGCGACGTATGTCTCTACGGACGACATCGGATTCACCCCGGGCTCGCTGCGATAGCCGCGAAACTGTCCGCGGACGATGTCCTCGGGCCGGAGCGTTGCGATTCCTTTCAGGACCTTGACGCGTTCGTCTCTGGCGAGCTCCGGGTCTGGACCGGGCGGCGGCTCGATCGCGACGTTGGTGAGCAGCTGCAGGAGGTGGTTCTGGACGACGTCGCGAATGGCGCCGGTATTGTCGTAGAACGATCCGCGACCATCGACGCCGAAGTCTTCCGCCATCGTGATTTGCACGTCCTCGACGAACTGCCGGTTCCAGATCGGCTCCACGAACGTGTTGGCGAAGCGGTAGAAGAGCAGGTTCTGGACCGCGTTCTTTCCGAGATAGTGATCGATGCGGAAGACGGAGCTCTCGTCGAAGGTGTCGTGAATCACACGGTTCAATTCGCGCGCGGTGGTCAGGTCGCGGCCGAAAGGCTTCTCGACGATGACCCGGCCCTGCCGCGCCGCGCCGCTGCGGGAGAGCTGCTGCATGACAAGCCCGAACAATCGCGGAGGGATGGCCAGGTAGTGCACGGGGCACACACTGTCGCCGAGCGCCTCGGACAGTTGATTGAAGGTCGCGGCGTCGCCGTAGTCGCCATCGATGTACGTGAGCGACGCAGCGAACGTGTCGAAGACTTCGCGCACGAGAACGCCGCTCCGCTCGATGCTCTCGAACGCGCGGGCGCGGAGCTGATCGAGCGTCCATCCCGATTTGGCCACCGCAATGACGCGCTTCGGCAAATTCCCGTGCAACGTCATCCCGTGCAATGCGGGAAAGATCTTCTTGTATGCCAGATCGCCCGTGGCTCCGTAGAACACGAGCGCATCCGCTGGTACTGCTCCCATCACGCTACCTTCCCCTCTTCACAAGTCGACGTGGGCGTGTCAGCCGCCTCGGTCTCGGGACCGGATTCGGTCCCACGAGGCACACCACGGATATTCTCACTTGTCAGGCATCGGGACGATGTCGCCGTTGTGAAAATGCAGAGCAAAGTTCCACGTCGACCCGCCACCGTCCAGTTGGCTGAGCCGGAGGACGGCTACCTCGAGCCACCATGCGAATAGGCGCACACATGTCGGTCGCCGGCGGGGTGTCGAGAGCCGTCGATCGCGCGGTCGTCCACGGATGCGAAGCGCTGCAGATCTTCTGCAAGAACGCGAACCAGTGGCTGGCCAAGCCGATCGAGCCGGCCGAAATCGACAGGTTTCGCCAGCGCGTCGACGCGACGGGGCTCACGCCGGTCGTGTCACACGCCAGCTACTTGATCAATCTCGCCACGTCGCAACCGCAGTTGCGCGAGCAGTCGACTGCGGCATTCATCGATGAACTCGATCGTGCGGAGTCGCTCGGCCTGCGTGGAGTCGTGATCCACCCAGGGACGTGCACGAGCGGCAGCGAAGAGGATGCGCTCCGCCTCATCGCGGAGGCAATCGCGAGCGCCTTCAAGTTGCGCCCGCGCCAGAAGGTGATGGTGCTTCTCGAGCACACGGCGGGACAGGGTCGAACCGTCGGTCATCGCTTTGAACACCTCGCGGCCATCCTGACGCATCTCGATGGCTCGCCGCGCGTCGGTGTCTGCCTTGACACCTGTCACCTGCTCGCCGCCGGGTACAACATCGCCGACCCGTCGGGCTACGACGACACGTTCGAAGCGTTCGAACGGCTCGTGGGATTCGATCGACTCGAGGTTCTTCACGGCAACGACTCCAAGAAGCCGTGCGGCAGCCGCGTCGATCGGCACGAGCACATTGGCAAGGGGTTCGTCGGCCTCGAGCCGTTTCGGCGCCTGCTGAACGACCCACGATTCGCCAGCAAGGCGATCCTGATTGAGACCGAGAAGGCCGGGGGCAGCGAACGCGCAGGCACACTTGTCGTGGATCCTTACGACAAGAAGAACCTGGCGACGCTGCGACGCTTGAGAGGGACCACGAAGATCACGAAGAACTCGAAGAACAAACCAAAACATTTTTGAGCTTCGTGCGTCTTCGTGGCCTTCGTGGTTCAACGACGCGCGCGATGCTATTTTCTTCCCAGCGACGCCTTGATATCAGCGACCGACGTCAGCCGATCGGGATTGAGATTGTGGACCGACATGATGCGATCGACGTCGAGCTTCAGGCGATCGATGTTGTCGGCAAACACGATCGTCCCTGTCACCGGCGGATTGGGCACCGGCGCGTCTGCGGGCGGCAGATTGAACATGTCTGCATAGACGAGGATCTTCTCCTTCGGCAGATACCCCACCACGAGCCCGTCGGCGTGCGGCAGTCCCTTGATCACGTGAACCTCGAACGTCCTCGTCGCATCCTGGAAGACGCGCTTGTCGCCGGTGAACCCTTCGATGACGGGCTTCTTCCCAGACTTGGACAATGAATCAGGAGCGAGCGTCCGCGGCGCGGACAGCGCATTCATCAAGAACGCCTTGTTCACCTCCGGCGTGACGATGGTGATGCCTTCGGCGACGACGGCAGGGAGTCCGCTCGTGTGATCGAAGTGATGATGGGAGATCACGCCGTAGCGAATCGGCTTGTTGGGAATCACCTTCTTCGTCTCGGCAATGATCGCCTGGGCGCGCGCCTCGTTCTGCGGCCCAGGCTCGAAGAGAACGATGTGATCGGCGAACTCGATAGCGAGCGCGTTATAGGGGCCGTTGATGCGGAACACACCGTCGGCCAGCTTCTCCGACGTGGGGCCTGGTGCCGCACCCGCACCACCAGGAGCTCCGCCCGGACCGCCACCACGCCCTGCAGGCGGCGGGGTCGGCGTCATCAGCGTCTGAAGGTTCGAAGGGTTCGCGTGGGCACCCAAGACGTAGGCTTCGAACGTCGGCCAGCCACCGCGCTTCTGCACGATCGTCGCGGGAAACTTGAGACCGTTGTTGTCGCGATAGTTGGAGTACTCCGATTCGACGAGCATGTCGCCGAAGATCGGATTCTCGACCCAGGTCTGCACTCGTTCGACGAGATTCTGGTTGTTGATATACCCAACCAACCTGTAGGCCTGCCCTCCCGGCGACTTGACCGGTGAGTTCCAGGTCACAACCTGATAGCGCCTGCCGTCGACGTTCTGCGCTTTCACAGTCGCATTGTTGGCGGCCGCACCCTTCAAGAAGCCCCACGGCGTGACCCAGATTTCCAGCTGGTTCGCCCAGCCCTGCGTCTGCGGCGTGATGAGCTGCTGCGTCTGAGGCGTTCCCTGCGCGAGAGTTGCGCGGCCACCGGTCACTGGAACGGCATACGTGGCCCAGGTGGCACGGGATGCCGGCTGACTGAAGTCGATCGCGCGCGCGTAGTCGTTCTGCGCAGCCATCGGCCATGGTTGGTTCGCGTTGTTGTTCTGACCGAGATTGCCGGTCTGCGCTGTGCCATAGAGGTAGATCGAGTTGAGACCCTCGATACCCATCGCCTTCGAGGCGTTCCCGACCACCGTCCTGGCGTCCTGCGCATTCGCCGTGGAGACAGCGAGAACGAGCATTGCCACTGCAGCGAGCCACTTCCTCAGCATCGTCGAACCTCCGGGCGCACATGATGGCAAAGAAAACAGGCACCTTCAATCCGTCCGCGAAGGTTAGGCGATAATTTGATCTCGAATGAGCCTGACCCCCGCGTATCAACCGGCCAGCGACACCAACCCCCTCGGCCAACCCGATGTCATCGTTTCGGCCCGTGAGCTTTTCAAGATCGACACGGACCTTCAGGTACCGGCGTTCTCCTCACCGGAGGAGCACGTTCCGCCGCTCGACCCGGACTACGTCTTCGACCGTGACACCACGCTGGCGCTGCTCGCGGGGTTCGTGCACAACCGACGCGTGATGATCCAGGGCCGGCATGGGACCGGCAAGTCGAGTCACGTCGAGCAGGTCGCCTCTCGCCTCAATTGGCCGTGCGTCCGCGTCAACCTCGATGGACACGTCAGCCGCATGGACCTGATCGGCAAAGACGCCATTGTCGTCCGTGACGGCAAACAGGTCACTGAGTTCCAGCCCGGGATTCTGACCTGGGCGCTTCAGCGCCCGTGCGCGCTCGTCTTCGACGAGTACGACGCCGGCCGCGCCGATGTCATGTTCGTCATTCAGCGCATCCTCGAAGTGGAGGGACGCCTCACGCTGCTCGATCAGAGCCGCGTGATCGAGCCGCATCCGTCATTCCGGCTGTTCGCGACCGCAAACACGGTGGGGCTCGGCGATGCCAGCGGTCTCTATCACGGGACACAGACGCTCAATCAGGGGCAGATGGATCGCTGGAACATCGTCGTGACGCTGAACTACCTCGAACACGATCGCGAAGTCGACGTCGTGCTGGCACGCTGCCCCGAATACCGCAACGCAGACGGGTCGCGCGCAGGTCGGCGCGATGGTGGCGCTCGCCAATCTGACGCGGCGCGGGTTTGGCGACGGCGATCTCTCGACGCTCATGTCGCCGCGCACCGTCGTCACCTGGGCCCAAAACACCACGCTCTTCCACGACACCGCCCTGGCCTTCAAGCTCACGTTCCTCAATCGATGCGATGAGGACGAGCGCACCCTCGTCGCCGAGTACTTCCAGCGCTGCATCGGGCAGGACCTTCCCGAGGATCGGCGCGGGCCCGGCCTGAGGTGAGCGGTCCGTTCCCGGACAAAACAGTCGAGGCCGTCGGTGCGTGCACGCGGGCACTCGGGCGGCTCGCGTTCGCTGACGCCGCCGTCGCTCAGTCAGATGCCGCGACACTCTCCGGACTGCGAGCGTTCGGCGATCGCCTGGCGTTGCGGGCGCGCTTTCATGACACGTCGATCCACCAGCGTTCCCGGCCAACCAGGACGCCGGATTCAGATCTCTTCGATGCACTGGAGCTCGCGCGCCTCGACACGATCGGCGTGCAATGGCTGCAGGGCGTGGCGAAGAACCTGCTCTCGCATCCTGGCATCGAGCCGGACGGTGTGCGATGGCTCGCCTTCGAGGCCCTGAGCGGTCTCGCTGCCCCGAGAGAAAAAGCCGACCTTGTCGGAAGGCTTCGAAAGCAGCTCCCCGGGAATGTGGCAGATGGCCTCGCTTCCCTTTCAGCCTTCTCGAGGGACCAGCAGCGATTCAGTGAGGAGGCCGCGACGTGGGTCCGATCCGCAGTGGCTCACATTCCGAAAGCTGATGCGCCACCAGCGGGGGCGTTGCCCTTCGATCTGCGGAAAAAACTGAACGTCCGCACTCTTCCGCGTCGCGGCGACCCTGGAGCGACCTCCGCACCGCTGAAGAAGCGACAGGAGGGGAGCCAGGACTCCGAGGAATCAGCCGGCTCCGGCGCGATCACGAGAGGTGGCACATCAGGCGAGGCCTATCGGGCGTATACGACCGCTCACGATCGGATCGTCAACGCTGCCGCCCTTGTCGACCGTTCTGAGCTTGCCGAGTTGCACCTCAAGCTCGAGGCCGAGCTCGGATCGATTCGCCCCGTTGTGGCGCGTCTTGCCAAGCGACTCCTCCGCGTCCTGATGGCTCGCCAGACTCGCCACTGGCGCTTCGATCTCGAGGAAGGCGTGATCGACGGTTCCCGCCTGGCGGCACTCGTCGCGAGTCGCGGGACTGCAAGACCGTTCAAAGAAGAAGGCGAGTCACCGTTTCCCAGCACGGTCGTGACGCTCCTGATCGACCACTCGGGATCGATGCGCGGCAGACCAATGCTCATCGCGGCGCTGACCGTGGAAATCTTCGCGCGCGTGCTCGAGCGCTGTGGGGTGCGATGCGAAGTCCTCGGTTTCACCACGCGTGAATGGGACGGCGGTGAACCCGCTCGCGAGTGGGCCGCGAACGGGTATCCAGAGGGCCCCGGCCGCCTCAATGCCCTCCAGCACATCGTCATCAAGAGCGCCGACATCCCATGGCGCCGTGCTCGCGTCGCCCTGGGGCTATTCCTGCACGACGAGATGCTGAAAGAGAACATCGACGGCGAAGCGCTGGCATGGGCGCACGCGCGCCTCCTCGCACGATCGGAGCGCCGGCGAATACTGGTCGTGGTGTCAGACGGCACGCCGATGGACGAAGCGACACTCGCAGCGAACGGGCACGAGTACCTCGAAAGCCACCTGCAGCAGGTCGTCACCGATATCGAAACCCGGTCGCCGGTGCAGCTGGCGGCAATCGGCATCGGCCACGACGTGTCGCTCTTTTACCGCAACGCCACGACGATCGCGCGCATCGATCACCTGGGCCCGGCCCTCAGCACGAAGCTGACGTCGCTGCTGGCCGAAGAGGGCGGGCCAAGGCGGCGCCGTGCGCGGGACTCCGCGTAGATGAACACGGCTCTCGAACGAGAAGGCACAGGAGTGCCCTCGTTTTCACAAGAGAATTCCCCCGCACTGCACGCTCCTGCTCTTCTGATTCATCCGCATTCAGTCGATATGTCTCTCGTATGTCCCGGCAGAGTGCACGGGTTCCACTTCATATCGATGACAGTCCGGGGACCATCGCGGCCCCGGAAGACACACTCGCTGGACTCGTTCGCCCCACTCCCCCACTTCGTCCGAGCGCGTCAGCCATGGGTGCGCACGAAGCATTCATTGCCGACGCGACACTCTACGCACTAGCCGTCGTCGACGACCACGGCACGCCGATCGGCCTTATCAATCGCTTCCGCTTCCGCGAAACTCTGTGGCAGCAGTCCGGCGAAGAGACCCTGAAGAATCGTCCGGTCGGCATGGTGATGGATCGGACACCGCTCATTCTCGACGAGCACGCGCCCATCGATCAGCTCAGCGAAATCCTCAGCGACGACCACACGAAGTACATCTTCGATGGGTTCATCGTCACGCGCCGCGGGAAGTACCTCGGCATCGGCACCGGCTTCAGCCTCATGCGTCGCATCACCGAGAGACGCCAGGCCACGCTGGCGCACCTCGCGTACCACGACACGCTGACCGGCTTGCCGAACCGGCAACTGTTCCTCGATCGGCTCGGTCAGGCGATCGCCAGCGCCGCGCGCAATCGCCGGCGTCTCGCCGTCTTCTATATCGACCTCGATCGCTTCAAGGTGGTCAACGACAGCCTGGGACACACCATTGGCGATCTGCTGCTCCAGCAGATTGCCGAACGGTTTCACTCTGTGATCCGCAAGCAGGACACCGTCGCTCGCCTGAGCGGCGACGAGTTCGCCGTGATACTGACCGAGCTGACGTCGTTTGAACGAGCCGAGCTCGTCGCGCAGAAACTGCTCGAGGTCGTCCGCCAGCCTTTCATCCTCGACGGTCACGCGGTTCACATCTCGTGCAGCATCGGTGCAGTCGTGTACCCGGATCACAGCGACAACCAGCACACGCTCCTGCGGATGGCGGACGATGCGTTGTCGGCGGCGAAGCGGCTCCGGAACACGATGCGACGCTACACGGACGACATGGCGCGGCCATCGGCCACGACGCCGCTCGTCTTCAGCACCGTGCGCCGCGCCATCGATCTTGAAGAGCTCGAGGTGTACTACCAGCCGCAAGCGGACTTGCGCACCGGTGCGCTGTCCGGCCTCGAGGCGCTCGTGCGGTGGAACGACCCGTCGCGGGAAGCGGTGTCAACCAACGAGTTGATTCAGCTTGCCGAAGACGCCGGCGTGATCTCCGAGATCACCAACTTCGTGTGCGGAACGGCGATGAAACAGTTCCGCTCCTGGCACCATGCCAGACTCGGCGCACGGCATGCGGCTCGCCATCAACATCTCCGGCGTCGAAGTCCGTGACGGAGTGCTGCCAGCGATGTTGCGCCAGCACGTGCGCGATGCAGGTCTCTCGATGTCGATGCTCGAACTGGAGTTGACGGAAAGCGGACTGATGTTCTCCGACGTCGTCGCCACCCAGTTGCTGTCGGACTTACGCGAAGACGGCGTTCGCGTCTCGGTTGACGACTTCGGAACCGGATACTCGTCTCTTGGCCGCCTGCAGCGACTGCCCGTCGACGTGCTGAAGATCGACAAGGCATTCGTGGAAGACGTCGGCGCCGGGGCCAAGCAGGGCGCGCTCGTGCGCGCCATCGTGATGATGGCTCACTCGCTCGATCTGACGGTGGTGGCCGAGGGTGTCGAGACCGAGGTCCAGCGCGCATTCCTCGAGCGTCATGGCTGCGATCTGTATCAGGGTCATCTGCTCAGTCCGCCGCTTCCGCCGGCGCAGATGGAGCAGTACCTGAGAGATCGGCACGCCCGTCCGAGGGCCACTGAGCGCGCCCGCAAGACACGCGCGTGCGCATCATCGACCTCCGCGCGGACGATCAAGAAGTAACTCCCAATCCAAGACTGATTCTGAGACTCGTTCGCAGGCTTTGAGCGATTGGAGTTCCTGATGCAGCATCGGGTTGCTCATGCGGCATCCGGCCACGCTGAATTTCGTCGCGCTGCTGTGCCTGTCGATCGCTCTGACCGTCTCGGTCCGTGCATCACAGGACACGGCACCGGCGTCCACGCCTCTGCTGCCGGCCGATTCCTCGGGCGAGGAGATTTACCGTCAGGCGTGCACCGCGTGCCACAGCGTCGATGGCTCGGGGCAACCGCAGACCGTCGTCGGATTTCAATTGCCACTCCCGAACGGACACAGTTTTCCAGACTTCAACGACTGCGCAACCAATACCGTGGAGCCGACGGCGGATTGGATCGCCGTCGTCCATCGAGGCGGCCCTGTTCGCGCCCTCGATCGCCACATGCCGGCGTTCGGCGACGCACTGACCCTTGAACAGATCGAGCGGGCGGTGAAGTATGTCTGGACGTTCTGCAAGGACGCGTCGTGGCCCCGTGGCGATCTGAATCTTCCGCGCGCCTTTTTCACCGAGAAAGCATTTCCCGAGAACGAAACCGTCTGGACCACCGGCGTCACCGGGTCCGGTGCCAAAGCGATCGACAACGAGCTGGTCTACGAGCATCGCATCGGCTCACGCGGACAATTCGAGGTCAAGCTTCCAATCGCGGCACAGCAGCAGGAACCCGCCGGCGCGTGGAGTCGTGGCATCGGCGACGTCGAGTTTGCGGTGCGGCGAACCTTCTACGCCAACCTGGATCGGGGAAGCATCTTCGCGGCGGGCGGCGCAATCGTCGCGCCAACGGGCAAGGAGAGCGAAGGGCTCGGGAATGGGTTCTGGACCTACGAGCCGTTCGCGATGTGGGGGCAGATGATCGGCCCGAACGCCTTTCTTCAGGTGCATGCCGGCGTCGAGTTCCCATCGGACCAGACGCTCGGCGACACCGAAGCCTTTGCGCGCACGGCCTTCGGATACACGTTCGCACGGGATCAGGGATTCGGCCGGGCATGGACCCCGATGCTCGAAGTGCTCACGGCGAGTCCGCAGGGAGCCGCCACAGAGTGGGATGTGGTGCCTCAGGTGCAGATTTCTCTTAGCAAGTTGCAACACATCCTGCTCAGCGTTGGTGTTCGAGTGCCTCTCAACGAGCGTGAGGAACGAAAGCCGCAGATGTTGACCTACTTCCTGTGGGATTGGTTCGACGGTGGACTGTTTCAGTTCTGGAAATAGGGCGCGATGACCATTCCCACACGCCGGCTGCTCCCACTCGCCTGCACGATCTGGATCCTCGCCGTGTTCGCGGCGTCACCCAATGCGCGAGAAACATCTCGCTCTCGGGAGCAGAACCCTCATCCGGACCTGTCGCTGTTTACGCACTCGGACAATTGCCTGGCGTGTCACAACACGCTCCTGTCGCCTGATGGTGAAGATGTCTCGATCGGGGCGACCTGGCGTTCGACGATGATGGCGAATTCTGCCAGGGATCCTTACTGGCAGGCAGCCGTTCGGCGCGAGACCATCGACCATCCCAAGCGGTCGGCGGACATTCAGAACGAGTGCTCGGCGTGCCACATGCCGATGGCGCAGAAGATCGCGCACGCCGCTGGCGGCAAAGGAGAGGTCTTTACTCACCTGCCGGTCGCCGGTCCCGGCGGATCAGAACTGGAGCGGCTGGCGTCCGACGGCATCTCGTGCACCGTTTGCCATCAGATTGCTCCTGACAGACTCGGCACTCGAGAGAGCTTCAACGCGAACTTCACGCTCCTCCCCACCCGCGCCGACGGCACCCGCACGATTTTTGGACCGTATCAGGTCGATCGCGGCCGGCAGTCGATCATGCGATCGGTCACGGGATTCGTGCAGTCCGAGGCGACACACATCAAGCAATCGGAGCTCTGCGCGTCGTGCCACACCCTGATCACGGAAGCGTTCGGCCCGAACGGCGAGGTCATCGGATCGCTCCCCGAGCAGATGAACTATCAGGAATGGCAGCACAGCGCGTTCCGCACAGAAGAGCGCAGCTGCCAGTCGTGTCATATGCCGCGCGTCGCCGGACCCGTTCGGGCGTCTTCAGTGCTGGGTGCCGCTCGCGATGAGATGGCTCAGCACGTTTTCGTTGGCGGCAACGCGTTCATGGTCCGCATGCTCAATCGCTACCGGAACGAACTGGGTGTCGCGGCGCTTCCGTCCGAGCTCGACGCGACGGCGCGAGCCACCATCCGTCAGCTCCAGGGTGAGACCGCCACGCTGTCGATCTCACCGCTGCAGATCAACGGGAGGCAACTGGAGTTCCGCGTCGATGTGCGCAATCTCACCGGCCATAAGTTCCCCACCGGCTATCCTTCGCGCCGTGCCTGGTTGCACGTCACGGTTCGAAGCGGTGACGCGCTGGTCTTCGAGTCTGGCGCCGTTGACGGCACCGGCGCGATTCGAGGCAACGACAACGACATCGATCCCCGGCGATACGAGCCTCACTACGAGCAGATTACCCAGCCCGATCAGGTCCAGATCTACGAGCCTGTTCTCGGAGATCGCTCCGGAACGCCGACGACAGGACTCCTGACAGCGACGCAGTACTTGAAGGACAATCGCTTGCTCCCGCGCGGGTTCGAGAAGTCCACAGCACCAGCCGAGATCGCGGTCTACGGTCTCGCCGCCAACGATGCGGACTTCAGTCAGAGCGGCGATCAGGTACGGTACGCAGTCGATGTGTCTGGCGGCGGGCCGTACACTGTGCAGGTGGAGCTTCTCTACCAGTCGATCGGATACCGATGGGCGAACAACCTGGACGGCTACGACGCGCCCGAACCGAAACGCTTCGTCTCCTACTATCGATCGATGTCGTCGACATCGTCGGTCCTCGTGGCCACCGCGACCACCCCATTGGCCGTCCGACCATAGGCCGACCGCCGCTCTCTTCAGGGATGGGCTAACACATGGGCGCTCTGCATCCGCAAGTCGTGCACTTCACGATCGTGCTCGCCATCGTCGGCGTGGCGCTCAGACTGGTGTCGCTGCTCGGCAAGCCCGCGTTCGCGAGTCCGGCAGCGACGACTCTCCTGCTGCTTGCGGCGGTTTCGTCGGTTGTGTCGGTGCGATCGGGCACCGCGGCGCACGGACCGGTCGAACGGGCACCCGGCGCACGGCCGGCAGTGATGGAGCACGAGGAATGGGGTGAGCGGACACAAACGGCCTTGCTCATCGTCGGCGCCATCGAGATCCTCGGGCTCGTCATGCGCAGATCGCCAAAGGTCAGGCTGGTGCACTCTCTAGCAGCGGTCGCGGGGCTTGCGGCCGTCGTCTGCGTCTACGAAGCGGGCGAGCACGGCGGCGAGCTGGTGTACGGCTATGCCGGCGGCGTCGGCATTCGATCCGGCGATACGAAGGATGTGGAGCGGCTGTTGCTGGCCGGCTACTACCACCAGGCGCTGGCCGAACGCAGCGCAGGCCGAGCCGACCAGGCAGCCACGCTGTTCTCTGCCGCTGCCGCGCGCTTCCCGACTGATCCGGAAGTGCGGATGCTCGAAGCCGAGTCCATGCTCCGCGATCGAGACAATCCGCAAGGCGCTCTCGACGCGCTCGCGAAAATCGATTTGCCGCCCGGTAATCGCTTCATGGCGTTTCAGCGTGCCACCCTTCAGGCCGACGCCCACGAGGCACTCGGCCAGAAGGACGCGGCGGCATCGGCCCTCGAGTCCGTGGTCAAGACTTTTCCCAACCCGCGACTGCAACAGCGAATCGACGCACTACGCAAGTAATCGAAGGAGTGGGTGTTCGGGCGGAGTGTTAGGATCGACCGTCTCTTTCACCCATTCTGATGTCATTGACCTCGTCGAGGCCGGCATGAAGATCCGGCCAGGCTCACCTTATCCTCTCGGCGCAACCTGGGACGGCTCCGGCGTCAACTTTGCGATCTTCTCCGAGCACGCGCTCAAAGTGGAGTTGTGCCTGTTCGACTCTCCCGACAGTGCGCGCGAGTCCACTCGCATCACGCTGCCGGAGCAGACCGACCTCATCTGGCACGGCTACATCCCGGGCATCCTGCCGGGCCAGTTGTATGGCTACCGGATGCACGGTCCATACGCTCCTGAGCACGGGCACCGGTTCAATCCCAATAAAGTCGTGCTCGAGCCATACGCCAGGGCGATTGGGCGGAACATTCGCTGGAGCGATGAGGTCCACGGATACCGCGTCAAGGATCCCAAAGAAGACCTCGCGTTCGACAGTCGCGACAACGCACCGTTCGCGATGCTGGCCGCGGTCATCGATCCCGCATTCACGTGGGGTGATGATCGCCGTCCTCGCACGCCGTGGCACGAGACGGTCATTTACGAACTCCACGTCAAGGGGTTCACACGACGGCATCCGCGGCTGCCCGAGGCCATGCGAGGGACGTACGCGGGACTCGGATCGGATGAGGCGATCCACCATCTGAAGGACCTCGGCGTGACGGCCGTCGAGCTGATGCCGGTGCATCACCACGCCTACGATCGACACCTCGTCGAACGTCACCTGAGCAACTACTGGGGATACAACACCAGCGCCTTCTTCGCGCCGGACATCCGCTACTCGATGAGCAAGAGCTCATCCGGAACGGTGCGCGAGTTCAAGACAATGGTCCGCAATCTGCACGCAGCCGGGATCGAGGTGATTCTGGACGTCGTGTACAACCATACGGCCGAGGGCGATCACCTCGGGCCCACGCTGTCGCTGCGCGGCGTGGACAACGTTTCGTACTATCGGCTGGATCCGAAGAACCCGCGCTTCTATCAGGACTACACGGGCTGCGGGAATACGCTGAACATGCGCCATCCGCGCGTGCTGCAGCTCATCATGGACAGCTTGCGCTATTGGATTCTCGAGATGCACGTCGACGGATTCCGGTTCGATCTGGCAAGTGCCCTCGCGCGGGAATTACACGCCGTCGATCGCCTCGGCGCGTTCTTCGACATCATTCACCAGGATCCCGTGATCTCGCAGGTCAAGCTCATCGCCGAGCCCTGGGACCTCGGCGAAGGCGGCTATCAGGTGGGCAATTTCCCGGTCGGCTGGGCGGAGTGGAACGGCCGGTATCGCGACTCGATTCGGAGTTTCTGGCGATCCGATCGCGGCCTGACCTCGGAGCTGGCCACACGCATCGCCGGCAGCAGCGACCTCTACGACCACAGCGGTCGCCGTCCGCATGCGAGCGTAAACTTCGTCACGTGCCATGACGGCTTCACGCTGCACGATCTCGTCAGCTATAACCAGAAGCACAACGAGGCCAACCTCGAAGGCAATCGCGACGGCGAGAACAACAACAACAGCTTCAACTACGGCGTCGAAGGGCCGACCTCCGATCCGAAGATTCGCGCAGTCCGCGAGCGGCAGAAGCGCAACTTCCTCGCGACGGTATTTCTCTCCCTCGGCGTGCCGATGCTGTACGCCGGCGACGAGATGGGACGGACACAGCGCGGCAACAACAACGCGTACTGTCAGGACAATGAAATCAGCTGGGTGGATTGGCAGCGGTCCGTCGAGCAGGAAGACCTGCTTCCGCTTCACGAAGTACGTGATCGAGATGCGGCGCACGCAGCCCGTGCTGAAACGACGCCGGTTCCTGCAAGGCAGAAGCACGCGCGAAGGCGCGCCGAAGGACATCACCTGGTTCGCGCCCGATGGCAGCGAGATGTCTGACGCGACGTGGAGCAACGCTGATGCACGGACACTCGGCGTGCGGCTGGACGGCACGCAGATCGACGAGACCGACGCGCAGGGCAACCCCGTCGTGGGCGACACGCTGTTCCTGTTGTTCAGCGCGCACGACGAACCGGTCCGCTTCGCCCTGCCTGCTCGCACGCCGGCGCAGCAGTGGGAACGCCTGCTGGATACGTCCGATGCACGCTGGGGCCGTCACGTCGCGTGCGACGCGACCCACTACGAGCTGGCCGCCCGGGCCGTGGTCGTATTCAGGCTGAGCGAACCGGCGGCCAATGGTGGTGCCGCGTGAGCTTGCCATTGCCAATGCCTGCATCCGATCCGCAGCCGCTGTGGTTCAAGGACGCCGTCATCTACCAGTTGCACGTCAAGACGTTTGCAGACAGCAACGGTGACGGCATTGGCGACTTCAAAGGTCTGTCGAGCAAGCTCGACTACCTCGCGGATCTCGGCGTCACCTGCCTATGGCTGCTTCCGATGTATCCATCACCGTTTCGCGATGATGGCTACGACATCGCGGACTACTACAGCATCCATCCCAGCTACGGCACGCTCGACGACTTTCGCGAGTTCCTCGACGCCGCCCACGCCCGTCGTCTGCGTGTCGTCACTGAACTGGTGCTCAATCACACCTCCGATCAGCACGCGTGGTTCAAGGAAGCGCGTTCGTCACGCGACAACCCGCGACGCGATTGGTACGTCTGGAGCGATACCGACGATCGCTATCGCAACGTCCGCATCATCTTCGTCGACATCGAGCGCTCGAACTGGGCGTGGGATCCCGAGTCGAAGGCGTATTACTGGCATCGCTTCTTCAGCCACCAGCCGGATTTGAACTACGACAACCCGGCCGTCCGCGAAGAGATGTGGAACGTGATGCACTTCTGGCTCGGACTCGGCGTCGACGGGTTCCGGGTGGATGCGGTGCCGTATCTCATCGAGCGGGAGAACACGAGCTGCGAAGGGCTGCCCGAGACGCACGCGGTCATCAAGTTCCTGCGGAGCCAACTCGACGCGCACTTCCCCGATCGCATGCTGCTCGCGGAGCCGAACCAGCCGCCTGAGCTCGTGCGCTCGTACTTCGGCGAAGGCGACGAGTTCCACATGGCGTTTCACTTCCCCCTGATGACGCGCATGTTCATGGCCGTGCGTCTCGAGGATCGCAAGCCGCTCGTCGAGGTCATTGAACGCACGCCCGAGATCCCGGAGAGCTGTCAGTGGGGTATCTTCCTCCGCAACCATGACGAGCTCACCCTCGAGATGGTGACCGACGTCGAGCGCGCCTACATGATCGATGAGTACGCGCGCGATCCCGCATCACGCATCTACCTCGGCATCCGGCGGCGGCTGGCGCCGCTCCTCGATGGCGATCGCCGCCGAATCGAGTTGATGAATGCGATGCTGATGTCGATGCCGGGCAGCCCGATCATCTACTACGGCGACGAGATCGGCATGGGGGACAACATCTACCTCGGCGACCGCAACGGCGTTCGCACGCCGATGCAGTGGAACGGCGGATGGAATGCCGGGTTCTCAACCACCGATCCCGAACGCCTCGCGCAACCGCTCATCTCCAATCCCCTCTTCGGCTACCAGGCGGTCAACGTCGAATCGCAGAAACGCGCGGACCACTCGCTCCTGAACTGGATGCGCAAGTTGATTGCCGTGCGTCAATCGTCGCAGGTCTTCAGCCGCGGCCAGACGACGTTGCTGAAACCGGCGAATCATCGGGTGCTGGCGTACCTGAGAACGCTTGGTAAGGAGCAGGTGCTCTGCGTCTACAACCTGTCGAGTAGCGCGCAGGCGGTCGAGCTCGACCTGGAGTCGCTGGCGGGTGCTCTTCCGATCGAGATGTTCGGGCGAAGCCTGTTTCCACGCATCGGAGAACTGCCGTACATGCTCACCTTGGGGCCCTACGCGTTCTTCTGGTTCAAGCTCAGACGCTTCTAACGCGGATACGCTGTGGCTCAGGACAGTGTGCTTTCGGACGAACTGCTCCATCACCTGATGGCAGTCGGCCACGTCGACGTCCTCGTCGGCGTGCCCACGCTGAACAATGCCGGCACTATTCGCCCCGTCGTCAAAGCCGTTCACCAGGCGTTCGCACGGTACTTCCCGCGCGACCGTTCAGTGCTCATCAACTCGGATGGCGGATCGGACGACGGGACGCCGAGTCTCGTACGCAATGCGTCGGCCGACGACACGGAGACCGTCACCGTGTCTCACTCGCTGCGGACGGTGCATCGCATCAGTACCCCGTACCACGGCGTGCCGGGCAAGGGGAACGCACTCCGGCAGATCATGACGGCGGCGGACTTGATCCAGGCGCGGGCGGTGGCGGTGCTGAATGCCGACGTGACCGGGATCACACCCGAAGGGGTCGCTGCGCTGATCCGGCCCGTTCGCGATCAGCAGTTCGACTATGTCGCGCCGGTGTATCAGCGTCATCCTCTCGAGGGCCCGCTCGTCACGCAACTCGTGCGCCCGTTGATGCGCGCCGCGTACGGCTGGCAGGTGCGTGATCCGGTCGCGCCGGAATTCGGATGCTCGCATCGATTCGTGAGTCATTGCCTCGAACAGGACGTGTGGGACACCGAGCTCGGTCGCGTCGGCATCGATCTCTGGGTCACTGCGGAGGCACTCGCGAAAGGATTCCGGTGTTGTCAAACGGGACTCAGTCCGCACCCTGCCACACCAACGCGAACGCCATTCGGAGAGCTGTTCGCGCAGGTCGTGGACTCAGCCTTCGCCTGCCTCGAGCGGCACGCCCCGTATTGGCTTGGCAGGAATGGAGCGGAGCCGATGCCGTTGGTGAGCCCGCCGCCAACTGTCGCAGTCGAACCGCCCGTCGTCGACGGCACACGTCTGACGGAAGCGTTCGCGCTTGACGTCGAGAATCTTCGGTCGGTGCTGCAAGACATCCTGAGCGCAGAGACACTGGCGAATCTCGAGGCGCTGGCTGAGAAGCAGCCCGCCCGCCTGCGATATCCCGATCCGCTGTGGGTGTCGACCGTGTACGAGTTCCTGCTCGCGTATCGTGGCGGTGTGATGCGACGCGAGCACATCGTGCAGGCGCTCGCGCCGTTGTATCTCGGCCGGACAGGATCGTTCCTCCGGCAGTACGCCACGTCCCCCGAGCCAGTGGTGGACGAGGCTCTTGAAAACCTGTGCCGCGAATTCGAACGGTCGAAGCCAGACCTGGTTCAGCGCTGGAACCGTGTTTAATGGCGCGCGCATCGCGCGTCCGAGGTGAGCCATGGCTCAGATGATCGCAAACGCCATCAGGCAGGCCGGAACGAACTTCGTCGAATCACTCGCGGTGTTTCCTGCCGCGCATGGTCACGACGCTGGCCATCATCATCGTCGGATGGCTCATCGCTATGCTGCTGCGGACGATGGTCCGCGCAGTGGCCGGATGGCTGCGGATCAACGTGGCGGCCGAGCGGTTCGGCGTCACGCCGCTCCTGAAGACGGCAGACCTTCCTCCAGCGGATGTGTTGCTCGGCGCCATCGTCTTCTGGCTCGTGTGGCTGGGGTTCCTGCTGTCGGGAATCGACGTGCTCGGGTTCACCTCTCTTCAGGGGCTGCTGGCGAGCTTCTGGGCCTTCGTGCCGCGACTTCTGCTCGCCGTGGTGATCCTCATCATTGGATTTGTGGTGGCGAACTTCGCGTGGCGCGCTACTCTGTTGGCAGCCGTCAACGGACGCGTGCCGTCACCTCGGCTGCTGAGCGGAGCCGTTCGTTGGTTGATTCTGATTCTGACGGGCGCAATGGCGCTCGAGCAGATCGCGGTAGCGCGAACGGTGGTCCTGACGGCGTTTGCAATCGCATTCGGCGCCTTGAGTCTGGCCGTGGCGATCGCGTTCGGCATCGGGGGTGGAGGCATCGCCAAGCGCATCCTCGAGCACCAGTTCCCGGAGCAGCCGAGGTCGAGCGCCGATGAAATTTCGCATCTCTAGCCGAGGCGAAACACTGGCACATGGATTGAAGTAGCGTGCAATATGGCCGTCCACGTTGAAAAACTCCAAGCTCCTGTAACCTCGCTATTTACGCTGGCTGTGCTGGGACTGCTGTCGACTACGACAGCCGTCGTTTTGCGCTGGTGGCAACGGCCAACGACGATGGTGATGAGCGATGACTGGTTGAACGATCGAGCTCGCTTCGACTCCAAAGTCGGCTCGTTGTAACTCCCACTCCCGCGAAATTTCCCCCTTCCGATCCTCAAAGAGCTGGAGGGTAGACTGGTGTAGGGGCTTCAGCCCGCATGCCCGACGCCAATACCTACTTGACGATGATCCCGCTTGTGGCCGCTGCTATTGCAGCCGCCATTGCTGTCTGGCTGCTGCTACGAGCGGCCACCCGCGCCATCGAGCGCTTCGCCGCCCGTCACGAACAGGAAGCGTTGTTCGAGGAGGCGACGGCCTTCGCCAAGCGTCTCACGAAGTTCGTCCGCTCGACGCTCTGGTTCATCGCGTTCCTCGCAGCCAGTCTCGTCATGCTGCGAGGCCTTGGCGTCCGAGGCTCACCGAGGTTGTCCGTCGAGGAGATGGTGGCCTGGCTGCTCGGCCCTGGCCTTCGCCTCATCGTCATTGCGACGAGCGCGTATCTGATCGCTCGCGGCACTCATTTCCTGATCGACAGTCTGCAGATCTTCCTCGTGTCGCGCGACGGCAGCGAGATGGGTCTGCTGGAGAGAAAGAAGCGAATTCAGACGCTCGGTCAACTCTTGCGAGTGGTGGCGACACTGCTCGTCCTGGGCGTCGCGACGTTGATGGCGCTCTCGCTGTTCAACGTGGACATTCGTCCGATTCTGACCGGCGCCGGCATCGCCGGCCTCGCCGTCGGTTTTGGCGCGCAGAATCTCGTTCGTGACGTCATCGCCGGGTTCTTTCTGATCCTGGAGGATCAGGTTCGCCTCGGAGACGTCGTCTCGATCAACGGCAAGTCGGGTCTGGTGGAAGCCATTCGCCTGCGGACGATCGCGCTGCGCAGCCAGGACGGGACGGTGCACGTGATCCCGAACGGCGTGATCAACGAGCTCTCGAACATGACGAAGGACTACTCGTACGCGGTGCTCGACATCAACATCCCGTACGAGGAAAACGTCGACGCCGTCGAGGACATCCTGCGATCGGTGGCGAACGAGTTGCGCACCGATCCGGTGCACGGCCCGAAAATCCTGGAACCGCTCGAGGTCCTCGGCGTCGAGGCCTTCGGCGAGTCGTCGGTCCTGCTGAGGGTTCGCATCAAGACGGTGCCCATTCAACAATGGACCGTGGGCCGTGAGCTTCGGCGACGAATCAAGATCGCATTCGAGTCACGCGGTGTGCAGTTCCCACCGCGGCCGGTCACCGTGCGACTCACGAGAGCCGGTCAACGGTCGCGCGACGAAGACCTCTCGGCTGTCGAAAAAGCCTGAATGGACGACTCCTTCATCGTCACCTGTCCGTACTGCGGAGAGGAAGTCGAGATCTACGTCGAGCCCGACGTGCGCGGCACGTTCGTCCAGGACTGCGAGGTGTGCTGCAATCCGTGGCGCGTCCGTGTGTATCGCAGCGATGGTGAGCGCTACGTCGATCTCAAACGAGCCGACGGTTCCGAGTAGAATCGCCGCATGACGGTCGTCGATCGAGCTGCAGCACTCGTCCCCCTGCTTGCGGAGCGCGCGTCCGCGGCCGAACAGGCGCGACGGGTATCGGACGACAGCTTCGATGCGCTCAGCAAAGCCGGTGTCTTCCTGATGACGGCACCGAAGCGATTCGGCGGCGCCGAGGTGGACTTCCAGACGCAATGCGATGTCCTGGCCCACCTGGCTCGCGGTTGTCCGTCCACCTCATGGGTGGCGACGATTTACAGCGCCATGTCGTGGCTGGCCGCAACCTTTCCCGATCAGGCGCAAGAGGAGATCTTCGCGGACGGCGATCCGCGCATCAGCGGCGTCTTCTCACCAACCGGGACCGCTACGACGAAGGACGGAGGACTCGTCGTCAACGGCCGGTGGGGATTCAACACCGGCTGCCATGGGGCGAAGTGGACCGTCTTGAACGCAGTCGTCGGCTCAGGTGCGGACGCGATGCCCGACGTGCGTCATCGCCCGAAGCCGTGACCTCACGATCGTGGACGACTGGTATGCGACCGGGATGTCCGCGACGGGCAGCAACACGATAGTGGCTGAGAACGTCTTCGTCCCCGCGTATCGCTGTATGCCGCTGCCTGACATGCTCGAGGCCCGCTATCCAACCGGTCGGCACAATGCGGCGAATCAGTATTTCAACTATCCGTTATCTCCCGTGCTGACAGTCAACGCCGGCGGCACGCCGCTCGGAATGGCACGGGGTGCACTCGAGACATTCCGCGCACGCCTGCCCGGGCGTGGCATCGCCTACACGTTCTACACGAACAAGTCGGAGGCGGCTGTCACGCATCTGCAGGTTGCGGAAGCGGTCCTGACACTCGATTCCGCCGACGCCCACGTTCGCAAGGCGTCCGCGTTGCTCGATCAACTGACCGGCGGCCCGATGTCTGTCGATGCGCGTATCAGGTCACGGGCCCACATCGCCTACGCGATGGGCCTGGCCCGCCAGGCGGTGGACACGCTGTTCTACGCGAGCGGCGCCTCGTCGATCCAGACGCACGTGCCGATTCAGCGCTTTCAGCGCGATGTGCAGGCACTCGCCAATCACGCGATCATGCACACGCAGACGGCGCTCGAACTGTACGGGCGCGTCTTGTGCGGTTTGCCGCCGAATACCCCGATCTACTGAACGTTGAGCTACTGATTCGCCAGGGTGTTCAACGTGAACTGACAAGGTGGATAGCCTTCCGTCGCGGCACGCGCGAGGATCGTCTTTGCCGCACCCTCGAGCGAGGCGTATTCGTCGAGACCTTCCGCGTCGTGCAACCGCTTTGCGACGTGCTGGAACAACGTCATCGACGAAACGAGTTTCGACGCGTCGATCGACGACCCCATCAGGTGCAACAACGTCACACGCTTACCGGCGAGCTGTTCGGCGACCGCCGACGCGATCGTCAGCAATCGTGAGCGGAGCAGCGGATCGCGCAGGTACTCCGCTGCCTCTTCCACACCGTCGAGCCCGTACGTGCGCGAGGCAACCGAATGCCCCATCCCGAAGAGCTGCGGGAAGACGTACCAGATCCAGTGACTGCGTTTTCCGCCGGCGTGTATTTCCGACAGGGCTGACTGGAAACCAGACACCGCCTGGTCCTGTGCGTCCGTGAATCGCTGAAGCCGAGAAGGCGCCATGATGCCGCTCCGGATGAGCCGGAGACCCGATCAGGGTTCGGGAGTGTATCACCCGCTTGTGCCGGCGGTGTCCAGGAGCGTGGCGACGCTTCCGAGGAGAGCTTCGGCAGCAAACGGCTTCTGGATGAAGCGTATCGCGGGATCGACGTGGGCCGCCTTCCAGGATGTCCTCATCGAGGTACCCGGACATGAACACGACACGGAGCGCGGGATACCTGATGCGCAGGCGCGCGAAGAGGTCAGGTCCACGTCCGCTGGGCAGCATCACGTCCGCAACGAGCACATCGACCTGACCGACGTCGGAAATGAGCGATTCGGCCTGTTCGGGCGTCGAGGCCTCATACACGCGATGGCCGGCCCGCTCGAGGATGACACGGGAGAGGTATCGCACGGCTTCCTCGTCTTCGACGATGAGGACGGACGATCGTGGATAGTCGTCGCCCAGTGCGGCCGGTTCGACGCCTGGCGCGAGCCGCTCGCAAGCGGGACCGGCGACTCTCGGCAAATAAACCCGGAAGGTCGCTCCCTTTCCCGGCTGGCTCTCTACCGCGATGTGACCGTGCGCGGCGGCTACGATCCCATGAACCGTCGCCAGCCCGAGTCCGGTTCCCTTTCCGCGATCCTTCGTCGTGAAGAACGGCTTGAAGAGCTGCGCTCGAACTTCCTCGCTCATGCCCACGCCGGCATCGGTGACGGAGAGCATCACGTAGTCGCCAGCTGCGATCTGACCGCCATGAGCGCTCACACCCGCCTCGACGTGTACGTTCGCCGTGTCGATCCGTATGCCGCCGCCCTTCGGCATGGCGTCGCGGGCGTTGACGACCAGGTTCACGATCACCTGTTCGAGCTGGCCGCGATCGGTTCGAATCGAGTCGAGTTGGCCGGCGAGGTTCGTTGTCAGCGTCATGTGCTCGCCGATCAGTCGGCGCAGCATGTCGAGCAGATCCGTGACGATCTCGTTCGCGTTCAGGACAGTGACCTCGGGCACCTCCTGCCGGCTGAACGCCAGCAACTGTCTCGTGAGCGCTGTGGCACGCGTCGCGGCCTTGACGACTTGGTCCACGTTCCTTCGACGGGACGGATCGTTCAGGCCCTCCTTGACGAGGGCCGCGTATCCCAGAATCGCGGTCAGTAAATTGTTGAAGTCGTGGGCGACTCCTCCCGCGAGTTGTCCCACGGCCTCCATCTTCTGTGCCTGGAGGAACTGCGCCTCGAGAAGATGACGTCCGGTCACGTCAACCGTCACGCCGATGAGCCGCTCGTGGCTGCCTGGTGGATCCGCGATGACGCGCCCTGCGCTTCGCATCCAGCGGATGCCGCCGTCTGGCACAACCACGCGCGACTCGAGATCGAAGCCGCCCTTCGTCGCGATCGCCCGATCGATAGCCGACGTGGTCTCCGCGCGGTCGTCGGGATGCATCCGCTCGACGATGTCAGCGAGCGTGCGGATGGCGTCTGGCGACGAGGCGAGCAGCGGCGACGCGTTCTCCGTCCAGACGACCGCGCGCCTCTCGAGGTCGACTTCCCACACACCGACACCGAGTGACGCCAGCGCCGTGGACGTGCGCTTCTGCGACTCCCGCAGTGCGTCCTCCGCGCGTTTGAGCTCGGTGATGTCGTGAATCGTGATGATCGCGCCTCTGATGCCACCGTCCGTGTTCTTGAGTGGCGTGTGGGTCACCAGAAGCCAGGCAGAACTCCCTGATGAATCCGGCCGCTCGACGTCGCCCTCGACGTGATGACCAGCCAGCGCTCGTTCCATCGACTCCAGCTCCGAGAGCACGCCGAAGGACGTGGCCTGCGCGAGCGGCCTTCCAACGACGTCGTGTGCCGGGATGCCCGTGAGCCGTTCCATGAACGGGTTCCACAACACGCAGCGGCGCTGCTCGTCAACGACAACGATCCCCTCCTGTGCGCTCGCGACGATCTGCGTATTGAACTCGGACGACTCGCGCAGCACGCGTTCAGCGGAGTGGCGACGCTCTTCGCTGCGATCCAGGCGTGACGCGTAGGTCACAACGATGAATGCGAACAGGACGGTGCTGGCGATTGTCAGAACGGCAACGCCGATGGTCGGCTCGTACCATCCCGCGCGACGCCCAACCTGATGAATCCAACCGAGGACGAACGGTGCAATGGCAACGAACGGCACCAGGTATCGAGCAAGCACACCGCCGGGTCCGTCACTCCGCAGCACTCGAAGTGGACCGCCTCTGTCGACGGCCGCCGTGCCCAGCCCGAGCACGGTGACACCGAGTGAGGTGAACACCATGCGCGATTCCGACTCCCACGAATAGATCCCGACGCTGTAGGTGTAGACGATCAACCCCGCCCAACCGACGAAGGCCGCGGCGAGTGCCGTTCCCCCGCCCTTCGATCGTCCCTCCGGTCGTGTGTTGGTCAGCAGGAGAAGAGCGATACCCTGCAGCGTGAAACCGAGCGCGGCGTAGAACCCCATCCGCACTGGTTCGATCGTCATGATTCCGGCTTCAGCCAGCACGTGGCCGATCCACGTGACGCCCATCAGCACGAGCAGGCCGGCCGCAAAGAGTCGCGCCCACAGATAAGACCCGGGTCCGCGCACGAGCATCAGGAGCGAGGCGCCTCCGAGAATGAAGCTGGTGGCAGCGCTCGCCTTCACGGCGGTGATGCCCGGAATGAGACCAGTGATGGCCTCGATCTGGAAGGCCCATCCAAACAGGACGAGCCCACCGAGGGCGAGACTGATGAAAGCAGCTAAGAGCGGAAGGGACGAGAACCAACCGGACCGGGGGTCGCGGACGTGAACGGAGATACCTGGCGGACTGGCAGCCGTCCGCCCACCGAGGGGGCCGTGGTCCAATGAGGCTCCTGTTCGGCGCGTCGCACTGGCATCTCGCCGCAGGCCAGCAAAATTCCGGAGCAACCGCGCTTCGTACTGAACGCCGGAGCCGCGGTATTTGGACAACCAGCTCGACTTCGACGCTCAGCAAGTCTTTGTACCACGCGCGAATGCACCGTTTTGCACACTAATTCACATGGCCCTGCACCCAATTTCGACTCAGCTGTCAAGGAGCCAGGCGAATCGGCCTCAGGATGGCCGACGGCTTGATCGCGATTCGCGGGTGATGTCGATCACCATCGCGATGGAGCCGACCACGAAGAGCGCGTAGAAGGGTGCGTAGACCACCTCGGCCAGTCGCATCAGCATCTCGACGAACGCCACCATCACGACCACCACGCACTGCCACTTCTTCGAGCGCACCGTCGTCTTCGGGTCCGTGATCATGAAGAAGATGAAGAGTTGATACATCGGGCCGGTGATCGGCGCGACCGTCGCCAGCCACGGCACCCCGGTCAGCGCGCTGCGAACGAACGAGAAGACAAAGAACGCGGCGACGTAGGTCGCCGAGATGTGTGCGCGACCGACCCGCCATACGATCACCGCCCCGAGCAGCCAGATGACAACCATCGGCGCGACGGCGTTGCCCCACTGGATGCTCAACACCGTCACCGTCGCGGGGGCGAGCAGCACTATCGCGCTGACGCCAAAGTTCGTCGGATTCCAGATGTGCCGGCCCTTCAGCCTCAGCACGTACTTCGACAGGATCGAGATGAAGCTCGTGAAGAAGTACGGCCACACGAACGGCGATCGGATGAGAATGCCCGCACTGATGCCGCTGATGTACGCGCTCGCGGGATGCGGCCATTTCCCGTGCGTGATGCGGCCGAGAACCATCTCGGCCCCGATCGCGACGACGATCGAGAGCGCTGTTCGCTCCCAGCCTTCGAGAATCCCGAACGACAGATTGGCGCCGACGAGGATGCTGGTGATGAGGAGCGGCGGAAGGTAACGGTTGTCGATCGTCAACAGCTGCCCGCGCGGCGCGGGCACCTGCTGCGCCGAGGACAACGCGTTCGCGTCACCGGCCATCGGGTTCTTTCACGTGATGCCTGATGTCCACGGACGGATTCGCAATCGTCTGCTCCAGTCCTGAAGGCCAGCGAATCACGGCTCGATCGACCGTGCGCGCTTGACCGAGGCCGTAGTGCAACCAGCGTTGGTTTTGTGCGCTGAATCCGGTCGCCGCCGTCACCTGCTGCGCCTGCACGTGCCCGTTCCAGTGCAGTTCCACGCGCGCGCCGATCGCGCTGCGATTGCTCTTCGTTCCCTCGAGCTCGAACTGGATCCAGTGACGTCCGGGAGCGACACGGTTCTCGTAGATCAGCAGCGGGCCACGCTGGTTGGCCACGACGACGTCGAGCACACCCGTGTTCCGGAAATCGGCCAGGGCAACCGCGCGTCCGTCATTCGTGTCCGTGGCGCCAACAGCCTGCGCGACATCAGTGAAATTGCCGAACCCGTCATTGATCCAGACGCGCTTGCGCTGATACCCCGACAGGCTCCGCCCCTTCATCGCCGGCCAGTTCGCCGCATCACCGATGATGGAGCTGTGTCCGACGGCAATCACCGAGAAGTCATACCAATAGCTGCTGCGCTCGCCCGCAGAGATGTACCCGTTTACCAGGTAGATATCCTGCGCGCCGTCGTTGTTCAGATCGCCGAACTGTGCGCCCCAGCTCCATCCCCCGAGGTCGACACCGAGCGTCGTCGCCAGGTTCTCGAACGCCGGAAGACCCGATCCGGCCGTCTTCGGCACCCACAGATCGTTGCCCTGCACGAGCTGCCCAGGCTCTGAGATGTTCGTCTTGTAGATCGACAGGCGCCCGTCGTTGAAGACATCGCCGAGCGCCGCGTTCATCCCGCTTTTCGGCGCACGTCCCACGCCGGTCTCCGCGGCGACGTCTTCGAAACGTTTGCCCCCGCGATTCACGAACATCTCGGACACACCGTAGTCGTTGGCGAGGAACACGCCAGGATAGCCCGAGCCCTGCACATCGACTGCGGTTACCGCCAGCGTCCATCGCCGGCTCGTGATTCCAACTGCAGCCGTCATGTCCTCGAATGCGCCGTCACCGCGGTTGCGCAACAGGTATTTGCGTCCACCGTTGTTGGCGTACTCGAAGCTGTCCGGCATGATGCGAGTCGTCATCAGCTTCCAGAGATCGACGTCATCGGGCCAGTACCCTGCGAGGAACAGATCGAGCAGGCCGTCCCTGTCGTAGTCCAGCCATGTCGCGGCGTTCGCGTTCACCCAGCGCGGGAATCCCGTTCCTGCCACGACGAATCGCTGTCCACTCTCGTTGTGAAAGAGCTGAGGCTGGCCGTAGCGATAGAGAAAGAGATCTTCATAACCGTCGTTGTCGTAGTCGCCCCAGACGGCACCCATCGAGACGCCGGTCTCGCGACGGTTGACGTCCGCAAGACCGACTGATTGCGCGACGTCCTCGAACGTACCGTCGCCCTTGTTGCGATAAAGACGATTGAGACTTCCCTCTCGACTGTTGGTGACGTAGAAGTCCTGCCACCCGTCCTTATCGAAGTCGGCGACAGCCACCGCCGCACCCGTGGACGCGACCTGCGGCATGATGTGATCGAGTCTGGAATCGAATGTCGGCGCTTCGTGAACGAAGTCAACACCTCGCCTCTTCGCCGACTCCGCGAGCTGAAACCCGAATCGCAGATCGGATACGCCCTCGTCAGCGGGCGGCGACGCGAGCGCACTCTGATTGAGCGCTCGCACGGCGGCGAGCGACGCGACCAGGAGGAACGTCCAGGCGATCCAGGCGATTCGTTGTCGAGTCTGACTGACTGCTGTCACGGCTACTTGCGTCGCAAGCCCTTCATGAACGCGCTCGGCGACACCCAGCGGGTGTGAAACTCCTCCCAATCCGATCGATGCCGTTGATACACGGGATCATCTTCGAGATTGATGGAGGTGCGTGCCTGTCCATAGGCGGGATGGTCGTGCGATGGCAACGGAAGCACGGTCTGAGAGAAACCGGTGTTGTAGTCTCCGTCCTTCTCCCACCCGTCGCCAACGAGCACGAAATCACGGCGCCAACCAGTCTCGGGAGCCGGCTGCTCAGGAAATTGCAGCCGCATCTCGTCGCCGGCGTTCATGATCACATACCGGTCGTCCACCCCCGACAATAGTGCGTTCACACTACCGAACCTGGTGTGATACCCGGTGAGGTCGCGCCATCGCTGCGTGACACCTGACTTGCGCTCGTAATTCGGCGTCTCCGGTGCCTCGCCCCTGAGCGACGTCGTCTCCGAGTAGCCTCGGTAGCGCAACTCCGCATCGCGCACGTCGAGCCTCTTCGTTCGGAGTGGCACCGTCACCTCACTGGCCACGATCAGTGCGTCCCAGTAGATTTCGAGATTCGTCCGCAGCCGGAGGCGCGTTGCGTCTTTGACCTCGCCCAGGTCGATCAACATCGTCTTGTTCTTGCCGGCAGGGAAACCAAGGTCCGCATTCACGACCTTCCAGTTGCCCTGGCGATCCCGCGCATCCAGCGCCACGCCGCTTGGCTTCACCACACCGCCCTGACCGATCGCGACGTTGATGCTGCTATCGGTCGGATAGATCCACCCGCTCGCCACCAGCGTCAACCGATCGGCATTTGCGTGCGGACCGAGTGTGAACTCGACAAAGTGCTCTTGCGCGATCCCCTGATACTGCCCGCGCGCGAATGTCGCCAGGTACCTGTCCGTCACGAACCGCAATCGACTCGGTGACATCGTGACCCTGCTCGTCTCGCGCATCCATCACCGCACTCAGCATCTTCAGCGCCCGCGGTTCGAGCGCCGGGGGCCTCGACGGCAGGAATCGCTCATCGACGAACATTTCCGTATCAGCGGGATGGTCGACGACGAGAAGAGAGACGTGGTCGAAGAAATGGGTCTCCCACAGTTCGGCTGTGATGCGGACGTCGTACACACCGTCACGGGGCCGCAGTTGATCGCCGGCAACCCTGACCCAGTCCTCCGTCTGGGTCACACCCGCCGTGTCCTGCGCGTTGATGCGCAGAGCCGAGTGGCGACCGCCAGAGGAAGTCGGTCACGAAGTTCATGTGCGTGCCGTTCCACGCGAACACCCACGGGCACGATCCTTTGAGCCGCTGCTCGGCGACGATCACATCGTCGACACCAGTGCCAAACTCGGCCTGTGCGATGCCGTTCGGCCACACGATGCGAGCGACGTCGATGCCGGTTCGTGTGCCGAGACCGAAGTGCACCGGCGTCCCGGTCATGACCTGCGTCTGCACCGTCAGCCCGGCCCGCACGCTGATCTCGCCGCCGACGCCAAATGAGTTGATCCGCTGATCGCCGGCGCTTGCCTGCCCTCGTGGCCGAATCGTCTTCCAGTGATAGGTCGGCCGTTCCACCACCGCCCATCAACCACGCGGGACGGCCCATCGCGATAGCAGCGAGATCGAGGCGGCCGTCGCCATTTCGATCGACCGCGGCGAATACCTGCGCATCAGGCAACGTCGGCAGCGCTTCGAGCTGCTGGCTCTGACTCGCAAGCCAGACGTGCGACCCGGACTGCGACGACGCAATCAGATCGAGCGCGCCGTTGTTGTCGAGGTCGGCCACGAGCAGTTGGCCGGCTCCAGCCTGACCACCTGCGAACCCAGGCCACGCTGCAACCTCTCCGACGGTCCACGTCGTGTTCCCCCACGACGCCTTGCGAACGATCCCTTTCGACTCGAGAGCGACGACGTCGATCGCTCCGTCAGCGTCAATGTCTCCAACCGTCGCGGCAACGACGGCTGCGGTTCCCGGGATCGCGGTGGCGACGGCGAACTGGCCAGCCTGTCGATTCGTGGAGACCTGCACCGATCCTGCGGCGTCGACAAACATCGCATCCGGATCGGCGTCCTGATCGAGGTCTGCCCATGCGAACCCGCGAACCGCGGTCAGACCCGTGAACGGCTCGATGCGTCGCCACGTGCCGTCGCCGTTGTTCCTCAACACAAACGGCGCCCCCACCGTTGGGCCCACAACGAGATCGATATCGCCGTCCATCTCGATGTCAGCCGCCCACACACCGAACGTATCGTCTGTGACTGGCGCGCCGCCGGAGGCTTTGGCCGTCGCATCGACGAAAGATCCCTTCTCGTCCTGCAGCAGAAGCCGAACGCCACCGGGCCCGGCCATCACCACATCAGTACGAAAGTCGTGATTCCAGTCGAGCGTGGCGACGGCGCTCGAAGAGGGCGGGCCTGAAGTCCCGCCGCGACCAGACGGAAACGGCCAGGACGATCCCGAAACATCAAGGCGCCTCAGACTTGTCGCGTCGGCGGCAACCAGCACGGGAGGCGCTTCAATTGTTGGAAACAGCGCGACCACCGCGGCTGCCGCGTCGGTTCCGGCGGCCTCCGCCGTGAACGAGATCGACGGATCCGCGGGCGAAGGCTGAGCGGGCGGCGGCATCATCGCAAGGAAACGATCGAAGGGCTCGGCGATGAGCTCGGTCGGCGTGCGCAGGGCACCCAGGCTTTCGCGAAACGCCGGAACCGGGGCGAGTACGTTTCTCAGAAACGTCGTCGCCCGAACGGCGTCGTCCATTCGCGCCTCATCGACGGCGCTCTGAAACGACTTGAACTGCTCCATCGCCTGCTCGGGCCACGATCCGGAAAGCGGTGCCAACGCATCACGAGAGTTGCGAACCCGCGCCTCGTCACGCCGCCGCGCAGCAATCCGCGCGCGTTCGATCAGCGCAGCAAGGTTGTCGGGTGCGCGACGAATGATCTCGTCCAGGAGTGCGAGCGCCTCGCTGTCCGCTTCCGGCGTGTTGAGACGTTGCAGTTCGTCTGCGAGCGCGAACCTCGCGCGCAGGCTGCCGGGATCGAGTTCGACGGCTCGGCGCAATCGCGCGGCCGCTGCATCGAGCTGACCACGCGCGGCGTCCATTCGGGCCGCGAGCAACACGATGTCGCCATTGTTTGGCGCCAGGGCGAGGGCGCGTTCGATCGGGGCAGCCGCGGCCTCCAGCTCACCGAGTCGCAATTGCGTGAGCCCGAGATTGGCCCAGGACGCCGGCTCCTCCGGCACGATCGTGGTCGCCTTCGTGAACTGCTGCCGGGCATCGTCCAGCAGACCGACTTCGAGTGCGGACAACCCCCAGTAGAACGCGCGTGTCATCTGCTCGTAGCTGTCCGATCCCGGCGCGGCAGTGACGGCCCTCGGCTTCTGAGCACGAAGAATCCGAGCTGCTCCGCGAGCAGCACGCAACGAGGACGACAATCGCGAGACGGATCCTGGTCACGATGCGGAGGGTCCTACTCTAGTCCCAGATGAAGCTGTCTCTCGAGCTCGGTAAATCGACGCGCCTCAGACGAAACCGGCCACACCAGCGATACACCGATTGCGACGGCGAATGACAACGGAATCGAGACGATGCCCGGATTCCGCAGTGGGAACCACGCCTCGCGTATTGTGCAGGATGTCGATCTGGATCGTCGGCGAGGAATAGATCAAGAGCAGCGCAGCGGCGGTGCCGACGATCATGCTGCTCTGCGCACCAGCCGTCGTCAGCCGACTCCAGAAGATCGACAGCACCAGCGCCGGGAAGTTCGCGCTCGCTGCGATGGCGAACGCGAGGCCAACCATGTAAGCGACGTTCTGCCCCTTGAACGCGATCCCAAGGACGATGGAGACGATCGCCAGCAGCACGGTGGCGCCTCGCGCAACGAGGAGCTGCTCACGCTGATCGGCCTTGTCTCCGCGCACGACGCTCACCCACAGATCGTGCGACAGCGTCGCCGCGCCGGACAGCGTCAGGCCCGCCACGACGGCGAGAATCGTCGCAAACGCGACCGCCGAAATGAACCCGAGAAACGGCGTCCCACCGACACCCTCGGCGAGCAGCGGTGCGGCCATGTTGCCACCCGCGTCGATCGCGGTGATGGCATCGCGGCCGATGAGGACCATCGCGCCGAAGCCCAGGATAAACGTCAGCAGGTAGAAGAACCCGATGAACGCCGTCGCGTAGCCGACCGACGATCTCGCCGTCCGCGCGTCGGGCACGGTGTAGAACCGCATGAGGATGTGCGGGAGCCCCGCCGTGCCCAGCATCAACGCGAGGCCGAGCGACACCGCGTCGATCGGATCGCTGACCTGCCTGCCGGGGCTGAGGACACCAGAGCCGTACTGTTCGGCGGCCTTCGAGAAGAGCGCGAAGAGACTGAAATCGAACCGCGCAAGGACGAGTCCCGCGAGCAGCGTGGCGCCAGCCGAGCAGGAGCACCGCCTTCACGATCTGCACCCAGGTCGTCGCGATCATGCCGCCGAAGAGCACGTAGGCGAGCATGACGACGCCGACGATCGCCACCGCCGCTTCGTACGGCAGCCCGAACAACAGCCGGATCAAATTGCCGGCGCCGACCATCTGAGCGATCAGGTAGAACGCGATCACCGCCAGCGAACCAATCGACGCGGCGATGCGAATCGGCGTCTGTCGCAGGCGTGCGGCGAGCACGTCGGCAAATGTGTAGCGGCCAAGGTTCCTGAGCGGCTCGGCGATCAGGAACATCACGATCGGCCATCCCACCAGCCAGCCGATCGAATAGATCAGGCCGTCGAATCCCGAGAGCGCTACCAGGCCAGCGATGCCCAGGAAGCTCGCGGCGCTCATGAAATCTCCGGCGAGCGCGAGGCCGTTCTGGAACGCCGTCACGCTGCGGCCGGCCGTGTAGAAGTGCTCAGCCGTCTTCGTGCGACGAGCCGCCCACGCCGTGATTCCAAGCGACAGTCCGATGAAGAGCAGGAAGAACGTGATCGCGATGGCGTTCGGCTCACCGAGCGACGACGTCATCGGGAGTTCTCTCGAGCCTCAGGCGCCCGCAGCTGCGCGAGCGACGCGTCGTAGTGCGTGTTCGCCCAGCGGATGTAGAACCACGTCAGCAGCCACGCGACGAGGATCACGACGCACACCGAGCAGCATGCCCAGGCTCAGACCTTCGGTGACCAATGTTCCAAGCAGTGGTTTGTTGAAAGCGACGAGGAGGATGAAACCGAAGTAGACCACCATCATCGCGATGGTGAGCGAGATGGCGACGCGCCATCGCGCGGCAGACACAGCTTCGAGCGTGGATGTTGTCGGCATCAGAGGTGCGAGGATACCTGAAGACCCGCCGATTCCCACGCCTGAAAACAGCAAAGCAACGCCGAGACCGTGTACCGGTCAGGGCGTTGCTTTGTAGGAAACCGAAAACGACGGCTCTTACTTGTCGGGTCTTTCGTCAGGCGCGCCCGTGCCGGACGAACCGACGAAGAGCTTCTTGCCGTCCGGGAACGTGATGTCGCGACCGTTCGCTCGATTGGCGCCGTCCTTGGCCTGGAAACCCTCGACCAGGATCTCGGTGCCCTCTGTCAGCGAATTCTTGTTCCAGCCGCGGCGCAGCAACGCGTTCGGCGCGCCGCCTTCAACCATCCATCGCTCCACCTTGCCAGTGGCCGGATCCTTCACGTCGATGTGAATCCAGGAATGGGGATTGATCCATTCCATCTTCACGACCGTGCCCCGCAGCTTGACCGGACGCTTCGCGTCGAATTCAGCCGCAAAGGAGTGGTGCGCTGAGACCTGGACAGCAAACACCGCCACCAGAAGAGCGGCAGCGGCCGCAATGCTGAAGAGTTTCGTTCGCATCGAATTCATCTCCTACCTATTCGGGACGTCAACTCGGAACTACCCGACCCGGGAATTAGAAAGTCCGTCCTACAGTGTATCACTCAGCCGCAGAATTACTCAGAACTACTCAGTCTTCTTCTTCAGATCGCCGTAGAGCAGCTCCTCTGAGAACTCCACGCACTTGTATTCGAGCAACTGCGCGTTCTGCTCCATGCGGCGATACAGCGGCATGCGAATCTGCCACGGCTTCGAGAACGTCTTCGGCATCCTCGATCGTCGCTTCGTAGTTGATGTGATTCTCACCCGCCAACGTGTAGCGCTCGGTCACCTTCAACGCATCGGAGTGGTGGTTGCCGGCGCGATCGAACCACGTCTGATCGTTGTTGCCCGTCACTTCGATCACGAGCGTGTTGCCGTCCCACTTGCCATTGGACCATCCCATCCAGCTGTCGACGGGCGGCTCGGACGGCTTGTCCATGTGGACGATACGGTTCGAGCTGGCGTACTCGTAGACGAAGAGGATGTCCTTCTGGCCCTGGACGATCTGGAAGGGATACGGCATGTAGGTCGAGCGCGGAATGCCGGCCATGTAGCACTTGGCCTCGGGATCGGACTTCGGCCAGCCCTTCATGTTCTCTTCACGCTTCTTGAGTCCCGCGGGCAGATACGGGATCGTGCCGCCAACGACGACACGCTCTGACCCGCCGGAATCGCGAACATCGCGCCGAGCTGCCAGAACGGCGTTGCCGCCGCCGAATGATCCTCGAGATTCCAGTGGGCAGTGCCGATCGCCTGCCACACGCCGTTGAAGTTCGGATGACCAGCGATCTGTGCCAGACGCGCGGCTGGACCGCGGCCCTGACCGCCAGCCGGCGCCGGCGGCGGCGGATTTCCGCGGCCCTGTTGTGCGGTCGGTGCCACGGTCAGCGAAACTGCCGCCGCTAATGTCATCGCCACCACTGCGCCTGTGAACCGGTATCGCATCTGCCAGGTCTCCTCTCCTCACGGGCCGACATCAAGGTCAGTCCTCGCGGGTATTCGCTAGATATATGCTGAAATTGTGTCTATTCGTGACGGAGCTTTACCAGAGTCAAAGATATTCTGTCAAGGAACGGCGAGCTCTCGCCGCGTCGTCGACGTCAACTCGGTTCGTACGATTGCGGCTCCCTCCGCCAGCGCGCGCATTTTACCCCGAGAGGCCTCCCTGCTGCGCGGAACCAACCCGCAATCCGTACATGGAAACAACCGCTCCGCGGGCACATGCTCCAGCGCCCTGTCGCAGTCGGCCTGCAACGACATCGGCCGTCTCCACCTCTTCGGTCCCGACATCGATGGCGCCGAACATGACGTCCTTGCCCTCGAGCTCACGCAAAACGGCGAGATCGACGCCAGACGCCGCGCACTCGATCGACACCTGGTTCACGCTGCTCCTGGCGAGCAGCGGAAACGTCACGCCGTAGTGTCCCCAGTCCGTATTCTTCGTCTTCCACGCTAATACGGTCGGAGTGCCGTATCCGTAACAGATGTGGACGGCGCGAGTAGCCGAGACGCCATCCATGCACGCCTCGAGCGCCTCGATGCCCCAGGCTTCGACCTCGTCGAGATAGATGTTGAAGCAGGGCTCGTCGAACTGGACGACGTCCGCGCCGGCGGCCGAGAGCTCCCGCGCCTCGGCATTCAGGATTGCGGCGAACTTCATCGCCAGCGTCTTTCTGTCCGTCCGGTAGTGTTCGTCCGCGACGCTGTCAGCGATTGTCATGGGACCCGGCATCGTGACCTTCAACCGGCGCGTCGTCGCCGCGCGCGCGAACTGGCAGGCCTGTAGCAGCACCGGCTTCCGGCGCTCCACCGGTCCGACGATGCGAGCGACCTCTGTGGTCTCTGAGTAGCGGCCACCTCGCGATCGGGCTCGCGCGAGATTTTCCGTGTCGACGCCGCTGAGTCCGTCGAGAAATCCCCAGATGTAATGCCGGCGGCGAACTTCCCCGTCGGTCACGATCGAGAGGCCGGCTTGCTCCTGGTCGAGTATGGCCAGCCGAACGGCATCGTCCTGCGCGTCGATGAGGTCGGATCCGTTGAGGCGCCAGGGCGCCCTGAGCATATTGGGGGCCGCCAGCCATGATGGTTTCGGCAGGCTGCCAACGATCGAAGGTTCGAGCATGCGAAGTCTGATTATCCCTCAGCCTTATACGCTTCAGCCTGTGCGGTTCGCAGCCTGCTATCTTTGGGGACGGGGGTCACGATGGCGATCTGTGAGGACATTTCGCGAATTAAAGAAGTGAAACAACCGGCGAAGCGAGAGTGCTCGGAGTGCGTGAAGAGCGGCTCAAGATGGATGCACCTCCGTACGTGCCAGACGTGCGGTGTGACGCTGTGCTGCGACTCGTCCCCGAACAAGCACGCCTCGAAGCACGCACGCACCACGGCGCATCCGGTGATCGCGTCCGCGGAAGTCGGCGAGCGATGGTTGTATTGCTATCCCGACGACGCGTTCGCGGAGTACGAACTCAGGCGGGTCTCGAGACCCGCCGTCTTCTAACCGCCTGCAATCGCGCCGACCACCATGAAGGGCTCGGTCCCCTTTGCCACGGCGTCCGGCAACGGCGCGTCCGGCAACTCGTGCGACAGATCCTCTTCGCACGCGAAAAAGCGCAGGAACGGCCGGCGCTTTGCGGTGACATGATCGCGAATCGTCCCGCGCAGCATCGGGTATGCGTTCTCGAGTGCATCGAGCACGGTGCGCTGCGTGATCTCCCCAGACACGTCCAGCATCACCTCGCTATCGACGCGCGCAAGGTTCCTGAGATGCCACGGCAGGGTCACTCGGATCATTTCAGCGTCTGCACCTCGACGGACAATACGGCCGGCAGATCCCGCACGATCGACATCCACGAATCGCCGCCATCCTTCGACGCATAAACCTGACCGCCGGTCGTCCCGAAGTACACACCGCACGACGTCCATGGAATCGACCGCCATCGCATCGCGCAGGACGTTGACGTAGCAGTCCTGCTGCGGCAAGCCCTTCGTGAGTGCCTCCCACTCCTCGCCGCCGCTCTTGCTGCGGTAGACGCGCAGTTTCCCGTCGGGCGGAAAGTGTTCCGAATCGCTCTTGATCGGGACAACGTAGATCGTCTCCGGATCGTGCGCGTGCACATCGACCACGAAGCCGAAGTCGGTCGGCAGGTTGCCGCTGATCTCTCGCCACGATTCGCCGGCGTCATCGGTCCGCATGACGTCCCAGTGCTTCTGCATGAACAAGGTATTGGGACGCGACTTGTGCATGGCGATTCGATGCACGCAGTGACCGACCTCCGCCGTCGGGTCCGGGATGTGCTGCGATCGCAATCCCTGATTGATCGGCTTCCACGTCGCCCCGCCATCGTCGGTACGGAAAGCACCAGCGGCTGAGATCGCGATGAACATCCGCTTCAGGTTTGATGGGTCGAGCACGATCGTGTGGAGACCCAGACCACCTGCCCCGGGCGTCCACTTCGATCCGGATCCATGCCCGCGTAGACCGGGCATCTCCGTCCAGTTCTGACCCCCATCGCTCGTCTGGAAGATCGCCGCATCCTCGACGCCGGCGTAGACGTGGTCGGGATCCGTCAGCGATGGCTCGAGATGCCACACGCGCTTGAATTCCCATGGATGCGGCGTGCCGTCGTACCACTGATGCGTGCCCGGCACACCGTCATAGACGAACTTGTTCCCCACCGGCTCCCAGGTTTTGCCGCCGTCGCTTGAACGCTGTATCAGTTGCCCAAACCAGCCGGTGCTCTGGGAGGCATACAGCCGATTCGGATCGGCCGGCGACCCCTTGAGGTGGTAGATCTCCCAGCCACCGAAGTGGGGTCCGTTCACCTCCCACTTCTCGCGCTTCCCGTCTGACTCCAGCGTGAACGCGCCTTTGCGCGTCCCGACCAGTACCCGCACTCCGCTCATGCGTAACTCCTCCCCTCATCGCGTTAGACGTCGACGGGCGGACAAATTCATCGGTCCCCCTTATATCGTCGTTCGAGCCGGCTCGAAATCGACATCCGATTTCTCGCCGTGCGACTCCATCTGGCGGCGGACCATGTCGTAGTACGTGCCGCGGGCGCGCATGAGTTCCTCATGGGTCCCGCGCTCGACGATTCGCCCCTCCTCCATCAGGAGGATGAGATCCGCGCGGCGAATGGTGGACAGTCGGTGCGCAATGACGAATGTGGTCCGTCCCGCGAGGAGCGTGGCCATCGATGCCTGGATCAGCTGCTCACTTTCGGTGTCGAGGTTGCTCGTCGCCTCATCCAGGATGAGGATCTGCGGCGATGCCAGGATGGCCCGCGCAATCGCCAGGCGTTGCTGCTGTCCACCTGAGAGCTTCACGCCGCGTTCTCCGACGAACGTGCCGTACTGATCCGGCAGCCTGACGATGAACTCGTGCGCGTTGGCGCGCCGGGCGGCGTCCTCGATCTCTGCGTCTGTCGCATCGTGTCGTCCGTACGCGATGTTGTCGCGCACCGACCCATCAAACAGAAACACGTCCTGCTGAACGATCGCGAGCAGCGCGCGGTAGGTTCTCAGCCGGAAGTCGCGAATATCGGTGCCGTTCAGAACAATCCGGCCGCGAGTCGGATCGTGGAATCGTGCGACGAGGTCAGTGACTGTCGTCTTGCCCGCCCCGCTGCGACCAACGAGCGCAACCACTGAGCCACCAGGGACGACGACGCTGAAGTCGTGAACGACGGGCCGTCCTTCGCGATACTCGAAGTCCACGTTCTCGAAGGCCATCTCGTGGACGACCTGCGGCGCGTCTCGCGCATCGGGTCGATCGGGCTTGTCCTCGTCCATCCCGAGCACCTGAAACACCCGCTCCATGGCGGCCAGCGATCGTTGGAGCTCGGAGAAGGAGTTGACGATGTTCCAGACCGGGGTCAGGAGCAGGAACGTGTACCACTGAAACGCCATGATGTCGCCGACTGATGCGCGGCCAACGACATTCAGATAGCCCCCGTACCACACAATCACGACGTTGACCGCGCCGAGCAGCAGGCCCCACGACGTCCAGATGACCATCTCGCGGCGCTTCGCGAACATCTCCTTGCGCAGCACGGTGTGGCGTCCGTGCATGTATTCGATCAACTCGCGCTTCTCTCTTCCGAATGCGCGCACGACACGAATTCCGGAGAACGTCTCGCCAACCCGCCCGTCGATCTCTTCGGCGTTCTTCCGAAGCGATCGGTAGATCGGCCGCACGCGACGCGCCGACGTAAAACTGATGAGCACGATGCCGGGAATGATCGCGAGCGCGGTCAAGGCCAGCCGCCAGTTCAGCGTCATCAGCACGATGACCGCAATGACCAGCCGCACGACGGAGATCGACGGCGAAACGACCGCCATCTGCAGGAGTCCCGTGGTGGTATCCACATCGCCTGTGATGCGCGACAGGATCCCGCCCGTCTTCATGTCCCACAGCGGCGGCAGCGGCAGGTGCAGCAGCCGCTCGAAGAGCGATCGCCGCAACGACAGCATGACTCGCGTATTCAGGAGCCGCTGTCGGTAGTCCTTCAGGAGGTTTACGAACTGCGTGACGATGACGACCGCGACGAAGAGGCCACCGGCGAAATGGAGCCGGCTGATGCGTTCGTCCAGATCGAGGGCGGCGTTGAGGAGGACGCGGTCGATGATGAACCGCATGAAGAGCGGCTCGACCATCTGGAGGCCCGCGCCTACCAGCGCCAGCGCGAAGACCGCGGCAACGCCGTATCGATGCGGCCAGAGCCAGCGGAAGTACTCACGGAGATACTCGCGCCGCTGACCGCCGAGCCACTTTGAAGGCTGGGTGCCTTCAACGCTCAGCGACGAACCATCCGTTGGCTTCAGGCCCCGGGCGGCATCAACCTGGTCGTCGAGCAGCCCTTTCCTGTAGTCCTGAACGAAGCGTTGGTAGCGTTGCTTCGATGTGCGGGCTCGTCCGTCTTGCGTCGTCATGGCGGGGCGGGCGCTTCAGCATACCAAGCCAGGCCGCCCTTCGAGACTAGCGCTCAACGATGTCAGAATGAAGCGGTGATCAGTTCCGTGCGCCGCGCATCAACGCTGGTGATTCTGGTCGGCCTGATTGGGCAGGCCACGGCCGCGCTCGTCGCACAGCAGGCGCCGTTTCAAGCCTACGACTTGGCTGACTATCGGCTCACGCCCCAGGTGTTCGAGCAATTCGTGCAGGCGAGCGGCCGCATCGCGGACATCACCGAGCACGATCCGGCATTCAGGTACGCCCCGCTGTTCACCAAGGACGTGGCGCTGTCGGGCGACGCGCCGGCGATGGCGCAGGGGCTTGCGGCCCGGCTGGAGAATCACGCCGGGCTTGCGGCGGCAGTTGCGGACGCGAAGATAACGCCACGCGAGTACGCCAAGTTCGCGATTGCACTGTTTGCCGCGCACCTGGCGCACGGGTTCGTGAAAGCCGGCGTGTTGCAGCGGGTGCCGGAAGGCGCACCGACGATCAATGTGGACTTCGTCAAAGCGCACGAAGCCGAGGTCGCCGCGGTCCTCGCGCAGCTCGGTATTCGCGATTAGCGCACGTTCACCACGAAGCGGCCGCGTGCTTTGCCAGCCAGCAGCGTCGCGAAGGCATCTGGAAGGCCATCAAGGGAAATCTCCTTCGCGATTGCGGCCAAGTTGTTCGGCTTCATATCGGTCGCGAGGCGCCGCCACACCTCAGTCCTGATCTCCATCGGACACGACACAGAGTCGATGCCGATGAGCGACACCCCTCGCAGGATGAACGGCATCACGGTCGTGTGAAGCTCCACGCCGCCCGTCAGTCCGGTGCTCGCGATGCCGCCCCACGCGTCGGTCGTGCGCGTCAACCACGCCAGCATGTCGCCGCCCACTGCGTCGACCGCGCCAGCCCAGCGCGCCTTCTCCAGTGGACGCGTTCCCATCTCGAGCGTGCCTCTCGACAACACCTCGCGCGCGCCCAACTGCCGAAGGTACTCGTGCGCCTCCTCCTTTCCGGTAATCGCCGCGACGTCATAGCCCAGACGCGCCAGACCTGCGACAGCAATGCTGCCGACACCTCCGGTCGATCCGGTCACAACCACTGTGCCGTTCTGCGGCCTGAGGCCGTTCTGTTGGAGTCGCACAATGGCTAGACCCGCGGTGAAGCCCGCTGTGCCAAGGGCCATCGCCTCGAACGCCGTGAGACCACGGGGCATCGGAACGACCCAGCCCGCAGGGACCTGCACGTAGCCCGCGTATCCGCCATCGTTGGCAACGCCGAGGTCGTAGCCGGTGACGAGGACCTCATCGCCCTCGCGAAATCGCGAGTCGGCGCTCGATGCGACGACACCCGCGACATCGATGCCGCCAATAAGCGGAAAGCGGCGGAGGATCTTGCCCGTTCCGGTGGCCGCAAGTGCGTCCTTGTAGTTTACGCTCGAGTACGACGCCTTGATGAGCACATCGCCCGCGCTCAATTCAGCAACGGTCGCGTTGACGATCGACCCGTGAATCCTGCCGTCCTCATTGACAATGCGAAACGCGCGGAAGGTGTCCATCCGTGCGATTGTAACTGCGGCGACGTTATGATTTCGTTTCACCCGGGAGGCTCCGATGAGCGTCGTCACGCCGGTCGTTCGACAGTGGATTGAAGAGGGACTCACCAGTCCGGATGACTTCTGGACTCGCGCCGCACGCGAGCTACCCTGGTTTCGTCCGTGGGATCACGTGTTCGAATGGAACTTCCCCACGTTCCGCTGGTTCGTCGGCGCAGAAACAAATCTCGCCTACAACGCGCTCGACCGCCACGTCGCGGGCGGCCGCGGTAATCACACCGCTCTCATCTACATGAACGAGCGTGGCGAGCGCCGCCAGTTCACTTACACCGAGCTCCTCGCGCTGGTTGAACGCATCGCCGCCGCGCTGCGAGCACTCGGCATCGGCAAAGGAGATCGCCTGACGATCTACATGCCGACATCGCCTGAAGCGATCGCGTTGATGCTGGCCACGGTCCGCATCGGCGCTATTCACTCCGTCGTCTTTGCGGGTTTTGGCGCCAATGCGCTCGGTGATCGCATCAGTGCCAGTGGGTCGCGGTTGGTGTTCGCGGGAGACGTGACGTATCGCAAGGGTAAAGAAGTCGATCTCAAGACGATCGTCGAGAATGCGCTGGCAACTGGCAGCGACAGTGTCGAACGCGTCATCGTGCTGGAAAGGGGTACGCAGCGATCACCGTTGAACGCGCCACGAGATCTCTCGTGGGACGACTTCCTGAAGCGAGGCGAGGGTCAGTCGAGCGCGCACGAGGTAATGGAGTCCAACGACGCCGCCTACATCCTCGCAACCTCAGGGACGACGGCACGACCGAAGCTGGCCGTTCACACCCACGGCGGCTATCAGGTCTATATCGCTACCATGGGGCGATTGTGCTTCGGCCTGAAGCCGTCCGACGTGTGGTGGGCGACGTCAGACATCGGGTGGATCGTCGGACACAGCTACATGGTGTACGCTCCGCTCCTTGCCGGATGCACCACAGTCGCGTTCGAAGGCGCGCTCGATCATCCGACGCCTGATGGGCACTGGCGAACGGCGGTCGAGGAACTCGGGGTCACTGGGATCTTCACGTCGCCAACGGCCGTGCGTTTGCTTCGACGCTACGGTGAACAGACGCTGACCGACATCGATCACCGCCGGCTTGAACGGGTCGTGTGCGCGGGTGAAGTCCTCAATCCGCTCGCCTGGGACTGGCTGCAGAACACCGTACTTGGCGGACGGGCGCCGGTGATCGATCACATGTGGCAAACCGAGACCGGCGGCCCGGTGTTCGGCAATCCGTACGGCATCGAGCTCCTGCCAATCAAACCCGGCTCCTCTGGTCCCCCACTGCCTGGCATCGACGCGGCCGTCGTCAACCTCGATGGCACGCCGTGTCGAGTCAATGAGAAGGGAATCATGGTGCTGAAGCGTCCATTCCCGGGCATGACGGCGAGACTGTGGGGCGAGACCGAACGCTACGGCGCCGACTACTGGCAGAAGATCCCCGACGTTTATTACTCCGGCGACTCAGCGCACGTCGACGAGGACGGCTACTTCTGGTTCGCCGGACGCGCCGACGAGGTGATCAAGATCGCCGCCCATCGCCTCGGCACGATCGAAGTCGAGAGTGCGTTCCTTACCCATCCGTCGGTCGCGGAGTGCGGCGTCGTGGGTAGACCGGATGAGACGCGCGGCGAAGTCATTACGGCATTCGTCCTCCTGAAGCATGGCCAGACGCCATCCGCCGATCTTCGCAAGGCGCTGCTCGACACGGTTCGCCGCGAGCTTGGCGCCATTGCGGTCGTCGGTGAAATCAACTTCGTCGGCATGCTGCCGAAGACTCGCAGCGGCAAAATCATGCGCCGTGTGCTCAAGGCGGTTGTCCTCGATCGCGACCCTGGTGACATCACGACGATCGAGGACGAAGGCTCCGTCGAGGAAGCCCGCCTCGCCTGGGCGGAGCTCAGGCAAAGCATCGGCAATTCGTAGGCTGCCGCAAGGGTCAGACCCCTTCTCAGAATTTCATATGTGAAGGGGTCTGACCCCTCAGATCTGCGCACGATTGCACAGACTGGCCGCTCACTGCTCCGGCGCGGCGGGATTGACGCCACCCAGCCAGGAGGACGGCTTGGGACGTGGCAAACCTTTCTTCACTGCATCTTCAACGGCCGTGTCTTCGGCACGCGCGGCGCTCAGGATGTTGTGCATCGCGTGGTTGCCTTCGTGACATTCGTACGGCAGCACTTGATATCCGGGCTGCGTCGTGAGTGGCAGCAGGAGCTTGACCGGCTTGCTGAATGTCTTCGGATCGGTGATCGACACTTCGTAGTTCAGGACATCTGGCGCGACACGCGTGAAGCGTTCGATCACATGAAGCACATCGCTCGTCGGCGCTCCGCCGCCGTTGCCGCCTATGCCGGTCGTGTTGCCCATGAAGTTCGTCGTCTCGACGATGAGCGTGTCGCCTTCGAAATGGCCGCGCGCGTCGCCCATATATTGGCGAATGCCGCTGCCGACGTGCGGACGCCCATCGAGCGGGATGATTCGCGTGTCGTGCACCATCTCGTACGTGATCGACACGACGCCGGGCGACTGAAAGATGAAGTTGCCGTTGCCGTAGATCACCGGCAATACCGATCCGAACACGCCGCGCGTGATGCAGCGGTCGTACAGGCTGCGATCGGTCCAGCTGTTCGGGGGATTGCTCCGCTGCTGTTGCCGTCGATCGACTTCCTTCTGTGCGTCTGCCGTGATCGGGAGTCGTCCGTCGGCAGGCTCGATCACGAGCGACGTCTGGCGGAACGTCCGCGTGCCGACATCGTTGCGAAACGCTCCAACCCGGTTCAGTTCTCGTGTTCTCGCCTGGTCGGCGTCGGCGACGCGTTTCGCGTACTCGTCATCGGAGAGTTGCGAGCGGTTTCCGAGCTCGACCGGTCGCTGCACGGGAGTGTTGCGAAGGTCGTCACTCGACCAGGTGCCGGAGATGTCCGGATCACCCCAGGGTGTCTTCGGTGTCGTGTAGGGCCTGGCCGGCGCGGCCGAGGAGGCTGCCTTTGCGGGAGCCTGTGCCCGCGCCGGAATCGATAACGCCGCCACGACGCCAATCGCGCTGACGAGCGCGCCGATGGTGAATCTGCGCATGCCGGCCTCCCGCGAAGAATGGATGCAGCCGACGCGGCTGCGGCGAGATGATGATTGTGGCAAAAGGTTACGGGCGACGCAACGAACGGTGTCAGTCGGAGCTCGTGGGCTTGCGCGCCGATCGCCGGCGCTCAGCGAAGATCTCGGTGCGAGCGGCGCTCGTGATCGCTGCGACGGCGGCGTGCTTCAATCGGCGCTCCACGGAGATCGCGTAGTACCGCTCCCGAACGGCTGACGTGCGCCCGACGACAACGACACGGTGACTCCGGAGTATTTCCGCCTCGATCGCCGTCGGGGCGGGAAACACCACGCGAATCCGCTCGCCGAACGTCGTGAGCAGCGCCGGGTCCTCGAACTCCCCGGCGACGAGCGGGCGCAGGCCTTCGGTCTCGAACCACTGCTCGAGCCCGCGTCGCAGCGACGTATTGATCGTCGGCAGCAGCATGCGCGCGCCGGTGAGCGACGCAGGAAACCGTCGCCTCAAGCGCTGCGCCAGCGGCCGCCCAGCGAAAAACGAGGTCCCCGATTCCCCGAGCAAGTGGTTGAACACCTTGACGCGGACATGCGGGGCCGCGGGCGTATCGCTGATGACCACGTCGAGTGCGTGCGTCGCCAACTGGGCCAGCAGCTGATCGGGATCGTCCTCGTGGCAGCTGATCTGCACGGGTTCGGGACCGTCGATCGCCGGGCTCAACAGACGATAGACCACCAGCTTGGGCACTGCGTTGGCCACGCCGACGGCTAGCCTGGGGGCCCGACCCGAAGGGCGGCCCTTGAGCGTCTCCAGCAGCTCGCCACCGGCCGTGAAGATCTCGGACGCATAGCGGTCGACGACACGGCCGACCTCCGTCAGCACGAGCGTCCGCCCTTGACGCTGGAACAGCCGTTCGCCGAGCGACTCCTCCAGCAGCTTGAGCTGCGCGCTGATGGTCGGCTGCGATACCCGGAGCTTCTCCGCAGCCCGTGAGATCCGCCCCTCGCGCACGACGGTCCAGAAGTACAGCAGATGATGGTAGTTGAGCGTGGTCATCGGGTCCGCAGACAAACATAACAAAAACCGAACTCGTCGTTATCAACTATCTATTTGTCAATGCGACCCCTGTCTACTATCGTCGAGATGCTGCGGGTGCCGCGGAGGGCCAGGCATGGGCGCATTGGCTCTCGGCGCCTTCGGCGGATGCGTGTGACGGAGCAAAGAACGATCGAGCAGACATTGGACACCGCTCCCGCCTGGCATACGCTGTCGGCCGATTCTGTACTTGCGCGGCTCGCGACGCATCCCACCGGGCTGACCACCGCCGCCGCGGTCGAGCGTCTCTCTGTGCACGGCGCGAACGAACTGCAAACGCTGCGCACGCAGTCCGCGTGGCATACCTTCCTCGCGCAATTCCAGAACGCGCTGATCGTGATTCTCCTCAGCGCCACGGTCGTCTCCGGTTTCCTCGGCCACACGCTCGAGGCGGTCGTCATCACCGTCATCGTGCTGTTCGCGGTGCTCCTCGGCTTCATCCAGGAACACCGCGCAGGCAAGGCGCTGGAAGCGCTGCGAAGAATGGCCGCCCCTTCTGCGCACGTGCTGCGCGACGGCGAAGAATCGGCCATTCCCGCGCGCGATCTCGTGCCGGGAGACGTCGTGATGCTGCGCGCAGGCGACCGTGTCCCCGCTGATACACGCGTCATCGACGCCGTCAATCTGGCCGTTGACGAGGCGGCGCTGACCGGGGAATCCGCTGCTGTCAACAAGACCGCGACCGCGTTCGACGACCCGGGTCTGGCGCTCGGCGACCGCAGGAACATGACGTACGCGGGGACGCTCGTCGTCCACGGCCGCGGCCACGCGGTCGTGGTCGCCACCGGCATGTCCACCGAGTTCGGCCGTATCGCACGAATGGTGGAGACGGTGGAAGCCGGCCGAACACCCCTCCAGGAGAACCTCGACCGCCTGGGTGGGACACTGGCAAAGGCCGCCCTCATCGTGGTCGCACTCGTCGTTGTGATCGGCCTCGCTCGCGGGCTGCCGGCGCTCGAGATGTTCATGTTCGGTATCGCACTGGCTGTCGCCGTCGTGCCGGAGGCGCTGCCCGCCGTTGTGACGATCTCGCTCGCCATCGGCGTACGGCGGATGGTCAAGCGCAACGCCCTCGTCCGCCGCCTGCCAATCGTCGAGACGCTGGGCAGCACGTCGGTGATCTGCTCCGACAAAACCGGGACGCTGACAAAGAACGAAATGACGGTCCGGCGTGTGTTCGCCGACGACCGCGTCCTTGATCTGTCGGGCACCGGGTACGATCCGACAGGCGCCATACTCGAGGAAGGCCGTGCGATCGACGCGCCAGCGGCTGTACGAGCCCTGCTACGCGCGGCGACACTCGCCTCGGATGCCCGCCTCATCGCACGCGACGGCCGCCATCACATCGAGGGCGATCCCACCGAGGGCGCTCTGGTCGTCGCGGCCATCAAGGCGGGATTGACACCGGACGGCCTGACCGCAGAAGAACCACGCGTCGCCGAAATCCCCTTCACCTCCGAGCGTCGCAGGATGACGACGCTGCACACGACAGAGGCCGGCTCGATCGCTTACTCGAAAGGAGCGGCCGACAACGTCGTGCCGAGTTGCACCAGCCTCCTCAGCGACGACCGCGAGGTGCCGCTGACCGACGAATGTCGCGAGCGGGTGCTCGGCGTCGAACGGCGGATGGCAAGCGAAGGCCTTCGTGTCCTGGCGATTGCGCGTAAGGCCACCCCGTCGCTCGACGGCGCGGAAGAGCAAATGACGCTGCTTGGCCTCGTCGGGATGATGGATCCGCCACGTGCCGAAGCCGCCGCCGCCGTCCGTGTCTGTGCCGATGCCGGCATCCACGCGATCATGATCACGGGCGATCATCCGTTGACCGCGAGCGCGGTCGCCCGAGAGATCGGCGTGCTGCACCAGCAGCGCGTCGTCACCGGACGCGACCTCGACGCGATGAGCGATGCCGATCTCCAGCGCGGCGTCGGCGACATCGCCGTGTACGCGCGTGTTTCACCGGCCGACAAGCTCCGCGTTGTCACCGCGTGGCAGAGCCGGGGCGACGTCGTCGCCATGACCGGCGACGGCATCAACGACGCGCCGGCGCTCAAGAAAGCGGACGTCGGGATCGCCATGGGCATCGCTGGCACGGATGTCAGCAAAGAAGCGGCGGGGATGACCCTCCTCGACGACAACTTCGCGACCATCGTCTCGGCCGTCGAGGAAGGGCGCATCGTCTTCGGCAACATCAAGAAGTATCTGACGTACCTGCTCTCGTGCAACGTCGGTGAAATCGTGCTGCTCGCAGGAAGCGTCATCGCGGGTCTCCCGATGCCGTTGACCGCGGTGCAGATCCTCTACGTCAACCTGGCGACCGACGGCTTGCCAGCGCTCGCGCTTGCCGTCGATCCGCCGGAGCAGGACCTGATGCGGCGGCGGCCGAGGGACGCGCGTATCGGCATCTTCACACGGCCTGTCGTGGTCATGCTGATCGCAGCGGGATTGTGGTCCGCCATCGTGAACGCCACGCTGTTCGTGTGGCTGCTTCGGACAGGGCGCCCGCTGGCCGAAGTCATGTCGATGACCTTCGTGTCGCTGGTGCTGATTCAGTTCTTCAACGCTTACAACTGCCGCTCCGATCGCTTGTCCGTCTTCCGCGGGCCGTTTGCCAACCGTTGGCTCAACATCGCGATCTCGTGGGAGATGCTCCTGCTTGTTGTCATCATCTACGTGCCGTTCTTTCAACGGGCGTTCGGTACGTTCAGTCTGTCCGTCGCAGACTGGATGCTGGCGACGATCCTGGCCTTCACCGTCGTGCCCGTGTTGGAGGGCCTGAAGTGGGCGGCGCGACGAGGCTGGTTCGGAGAGCTGGTCTGAAACCGCCTCTATTCGTCGCGCAGTACGACCACCGGATCGACGCGGGTCGCGCGCTGCGCCGGGATGAAGCACGCGAGCGCCGCAACGCCGGTGATGGCGGCGGCCACCGCAACGAGCGTTGCGGGATCGTTCGGCTCGACGTCGAAGAGCAATGTCGCCATCAGTCGTGTCAGCGCGAACGCACCAGCCAGACCAGCGGCCAGGCCGAAAAGCGCGAGCCGGAGACCCTGCCCCATGATGTGGCGCAACACCGCGGCGCGCTCGGCGCCAAGCGCCATGCGGATACCGATCTCACGGCGACGCTCCGTCACCAGATACGACAAGAGACCGTAGGTGCCGATCGATGCGAGGAACAACGCGAGCGCGGCGAACCCTCCAAGGAGTTGGGCCAGCAGGCGCGGGCGGCTCAGCGACTCGCGGAAGACCGCATCCATCTCACGCAACTTGATGACCGGCAGTGAGGGATCGACCTCCCGCACGATGCCTTCAATCGCGGTCCCCAGCGTCGCGATCGGCACGGCGGTCCGCAGGACGATGTTCAGATCGCCGCCGCCTACCTGCACGTTGGGATACAGGCGCGGGAACTGATCGAGTAGAAAATAAAGTTCGGTCCCCGTCTTCTGATCGACGCCTCCCTGCTTGACGTCCTTCGCAACACCAACCACCGTGAGCCAGGGGATCTGATCGCCGCAGCACTGTCGAATCTGCTGACCGATCGGGTTGCGGTCCTTCCAGAACGTTCGAACGAGCGTCTCGTTGACGATGGCCACGGGCCCGCCAATCGCGTCACCCGGCTCGAAGCCACGACCCTCGACGATCGGGACGCCCATCGTCTCGAAGTAACCCTGCGTCACGCGCTGGTAGTAGTCGACGTTCTCGAACGGTCCCTGCTTGGGCGCCGTGTAGTTGCCGATGTCGGTATCGTTCGCGTCCACCTGGCGATTGGGCGGCAGGCCGGTCATGCCCGACACGCGCAGCACACCAGGAATACCTTCGAGGCGACCAAAGAGTCGCTGATAGAACTGCAGCTGATTCTCGAACGTCGCGTAGTGAGCAACCGGCAGGTCCAGGGCGAACGTCACGAGGCGGGATCGATCGAACCCGGGATCGACATTCAGCAGGTTCATCACGGTCCGCAACATCAGGCCCGCACCCACGACCAGGACGACCGCCAGCGCAACTTCGGCCGCGACGAGCGCACGGCGCACGCCGTGACGTGCACTCGTCGATCCGCGGACGCCGCCCTCTTTGAGAGAGGAGTGCAAGCCGCCCGGCGTGAGGTGCAGCATCGGCGCAAGGCCGAAGACCACTCCCGGTGCAGAGCGACACGATGAACGTGAACAGCAGCACGGATGGATCGACCGCGATCTCTCCGGCGCGTGGCAGGCTGCTCCGGATACGCAGCCACGAGCGCGCGGACACCCGCCCACGCCAGCAACACCCCCGTTGCTCCGCCTCCGAGCGCGAGCACACACCCTTCCGCGACGAATTGCATCAGCAACCGCCAGCGACTGGCGCCGATCGCAGTACGGATAGCGAACTCGCGATGTCGTGTCTCCGCGCGCGCCAGCAGGAGATTCGCAAAGTTCGCGCACGCGATCAGGAGCACGAAGCCAACGGCTGCCTGCAGCACCCAGATCGCGAGGCGCGCCGAGCCGACGATCTCTTCCTGCATCGGCTCCATCTGGAGCGCGTGACCGTCCGGTGTGAACACGTGATCCTTCGCGCCAGTCCTCTCGCCCCAGCTCGCCACGAGCGCCGCAAGCTCGGCCTGTGCCTGCGCAGGCGTGATGCCGTCCTTCACTCGTCCAATCAGATTCAGGAAATGGTTTCCGCGGTTGCTGGCGATTCGAAGGATTGAGCTGCAGCGGCAGCCACAATCTCGACGTGGTTGTCCATGACGTCGAAGCCGGGCGGCATGATGCCGACGACCTCGTTCTGCGCACCGTCCACTTCGATCGTCTTTCCAACGATGTCGGATCGCGACGCGAACGCCGACCGCCACAACTCACTGGACAGCATGACGAGCCGCGGACCGTTTGCGCGGGTCTCATCACGTCGAAACCATCGTCCCGCTTGCGGCGGCACGGCAAGCGTCTCGAGTAGCTCAGCGTTGACGATGCCAGTGCTGACGCGTCGAGGACGATCCGCGGTCGACACGTTGGCCTCGCCCGTCACGTACGCGCCGACGGACGAGAACGTCCGATTGATCTCCGTCAGCTCGAAGTATTCCGGAGGAGAGACCCAGAACTGATTGAATCCGAGCGACGGAAAGCGGCTGCTCACGAACATGAGCTGGGCGGGGCGTGGATACGCCGCCGGCCGCAGAATCACCGCGTTCAGCACCGAGAACATCGCCGTGTTCGCACCGATGCCGACCGAGAGCGTGAGGATCGTCAGCACGGCGAAACCGGGCGAGCGCCGCAGGTTTCTGGCAGCCGAGCGAACGTCCTGAGCGAGTGTATCGAGCCGCATGATGACGTCTATGACGGACGACACGGCCAGCGAGTTGCGTGGTCCGGAGGGCTACTGCCTACTTAATCGCAGCATCAGCCGCGGCCTTTTCGTCTGCCCGCGCTCCACTCAGAATGTTGAACAACGAGTAGTTTCCCTCGTGACACGCGTACTCGAAGTAGCCGTAGTTGTCATCCCGCTTCAGCGGGTACTGCATCGTCCACGGCCTCGTCCATGTCTTCGGATCGTTGACATGCATCTCGTACAGAATCACGTCCGCGCTCATCCGAGTGAACCGCTCGGTGATCGTGATGTCGTTGCTGTGCCGCGTACCACCGCCGTTGACCCCGATGCCGGGCGCGAAGCTGCCGATGTTTTTTGTCTCGACGACGAGCGTGTCGCCGTCCCAACGGCCGCGCGAGTCACCCATCCACATCTTGATGTGCGGGCCCGGATGCGGACGGCCGTCGAGCGGCACGATGCGCGTCTCGTGGATCATCTCGTTACTGATCGCGACGAACCCGGGTGCCTGCACGATCTCGTTCCCGTTGTTGTAAATCACGGGAAGGATCGATCCGGCGATACCGCGCGAGATGCAGCGGTCGTACAGACTGCGATCGGTGTAGGAATCGGCAGGCCCGCGCCCTTCACGGGCTTCGCGTGCCGCGGCCTGACGCTGCTGCGCTGCCGGCGTCAGCGCCGGCATCCGGCCATCCGGCGGATCGACGATGAGCGACGCCTGATACTGCGGCTTCCCACGTTCCAGCCAATGCGGCGGAGGAGAGACCGGACCACCCACGTCGCCGCCAGGCGTCACAGTCGGGTGGTCCAAATCGAAGTCGGCTTCGTCCTGCGCCGCCTGCCGCGCAAACCGCGCCTGTACGTCCCTGTATTCAGCCTCGGTCAACAGATTCCGCGTGCCGAGCTTCGCATCGCGCTGCATCGGCGTGCCCACCATGTCGGTGCTGGGCCACTTCCCTTGCAGATCGGGATCACCCCATGGGGTCCGCGGGACGGTGTAGTTCGGATCGCGCTTCGCGATCGGCGCAGGGCCCTGCGCCGATAGAAGGACGGCCGACGTCACCGCAATCGCGGTGACCACCATCAAGGTCTTTTTCATGTCGTCTCTTGCCTACCGCTTACTGCATACCGCCTACTATTAGAGCGAGTACACCATCAAAGTGTTACCGGCCACAACGGCCACGTATTGCTTCCCGCTCTTCCCCTGATAGCTCATCGGATTCGCATTCGCGTTGGCCTCGAGGTTCGTCGTCCAGATCTCTTTGCCGGTCTTCGCGTCGAACGCACGGAATCGGCGGTCGTTCGTCGCACCGACGAATACCAGCCCGCCCGCGGTCACCGTGGGACCTGCGCTGCCGCTGTTCCCGACGAGCCGCTTTCCTTCCGGAAGAGCATCGTTGACGCCGAGCACCGATTCCCATGCAACCATCCCGGTATTGAGGTTCACCGCGACGAGCTTCGACCATGGCGGCCGCTGACACGGGAGCTGCGGACCCGGACGAGGCCGGCCGGTCGTGTCGTATCCATTGAGCGGCGCGCTGAAAGTGAAGAACGGACCCACGCCATTCACGCTCGCGCGATCGTAGGGTTGCTTCGAGCCGCGCGCATCGAAGCTGTAATCGACGTTCGGATCCTTTTCTTCGACCCACCCGACGAGCGACGTGTTCTGCGCATTCACGAACATGTAGCCCGAGTTCGGATCGACCGCCATCCCGCCCCAGTTGACGCCACCGGTCCCGCCTGGAAACTGGATCGTGGACTTCGGCGGGTCGTTCTTCTTGTGAAACATGAACGGCGTGAACGGTCCCGCGTTATAGAAGCCGCCCGCCTTGTCCCACATCGCCAGACACGCGGCCGCATGTTCAGCGGTCGTGTCCGCTGCGGTTACCATCTCTTCTTTCGTGAAGCTCACGCGGCTGAGCGGTCCTGGCCGCACCGGGAACGGCTGCGTCGGTGAGTACCACTCGGTTGGAACGTCACCCTTTGGCACCGGGCGCTCCTCCACCGGAATGATTGGCTTCCCGTTCGTGCGATTCAGCACGAACAGATAGCTGGTCTTGCCGACGTGCGCGATCGCTGGCACTCGGCGGCCGTTCTGCATGACGTCGACGAGTCCGCCCGCGGTGGGCATATCCGAGTCCCAGATGTCGTGATGAACGGTCTGGAAGTGCCAGAGGTACTTCCCTGTCTGTGCATCAACCGCGACCACCGAGTTCGCGTAGTCGTTCCTGCCAGGTCGATCGCCGCCGTAGTAGTTCGCCGCCGGTCCGGCCACGGGCAGATACGCGATGCCGCGCTCCACGTCGACGGGTGCAGCGAACCCCCACATATTCGTGCCCGAGCGTTCCTTCCACCCGTCGCCCCAGGTCTCGTTGTATTTCGATCCAGGCTTGGGAACGGTCTGGAACTCCCAGAGCTTCTTGCCGGTCCTCGCATCGAACGCGCGCGGATTTCCAGCCGGACCCTGCGGCACCTCATTGACGTTGGCGCCGATGATGACGACGTTGCGATACAGCGTGGGCGTGCCGTTGTAGGGAACGCCGATGTTGACGATGCCGTCGGTGCCGAATCCGGCGGACGGTTTCCCTGTTGCGGCATCGACGAGCGAAGAGGCGCGTTCCGCCCAGGAACATCACACGCGCGGAGGCTGTTCCGTCACCGGGCCAGTACCCGACACCGCGCTGCGACGCGACGGCCACTGGTGGGCCGCCACCGCGACGCCCACCCGCCGATGGAGTCAGCCCGGGAGGTGGCGCCGCGGCCGCGGGCGCCTGCGCATCGCTCACAGGCGCGGGAGTTGCGGCCGCCGCAGCCGGCACGGTGTATGACCAGATCTCTTTGCCGCTGTCGGCATCGAGCGCAACAACCTGCGGCCCACTCGACGCGTACATCACTCCGCCGACGACGAGCGGTACAGAGGTCGCTCCACCACCGAGTCGATAGGTCCACGCCTGCTTCAGCGAGCCAACGTTGGTCGTGTTGATCTCGGTCAGCGGCGAGAACCGCGTGGCTGCGAGGTCGCGATTCAGATTGGGCCAGTCGCCGGGAGCGATCTGATTCCGCGCGGTCGAGGATGATCCCTGTGCCCACACACCGATCGCGGCTGTGACGACCGCGACCGGGATCAGCATGGAACTCTTCACCTCATTGCGGCAACGCGTATGCGATGTACGCCCCGGGTGCCGGCGGCGGTCCACCTGCTCGACCTCCGCGGCCGCGCCCGCCAGCCTCTGCTTCAGGTCCTCCACCAGCGGCGGCACCACCACTCGCAGCCGCCGCGGGACCTCCGAAGCGAGCCGGGAACAATCCAGCTCCCGCCGCAACTGGGAATACGATGAATTGACGACCACCCACTTCGTAGGTCGCAGGAACACCTTCCGATCCGGTTGGCAGATCCTTCGTCCACACCACCTTGCCCGAGTCGCGGTCGTATGCGCGGACGGTGCGATCCGATGCGGTCGCCACGAACACGAGGCCGCCAGCGGTGACAAGTGGACCACCTCGTGGCATGTGGGCCCCGGTGTCCCCCTTCAATCCCGCCTCCGGCGGCGCCGTTACTCCACCATCAGGCACACGCCACTTGATCGCGCCCGTGTTCAGGTCGTACGCCGTGATCTCCGACCACGGCGGGCCGAGCGCGGTCATGCCGTTCGTCGGGCTCTGCATGAAGTCGTACGGAGACGTGTAACGCACCGGCCCCTTCGCTGCCGCTTCCTTCGCAGCGGCCATGAGCGTGGCCTTCTGTTCCGGCGTGATGATGGGACTCGCCGCTCCGCCACCGAGCGCACCACCTGCGGTCGGCTCCTCGTTGCTCAGAATGAGGCGCATCAACGTCGGCATGTTCTTGGCGACGACGTAGAACTCGCCCCGGAGCGGATCCACCGCGGAACTACCCCAGTTCGCACCTCCGTTGTGACCCGGAAGCTCGATTGAGCCCTCGAGACTCGGCGGCGTGAAGAGCCCCTCGTTCCTCACGCTGCGCAGACGCTGTCGCAGCAACTCCTGCTCTGCTTCGGGCAGATACGGATTGATGTCTTTCTCAGTGAAGGACTGCCGCGCAAACGGCGCAGGCTTCGAGGGAAATGGCTGCGTCTTCGAGCTCTGCTCGCCTGGCACATCGGACTGAGGAACGGGACGCTCTTCGATTGGGAAGATCGGCTTGCCGGTCTTGCGCTCGAAAACGAAGATGAAGCCGAACTTGGTGGCCTGCGCAACGACGTCGACATTTTGTCCGTTCTGACGAAGAGTCAGCAGCTTCGGCGCCTGCGGCAGATCGTAGTCCCACAGATCGTGGTGCACGAGCTGGTGGTGCCAGAGGCGCTTGCCCGTCCGCGCATCGAGCGCCACGAGGCTGTTCGCAAACAGGTTGTCGCCGGCCCGGTCGCCACCGTAGAAGTCGAAGCGTGCAGTGCCGAACGGAATGAACGCGATCCCGTTCTGCGCATCAACGGTCAGCTCGCTCCAGTTGTGAACGCCTCCCGCTTTCTTGTACGCGCCCTCCGGCCACGTGTCGTACCCGAACTCGCCGGGATGCGGAATGCTGTGGAAGACCCACACGATCTTGCCGGTCCGCACGTCGTACGCCTGCACGTCGGCTGGCGTTGACTCGTACCCCGCGCCCTGCGCCGGTAGCGAGATGATGACCAGGTTCTCGAAGACGCGACCCGGGTTGCTGGTCTGAAGCGGGTTCCGCGCCTCGCGCCACAGCGCCACTCGCAGGTCCACCCGGCCGTTGTTGCCGAACGACGTAATCGTCTCGCCGTTCTGCGCGTTGATCGCTGTCAGGTTTCCGGCGTTGAGATACAGGAGTCGCCGGTCGGACCGATCCGGGCTCTCCCAGTAGTTGAGCCCTCTCGCGCCGATCGCCCCTTGATTGGCGTGACGCCAGATCTCCTTCCCCGTCGCGGCATCGAGGGCCACGATGGCGTTCCCCGTGCCCTGCACGTACATCACGTTGTCGACGACGATGGGGTTGAAGGTGATGTTGCCATTCACCGGGTAGGTCCAGGCCACGTCGAGACGCGACACGTTCGACTTGTTGATCTGGTCGAGAGCCGAATATTGCGACGAGTGGGAGCCGCCCTGGTATGCGGTCCAGGTCGTGTAGGGCTTCGCCGAACTGCTTCGAGAGCCTCCCGACTGGGCGACCAGGGCCGCCATCCCAAGTGTGAGCGCAATCAACAGGGATCCGCCGAATCTACGCATCAAAGAGTGTCCTTTTCATGTGCATGAGGCCGGTCTTTCGTCTGAGCTGCGCCGAAATTCTATCCCAACGGATAGCCGTATAATACGCACGCAATCATCGACTTCCAGTCGCTCCACGCGCCTCTTTCCGCAAGGAGTTACGACATGTTCACGCGAGTGCTCGCCTCGTCAGCCGCCGCTGCCATCGTCGCGCTGATGGCGTCTTTGCCCGTCGTCGCCCAGAGCGCGTCTACGCCGGCGCCGTCCATTGGTTATTACGGCGTACAACGCCGGATCGCCTACACCCTACGCGCCACCGCGGACTCCCTGGGGCGATCCCGACCTCCAGGGTGTCTGGTCGAGCGACGACACGAGCGGCATCCCGATGCAGAGACCTGCGAATCTTGGCAACGAGCTCTATCAGAGCGATGAGCAGTGGGCCGCGCGGCAGAAGCAAACGCAGCAAGGGATTCAGAACGCACTCAGTGCGATCGGGACCTTCCGCGGTGACTACGCGAGGCGCTCGTTCAGGCAGACATCGCTCATCGTCGATCCGCCAGACGGTCGCACGCCCGCGTTCACGCCAGCCGCCGAGAAACGCCGCGCGCCCCGCGACCGCGGCACCTTCGGGGACGGTCCATTCAATAGTCCTGAAGACTTCACGATGTACGACCGCTGCATCACGCGCGGCATCGTCGGGTCGGTCCTGCGCGTGGTCTACGGCAACGGCAACCGGATCACGCAGGCGCCGGGCATGGTGGCCATCAGCTACGAGATGGTCCACGACACGCGTGTGCTCTACACCGATGGGCGGCCACACGTCTCACCGAGCATCAAGCAACTGCTCGGCGATGCCCGCGCGCGGTGGGAAGGCGACGAACTGGTCGTCGAGACGACGAACCTGACGGACAAGACGAGCATTGGACCGAACGGCAACGGTCTTCGTCACAGCGACCAGATGAAGATCACTGAGCGCTTCAAGCGCGTGGCGGCCGACGTCATTCAGTACCAGATAACCATCGACGACCCCGTGACCTACGTTCGCCCGTTCACGCTGTCTCTTCCGATGACACCGCTCGAAGGCAACATCCTTCTGCCCTACGACTGCCATGAAGGCAACCTCGCGCTGATGCAGTCGCTCAGCGCCGAGCGAGCCGAGGATCGCGCGCTCGAAGAGGATCTCGCGCGAGGAGTCGTGCGTCCGCGTCGTCCCGTTCAGGACGGCAATCCGCAAGCCAATGGAGGGGGCCGAGGGGGCGCTGCCGCAGCGGCACCAGCCGCCCCAGCAGGTGGACGCGCAGGCGGTGCACCGGTCGAGGGCGATCAGGAGCGGTAAGATCAACGGAGGCGAAGGAGATGGCTGATGCATAGTCGAGTTCTGGCGTCCCTCGGTGCGGCGAGCACGATTGCTCTGGTCGCGACGGCGTCGCTGCCAGTGTCCGGTCAGAGCGCTACCCCGGCACTGGTCGTCACCGCGTACAACGGTGGCCCGACGGCGCCCTACACCGTGCCGAAGACACCATGGGGCGACCCGGATCTGCAGGGCGTCTGGAGCAGCGACGACGCGACGATGCCGATGTCGCGGCCACAGAATTTTGGCGACCGCCTCTATCAGAACGACGAGGAATTCGCCGCGCGACAGAAGCAGATTCAGAGCGGTATCAGCAACGCCGAGAACGCCGTCGGTTCCTTCCGCGGCGACTTCGCCCGACGTGCCTTCCGCCAGACGTCACTGATTGTCGATCCGCCTGACGGCAGAACGCCGGCCTTTACCGCGGAAGCACAGAAGCGCCGCGCCCCACGCGATCAGGGCACCTTCGGCGACGGACCGTTCAATTCAACAGAGGACTTCACGCTATACGACCGCTGCATCACGCGCGGCATCGTCGGATCGGTGATGCGAGTCGTTTACGGCAACGGCAACCGGATCGTCCAGGCGCCTGGTATGGTGGCGATCAGCTACGAGATGATCCACGACACGCGTTTCTTCTACACGGACGGCCGGCCGCACGTGTCGCCCAGCATCAAACAGTACCTGGGTGATTCACGCGCGCGCTGGGAGGGCGAGGAGCTCGTCGTCGAAACGACGAACCTGACGGATCGGACCAGCATCGGTCCGAACGGCAACGGCCTACGCCACAGCGACAAGATGAAGATCACCGAGCGGTTCAAGCGCGTGGCGGATCAGATGCTCCAGTACCAGATCACCGTGGACGATCCTGTGACCTACGCGCGACCGTTCACGTTGTCATTGCCGCTGACGCCGCTCGATGGCGGAACGCTGTTGCCCTACGAATGCCACGAAGGCAACTACGCAATCCGGCAGTCGCTCGGTGCGGAACGCGCAGAGGATCAGAGGGTCGACGCCGACTTCCAACGCGGCGTGCTCCGTCCGCGGCGTCCCGTGCAGGACGGCCTCGGCGTCGGTGGACAACCAATCGGCGAGGCTGGTCCGGGAGGAATCATCCCCGCAGCCGGTCGTGGCGCAGGACCTGGCAACTAGAACATTAATGATCTTTGATTGGCGATTGGCGATTCGTTGTTGATTGAAGGTTTTTGATTGGAGATTGGCAATCCTCGATCAACGATCATCAATCGCCAACGAATCAAAGATCAGCAATCAAAGAACGTTCAATGATTAATTGTGGAGACTCGCAGGAATGAATCGAAACGTGTGGCTCGTGGCAGGACTCGTCGTGATTGCCCTCGGTCTTGTGAACGTCGTGATGGGAACGCGCATGGTGCCGACGATGGCCGTCGCCACGGAAAAAGGCACGATCGCCGGCTGGTGGCTGATCTGGATTGTGATCGGCCTCGTGGCGATTTCCGCAGTTTCCCTCGGCGGTTTCCTGGTCGCGGCAGGCCTCGGGAAAGTTCCGGAAACCCGGGCTAAGTAAAGAGTCCGATCAACCGGGCGTTGATAGTGACGCCGGTCCAGACGGCCATCGAGATGAGCCCCACGACTTTCGAGGCTGCGCTCGTTTCGGTGGCCTGAATCATCTTTCGGCGCACGGTCAGCAGGAAGATCAGACCGAACGCGATCAGATACATCTTGTACCAGAAGAACTCGCTGAAGTACTCACGCGAGGCGTTCTGCATCAACTGAGGAAGCCCGGTCGCCACCAGACCGAGGAATCCGGTCACCATCCACGGGCGCGCATCCCGAGCCACTTCCGCCATCGGTCTTCGATCGCATGCCGAAGCCAAGCAACCGCAGGTCGGTGATCATCATCCCGCCGGCGAACAGCGCGAGGAACACGAGATGGATCGCCTGGATGGTCGGATAGATCCAGATCGACGCGCCGATCGCCTGACTGACGGGCCACTGCCCCATCTGGTCGAAGAAGCCTTCCAACATTCGCTCGACTCCTCAGTCTGTTCTGGAACCAGTTGTACGGGAATCAAGCCGTCCGGAGACGATGACGATCGCCCACAGCACCATCCCGAGAGCACCTGACAGCTTGGCTCCGAACGGTGTCGTCGCCCTCGAGTCCCACGTCAGCACGGAGTTGTACGTGATGAAGTGGAACGCCATCGCGTTGATGCCTGCCAGCACCATCACCAGCATCTTCGTCCAGAAGAAGATGTTGACGTAGAAGCGCATCGGGTCGGAGTACGCGAGCGTGAGCCCGGTGACCGCGCTCATTGCCATCCCCAGCATCTGCCATGGGAACAGCCGCTTCTGGAGTTCCGAGAACGGCGTGCTCATGTTCCCGATCCCCAGAAGCCGGAGATCCATCATCACGATCAGCCCGGCGAACAGACACATGCTGACGACGTGGGCCACCGTCAGGTACGGAGAGAAGAGCAAAGACTCCCGGATCGCTATGCTGGTCGGGAGTTCGCTCACCCAGAAGAACAGGTCGTGCACCGGCTGCATCAGATCTCCATTCAGTCTCGAAAGGTCCGCGGTCCTCTCTTACGGGATGCAGCGCATCTTGAGGTCTTCCTTGTCGCGATACTTCTCGTGACAGGCCGCGCACGCATCGGCGACCGTTCCGCTCACTTCGACCATCTGGTCCATGTTCTTCGACTGGGCGGCCTTGTAGGAGGCAGCGCCGGCATCGATCAGTCCCTGCGCCCACTTCTTGAAGTCTTCCTGATCGACAGGCGCCGGACGGCCGTTCTCGCACATGCGGCCGGGGACCAGCAGAAGGTTGCCGGTCTCCTGCAGCGCGATCGACGCGTTCTCGACCGCCTGCCAGCCGCCGTAAACACCACCGAAGGTCTGTGACGCGGGTGCACCGGCTTCCGGCGGGCTTCTGCGCGGCAGCGGGATCGGTGCTCTGCGTGTCGAAGATGATGTTGGAATTCGGGAACGGAATGCCGCGCATCACCTGCGCGAGCGTGCCGTACGGCTTGGCTGCGGGCGCTGATGCCGCGGGTGCGGGCGACTGCGCCTGTGTACATGAAATGAAGAAGATCGAGATTGCGACGAGCCCATACACGCGTTTCATATGCCTCCTCAAACGCAACGGCCGCAGGCCGCCCGTGCCGTCCCCGCAGTGTCGGCACACATTACCTTGACGAATTGCGCCCGTTCAACGCGGAAGTTTCCTCTGATCGTGGAATGTTTCGCGAGGATCGGAGCTGGCGGGGACCCGTTGTGCACAGTCGGGCTCGCAGTCTATCTCACAGATTTCCAAGGGGTCAAGGTAAGCTATGCGCCAAACGCGAGGCGGCTGTGCAGGATCTCACCACGGGATCGTTGACCGGGCATCTTCTGAGAACGACCAGCTTCATGCTGGTCAGCATGATCTTTCAGACGCTTTACGTCCTTGTCGATCTGTACTGGGTCGGCCGTCTGGGCACCGCGGCAGTGGCGGCGGTCGGCATCAGCGGCAATCTCACCTTCATCGTCCTCGCGGCCACGCAAATGCTCGGCGTTGGCACGACGACGCTCGTCGCGCACGCGACGGGCCGACGCGACCAGGCGCATGCGACCCTGGTATTCAACCAGGCGCAGGTGTTGTCGCTGGTGGTCGGGATCGCCTTCCTGGTCGTCGCCTTTCTCGCCATCAATCCGTACGCCAGCGCGTTCAGCGCGGACGAAGCGACCAGGTTGCTCACGCGTGACTACCTCGTCTGGTTCATCCCGGCGATGGCCCTGCAGTTCGGTCTCATCGCGATGGCGTCCGCGCTGAGAGGCACCGGCAACTTTCGTCCCGGCATGATCGTGCAGACCGCGACGGTGATCATCAACATCGTGCTCGCGCCGGTCCTGGTGTTCGGATGGGGCTTCGGCCGGCCGCTTGGCGTTGCTGGTGCGGCGATCGCGACGCTTGTCGCCATCGCGATCGGCGTCGTGTGGATGACGCTGTACTTTTTCGCCGCCGACTCGTATCTGAAGTTCACGCCACGCGACTGGTCGCCGCGCTTCACCTTGTGGCGCGACATGCTCAAGATCGGCCTGCCCGCGGGCGCCGAGTTCGCCATGATGGCCGTCTACATGATGATCGTCTACGCCGTGTCGCGGCCGTTCGGCGCCGCGGCGCAGGCGGGGTTCGGCATCGGCATCCGAATCCTGCAGGCATGCTTCCTCCCGGTCGTGGCGCTCGGATTCGCCGTGAGCCCGGTGGCCGGCCAGAACTTCGGCGCGCGGCAATCCGCACGCGTGAAGGAAACATTCAGAACCGGTGCGGGCATCGCGGCGGCGGCGATGCTGGTGCTCGCGGGTGCGGTATGGCTCTGGGGTAACGCGATGGTGCACGTCTTCACCGCGGACACGACGGCGGTCGGCGTCGGCGAAGAGTATCTGCATATTGTCGCGTTCAACTTCGTCGCTTCAGGCGTGATCTTCGTCAGCTCCAGCATGTTTCAGGCGATGGGCAACACGATGCCGTCGTTGATCACCTCGGCGGCACGCATCCTCATCGTCGCGATTCCGGTGCTGCTGCTTGCGCAGACGCCGGGGTTTGCGCTCAAGTGGATCTGGTACATCTCGGCGGCAGCCGTCCTCGTGCAACTGGCGATGAACCTGCTGCTCCTCAAGCGGGAATTTCGGCTCCGGCTCAATTTCGCGCCCGATGAGCGAAGGGGCCTGGTCGTTTCGGGCGCAGTTTCGTTATAAGCTGACTGACATGCCGTTCATCATCACCGACCCGTGCATTGGCACGAAGGACTCCGCCTGCGTCGACGTCTGCCCGGTCGACTGCATCCATCCTCGAAAAGACGAACCCGAGTTCGAAACGACCTCGATGCTCTACATCCATCCCGATGAGTGCATCGACTGCGGCGCCTGCGTTCCCGCATGTCCGGTGGCCGCGATCTACGACAGCGTGGACTCCACGCCGCCGTCGCAGAAGGAACTGATCGAGGCCAACGCGGTGTATCGCGCGGGCGATAGCGGAGCGGTCTCACAGGCGGAGCAAATCGTGAAGAACCACATGTCGGCTCACGCCGATCTGATGGCCGTCGCCCCTGCGGAACGTGCGGCTGCGCACGCCAAATAGAAGTGCAAAGTGGAAAGTGGAAAGTAAGAAAGTAAGTGGCGAGGGGCTGGGAGAGTAAGTCGGTCGAATCGCAACAGGAAGCGGCCGCGGCAGAACCGTCGGCCGCGGCGCCATTCAGTGCGGAAGAGGCTCAGCGTCGCGCGGAACGTGCGACGCTGATGCTCGCTCGAACGCGCGCCCTGGCGGATTTACAGCAGGCGTGCGCACCTGCGCATCGCGCGATGCTCGAGCAAGCGATCGCCGACCTCGATCGGCGGCTTGGTAAAATCGATTAACTCGCGACCGCGGTCGCGCGCGCTGTCGCGTCCTCAACCGGCTCCGCGCAACCCTGCGCCAGAAGCACACCGGCTACAGCGGTCGGAACAGCATGAACTTCGCCCTTCCGGAAGCTGCTCATTTCTTTGCCCCACACTCGAACGCGAACGGACTCTACGAATCGAATCACCATTGGCCCGGCCTCCGCATTTGATCGGGAGCAACATGCGCGCCAGAAAGGCCCATCCAATGTTTATGCGGACTTACACGCGCATCAGGACACTTTTTGTCGGTAACCCGGCCGTTTGTCCAATGGCACTGGCATAAAGTGACACCTGTTTCCGATACTGCTCGAGCGCGCCTTCGAGCTCACGATCGGTCTTGAAGTCCACTACCACCATTGACGAGCCCTGCCGAAACGCAAGGTCGACATACCCCTCAACCAGCACGCCCGACGGCAGCCGGTAGGTGACCGGCATTTCGCGATAGCAGAGTCCCTCGCGTGCGGCCTGCTCGGCTGCTTTCAGTAGGGGATGCCCGAGCACCTCTCGAACAATGTTGCGCCCGGCCTCGACTTCTTCTGACGTCGCACCCAGGATGCGGCCGTGCGCCTCTGCAAGCCGAGCGAGTGCAGCAAGGCCTTCGTCGCCGAACGGCACGTCCGCCAGAAGCGCGTGGACGAGCGACCCGAATCGCGTGCCTCCGGGTCGCGCGATACCGCTATTGCCGTCCACGATCATCACGGCGGTATCGTCGAGATGCGCAAGGTCCGCAGCCGCGGCCGCCTTCGTTGCGGTGAGGACTTCAATCGACGCCCGGCTCGCTGCGCTCACGTCCGCTTCACGGCCAGCCTTCCAGGTCTGATACGTGTCGAGACCGCGACGAAGCACCTCGGGCGGCACGTCCTTGACGATGAGATCGTCGCGGCGCAGACCGAACGGTGCCTGCACTTTGAGAGACAAGACCTGCGACTCGAGCGACCACCACACCACCGTGCGCGACGGTTCGCTCGCGAGTTGATGCAGCCCCGGACATACCGTTGAACGTGACGCAGGATCGCCGTTCGGGCGTTGCAGCACCGTGTCCTTGCTCTGAAACGCCGGGCAGCCTTTCGCCGGTTGCTGGACCCGCCGTTCGGTCTCGGCCGGATAGATCGCAGAGTTGAGCGGCGAGACCCACCCTTCGGTGTAGGGTTCATCGCCTATGGCGGGGACGATGAGCAGATCGCGCGCGCGAGTGGCCGCGACGTACGCGACGCGCTCGCCTTCCTTCTGCTCGCGCGCCACCTCGAGCGCTTTGTGGTCGTTCAGATCCTTCGGCGACCATCCCCCAATTCGAAGCGCACACAGACCGCGCTCGAGATCGACATGCCGGCTCGCGTCCCACGGTGTAAGGCGAGCGGTGATGTCCGCGAGCACCACGACTGGAAATTCCAGCCCCTTGGCCTTGTGGACCGTCATCAGCCGGACGCCGTCGCTGCCCTCTTCGAGGATCGGCGCCTCTGCGGCCTGACCTCCCTGCGCGGCTTCCCGGAGCGCCTCGACGAAGCCGCGGAACGACATTCCGCCACCGAGCTCGTACTGACGCGCAAGCTCGGAAACGTGCAGGACGTTGGCCAGCGCCTGCTCACCTCCCGGACGCAGCACGAACCCCACGTGCGCGCGGGTGTGATCCAGCAGTGCCGTAATCGTGTCGGACACCGGACGGCGGTTGCGTTCGCCGTGCAACGCGCGCAGCACACTCAGGGCGTCGCGAATCGGCTCGAGTCCGGATGGCAGCGTGTCAGGGATTCTGAAGGGGTGAAACCTGCCTGCGATGTGCTGGTACTCGAGCAGCTCCTCATCGCCAATCGCGAACAACGCGCCACGCAGCGTCGCGAAGACCGAGAGCTGATCGTCAGGCCACTCGATCGCCATCAGCGCCGCGCGCAGCGTTTCGATCTCGTCGCGATCGTGGAACGCCCTGCCGCCAACCAGGAGATGCTTGACGCCGCGCGCCTCGAGCGCTTCGACGTACGCCCGTGTGATGTCCTCACCAAAGCTGACGAAGCGGCGAAACAAGATGCAGATGTGACGCGCCTCGAGCGGAACCCGTTGATCGCGGTTGTGGCGCTCGGTGACCGTCCAGCCGCTCTTGTTCACGAGCCAGTCGATATACGCGCCCACGGCATCCGGCAGGCAGCGCTCGATCTCACGCGCTGCGATGAATCGCTGGCCGTATGGTTCCGGCACCGGCAGAACGACCACAGAAGGCTGCCCGGGGTGATCCTGGCGATCCGGTTCGAGCGCGACATATCGGGCCTGGTGCGTGTCTCGATCGCCGTCCATCAGCGATGCGAACGCCGCGTTCACGACATGCTGGATATTGGGAACGCTGCGGAAACTCTTGCGAAGCTCGATTGGCCTGGCGCCTCGCTCGACGAGCATTTCGCACACGCGTCGATAGACATCCACGTCCGCGCGCCGGAAGCGATAAATCGACTGCTTCGGATCGCCGACGATGAAGAGCTTGCCGGCGACGGGAGTGATGTGCTGCCAGCGCGTCTCATTCGGATCATCAGCCGCCAGCAGCAGCAGGAGCTCGGCCTGCAACGGATCGGTGTCCTGAAATTCGTCGACGAAGATCCGGAGGAAGCGGCCCTGGAAGTGCGCGCGAACTTCCTTGTTCCCTTTCACCAGGTCGCGCGCGCGAACCAGCAGATCCAGGAAATCAAGCGAGCCCTCGCGCGCCTTCAGCGCCTCGTACATGTCGACACAACCGAGCAGCTCCTCGTGGAGCAGCGCGGACAAGTCGGCGTCGGCTCGAAGCATGAAGTCGTCGAGCGCCGCCATCAGCCGGTCGCGCGCATCGAGCACCTGGGCACGTGTGACGCCTTTGGCGTACGTCGGTCCACTTCCCTTCCGTGCGCGCTTGACGTCGCGGTTCTTCCGCAGCTCGACGAGGAGCGACTCCAGTTCGTCGAGCGCTTCCTCGCTTGCGGCCGGCGGCATGCGCTTCAGGTCGCGGCTCAGCCGCCGAACAGGCTCGGTGTCGAGGAAGAGATTGTCACCGGCGTACGACGGCGACTTTGAGAGATCGGCCAGCTCGTGGACGAGGTCGACGAGGCGCGCGATTGAGTCAGCCCGATCGAACGGCTCGCGCGTCCACGGCTCGCGGAAGTCGCGCCACTCCGTTAGCGAGAAACCCGCACGGCGAAGACGCTCGGTCGGTCCGTCTTCGTCCGCATCACCGGAACGGCTGTTGCGGCTGGCTCTCCTCAACGAGCGACGCACGCCCTCAGGTGGCGAGGCAAGTACAGCTTGAAACCAGGTGGCAAATGCTTCGTTGAACAGGCGCTCCGCCTGTCCCTCCGTCAGCACGCGAAAGAGCGGATCGATCTCGGCTTCGACCGGCCGCTCGCGAAGCAGGTCCGCGCAGAATCCATGAATCGTGCTGACGTGCGCTTCCTCGAGGTTCTGAACGGCTGCGTTGAGTCGCTGCTGGATGCCGGGCGATGCCGCATTCCGCCGCTCCTCTTCGAGATGCTGCCGCAGGCGCAGCTTCAGCTCACCTGCCGCCTTCTCGGTGAACGTGACAGCGACAATCTCGCGAACATCGGCCCGGCCTTCGGCCAGAACGCGGACGATCCGTTTTACCAGCGCCGTCGTCTTGCCGGTCCCCGCCGCGGCCTCGACAACCAGCGTCTCGTCGATGGCCTCTTCGATCGCTTTTCGCGCGAGAGCGTCAGACGTCACGGACGACTCCTCAGCGCAGCCAGATCGGCGAGCGATTCCGGCGGCTTGCGCGCGACGCGACGGAAGACGTCTGATCCACACACCGGCCTGAAGTCGCAGCGATCGCACGCCTCTTCCGTAGGCGCCGCGGCAAGGAAGCCGGTTTCGATGGCGCGGTCGACAACCTCGAGCACCTCGAGGCCGGCAGCACGCGAACGCTCGTCGAGCAGAATCGGGTGCGAGGAGAAGCTGCCGGTAGACGTGCAGTAGAACAACCGCCCATGGTGCACGACGCGGTCGAGCGCCGTCTCCACCGCCATTGAATACAGGACCGGCTGCAAGACCGCGCCGCCGCCGATCAAGACCTTGTCGATTCGGTCCGGCCGCCGGCCTGTCTTGTGATCTGTAATCCGCAGCACGCCCGTCTGCACGTGCTCTTCGATCAGATCGATGGCGCCTCGCAACCGGAAGCGGCCATCGATGACAACGTCCCCCCGCATGCTGTGCTCGTCGCGCTCACCCGGCACCGGCCCGAACGCGAGCTCGAAGTAGATCGGCAGCCATTCCTCGCCATCTCGAGCGAGATACTCGAGCCATGCGTGCAGGTCGCGCCGGATCGTCGCGAGCTCGTCCTGCCACACACGCTCAACGGCCGGGCACCAGTTCGTCATGCGCGCGCACACCAATCTGCTCGATCACATCGTCGAGGACGGCACGAGCGGAATCGACGGTTGCCGTGGTGATCGGCAGCGCCGATCTCGACTGAAGCGTCCGAAAGAAGCTCGCCTGAATCTCATGAAACAGGCTGCCGCGTGTCAGTGGATCCATGCGCTGCAGCGGTTCCGGCTGCTCGAAGGGACGAAGGCGGTAAATCGCCGAGAGCACGAACTGATAGGGACACGCACTGAACAGTTGAAGCGCCGATGCCGAGTACGAGCGCGCGCTCAAACGCTGCCTCGCGAGCGCGTCGCGTGTGTACGGCTGAATGCGGGTCAAACCGTCGTTCGGCGACCAGCGACGCTGTCCGCGTGCCCACCGGTCAACAACCGATCGCCGCAGACACTCGTTCAGCTTCAACAGGTAATGCGCATGCCCCTTGACGGCGTCCGGGTTCGTTTCGTCGAGCAGCCGCCGCAGAACGGCGAGGTCGTGCTCCTGATCGTCGATCGCCTCGTCGGGCGTTGACGGGGCCGGCCAGGCCAGCGTCGAGTCACCAGCCTCGCGCGCGCGTTGCTCGAGCTCGTCGTGATGCGGCACTCGCCCGGTCGCGGCGCGCATCACGTCGAGCGCATAGAACGACGGCACCCGCGCCCGCGATTCACTCAATTCGATACGCGGATACGAAACGTGCAGCCGCTCCGACGCGGCGCCGGCGGCAAGTTGCAGGAGAAGGCGCTCCGCCGCCAGGCGTTGCTTCTGCGTCGGCAGCGCGACATCGACGGCCTCGCGCATGCCGTCGAGCATCATCGGATCCTCGCGCGGCTTCTGAGGGAACATCCGCTCTGCAAGGCCGGGAACGAAGACCACACGGAACGTTCGCCCCCGCGCCTGCTCTGGCGTCCCGACGAAGACGCGCCCGTACCGATGCGCCGGCGGCTCGGACTCCATCGTCAGCAGCCGCTCGGCGAGCACCCGCCGCGCTTCGACCAGATCGATGGGCCCGACCTCGCCCATCGGACGAAGATCGGCGAGCACGCGCAGCACGTGCGCCGGAGACTTGAGCACTCGGGGTGCGAGCGCTTCGAACCTGTCCAGCCATTCGCCCCAGGTGCGCCGACGAGGGCCAGGAGGCCATCTCTTCGACGATCGGCAGGGCAAATGACTTCAAGTAGTTCAGTTGCTCCTGAACCTGCCTCAGTCCGGCAATCCTGGCCTCGTCGCCGCCGTCCTCTCGTTTGGCTTCGCGAATCTGCCGCTCGATCTCTGCGCGTTTGCCGTCGAGCCGACGCTTCCAGCGCGTCGCATCCCGACCGATAACGGCCGCATCGACGATGAGCGCCTCCCATCGCCACGGCGCGCGCAATGTTCCCGCGAGGACGGAATCGGATCCGGGATCCGGGATCCGGGATCCGGGACCCGGGATTGTGGACCCGGGATCCGAAACCGCATCGTCTTCCTCGACTGGAGACTGGACGCGCCCGAACGCCTCATCCTGCGACGCCGCCCAGGCTCCCTCTTTCTTCTCACTCTCCAACGGGACCTGGGCGAACGACAAGTACTCGGCAAATCTGGATGCTGACAGTTGCTCGGACGCGCACGCGAGCAAGGCGAGGAAAGCCCGCCCGGACGTCAGCGGTCTGCGAGTTCCGCGACTGAACCACGCCGGCACCTTTGCGCGCCGCAGTGCGTGCTCGATCAGTCCGACGTAGTTCTGCGGTGATCGCACGAGCACCGCGATCTCGTCGAAGCGCACGCCGGCGCGAGCCTCGCGCAGGATGCGTCTGACGATTTCGACGGCTTCTCTACCCTCGCCCGGTGCCGAGAAGAACTCGAGCGAGCCGTCCAGCTTTCTCTCGGAAGGCAACGTGTCCGGGCTGAAGAGATATCGACGCAGGCAGGCCAGATCGCCCGTTCCATCTCCGGGGCGATCCTCCACGATGCCTCCCATCGCTTCGAGTCGTGCGATGCCCTCCCGATCGCTGCCGGGCATCGTGGCGAAGGCCGTCTGAGCGCCCGCAACCAGCGCTGCGATGAAGGCCACTTCAGCGCGGCGATCGACCGCGAGATCGATCAGCACCACGAGCGGCGCAGGATGTGCGCGCCCGATCACGTTGGTGGCAGTGTCGAACAGCGCAGCACGATCGACGCTCGAGGCACGGTCGAATGACTCCTCGACCCGCTCGAGCAGGTCCGCCAGGTCCGCTCCCCCGCGCGCCGCACGCAGAAGATGCTTGGCATCCACCCCTGCAAGCCGGAGTTCCTGAAGCGTGCGCGCGAGCGCTCGTGGAAAACCGGGCGTCGATGCGACAGGCGCGAAGTATTTCAGCGAACGCCGTCGTGTGGCGTCGAACGCAGCCCTCGCCGCGACGGCCTCGGCGCCCAGCCAGGTGCTCGGCGTATGCCCATCCATCGCGAGCGCGACCATCGCACTTCGCGCAGCGAGCTGCGTCAGGCTCAGTCGCTGCAACCCGAAGGTGGCCGGAACGCTGACGGCCACGGCGCGCGCCAGATCATCGGCAGCGCCACGCGACGCGCCAACGATGAGCGTCGGCAAATTGGGAGAACGCGCACGGAGGACATCACGTGCGGCTGACAGTCGCTCGGCGGCGAGAGAAGAAACGATGATGCGAAAAGACATGGTCTTCCCCGGCCATCGCCGGGCATCCGGTACACCAGCGCTACGCGACTGTGTGGGGGCTACTCTAGCACGAGACGTGACCAGGGAACGCGTCGCTACTTCGATACGTGCGGCATATGCGCGATAGTCTCTTCGACGGTGGTTGCCGCGGATGCCCCTCTGGGAAACACCAGCCGCAGCAAGGGTGGCGTCACCATCGTCGTCACCAGCACGACGATCACCGACGCCGAAAACACGTCGGTGCCGATGAGTCCGTTTGAAAGTCCGTACCCCGCGACGATCAGACCGACCTCTCCTCGAGAAATCATCCCGACGCCTACGCGCAGCGACTGCCGCGGCGTGAAGCCGCACCACCTGGCAAAGAGCGCGCACCCGGCTGCCTTGGCGACAATCGCGACGAGCACGAGAGCAACGGTAAAGAGCCCGCGATCGCCAAGCTCACGACCGTTGGCCTGTAACCCGATGCCGATGAAGAACACCGGCACGAAGATCGAATACGCCAAGGGATGCACGCCACCGTCGATCTCTTTCTTGAACTCGGTCTGCGCGATCAGCACGCCTGCGATGTACGCGCCTGTGATTGCCGCGACCTGTCCGACATACTCCGCCGCCCATGCGTAGAACATCGCGATGACGACCGCCGCGGAGAGCATGGCCTGACTCACGGGAAGCCGGCTCGCCCAGGCCAGCACGGCACGCAGCCCGGGCGCCGCAGCCAGCGCCAGACCAAAGAAGACCACGAGGCGAAGTGCAACGCGGCCGATCTCCATTGGATCGACGCCGGCCGCCGACGCCTTGGCAAGCGCCACCACGACCGATAGCAGGACGATGCCCATCACGTCGTCGATGACTGCCGCGCCAAGGATGGTTGCGCCCTCGCGCGAGCGAAATGCACCGATCTCCAATAACGTCTGCGCGGAGATGCTGACGCTGGTTGCGGTGAGAATCGTGCCGATGAAAATGCCATCCCAGTAAAGCGGAAAGCCAAAGGCGACGGCCGTGGCCGCGCCACCGATGAGCGGCAGGAGGACACCGCCGGTCGCGGACCAGAAGGCCACTTTGCCCACGCGGCGCATTTCGCCGAGATCGGTCTCCAGCCCTGCAACGAACATCAGCAAGAGCACTCCGAGATCGGAGAGGTCGCGCATCAGCGCGGCGAGGCTGGTGGGGAGACCACTCGCCGAATCAGCCGGCAGGAACACCGGCCACGCGAGTATGTCCAGCACGGTGGGACCGAGCAGTAAGCCAACGAGAATTTCCCCAAAGACCGAGGGCTGACCGATCCTCGTGGCGAGAGTGCCGGCAAGTTTGGCCGCTGCCACAGCGAGCGCGAGCAGCAGGAGGACTTGAAGAGAATGCGGCATCAGGCTCGCGAAGCCCCTGACGCGGGGCGGCCGCCGTTCATGCCGCCCCGCACTGACGCGTGCGGATCGAGTACCCCTCTTCTATTGGCATCACGAGCACGCGACCGTCGCCGAACTCGCCGGTGCGCGTGTGATTGATGACGAGTTGCACGATCTCGTCCACGAGGTCGTCAGGCGCGATGACATCGATCATGCTCATCGGCAGGAACCTCTCGTATTCGACGCCGCGAAAGTCTCCGACGGGCCTGGTTCTCCGGCCCCGGCCGCGCACATCGGTGACAGTGAGCCCGGAAACCCCCAGCTTCTCGAGCGCGCACGTCGCCTCGATCACGAAGTCCGGACGCACGATGCACTTGATCAGCTTCATGGCCCTCCTCGGACGCCGTTGTGCGGCCGTCGCAGACGGCCGCACGGCGGGACTCCTCAGCCCACATCCCCGCGAGCAGGCTTGAGCGCGGTCGCTCCGGCGGGCACTGACGACATCATGGATGTGCCACCGCCGAGCGGAGTACCGGGTCCGAGCACGAAGTCGGGATACGCGAGCGCCCCCATCTCAGGGACGTCGAGGCCCTCGAGTTCGACTGCGGCCGAGACGCGGTTGCCAATGAGCGCGTCAACGATCTTGAAGAAGATAAAGAAGCTGACGAACACGAAGACGATGCACGTCAGGGTGCCGACACACTGCGCAGCGAACTGACTGGCGTCGCCGTAGAGGAGTCCCTTGACCGTTCCGCTGACGCCGTTCCATCCGTCGCCATAGGCACCATCGGCGAACAACCCGAGCGAGAGCACTCCCCAGGCGCCGTTCACCCCGTGAACGGAGATGGCGCCGACCGGATCGTCGATCTTGGCGACGCGGTCGAAGAACAACACCGATTCCACAACGAGGAAGCCGGCGATGACGCCGATGATCATGGCGGAGACGCTGTTGACGAACGCGCACGGCGCGGTGATCGCGACCAGCCCAGCCAGCATTCCGTTGGCGAGCATGCTGGGATCGGGCTTACCGAGTCGCTTCCAGACGTAAAACATCGCGAAGACCGCCCCACCGGTTCCCGCGAGCATCGTGTTCGTCGCGACGACGGCGATACGCAGATCGCCGCCCGCCAGCGTCGAGCCGGGATTGAAACCGAACCAGCCGAACGCGAGGATGAAAGTGCCCGCCAGCGCCATCGGGATGTCATGCCCCGGCATGGCGACCGATTCACCTGACTTCGTGTACTTGCCAAGCCGTGGGCCGAGCACGATCGCGCCGGCGAGCGCCGCGGCCCCTCCCACGAGGTGCACGACCGACGAGCCGGCAAAGTCGACGTGACCATGACCGAGACCGAATTCCTTTCCAAGCGTCGCCAGCCAGCCACCGCCCCACACCCAGTTGGCGAAGAGCGGGTACACCACCATCGACATGAAGAACCCGAACACGATGAACGCCGAGAACTTCCACCGCTCAGCCATCGCGCCGGTCGGGATCGTGCCGGCGGTGTCCATGAACACCATCTGGAAGAGGAAGAGCGCGAACACGCCGACGTCGTAGGTGTTGCCGCTCAGGAAGAAGCCCTTCATGCCGAAGAGGCCGAAGGTGTGGCCGAAGAGACTGACGGTGAACTCGCTATTGAGCGGTGCGGTGCCGCCAAGCACGCTCAGAGCACCGACGCCGCCCATCTGCAACGCGTAGCCGCAGATCCAGTACCCGAGCATGCCTATCGGGTAGATCATGAAGTTCATCGACATGGTGTGCGCCGCATTCTTCGCGCGCGTGAAGCCGGTCTCCACCATCGCGAACCCGCACTGCATGAACATCACGAGGAAGCCAGCGAGCAGCGTCCACACGAAATTGATGGCGATCTTGTTGTGACCGACGGTCTCCATCACCTCCGGCAACGTTGGATTCTTGGCGTCCTTGACTGTCACGTCAGCGGCAGTGCCGGTCGTGGCCCCCGTCGGATCGCCCGGCGGCTGTGCGATGGCGCCCTGCGCCTGCACCGTATATGGCGTGGACGTCACGTTGCTGAACCACAACGTCAGCAACGCAGCTGCGAACACCTTCAATAGAATCATCGCGCGTCTCTTCATCTCCGGTCCTTTCATGCGCGTTCACTGATCGCGTTCGACGTCATGTGAGCAGGCAGACTTCTCCGCACTGACACGTGTCGTCATGTGGACAATGTGCGCCGGCAACCGAACACCGACGCGGGTGGCAACAACCACGGCACGCCTCACCAGGCGTGGATGTACGAGGGCTGATCGAGGGAGAGTGGCTAGAGCCTGAGAACCAGGCGTCGAGGGGAATGCGTGGCGAGCGTCATCGGCGTCGCCATGGGCGATTCCGACGGAAGGCTCATCTCGACGAGGACCAGCGTGAGTGGCGCCGGGGCGACCGCGTCCTGGGTAGGCGACTTGAATTTCGATCCGCCACCACAGTCAACAGCGCCTGCCCCGCCGAAGTCGGTGCCAGCCATCGTGGCAAAGGGCTCCGAGTAAGGCGAGACAACCAGCACAATGATCGCCGCGGCCAGAATCCGCGTGAGAACGCTCTTGTAAATGCTGGTCAGGAGCATGGCGTCGTCTGGCACCGCCGTATTCAAAACCGACGCCACGTCACCGGGAGATCTACTCAACAAAAACTCGCGAGTCTCGCGAACGGGGGCGTGCCCACGCCTTCTCTCACAACAATCTTGTCTGAATATCCATAAATGGAGACATGACAGTAGGAATCACGGAACATCGACACCACGGTCAAGTCGCGCGATCTGGACATCGCAGAAATCCGGCGCTGTGTTGAACGACATAAATGTCTGACTCGCGCGACACCTTGACGTAGATGTCGGTCGAGCCCAACGGAGTCGTCAGGGCGCGAGACGATCGCGGCGCCACGAGCCATTCGACTCGCGCACATAGCGCAGCCGATCGTGCAGCCGGCTCGGGCGTCCCTGCCAGAACTCGAACTCGTCCGGGATCACGCGATACCCGCCCCACCAGTCAGGTCGAGGGACGTCCTCTTCAAATCGCTCGCGCGCCGCGTTGAACAGCAGTTCCAGGGTTTCGCGGCTGTCGACAACTTCGCTCTGGTTCGAGGCGTACACACTCCATCGACTCTCGATCGGACGCGTCGCGAAGTATGCGTCAGACTCGGCCGTTGACACCTTCTCCACCGTGCCGTCGATGCGCACTTGCCGCTCCAGACTGCGCCACGTGAAGAGCAGGCTGGCGCGGCCGGTCGCCTCGAGCTCTCGCGCCTTACGGCTGTTGTAGTTGGTGTAGAACACGAAGCCGCGACTATCGACGCTCTTGAGCAGCACGTTGCGAGCAGACGGGCGACCCTCTCGCGTCGCCGTCGCAAGGACCATCGCCGTCGGATCGAGATCGGTCTCGCGGACCTGCGCAAACCAGTGCGCGAACTGCGCGAATGGGTCGGCCTCGGACTCGGACTCGCTGAGCGGCTGACCGAGATACTCGCGCCGGAGATCGGCCAGGCTCATGCGCCTGTGACCAGCCGGATGGCGTCGTTCTCCACAGTGACGCGCACGTCTCCGCCCTGGTCTGCGAGTGCCCCGAACAGCAACATCTCCGAGAGCGGCTTCTTGATCACGCGCTCGATCAGCCGAGCCATCGGGCGAGCGCCGAATGCACGATCGAACCCCTTGGTGGCCAGCCACGTCCGCGCTGCCGGATCGATGACGATCGTCACCTTCTTCGCTGCGACCATGCCGCGTACCTCGTCGATCTGCTTATCGACGACCTTCTCTATCTCCGCAGTACCGAGCGCGCCGAACGTGACGGTCGCATCGAGGCGGTTGCGGAATTCAGGCGTGAATGTCCGCTCGAGCGCACCGCGAGACGATCCGCCCTTCCCCTGCTCGGCGAATCCCAGCTTGCGATCCGACAGGTCGCGGGCGCCTGCGTTCGTCGTCATGATCAGGACGACGTGACGGAAGTCGGCCTTCCTGCCGTGCGAATCAGTGAGCGTGGCGTGGTCCATCACCTGCAGCAGGATGCTGAACATGTCCGGGTGGGCTTTCTCGATCTCGTCGAGCAGCAGGACGGCGTGCGGCGTCTTGCGAATCGCGTCGATCAGCAGACCGCCCTCCTCGTAGCCCACGTATCCGGGAGGCGCGCCGATCAGGCGTGACACCGCGTGCTTCTCCATGTACTCGGACATGTCGAAGCGAAGGAACTCGATGCCCATGACCCGGGCGAGCTGGCGCGCGAGCTCCGTCTTGCCCACGCCGGTCGGCCCGGCGAACAGGAAGTTGCCAATCGGCTTGTCCGCCGCACGCAGTCCCGAGCGAGACAGTTTGATCGCCGACGCGACCTCGTCGATCGGGCCGTCCTGTCCAAAGATCACCTGTCTCAACTGGACGTCCAGACGTTCGAGCGCGCGCTTGTCGTCGCTCGACACGGTCTGAACCGGCACTCGTGCCATCTTCGCGACGATCTGCTCGATCTGCGCCGCACTGATGCGGCCAGCTCTCGCGGAGGCAGGGAGCATCTTCTGCGCCGCGCCAGCCTCGTCGATGACATCGATCGCCTTGTCAGGCAGATGCAGGTCCTGCAGGTGACGAGCGGACAGCGACACCGCCGCCGCCAGCGCCTCGTCGTCGTACTGAACGCCGTGATGCGACTCGTAGTGAAGCCGCAGTCCTTTGAGAATCTCGAGCGCTTCGTCTTCGGATGGCTCGAGGACGTCGATCTTCTGGAATCGGCGCGACAGCGCGCGGTCGCGATCGAACGACTGCTTCACGTCGTTGAAGGTCGTCGAACCGATGCATCGCAGTTGCCCGCTCGCCAGCGCCGGCTTGAGCAGATTCCCGGCATCCATCGCACCGCCTGACGCCGCTCCGGCGCCAACCAGCGTATGGATCTCGTCGATGAAGAGAATCGCGTTCTCCTCCTTCAAGAGTCGATCGAGGACCTGCTTGACGCGCTCTTCGAAGTCTCCACGATACCGCGTGCCGGCGACGAGCGCCCCGAGATCGAGCGCGAAGACGCGCGCGCCTTTCAGGACGTCGGGAACCTCGCCCTGGTGGATGCGCAACGCGAGGCCTTCGGCCAGCGCGGTCTTTCCGACGCCGGGTTCGCCAACCAGCAGCGGGTTGTTCTTGCGACGCCGGCACAGCACCTGCACCATCCGCTCGATTTCAAGTGCTCGTCCAATCAGCGGATCGATCTGTCCCGCGGCAGCGCGCGCAACGAGATCGGACGCATACGCCTGCAACGGATCCGTCGACGGCGCACCTGGCTCGCCCGTCGGCGCGTTGGCCGGCTCGCTCTTCGACCCATGCGACAGCACGCGAAGCAGGAGCAAACGCTCGACGCCCTGCGAGCGCAGGAAGTACGCCGCGTGACTGTCTTCCTCTTGAAGCAGGAACACGAGCAGGCTTCCGCTCTCGACGTGCTTCGCGCTCGACGAGACGGCGTGCATCATCGCCTGCTGAATGACGCGGTCGAATCCCAGCGTCGGCTCCGGCTCGACGACGGTCGGTGCGGCGATCGGAGTGAACGCCTTGGCGAGGACGTCGGTCAGCTGGCGACGGAGCACGTCCAGCTCGGCACCACACGACGTGAGCACGCGCCGCGCCTGTGGCTCGTCTGTGATGGCCAGCAACAGGTGCTCGAGCCCAACTTCGTCGTGTCGACGGTCGGAGGCGATGCGGAAGGCGCGCTGGATGGTTTCCAGCGTCTCGGGCGCAAACGGCACGGGTGTCTTACTCATGTTCTGGTCCTGCGTCCGGCTCCATGGTTACGAGCAGGGGAAATTCCTGTTCCTCTGCCATTTGCCGAGTCTTTCTGAGCTTCGTCTCGGCGACGTCGTGCGTGTAAATGCCGGCAACGCCGATGCCTGACAAGTGCACGTGCAGCATGACCTCGACCGCCTCTGCAGCGCGGCTTGCGGAACACCGACTCGAGCACCCACACGACGAACTCCTGCGTCGTGTAGTCATCGTTGTGCAGCAGCACACGCCACATCCGTGGGCGTTCCAGCTCCTGATCGGTGCGCGAGTCGGTCAGTGTCGATGCAGACGGGTCTTGGCTCACTGGTTCCGGGCTATGGGCTACGGGCGTCAGGCTACAGGCCACGGGACGCTGTGCCACTGCTCACTATTGTAGCTAGAAGGTCAGCATCCAACGTCCATGGTGAGGGCACGGCCACCTGGCGCATCAGCGGCCTGATCTGCCGCAGGAATGCGCTTCGCGGAATCTCTCGAGCGCCAAGCGACAACAGATGGTTCGTGGACATCTGACAGTCTATGCACGTGAAGCCCCAGCGTTCGATCTGTTTGACCAACGTCACCAGCCCTATCTTTGACGCGTCGGGTACGCGGCTGAACATCGACTCGCCGAAGAACATGCGTCCCAGCGTCACCCCGTAGAGTCCACCGACGAGCCGGTCCTCCTCCCACGCTTCGACCGAGTGAGCCAGGCCCATTTCGAACAGCCTTACATATGCCTCCGTCATCTCGTCCGTGATCCACGTGCCATCCTGACCGGGTCTCGGGGCGGCGCACCCTTCCATCACCTGAAGGAAGCAGCTATCGAATGTGACGCGGATTCCGCCTGAGCGGATCCGTTTTCGGAGCGATCGCGAGACGTGCACCTCTGACGTGAACAGCACCATCCGCGGATCGGGGCTCCACCACAGCACCGGATCCTCATCGCTGAACCACGGGAAGATGCCGTGGGCGTAGGCATCGACGAGACGCTCCGGTGAGAGGTCGGCACCCGCCGCGAGGAGGCCGTTCGGATCCCTGAGTGCGCGATCGACGTGGGGGAACGGATCGTGAGGACCAAGGTAAGGGATCACGTATTCTTGATTATCGATCCTCTGCGTCCCGACCTCACCCGGCTGGCGTCGGCAACCGGCCCGTCCCCGCTCACGCGCTTCGCGCCGTCGCCGACTGGCTATCTTCACCTCGGGCATGTCGTCAACGCGATCTACGTGTGGGGTATTGCTCGCGCGCTTGGTGGTCGCGTCCTGCTTCGCATCGAGGATCACGATCGCATCCGCTGCCGACCGGAGTACGAGCTCGCCTTGCTCGAAGATCTGGCCTGGCTCGGCTTCGAGCCCGACCTCGGCTTCGAGCCGTTGCTCAGGCAGAGCGACACACCTTTCGTCTACGAGCAGGTACTCGAACGCCTCCGTGAATCTACCCACGTCTATGCGTGCGAATGCTCGCGCAAGGAGATCGGCGGTGAGCGCTACGACGGGCGCTGCCGCGATCGGAGACTCGAGCCAGGGGCAGGTGGCGGAATTCGTGTGCAACTGCCTGACGGCGACGAAGTCTTCGATGACGCGCTGCTTGGCCGACAGACACAGACGCCAGCCGAGCAGTGCGGCGACCTGCTGGTGCGAGACCGCGACGACCACTGGACGTACCAATTCGCTGTGACAGTGGATGATGTTCGGCAGGGCGTCACACTGGTGATACGCGGGTCGGATCTCGTGTCGTCCACAGGGCGCCAGATTTTGCTGGCGCGGATGCTGGGACGCAGAAATGCTCCGGTTTTCGTCCATCATCCGCTCATCCATGACGGCCGGGGCGAGAAACTCAGTAAGGCGGCCGGCGATGCTGGCGTACGCGAGTTGCGGTTGACTGGGTTGACCCCACCCGAGGTGATCGGGATTGCAGCGGCACGTGTCGGTCTACTCAATCCTGGGGAGTCAATTCATGCAGCCGATGTCGCTTGCCTCTTTCAGGCCTAGACGCGCACGAGACACTTTGTACGGAATCCCGAGTCCGAATCATGTGTTCTTGCGATAGAATCGAGCGCCACCCGATCAGCGGGTATTTCACGAGGAGACCTTGGCAGTCCGTCTGTTCATCGGAAACTTGCCGTACGGTGCAAGCGAAGCGGACCTCAGAGCCCACTTTGCGGCCGTCGCAGAACCCTCCCACGTCGCCATGCCGGTCGATCGAGAGACCGGCCGTCCGCGCGGATTCGCATTCGTCGAGTTTGCCGAGCGTACCGTCGCCGAGGAAGTGATTCGAAAGTTCGATTCACAGCCTTTTCAGGGACGTCCGCTTGCCGTGAGCGAAGCGCGCGCGCGTGAAGATCGTCCACCGCGACCACCTGGTGGTGGCGGCTTCGCGCCGCGGCCCGGAGGCGGTGGTGGTGGATTCGGCGGTCCGCGCCCAGGTGGCGGCGGATTCGGCGGTCCACGCCCGGGTGGCGGCGGATTTGGCGGCCCACGTCCCGGTGGTGGTGGATTTGGCGGGCCACCGACCGGTCCCGGAGGTCGCGACCGGAGCGCGAACTTCGGTCCTCCTGCGCCACCGAAACGGTTACGCGGCAAGAAGACGGCGCAACAGGAACACAAGCCTCGCGGACCAATCAAGGAACGCTCCGGCGGTCGCATCTACGCCGTGGACGATCTCGAAGACGACTCAGCGGTCGAGATCGACGATATCGCGACCAAGGCGAACGAGGACGACTCGACGGTCGAAATCGACGATACCGCGACGAAGTCGAACGAGGGCGTCGACGATCAGGATGAGGAATAATCGGACATAGGTGCTTCGGTCCGTCCCTCAACTTATCTCGGCGCTGGCTCTCGTCGTCGGCGTCGCGCTCTTCGCCATCACCATCATCCGGTCAGGCTATGACGAGACGATAGCGAGTGCGAGTCGTCTCGGCTTCGCCTTTCCTGTTCTCCTGCTGCCGGGCGGGTGCTGGCATCTCCTCAGAACATGGGGATGGTCTGTCGCGTTTCCCGATGACACCAGACCCCGGTTCTCCCGTTTGCTCCGAGTCCGACTTGCCGCCGACGCGATCAGCTTCTTCACCATCCGCGGTTTAACCGGCGAGCCACTGAAGGTGATGCTGCTGTACGACCAGGTGGCCGCGCCGGTCGCCGCTGCCGCCATCGCACTCGAGCGACTCGCATTCGCGATCGTGTCCCTCGTCATCGCGGGCATCGTTTCAACGGTCGCCGTCAGACTGTTGGCCATGCCTGGTGCCTGGGACGCCGTCTTCACGTTGCTCTCGATGGGAACGGTCCTCGCGCTGGCGATCCTCGCGGAGGTCGCACGCCATCGCCAGGGCGACTATCTCGGCCGGCTCGTCACGCGAATCGGCCGACTCGTCGGCCGTCCCCTCGAATCCTCGCGCGTCGTTCGTTTCGTGCTGGACGTCGAGGACGCGCTGCTCGAACTGTTGCGTGGCGATCGGCGCAGGCTCGTCATCCTGACGGTGCTTCCTGTCGTCTGTTATCTGTTGACGGCGTTCGAGGTGTGGCTCGTCTTGTGGGCGGTCGGTGAACCGATTGGCGCCATGGCCGCACTCGCGATCGACACGTTCGCGCGTCTCGGCAGCGTGGCATCGGCAGCGATTCCGGCAGGGCTCGGCGCTCTCGAAGCGTCGAATGCGGCGCCGGTTGCGATGTTGGGACTTGGTGGCGGCGGCGTGCTCGCCCTGACGCGACGTGTGCGCGCACTGCTCTGGGCGGGCGTCGGTCTGGCGTTCTATCCGCGCGTCAAGCGACCGGCGCGGACATCGAACGCGGTCTAAACCTTCAGCAGTCGTTCGGCCGCGCGCTCCAGCGTCTGATCGCGTTTCGCAAAACAGAATCGCAACACCGGGCCGGCCTTCTCGCCCTCGTACAGGAACGGCGAGATCGGAATAGCCGCGACGCCGTAGTCACGCGTCAGCCGGATCGCAAACTCCGAGTCGGGCTCCCGAGTGATCTCGGAGTAATCGAACATCTGGAAGAACGTGCCCTGGCACGACAGCGGACGGAAGCGCGAGGCCTGCGTCAGCGACAGGAACATGTCGCGACGCGTCTGATAGAACGCCGTGACGTCGAGGCACTCGGGATCGCGGCTCACCGCTTCGGCGTACGCCATCTGGATGGGCGTATTCACCGCGAACGTGATCCACTGATGCACGCCCTGAATTTCCGCAGTCAGGGCCGCGGGCGCGGCGCAGTAGCCCACCTTCCAGCCTGTCGTCGTGTAGGTCTTCGCGAACGAACTGATCACGACGGCGCGCGCGGCGATCTCCGGATGGCGCGCGAGGCTCTCGTGCCTGGCGCCATCGAACAGGATGTGCTCGTAGACTTCGTCGGCGATCACGACGGCATCGGTGTTCTGAAGCACACGCGTCAGTTCGCGGATATCGTCGGCCGTCCAGATCATGCCGGTCGGATTGTGCGGCGAGTTGATGACGATGGCACGCGTCCGTGAGGAGACCTTGCGCTTCACTTCGTCCCAGTCGATGCGGTAATCGGGATAACGGAGCGTTGCGTACACCGGGATACCACCGCTCAGCGTCACGGCAGGCGTATAGGAGTCGTACGCCGGCTGAAACAGCAGTACTTCATCACCCGGATGCACGAGCGCGGTGATCGTCGCGAAGAGACCCTCGGTGGAGCCGGTGGTCACCGTGATCTCCGTGACCGGGTCGTAGCGGCGGCCGTACAGCTTCTCGATCTTCGTCGAGAGCGCCTCGCGCAATGCGAGCACGCCGGGCATCGGCGCGTACTGGTTGTGCCCCTCACGCATATAGCGCGCGACGGAGTCGATCAGCGCGGGCGACGTATCAAAGTCGGGAAACCCCTGAGACAGATTGATCGCGCCGACCTCGTTGGAAAGGCGCGTCATGACCGCGAAGATGCTGACGCCGCCCGCCGGGAGCTTCGACGGTACGGCTCGAACCTGGGACATGGGGGTAATGATAACTGGTTGGTGGTTGGTGGTCGGTGGTTGGTGGTCGGTGGTGGATGGCAAGGAGATCGACCACTAACCACTAACCACCATCCACCAACCAGTCCTGCGGTTTCAGCGAGACCAGCGGGTACTGGCGCCGGAGCGCGACCACTCGATCGAAGTAGCCCACCTTCGGAATCTCGTGCCGGACCAGGCGGTCGCGCAGTCGACGAAGCTCATAGCGATACAGATCGCTGACGAACTCGTGCACGAGCTCGGGCCGCGTGGAACCCGTGGGGCGAACACCATGTCGCTCGAGTTGCTCGAGCACGTCGGCGCGATAGCGATAGGTCGTCACCGTTGCGACGAGGACCCGGCGCGGCACTCGGCTCGACGCAGGAATGTGCGCGCTTCGCCGAGTTCTGGCGGCTCGCCTCCAGACTTCGGCCATCCGCTGACGAGAATGCGGTAGTGCTCGCACGCCGCTGGCAGTTCGCCGAGACGAAATGCCGTTCGCGCAAGGCCCAGCGTTATCCTCCTGGTGGACCCGACCTGTGCGGACGCGGCGACGTAGGCGCGGTGCGCATCCTCGAATCGATGCACCTGCAGCCAGAGGTCTCCCGTCACTTCGAAGGCGCTGACGATCGGCGCGCCCGGCTGTCCGGCGGCACGCGCCTGTTTCTCCAGATTGAGCGCGTGTTCGAGAAGCAATCCCATCTCCTCCCGCTCGCTCTGCGCCGCCGCCGACGCCGCCTGCAGCACCACCCGGGCGATCTCTGCAGCGCTCGAGCCCGGACTTCTGGATTCGAGCTGTTTGATGGCGAGCTTGACGGGCTCGAGCGACTCGGCCGATCCGCCGTAGCGATAGGCGTCACGCGCTGCGATCAAGCCGTGGACATACCAATAGGCCACTGCTATTTCCGGGCACTCGATGCCTTCGGCAAGACGCGTCGTCGCGCTCTTCAAATCGAACACTGCCGCTCGATCCGCGGCCACGGACATCAGGGCGGCGTGATCCGCGCACGGCGACTGTGCGAGCGCGACCGCAAAGACCAACGCAATCATCGAAAGACCTGGAAATAGTACCGCAGCGCCGTCTTCAGTCGGGGCGTCACTGCCGACCGGCGATAGACGTCGCCGGCCTGCCGCAGAGCGATCGAGAAGGTTGGGTAGGGGAACACCGCCGATGAGAGATCGGCGAGACTGCCGCCGTATCGCATTACCAGTGCGATCGCGCTGATGAGGTCCCCTGCGTCTGGCGCCACGACCGTCGCGCCGACGATGCGGCCCTTCCGATGATGGACACGGACGAATCCGTCTGTTGCCTCATCGACGACTGCGCGATCCACCGATGAGAGAGGAATGGTGATCGCCTCTGCCCCGCTTGCAGCGGCCTCGTCACCGGCCGCCCCGACGCGGGCGACTTCCGGCGACGTAAATGTGCACCACGGAATCACGAGCGATGACATGCGGGCGCGCTCCGAAGAACAGCGCGTTGCGGACAACGATGCGCGCCATTGCGTCGGCAGCGTGAGTGAACTTGTACCGGGAGCAGACATCGCCTGCCGCGTAGATGCGCTCATTGGACGTCCGCAGGCGATCGTCAACCGTGATCCCCTCGCGGCTCGACGCCACACCGGCCATCTCGAGCCCGAGATCTTCCACGCGCGGAGCGCGCCCTGTCGCAACGAGCAGCGCGTCGGCCGATGTCGTGCGTGTTCCACATTCCACGGCAAAGCGCCCTTCTGCCCAGCGGACTGCGGTTACCTGCGTCCCGAGCAACACGTCGGCACCGTCCGCTCGCACGCTCGCTTCCACGATCGCCGCCGCCTCGCGATCTTCCCGAGGGAGCACGTGGGCACCGGACTCGATGAGCGTGACGCGGGTACCAAGCCTCGCAAACGCCTGCGCCAACTCACAGCCGCTTGCACCGGCGCCGATTACCGCCAGCTCGCGCGGCTGGCTGGTCAGGTCGAATACGCTTTCGTTGGTGAGAAACGGCGTACCGGACAGACCTGGAATGTCCGGCAGGATCGGCCGGCTGCCTGTCGCGATGACGGCCTTCCTGAATCGAAGTTCGCTTCGCCCCCTATCGTTCTCGCTTCCGACCGACACCGACCGCGGACCAGAGAACGACGCCGATCCGAAGAACACGTCAACGCCGAGCGACGTAAAGCGTTCGGCTGAGTCCGCGGGTGCAAGGTCCGCGCGTCGGGCTCGCATGCGGGCCATGACGGCCGGAAAATCGGCGTGTGCCGATGACTGCACGCCGAACGCTGGACCACGACGCGACTCGGCGACGAGACGCGCAGATCGCAGCATGGCTTTCGACGGCACACATCCGGTGTTGAGGCAATCGCCGCCAAGGCGCGATCGTTCGACGAGTGCGACGCGCGCGCCGAGGCCGGCGGCGCCAGCCGCACACACGAGACCTGCGGTGCCCCCGCCGATCACGACGAGGTCGTACTTGGACGCGGGCGCTGGGTTGCGATAGTCAGACGGACGGACGAGAGCTGTCAGCCGGCGATCGTGCTCATCGAGCATGGGGGATGGTACTTGGTCTACGGTCCACAGTCCCCCGGTCTACGTTCAGGCGTCATGGCCAATCGTCAACGCGATTCGAGCGGACGTCAACGGAATGCGGCTGTACAAAGAAGAGGCGGGCCTTCGGGCCCGCCTCTGAACTGCCTACTGCTACTGCCTACTGCTTACTTAGTACCGATAGAAGTCCGGCTTGTACGGACCCTCGACCGGCACACCGATGTAGTCGGCCTGCTCCTGCGAGAGCTGGGTGAGCTTCACACCAATCTGATCGAGGTGCAGCCGCGCCACCTCTTCGTCGAGCTTCTTGGGCAGCATCGTCACGGTCTTGCCGTACTTCTCGGCATTCGCGTGCAGCTCGAGCTGCGCGAGCGTCTGGTTGGTGAACGACGCCGACATCACGAAGCTCGGGTGACCGGTGGCGCAGCCGAGGTTCAACAGGCGGCCCTCCGCGAGAATCATCACGCTGTGGCCGTCCGGGAAGACCCACTCGTCGTACTGCGGCTTGATGTTGATCTTCTTGATGCCCGGCACCTTGGCCAGACCGGCCATGTCGATCTCGTTGTCGAAGTGGCCGATGTTCCCCACGATCGCGTGGTTCTTCATCTTCTTCATGTGCTCGGCCGTGATGATGTTGAAGTTGCCGGTCGTCGTGATGAAGATGTCCACCTTGTCGAGCACGTTCTCGAGCGTGTTGACCTCAAAGCCTTCCATCGCCGCCTGCAGCGCGCAGATCGGGTCGACTTCGCTGACGATCACGCGCGCGCCCTGGCCACGCAGTGCCTGCGCGCACCCCTTGCCCACGTCACCGTAGCCGGCGACGAACGCGAGCTTGCCTCCGATCATCACGTCGGTCGCGCGGTCGAGACCGTCGGTCAGCGAGTGACGGCATCCGAAGATGTTGTCGAACTTGCTCTTGGTCACCGAGTTGTTGACGTTGATGCCCGGGAACAGCAGCGTGCCCTTCTTCTCCATCTCGTAGAGACGGTGCACGCCCGTGGTCGTTTCCTCGCTGACGCCACGGATGCCGTTGGCGATCGAGGTCCAGCGGCCCGGGTTCTTCGACAGCTCGTTGCTCAACGACTTGAGGATGACACCCCACTCCTCGGGATCCTTGTCGGGGTTGAACGCCGGCACCTTGCCCGCCTTCTCGTACTCGGCGGCCTTGTGCACGAACAGCGTCGCGTCACCACCGTCGTCGACGATGAGCGATGGACCTTTGCCGTCCGGCCACACGAGGCACTCAACCGTGCACCACCAGTACTCCTCGAGCGTCTCGCCCTTCCATGCGAAGACCGGGATGCCCTTCGGGTTCTGAACGGTACCGCCCGTCTCAGGACGGCCAACGACGACCGCCGCCGCGGCGTGATCCTGCGTCGAGAAAATGTTGCACGACACCCAGCGCACGTCGGCGCCGAGAAGCGACAGCGTCTCGATGAGCACACCCGTCTGGATCGTCATGTGGAGGCTACCCATGACGCGGGCGCCAGCCAGAGGCTTCTTTCCCTCGTAGCGCTTGCGAATCGCCATGAGCCCAGGCATTTCGCCTTCGGCCAGTCTCAGTTCCTTGCGGCCGAACTCGGCCAGATTGAGGTCGGCGACCTTGTACGGGACACGGCCCGCCTGTTTCGCCTGCTCGTATGCGTGCACGTCCTTGACTGCTGCTGTTGCCATTGCCTTCTCCCTCTCGTTGAAACTCACGGCGGGTCTCAAAACCCGCCTGCGCTGTCGTTACTGCTTTACTGCCATTGCGGCGAACAGTGCCGGCCCCTTGGCATCGGGATCGACCGGCAGCATCCGCACGCGAACATTCTCGAAGCCGGCGCCCGTCAGCAGGCGCGTCGTCTGCCCCTCCGAGAAACCAAGCCACACATGACCCATCTGTTGCTGATACTCCTCGCGGTCGTGCGGAAGCATGTCGACCACGAGCACGCGTCCACCCGTTCTCACCACACGACCCACTTCTGCGAGCGCGCGCGGGGGCTCTGGCGAGTAGTGCAGAACGAGCGAAAGCATCGCGACGTCGAGCTCGCCGGACTCGATCGGCAGGCTCTCCAATTCCCCTCGACGGATATCGACGTTGGTCGCGCCGCTCAGACGTTCACGAGCGGCTTCAAGCATGTCGTCGGAACCGTCAACCGATATCACGCGCCTTACGTGCGGCGCCAGAACTTCTGTCAGCTGTCCCGTGCCACAGCCGAGGTCACCGACGACCAGCGCCGGGTCGATCAGACCGAGCAGCGCCCAGAGAAAGAACTCATCGCCGAACAGTTCGCCGCGGATTCGATCCCATCCGCCCGCCGCCGACGCGAAAAACTCCTGCGACTTTGCCCGGCGCCGGCTCAGCACACTCCGCAGCCGGCGCTCGTCCTGCTCGGCACCTCGCGTGGACGTGACCTGCTCGGAAATCAGCGGCCACAGACGTGCGGCGCCGGCATCGAGGTCGTCAACTGGCATCGTGTAGAAGCGGCTGGTGCCGTCGCGCCTCGACGTCACCCACCCATCGTCGGCCAGCGTCTTCAGATGCCGGCTGACCGTGGACTGCGGCAGCTGGAGCACCGAGCAGAGCTCGGACACTGTGAGTTCGTGTCTTTCCAGGAGCAGCAGCATCCGGCAGCGCGTCGGATCCGACAGCGCCGTCATGTGATCCAGAATCGGTGCGACCATCTATCCGTCTATCCGGATGTAATGATACATCACGGCGGCCGTCGGGTCAAATCAGCAGTTTCTGGCCTATTTCAACGCAGCCTCGAGCTGCGAGACGAGCATATCGAGCTCGCTTGCCACGGCCCGAACCGTATCGGGCTGGCTCAGGTCCACCCCCGCCGTCTTGAGCAGCGCCATCGGGTACCCGCTGCCGCCGGCGCGCAGGAGCGACAGATAGCGATCCACCCCGCCCGACTTCGTTGTCGTGATCCGAAGACCGCAGATCCTGCATCAGCCTGGCCGTGGATGCGAAGCAGGTCGCGTATTGATAGACGTAGTACGGCGTGCTGAAGAAGTGTGGAATGCGAGCCCACGTCATCGACGACAGCGGTTCATCGTCCATCACGTTGCCGTAATACTCCCGCAGCAGCCCGGAGTAGATGCCGCTGAGAACCTCCGCGGTGATCGGCTGATCCTGTTCGACCAGCCGATGTGCCTGCAGCTCGAAGTCGGCAAACATCACCTGTGTATAGAACGTGCTGGCGATGCTGTCTATCGCGTGTTGTAACAACACGGCGCGCTGGTTGGCAGTATCGGCACGCTCGAGCATGAAGTCGAGGAACAGTGCCTCGTTCAGCGTTGACGGGACCTCGGCGACGAAGATCGTGTAGCCCGCATAGACGAAGGGCTGCGCCCGATGCGCCAGCAGCGTGTGCATCGAGTGACCCATCTCGTGCGCGAGCGTGAACACCGCGTCGAGCGTCTCGTTGAAATTCAGCAGCATGTACGGATGCGTTCCATACACCGGTGCTGAGTACGCGCCGCTTCGCTTCCCGGTGTTCTCGAACACGTCGATCCAGCCGCCGCTGAACGCGTCACGCACCTGCTGCTGGTACTCGTCGCCGAGCCCGGCCACCGAGTCCACGATCCACGGCATGACCTCGTCGTACGTATAGCGGGCATCGTGCTCGACCAGCGGGATCGAGACGTCGAACAGCCGGTAACTGTCGACGCCCAGCACGCGACGACGAAGCTGGTGATAGCGACGAAGAGGCGCCACACCTTCTTTCGTGACTTTGATCAGCGTCTCGACCACCGACGTCGGGATGTTGTTGCCGTGCAGCGCCGCGTCGAGCGTGGACTCGTATCCGCGCGCCCGCGCGTGAAACCAGTCTCGCTGTAACACGCCGTTGTAGAGAGCCGCGTAGGTATTTCGATTGTCGGCGTAGACCTGGTGAAAAGCGCGATACGCGGTCGCCCGGTCGGACTGGTTCCGATTCGTCTCGAGGATCGCGCGGTACTGACCGTAACTGAGTGCAACCTGGTCGCCGCCGCCAAGCGCAATCGTCGGCGGCTTCATGTCTGCCGTCGTCAAGGCTGCGTAGCTGTCATGGGACACGCTGCTCGATCGATTCGCATACGACAGGAGCCGCTCGCCCTGTTCGTCGAGGACGTGCTCTTGCTCGTGAAACAACGCCTCGATCGCAAAGCGGTAAAGCGCGAGCGGCGTGTGACGTTCCATCCACTGCCGGATGGTGTCGAGCGGTATGGCGAGCAGTTCGGGATTGAACCAGGAGCTGGCCTGATGCTCGCGCGCGAACAGAATCTGCACCTGCTGTCGTCGCGCGTTGACCTCGTTGTTGCGCTGATCCTCGTCGTAGCGCAGCGACGCGTAATACCAGACGCGATAGCTGAGCACACCCATGCGGTCCATCGCGCGGAACGCGTCAAGCAGTGCCTCAGGCCCACCGGCCAACGTCCCTTGCCGGGACTTGAACGACTCGATCTCGGCGTCGAGTTCTCGATAACTCCCTTGCCACTCGTCCCAGCTTTTACAGATGTGACTGAGGTCCCACATGTAAGAGGCTGGGATGGCTGCTCGTTCCGGGAGTTGGCCGGCGGTGGGGCGATATGTCATCTGGTCGATCTCTAGAGGCTCTGGCTCTCGACTCTAGGTCCTGGCGCTGGGAGCCTGCGTCGCGCGCAGGAAGTCTTCGAGGGCGTTGTAATCGGCGGGCATCGAGATCGAGTGCCGCGGACGCGAAATCGCGTCAGCCAGCGCGCGCGGCAGCTCGATGCTCCGGCCGATCGCCGGTTCGACGACCTCTCTGAACTTGGCGGGATGCGCCGTGGCCAGGAACACGCCGCGGGCATCTGGCTGATCGACCAGCCGATCCTGCAGCGCGAGCCAGGCGATAGCACTATGGGGATCGAGCACGTACCCGTGCTCCCGATAGACATGCCCAATCTCGGCGATGACCTGCGCATCCTCGTAGGCGAAACCCACGATGTCCTGACGCAGTGCCGTGAGATCGCTGTTGTAGAGCGATTGCACGCGCTCGAAATTGCTCGGCGCACCGACGTCCATGGCGTTTGCCACCGTCGCGATCGATGGACGCGGCTCGTAGACGCCCGACTCCAGATATTCAGGCACAGCGTCGTTCACGTTCGTCGCCGCCACGAATTGAGCGATTGGCAGACCGATGCGCTTGGCGATGAGCCCTGCCGTCAGGTTGCCGAAGTTGCCGCTCGGCACCGACACAACCGGTCCCTGCCCGCCATCGACTCCAGCGAGCAGGAAGTAATAGAAGACCTGCGGCAGAAGTCGGCCCAGATTGATCGAGTTGGCGGGCGTGAGCCACACGTGCGACCGCAGGTCATCATCCGCAAATGCCTGCTTCACGAGCCGCTGGCAATCGTCGAACGTTCCGCGGACGGCCAAGGCCGTGATGTTGTCGCCGAGCGACGCCATCTGCGCCTCTTGCACGTCGCTCACCTGCCCTTCCGGATACAAGACGACGACCCGCGAGTCTGGCACCCGATGAAACGCCTGTGCAACGGCGCTCCCGGTGTCGCCCGAGGTCGCGACCAGAATCGTCAGCGGCGTGCCGTCGGTGAAGTGATGAAGCAGTCGAGCCTGGACCCGGGCACCGACATCCTTGAACGCCATCGTCGGCCCGTGAAACAGCTCGAGGACCGAGATGCGATCGGTCACCTTGACGACGGGCACCGGGAAGTCGAGCGCCTCTCGAATGAGCGGCTCGAGCGCCTGACGCGTGATTTCGTCCCTGAGAATGTGCACACCGATCGTGGTGCCAATCTCGACGATGTCCGCGCCGCGAAGGCGATCGACGGTGCCCGCCGGCAGCGGATCGAGACGCTCGGGCATGTAGAGGCCGCCGTCGGGCGCGGTCCCGGCGAAGAGCGCGTCAATGAACGTAATCGGCGGCGATCCGCCTCGTGTGCTGATCCACTTCATAACTGGTTGGTGGAGGGTAGACCATCCACTATCCACGATCTGGCTCCGGTCTGATGGGCGTCGGCCTGCCCTGTTCATCCACGGCCACGAGCACTACTTCCGCTTCGGTCACCTTCACCCGCTCGCCATGCCCGGTCGTGCCGGCGGTCAGAGGGGGATTTCCCCATCGCTCGGCCTCTACCTCGACACGGACAGTCACCGACGTACGGCCGATCCGCGACTGTATGGGTGTAGAAGTCCACGATATCTCCGACGTACACCGGTTCGTGGAACTCAACTTCCCGCATCGCCTTTGTAACGAACCTGTGAGCCGCGACCTTTCGTGCCTCGATGGCAGAAGCCAGGTCGATGTTGGCCAGGATCACCCCGCCGAAGATGGTGCCGTAGGCGTTGGTGTCCTTGGGCAGCAACAAGACCCTGATAGCAGGAACGCGCTCGGACATGTGACCGTCTATTGTCTCCTGTCTTTGTCTCGGGTCTCCAGTCCACGGGCGTCAGTCCTCAGTCCTCAGTCCTCGCTCAGTCCTCCGCACGTCGGACCATCGCACCCTCGCACTGCACCCTCGCACCTCCGCCCCATCGCACCTCGGACCGCTGTGAGCCATCTCGTCCTCTGAAAAAAACGCGCGAGGCACTGAAGAGTGCACGCTCGACGACCGAAAGGCGTTTATCATCTCTTTCATGAGCACTGTGACCAACGGACGCCCCGTGCCGCTCACAGCCGCGACCTCGACGACGCGCGCATGGAGCGTGCACGAGGCGAGCGAGCTGTATGAAGTGTCGCGCTGGGGCAATGGCTATATCTCGGTGAACGACGCCGGTCACGTGCAGGTGCACCCGACAAAGGATTCAGCACGAGCGATCGACCTGAAGGAACTGGTCGATCGACTCCAGCTCCGAGGCATCAGCCTCCCGGTGCTGATTCGCTTCACCGACATCCTCAAGCACCGCCTCGGCGACATCCACACTGCGTTCACCAGCGCCATCGCACAGCATCAGTACCAGGGCGGCTACAGCTGCGTCTACCCGATCAAGGTCAATCAGCAGCGACAAGTCGTCGAGGAAGTCCACAAGTTCGGCAAGCCATACAACTTCGGCCTCGAGGCCGGCTCGAAGCCGGAGCTCCTGGCCGTCGTCGCGCTCGCGGACAACTCGACACCGATCATCTGCAACGGCTTCAAGGACGCCGAGTTCATCGAGACGGCGATGCTCGCGCACCAGATCGGTCGCAACATCATCCCGGTCGTGGAGAAGTACACCGAGCTCGGGCTGATCATCGAGGCTGCGGAGAAGTTCGGCGTACGGCCTCAGATCGGCATGCGCGTCAAACTGGCCGCCCGTGGCAGCGGACGCTGGCAGTCGTCGGGCGGCTTCCGGTCGAAGTTCGGCCTCACCGTCACCGAGATCATGCGCGGCCTCGAAGAGCTGAAGTCGCGCGGCATGCAGGACTGCCTCAAGCTGCTTCACTTCCACCTTGGCAGCCAGATCACCAACATCCGCATCGTCAAGGGAGCGCTCAACGAGGCGGCGCGCGTCTACACCGAGCTCGCCAAGCTTGGCGCGGGCCTTCAGTACCTCGATGTGGGTGGCGGCCTTGGCGTGGACTACGACGGCTCACAGACCAACTTCGAATCGAGCATGAACTACACGCTCGAGGAGTACGCCAACGACGTCGTCTATCACATCCAGACGGTCTGCGACGAAGCGGGCGTGAATCACCCGACCATCATTTCCGAGAGCGGTCGTGCCGTTGTCGCGTACCACAGCATGCTGGTCTTCAACGTCCTGGGTGTGTCCGGTTTCGGCGACGAGAAGGTGCCGACCGCAGCAAACCTGGAATGGGAGCAGCCGCTCACCGACCTGATCGAGACGTATAACAACGTCACGGCCCGCAATGCGCTCGAGGCCTTTCACGACGCCCAACAGGCGCTGGACATGTCCATCAGCCTGTTCAACACGGGCTACCTCCCGCTCGAGCAGCGCAGCATGGCGGAAAACCTCTTCTGGGCGATCTGCACCAAGCTGCAGCGCATCGTCCAGACGATGGCCGAAGTGCCGGAGGATTTGCAGAACCTGGACGAGCAGTTGTCAGACACCTATTTCTGCAACTTCTCGCTCTTTCAGTCGATTCCCGATAGCTGGGCGATCAAGCAACTGTTCCCGGTGATGCCGATCCATCGGCTCAACGAGAAGCCCACAAAGCACGCCGTGCTCGGCGATATCACCTGCGACTCAGACGGCAAGCTGGATCGCTTCGTCGATCGCCGCGACGTCAAGAAGACTCTTCCGCTTCATGCTGTAAACGGCGAGCCGTACTACCTGGGCGTGTTCCTCGTCGGCGCCTACCAGGAGATCCTGGGCGACCTGCACAACCTGTACGGCGACACCCACGCCGTCCACGTCAGCCTCGACGACGACGGCAGCGCCAGACTCGACGCGCTGATCAAGGGAGACACCGTCCGCGAGGTGCTCGACTACGTCGAATTCGATGCCGAAATGCTGCTCGGGAAACTTCGAACGGACGTCGAGACCGCGGTGCGTGAAGGACGCGTCGACTACGAGGGCGCCGGCAAGCTTCTTCGCTTCTACGAAGACGGCCTGCACGGATACACGTATCTGGAAGGCTAGATAACTCCCAATATCCAATTTCCAACTCCCAAGAAACCTGACTCTTGGGAATTGGAGATTGGAAGTTGGGATTGACGTTTTATTTCAGCGAGGATGTCAGGTCGTAGGCCGAGACCGTGTTCGCGTTGAGGAACGGCACGACTGCGATTCGCTTCGGTCCGATGTAGCCGAAGTCGGCTCCTCCACCTGAGAACTTCGCCAGCACCTGCGTCTGACCCGACGCGGACACATGCAGAAGTCGCGCACCGATCACGTCCGTGATCGAGCAGGCCCCCGCGACCGTCCGGTTCGATCCCGTCGATCCCGCCAACCGGGTCCGTCGTGAGTTGTGTGCGCTGCTTGGTCGTGAGATCGAAGGCGTAGAGGTGCCCGCTCGGTGGCGGTCCTGCGCCGCGACCCGGCCCTTGTCCTCGAGCGCCGGCGACACCGATCGTTCCGAGAACCAGGCGCGTCCCATCAACGAGCAGTCCATTCGGGACATCGACCTGATCGGCGCCCTCCACGAAGACCGATGACTTGCCATCCTTGACTGCGTAGATGCGCGCCAGGTTCGAGTCCGATGCGTAGACGGTTCCGTCCGGCGCCGTCGCCAGATCGTTGAGGAAGAGAGCGCCATCGACCTTGACGTGCGCGGTAATGCGCGCGGTCGCGATGTCGATCGAGACGACCTCGTCGATGTCGGTCACCCAGAGCGTGCCGCCCAGGCTACGAATGCCCTTGGGCGCGTTGAGACCGGTCACCCATTTCGCACTGACGATTTTGCCGTCGGGCGACAAGCGCGAGATGTAGCCGTTCCCGTCCTTCTCGAGGATCTGGCCGTTGATCGACGACACGAAGATCGAGTTCGAGCCCGCGTGGTAGTAGGCGCTTTCGGGTGACGCGAAGTCGCCGGTGAGCGTCCACAGCGGTTGAAGCGTCGGGCCTTCGGCCTGCGCGAGCAGCATCGGCGCGCACAGCACACCAATACCGAGACTCCGAATCAGGGCTCGAATCATGAGGGAATCTTTGTCCGCAGGGCTACGACGCGCGTCGACGTTGATCGAAGACGCGACGGCAGGCTCGCTGGAATCGCTCGTTGAGCGGACCGGCCACCTGCGGCGGCACGGGTCCGAGGCGCATCCACTGGGCCTGAGCCGATCGCACTTCCTGCTCGACCGCCCGCCAGCGTGCGTCTTCGGCTTCGAGCGCACGTGCCCCGCCCGCCATCGTGTTGGCAGCCAGCCGCTCGCGCAACTGTTGCGCAAGGCGCTCGGTCGGCGACAGGTTCGCCGGTCGGGTCGGCTGCGACTCGACGAGCTCTTCGACTTTGGCCAGCAGCTTCTCCATCCGCTTGCGCGTCGCTTCCGGATCGAGATCGGTGCCCGCGAACGCTTCCGGCCATGCGGCCACGATTCGCGCGACGGCCTGGTGATACCGCGCAGCGAGATCCTGCTGCACAGGGCGAGGCAGTTCAGGCGCCTGCTGCCATTTCGCACGCGCCTGATGGACGGTGTCGTACAGGTTGTCTGGTGCAGAGACCGGCTCGGACGACTCCTGCGGAACCAGCGCTTCGAGATCGCGAATCACCGTTTCGCGAACCGCGGCCTTCTCCTGCAGTTCAACCTGATCGCGATGCTTGTAGCGATCGAAGAACCGATCGCATGCCGCACGGAATCGCTGCCAGATCGCCTCTGACTTCGACTTCCGAACAGGGCCGATCTTCTTCCACTCGGCCTGCAACTGCTTCAGCTTCGCTGCCGACTGATCCCACTCGGTGGACTCGGCCAGTTCCTCGGCGGCAACGCACAGCGCTTCCTTGCGCGCGAGGTTGCCTGCCCACTCTTCCTTGCGATGCTTGAGATCTTCCTGACGTCTGGTGAAGAACTGATCGCAGGCCCGGCGGAATCGCTCCCAGATCGCCTTCTCGTGACCGCGAGCCACCGGTCCGATCGTCTTCCACTCCGCCTGCAGCCCCTGGATCTCGGCGGCCGTCTTCACCCAGTCGGTGGAACCTGCCAATGCTTCGGCGCGCTCGCACAGCGCCTGCTTGCGAACGAGGTTGCTTGCGCGCTCTTCGTTCTGCGCCGCGAAGAACGCGGACGTTCGCGCGTAAACCTCATCCTGCGCCGTCTTGAAGCGCCGCCACATCGCCTCGCCCTGCGCTCGTGGCGCCAGTGCAACCTGCTTCCATCGCGCCTGAAGCTCGCGCATCCGCCGACCGGCGACCTCGAGATTCGCCTCGGCCTTGAGCGTCTCCATTTCGCGACAGATCTCCTCCTGCACCTGCAGGTTCGCCCAGCGCTGCCACTCGTCGGCGTCGCGCAGCTCCTGGATGCGCGGCGCGAGCTTCGCGCGTGCTTCCTCGAGTCGTGTCTGGATTTCCTGACGATCGCGCTTGGTCGGAAGGGGCGCCCGATCTTCGAGGGTGGCCCGGATCTCCCGGAGCGCGCGGTCCCCGGCCTTCAGCGTCAGCGGTTCGGCGGCGGCAAGCGCCTCGACCTGCCGGCAGAACTGCTGCAGCCGGCGAAGATTCTCCTGCTCGAGTCTGGCTCGTGCCTGCTGATATTCGTTCTCCTTCTGTTCGAGAACCGACACAGCGCGCTCGAGGCGCTCGGCAGCCACCAGATTGGCCGATGCATGCTCGCGCAGCACGTCGGCGTCGCGCCGCAATCCACGCCATCGTGCCACCACATCGTCCACCGGCTGCTCGGACGCCGCGAGCTGTTCGAGCTCGGTGGCGAGCGAGTCGAGTCGGCCCACTGCGGCCTCGGCCAGAAGCCGTCGGCGCTCGCGATCCTCGAACGCGCGGGAGGCGTCCTGGAATCGCCGCGTCAGCGATGCGGCGTACTCCGACGGCATCATCGGCAGGCCGTCCCACTGCACGCGCAGTTCGGCAATCCGATCGACGGCCCTCGGTCCAGACAGCAGCTCGATCTCCGTGACGATCGCAACACGATCCGTCTGCTCACGCTCGAGCGCCTGCTGCCGTTCGCGTTCTGCAGCGGCTTCACGCCGCCGCTCCGCGATAGCCTCTCGAACGGCATCGCTGGCTGATTCGAACTGCCGAACCGTCGGTTCGTCGATGTCGACGTCGGCCTGGAACTCGGCCCACGCCAGACGCACGGCGGCAAGCGAGGAAGACGCCGCTTCCGGATCCTGAATGGCAACCAGCGCCTCGGCCTGATGTACGAGGTCGAGCGCCTTCGTACGATCCGTCGCGGTCATGCGCGCCGCGATTTCGTGCTGCGGCTGCGCCGCTTCCTCGGCTTCGCGAAGCTTCGTTCGCGCGCGCCGGGCGGCAACCTTGTTTCGCGCGCGCTGGGCGATCGCCGACAGCGCTGCTGGATCGTGTATACGGTCGAGCGCCGAAACTGCGGAATCTGTGTGCTCCGCTTTCAACGCGACGTTGAGAATCTCGTCGGGATCGCTCAGCCGGGCGAGCGCACGCAGGCGCGTGGATGCGTCCTGAGCATGACGACTCACGGACCCGAGCGACTTTGAATCGTCAATCAGGTCGACCACCGCGCCGCGCACGAGGGGGCTGGAGTTCTCGCGGGCGACGACCACCACCTCTTTCAAGCGGCCGAGCATCGTCAACTGCCGCACGACGTCGGAGGCAAGATCAGGCTCCGTCGTCTCGGCGGCCAGGCCGGCTAATCCGCGGATTGCCTCGCTGCGAACGTCCTCGTCCGGATCGGTCCGGGCGATTTCTCCAAGGACATCGACCTCGGAGATGCGGCCAACGGCGGCCCGTCGGACACGTGAATCAGCATCCTCGCGGGCGAGCGCAAGCAGCGCGTCCGCCTCCGCAGGACCCAACTCATAGACGGCGGCGGACCGGACGCCGGGATCGGCGTGCTTCCAGCGAGGTTGTGGACGGAGTTTCTCGAGAATTCCCATCTCTTCGTGGCTACTTGCAAGACCCAGGCAAGATCTGCAGTGTACACCCCCTGTGTGACGACGTCGTCGTTTCTCGATGCTCGATCAGGCCTCGAACCCTTGCAAATGCTGTGTTTTGGGCGAGCGCCCACGGCCGAGGCCGCTGAAGATCCGCACGTAATTTCGAGGTTGAATCTGCCTTTTTGGATCCAGAAAGTTGGGGGATTGGAACGCCGTTTTGTTGACGGGATCCAAGAAGAAGAAGAATGACAGTCGAAAAGGCGAAGGCGGGGAAGAAGGATCGCTCCTTCCCCGCCCTCATTTTCGGGGCTCCCTACTTCACGAAAAGCATCTCTCGATACGTCGGCAGCGGCCAGATCTTGTGCGGCGTCAGCACCTCGATCTCGTCACCGATCTCGCGCAGCTTGGCCATCGCGGGGACGATCTTGTCCCGCATGTACTTCGCGTGCTTCTCGGCTGAACCACCGCTGTGCTCGAGCGCCTTGGTCAACACGTCGGTCTGCACCCTGAACTTGTCGACCAGCTTCGTGTAGGTCCCCAGCAGCTTCTTGCCCTGGGCGCTGCGACCACCACCCGCGCGGACTGCCGCCACGCTCTGCCCGACGTTCGTCTGATATTCGAACGCCGCCGGAAGAATGTAGCGATTGGCCATGAGCACCATCAACTGTCCTTCGATGTTGATGGTCTTGTTGTAGTTCTCGAGGAAGATCTCGTAGCGCGCGTGAATCTCGCGCTCGTTGAGAATCCTGTATCTCTCGAGCAGCTTGATCGCGTCCTTGGTCACGAGCTGCGGCAACGCGTCCACCGTGTTCTTCAGGTTCAGGAGCTTGCGCTTGCCCGCTTCCTTCTCCCACTCGGCCGAGTAGTTGTTGCCGTTGAAGACGATCCGCTTGTGCTCCTTGACGATCTTCGTCAGGAGCTTGCTGACGGCCTTGGCCAGATCCTCGCCCTTGGCGGTCGCGGCTTCGAGGTCGGTGGCCACCGAATCGAGGGCATCTGCCATGGCGGCATTCAGCACCATGTTTGGAAACGCGATGCTCTGCCCCGAGGACACGGCGCGGAATTCGAACTTATTGCCGGTGAACGCGAACGGGCTGGTGCGGTTACGGTCGCCAGCGTCGCGCGGCAGCTTCGGCAGCACACTGACTCCCAAATCGAGGGTGCCACCCTGCTTCGTCGACTTCGCCGCGCCCTTCTCCGAGCTGCTCGAAGATGTCGGTGAGCATGTCGCCGAGGAAGACGGACAGAATCGCGGGCGGCGCTTCATTCGCGCCGAGGCGGTGATCGTTCCCCGCACTCGCGATGCTCGCGCGCAGCAGACCCTGCCACCGATCGACCGCGCGCAGGACGGCCGCGCAGAAGACCAGGAACTGCATGTTGTCGTGCGGAGTGTCGCCCGGACCAAGCAGGTTGTTGCCGAACTCGTCGGACAGTGACCAGTTGTTGTGTTTGCCGGAACCGTTGACACCAGCGAACGGCTTCTCGTGGAGCAGGCAGGCGAGACCGTACTTCGGTGCGATCTTCTTCAGCATCTCCATCGTCATCATCTGGTGGTCGACGGCAACGTTGGCATTCTCGAAAACCGGCGCGATCTCATACTGGCTCGGCGCGACCTCGTTGTGGCGCGTCTTCACCGGCACGCCCACCTTGAACAACTCCATTTCGGTTTCGGCCATACACGCGAGCACGCGCTCGGGAATGGCGCCGAAGTACTGATCTTCCAATCTCCTGACCCTTCGGCGGCTTCGCACCGAAGAGCGTGCGGCCGGCGTTGATCAAGTCAGGGCGCGCGAAAGTAGAAGTTGCTATCGATCAGGAAGTATTCCTGCTCGGGTCCGCACGTCGCATACACGCGCTCGGCGGTCGATCCGAACAGCTTCAGCACGCGCACCGCCTGCTTCGACACGGCTTCCATCGAGCGCAGCAGCGGCGTCTTCTTGTCGAGCGCTTCTCCCGTCCAGCTCACGAACGCAGTCGGAATCACCAACGTGACGCTGTTGCCGCCGTTGAACAGCAACCAGGGCGGGCTCGTCGGATCCCATGCCGTGTAGCCACGCGCTTCGAAGGTGGATCGCATTCCACCTGACGGGAAGCTCGATGCGTCCGGCTCGCCCTTGATCAATTCCTTGCCTCGGAACTCCGCGATCGCCGTCCCGTCGGCATTCGGCGACAGAAACGAATCGTGCTTCTCCGCGGTGATTCCGGTCATCGGCTGGAACCAGTGCGTGTAATGCGTGGCTCCGTGTTCCACCGCCCAGTCCTTCAGCGCCGTCGCCACGGCATCCGCTGTCGAAAGATCGAGTGGCTCGCCGCGCGTGATCGTTGCGCGCAACGCGCGGTAGATCGGCTTCGGCAAACGATCCTGCTGCGCCTTGTCGTTGAACGCGAGAGTGCCGAAGAGGTCGGCGGCCTTCGCGGGCGAGGACGGCGCGCGACCCTCGCTCATGGACCACTCACGGATGCTTTTGACGGCTTCGGAAAGAGCTGCGGATCCCATTGTGGCGGCCTGTCCTTTCTCGTGTGCTGGTGCGGAAGTGTGTGAAGGGTGACGCCGCTCGAACACAGTGGCGTCCGACAAATTATGCACAAACGAACGAACACTTTGCAATCCTGCAGCATGCATCTGAGTGATGCGCGCGCGATTTCTGCAAAGATGACGAACGATTCGTGCAACATTAACAAAAATTCAGAATCACTCTGCAGAGAGGAGGGCAGCGATCGAGTGGATCGACGAGCGTTCCGTGCGCGAGCGCACGACTTTTCAGGCCGGCCCAAAAACGAAAAATGGCCCGCTTGACCGATTCATATCTACATATGTAGATTTAGCGATGTCTCCTATGCGCTCCGCGGCCGTTTTCAAGCTCCTGGCCGACCCCACCCGCCTGCGGCTGCTGCGAGTGCTGTCACACGAGCGTTTCAACGTCAGCGAGCTGACGTCGATTCTGGGTGTTGCCCAATCGGGCGTCTCGCGACATCTCGGGCTGCTCAAGGAGGCCAACCTCGTTGCGGAAGAGCGCGCGGCGGGATTCGTCTTCTACCGCTTGCCGGATGCGTCCCGGACGGAGCCTCGACTCCCGCTGTGGTCACTGCTCGCGGAACAGTTCGCTGCATTGACGACGGATCGAGCGGTGCGAGAAGACGACGCCAGGCTGCAGGAGGTCCTGCGAAACCGGCAAGAACAGTTCTACCCGCACGGTGATGCCCGGCAGCTGCTCCCTGGCCGCAGTTGGGCGGCATGGGCGCGGACGCTCGGAGAACTGTTGCCGCCGCTGGATGTTGTCGACATCGGCTGCGGTGATGGGTATCTCGCAGTAGAGGCGGCGCGATGGGCCCGGCGTGTCACCGGTGTCGATCGGTCTGACGATGTGCTGGAGCATGCGAAGGCGTTGGCGGCAAAGCGCCAGATCACGAACGTCGAGTGGCGGAAAGGTGATCTCTCGCGACTGCCGTTGCGCGATGCCTCGCACGACGTCGCGCTGCTGTCCCAGGCGCTGCACCATGCGAGCGACCCGGAACGCGCCATCGCCGAAGCCGTTCGCGTGCTGCGGCCCTCAGGACGCGTGCTCCTGATGGATCTGAAAGCGCACGATCAGGGCTGGGTCCGGTCCAGGTTTGGCGATCGCCATCTCGGGTTCACCATCGACCAATTGCGCGAGTTTCTCGAGGGCGCCGGTCTCGTGCACGTCCGCGTATCGACCGGTGCATCCCGTCGAGGCGACCCATTTACGGTCCTCGTGGCGAGTGGCACCAAGCCCGCCCATCCGGCGCGGGTATCTCAGCCCGCGCGCGTCCGCACCGTTCGCTCCTGACACCATGTCTCCACTGCTCCGCTCTCTCGACCGCGCGCTGGCCGGACGCATCCTGATGCTCGACGGCGCCATGGGCACGATGGTCCAGCAGCACAAGCTGGACGAGGCCACGGTTCGCGGGACGCGCTTCCGCGATCACTCGCACCTGCTCAAGAACAACATCGACCTGCTGGTCCTGACCCGGCCCGATCTGATCGCGTCCATCCATCACGCCTACCTGGACGCCGGCGCGGACATCATTGAGACCAACACCTTCGGGAGCACGTCGATTGCGCAGTCGGACTTCGGCCTCGAGTCGATCGTCTACGAGCTGAACGTAGAGGCCGCCGCCCTGGCTCGCAAAGCCGCCGACGAGTGGACGGCGAAGACGCCCGCATGGCCGCGCTACGTCGCCGGAGCGATCGGCCCGACCAATCGGACGCTCTCGATCTCGCCGGACGTCAACAACCCCGCGTTCAGAGCAACGACATTCGCGCAGGTCCGCCTGTCGTATCGCGAGCAGGTGCGCGGGCTGCTCGATGGCGGCGTCGATCTGCTTCTGCTCGAGACCGTCTTCGACACGTTGAACGCCAAGGCGGCGATTGCCGGGATTCACGACGAGTTCGACGCGCGCGGCAGGGAAGTTCCACTGATGATCTCGGTGACCATCGCCGATCGCAGTGGACGAACGCTCTCCGGCCAGACGCTCGACGCGTTCTACGTCTCGATCGAACATGCGCGGCCGTTCAGCGTGGGTTTGAACTGCGCCTTCGGCGCACAGCAGCTGCGTCCGTACATCGCGGAGCTCGCGCGTCTCGCGGGCGAATACGTCACCTGCCATCCGAACGCCGGGCTGCCCAATGCCTTCGGCGAGTACGACGAGCTGCCGGAGCAGACGGCTGCCCTTCTCCGCGACTTCGCGGACTCGGGCTATGTGGACATCCTGGGAGGCTGCTGCGGGACGACGCCCGCGCACATCCGGGCAATCCGCGAGACGATCGATGGGGTGACGCCTCGACGCGCGCGTCAACCGGAGCGCGCGGACGCGACTCCAGAGACCGATCACCTGACGCACTTCTCGGGGCTGGAGACGCTGACCGTGCGTCCCGACTCGACGCTGATCGTCGTCGGCGAGCGGACCAACGTCACCGGATCGAAGCGTTTCGCCAGCATGATCTCGAACCAGCAGTACCTCGATGCGGCCGCGATTGCCCTCGAGCAGGTTCGCGGCGGCGCGAACATCCTCGACATCAACATGGACGAAGGAATGCTCGACTCGGAGGCTGCGATGACGACGTTCCTGAACGTGGTGGCGGTGGAGCCCGAGATCGCGCGGCTGCCGTTCATGATCGACAGCTCGAAGTGGTCGGTGCTCGAAGCGGGCCTGCAGTGCGTCCAGGGCAAGGCGATCGTCAACTCGATCAGCCTGAAGGAAGGCGAAGAGGACTTCGTTCGCAAGGCACGAATCATCCGGCGATACGGCGCCGCGCTCGTCGTGATGGCGTTCGACGAACGCGGCCAGGCCGACACCGCCGGTCGCAAGATCGAGATCTGCGAGCGCGCCTACCGCCTGCTGACCGATCGACTCGGGCTTGACCCGTCCGACATCGTGTTCGATCTGAACATCCTGGCAATCGCGACCGGCCTCGAAGAGCACAACTACTACGCGCTCGACTTTCTCGAAGCGGCCAAGATCCTGAAGGTGACCTGTCCCGGGGTCAAGATCTGCGGAGGCATCAGCAATCTGTCGTTCGCGTTCCGTGGCAACACGGCGGTCCGCGAAGCGATGCACTCGGCGTTTCTCTTTCACGCCATCAAGTCGGGCCTCGACATGGCGATCATCAACGCCGCGCAGTTGACCGTGTACGAGACGATTCCGGCCGACCTTCTCGAACACGTCGAGGACGTCATCTTCAACCGGCGGCCGGACGCCACCGACAGGCTGGTCAAGTTTGCCGCCACTGTAGCCGGACGCGCGAGCAGCCAGGGCGCCGATCTGACATGGCGCGAGCTCAGCGTGGACAAGCGACTGGAGCACGCCCTCGTCCACGGTCTCGTCGAATTCATCGAACAGGACGTCGAAGAGGCGCGTCGCGCGCTTCCTCGACCGCTCGATGTGATCGAAGGACCGCTGATGAACGGCATGCGCGTCGTCGGCGATCTGTTCGGGTCGGGACAGATGTTTCTGCCGCAGGTCGTCAAGAGCGCGCGTGTGATGAAGAAAGCGGTCGCGTGTCTCCTCCCCTACTTTGAAGAGGAGGAGGCACGGTCACAGAGCCAAGGTCACAAGGCAAAGGCGCGGCCAAAAATACTGCTCGCGACCGTCAAGGGAGACGTCCACGACATCGGCAAGAACATCGTCGGCGTGGTGCTGGGATGCAACAACTACGAGGTCCTCGACCTCGGCGTCATGGTCTCTGCCGACAGGATTCTTCAAGCTGCAGTCGACGAGGGCGCGGACCTCGTTGGCCTGAGCGGACTGATCACGCCATCGCTCGACGAGATGGTCTTTGTCGCGCGCGAGATGGAACGGCGCTCCATGAGCCTGCCGCTGCTCATCGGCGGTGCCACAACCAGCCGCCAGCACACCGCCGTGAAGATCGCTCAGGAGTATGGCGGCCAGCCCGTCGTGCACGTGGTCGACGCGTCGAAGGCTGTGGACGTCGTCTCGCGCCTGCTCGATCCCGCACAGCGCGCGGCGCTCGATGCGAGCAATCGCGAAGATCAGGATCGCCTTCGCACGCAGTACGCCGCTCTGAAACGACGACCGATGGTTCCATGGAGAGAGACGTCGCGAAAGCGGCTACAGCTCGATTGGACCCCGTCGGCGATTGCGGTGCCTTCGTTTACCGGCGCGAAGACGCTCGACGTCGACCTCGCCGAGCTCGTTCCCTACATCGACTGGACGTTCTTTTTTGCCGCGTGGGAGCTCAAAGGACGCTTTCCCGCGATTCTCCAGCACCCGCAGTACGGTCACGCCGCGCGCGAGCTTTACGACAACGCCCGCACGGTCCTCGATCGCATCGTCGAGGGAACAATCGATCCAGGCGCGCGCTGTTTACGGATTCTGGCCGGCGAACACGGACGGTGATGACATCGTGATCCGGGATCCGGGATCCGGGCCCGGGATCCAGGACCCGGGATTCGGGATTCGGGGTTGGCAGCGCACACTGAGCTCACTCGCTTTCCGATGCTGAGACAGCAGGAGCAGATGGCCGATGGCACGCCCCATCTCTCGCTGAGCGACTTCATCGCGCCGATGGAATCGGGATATACCGACTACCTCGGAGCGTTCGCTGTCACTGGCGGCCTCGGTGCCGACGACCTGGCTCGCACTTTCGAGCAGCAGCACGACGACTACCACGCCATCATGGTGAAGGCGCTTGCCGATCGCTGTGCGGAGGCGTGCGCCGAATGGCTGCACGCGCGGGCGCGACGAGAGTGGGGTTATGGCGCGGACGAACAGCTCACGCCGGTGGACTTGCAGACGGAGCGGTATCGCGGCATTCGTCCGGCGTTTGGCTATCCCGCCTGCCCCGATCACAGCGAGAAGCGGCGTCTCTTCGATCTTCTAGGAGCTGAGCGCGTCGGAATCGCCCTGACCGAGAGCTTCGCCATGACGCCCGCGGCTTCGGTGAGCGGGCTGTATTTCGCCAACGCGGCCTCACGGTATTTCACCGTCGGACGGCTGGGCCGGGATCAGGTGGAGGATTACGCACGACGAAAAGCCGCCAGCCTCGCCGAAACCGAACGGTGGCTTCTGCCCAACTTGGGATATGAACCATAATTGAGGTGTGAGTTCCCGCCGTTGATGGAGTATCTGATCAAGCAGTACCCGCTCGAGACCGGTGCCCTCGAGATCCAGTACATCGAAGAATATTTCGGCGAGTTTCCGCGCAAGAAGACCGCGGCGGAAATCCTCTCGCGCCTGCACGACCGCGAGTTCCTCATCCTGATGGCCGAGGCTCCGTTGCGCGACGACCCCGGCACCATCGTTCCGGTTGCCTTCAAGATCGTCCACGAAATCCGGAAAAATGAGAGCGAGCCGAAACTGGTCGATCTCGTGTCACGCCTGGACAGCAGCGTGGTCTTCGAAGATCGCAAGGTGCTCTACAGCTGGGTGGGAGGCACTCGCCGCGACTGGCGAGGCCAGGGGCACTTCCGCGCGCTCACCGAGGAATCGGAAGTGTGGGCGCACGCCTCCGGGTTTCACGAGGTCGTCGTCAAGACGAAGAACCGCTACTACGACATGCGCGGCACGCTCGATCAACTCGAGTTCAACGTGATCAAGTACGAGATACACCCGTCGGACAATCGCGAGTCGAAGGTGTATCTCAGTAAGCGCCTGACGTCAGACGTGCTGCGCTCGCACACGAGCAGCCGGCGGGTCGTCGTCGCCGACTAGCCGCGCGGAGCGCGGCAAGAGATCAAGAGATACAGTCAAGACGTCGCGAGGCAGAGCCTCGCTACGTCTTCAATCGATCCATCAGCCGGCGTAAGGCGCGCGTAACGGCCATGCGAGCGCCGTCGACCGTCCGCATGTTGAAGCGCTGGGCGATCTCGCCGAGATTCCACTGAGCCTCGATGCGTGCGACGATCATCTCACGATCGCGTGGGCTCAACTGCACGAGCACGGCGCGATACCGATCGTAGGCCTCGGCTCGAACGGCCTCCTCGAGCGGCGATGGTATCTCGGACGCCAGATCGTCAGGTAGATCCACTGGTGTCGGATGCCGGCCGATTCGTCGCACCTCGTCGCGGATCCGGTTGATGACCGACTGACGCAGGTACGCCTGCATGGCGCCGACATGCCGGGGCTCGAACGTGTCGAGTCTCCTGAGCACGTGCAGCACGGTTTCCTGCACCAGGTCTCCCGTATCCAGCGATCCCCTGGCTGCCGCAGGCAGGCGCCCGTGCGCAAATCTTCGGAGGCTTGGGATCGACCGTTGAAGCAGAGCCTCGACCGCCAGGCGGTCGCCTTCGCGGGCCCTGACGACCAACTCGATGGTTGGCTCGTCGCTCAGCAGAGTGGCTTGATCATCGGTCGGACGCTCGGACGGGTTCGATGTCTTGTTGGACGCGTCGCTCACGGTGTGATTGGCAGCCATCATAGCGGGAAAACCCTCCACACCCCCTAACGGGTTTGCAACGAGGATCGAACGTACGTATCCTTCCCTAGGTCGATGCTCGGTCACACCATCAGTCACTATCGCATCACTGGCAAGCTGGGCAGTGGCGGAATGGGCATCGTGTACGAAGCTGAAGATGTCCGTCTGCCTCGGAAAGTCGCCCTCAAGTTTCTGCCCGAGGAATCCGCCGACGACCCGGATGCCGAACGTCGCTTCCAGCGCGAAGCCGACACGATCGCGCAGCTGAATCACCCGAATATCTGCACGATTTACGAGATCGACCGCGCCGACGGGCGCGCCTTCATCGCGATGGAGTGCGTCGAGGGACTCAACCTCAAGACCTACATGGCGCGCAATCAGCTCTCCACGGGGGCAATCGTGGAGATTGCGCTGCAGATTGCCGCGGCCCTCGGTTCGGCACATGCCAAGGGCATCGTCCACCGCGACATCAAGCCAGGTAACATCGTCGTAAGTTCGGAAGGCCAGGTCAAAGTCCTCGACTTCGGCCTCGCCCGCCGCTTCAAGACGACCGATACGGACGAACTCGGTCTTGAGGGATCGACGATTCCCGGACGTCCAATGGGAACGGCCAACTACATGGCGCCCGAACGGATCCTGCAGCTGCCGCTGGATCCCCGCAGCGACCTCTTCTCGCTGGGCGTGGTCATCTTCGAGATGGCGACGGGGAGACTGCCCTTCGCAGGCGCCTCCCCATCAGAGACCGTGGCCAACGTGCTGGACAAGGAACCGGTGCCGCTCACGAGCCTCGCGCCTCAGCACCCGAAAGGCCTCGAGGACGTGGTTCGACGCCTGCTCTCGAAGAAAGCCGGCGATCGCTATCCGACGGCAAACGAGCTGACGATTGCGCTGCTCGGAATCGGAGCGCCACACGCCAGGGGGCTCAGTGCGCGGCTCAGAAAATTGTTCCTGGGCTCCTGACGCGTCAGCCTTTCGCCCTCCTGGTCTTCGACTTCGCGGTCTTTGCCGCGGTGGCCGCAGCTGGCACACTCTGAGCCGAGTCGCCCCACGCGACGCGAACGATGGTGCCTCTCGTGGGCGCGAAGATCGGGGGGTGACCCGTGACTTCCACTACGAACATTCCATTCGGCCCCTTCGGATGCTTGTCCTTGCCGTGGGCGCCGTGCTGGTTTCCGTTACCCGAGTCGCCGTCTGAATGATTGATCCTCCACGTCACACTGCTGCCACCGTCGAATTCGCCACTGCCCATCGCGCGCCTCCATATCTCGCCCGACCTCGGACGGATTCCGCTGTCGATGCCTGACATATGCACTAACGAAAGCTGATCCGTTCCCGAACAGCATACCTATCCTATGATGCGTTTGAGATCGCGACGCGCGAGGAATCCCTGTCTGTCGCGTTCAGACAGCTTCGCAGCGGCCTCTTCGGCGAGCGTCTTCGCGCGCTGCTTCTCGGTGTTCGCCTCGCTGGTGATCCCGCCCAACGCCATGCCGCGCCAGTAGTGGGACTGTGCCAGCAACTCGCCGCGCACGGTATCTGGCTTGATCTCATTCAACACACGGAGTGCATCGCTCGCGCTCTTCTCACGAAGAAGCAGTTGCGCCAGAAAGATGCGGCAGCGCGCCTCGATCGCGACCTGCCGCATCTTCACAGCCTGCGTGAGGCTCGACTCGATCGCCGACCGCCCTGAGGCAATCCGGCCGCGAAGAGCGTCGATCAACCCCACGTAAGCCCTGGCCTCTACGCTCGCGGGATCGGGAAGATCGTCGGTCCACATCGCGGCCGCGCGCGCGAAGTGCGCTCGTGCCTCTGGCAATCGATCGGATTCGTATTCGAGCTCACCGAGCGTCGCGTAGAGAACCGGCCTGTACTCCGTCTCCTTGCGCTTTGCCACATCCTCGTCCGCTTTGAGAAGCAAAGCCTGAGCGGCGGTGAAGTCGCCGAGACGAAGACGGGTGCGAGCCAGGCGAATCCACGCGTGGAGGCTCTGCTGGTCGAAGCCGTCACCGATCGGTTCAAGGAGCATGACCGCCGCGCCGTAGTCGCCCTGGTCAAAGTACGACCTCGCGAGATCGATATTCAGCGCAACGATGTCCTCCTTGAGATCACGCTCACCGGCAATCGCCAGCGCCTTGCGCAGTTCCTGTTCCGCTTCTGCGTAGCGAGCGACATACCGGTAGTACGCCCCCATCGCCTGACGGCTGAACACCTGATAGTTCCGATCGCCCTGATCGACAAAGACCGCCAGAGCGTTCTCGACCTCGCGAAAAGCCCCGTCGGGATCGCTGCCAAAGTCGATTCGAAGCTGCGCGCGGTTGATCTGCACGCGCGCGGCGCGCAGTTGATTGCCGACCGCCTCGTGCGCAAGTGAGCTCAGTCGATAAAACTCCATCGCTTGCTGACGATGTCCCAGGCGCGCGTGGGTGACGCCCAGGTTGGCAAGAACAATGGGCTCGAGTTCGCGGTTGCCCGACTCCTTCGCGGCGATCGCCGCCTTCTCCCAGAACGCGGCGCCTTCTGCGAGATTCCCCTGCTCCGCACGGCCAAGCGCGACGTAGTGGTAGGCCCACGACCTCGAATAGTTCAACCGGAGTTCTTCCACGATCGCGAGCGCGCTATCCGCGACACGACGCGCCTCCTGCCGGTCTGCGGGCGTTCCTCCGCGGAGCGCATCGGTCAGGCAGAAGAGCGCCTGCGCTTCCCCGTCTCGACTCCCAAGGGCGGCGTAACTCATGGCCGCCTCCCTTGCTTGCGTACGAGCATTGGCAGAATCGTTCAAGCGGTTATAGAGACGACAGAGATCGACGTGCGGTCGCAGGAGGCGGTTGTCGAGCGCGAGCGCGCGGCGAAAGCTCACGACCGCCGCCTCTGTTTGCGATCGCCGATCCCGAAATCCGCCAAGCTCAATCAGTCCGGTCGCGTCGTCCGGATAAGCGGCGATCCACTCGCTGTACGTTCGTTCCGCTGCCTCATAGTCCCGTCGTGCCTCGGCGACCACGGCGTTCACGAACATGCGGTCGGCGCGCGGGGTCGCATTCGACAGGAGCGCAACCGCAGCGTCCGCGGCCTCGGCCGCTTGTTCGGGCTTGCGCAGGAGCAACTCGACTCGGCTCAACCACGCAATCGGCATCGGACTGCGGGCGTCCTGTTTTCTGGCTTGCAGGAACGCACTCTCAGCAACCGAGTACTCGAGCTGACCGAGAGCACTGAGCCCCTCTTCGAAGGCCTTGACGGCGTCCAGCGAACGCAGTCGTGCAGATGCGCTGCGCACGGCATACGACTTCCCTGGGCCGGCGGTCCTGAAGTGCTCCTGAACGAGCGCCGCAATCTGGCCCATCAGCGTATACGCGGTGTCCCTGGCGATCGACGACGACACGGCATCGGTCTCGACGACTGCCGCCGTCGTTGAGGTTGACGCATCCTGAATCTCGGCGCGTGCACGCCATCGCCCCCCCTCGTAGGCGAGCACAGGAAGCACGACGAATCGAGGTCCGCCGTACGTCGTCACGGCCTGGACCGCATCGCGGCTCGAGACATCCGTACCGCTCGCAATGAATCGACGAACGATCTGTAGCAGACGCGGATACGACAACACACGAACGTTTGGCGACTCTGACAGGTCCGTGATGAGTGCCAGCGTCAACGCAAGCCGATACGGATCCAGGTCCGCGTACCCGGTTTGATTGACGACCGGAGCAATGGCGATGGGGATTCGCTGTACCGCAGCAAGTGACCGGTACGCGAGTCCACCACCAACCGCGACGACAATGACCGCAGCTGCGGCCGCCCAGATTTTCCAGTGGCGCCGCTTCCCATCCGCAGCTGGCTTCGGCACGACCACTGGCTCGGTGCGGAAATCGGGAGGAATCGAATGGCCTCGCACCTGTCGCAGCGCGCGCGATAGCTCGCGGCCGTTCGCAAATCGGATCCCCGGCTCTTTGTGCATCGCTCGAAAGACGAGATGCTCGATCTCCTCGGCAACGTCCGGACGCGATGCGCGAATCGGCGCCGGCGTCTCGTTCCTGATGGCATACGCGATCGCCTCGGCGTGCGAACCCTGGAACGGCACGCGGCCCGTGAGCATTTCGTAGAGGATGACGCCCACCGCCCACACATCTGATCGCGCATCAGCGGCGAGCCCGCGCACCTGTTCCGGCGACATGTACGCCACCGTCCCAAGCGTCGAGTGCTCCGCCGTGAGCTTGAGCGCATCTGCGAACGTGGCAAGACCGAAGTCGACGATGCGAACGCCGTCTTCGGTCAGCATGACGTTGCCCGGCTTGATATCGCGATGCACGACGTTCTGTGCGTGCGCTTTCGCGAGGCCGTCAGCGATCTGCGTCGCGATGTCGAGCGCTTCGTCGCTCGCCAGCGGTCCAGACGCCAGCCGCTGCTTCAGCGTCTGTCCCTCGTAGTAGGCCATGACGATGAAGAGTTGGCCGTCGGGGGCGGTCTCGATGTCGTGAATGGTGCAGATGTTCGGATGACTGGTCGCCGAGGCGGCCTGTGCTTCGCGGACAAAGCGCTGTCTCGCCTCGTCGTCGTGACTCCACTGTGGTGGGAGGAACTTCAGGGCAACGATGCGGCCAAGCCTCGTGTCCCGGGCCTGGTAGACCACGCCCATACCACCGCCACCGACGCGGGCGACGATGACATAGGAACCAATCGTCTGGCCGATCAGGGCATCAACAGGGGACGTAGCCACGGTTTCCCGCCAATCATAAACCGTGGCTCGACGTTCGGCGGAGGGCGGCGGCGATTATCGACCGAGAACGATCTTGCCGATATGCTCGCTCGACTCCATGAGACGGTGCGCTTCGGCGGCCTTGGCCAGCGGCAGGATGCGATGGATGACCGGTTTGACGGCGCCACGATCGAGCAGTGGCCAGATCTCGGTTCGCAGCGCGCCTGCAATCTGCCCCTTCTCCGCGACGCTTCTCGGCCTGAGCGTTGAGCCGGTGATCGTCAGGCGCCGCGTCAGGATGCGCCTGAAATCGACTGGGGCCGTTGACTCGCCGCTCATGAAGCCGATCTGCACCAGACGTCCGTCCGTTGCGAGCGCCTCGAGGTTTCGACCGATGTAGCTTCCGCCGACCATGTCGAGAATGAGGTCCACGCCTTTGCCATCGGTCAACTCGAGAACCGCCTTCACGAAATCTGCCGTGCGGTAGTTGATCGCCTGTTTGGCACCGAGATCCTCACACGCTCGACACTTCTCGTCCGACCCCGCCGTCGCGAGCACTGTGACACCACGCGCCGCGGCAAGTTGAATCGCCGTCGTGCCGATGCCGCTCGATCCGCCGTGAAAGAGCGCGGTCTCCCCGGTCGCGCAGCCGCCCGCGATCGAAAACGTTGGTCCAGACGGTGAAGAAGGCTTCCGGGATCGCACCAGCCTCGACCAGATCGAGGGTCGTTGAAACAGGAAGACACTGGCGTGCTGGCGCAACACACATCGTCGCGTAGCCACCTCCGGCCACCAGCGCGCACACCCGATCGTCAACCCTCCAATGCTGCACCCCGAGCCAACCGCGGCGATCGTGCCCGACACTTCGAGGCCAGGGATGTCACTCGCCCCTTTGGGAGGCGGATAGTCACCCTTTCGTTGAAGGACGTCCGGCCGGTTCACGCCAGATCCGGCGACGCGAATGAGCACTTCGTCAGGGCCCGGCACCGGATCCGGCCGCTCGACCGGGACCAGGACTTCAGGCCCACCTGGCCGGCTGATCTCAATGCAAATCATCGGGTCAACCCTGATGGAAGCCGCGGAGACGACAAGAGTCGCGTGAAGACATCCCAGCGACGCGCGGCGTCGGCGCCACCGTTCGACTGCGACTCGACATAACGCGCCACCATGTCTTTGCCCACGTTGTAGTTAATCACGTAGCTGCGGTACTGGTCCACGAACCGCATCCGCTGCTGCGCGCGCGGCGGCGAATACAGTCCATAGTGCTCCAGCCACTTTGCAGCGGCCGCTGCGTCGATCTGACCATTGAGATAGCGGCGCGCGGCCTCATTGCCCGCGTACGACAATCGATCGACGAGACTCAGCACAGCGTAGTAGTCGTCGACCGCCGCTGAGTCGAGACCGGCCGTCGGAAAGATCACCGAGCGCTCGAACTGGAGTCGTCTCGGCTCTTGGAAACGCGATGTCGATGCCGTAGTTCGCGGAGCCCTCCGCGATGAGCGACTGCGGCGACCGAAGCGGATACACGGAGAACTCCACCCACCCGCGGTCGCGCACGAGCGTCTTCTCGAGCAGCACGTTGTAGACATGGTGCCCCGGGTAACCCTCGTGACAGGCCAGATCGATTGCACGGTCCGCAAAGATCGGCAGATCGGTGTTGACCTGAATGACGCTGTGGTAGTTCCCCTTGTACCAGTTGTAGCCAGACCAGCTCTTGTTCGTCACGTACTCGACGACAAAGCTTTCCCCGGCCGGCAGCGAAAGGTGCGCGAGCGTGCGGCTGCGGCATCCCTCGATCGCGGCTTTGAACGTGGCATCCAGCCGGTCTTTCGGAATCGTGAATTGCGATCGGAACTTGTCGAACCGCTCGCTGAGTGACCCCTGTCCGGGTAACCGCGACTCGAGGTCCTTGAGGACGGCATCGAACTCACTGTCTGTGTGCGTCGGTGCAACCGCGTCATAGAGCGCCTTCGACTCTTCGTCGAAGGTGAAGGTCGTTCCACCCAGCATCGACACGCGAGCGCGCAGCGCTGATAGCTGCTTCGTCAGGTACTCGTGCCGGAGTCGCAGGATTTCTTCGGCGGACTGCGCGGGCTTTGCGGCTGCCAACGCGGCTTCCACCGCAGCCGCGTCGCGATCGATCTCGGCCAGCGGGCGCTTCGCGCCTTCCGCGTCCTTCTGCCATTGCGGAGGTCCATAGTACGCATCCACGTAGTCCGCATCGTGCTGGCCGAGCGCCAGCACGAGCTTCACATAGCGCTCGGCAAGGGCATTCATCGAATCGTTCTCCGCCGCGTGTGTCGTCACCATCACGGCCAGGCAGGCGGCCAGCACATACGCACGCTTCATCGATAGCGCTCCCGGACGTTCGGAATCAGATATTCGTCGAACGCCGACGTGAAATCGTACACCGGCGCGAACGCCCAATCGCGGCGCGCGGCCCTGTCATCGACGTCCTCCGGCCATGAGTCGACGATGCTCTGACGCTTTTCGTCGGTTCCCCATTGCACCACGGCCCCGGGAAATGCGCCGATGACGGCATCGTGAATCTGTTGCGCGGTGGGGCTGAACGCCGTGAGGTTGTAGGCGGTGCGCGTCAGGTTCTCACGCGGCGCTTTCGCGAGATCGAGCAACGCCGAGATCGCGTCGGGCATCGCCATGAACGGGATGCGCGTATCGGGACGCACGAAGCACGTATATGGCTCTTGGCGCGCCGCCGCATGAATCATCTCCGGCGCGTAATCGGACGTCCCACCCGCTGGCATCGTCACCGCCGAGATCAAGCCTGGAAACCTGACGCACCGGAAGTCGACGCGGCCCATCGCATGCGCCGCCAGTTGCTTGTAGAACCTCGCGTAGTAGCGACCGAGGTGCTCGCAGTACAGCTTGTTGCACCCGTACATCGTCCGCGGCGTGTTCCATTCGTCTTCGCGGATGCGTCCGACCTTTGTCTTCGTCGCCAGATCGGGAAGACCGTAGGCGGCAACCGACGACGGATAGAGGAAGAGCACGGTGCGACCGTGTGACTCACCTTCGCGCTGCGCGAACTCGAGCAGCGTCAGCGTCCCCTCGACGTTGACGTGATGCGCCGTGATCGGCGTGAACTCTGCGCGCGTCGAGAGCAGCGCCGCGAGGTGAAAGATCAGATCGACTTCGAATTCGGCGAGCACGCGCTCGAGGAGGGTGCTGTCGGTGATCGAGCCGGTGAACTCGCGCAGGACCAGGCGATGCAGCGACGGGTCGAGCGGCGCGAGGTCGATCGTGACGATCGGCCGTCCCGTTCCGGACAACCGTGTGATCAGTCCGTGGCCGATTTCTCCGCTTGCACCGGTGACCAGCGTGACGGGCGTGCGCATGTGGGAATCATTCTAGTCCCCGGTCCTACTGCATACCGCCTACTGCCTACTGCTTACTAACGCAATTCAGCAAGCAGCCGTTCGACTTCCTCGCGCACGCCTGCCAGGTCCTCGAGCGCGCGCTCGGCTGCCGCGACAGTGGCCAGCAGATCGTTGCGACTGGGAGTGCTGCCGCGCGCGACCTCGGCGGCGAGGTCGCGCGTCGTGGTGGCGCACGCCTCACCTACTGCCACGGTTTGCGCATGCGCCTGAAGGATTTGGAGAAACTGCTCGCGCTCCTGACGGGTCACCCACACACCTTTCGCCCGTTATGCGGACTCAAACGCGAATTCCGCGTCCCTGACTAGTTGGGATCTCCGTCCAGCAGATCGCCGAGCCCACCGAGGATCGAACCACCCTCACGCCGGCTGCCACCTGCCGCCGGTGCGGCCTTGTAGATGCGGTCGGCCATTCGGCTGAACGGCAACGACTGCAGCCACACGCGACCCGGGCCGGTAAGCGCGGCGTAGAACAACCCTTCACCGCCGAACAGCGCCGTCTTGATCTTGCCGACGTACTGGATGTCGTAATTCACCGTCGGTTGAAGCGCGACCAGACAACCCGTGTCCACCCGCAGCGTCTGCCCCGGACCCAGGTCGAGCGGGTGAACCGTGCCGCCCGCGTGCACGAAGCAGAGGCCGTCGCCTTCGAGCTTCTGCATGATGAAACCCTCACCGCCGAACAGGCCGACGCCGATGCGCCGCTGAAACGCGATCCCGATCGACACCCCGCGCGCAGCGCACAGGAACGAGTCCTTCTGGCAAATGAGCTGTCCGCCGAGCTGCTTGAGATCCATCGCAAGGATCTTCCCCGGATATGGCGCCGCAAATGAGACCTGCTGCTTGCCGCCGCCGTCCGTTGGTGAAGACCGTCATGAACAGGCTCTCACCCGTGATGAGTCGCTTGCCGGCACCGAGCAGCGCGCCCATCACGCCGCCGCCCTTCTGCTGCGCGCCATCACCGAACACCGTCTCCATCGTGATGCCGGGCGTCATGTACATCATCGACCCGGCTTCAGCCACGGCGCTCTCGCCTGGATCCAGTTCGACTTCGACAAACTGCATTTCACTGCCGATGATTTTGAAGTCGATCTCGTGGGCGCGGCGTCCCGGCACAATCGGCGGAGGCGCGGCGGGGCGGGTCGCCCCGGACGCGCCGGTCAGGTAGCTTGCCAGCTGCGGCACGTCCTTGAGCGGCGTCCAGTTCGTCAGGCCGGGCCCGAAGACCAGCGTGTTCCCATCAATGGTGCCGTTCCGCAGATTCGTCACCACGTCGTCTCGTGACACAGGTCCCACCTGGTGGCCGCCGATGGCCATGAACCACTGGTCGTCTGACATCGCTCTCCGCTCCGTTCCGTCTACGGTCCCCCGTCCTCAGTCTCCGGTCCTGTTCCCGCAACAGCACCGTCGCACCTTCGTCGCGGCGAACCAATCCGCCTACTGCCTACCGCATACTTGCCTACTGCTTACTTCCTATTGCTCCGTCTCCGCATCGATCCGCTTGGCCGCATTCCGTTCGAGCTGCTGAACGGTGCCCGGATCCAGTCCGAGCAAGTGCGCGAGTTTCGCCAAGTAGATACGTTCGGCTCCCGTCGGCTGTTCGTCGCCTCGAAGGATACCGAATGCCAGCACGTAGAGCGTGCCGCGGTACGTGTCGTCGTTTACACCTGCGACAATCTCGGCGAGCGGTCGCGGCTGCGCCAATTCCTGCTCGACGATGCGATCGACTCCGGCAATGCGAGCCTGATCCAGAATCGCGGCGCGCTCCTGGTCGCTGACCGATCCGTCCGCGTATGCAGCAGATATCGCAAGGCGGACGACCTGGAGGGCCTGGTCGCTCATCGGCGCGGACGGGTTTCCAACCACCGGCAACGGTGGCAATGGCGGCGTCTGAGTGGCATTCGACACCGGCGACGCCGCCGCGGGCGCGGCCGCCGGCGTGTTGCCTTGTTCAAGCGTCTCGAAGATCCCCCATGCCACTCCCGCTGCGGTCAGCAACAGGTTCGGGTTGGATAGCAAGGATCCGCCAATCGAACCAAGCGTCCCGCCAAACGGCGACCTCGAGTTACCCAGATATCGCATCGCCCCGCGCGAACGTTTGCGGCGCCCGCCAAGCACGCTGCGAAGGACGCCGTTCAACAACATCGACTCGTCCACTGACGTCTCCTGTCTTCGTCCTCGGTCCTCGGTCCTCGTCCTCAGTCCTCGGTCCTCAGTCCAGGTCCGGACCTGCTGTGAACCGTGAACCGTGAACTCTAATCGCTACTGCCTACTAACTACAGGCTCTGCGCGACCCTGACCGGCGCCTTCGGCTTCTCCGGCTCCGGCGTGAAGTCCTCTCCGGGGTTGATGAAGCGATCGGCCTCGAACTTGTACTGTTTGTCGTGCAAATATCTGTAACGTCCGTTGAGCGCCAGAAGTTCAGCGTGGGTCCCTCGCTCGACCACCTGACCTTCTTCGAGCACCAGAATCTGGTCGGCGCTACGAATGGTGGACAGGCGATGGGCGATGACGAACGTCGTTCGTCCGGCCCTCAGGTTGCGAAGACCGTCCTGAATCATCTGCTCGCTCTCACTGTCCAGGCTCGACGTCGCTTCGTCCAGGATCAGGATCCGAGGGCTCGCGAGGATGGCTCGGGCGATCGACACGCGCTGACGTTGCCCGCCGGACAGCTTGATGCCGCGCTCACCCACCACCGTGTCGTACCCGTTCGGAAACTGGCTGATGAACTCATCGCAGTGCGCGATGCGACAGGCGCTGAGGATCTCCTCCCGGGTCGCCCCGGGCCGCGCGTAGCCGACGTTCTCCGCGATCGTGCCGTCGAACAGGAAGTTCTCCTGCAGCACCGACGCCAGCTGTCCGCGGTAGTCCATCAACCGGAGTTCACCGAGGTCGCGTCCGTCGACGATGACGTGACCCTTCGTCGGACGGTTGAACGCCATCACGATGCTGATCAGCGTGCTCTTGCCGGAGCCGCTCGACCCGACGAGCGCGGTCGTGGTTCCAGGCGCGGCATGGAAGGACACGCCTCGAAGAACCGGCTGACCCGGGTTGTATTCGAACCAGACGTCCTCGAACCTGACGTCGCCCTCCAGCCGTGTCCACCGCGGCGCGGGTTTCGTCCTCGTCCAACTCGGTCGACATGTCCAGGATCTCGCGAATGCGATCGAGGCCGGCAAATGCTTCCGTGATCTGCGTGCCGATCGAGGCGATCGACACGAGCGGAGCGGCAACGAGACCGATGAAGAAGATGTACATGATCAGGTCGCCGAGCGTCATTTCCCCGGCGATGATCGCGTTCCCACCCAGCCAGATCATCAGCACGCCGACGATCCCGACGATCACCGTGCTGCCCGCCGTCGTGGCCGACACGCCCGTCATCGACTTCGCGATGTTCCTGAACAGGCGATGCGCACCCTTCGTGAAGACAATCTCTTCACGCTTCTCCGCCGTGTAGGACTTGACGACGCGGATGCCGCCGAGCGCCTCGGTCAACCGGCCTGTCACTTCGGCGTTGATCTTTCCGCGCTCACGGAACAGCGGACGCAGCGTGCGGAAGGCGTAAGCCATACCGCCACCAAACGCCGCGAGCACGAGGATGGTGATGATCGTCAGGTGCCAATTCAGCCAGAACAGCACGCCGAGGCCGAGCACCGCCGTGACGAGTCCGCCAACGAGCTGCACCAGACCCGTGCCGACCAGATTCCTGATGCCTTCGGCGTCCGACATGATCCTCGCCACCAGCACGCCGGTCTGCGTCGAGTCGAAGTAGCGAACCGGCAGGTGCATGATTTGCGCCTGCACGCGTTTGCGCATGTCGGTAATCGCGCGCTGCGCGGCCACGCCGAGGATCTGCGACAGCGCAAATGACGTGACAGCCTGGACGAGCGTGGCGGTTCCGGCAGCCAGCGCGATCATCGGCAGCAGATCGGTCCGATTCTTCCCGACCACGTCGTCTATGAGGTACTTGGACGATGCCGGAAGGACGAGCCCCGCCAACCGGCTGACCAGCATCAAGATCAGTCCGGTGATGAGCCGACGACGATGCGCCCACAGGAGCGATCGCGCTTCACGCCAGGCGGCCGAGGCGGACACGCCCTTTTTCTTGGGAGCTTCCACCGTTGATACCGGAACTGTACTACGCCGAATACGCTCGCCGGTTCCGTGCGCACCCGTTCTCATATGAGCGGCCATGACATAATCAGCGATGGCGTCCTGCCGACCTCGAGCGTCAGACGCACCGCCTTCAATCCTTTACAGATGACTGACACCAGCACACGCGGCGTCCGGATGAGTGACGCCACCACACGCGGAATCCGGATCCAGGTTCGGAGCGAGTTCATTCCCGACCGGAGTTCCCCACGAGAGGGATCGTATCTGTTCCAGTACCACGTTCGCATCTCGAACACCGGCTCCGATGTCGCCCAGCTCATCTCACGCGAGTGGATCATCACCAATGCCGACGGCGAGGTCGAGCGTGTCAAGGGGCAGGGAGTCGTCGGCGAGCAGCCCGTACTGCCGCCCGGTGGGTCGTTCGAGTATACGAGCTTCTGCCCGCTGAAGACGCCGGTAGGCGCAATGCAAGGAAGCTATCAGATGGTCACGACCGACGGCGAGCGCTTCGATGCCGTGATCGCACCGTTCACACTCGCCGTCCCGAACGCGCTCAACTAGGCACGTCTATTTCTTGAAGCTGGCGAGCGCGTCAGCCTCTTCGTCATAGCACTCGAACACCGTCAGCAGCTTGGTGAGGACCAGCAGGTCTTTCAGCCGTTTGGTGACGCGCAGCAGCTTCAGCTGCCCGTCGAGGTGGCGCGTCGTCGCGTAGACCTGCACGAGCTGTCCGAGACCCGCGCTGTCCACGTACGACACGTTGCCGAGATCGAGCAGCAGCTTGCGATTGCCCTGCTGGAGCAGGCTCTGAACCTTGTCCTTGATGATGACATCGCCACCCTTGCTCAAGGTGATGTCGCCGATGATCTCCACGACCGTCACATCACCCGCCATTCGCTGTCCGATCTGCATTCGTCCTCCTAGCCCCGTCCGCGATACCGCAGCACGAGCGCCGTCACATCGTCGGCCTGTGCGGCCCCTTCAGAGAATTGCTTGACTGCCAATATCAGATGTTCGAGAGCAACCTCGGGCTTGGCGCCGTGCCGATCGCGCATGACCTCAACGAGCCGGTCGCGTCCGAACTCGTCGCCTGCCCGGTTCCGCGCTTCCGTGACACCGTCACTGCAGACAATCACAAGGTCGCCTGGTTCGAGCACCACCGTCTCGTACTCGTACGTCGCGATCGTGAGCAGTCCGAGGACAGGTCCTCCGGCCTCCAGCCACGAGACACTGTTTCGCCCGACCACGAGGGGCGGCTCCTGGCCCGCGTTGCAGTAGCTCAGACGCCCATCCGGGGTAACGGCACCATAGAACATCGTGGCGAAGCGTGCGTCGATTGCGCGACGCAGCAGCGCCTTATTGACGCGTGCCATCGTCTCGGCCGGATCGCTGCTGACCGGCGCCAGCGCAACAAAGTTGCTTTGCACGGCGGCCGCTAACAGCGCGGCTGGCGGGCCCTTCCCTGCCACATCACCCAATGCGAAGCCGAAACCTCGTTCGCCGATCTCGAGGTAGTCGTAGAAGTCGCCCCCGATGGTACGGCACGGGATCGATTCCGCTGCGAGATCGACGTTGCCGATCTCGAACACCGGCTCGGGAAGCATGTTGCGCTGGATCTCGGCGGCGATCTTGAGATCGCGATCGATGCGCGCCTTCTCGTCCGACTCGGCGTAGAGTCGCGCGCTTTCGATGGCGATCGCCGCCTGCGTCGCGAACGCCTCGAGCGACGACTGCGTGGACTTGGACAGCATGGTGCTGCGCTCGCGTCCGTCCAGATAGAGCACGCCGATGACACGCTCGCTTCGAGCGGACAGGCCCGACGACATCGGCGTCACGCGGAGCGGCACGCAGAGCACGTGACGGATGCCGACCGCAATCGTGCCGTCGTGCTGCCCTTTCCAATCGCCTTCCATCAGGTCGCCGACGATGCGGCTCTTGCCGGTCTCGAAGACCTCGCGCGGAATCTTCTCGCTGGTCGTGAACGTCGTACCGGAGAGGGTCGTTTTGCCTTTTCCACGCGCGATCTTGAACTCGAGCTCGCCGTCGGCCGTGGCGAGCATCATGAAGCCGCGCTCCGCCTTGGTCACGTCGAGCGCCGAGTCCATCACCAGCGCCAGGATCTCGTCGAGCACACGACCAGAACCGATCGCGCGTAGTCCATTGAGAATGGCCGCCACGTGACGGAGGTCGCCGACGTCCGAAGTGCCCGTATCGAGGAAGCCCGTCGTCTTCGCTCCCTCGGTCATGAAGAGCAGCTCGATCGCATCGGTCCGGCCGAGGCGGATCCGATCACCCGACTGCAGGACGCGCTCGGTCACCTGTTCGCCGTTGACGAACGTCCCGTAGCGCGACCCGCGGTCGCGCAGCGTAAAGCGTCCATCCTCATTGGCGATCTCGGCATGCTCGCGCGACACGTCGGTGCTGACGATCTGCAGGTCCGCCTGGGTCCGGCGGCCGATCATGAAAAGCGGTCGGTCGAGTACGACCACGCGTCGTCCCTGCGAGTCGGTTACGTGAAGACGGGCTTCGCTCATGGCTCCGGTGTGACGCTGCTTTAAACGGGTTTGGCCTTCAAGGCGCCGACCTGCAACAGCAGTCCGGTGAAATCGTACACGCGACGCTCCCGGGTGATAAATCCGTCTTTCAACTCGCACAACATGACCATCTGCACGCTGAACGGACGATCCGTGGCAGGCACTCCCATGATTCCCCCGCTGTTGGTCCCGTGGATGTGCAGCAGCATTGCGGCCTTGTCTCCATCGATCACCAGTTGCTCCTGCTCGAAGGTCGCGGTGCTGAAGGAGGTGAAGAAGGTGCGATACACCTGTTCGATCGCCGCGCGGCCCTCGGCGACTCCGCCAGCCCACGGGCTTTCCAGCACACCGTCCTCGGCGTGCAAGCTTGCGAGCATCGCTGCATCGAGTCGTTGCATTGCCTCTTGCCGCCGCGCGAAGAACGCTACGATCTCGTCTCGGGTCATGGCCGGCCGCCAATCTTGCTAGGGCTGCAATTTCTTCTGCGCGTCCCTGTAGTGCGATGAACTCGTCGTGACCAGGCTGAAGGCTTCGCGCATGCGCTGCGGATCCTTGACGCGCTTCTCGAACAGCTCGCCCGCGCGCCAGGCCGCATCGCGCGTGTTTGCCGGAAACTTGCGCGCGAGATCGAGCCATGCCTGGCCAGCGAGGTCGTAGCGGCGTAGATCTTCGTACATCTCGCCAAGACGCGCCAGTGCGGGCTCGACACCGGCCGCATCCGGGTAGGACTCCACCACCTGACGGTAGCTGACAAGTGATGCGGGAACGGTTACGCCGAGAACGCTGTCAACGACGCGAGCCCGCGCACGATCTTCGAGCGTCGCGCGACGAAGCAACGCCTGGACCGCCCACGGTGCGGACCCGGTCATGCTCGGGATCGCCGTGAACAACTGGCGCGCGGTCTCCTCCCGATCGTTGCGCTTCGACTGCAGCACGAGATCGGCCAGGAGAAACGTGCCCTCGGCCGCTTCAGGCGTACGTCCGTGCCGGCTTCGCAGCTCGACGTAAGCAGCCATGGCGTCCTCCGGGCGACCCTGCCGCTGCAGGATGTTTCCCAGCAGGAGATGCGCACTCGGAGCTGACGGACTTGACGGACTGGCAGCAAGGCCGGCCCTGAGATCGGCAACAGCCTGGTCGAACAGCTTCGCGTCGGCCTTTGCGCGAGCGATCTTGATCGACTCGGCCAGCGAGTCGCTGGTGGCCGCGGGCGGCGCCGCTGGTGACGCCGCCGGAGGCGCCGCAGCTGTCGCGGCCGCCGCAGGTGTTCCTGATGCAGCGCGACGTGAGTCAGTTCCGGCCGCAGAGGGAGACATCGCCGGAGCCGGAGGCCGCAGGCGCGGGTGCAGGTGGCGTCGCCGGTTGAGGCGCGGCCGGCGCCGCATCTGTCGCAACGGGAGTCGGCGCGTCTGCAGGTGCGTCCGTGGTCGGAACGACTGGTGCCTGCGTCTCCGCCGATCGGTTCCCCGCCTGAAAGAACAGCCACGATGCCGCCACCAGCGCAATGACTCCGAAGAGACCGACCAGAAGAGCCGCGGCGCTGATCCGACGGCGGGAAGGCGCTGTCGCGGTCTCGCCGCTCTTCGCTGATGGCCAATGCGCACCGCTGCGCGATGATGGCGACACCGTGGGCGGCAGGGTCCGCGTGCTGCCCATCGTCGTCGTGCTGCGTTCGAGCTTGACCTGCTGCAGATCGGCTCGCACGTCGATCGCGCTGTGGTAGCGACCTTCCTTGTCCTTGTCGAGAAGCTTCGCGATGATTCGTTCGAGCGCAGCCGGGACGTTGGCGTTCAGTTCGATCGGAGCCGCCGGCTCGCGATTCAGGATGGCATCGAATATCACCGCGGACGTGCTCCCCTGAAACGTCCGCTGTCCGGTCGTCATCTCGTAGAGGACGAGCCCGAACGAAAATAAATCCGACCTGGCGTCGAGATCTTCTCCCCGCGCCTGCTCCGGCGACATGTAGGCGATCGTCCCGAGTGCCACACCGGCACGAGTCGACAACAACTCCGTCTGCAGTTCCGTCTGGGCGTCGGACCGCAGCACGCCGCTGCCGGGGGTGCGCGTTTCGGTGGACTTGGCCAGCCCGAAGTCGAGCACCTTCACCTGCTCGCGTGCCGTGACAAAGATGTTCGCCGGCTTGATGTCGCGGTGCAGGATGCCGCGGGCATGCGCCGCGTCGAGCGCGTCGCAAATCTGAAGCGCGTAGTCGATCACCTGATTGATGCCGAGCGGCCGGTGATCGATTCGATGATCGAGCGTGTGCCCTTCGAGCAGCTCCATCGCGATGAATGGCGCGCCCTCGAACTCGTCGATCTCGTAGATCGTGCAGATATTCGGATGATTGAGCGCCGATGCCGTGCGCGCTTCGCGCATGAAGCGCTCGAGCATCTGCCGCTCCTGCGAGCGGCCGGGGCTCAGGAACTTGAGCGCAACGGGACGACCGAGCTTGACGTCTTCGGCGCGATATACCACGCCCATGCCGCCTTCACCCAGCGGCTCGATCACCCGGTAGTGCGAGACCGTTTGTCCGAGAATGTTTGTGGTCACTGCGATCTGGAGAACCTAGTATCCCTCAATCCAGATGACCGCGCTCCGAATCTCCCATTGCAATTTTTGCGGAGGGGAAATACTCGCGCCAGCGCCGACCGACCAGGCTGGCAATGTCTTCCCGGCATGACAATTCTTTCGGGTACCACGGCTTCATGCGCGCATCGATGACAACCGGCGCGGTGTACGCGATGTGGTTCCGGATAATGCGGCGGTCGGCGGCGTGGATGTCGGCCGCGGGCTCGAACCGCGTGAACGTCGTCCAGAGAAAATTCATGTCACTACGTGCAGCCCGCTCCGGTTCATCACTCAGCACGACCAGCGGCCATTGAGCAAATGCGGGCGACGTCGCGATTCGCGAGACGACGTCGCGCTCGGATTCGTACGACGGCGCCCCGACCACGAGACAGCCACCGCAGAAGACGCGCACGTCGGTGATCCCCTGCGGCACATCAGGCGAGGTGAATTGCCTGGGGAGATCGCGAACGGGCTCGCCGAGCCCCATCCACACGCCTTTCGACCCCTCGTTGACCGTCGGCCCGGTGTAGTCGAGCGTATCCATTGCGAGATTTGAGAACACGTAAAGATCGGTCTCCGGTCGCGTGCGGGCCAGGATGTGCTCGAGCGTTGCCCGGAAGTTCTTCACGTCAACGTGCTGGTCGGTGACGAGAAGGAATTTGCTCAGTGAGAGCTGACCCTCGCCAAGAACGCGAAACGCGCTGGCCATGGCTTCACGGCGATACCGTTGCTTGACGATCGCCGCAGCCAGCGAGTGATATCCGGTCTCGCCGTACGACCACAGACGCTCGACAGCGGGCATGACGACGGGGAAGAGCGGCGACAGCAGTTCCTGGAGCAGATCGCCGATGAAGAAATCTTCCTGCCGTGGTTTGCCGACGACGGTCGCGGGATAGATCGCGTCGGCTCGGTGTGCGATTCGGCTGACCTCGAAGACCGGGTAATCGTGCTGCAGTGAGTAATAGCCGTAGTGATCGCCAAACGGTCCCTCTGGCTTGCGAACACGCGGAGGGACGTCACCAATCAACGCGAACTCGGCACTCGCGATCAGCGGATGTGGCCCGTGGCCATGAACCTGAGGGAGTCGCTCGCCGGCAATGAGCGAGGCCAGCATCAACTCGGGCACGTTCTCCGGCAGCGGCGCGATCGCGGACAGAATCAGCGCGGGCGGGCCGCCCAGGAACACGGTGGCGGGAAGCTTCTGGTCTCGCCGCTCTGCGACGGCGTAGTGGTAGCCGCCGCCCTTCCCGATCTGCCAGTGCATGCCGGTGGTTCGTGCGTCGTATACCTGCATGCGATACATCCCGAGGTTGTGCCCCGCTTTGTCGGGATGCGTCGTGTAGACGAGTGGAAGCGTGACGAATGGCCCGCCGTCCTCCGGCCAGCACGTCAGCGCCGGCAGTCGATCCAGCCTGACATCCTGCGTCACGCGTTCGGTGACCGGTCCCGTTGACTGCCTGCGAGTGCCGACCTTGAGCAGTTCCATCCCAACGTCGCGCGCACCCCACAGCTTTGCGGGGGTGGGCGGCATGATCGTCTCGACGAGCTCGACGACGCGTCGAATCAGACGGAGCGGGCGCTCACCGAACGCCATCTCGGCGCGGCGAGCCGTGCCGAACAGGTTGGTGACGAGTCGAAATCCGGAACCCTTGACGTTGGTGAAGAGGAGCGCGGGTCCGCCGCCGGCAACGACGCGCCGATGAATCTCTGCGACCTCGAGATGGGGATCGACCTCGGACTCCACCGTGACGAGGTCCCCGTCACGGCGAAGCTGGTCGAGAAAAGCGCGGAGGTCTGGGAACGACATGAGGTCGCCGGTCCACTGTCCACGGTCCTCAGTCCACGGTGACACTGAAGACTGAGGACTGGGGACTGGGACCGAGGGCGCTAGCCCTCAGCGTCAGCGCTGGGCCCGTAGATGTTCGGCACCTTCGAACCCATCGCGCGCAGGTAAGCGGCGAGCTGGCCACGATGGTGGATGCTGTGGTTGTTGGCGAAGCCGATGAACTGCGCCCGCGACATCTTCATCATGCCGAAGAAGTCGAGCATCTCCATGGACTTCTCGGCCGGGAGCGCGCGTAGCGCTGCGAGCTTTTCGGGAAACGTCTTCTTGTAGAACGCGACGATGTCGTTCACGCTCGTGAACTGCGACTCGGCCTGCTTGGCTGCGTCGGGGTTCCACTCGAACGCACCCTTGGTAATGCTGTCGACGAACCAGACGTCGGCTGTGGCCAGATGCGTCGCCAGCTCCCAAGCCGTTCGAGACTTCGGGTCTGGCTTGTAGCTGCGATTGTCGTCCTTGACGGCCGCGATCACCGCGCAGGTTGCGGGAAACTCTCCTTCCCACACGGTCGCAAGCATGTCGGCAGCGGCTTTTCCCTGATCTGATGTCATGGTGTCTCCTTTCGCCTCCGGTCCTCAGTCGGTTCCACTGTGGACCGTGGACGTGGACCGTGGACTGACTACCGTGTCAATTTCCGATACTTGATCCGATGCGGAGTATCCGCCTCCGCACCGAGTCGACGCTTACGGTCGGCTTCGTAGTCCTGATAGTTGCCTTCGAACCAGACGACGCGGCTGTCTCCTTCGAACGCGAGCATGTGCGTCGCGATGCGATCGAGGAACCAGCGATCGTGGCTGATCACCACCGCGCAGCCCGCGTAGTTCAGCAGCGCTTCTTCGAGCGCTCGCAGCGTATCCACGTCGAGGTCGTTGGTCGGCTCGTCGAGCAACAGCAGGTTCGACCCGCGCTGCAGCAGCTTCGCCAGATGAACGCGGTTGCGTTCGCCGCCCGACAGCGAGCCGACCTTGCGCTGTTGCTGCGCGCCCTTGAAGTTGAACCACGAGACATACGCGCGTGACGGCACCGGCCGCTTGCCGATCATCAACTCGTCTTCCCCGCCGGAGATCTCTTCCCACACGCTCTTGTTTGCGCCGAGCGCGTCGCGGCTCTGATCGACGTAGCCCGCCTGCACGGTCTCGCCGAGGCGAAGCGTGCCGGCATCCGGCTTCTCCTGACCGGTCATCATCCGGAACAGCGTCGTCTTGCCCGCGCCGTTCGGTCCAATCACGCCGACGATCCCGCCGCGCGGCAGCGTGAAGTTGAGATCGTCCATGAGCAGCTGGTCGCCGTATGCCTTCCGCAGGCCACGCGCCTCGACGACGACGTCGCCGAGGCGAGGGCCGGGCGGAATGTAGATCTCGACCTGTTCGATCTTCTGCGCCGCGTCTTCGTTGAGCAACTGTTCGTACGCGTTCAGTCGGGCCTTGCCTTTGGACTGACGAGCGCGCGGCGACATCCGGATCCACTCGAGCTCACGCTGGAGTGTCTTCTGACGCTTCGTCTCGGACTTCTCTTCCTGCGCGAGTCGTTGCTGCTTCTGATCGAGCCAGGACGAGTAGTTGCCTTTCCACGGAATGCCAGATCCGCGATCGAGCTCGAGAATCCATTCCGCTGCGTTGTCCAGGAAGTAGCGATCGTGTGTGACCGCCACGACGGTGCCCTTGTACTCCTTGAGGAAGCGCTCGAGCCAGGCCACCGATTCCGCATCGAGGTGGTTGGTGGGCTCGTCGAGCAGGAGCAGATCGGGCGACTGCAACAGCAATCGGCACAGCGCCACCCGTCGTCGCTCACCGCCCGAGAGCGTCGTGACGTCGGAATCCGCTGGTGGACAGCGCAGTGCATCCATCGCCAGCTCGAGCTGCGAGTCGATGTCCCACGCGTTGACCGCGTCGATGCGATCCTGGAGCCGGCCCTGTTCCTCGAGGACCTTGTCCATTTCCTCCGGCGAGAGATCCTCGCCGAGCTTCATGTTCAGCTCGTCGTAGCGATCGAGCAGCGCCTTGACCGCGGCCACGCCTTCCTCGACGTTCCCTTTGACGGTCTTCTTCGAATCCAGGCGCGGCTCCTGCGGGAGGAACCCGACAGAGATGCCATCCGCCGGAAACGCTTCACCGAGGAACTCGTTGTCTTCGCCCGCCATGATCCTCAGCAGCGAGCTCTTGCCCGCTCCGTTCAAGCCGAGGACGCCGATCTTTGCACCGGGAAGGAATGACAACCAGATGTCGCGCAGGACGACAGCGTCGGGAGGATGAACCTTCCCGAGGCCTTTCATTGTGTAGATGTATTGCACGTGTGTCCCTGAAACGGAGTCGCGCGCCCGGGGTGCCGGGCCATGCGGGACTGACCCAAAGTGGCCAGTATATCAGGGGGGCGTTAGTGAACCCGGTGGCTCGATGCCGTGTCGGCTGTGAGGATGTCGTAAACGGGCGAGGTGATGATTCGACGCCCCTCGGCGAGAATCTCCATACGAAGTCCCACGCCGATCCAGCCGACTTTCAGGAAGCTCCCGCCGACGCTTGCGCCGCTGAACCGCGCTTCGGTCAGCGCGGGAAAGAAATGACCGCCCTTGACCAGAACCTCGTCGCCGGACGAGACGACGATGTGGTACTCAGAGTTGCGCGTCCGCACCAGGAGCGTGGTCATGGGCGGGAGATCGCGCAGCTGAACTCCGTTCGTGCTGGACACTGCCGAGGTGAAGCCGGTCAGCGTCGCTGCACGCGCGATGCAAGTGGTGTCGTTCATCGTCTGCGGCGGTTCGTAGATATTGTACGCCCGTACGTCTTACCCTTCGCCTCTATTTCCCTACTGTCCCACCTGCGGTGGCTTGGTCTCCGGCATCAGGGTTACTTCGGTATGGCGCTCAACGGGGAAATACTTACGCAAGGCGGCGTGCACGTTTTCTTGCGTCAGTGACTCGGCTCGTTCCGTGCGCTGGAGAATGCGCTTCGGGTCGCGCTCGAGCAAATGCATGGCCTGCAACGAGCTGAGCCAGTAGCCGTTCTGGCGCAGAGACGTCTGCAGGTCGTTCTTCTCGGCTTCCTTCACCGCGCGCACGTCCTCAGCGGAGGGACCTTCCTTCCGGAGTCGAGCAATCTCGCTCATCACGGCGGTTGTGAGGCTCTGGACATTCTCTGGAGCGCTCCCGAACTGCACGCTGGTCACGCCGTATCCGGGCTCGGGCGACGTATTGGAGTAGTTGACGCCGACTGAATACGTGCCACCGAGCTGCTCGCGCAGGATGTCACGCAGGCGCATCTCGAGCACTTCGGTCGCTGCCTGAAGACGATGGGTTTCCATCTCCTCGAGCCCGGTGTCCGCAAAGAACGTGATGACCGTCTGGCTGCGCGGTTCCTGCCCTTTCGTCACCGTCTCACGAACGACAGACTTCGGAAATTCCAGGTGCATCTCGCCCTTGCGCGCGTCGGGCGAGCCGCGCGACGGCAGCGAGCCGAGGTACTGCTCGAGGAGCGGCGCGATGGCGTCGACAGTGAAGGTTCCGACAAAGAAGAACGTGAAGTTGGCAGCGTTCGCAAAGTTCTGCTTGTAGAACGACAGCATCTTCTCGGGATCGAGCTTCGAGAGATCCGAGAGCTGAATCGCTCGCGCGCTGTAGTGATCGCTCGTGTTGATCCGGCGAACGCGTTCGCCGTAGACCGCGCCAGGACTCTGCGCCTGATTGGCGAGCGAGGCTTCGAGGCGCCGCTTCATCAACTCGAAGGCTTCGGGACTGCTATTGGGTGCGGTGAAGTGCAGGTAGGTCAGTTGGAGCGCTGTCTCGAGATCCTTCGGCGTGCTCGACCCGGTGATCCCTTCCGAGTAACTGGAGACGTACGCCGAGGCCCCTCCAATCCGGCCCGCGAGCAGCTTGCCGAGGTCGATCGGCGTGAACCCGCCGACGCCGGCGATCCCAACGAGCGATGTCGCAAGCGAGGCGTTCAGGTAGTCCTCTGGCTTGACCAGCGCCAGGCCGCCACGTGCATACGACGTAAACACGACCTGGTCGTTGCGGAAGTCAGTTGGCTTGAGCCATGCCTCGACGCCGTTCGACAGCGTGAGGACGGTGACCCCAATCTCCGGGATCTCTCGACGCGAGGCGACCTTGCCCGGCTGCGGCTTGTTCGCGATGAGCTCTCGCCCGCCAATCTCGTCGCGCCAGGCCGCAACGGTGGCAGACGTACCGGCGGCGAACGCGTCGCTTAGTGACGGCTCGGTCACGGCGACGAGGCCCGCCCTCTCTGGTGCGGTTGCGATGACGACGCGGTTGCGATCGGTGAAGAGCTCACGCGCGAGCGTCCCGATCTCCTGAGCCGTGATCGTCGGCAGGAACTGGCGAACCAGGTCGACCTCGATCTCGATGCCAGGGGCGGCCTCCTCGCTCAGGTAGTTGCGAAGCAGTTCGGACGCATATCCGTCGCTCTCAGTCGTCCCGCGCTCGTTGTAGGCAGCCTCGTACGAGGCCATGGCGGCGCGCCTCGCGCGATCGAGCTCCGCTTCGCCGAAGCCATGCTGTCGGACTCGCGCGACCTCTTCGCCAAGTGCGCGCAATCCCTTCTCGGTGGCGCCGTCATTCACACGCGCCGATACCGAGACCGCCTCAACCGTCAGGCCATACGTCGCATCATCGGAAGACGCGCGCAGGAACGGCGCGTCTGTCTGCCGGGCGATCTCTGCGAAACGCGCATTCAGCATCTGATGCAACAGCGCGCGCACCAGTGTCTTGCGATAGTCGGCACCCGTCTTCAAGTCGACGGCCGGGCCTTTGATCGTGACGGACACCGCCGACCCCTGCGCTTCCTTGTCGGAGAGAGCAACGTAACGGGTGTCTGCGTGCTCCGGAATGGGATAGACCGTGCGCGGCGCCCCACCCGGCTGCAAGCCTGAGAAGTGTTGAGTGATCAGCGTCTCGTATCTCTGCCGGATCGATGTCGCCGACGACGATGACCGCCATGCGGCCGGGGCGATAGTGGTCGCGATAGAACTGGCGCAGGCGCTCGGCCGAAAAACTCCTGAGCACTTCAGGTGTGCCAATCGGGATGCGGTCCACGTATCGGCTGTCACCGAACAGCGCTTTGAGCTGCGGCTCCTGCATGCGCGTGCCCGCGCCGAGACGTCCGCGCCATTCCTCGATCACCACGCCACGTTCGTGATCGATCTCCGCGGTGTCAAACGTGACGCCGCCGGCGAAGTCGCTCAGCGCTTCGAATCCGCGCGTCAGTGCGCCCTCGCGATCCGTCGGCACGTCGAGCATGTACACCGTCTCGTCGAAGCTGGTGTACGCGTTCACGTGCGGGCCGAAGCGGGCGCCGATCGATTCGAGATACGAGACGAGCTCACCGGGCTTGAAATGCGTGCTGCCGTTGAACGCCATGTGCTCGAGCATGTGCGCGAGCCCACGCTGATCGTCGTCCTCGTCCATCGATCCGGCTTTGACGGCGAGGCGCAGCATCGCGCGCTTCTCAGGTCGGCCGTTCTGACGAATGAGATACCGGAGCCCGTTGGGAAGCGTGCCGGATTTGACGGCGGGGTCGAGAGGCAACGGCGCCGACAGATCCTGCGCCGACCCCGTCACTGCCGACACGAGCAGCAACACGGTGACGAGGTATGCTGACTTGATGCGCCTCAAGATCACTCGGCTGGATCCCACGCTGCCCCTCCCTGGTTACGGTACGTCCGAAGCGGCGGGCTTCGACCTCGCCGCGAGCCACGATATCGTGATCCAGCCCGGTCAGATCGCGCTCGTCCGGACGGGACTCATCATCGAAGTGCCCGCCGGACACTTCCTGGGAATTTTCGCCCGAAGCAGCACGCCGCTCAAGCGCGGACTGCTGGTGGCCAACGGCGTAGGCGTGATCGATCCCGACTATTCGGGGCCGAACGACGAGGTGATGGTCCAGGTGCTGAACTTCACGCAGGCTGACGTTCAGGTGCGCCGAGGCGATCGGCTCGCCCAGGGGATCGTGCTGCCTGCCCCACGTGTCACCTGGGAAGAGGTGCCGGCGATTCGTTCGGCCACACGCGGCGGCTTCGGCGCAACCGGAGGCTGACGATTGGGATTCGCCGCGATCCGCCGGATTCGAGCCAGGCATTGCGCAGGATCCTGCACGTCGACATGGACGCCTTTTACGCGTCCGTCGAGCAGCGCGATCGGCCCGAGCTGCGAGGGCGTCCTCTCGCCGTCGGCGGACAACCCGATAAGCGCGGCGTCGTCGCAGCGGCCAGCTACGAAGCCAGAGCGTTCGGCGTCCGGTCCGCCATCTCGATGGCACAGGCGGTTCGCTTGTGTCCCTCGCTCGTGATCGTCTCACCCGATTTCCAGAAGTATCGCGCCGTGTCTCAGCAGGTCTTTGCGCTCTTCCGCTCCGTCACTCCCCTCGTCGAACCGCTCTCGCTCGACGAGGCGTATCTCGATGTCACGGAGAACGCGTGGGGCGAGACGCTCGGCATGACCGTCGCGCGGAGACTGAAAGCGGAGATCAAATCGGTCACCGGACTGACGGCGTCCGCTGGCGTCGCGCCGAACAAGTTCCTCGCGAAGATCGCCTCTGGCTGGCAAAAGCCCGATGGGCTGACGGTAATCGCGCCTGAGCGGGTCGAGCCGTTCCTGCGATCGCTTCCGGTGGACGCACTCTGGGGCGTGGGTCCCGTCACCGCTCGAAAGCTGCGTGAGCGCGGTATCGAAAAATTGATCGATGTGCGCTCGGCCGACCCCGAACGCCTGCGCGAGGCGGTCGGCTCGCTCGCCGACTGGCTGCAGCGGCTCTCTCATGGCATCGACGATCGGCCCGTCATCTCCGAGCGCGAAACCAAGTCGTCCGGCAGCGAGAACACGTTCGAGCGAGACCTGACCAACCTCGACGAGATTCGGCAGGAGGTGGCGGACATGGCGCGGAGCTCGGCGTCATGGCTGGCGCGACGAGAGCTCTTCGCACGCACGGTGGTGATCAAGGTGCGGTACAACGACTTCACCACCATCACGCGCAGTCACACCGAGACTCCGACACGCGACGAGTCGTCCATCGTCACGCGCGCGATCGCGCTACTCGAACGAACCGAGGCAGGCCGGCGGCCCGTGCGCCTGCTCGGGGTCAGTGTCCACAATCTCTGCGATGTCCTCACGCCAGCGACGTTATCCACGCGCAGGGCCGAGTCACGATTGCCGTTCGAAGACTACTGAATTCGCGATCGTGGAATCGGATCGCGTGACCACGCCGACGAGAAAATCGAGGCGGATCTTGTCGCCAACCTGCAACCCGGGCGCGAGCGCTTCGGGCCCGATTCGCGCGACGCGCGCCTGACCGTCAGGTTCGTCGGCGAACGTGTAGTGCACGTCGTACGACAGCTGACCGTGAATGCTGATTGGCTGCATCCGGTGCAGCACGCCCTCTCGGGATCCCTTCAACATAAATCTTGTTACTGACGGACGAGCCGCACGCCGGTCAGTTCGATTCGCGTCACAGGTGCTTCGCCGTTCAAGGGCGCGTTCTCGATCTTCTCGAGTACGTCCATGCCGGCTGTGACCCGACCGAAGACCGTGTATTGATTATCGAGCGCCGGTGAACGGCCCAGCACGATGAAGAACGAGCTCGACGCACTGGCAGGATCGTCGAGTCGCGCCATGGAGACGATCCCCCGCTCGTGGGGCGTCGGATTGAATTCGGGCTGCAGCATGTGCACGTAGCTCTGTTGCCGCTCGCTCAGGGGCTCTCGCCGCGTGGGCAGATGTCCAGTCTGCGCGACGAATCCCTTCACCACGCGGTGAAACGACGTGCCGTCGTAGACGCCGGACGAAGCCAGCCGCAGAAATTGCCGGACGTGATTCGCCGCACGATCGGGAAACAGCTCAATCGTGATGTCGCCAAGCGTTGTCGTCAGCACCGCTCGGTACGAGCTCAGTTCCTCGACGCTCGTGGACACAAACGGTTCTGGCTCCGTCGCCGGTTTGTCGCGGATCGATACCTTCCTGATCTCGACGCGAGCGGCCGGGACGGAGTTGGTGGCGGGCGTCGTCGAGATCTTCTGAGCCACGTTGATCCCGTCCACGACGCGAGCGAAGACCGTGTACTGCCCGTCGAGCGCTGGTTGATCCGTTACCACGATGAAGAACTGGTTGCCCGCGCTGTCGCGGTTCCCGGGCACCTGCACCGCCGACACGGCGCCCCTCGTGTGCTTCTCGGCGTTCGCTTCGAAGCGAAGCCTGCCCAGACCACCAGTGCCGTACTTCGCCGACTGCGTCGGATCCTTCGATAACGGGTCGCCGCCCTGGATGATGCCCATCGCAATCACGCGGTGAAACACCGTCCCGTCGTAGGCGCCTGCGCGAGCTTGCGTGATGAAGTGCGCCACGTGGGTCGGCGCTGCGTCGGCCAGGAGGTCGAGCACGATCACCCCTTCACTCGTCTCGAGCACCGCCTGCTTGTCGCGAATCTCCTCCGGCTTCATCGTTGACGTGAAGAACGGATCGCGAGCGGGATTCGGTGCCGGCCGCTGCGGACGCGTGGCCTGAGCGTCGAGCGCAACGAGCAACACGAGCGGGAGCAGCGCCAACATCACCAGAATTATCTGCTATATTCGCTGCAACTTGGCCGTCACCACACAGGCACGCGGATCGCTGCAGTACGAAGAGTTCTATGGCTTCGTGCAGTCGCCGTTCACGCTGGCGCCAGACCCCCGGTTCCTCTATCCAAGCCCGTCGCACGAAGAAGCCATCCGGCTGTTGTTGCAGACGATCAAGCGACGCGAAGGCGTAGCTGTTCTGAGCGGCGACATCGGCACCGGCAAGACGACAGTCTGCCGAACGGTGCTCGAACAGCTGGACATGAAGCTGTTCACGTCGCTCGTGCTGAACCCGTTTCTCTCTGGCGAAGAGCTGCTCCGCGAGATCCTGCTCGACTTCGGCGTCGTCTCGCGCGAAGCGGTTCGCAGCGGACGAATCATGGCGGCCAGTCGGCACGAGTTGATCGCGACTCTGCACGAGTTTCTGACGTCGCTCGTGCCCATCGGCGCGAGCGGCGTCCTCATCATCGACGAGGCGCAGCACTTGTCACCGCAGGTGCTCGAAGAGATTCGTGTGCTGTCGAATCTCGAGACGAATCAATCCAAGCTGCTCCAGATCGTGCTGGTCGGCCAGCTCAATCTCATCGACCTCTTGAAGCAGCCGCAATTGAAGCAACTCGATCAGCGCGTGTCACTTCGCGCCGTGCTGACACCGCTGGGCCGGATGGATCTGGAGGCCTACGTGATTCACCGTCTCTCGGTGGCTGGCGAGACGGGTCAGGTCGCGTTCGAGGATCGGGCGCTCGATGTTGTCCTGAGAGCAAGCGGTGGCGTGCCGCGTCTGATTAACTTGATCTGCGATCGCGGGCTCATGATCGGTGCGCAGTCGGACGCGCGGGTGATCACCACGCAGATGATCAACGCCTCCGTCGTCAGCCTCGGACTGCAAGCCCCAGTCGGCCGCGTCGATGGTGGCCGGAGATCCAGCTCGGTCGATTGGCGTCGCTCTTCGATTGGCGTCGCTGGACTAACCGCGTTTCGTCTTGAGGTGCTGTTTCAGCGCCTTTCCCATGATCTTGTTGCGTCGCTTCTCTTCGAGCTGCGCGCGCTCGTCCTGTTGCCTGGCGAGGTACCCGAGTTCGTCCTGAAGCTTCAGATAGCTCTCGAGCCGAGCCGCTGACAGTTTCCCTTCTTCGACCGCGGCTTTCACGGCGCAGCGAGGCTCGTCGCGGTGGCGGCAGTCGGTGAACCGGCAGTTCGACGCGAGCGCTTCGATGTCGTCGAACGTCTCGCTGACCGCGTCCCCGACATCCCACAGTTGCAGTTCGCGCATCCCCGGCGTATCGATCATGAACCCGCCATTGGGCAGGAACACGAGCTCGCGGTGCGTCGTCGTATGCCGCCCCTTCGAGTCGGACGCGCGAATGTCTCTCGTCTTCTGTACGTCACGACCAACGAGCCGATTGATGATGGTGCTCTTCCCTACCCCGGAAGACCCGAGCAGCGCTCCGCTCTTGCCGGCCGGCAGATACGCCGCAACCTTGTCCAGGCCCTGATCGAGTTTCGGGCTGATGACATGGACGGGCGCGTCTCCGGTGACGACGGTGACCTCGGCAACCCGTGCCGGAACGTCGTCGCAGACGTCCGGCTTCGTCAGCAGCACGACTGGAGAGGCGCCGCTCTCACGAGCCAGCAGCAGATATCGCTCGAGCCGGCGCGGGCTGAAGTCGTTGTCGAGCGCCATGACGATGAACACGACGTCAACGTTGGCGGCCACGACCTGTTCATCTGTCACATGGCCTGCCATGCGACGCGAGAACCAACTGCGGCGCGGCAGCACGGCGACGATCGCGCCGCGGTCTTCGTCGGGACGCTTCCTGACAACGACCCAGTCGCCGACCAGCTGGAAGTTCACTGCGGCTCGTTGCGCGATGCGACAGCCGTCCCGATCGGACCGCCTCGATCTCGCCGCCTTCGCACCAGACGCGACAGATGTAGTTGAACTCGATCAGGATGCGCCCCGGCTGGAGATCGGATTTGCCGGCCCACGCCTGAAATGCGGTTTCGAGAGTCTCATCCCACCCGAGCGATTCGAGGGTGGTCACAGCTTGCGGTCCTCAGTCCTCGGTCTGCAGTCCTCGGTCCTCATCCACTCAACTGCGACATCGAGGACTTCGTCGAGGACTTCATCGCGACGACGACCTGCGACAGCAAGCGAGTGATCGCCCTTCGCCACGGTATGTAGCGTGACCTGTGCGGTCATGGTGTCGATCGCCGGCTTCAGCTCCTGCGGTGAGCCGAACGCGTCGCGCTCGCCTTGCACGATGAGCACCGGGGCGACGATCGATGGCAGATGCTGGACGCGCAACTGCTCCGGCTTTCCGGGCGGATGCAGTGGATATCCGAATACGACGATCCCGGCGAGACCTTCGAGCTGAGCGGCACCGAGATGAGTCGCCATCCGGCCACCCATCGACTTGCCGCCGATGAAGAATCTCGTCGCGTCACTCCACTGCCGCGCGGCGACGACGATGTCCGCGAAGGCTTTCTCGAGCACGGGAGCCTTGTCGGGAATCTTGCGGCGCTCGCGCATGTACGGGAAATCAAAGGTCACGACGTCGACACGGCGAGCCGCAAAGCCCTGCGCCACGGCAGTCATGAAAGGGTGCTGCTGGCCTGCGCCCGCGCCGTGCGCGAGCACCAGCAACGCATCTGACTTGCCGTCTGCTCGATATCCAACTGCACCGAGAGACGTCAGGTCCATGCGAACCAGCGCTATTCCTTGTAGGCCTGGTGCAGCTGCACCGGATCAGCCTTCGCGCGAATGCGGAGGTTGATCATCTCGACGAAGACGGAGAACGCCATCGCGAAGTAGATGTACCCCTTCGGGATGTGCTGGTCGAGTCCTTCGCCGATCAGCGAGACGCCGATCAGCAGCAGGAAGCTGAGTGCAAGAATCTTCACAGTGGGATGTCGATCGACGAACTCACTGATCGCGCTCGACGACAGCAGCATCACACCGACGGCGATGATCACCGCGATGATCATCACGGCAACGTCCTCCGCCATCCCGACGGCCGTGATCACCGAGTCGAGTGAGAAGACGATGTCGAGTAACAGGATCTGAATGATGACGGACGCAAACGACTTCGCCACTCTCGCGGAGCCATGCCCTTCGACGCCTTCAAGCTTTTCGTGAATCTCCAACGTGCTCTTGCCGATCAGGAACAGGCCACCGACGAGGAGAATCACGTCGCGGCCTGAAATCTCCCAGCCGAGCACGGCGAAGAGCGGAGCCGTCAGGCTCATCACCCACGTGATCGATAACAGCAGCAGGATGCGGATGATCATCGCCAGCGACAAGCCGACTCTCCTGGCGCGCGCGCGATCTTCCTGGCGAAGCTTCCCGGCAAGGATCGAGATGAAGACGATGTTGTCGATCCCGAGGACGATCTCGAGGACCGTGAGCGTCCCGAGTGCAATCCAACCTTCTGCGCTGTTTGCCCAGCCCAGTCCTGCGGACAGCCAACCGCTCATCGTCCGCCCTTCACGCGTGTTGGGCGAGTTCGGGCAGCTCGGAGAGCCCTGCCCAGGTTTCCGGGTCCTGCCACATCAGGGTCGACAGGTAGAGCGCGACGTCCTCGGCGGGATGGGTCGCGCCGATCGCCCGGGCCGCGTCGCGCAGGCGTTCGGCGGAAGGCGCCTTCACATCCTCGTCGGCAATCAGGCCGTTCTCGTGGGTGATGCCCAGCGCATCCAGAAATCCGCCCATCATCGCGCGCTGATGATGCAGGTGATACGCAACGAGCAACCGCGCCGCAACCATCTCGGAGACCGCACCCAGGTTCACGAGGTGACGCGCCTTCTTCTCCCGCGGCAGCGTTTGCACGCTGCGCGTGCGGAACTTGATGCGCTGCGCGATCATCACCACGGCCTCGGCCTGTTCGGCGGCAGCGTTCTCGTCCTGCCAGAAGGCGTCCGCAGCAAGGAGCTTGCGCTCGGACGATAGTCGCTTCCACAGTTGCGAGGGTCTCGGAATCTCCGGAACGTCAGGCACGACTCGATACGTTAACATAGCGCGCATGCCCAAGCTGACCGTTGAAGGATTTGCGACTGTTGATGTGGAGGATGGCAAGCGTCTCGTCAATGCGATCGAGAAGGATGCGGGAGTTGACATCCTGCACGCATGTGGAGGGAACGCGCGCTGCACGACGTGCCGGGTCGAATTCGTGAGCGGCGAACCGACGCGCATGACGCAAGCCGAGAAGACCAGATTGAGTGAGAAGGGACTGACAGGTGTACGGCTGTCCTGTCAGATCGAGTGCGATCACGACATGACCGTACGCGCGATTAGCCGTCTTGCTGGAAGTGGACGGCCCGATCCAGGGTCAACGCCACTGGATACGATTCAGCCGCCGCCGGAGTGGATTTGATGTGAAGTAGGCAGTAGGCAGTAGGCGGTAAGCAGCTTCGTTTTCTGCATACCGCCAACTGCATACCGCCTACCGCTTGCTAGTCGATCGAAATCTTGCGAAGCAGGTTGAAGTCCGAGAGCATCTTGCCGGCGCCGAGCACGACGGCCGACAGCGGATCCTCGGCGACCTGTACCGGCAGACCGGTTTCCAGACGCACACGCTCGTCGAGATTCTGCAGCAGCGCGCCGCCACCGCTCAGCACGATGCCGCGGTCGCAGACGTCAGCGGAGAGCTCAGGCGGAATGCGCTCGAGCGCGTCGCGAACCGCCTGCATCATGAGACGGACAGGCTCGGCCAGCGCCTCTCGGATCTGGTGATCGTTGATGGTGATCGTGCACGGCTTGCCTTCGAGCACGTGGCGCCCCTTGACTTCCATCTCCTTGCGCTGCGAGAGCGGTGCCGCCGAACCGAGCTCGATCTTGATGCGCTCCGCGGTGCGCTCACCGATGAGGAGGTCGTGCTCCTTCTTCACGTAGTTGGAAATCGCCTCGTCCATCGCATTGCCCGCCACGCGGACCGACTTGCTGTAGACGATGCCGGCGAGCGAGATCACGGCGATGTCCGTCGTGCCCCCGCCGATGTCGACGATCATGTTGCCTGCGGCTTCGGTAATCGGAAGGCCTGCCCCGATGGCCGCGGCCATGGCTTCTTCGATGAGGTGCACTTCGCTGGCCTTGGCGCGATACGCGCTGTCCTTCACCGCGCGGCGCTCGACCTGCGTGATCTCCGATGGCACACCGATGACGACGCGCGGACGCACAAAACTCTTGCGGCGGTGAGCCTTCTTGATGAAGTGACCGAGCATTTTCTCGGCGGCCTCGAAGTCGGCGATGACGCCGTCCTTCATCGGGCGGATGGCCGTGATGTTCCCGGGCGTCCGCCCAAGCATCTCTTTGGCATCGCTGCCGACAGCTTCAATCTGGTCGGTCACATTGTTGACAGCGACAATCGACGGCTCGTTGAGAACGATGCCCGCGCCGCGCGCGAACACGCAGGTGTTGGCCGTACCCAGGTCAATTGCCAGGTCGTGGGAGAAGAGCGACATCGCTCCGAGCAGCATCGTGATTCCTTTTCGTCCGGGTTGTGCGGTGATGGCCGGCTGGAAACGCTAGGCAATCGGACCCCTATCGGAATCCCGACTGCAACACGCCAGCTACTACGCGTTGCGCCCGTCACAAGCGCAAGGGGTGTACCCGGCGTTTTGGCTGGATGACTTTACTGAAATTGCCGTGATTTTCGCTAAAGAGCAAGAGTCAGATCGAACTGCGCTGTCGAAAGATTGACAGGTGCATCTCAAAATTGACGGTGCGATCTCAGAATCGTCAGATCCCTGGCGCTCGGCTGAGCCGCCGACCATCGCCAGCTCCACTTCAGTCGTCCATCCGCTTCGGCCGAAGATTCGCGGCAAGGATGCGCTTCCGAAGCCTGATCGTCTTGGGCGTCACTTCCACAAGCTCATCGTCGTTGATGAACTCGATCGCCTGCTCGAGGCTGAGCTGGCGCGGCGGAATCAGGCGAATGGCTTCGTCGGCGGTCGACGCGCGCATGTTCGTCTGCTTCTTCTCCTTCGTAACGTTCACGTCCATGTCGTTCTGACGCGAATTCTCGCCGACGATCATGCCTTCATAGACCGGTGTCTGAGGCTCGACGAAGATTTCGCCACGCTCCTGGAGGTTGTAGAGCGCGTAGGCAGTGGCCATCCCGATCCGGTCTGCCACGAGCGCGCCGGTCGTACGCGACGGAATCGCGCCGTGCCACGGCTCCCATCCGGCGAACAGGTGGTTCATGATGCCGGTGCCCTTGGTATCGGCGACGAACTGCGAGCGAAATCCAATCAGCCCGCGTGCCGGGATGCGAAACTCGAGCCTGACGCGGCCGCTGCCGTGGTTCACCATCTTCGTCATCACGCCCCGTCGTGCGCCGGAATTCGCGATCACGACGCCTTGAAATTCCTCGGGGACGTCGATCACCAGGTCCTCGATCGGCTCCATTTTGACGCCGTCGACCTCCTTCGTCACGATGTCCGGCCGGGATACCTGCACCTCGTATCCCTCGCGGCGCATCATCTCGATCAGGATCGAGAGCTGGAGCTCGCCACGGCCGATCACCTTCAACTGCTCGGGCGAGTCGGTATCCTCGACGCGCAGTGAGACATTGCCCAGCAGTTCCCTGTGTCAGCCGGTCGCGAAGATTCCGTGAGGTCACGTACTGGCCGTCCCTCCCCGCCATCGGCGAGGTATTGACGCCAAAAACCATCGACACTGTCGGCTCATCGATGGCCGGCGGCGTAATCCGCACGTGGTTCTCGGGGTCGCTGATCGTCTCACCGATGGTGATGCCCTCGATGCCGGCGAGGCAGACGATGTCGCCGGCGGCCGCCTGTTCGATCTCCACACGCTTCAGGCCATCGAAGGCGAACAACTTGGTGATCTTCGTCAACTCGATCGATCCACCCAGCTTCAGCACTGACACTGGACCGTTCAGCTTCACCGTGCCGTTGAACACCCGGCCGATCGCAATCCGTCCCAGGTAGTCGCTGGAGTCCAGGTTGGCCACCAGGATCTGCAAGGGCGCCTCGGGATTCCCCCGCGGCGGCGGCACAGACTCGACGATGGCGTCGAACAGCGGCTGGAGACTCTCCCCCGGTTTCTCCAGGTCCGTCGTCGCAATCCCCTCGCGAGCGTTCGCGTACAGCACGGGAAACTCGATCTGATCCTCTGTGGCGTCGAGGTCGATGAACAGGTCGTACACCTCGTTCAACACTTCCTTCGGGCGCGCGTCAGTCCGGTCGATCTTGTTCAGCACCACGATCGGAGGCAGCCCACGTTCGAGCGCCTTGCGCAACACGAATCGCGTCTGCGGCAGCGGCCCCTCCGAGGCATCAACGAGGAGCATCACGCCATCCACCATCGACAGCGTCCGCTCGACTTCCCCGCCGAAATCCGCGTGACCAGGGGTATCGACGATGTTGATCAAGAGGTCTTTGTAGTGGACCGCGGTGTTCTTCGCGAGGATGGTGATGCCGCGCTCGCGCTCGAGGTCGGTGTTGTCCATCACCCGATCGGCCACCTGCTGATTGGCACGAAAGGCACCGCTTTGCCGCAGCAAGGCGTCGACGAGGGTCGTCTTGCCATGGTCGACGTGCGCGATGATGGCGACGTTCCGCCGCAGCGGGTTGGCGATCTGTGTGGACTTTCTGGAACTAGGCATCTTCCCAGTATAGCCGGTCGCTACGAACCTGATGCTTGTTGGTGCGAATTCGATTCCTGTCGGTGCGACCCTGGTTACACCGTCTGTGCGAGAGCTCCAACGCTCGTCGATGCGATCGCAGGGCGCCCCGAGCGACGTCGAGGGGCGACAGGCGGAGCCGGAGGCAAGAGTGGCGGGGATGCTCGCGACGGACTAGCAGTGTCGCAGCGTCAATTGATCGAGCACGAGCCCGGGCCACGCGGGTCGCCGCACGTCCCACACGCACCGATCGCCTGCGATGGCGTCCCACTTGCGCCAGCCGTGTGAGCCGCAAACACCGACAGGCGCCGCTGAAGCTCTTGGCTGTGACACGACGGGCACTCGGGCATCTCGCTGCCACGCACGAGCGCCTCGAATTCATGAGCGCACTCTTTGCACGCGTATTCGAACAAAGGCATGAGTCGATTGTACGCGATCGAGCGAGCCGGCTAGCTGCAGCTCTCGCCAGTCGGCCTGAGCGACGTGAGATTGATCCGCTCGTCGCCAGGCTCGGTGTAAATGAGCCCCCGTGCCTCCATCTTCTGACCCGTGTGCGACTCGGGCTTGAAGGGCGCGACGCTGATCAATCGAAACGTCTTGCTCCCCAGGGGTCGTGATGCCGCGCTCGCCAGCCCGCGATCCGACGGCGCTTCATCGCGTGTCGTGAGCGGCTCCGCGGTGCGCGCCAGTATCCAGGTGTTGTTCGGGCCCGTCGCCAGACACCCCACCGTCTGAACCAGCGAGAAGTTCTGCACGGTCGCCTGCTCGTCCTTCTTGAGGATCTGTGTCGTCGCAAGGTCTGCGCTGCCCACGACCAAGTCAGAGTTCCCTGCCGGGAAGCCGTTGGTCTGCAGGATGTACGTGACGATGTCGAGCTTGACCTGATCGTCGAGGATGGTGCCGAAGTTCGGCGGCATCGTGTCGCGAACCTTGGTGAAGAGGCTCTCGACCACGTCACCGCCCCAACTGGTCTGAAAGCGATCGCCCTTGAGCGCGGGCGCCGTGTTGCCAGCGAGATCTTCGCCGTGGCACCGCAAGCACGTGGTGTTGAAGATCGTCTTGCCGCGCTCGGCCTGTGCCGTCGAGTAGACACCTTGCCAGATGCGCGGCGTGTCCTGCGCTCTCAACCCGACACCACACGCGAGCATTGCGAAGAGAATAACGACGGCCCGTCGAAACATTCCCAAGCTCCTCAACCTGAGTTCGTATCCCGAGTCCCGAATCCCGAACCCCGAATCCCGAATCCCGAATCCCGAATCCCGAATCCCGAGTCCCGGATCCCGGATCCCGGATCCCGAGTATAGACTCGACATGCGCCTTCACGATGTATCCTCGTGCCAGGAGTCCTCATGTTTCGCAGCCGAATATTCGCCGCATTTCTGCCGCTCCCGCTATTCCTCGCGATCGCCGCGTGCAACCGCACTGAGCCCCAGCCCTCCATCGATCAGCCTCTCGGATTGGGGGCGGAACTCGCTCCTCTCGAGGTGCCGGCCCCGGCGGGAAGCGCGCACCCTCAGCTGACCACGTCGTCGAAGGGCGCCCTCCTCAGCTGGCTGGATCAGGATGACGCGACAACCACGCTTCGCTTCTCCGAGCGCACGGGCGGATCCTGGTCCGCTCCGCAAACAGCCTCTGCTGGCAAGGACTGGTTTATTACCGCCGCAGATGTCCCGTCTGTCCTTCGCATGAAAGACGGCACGCTGGTCGCCAACTGGTATCCGACGACCGACGAAGCCATCGAGGCCTACGACACGCAGCTGTCTTACTCGAAAGACGACGGCAAGACGTGGGCAAAGGCGTTTTCGCCGCATCACGACAAGACAAAGACGCAGCACGGCTTCGTGTCGATGCTCGAACTGGCCGACGGCGGCCTCGGCATGGTGTGGCTCGACGGGCGCGACCAGGAGCTGAACACGACCGATCCACTGGGTGGGTCGATGGCGCTCTACTTCGCAAGCTACGACTCGTCCTTTAAGCAGACTGCCGAGAACGTCGTCAACGCGCGCGTGTGTGAATGCTGTCAGACGGCGGCGGTCGTGACGGCAGACGGCGTGCTCACGGCATTCAGGGATCGCTCGGCCGACGAGATCCGCGACATCAAGGTGTCTCGCCTCGATGCTGGTAAATGGACGCCGGAGCTGGCCCTGCACGACGACAACTGGAAGATCGATGCGTGTCCGATCAACGGTCCTGCATTGAGCTCGCGCGGCCGGCAGGTGGCGGCTGCATGGTTTGCCGCGCCTAATGACAACGGCCGCGCCTTCGTCGCCTTCTCGCAGGACGCCGGCAAGACCTGGAGCCAGGCGATTCGACTGGATGACGAGGCGTCGCTCGGGCGCGTGGATATCGAGTTGCTGGACGATGGCTCGGCGATCGCGAGCTGGGTCGAGTTTGCCAACGGGAAGAGCCAGTTCAAGGTGCGCCACGTCACGCCATCAGGCCAGCGCTCGGCAGCTGCCGAGGTCCCAGGCGCCGGCCGCGTCAGCGGCTATCCACGAATGACGCGCGCTGGCAACGAACTGATTCTGGCGTGGACCGAAGGCGACGGTAGCCCAGCAGGTGAAGGCCGCAGTGGCTCGCCTCAAATAGAGCGAACGATCGATTTCGTGATGGCGGTCTAAAGAACAAGACCCGCCCTACGCGAGATGCGTGAGCGGGTCTGGGTCTGCAGCGCAGGCCGGGTCCTGTTCCTTGGACCCGGCGTTACGTGTTTTCGTTAGTCGACGATTTCGCCAGGTTTCTTGCCCCAGCCGAATCCGTCCTTCGGGCGGTGCAAGGTGACCATGCGAATGCGGTGGTCCTTGGGATTGCGGCCCGGGCTTCCCGAGATGATTACGTGGTCGCCGGCCTTGAGCGTTTCTCTGGTAACGCCCTGCCCGCCGAGCTGGCCTGCGCCACCCCACTCAACGGCATACCGCACCATCGATCCGTCCTTCTCCATCACCATCACGTGCACGAAGGAGTGCGGATTCCTGAACAGGAACTGCACCAACTCGCCCTCAATCTGCACGGTCTGATCTTCGAGATACGTGGCCGCGAAGGAGTGATGGGCGTATGCCTGTGCACCGATGAACGTCATCGCTGCCACAGCCAAAACAACCAGGTAACGCTTCATATCGTGGTTCCTCCCCTGACAGAACCGAACTCTGAAAGGAATCCTAGCTGACATACAAGGAAAATGGTCCTGAAGAGTCCCTGAATTCTTCGTCAGAAACCCCCGGGATCCACCAATCCCCCGGCCCTCGCCGCCGGTACCGCCCGTGAGAATACAACAAATCGTACTATTTCTCATTCCTTTGCCGGATTTCGAAATAATCCCACACGCCGTCGTCAACCGGATCGGGTTACTCGGCGGCCTTCGCAGACGCGATGTACGCATCCACCTGCGGCTCCAGCAGGTCGAGCGGAAGCGAACCGTTGCGAAGCACGACCTCGTGAAAGTCGCGGACGTCGAATCGTGAGCCCATCGCCTGCTCGGCTTTTCGCCTCAGACGCGCTATCTCGAGCTGACCGAGCTTGTATGCGAGCGCCTGACCTGGACGCGCAATGTAGCGATCGACTTCGGCAAGCGACTGCGCGGGCACGTGCTCGGCGAAATACGCGCGCGCGCGGTCGCGCGACCACCCCATCGAGTGGATTCCCGTGTCGACAACCAGGCGGACGGCGCGAAACAGCTCGCTGGCGAGCTGCCCGAAACGCGTGGCGGGATCGCGATAGAGGCCGAGGTCCGTGCCCAGCGATTCGGCGTAGAGCGCCCATCCTTCGCTGAACGACGCCGCTCGGAACACCTTCCTGAACTCGGGAATCCCTTCGAGCTCGCGCGCGAGGCCTACCTGCAGGTGATGTCCTGGAACCGTTTCGTGCAGAACGAGCGAATCGATGGTGTACTTCGTCTGCTCCGTCGGCCGGTACGTGTTCATGTTGAACCACGCCGGTCGCGTTCCGTCAGCAGTGCCTGCGGAGTAATTCGACGCCGTCGCCGCCTCGCGATCCGGCGCAATTGGGCGCACGCCGACGGTCGTGCGCGGCGTTTTCTTGAACAGCCGTGGCAGTTGAGGCTCGACGCGCGCCAGCACATTTCGCGCGTACTGGAGCATCTCCTCTTGCGAGGAGAAGTGCATGGCTGGATCGGCGGCAAGCCGGCGCTCGAACTCAGCTGCGGTACCCGTGAAGCCCGTGTCACGTACCACGCGAGCCATTTCACCCTCGATGCGGGCAACCTCCTTCAGGCCGAGCTGATGGATCTCGACCGCCGGCATACGAGTCGTCGTGTACGCGCGAATCAGGCTCGCGTACACGTGCGCGCCGTCGCTCAGCGTGCTGATACCGACCTCCGGCCGCGCCTGCTTCAGATACGTGTCACGCAGAAACGATTCGAGTCGCTTCCAGCTCGGAACGAACTGTTGTGAGTACGCCGTCCTGGCGTCGGCGCGCAGCCGGTTCTGCTCGGCGGCAGAGATCTCCTGCGGGAAGGCCTTGAACGCCGAGAGCAACGGCGACGCATCCGGCGGCGCACTCGCCTGCGCCACTACCTGGTCGATCATCAGGTTGACGACGACCGCCGGTTGCGCGCGATGCGCGGCAAGCTGCTCTCGAATGAGATCGATCGACTGATCGACATACGCAGGTAGCGCGCGCAGCCTCGCAATGATGTTTTCGTAGTCGCGAACGGTTCGCGCCGGCATCTGGTCAACGACTTCGAACACGTCATTGTGCAGACCGTCCGACTGCGAGACCTGCTGCACGAGATCGAGCGATGCCTCCGCTTCGAGCGCTGTCTTCAACTCGTACTCGAGCAGATCGGCGCTCAGATGCTCCGTAAGAGTCAGGTTGCCTGGGCTGACGTACTGCACCTGCCGGAGAAACTCTTCTCGCGCCGCGCGCGTGCGATCCCGCGCGGCTTTCGACCAATCATGCCAGCGATCGTTATGCTCGGTGAGCCCGACACGCGTGGCCAGCTCCGGCTCCTCAGCGAGGCGCCAATTCCAGTAGTTGATGAACGTCTGGCGGAGACCTGCCGACGAGACGCCGACGGCAGGAGCCGGAAAGGTCTTTTCTTTCTCTTGCGGCGCCGCCCCGACGAAGGGCGCGGCGCTGATCGAAACCACGAAGGCCACGAAGAACACAAATCCAAGAACCTTCAACCCCGACGCTCCATGTACGAAACCCAATGAACCTTCGCGCCCTTCGTGTCCTTCGTGATCTTCGTGATCTTCGCGCTTTATGTCTTTGGTAACTTGAACGCGATCAACTCGCCCGGGAAGCCCGGGCCAGCTATCGCGACAACGATGTACTGCTGACCGCCGAGCGAGTACGTCATCGGCGATCCGGTCTGCGATGCGGGCATGTAGACCGATCCGACTTCCTGCCCCGTCGCCTTGTTGTACGCGCGCAGCATCGCGCCGCGTCGTCCATCGGGAAGCGTAAACGTGCCGCCCTCGCCCGCGATCACCAGCGTCTTCGTCACGAGCGTGCCAATGCGACCCTGCCGTCCGGTGCGCGGGATAGTGAGCCCCTTGAGCGCCGGGTGGTTGCGAATGTTGTCCGGCGTCTCGCCGTGCGCGATCTGCCACAGCATCGTCCCCTGCTTCAGATCGAGCGCCGTGATGCGACCGTACGGCGGCTTGATCAGCGGGAGGCCCTGCACGGTTACCGGAATGTCAGCCGCTTTCGGGTTCGCGGGATTCTTGGCCTGGCCTCTGACGTACGCCATGTCCGAGGGTTCACTCGGGCGCTCAGCGCCCGGAACCAGTCCGAGCGGCGTGACCTCGGTGTTCGTGAAGATGTAGAAGACGCCGGTCTCGGGATCGAAGGACCCGCCTTGCCAGTTAGCCCCGCCCGTCGCTGCGGGCAGCATCAGCGTTCCCAGCGGACCATCGAACTTGCTCACCACGGGCGGCGTGAAGATCGGGCCGATCTTGAATCGCGATACGAGCTTCACGGCTTCGGCACGCAGTTCCGGCGTGTAGTCGATCAGATCGTCGATCGCCACACCCTGGCGGTCGTACGCCGGCGGCTTCACGACGAACTTCTGCGTCGGGTTCGCCTTCTCCATCGGGACGTCTGACGCTTCGACCTTGCGTTCGTCGAAGGGCCAGATCGGCTCTCCGGTGACGCGATCGAACACGTAAAGCCAACCCTGCTTCGTCGGTTGCGCGATGATCTTGCGCAAACGTCCGTCAATCGTCACGTCCGCGATGATCGGCGCGCAGGGCAGATCCCAGTCCCAGATGTCGTGCTCGATGAACTGGTAGTGCCACTTGCGTTTGCCAGTCTTCAGATCGAGCGCAACGAGGCTGTCGCTGAACAGATTCTTTCCGGGCCGATGGCCACCGTAGTAGTCGCCTGTCGGCATCTCCGTTGGCAGAAACACGAGACCGAGCTCTTCGTCGGCGCTCATCTGACCCCAGACGCCGTTGTTTCCCGTGTACTCCTCGGAGCCCTGTTCCCACGTGTCGTACCCCATTTCGCCCGGGCGCGGAATCGTGTGGAAGATCCAGAGGCGCTTGCCTGTCTTGACGTCGAAGCCACGTACGTAACCCTTGTCGTTACGTTTGCTGACCGGACGGCTTCCCTCTGTGTGCGCGGCGCCGATGATGACGACATCCTTCGCGATGATCGGTGCGGCGTGGAGTCCGATGTCACCGGTGATCGGGTCCATCTCCTGATCGTCTTCGAGCTTCAGATCGACGATGCCGCCCTTGCCGAATGACGTGATGCGCTGACCGGTCTGCGCGTCGAGCGCGATCATCTGGTAGCCGGGAGTCACGTAAATGATTCGCGACGAGCGGCCGTCGGACCAGTACGCGAGCCCGCGGCCCGACAACTGACGCGGCGCTTCCTGACCGCGCTTGCCCTCGTCGAGGCTGGACATCCACTTCATCTCGCCGGTGGCCGCGTCGAGCGCGACGACGGCGCGGCGGGAGCCGGCGGTCGAATACAACATTCCGCCAACCATGAGCGGCGTCGATTGGAAGTTGAACTCCGGCCGCGGACCGAGGTTGTCGGTCTTGAATCGCCACGCCACTTCGAGCGAGTTGAAGTTGGCCGCGTTGATCTGATCGAGCGGCGAATAGCGCGTGCTCGCGAGGCTGCTGCCGTAGGTTCGCCATTCCGCATTCGTGGCCGCCGCCTGCGCTGAAAGAGGCGCTGCCAAATCCCAACGCCCAACTCCCAACTCCCAATGCAGCGGACCTGCCAGAACCGCGGCACCGAGGAGCAGTCCGAACGTTGTCTTCATTCGCATGTTCATCGCGGCCACACCGTCCCCTGTTCCTTCTTCGAGACCGTCTTGAGCCCCTTGTAGGTGAACTTCTGCACGCGCTTCCCTTCGTAGGTTTCCGTCGTATAGAGATTGCCCTTCGAATCGGCGGCGATGCTGTGCACGGCGTAGAACTGACCTGGCTGGCGGCCGCCATCACCGAAGCTCGTGAGCTCTTCGAGCGTCTCACGTCGCAGCACGCGGATCTTCATGTTGCGACCGTCGGCGAGGAAGATGTACGTCTGCTGCGGATCCTTGGAGAAGGCGACGTCCCACACCGCGCCTTCGCTCAGACTGTTCTTCGCGTAGAACGCTTCCTTGACGAACTTGCCGTCCTTCGTGAACACCTGCAGCCGATTGTTCTGACGGTCGCACACGTAGACAAACCCGTCGCGTGAGAGGTCCGCGCAGTGCACGGGATTCCGGAACTGCTGCGCAGGTGGCGCCTCGGGTTTGTAGGGACCGAGGTTCGTGTCGTCAGGCTTGTTGCCGTACGCGCCCCAGTAGCGTTTCAGCTTGCCGGTGTCGGCGTCGATGATCGCGACGCGCTTGTTCAAGTAGCCGTCAGCGAGGTACGCCTCGTTCGCCGCAGGGTCCACGAAGATCTTCGCGACGCGGCCAAAGGACACCTGATCGTTGCTGCCGCCCACGTACGTCGGCTGTCCCTGCGCGTTGTTTGGCCCTTTGCGCGCGGCCGACTTGCCGACCTGCAGCAGGAACTTGCCCTGCTTCGTGAACTTGAGCACCTGCGAGTCCTGATCGCCGTTGCCGCCGATCCAGACGTTGCCCTTGTAGTCGATCGTGATGCCGTGATTCGATGCCGGCCACTCGTAGCCTTCACCGGGTCCACCCCAATGACCGACAAGATTGCCTTCCGGATCGAACTCGAGCACCGGCGGCGCACCGGCGCAGCACTCGCCGGTCGGTGGATTCAGCTCGAGACCCTTCTCGTTGTTACCGAGCGTCGCGGAGCCGCGATGGATGATCCAGACGTGATCGCGTTCATCGACTGACACCCCGATCGTCGAGCCCAGAACCCAGTGATTGGGCAGCGGCTTGGGCCACATCGGATCGACTTCGAAATAGGGAGCCTGAACTGAGTTGCGGCTCTGCCCCGCCAACTCCCGCGCGACGAGTACGCCTGCCGCGGTGAGCACGACCAGGACGAGGACAAACCTGCCATTCGTCAGCATCTTGCGCACGGGAGCCTCCTTTAGGCGGAGGAATTATATCCGGGGCCCGGGATCCGGGGCTCGGGATTCGGGACTCGAATAATTCCTATTGGGAGTTGGGAGTTGAGGAGTTGGGAGTTGACGAGAGCAGTTGTTCGGCCGTGACAAACCGCGGCTCGATGTCCACCGGAACGCCTTTGAGCCTGTCCATGACGGTCTGCGTCTGCGGCCTCACGACGGCGAGCTTCTCCATCATCTGTTTCGCCGCCGCATAATCCCCCATGGCCTGCATCGTCATCAGGTCGCGCGTGAGATCGAGGACGTTCTGTTTGATGCGCTCGGGATTGACGGCGAACGTGCCGTCCTGGGCGACGGTGACTCCGCCGTTGTCGAGGAAGTAGTTGAGCTGAATGGCAACACCGCGGCCGTGCGCCTCGGTGATGCCGAAGCGAATCGACCGGAACATCGACGCGAGATAAGTCACGTACATCGTCTGGTCGAGCGACTTGTCCAGCTTCTGATGGTCGACGAGGTACTGCAGGGCGAAAAGTCCCGAGATGTCGGCCTTCGCCTCTTCCATCGTGCTGTAGGCGTCCTTGAACTCCTGCCGCACTGTGGTGGCACGTCCGCCGACGCTGATGTTGTGCGGCCCCAGACCGTGCATCAGCTCGTGCATCAGGATGTGCGTGAAGAACGCGTCGAAGGAGACGTGCTGCCGGTCGTCAGCCGCGAGCGCCACCTGAGCGATCGGCTGAAGCACCGTGCGAAACTTCGCCTCCTGGTTATTCTTCAGCATCACGCGCTTCGAGCCCTTCTCCGAAATCACGCGCTCGTCGTTGGGCAGGTTGAACGCCGCCGTTTGCACGCCGCGATTGCCATCGCCGGACGAAAAGACGGTGTTGACGACGCGAATCGGCGCGAGAGCCCCAAGCTTCGGGTTGCGATACTTCGGATCGATCGGCAGGTTGTCTTCGATCTCCTGCAGCTCCGATCCAAATCGCATCAGCTTCTCAGTCTCCGCGTCGTCGCGAAGCGTGATGAACGATTCGAACGCGGCCTTGTAGTTGAACCACTCGTCCTCGTAGACCTCGTACGGTCCGATCGTCGGCTCGATGCTGGCGTCAAGCTCCATCCACGCGACGTCGCTGTCGTAGTAGTCGTTGCTCAGGAGGCTGACAGCGCGCTTCTCGAGGAAGTTCTTCAGCGTCGGCTGCGTCGTCAGCGCCGCCGCTTCGCGCAGCAACTCCGCGACGTGCGCAATCTCGCCCTGATACTCGAGGCTGTAAGGAACGGCGATGAACCTGCCATCGGGTCCGCGGCGAATGGTTGTAAAGAACCCGATTGCGCGCGTGCGCTCCGTACCGCTCAGCGTCTTGAACCACGCCTCGACGTCGGCCTTGGTTGCACCACCCGGGTAGAAGTTGCCCTCCTCGGGCTTCTTCGGCGCGCCTGGAATGAACACTTCGTTCGCATCGAGGCGAGACCACGGCCCCTTGTTGATCAGGAAGTAGTGGCGCCGCGCACGCCCAAGCGGCGAGTCGTCGCGCGCCAGGTCGAGGAGCATCGCTTCGTTGCCTTCCCACACCTGACGAAGGAAGAGCGCGTCGAAGATCTTCGAGGCGGCCACGAGCTTCGTCAAAGCGTGACGCTCGTTGTCGGGCAGCTTGCTGACGTCGGCAGTCAGGTCGACCGGCGCAAAACGCGCGGTCATCGTCTGCAGCTTCTGAGTTTCCGGGTCGGTCGTGGTCTGGGTAGTCTGCACGGCTGGTTGTGGCGTCTCTCTACTGCAGCCAATCGTTCCGCAAGCCACAGCTGCCATGGCTGCGAGCAGGAGGATCGTGGATTTCACCTAGTGCACTCCGGAACTTGTCTGTAGATTCGCAGGGTCGGCGCCCAGGCGGCGAATCGCCGCTTCCCACATCTGTTCGGGTGGTACGCCGAAGATGAGTCCGGGATCGACCTCAGTCGTCAGCCAGGACGATGAAGCGATTTCGTTCTCGAGCTGCCCCGGGCTCCAGCCCGCGTATCCGACCACGACCTTCGTGCGCGTCGTTGGTGGTTCCTGGAGCAACTGCAGCGTCAGCGAACGCGAGACGGACAGCAACAGTCCCGGAACGATCTCGCGCTGTTCTTCATCCGGGCCTTGCGATTCGGCCATCAACACCCACGTGCTCTGCGGATCGACCGGTCCACCAATCCACAGCTTCAGGTCAGGGTCGACGCGAACCGGTGGCTCGGTACGTACGATCTCGCAGGCCGGCTCGCTCATCTGGCGATTGACGACAAGACCGAACGCACCGTCTTCGGCCGTGTAGTCGCAGAGGAGGACAACCGTCCTGGCAAAGTTCGGATCCGCCATCTGGGGCATGGAGAGGAGGAGGAGCGGGGCCGTGCCGGACATGACCCCATTGTACCCTTGCCGCCGGACTGTGGACCGTGGACTGTAGACAGCGGACCGTCGCAGAACCAGTGCGTCAGCGCCCCGGGTCGACTCGAATCTTCTGCCGTCCCTGATCGTCGGCGAACTCGCGATTGTCTTCGCAGATGTACTCGAGGAGCGTGTAGTCCTTCATCCGTTGATACGCGAAGGTGAACGTCCATGGCTTTTCGAACGCCGTGGGATCGGTGATCGTGATCTCGTTCCACAGCACGTCGGGCGCGACGAATCGCATGCGCTCCGCGATTCGCATCTCCTTCGAGTGCGGCACGTTCTGATAACGGACGCTCTCTTTGATTCCGATCGTGTCTACGACGAGCGTGTCGCCTTCCCAGCGGCCGACTGAGTGTCCGTAAAACCCCGGCTCGATGTCGTCGATCGCCTGTTGCGGCCGGTCCATCAGGATCCGGCGCACCTGTGTGTAGGCCTCCTCGATGATCGTGATCTGACCGCGGCTCTGGAGAATTTCCATCGGGAAGGTTGCCGTCATCATGCCTGGCATACCTTCGGGGAGGCAGGCGACGGCGTTGGTTGCTATCGGCTGTCCCTTCGCATCGGCCTCCCGAATCTGTTGAATCCGGTCCTGCCATTCTTTCAAGTAAGGCTGTTTGAGTGGCGGTGGCGGTGCGGCCGGAGGTGGTGCCGGACCCTGCTGGCCCGCGGGGCGCACACCCACCGTGAAGCCCTGACGCAACCACGATCCGGTGATGTCTGGCACGGCCGGCGTCTGCGCGATCGTTGCGTGCGACGTCACGACCAGCCACGCGCCGGTGAAGGCGAGCAACGGTCTGAGTGCGCGCATGCCTCTCACTCCTGCGTCTCCGATCGCTTGAAGCCGCCGATCGCCGGCACTGGAAGGCCCATGGTCTTGCCGTCAGCGAGGACGACTTCCAGTCCAAGGCCGACTGGCTCGCCGCTCAGAAGCGGAGCCACGACCACCTGCACCTTGTCGCCCGGTTTGATCATGTTCGAGCGCCAGCCGACCCGCTGCATCATGTTGATGCTGGTGAGCTCGACGCTGTAGTGCTTCACCGAGCCGTCGCTCTGCTGGACGTCCATCTCGATGAACCCGTGCGGATTCGTCCACTGGAACCTGGTGACCGTGCCGCGGAGGGTGAGCGTCCGCGTGTGGTCGTAGACCGCAAACGAGTGATGCGCGAACGCCGGTGCGACCATCAGGATCGCCAGAGCGATGGACCACAAGCCTGTCCGTCGGGGCATGCCTTCCTCCAAAATTGTCGGCCTTGATCATACCCGAGGGGGCGACGGCGTTGCGGCTACGTCCGTTTGCCCCCGAAGGAATCCTGTTCGATGGCCCACGCGATGTGCTCCTGCACCATCGGGTCTTCGATCGACGAACGCTCGGCGTCGTGGTCGCGGAGAGCAGCGATGGCGTCGCCGTCTCCGCTGTTTCCAATCGCGACCGCGAGGTTGCGCCTGAGACCCGCGAGCTTCGCTCTCGTCATCGCGCTGCCCTTCACCAACGAGCGGAGATCGCGATCGGAGCGTCGCCACAGATCGACCAGACGTGGCAGATCGAGGCCGCTGCGCGGCTGCCATGGTGCGTCGCCCGAATGTGGTGCGGGCCGATTGTAGGGACAGACTTCCTGGCAAATGTCGCAGCCGTAGACGTGACCGCCGATCGATGCACGATGCGCTTCCGGAATCGACGACCGCAGCTCGATCGTCAGATACGACAGGCATCGATTCGAGTCGAGGACGCCCGGCTCGACGAGCGCTTCCGTTGGACACGCCTCGAGGCAGCGCGTGCAGCTGCCGCACTGTTCGAGCCCTTGCGTATCGGGCTCGAGCGGCAATGTGCAGATGATCTCACCCAGGAACAGCCACGATCCGATTTCGCGATTGATCAGGCACGTGTTCTTCCCGATCCAGCCGAGCCCCGCATACTGCGCGTACACGCGCTCCTGCACCGGGCCTGTGTCCACATAGGCTCGCCCGTCGAATGGCGCATCACTCGACGACTGCATCCACGCCAGCAGCGCATCGAGCCGCGACTTGATGACGAGGTGATAGTCGTCGCCCCAGGCATAGCGGGAGAGCCGCGCGACATCGGACGGTAGTTCCTCGGTATAGGGCCGATCCGTGTTGTAGAGCGTGCCGGTGACGATGACGCTGCGCGCGTCGGGGACGACGTTGCGCACATCGGCGCGTCGATCGCGGGTGCGAGCCATCCACGCCATGTCGCCCGCATATCCGCGGTCGAGCCACTCCTGCAGAAACGCCAGCTCCGGAAACGACTCGGCGCTCGCGATCCCACAGAGATCGAAGCCGAGACTCGCGGCCTTCTGCTTGATGTCGAACGATGTGAGGGTGCCCACTGCAGTCGGTCAGGAGTGTACGTGACTTGCTATTTCTCCAGCGGCCAATACACCTCGGTCCTCCAGTCCGCAGGATCGGGGTGATCGGCCGGGTCGGTGATATAGGACTCCCACGGTGCGCCGCCAATGCGGTAACCGTTCGACTCGATCCAACGTTCCAGCGCAGCGTAGGTTTCACTGAGCTGATCGTACGGCCCCGCGTGCGTCGCGACGGCAACCGGACCCGCTGGAAGAGTGCCCGCCTCGACGACGCCCTCCCCCTGCGGTGCCGTGGCCACAGGCATACCCACTTCGATGCTGAAGAGCCCTGGGCCGGTCGACAAGTAGCGCGTGAACGGCCGGCCGGCAATCGCGAGGCCGAGCCGCTGCGAATACGGAAAAGCCTTGCCCAGTCCCTCACCGATGGCGTTTGCAATCTCGTGGCGGCCGGCGCGAAGGCGGACGAACAGGATGTTCTGCGCTGCGATCTCGCGGCGCTCAATCGACAACGTGGGCATCGAACATCTCCGACGTGAAGACGCAGGAACGTGGTACAGACCGAAACACGGCCCCGATGTGTGCACGAGCGCGACATGGCGCCTGCGAATGTCGGCCGACGCACCCGCGAGCGCCTGTGCGCGATAGGCCTTCGGCGTCACACCGAAGTAACGACGGAACGCGCGCGTGAAGACTTCGTGACTGTTGAAGCCTGCGCCGAGCGCGACGTCCAGCACGGAGTCGTCGCTCGATACCAGCCGCGTCGCAGCCTGCTGCAGTTGTAGCCGGAGCGTGTACTGCTTCGGCGTCTCGCGAACCATCGCGCGGAATGCGCGATGGAGGTGAAACGGCGACCACCCCGCGCGCGCAGCGAGTCCGGCGAGCGTCGCCCCATCAGTGGAGCGATGACGGATGTGGCGGACAACATCCAGCAGGTCGCGATTCGAGGGCATCGGTCGAAGCGATCATAGCCGCGCACACTTCAGGGGGCTTGATGTTTCTTGCTATTGGCGCCGTCCTCAGTCCACGGTCCACAGTCCTCGACCTTTGACCTTTAACCTTTGACCTACTATAGGAACACCTCGTGCCACGGTATCGTTTCAGTGAATTCGTCCTCTCGCCCCGCCGCCGGGTCCTCGTCCGAAACGGGCGTGAGCTGCCGCTGATTCCACGCTATTTCGATCTGCTGGTCTTCCTCGTGGAGCGTCGCAGCGAGGCGGTCCATCGCCGCGAGATCTTCGAACGGATCTGGAGCGACGTGATCGTCTCCGACAGCGCGCTGAGCCAGGCGATTCGCACGATCAGGCGCGTGCTGGAAGACGACTCGCGCGAGCCGCGTTTCGTTCGCACCGTCTCGCGTCATGGCTACCGATTCGTGTTCGCGGACGTGGTCGAGGAGGACGACGAAAGCGACTGGCAGGACCATCGGCTCGCCGCGCCTCTTCAACCTGCAGCGCCGACGTCGGCTCCGGATCCGTTCGAGCCGCTTTTGCAACGGATCACGCGCGAGCCTGGCGCCTCGAGCGACGAAGAGGATCAGCGAGAGGCAGCCGAGCTGTTGCACGCGCTCGGAACATCGGAGGCGATGCGTCGTCTCGGAACTCGCCCTCGTCACACGTTCGCTCGCGCGTTGTTGAGAGACACACGGTGGGATGTGGCCGAAGCGGGACCGGTCCCTATCCTGAGTGAGCCATCACCTGTGGCCACGGCGCGCGAGCTGGTCGGACTGAGACTGCGGCGAGCAGCCGCATTCGCGGCAGCTCGATGGGCCGGCGCTTCGGTGGGTGGCGGACTGGCTGGCGTCATCGCCGGAGGTGTGGGCGGAATCATTCTCGCGTCCGCACCCTCGACCGAAGCGACGCTCGATCTGGCCCCTGTGCTCGCCGTCATCGGAGGAGGCTGCGGCGCAGCAGGCGGTGCCGGTGTCGGTGCCGGTCTTTCGATTGCCGAATCGATCGCGCGCTCGCGTCGAGTAGTCGCGCTCATTTGCGGCGCGTCGCTCGGAGGCGGCCTCGTTGGCGTCATCGCGCAGTGGCTCGGCCGATGGAGCCTGTCGACCCTCGTGGGCGTGAACGTCAGCACGGGCGGAGGCCTTGAAGGACTGGTCATCGGTGCAGCGGCCGGGCTTGGCTACAGCCTGAGCACGATCGGGTCGGAAGGCGGACTCGCCGCACCCCGCGGTCGCAAACGCCTTCGCGCCGTCGCGCTGACGGCCGCCGCGTGCGGAGTGGGCGCGCTGGCCCTGACGCTTGCAGGACGTCCCCTCGTTGGAGGAACGATTCACGCGATTGCCCAGGCGTCGCGCGGATCGCAGGCTGCCCTGACTCCGATCGCCCGGCTCGTAGGCGAACCTGACTTCGGGCCGTTGACCTCGGCGCTCATCGGGACGGGTGAAGGCACGCTCTTCGGAATAGGCCTTTCTATTGGACTTACGCGGCGTTCAGGAACATCTCACTGAATGCTCACCGTCTGCTGAGGACTTCCCGCGCGTGAACGTCGATCCTTCCACACAGGAGGACATCGATGGAAACGCTCGCGTCTGCGTTCATCTACCGGCATACCAAGGTTCGCATCACCACTGAGCGACCCACTGAGTTCATCGACCTGACCGAGAGTCTGGAGGAGCTGCTCGCCGAATCCCGGATCGTGACGGGCTTCGTCAACGTGCAAAGCCTGCACACGACCGCGGCCATCGTCGTGAACGAGGGCGAGCCGCTGCTCCTCGACGATTTCGAGTGCTTCCTGCGCAAGACCGCGCCGGACGACGCCCCCTACCTGCACGACGACGAGACGATTCGAACAGTCAATCTCAACCCGGGTGAACGCCCGAACGGCTCGTCGCATTGTCGCGCGCTGATGCTCGGCACGTCTGCCTGCCTGAACATCGTCAACGGCCGCCTCCTGCTCGGCCGTTGGCAACGCGTGTTCCTGGCCGAGCTCGACGGACCGCGCAGCCGCGACATCTCCGTGCTCGTGATCGGGGAGGCTGCCCAGTGAAGGTCAAGATGATTCTTCCCGCGCTCACGGAAGCCAAGAGTCCGTTCTTCCGTCCGATCAAGTACTCGCTGTTTCCACCGCTCGGTCTGGCCACGCTGGCTGCCTACGTTGGCGATGAGGAAATCGAAATTCAGGACGAGCACGTCGAGGTGCTCGATCTCGACGACTCCCCCGATCTCGTGGTGATCCAGGTCTACATCACGTCGGCGTACCGCGCGTATCGCATCGCGGATCACTACCGCGCCCGCGGCGCCTATGTCGTGCTGGGAGGGTTGCACGTGACGTCGCTGCCCGACGAAGCCGCTGCGCACGCAGACACGATCTTCATCGGGCCCGGTGAAGACACCTGGCCGCGCTTCCTGGCCGATTTCCGTCGCGGCAATCCCGAGCGCGTGTATCGCTCGCAGACGCGAACGCTGATTGGCCTTCCGCCGATCCGCCGCGATCTGATCAAGCGGCGGCTCTACCTCGTACCGAACTCGATCGTCGTCTCACGCGGCTGCCCGCACGTCTGTGACTTCTGCTACAAGGAAGCGTTCTTCGAAGGCGGCCGCTCGTTCTATACGCAGACGGTTGACGATGCGCTCGCCGAGATCGAACGGCTGCCGGGCAGACATCTCTATTTTCTCGACGATCATTTGTTCGGCGATCGCCGCTTCGCGTCGGCGCTCTTCGATGGCATGCGCGGGATGGGTCGACTGTGGCAGGCGGCAGGCACGGTCAACGCCGTGCTTGCGCCCAACCTGCTCGAGAAGGCCGTTGAATCAGGACTACGAAGTCTCTTCGTCGGGTTCGAAACGCTCAACCCGGCGAATCTCGCTGAGCAGCGGAAGTATCAGAACCTGCGTCGCGATTACCCGGCGGCGATCCGTCGTCTGCATGACCTCGGCGTAATGATCAACGGCAGTTTCGTCTTTGGCATGGATGGTGACGATGGGTCGGTGTTCGAGCGCACAGTCGAGTGGGCCATCGAGAACGGAATCGAGACAGCGACGTTTCACATCCTGACGCCCTATCCGGGTACAGCGCTATATCGCCGCTTCGAGGAGCAGGGCCGGCTCACGCACAGCAACTGGGATCTCTACGACACGCGGCACACGGTGTTTCGTCCGGCGCAGCTGACGGGCGAGCAGCTCGAGCACGGGTATCGGTGGGCGTACAAGCAGTTCTACACGTGGCGATCGATCGCGCGCGGCGCCGCGGCGCACGACGATCGGATCGCCGGGCTGCGCCACTTCGCCTATGCGTCCGGATGGAAGAAGTTCGAACCGATATGGGATTTCGTGATTCGCGCGAAGCGCGCCGGGATGATGCTGCCCGTGCTCGAGTCGATCCTCAGCGAGTTCGGCCGACGATCGGCGCGCTCGACCAGTGTCGCCGAGAGACCCATTCGAGAACCGGCTCGGAACCCGCCGCTGCCGGTTGGCCCTTCCGTCGGCCCGCTCCTGCAGATTCAGCGATAAGCGGCTACCAGCGCGACGCGCTACTCAACGTGCCGCGAAAGGTCCTCGTTTTGCCGGGCACGACGATCGCGTCAATCACGAGCGGTCGATACCCTGACTCCACCACGACGATCTGGTGAGATCCGGCTACAAGCTCGAGATGTTTGTAGTACCCGCTGTAGTCGTCAACGCGACCGGCATAAACTCCGTCGACGAACACCGCCGCACGCCACGGCTGCACATCCAACTGCAAGCCGCCGGTGGGTCCGTCTTCAAGTGTGAAGGAAGTGCTCTCGGGGCCGTAATAGAACGGCATCGTTCCCCAGCCCCACAGGAGCGGGTACACCGGCACGCCAAGACCGCGAATCGGCAGGCCGAGCGACGGACTGATCGGCCTTGGTCTGAATGTCGCTGTGTTTCTGAAAGGCGCCTCACCGGCCGGCGCTACTCGGCGGACTCGGCCTCGGAGCAGCAGACTGCGGGCGAGACGGCGCGTTGCGATATTGAGCGTCGGCGGTGACGCCACACGCGAGCACAAGGCCTGCGACGACCGACACAGTGCGTAGTCTCATGGGGACCTCCCCCGCCTACCGCTTCCTGCCTACTGCCTACTAACGAGTTGCCTCACCACGTACGGCAGGATGCCGCCATGCGTGAAGGCCACGAGTTCTTCGGGTGTGTCGATGCGGCAAGCCGCCGTGAACTCGCGTGTCGAGCCATCGCTCGCCTTGACGACAACACGCACGTCGCCACGCGGCCTGAGTCCGTCCACAACTCCGCGCACCGCAAATTCTTCGGTGCCCGTCAGCTTCAACGAGGACGGCGTATCGCCAGGTTTGAATTGCAGCGGCAGAACGCCCATGTTCACGAGGTTGCTGCGGTGGATCCGCTCGAACGATTCAGCGATGACGGCCTTCACGCCAAGCAAGTACGTGCCCTTCGCTGCCCAATCGCGTGAGGATCCAGAGCCGTACTCCTTGCCCGCGATCACGAACAGTGGCACTCCCGCCTCCTGATACTTCACCGAGGCGTCGTAGATCGTCATCTGATCACCGGACGGCTGATATCGAGTCCAGCCGCCTTCTGTGCCAGGCGCCATCTGATTCCGCAGACGCACGTTCGCGAACGTGCCGCGCATCATCACCTCGTGATTGCCACGACGCGCGCCGTAGGAGTTGAAGTCCGATGGCGTCACGCCTTTCTCAATCAGATACTTTCCTGCCGGACTGTCCGCTTTGATCGAACCCGCTGGCGAGATGTGATCGGTCGTCACACTATCGCCGAGCAAGGCGAGCACGCGGCCGCCGGTGATATCTCGCAGCGGCGCCGGCTCCATCGTCATTCCTTCGAGGAACGTGGGCTTGCGCACGTAGGTCGAGCTTCCGTCCCACTGGAAGCGGCTGCCCTCTGCGACGCCCAGGCCCTGCCAGCGCTCGTCGCCGCGGAACACATCGGCGTAGCTGCGACGGAACATGTCCGCCGTCACCGCCTTGAGCATCGTCTGCTGCACTTCCTGTTCGGTCGGCCACACGTCTTCCAGGTACACCGGCTTGCCGGCGGAGTCGTGTCCGAGCGGCTCGCTGGTAATGTCGGTCGTGATCCAGCCGGCCAGTGCGTAGGCGACGACAAGCGGAGGAGACGCCAGATAGTTGGCGCGCACGTCCTGCTGAATGCGTCCTTCGAAGTTACGGTTGCCGCTCAACACCGAGCAGACGACGAGTCCCTTCTCGCGCACAGCGGCGGAGATCTCGTCGGGCAGCGGTCCGCTGTTGCCAATGCATGTCGTGCATCCGTAGCCAACGAGGTTGAAACCAAGCTTGTCGAGGTACGGCGTCAGCCCCGCAGCATTGAGATACTCGGTGACGACCTTCGACCCAGGCGCCAGACTGCTCTTCACCCATGCCCGCCGGGTGAGTCCCTTCTCCACAGCCTTCTTCGCGAGCAACCCTGCGCCGATCATGACGCTCGGGTTCGACGTATTCGTGCAGCTGGTAATCGCGGCGATCACCACCGCGCCGTGGTCGAGAACATCAACGGCTGGCTCGGCGAGCGCCACAGCAGACTTCGCCGACGCCGAGGCTCCCGAGCCACCTTTCGCGGGAACCTGCATCGACGGCAGCGCAGTCTGAAACGCCGTCTTCGCTTTCGACAGCGACACGCGATCCTGCGGTCGCTTCGGACCGGCAAGGCTTGGTTCGACCGTGCTGAGATCGAAATGGACGACCTCCGAATACACAGCGTCTGGCGCACCCGGCGTGCGGAACAGTCCCTGCGCCTTCGCATACTGCTCTACGAGCGCAACCTGCGCCGGGTCGCGCCCCGTCAGCGTCAGATAGTCGAGCGTCATCTCATCGATCGGGAAGATCGCGACGGTCGCGCCGTACTCGGGACACATGTTGCCGAGCGTCGCGCGGTCCGCGATCGTCAGTGCGCTCAAGCCTTCGCCATAGAACTCGACGAACGTGCCGACGACGCCGTGCTTGCGGAGAATCTCGGTGATGGTCAGCACCAGGTCTGTCGCGGTCGTGCCCTTGGGCATCGCACCGGTGAGACGGAAGCCGACGACCTTCGGAATCAGCATCGAGCTTGGCTGACCGAGCATCGCAGCCTCGGCTTCGATGCCGCCGACGCCCCAGCCCATCACGCCAAGCCCGTTCACCATCGTGGTATGCGAGTCAGTGCCAACGAGCGTGTCGGGATACGCGACCGTGGCGCCATCGACGGTCTCGGAGAACACAACGCGGGCGAGGTGTTCGATGTTCACCTGGTGCACGATGCCCGTGTCCGGCGGCACGACCTTGAAGTTGTTGAATGCGCGCTGGCCCCAACGAAGGAACGCGTAGCGTTCGCGATTGCGCGAGAACTCCAGCTCCGCGTTCAAGGCGAACGCATCTGGGCGGCCGAAGTAGTCCACCTGCACCGAGTGGTCGATGACGAGTTCCACCGGCTGCAGCGGGTTGACCCGATCCGCGTTCCCTTTCAGCTCGATGACGGCATCGCGCATCGCGGCCAGATCGACGACGCAGGGGACACCGGTGAAGTCCTGCAGAAGCACACGCGCCGGCATGAAGGAGATTTCCTTCTCGACGTTCGCGGTCGCGTTCCACTGCGCAACGGCCTTGATGTCGTCGGCCTTGACGAAGCCACCATCCTCGCGGCGCAGCAGGTTTTCGAGCAGCACCTTCATCGAGTACGGCAGGCGCGACACGCCCGGGAAACCAGCCTTTTCCAGCGCGGGCAAGCTGTAAATCTGCACCGGTTGTCCGTTGACGCGAATCTCGGTGCGGGTACCAAAACTATTCAGAGTCGCCATAATTCTCGATGATACCTCGACGGTAGCTCTTCCCGGATCACGCTCGAGAAGCAGATTACCGACGCCAAGTCGAGCGCTAAAACGTGAGGACGAGACTTGCTGAAACGCTTCCCTGCGACCGGCTGTCCTCGTCGAGATCGAGCGACAGGACGTTCAGCCGCAGATCGCCCCGGATGCTTCCGCTCCGGATAAATCCCTGCGCACGCGAGAAGAGGGGACACGTGACTCCCCCACCGACGTAGAAGAGATGTCCAGTCTCCACGAGCTGCTGATCGCCGTGAAGCTGGCGGACGTACCCGAAGCCGCCAATCGCGAACGGCTTGAGCCCGAACGACTCCAACTCGTCAAGGCGCACGAGCACGCCGGCGTCGAACATGTACTGGTCGATGCTCTCGACCGCGGTAAAGGAGCCTGCAACCTCTGCGTCGCTCGAGACTACCGTTTGAAGCTCCGGCTTGCTCATGGCTGCGCGCCCCTCGACCGTGTATCGCCGCGTCAACGCGAATCCGGCCCGTGCTTCAAACAAGCCAGTTCCGCGAAGGCTCGTCTCCGACTCGAAGAGCCGGTAAGGACTCCCGGAGGCGCCACGCAAATCGGCAGGCTGTTCCCCAAACGATGCCCCGCCGAGCCACCCTGCTCCGAAAGAGACCTCGAGACGCCCAGCCGGCTGTGAAGCGGTCTGCGCCTCAGCGCGACCGACACCAAGGGCCATGACGAAGGCGACCCAAATGAGCCGACGAAAGTTCATTTCGCCGGCACCGTAACGTCGAAGCTGGCGGTGGAGCCGCCTCTGGGCGCAACGATGAGCCGTGGATGAAACGTGACCTGGAAGTTCACGTTGACGCCCTGCGGATCCAAGAAGCTGTCGATATCCGCATCGTCGATTGGCTCGACGCGAATCACGTATGGCCCTGGGCTGAGACCGGCGATTCGAAACGAGCTGTCCGCCAGTGAGAAGTTGCCGATGAGCGCGCCCGTTTGCGGGTTGAACGCAACGACGTGAGCTCCCTTCACGGGCGCGTTGTCCACGCGCACACGCCCGGCGACGATACCGGTGTCGTCGCGGAAGCCACCGTCGGGATACAGATCGGAGACGCCCGCGATGTCGTCAGGCTGAAGCACACGATCCGCCACCACTCCGCGACCGAGCGAAATGGGAAACATGACTGCGCCGCTTCCGAGCACTCGGCGCCCGCCGTCCGACCTCATCTCTGTTTCTCCGATCGCCGAATGCCCGAGACCGAGGAAGTGACCGATCTCGTGGGTGGCAACCGAGCGCAGATCAAATCGATTGGGGTCTCCCGTCGCAGACACCGACCACGGAAAGATCGAATTGAAGAAGATATCGGATTCGATGATGGTTCCGGAGAACACGTCGACGATGAACGACGTTGCACCGAGCACGCGATCCATGTCGGGCTCGCTCTCGAACCCCAGGACCGACAGGTCGTCGTCTTCAAACGGTGCGGCAGCGGTGAAACCCGCAAACTCGAACGCAATCGACGCGGTCGGAACGTTCTCCCAGGTCATGAACGCCTGTGCGAGCTCGGATTGGAACTGCAGAGAGGAGACGCCGGGCACGCCACGGGTGTTCGCCCACCAGCGGACCCGGGACGCAGTCCACTTGATCGCCCTGGTCTGCCCGCCGGTATCGAAACCGAGATGGATGTACGCGTCTGCGGTTCCCGGAAGTGCCATCGCAAAGACGGCGATCGCGAACCACACGCGAAGACGACGCGAGGTCATCGCTGAGCGCCCGCGATCGTTCGCACCATGCTGGAGAAGGCAGCGAGATCGAGCGCACGACGGGCAGGATCGCCCCGCACGATGCGCCCGGAACCGCCCGCGACTGCCGGCATGACCAACGCGCGGCCGGAGACATCACGGCTCACTCGGTACACGCCCTGGGTCAGGCCGAAGGGCATCGGCACCGCAGGTGCACTTCCTTTCAGGAACAGGACGACCTCATCACCGGGGGTGAACTGCGGCACGCCCACCATTACCCGACGGTAACGGCCCACCTGTCCGCCTGGCAGCTTGAAATAGGCCGTGGCTCCGGGCCGACCTTTGATCGCGTCGACGACCTGGACTGTGACCAGGCTCTCGATCGTCTTGCGGCCGGCAGTTTCGTACGACCGTACATCAACGATACGTCCCTGTACGATCGTCTGCGATGCCGTCACCATCTCGTTGAACTCTGCCGGCACCACGACCATCGCCTGAAGGGAGGCCGTGAACGACACCGCCACGGCGAGAAGCACGAACCATCCACCCCGTCGCCACATATTCATCAGCACAACCTCAGTTCGATATCGAGCTCGTCGCTACGTCGAGCACCGCTTCGGCAGCGCGGGCCGTTGCCCCCGGCGTGCCGAGTTGTTGTCGCACGCGAGCCAGCGCCGCACGCATCTCCTCCCGCTTGCTGGCATCCGTGAGCAGCGCGACCGCCTCCGCAGCCGTCCGCTCGGGAGTGAAATCGTCCTGAATCAACTCGGGGACAATGCGCTCGCCGGCCACGAGGTTGGGCATCGCAAACGTATCGACCCGCACGAGTGGTCTGCCCAGGCGGTACTCGATCGGCGACATCTTGTAGACGACGACCATCGGACGCTCGTGCAACGTGGCCTGAATCGTCGCGGTGCCCGATGCCGTGATCACGACATCACTCGACGCCAGCACATCGTCGGTGCGATCGCGCACGAGGACGAGGCTATGGTTCGCTTCATTGACCAGCGGGGCAAACAGGTTGTCGGGCATGCCGGGCGCACACGCCACGACGAACTGCACTCCTGGCACGCGCTCGCGAATCAGTGGCAGCGCGCGCGTCAGCACCGGGACGATGCGATTCAGCTCGTTGCGCCGGCTTCCTGGCAGCAGGGCCACGGTCGGCGCGTCGGGTATGAGACCACGGTCGTGCAGAAAGGCCGTGCGATCCTGGCCCGTGCGAATCAGGTCGACCAGCGGATGACCGACGAACTGCACGCTCACACCCGCACGCTGATACAGGGCCTCCTCGAACGGGAAAATCACCAGCACGCGATCGACGTACTCTTTCATCGTCTCCATGCGTCCCGGGCGCCACGCCCAGAGCTGTGGACTGACGTAGTAGACGATCGGGATTCCGAAACGGCGGAGCGCCGCCATCAAGCGGAAATTGAAGTCGGGAAAATCGATTGCGACGAAGACGTGCGGCCGCAACTCGCGCGCGGCGTCAACGAGCTTGCGCAACATCGCAAACGATCGCGGAATGATCTTGACGGCTTCGGTGATGCCGGTCACCGACAGCGGGCTGTAGTCGGCGACCAGGCGGCCGCCGGCATCCTTCAGGCGCGGCCCGCCGAACCCAAAGATTTCCGCGTCTGGCACGCGGCGTCGCAGTTCAGCCGCCAGCGCACCTGCATACATGTCACCTGAGGCCTCGCCGCAGGAGATCATGATCCTCATAGTCGAACGACCGGTCCTCTAGGGTGCGCGCGGTTCCTTCTTGAGCGTCGCCGACATGAGATCCAGGTCGTCGAGCGCGATGATGTCGAACTCCGTGAATCCGACGGCACGGAGGCTGTTCACGAACGCCTTGGCGTTTCCGACGAGCACTATCGACAGACGATCGGGCCGGATGTACTCGCGCGCGACGCGCTGGATGTCGTCCGGCGTAATCGACTGGACGCGCTCGCGATAATTCGCGACTTCTTCGATCGGCAGCTCGTAAAAGACGTTGTTGATCACGGTCGTCGCGATGTCGTTGGGCGTTTCGATTGTCAGCGGAAAGCTGCCGGCCAGATACGCCTGCGCATCCGACAGCTCTCGTTCGAACACACGCTGCCGCTGAAGCTTGGCGATCTCTTCGAGCGTGAGCCGCAACGTCTCGGCGGTCGTCTCCGTGCGGGTGTTGGTTTCCGCGACGAAGTCGCCCGCCTGCTTGTACGCCTGCATGTCGGCTTCGGCGCCGTAGGTCAATCCGCGTTCGGACCTGAGCACGCGATGCAGCCGATTGGCACCTTCCCCGCCGAGGATCTTCACCGCCACGTCGAAGGCAAGATAGTCAGAGTGCTTGCGCGGAATCGCAATCTGCCCGACGCGAATCTCGGTCTGCACGGCATCAGGCTTATCCACGATCACGAGGCGACGGGTGGGCGGCGGTGGGTCAACCGGCTTCCACGTGGGGACATCACTACGTTGCCAGCTGCCGAATACCTTCTCGGCCATGGCGAATGCCTCGTCACTCGAGATGTCGCCGACGATGCCGAGAATCATGTTGTTCGGCACGAAGTACTGGCGGTGGAACGCTCGCAGATCGTCCTGCGTGATGCGCGCCAGCGACGACGTGGTACCGCTGCCGGGCTTCCCGTACGGATGGAACCCGTAGACCAGGCGATCGAAGAGCATCGACGCGACATACGACGGATCCTCGCCGCTCACGCGCAGTGACGACAGCGCCTGCTCGCGCTGGCGTTCGATCTCTTCCGGAGAAAACGCCGGGTGACGAACGACGTCGTGAACGAGGTCCATCGCCAACGCGAAGGAATCCTTCATCACAACCGCATTGACGAAGGTCAGATCCGTACCCGACCCGGTGCCCATCGCACCACCGATCGAATCGATCTGATCCGCAATCTGCTGCGCGCTTCGCGTCGTTGTCCCTTGGTCGAGCAGCTTCGACACCAGCTCGGCGAGTCCGCCCTTGTTCTCCGGATCCTGCGCCGCACCGGCCCGCACGAGGAGACGCATCGTGACCGCAGGCTGCTCGTGATGCGCAACGGTGATCACCTGCATGCCGTTCGACAGCGTCTTCACCTGGAACGGCGGGAACTTCACCTCGCGCGCCGCCAACGGCCGCGGCGCCCTTTCAGTCGGCCATTCCTGGGCTCTGAGCGAAGGACGGGGACACGCTCAGGAAAACTCCCAACAGAACGGTGAGCCAACTTCCAATTCCCAAAACGAGAGTGGGCACCGGCAATGGGTGTGGGTCCTTTGGGAGTTGGGAGTTGGGGAGTTGGGAGTTGCTCATCGCGACCCTCCCTTCGGGAGGATGTGCAGCACGACACGATTCGTTGGCGTGAAGTAGGTCTTTGCCACGCGCTGCACGTCGGCTCGCGTCACGTTCATGAAGATGTCGAACTCGCCGTCCGCCGTCGTGATGTCATTGTGAATCACCGCCGCGTGAGAGAGGTGCCGGGCCTTGTCCTCATTCGACTCGCGACTGACGATGTAGTCGCGCGCGAACTGGTTCTTGGCCCGCTGCAACTCACCATCCGCGACCGGCTGCTGCGCCATCTTCTCGAACTCGGCGATCAACGCCCGCTCTGCGGCCTCAGGCGTCTGTCCGGGCTGGACGATGGCGACGGCGTAGAACAGGTTCGGGTCTTCGATGATGTTGCCACTGCCGAATGCGGTCAGCGCGATCCGCTTGTTGTAGACCAGCTCGCGCGGAATACGCGCGCTCTGCCCATCCGACATGATCTTCGCGGCAATGTGCAACGGATACGCATCCGGGTGCCCGTCGTAGGTGATGTGGTACGCCACGACGACGGCGGGCAACGGCCACGCTTCCTCGATGACGGCGCGGCGTTCCTTCGTCTGCGGCGGCTCCGTCGGCAAGTCCCTCGGCACGGCACGCTTTGCCTTCGGCACGCGCGCGAAATACTGATTCACCATCGCGAGCGTCTGCGCCGCGTCGAAGTCGCCAACGATGACGACGGTTGCGTTCTCTGGAACGTAGTACGTCTCGTGGAACTCACGCACGTCGGCGATCGATGCCGCCTCGAGATCGACCATGCTGCCGATCGTCGGGTGCTTGTAGGGGTGCGTCGTGAACGCGTTGTCGAAGATGATCTCCGACAACCGGCCGTACGGCTGGTTCTCGACACGCATGCGGCGCTCTTCCTTCACCACCTCGCGCTCGCGCTTGAATGCCTCGTCGTCGATCCTCAGCGTCGCCATGCGATCTGCCTCGAGCCACAGCGCGAGCGGCAGGTACTGCGACGGCAACGTCTGCCAGAACACGGTCTCGTCTTCGGTGGTGAACGCGTTGCTGCGGCCACCAACGCTGGCAATGATCGAGGTGTGCGACTCGGGCTCGACGTTCTTGGAGCCCTTGAACATCATGTGCTCGAAGAGATGCGCGAACCCGGTGCGACCGGCACGCTCGTTCTTCGAGCCGACGTGATACGTCACCGATACGTGAACGATCGGGGTGGAGTGATCCTCAGACAGGATCACGCGCAGCCCGTTCCCGAGCGTTGTGATCTGGTACTGCAGCTTCGGGGGACGGACAGCAGCATGCACCGATGCATCCGCCACCGTGAGGACGGCCGCCAGTGCGAAGAGGGCGAGCCGGGTCGATGGGTTCCGGAGGCGCATACTCGTCAATTATCGTCCAGACGAGCGACTGAGAAGGCGAAAGCCTGCGGTGAACCACTGCGCAACGCCTACCTCGACCGGATACGGGTCGATCCGGCGCTCACCGGAGACGAAGACCTCGATCGCCCCCGCGCGACCTTCGAAACGGACTCCGCCTTCGATTCTGTAGCCGGTTTGATTGCCTCGATTCTGGCTGCCGTCGACACCAAGGTAGCGAACGTCCGCTGACGCGAGCAGGCCGATACCCGGATGCACTTTCATGTCGCTGCGCACGGCGGCATCGAGCTCCCACGAGTAGTCGACGGTGGTCTTCATGAACACGCCGCGGAGATCGCCACGCGCATCAAAGGTGGCCTCGCGGTATTTGAACGCCTTACGTACGCGTCCACCGAGCGTGTTCCAGTCGATGGCTTCCTCTTTGGGTCGATCCGCCAGATGTCGTGACTGGTGATACAGCTGCCCCGCGATTTCGAACCCCCGCGTGCGTGCTGAGACGTTGCCCGCCAGGACGTAGTTGCCCTGGTTGGGATCGAAGTAACGAATCTCTTCGCCGAGCACAACCTGATAGTTCGCCTCGAATGTAAACCGTCCGACTCCGTAGTCAACGACGTCGAGCTCCCCGCCGAAGTCGGCGTCCCACACATAGCGTGGGTCGTCACCGGACAGATGCTCCGCGGCCATGTGAAACGCCGTGCGCGACATGAACTGCACGTTGCGAGCGGGCTCCGCAGGCGGACCCTGGTCCTGCGCTCGCGCCGGAACGGCCGACACCACTACCAACAGCGCCATCGCGGCGCAGTGCGATATTCGAACGCCCTGAATCACTCAGATGACCTTTCGGGGTGGGAGAGTGCGCGCGTGAGCTCCGCGACGCGGGCTTCCAGCTGCTCGATGCGTCGCTTCATCTCGGGAAGCCGGCGGAAGAGGACCGAGGCCTTGCGCCAGTCTCTGCTGTCGATCGCGGGATACCCGGCGACGAATGCGCCCGGGTCGAGCGAGTTGGTGACCCCTGATTGCCCGACGGCAATCGCTCCACGTCCGATCGTCAGGTGACCGCCGACACCCACCTGACCGCCGAATACCACATCGTCTTCGACGTCTGTGCTCCCGGCGATGCCCACCTGCGCCGCCATCAACACGTTGCGGCCAACGGTGACACCGTGGCCGATCTGCACGAGGTTGTCGATCTTGGTGCCTGCCTTGATACGCGTCTCGCCCACGGCCGGGCGATCCACCGTCGTGTTCGCGCCAAGCTCCACGTCGTCCTCGATGACGACGACGGCGACCTGCGGGATCTTTTCGTGCGTGCCATCGCCACGACGGACGAAGCCATAGCCGTCGCCGCCGACGACCACGCCGTTCTGGAGAATCACGCGATCCCCGACGGTGCAGCGCTCGCGAATGGCGACGTTGGAATGGATGGTGCAATCGCTGCCCACCGTGGCGCCTGCACCGATGGTCACGTTCGGATAGATCACCGTGCGCTCGCCAATCCGTGCGCCTTCGCCGATCGCAACGAACGGTCCGACGGAGACGTCGGCGCCCAGGCTGGCATCGGCCGCAATCGCCGCCAGCGCGTGAACCCCTGGGGCGGGACGCGACACCGGCGCGAAGAGCGACACGGCACGAGCGAACGCGAGATACGGATCGCGTGCGCGCAGCATCGCACACGGTGCCGCCGGTGCTTCCTCTTTGAGGATCACGGCAGTCGCACGCGTCGTCGCGAGCAATTTCTCGTATTTCGGATTGGCCAGGAACGTGACGTCTCCGGGCTGAGCGTCCTGTATGCCAGCGACGCGCGTGACGTCGAGTTCACCGTCTCCTTCGAGCCGGCAGTCCAATCGAGTGGCCAGTTCGCTCAGCTTCACTGGTTAATCCAAAGAGTAATGCTAACCGGTCTTCTTCGCGGTCACGCGTTCGAAGAACGTCGGCAGATGCCGGAGGTGCAACGACGAGGCGATCTGGTGCACGCGCAAATGACGCTCGCGCCGTGGCATCTCGCAGCGCGCCACGTAATTCGTTGAGCGCGTCGCAGGGCCGGCTCTCCCACTGCACGCGACGGCGTCCCTGGCTGGCTCCGCGCATCGACAGCCAGTGCCCGCCGACGCGAAACAGGAAGTAGTACGCGATGAGATTCGGCCCCGGGAGAATGGCCAGCAGACCGGACACGATCAATCCGATGGTATCGACGACGAGCCAGAACCGGTGGCGCTCGAAGTCGCGCTGCAGCGACTGCTGGATGTGTGGCCGCACGACGTCGAAGGCCGTATCGCTCGGGTGGACGGCGACGACCTGTTCCTGCTTTCGAAGATTCCACAACAGCCGCTGCTCCGTCACGCGCCTGGCGATCCAGGCCATCATGCGGTCTTGCATGCGCTGCGTCCACGACGTCGCGGTCTGACTCTTTCTCTTCGTCGCCGTGCTCTTCGGCCTCGCGAAGCAGCTCGGAAAAGCGGCGCTGGAACCTCGCGATGATCCCGGTTGACGCAGGCTCGGCGTCTGGCTCCGTTTCCTCGATCTGCTGCTCGTAGTAGAGCTCGTAGCGATCGGAGCCCACCGGGATGACGAACACGTCCATGAAATTAACCGCCGCCCTGGCCTGCTCGCGTGAGGATGGCTGTTCCCGGATCGACCCGCCGATCGATGACACCCCGAACCAGGGATTCATCATCTCCTCCCACGTCTGTGTGCCACCGTAGACGTCGGCCGCGTGGTCGGGGTTCCCGCGCCTGGCTGGCGAGTTGCTCGATAGGTCATATACGGCGCATCACACCCTCCACTTGACTTACGATTTCCGGCGTCGCTGATCGGCGTCGCGCACGCGCACGGGCACTGACGGTTTCCCTGCGGCTTCCCACGCCCCTGCGATCATCGCAGCCACTGCGGCGGTCGATTCGTCCAGGCGCCGCTCCAGCACGCCTCGACTGCCTTTGAAGAACGCGTCGTAGTAGGCGTTGTCGTAGACGTCGCGCGAACCGATCGCCACACGATCGGCTTCGAGAATGGTCGGGACGAGTTGCGTGCCCTGGAGCAGCGCATCGAAGGTGAAGTCGAGTGGGTTGCGAATGGGCTCTATGCGCTTCGGTGACAGCTTCAGTTGCTTCAGGTAGCGCTCGAACATCAGCGCCTCGAAGCGGGTATGGATCCCGCGCTGCCCGGTCTTCTGACCGTCGGAATCAATGACGGCGTGCAGCGGCACGTGCGCATCGCTGACGTAGTGACCCAGCCACGCCGAGTAGAACAGGATGTCGAAGCGCGCAAACGATCCACGGCGTGGATACGCAGTGAATGCGTCCTTCAACTTCCCGTACATCTCCTCGGTGCGCCAGGGCAGCGTGCCGTTGCGGTCTACCGTCGCCTTGCCGAACTTCTTGATCGCCTCTTCGAGATTTCTCGGCAGTCCCGCAAACGGATACGGCCCGTATCCGTCCCAATCGAAGTCGAGATAGTGATGCGGATCCTCGATTGACGCGAAGCTCTCGCGCCAGAGATCCGGATCGATCGAGTGCTCGACGACGATGGCCCGATTGGCCTCGAAGAGCGGCCGCACTTCGTCCGGCAGGATCGAGATGGCGCGGTCGACGATGAACTTGTGCGCGTCGTAGCCCCAGGCATGAAGACGTGCCGGCGTCGCGAGAACGCAGACCACCCCGAAGATGAACAGGATTCGACGCATGAATGATTATGGCTCTGGACTCTGCGCTTTCGGCTCTGGACTTGTTCAGCGTTCGACGGTTCAGGGAGTCATCGTCAGCGTCAGATCGCGGAGATCGATACCTTGCAGAGTGGCCGTCCACGTCTCGCCGGCCGCATCCAGAGTGGCACTGTCCACGGGCGCACGAAGTTTGAAGACGATCTCGGGTTCGATCTTCACCACAGCACTCACTGCTCTACGCAGTTGCCGGAATTCGAGTCGCCTTGGCGCGGACCGACGGTGATCCCGCGCGGAGGTAGACAGCGATGCCGGCCGCTACGAGCGCCATCACCGCGCTGCCGTAAAAGCCCATCGTCCAACTGCCGGTCTGCTCGAAGATCCGCGCGCCGACCCACGGCCCGATGATCGATGCCACGCCCTTCGCGGTGTAGATCACGCCGTAGTTCGATGTCGCATTTCGCGTGCCGAAGTAGTCGCCGGACATCGACGGGAAGAGCGAATAGATCTGGCCCCAGGTGAAATACACAGCGACGAGCGTCGCAGCGAACCAGGCGCCCGACAGCTGGCCGAGTGTCACCACTGACGCCAGGCAAGCGCCTGCAAGCACGAACGTCAGCACCATCGTCGTCTCGCGACCGAGTCGATCCGATGCCCAGCCCCAGAAGACGCGGCTTGCGCCGTTGGCGAACGGGCTGAGCGTGGCCGCGAGCGTGAGGACGCCGGCCGAGAATCCCCATGACTTGGCGATTGGCCCTGCGTTCGCCGTGACGAGGAGCCCGCCTGTCGCCATCAGCACGAACGCCGCGTACATCCAGTAGAACTGCGGCGTGCTCAACATCTCGAAGGTCGTGAACTGCCGCTTGCCGATCTGCGACGTGCCAGCCGCGACGGCCGGCGCCGGCGCAACGGGCTGAACAGGAGGATGTCTGAGGAACTGAGCGACGAGCAGGATGACGAGTCCCTGAAAGATGCCGGTCGCGACGAACGTCGCCTGATAGCCGCGCTCGCGATCAGCGACGAAATGACCGGGATGAAGAGCGCCGTGCCGCCGCCGAACCCGGCCGCCATGATGCCGGACGCGAGCCCGCGCTTCTCCTTGAACCACTTGAGCGCCGAGCCGATCGAGCAGCTGTAGACGAACGCCGCACCGATGCCGGCCGCGCAGTACGCGGTGTAGAGCATCGGGAGCGTCGTGGCGTATCCCATCCCGGCCCAGCCGAGGCCGCACAGCAGACCGGCTGCCGTGATGAACCACCGAGGTCCGAGTCGATCGACGAGCCAGCCATCGAGTGGCTGCACCCACGTCTGAAACAGGATGAACAGCGTGAAGGCGCCTTGAATGTCAGACAGCGCCCAACCCGTCTGCTTCTGCATCGGATCGACGAAGAGCGTCCACGCGTACTGCAGGTTGGCAATCATGATCATCGCGATGAGCGACGCAATGAGCTGGAACCAGCGATTGTTGATGCTCACTGTGCAACCTCCACCCCGGATGTCTCCGAAGGAGATGTCCCGCCCCGCAAAGCGAGGCCAAATGATACTGCCACGCCAGTGGAGCGCAGCGTCTCGCCTAAGAGCTCATCGCGGCAGCTTGACCTGTAAAGGCTCGTCAGTCTGACACGGGCTGCGGGCTACGGTCTATGGGCGTCGGATGCGCCGAGCAGGCGGTTCGAGACAAACCCCTGGATCTCGGAGCGGCGTCGATCGCGGCCTTCGACTTCGTCGAGTCGCGTCCACGATTCGTCGTGCTCGTAGCGATAGCTCGCGACAAATCCCGATGGTCCGGCGCCGCCGTATTCGTCTGGCCCGAGCATCGAGAAGAACCTGTGACCGTCGGCACGCTCGTACAGATGATAGAGGCGTCCGGGCACGCGGTGGAACCGGCACTCGGCATGAATCAGCTCCACGTCGCGTGAGGCCTGCTCGATGATCTCGCGGGCGCGCTCCTGCAGCGCCTTCATCTGCTCCACGATGACCTCGAGCTGCGCGTTGGTGCGCAGCGCCACTTTGGCAGACGCCGACTCGATGGCCTTCGCCATGTCCACGAGCGAGACGGGCGCACCGAGCCTGCTGACGGGATAGGGCGAGGCATGGTCTGCCCCGCGAACATTGTCGCCGCTGTACTTCTCTTCGCTGTCGCTCACGCAGGTCCCTTTTGATTAGTGGTCTTGAAATTGTAGCTGGCCTCTCGGCTGTAACTCCCAACTCCCAAGGACCCAACTCCCAAAGCTGCACCGAAACTTGGGAATTGGGAGTTGGATGTTGGGAGTTGTCAGTCGGAAGATGATGGGTGCATCGGCACAATCGTTGATGCCGAGAACGTGCCGGCGCGCGACATGAAGCGCGCATCGGTCACCGTGACCCGGGTGCCTCCTTCGACGGGGTCCAGCATGAAGATGGGAAACCTGGACCACGTGAGAAAAGCGCGAATACGGGGATCCTCTCGCGCGATAGCGACCTCAGGCCGGCGATCGTTCTTTGCCACATGGTCCGGATTCAGCTCCAGCCTCGAGGGCCATGAAAACGATCCCCACTCGTAGTGGTCTCCGGCATCGACGATGACTTCGTGTGATATCGGAGTGATCGGTCGCGGACCAACCATCAGCGCCTGCGGCGGAGAGCCGTGCGCCTCGATCCACTGCTCCGCAACGATGCCACGTGCCACGCGTGCGGATGTCAGCATCGCCAGGACATAGACCGTGGCGATTGCGATGGCGTACGTGGCAGGCTTTGTCGAACGTTGACGTCGAGAGATCCAGACACCGGCGCCAAGAACAACCCATAGCCAGATATCGACGATGAACACGGAGTCGCCGTAGAACCAATGCCAGTCGACTGGCGTGAGGAGCCGGACGCCGTAGTTGTTCAAGTAGTCGAGAAACACATGCGTGTACACGCCGATGAAGCACAGCGCCAGCAGCCAGCCAGCGTGAAAGGAATGTGCAGCGGTGCTTGCAGGCTTGCGCCACCGATTCCACATCCAGAACGCGGCGGTCATGAGAACAGGCAGCGCCATCTGCGCCAGGATGCCGTGCGTCCAGCCGCGTCGAAAGGACACCGGTGATGTGTCCGTGAGAAATGAGAGAACGTCGAGATCAGGGATGTTGGCGGAGACCATGAGTGCCGCTGCACCAAAGCGCGTGCGCGTCTTGAGTCCCGCTTCGCCGATCGCGGCTCCCACGAGGGTGTGACAGAGGTTATCCAACTACGGCTCTCCTTCGCCGAACACCTGCGCTTCGAAAACGAGCAGACGCGCACCATGCCGCCACGCATCGGCCGGAAGCCCCGCTTTCAGGCAGGTCTGTGACACAAAGGTCTCGCGATCCCACTCGTGCTCGGTCGGCACCTGCGGGAGCAGCAGACCTTTTCGGGATCCCTGTTCGACAATGAGGCCGTGGCGGCCCAACTCGATCTCGTCGATCGATCGGATTTCTCGCTCGGGTGTCAGCACCGAGACCTCGAGCGCGATGTCTTGCAGTTCGTGAGGTGCGACAGGGGTAAATCGAGGGTCCGAGTCGGCGACTTCCTGCGCGAGATGCCGCACCAGGTCAGGCAGCGGCCAGTCCGACGTCACACGGCCGAGACACCCTCTCAGTTCTCCATTGCAGAAGATCGTGACAAACGCACCCTGCCCGGGTTGGCTCGCGCCCTTCGAACCAGACTCCGGCACGCGCGTGCCGCGGACGCGCGCCTCGAGTGCCGCGCGCGCAATGGCGAGCAGTTGCCGCTGCGTGTCGCGCGTCAGCATTCGCTCTTCACCAGATGGCCGCCGCCATGTACCCGACCACCGACGACTTGTCGCCGGACACATCGCCGGAATCGGCATAGTTGAGGACGCGCGCACCCGACGCACCGAGCTGCTGCGCGGCATCGAGCACTGCCACCATCGGACCGCCGCCGCAGGCGTGACGCGGCTCCCGTTCAAGCACGTCCATCAAGCCGTGCGCGTCCATCGCCGCGACACGATCGAGCACGACAGCATCGAGGCGCGCAGCAACGCTCGCATTCTCGTAGTGCGAGAGATCGCTGCTGGCGATGAGCAGCACTTCCCTGCCCGATGCAACAACCGCACGCGCGATGGCATCGCTCAGCGCGAACGAAGTTGCGCGCGTCTGGCGTCCCATCACCATCGGCACAATCGGCACGCCCGGCAGGACATGCGCGAGAAACGGCAACTGCATCTCGAGCGAGTGTTCGCGTCCGTGCGCCGAGGGCATCTCCACGATCGCGTCCGACGCATCCGTGATCCGGCTGGCAATCTCCTGGTCCACTTGTATGGGACCGAGCGGCGTTTCCCAGGCGCCGTCGGGCCAGATCGAGACGCCCTCGAAGGGAACAAAGTGAGATGGCCCCACGAGCACGATCGCCGAGGGTCGCGCACTGCGTGCCGCCTTGTAGACGTACGCGCCGACCGGGCCGGAGTACATGAGGCCTGCATGCGGCGCGACGACCGCGCGCGGCGTCGCGTCCGGCGCGACATCGACGCGCGCAAGATGCGCCTCCAGCTCGGCGACGAGACGCTTCGGATCGTCGGGATACCACGTGCCGGCGACGGCGGAGCGCCTGACGTGCGGCATGGGGCCATGGTACCTCGCCGTGGTACCATCGGCATTTCTTGGCGCGCGGCGCGCGCCGGGACTGGTCTGCGAACATCAACGAGCACCACACACGCGCAACGAGGAGCATCGCGGTCCATCACATGTCCACGCCGTTGACCATTGCCGACGTCGAGCGCATTGCAACGCTCGCGCATCTCGAGCTGACGCCGGAGGAAAAACAGGTCTTTACCAAACAGCTCGCCGACATTCTTTCCTACGCCGAACAGCTTCAGGCGATCGACACGACCGGTGTGGCTGCCACGGCGCACGTCAACGCACACGAGGCTGAACGGGACGATCGACTGCGACCCTGCCTGCCAGTCGCCGACGCGCTGCGCAACGCGCCTGACGGCGCGCCTGATGCTGGTCTCTTTCGGGTGCCACGAGTCATCGGATGAGCGCGCATCTCAAGGGGATCCGCGCGATTGCCGGGGATATCGCCGATGGCCGGATCTCGGCTGTCGACGTCTGTCGAGACGCGCTCGATCGCATCGAACGGCTGAACCCCGCACTGAACGCCTTCAACCTGATTTCCGGCGACCGGGCGCTCGAGCGCGCGGCCAGCATCGATCGGCTGCGTGCATCCGGCACCCCGCTCGGTCCGTTGGCCGGTGTACCGATTGCCGTGAAGGACAACCTGTGCGTGCGCGGCATGCGGACCACGGCCTCGTCACGCATCCTCGATACATTCGTTCCTCCCTACGACGCGACGACCATCACGAAGCTCGAAGAGGCGGGCGCGGTGATCGTCGGCAAGACGAACTGCGACGAGTTCGCGATGGGATCGTCGAACGAGAACTCGGCGTACGGACCCGCCCGCAACCCGTGGGCGCACGATCGCACGCCCGGAGGATCGAGCGGTGGCTCCGCCGCCGCAGTCGCGGCGGCGTGCGTACCGCTCGCGCTCGGCTCCGATACGGGTGGTTCGATCCGGCAGCCGGCATCGTTCTGCGGTGTCACCGGCCTGAAGCCGACGTACGGACGCGTCTCGCGCTACGGCCTGCTGGCGTTCGCCTCGTCACTCGATCAGATCGGACCCATCACTCGCAACGTCGGCGACGCTGCGCTCGCCCTGTCGATTCTGTCCGGATCCGACCCGATGGACTCGACCGCGGCGCGTGAAGCGGTGCCCGACTTCATGGCGGCGCTCGATGGCAACGCGCGCGGTGTGCGCATCGGCGTGCCGCGCGCGTTCGTGTCCGAGGGTGTGGACGCAAGCGTCTTGAGCGCCTTCGACGCATCGCTCGAGGTGCTGCGCGGAACTGGTGCCACGCTCGTCGACATCGATCTGCCGCATGCGAAGTACGCGATCCCCGTCTACTATCTGGTCTGCACCGCGGAAGCGAGCTCGAACCTGGCGCGCTATGACGGGGTGAAGTACGGGTATCGATCGCCGGAAGCCAGCCGTGGTCTCAAGGCGATGTACGAAAAGAGCCGGGACGAGGGATTCGGCCCCGAGGTCAAGCGCCGGATCATGCTGGGCACGTACGTGTTGAGCGCCGGCTACTACGACGCGTTTTACCTGAAGGCGCAGCAGGTGCGCACGCTGCTGAAGCAGGACTACGAACGCGCCTTCGAGTCGGTCGATCTGGTGGTGATGCCGACCAGCCCGACGCCACCCTTCAAGCTTGGTGAGAAGACTGACGATCCGCTGCAGATGTATCTCGCCGACATCTTTACCGTCAGCGTGAACCTGGTGGGACTCCCGGGCATCAGCGTGCCGTGCGGCTTCGTTGATACGCCGCGCGCGGGTGGGACGGATCGGTTACCGATCGGACTGCAGTTGGTCGGCAGGATGTTCGACGAAGCCACCGTGCTGCGCGTCGCCGACGCCTTCGAACGCGACACGGAATGGAGCCGCCAGACGCCCGCCCTTTGACCTTTTGCCTTACTATCCCCCCATGCAACCACTCAATCGACGAGACCTGCTCCGAACCGTCGCAGCGATCGGCGTTGCCGCCGGCGCCGGCCGCACACTCGAGGCACAGACCGTGAGTGACACCACGCGCTTCTTCCCGGGCTTCAAGTCGTTCAAAGTAAAAACGAGCGGCGCCGAAATCAACGGCGTCGTCGGTGGGTCGGGTCCGCCGATCCTGCTGCTGCACGGTGCGCCGCAATCCCATGTCTCGTGGCGACTCGTGGCGCCGAAGCTCGCCGCGACACGAACCGTGGTGGTTCCCGATCTGCGTGGATACGGCGACAGCAGCAAGCCGCCTGATGGCGAGAACCACGCCAACTACTCGAAGCGCGCGATGGCGCTCGACCAGGTCGAAGTGATGAAGCACTTCGGCTTCGACAAGTTTCCCGTCATCGGTCACGATCGCGGCGGACGCGTCACGCATCGCATGGCGCTCGATCACCCCGACACGGTCACGCACGCCGGCGTGCTCGACATCGTGCCGACGCACTACCTCTACACGCATTTCAAAATCGAGTTCGTCCAGCGCTACTTCCACTGGTTCAACTATCTGCGCCCGGCGCCGGGACCCGAGAACGATCTCAAGGCGCAGAACGACGCGGCGAAGGCACGTGCGACGAACGAGATTCAGCTCGAGTACCTGCGCACGGCGAGCGACCCGGCAAACATCCACGCGATGTGCGAGGACTACCGTGCCGGCGCCACGATCGACATGACGCACGACGAGGCGGACATGAAGAAGAAGATCGGCTGCCCGCTGCTCGTGCTGTGGGGCGAGAAGGGCGCCATGTTCGATCTCTACGATGTGCTGGGCATCTGGCGCGAGCGCGCGTCCAAGGCCGTCGGAAAGCCGCTGCCCGCCGGCCATAACCTGCAGGAAGACGTCCCGGACATGGTGCTGGCTGAGATTCAGGGTCTCTTGAAGATGGCGTAATTCTGAATTCTGCATTCTGAATTCTGCATTACGATCGAAGGCCAGGATGCGAGCCTTCGCGACCGCCATTTGCGTGCTGATGCTGCTGATCGCAGCGGTATCGGCACAGCAGCAGCGCGCGCCGGCGTCCCCGAAGCTGCCGCCGCTCTCCTACACCTGCGTTCATCATCCTGACGTCCTCGAAGATCGGCCGGGCACGTGCCCGCTCTGCAAGCTGGCGCTCGTGCCGGTGCGACTCGATTCTTCGTGGATGTGTCCCGTCCACACAACAGTGATCGAAACCGAACGCGGCACGTGCCGGCTCTGCCGCCGTCAGTTGGTGCCGGTCACGGTATCGCTGACATGGACCTGTCGTGGCGACAACGCCGAACATCTCGAGCCCGGGCTCTGTGGCGACGGTTCGCCTCGCATCGGGCAGCGTGCACTGCGCCCGCACGGCAATCACAATCCGAGACATGGCGGCCAGTTCTTCATGGCGCCCGACAACTGGCATCACATCGAGGGCGCGTACCCCACCGCACGAACGTTCCGCCTGTATGTGTATGACGACTACGGCCGCCCGCTCCCCGCTGACAAGTTAAAGGACGTGCAGGCGCGCGTCGTGACGAAGGAGACCTTCGATCCCGCGACGCGCAAGACAACCGAGCTCTCCGCATTTCCGCTTCGCATGGTGCGCAACCGCGCCTACCTCGAAGCCCGCGTGGATGCCGCGGCGCTTCCGGCGGAGATGACGGCAAAGGTCCGCTTCGGAAGCGATGCCGACGAACATCGATTCGACTTCACGTTCGCTGCGCTGACACAGGAACCCGCCGCGCCAGCGTCGGTACCCCAGGCAGCGAAGGCGGCCCCGGCCACAGCGCCAGCCCCTGTGGCAACCGCAACTCCCGCACCCGCAACAGGTCAACCCGGCACGACCGTCGATATGACGCTCACCATGGCCGGCATCGTGAGCGAACTGCAACGCAAAGACGCGGAAGTGCGCGATCTCATCGCCCGTGGTGACTTCGCTGCCGTCTGGGTGCCTGCGTTTGCCGCAAAGGATCTCGCAATATCGCTGGAGCCGCATCTCGCGCATCTGCAGGCCGGCAAACGTGACATCGGCGAGCCGGCGCTCGCTCGGCTCGTTCGCGGTGCGTGGCTTCTCGATGCCGCCGGCGACGTTGGAAATCGTCAGCAGATCGAGGCGGCCTATTCGACGTTCTCTGCCGGAGTCGCAGACGTCGTCGGCGCATTTCAATGACGATGTTCCGCGCGTCGCGCACGTTCAGCGTCTGTGCACTGATCGCTCTCGCGCTGACGCTCGCTTATGAGCCAGGGCAGGCGCACAAGCCAATCACGTCACCGTTCACGTACAACGACGATGTGTTTCCGATCCTGAAGGAGCGATGCTCGCGCTGCCATGTCCCCGACGGCGCCGCGCCGATGTCGCTGATGACGTACGACGATACCGTGCCGTGGGGCGAGTCGATTCGCGTCGAGCTACTCGCGCGTCATATGCCGCCGTGGGGCGTCGATGCGGCGCCGACGCGCTTTCGGAACGCACACACATTGACCGCGCGTGAGATGAACGTGCTGCTGACGTGGGCCACAGGAGGCACGCCATTCGGGACTCCTGACAAAACGCCGCCGCCCGTGTCGTACGAGCGTCGCTGGTCACTAGGCACGCCCGACCTCGAGCTCTCACTGCCGAACGAGTTCATCGTCGCCGCCAACAAGCAGGAGGACACCGCCGAGTTCGTCATCCCGACCGGCTTCACGGAGCGGCGATGGCTGCGGGCGGTGGATCTGATGCCGGGAACTCCGGCAATCGTGCGTTCCGCAACTGTGCAGATCAGGTCAGCGGGACCGAATGAGTCCGCGCAGGCGATCGGTGCCGAGGTGCTACTCGCGCTCTGGCTTCCGGGCGACGATCCGATCGCGACGAATGGCGGCGCGGCATTCGAGGTACCGGCGGGAGCGGAACTCGTCGTACGCGTTCGTTACAAGAAGACCTGGCAGTACGAGCGCAAGGAGATGCGCGACCGCAGCGTCGTTGGTCTCTACTTCGCGAAGGACGGGGCGCAGCCCGTTCGCTCGATGGCACTGACACACGCTGGCCCTGCTCTTCAAACCAACGGCTCTCGTCGTCAATACAGCGAAGCTGTTTCAGACGACGTCCGCGCGCTCGCGATCTATCCGAGCAACCAGCCCTCGAACGTCGGTATCGTCGTCACGGCCGTCTCACCGACTGGTGCGCGGCGTGAGCTGATCGCCTTCCACCCGCAGCGCGACTGGACTCGTCGCTATTGGTTCCAGGACCCGATCACGCTCGAGCGCGGGACACGGATCGAGTCCACGATGTCCTTCGACGACGAAACGCCTGGGCTCCCACTTGGCCCGGGAACCGAGCCCCAATCACAGGATCTGTCTGCTGTCCGTCTCACCCTGAACGTCATTCCGGCGGCGAAATAAGCGAATTCTCCCGTTGCCTGGGACAAAGCGGTCAACGTTCAGCGGCTTCGTCAGGTATATACGCCACACAGTCCCACCGACATTCCTACGCAAGAGCTTTGGAGGCACGTATGCTGCTCAGAACCCTGACGTTTGCCGCGCTGCTTGTCGCGCTTCTATCGACAAGCACGGCAACACAGAATGCCAGCTCCATCGTCGCCGGAGCATCGAAGGCGATGGGCGTTGACTCACTGAATTCGATCACCTACTCCGGAACGGCGCGAAACGGCGCCTTCGGACAGAGCAAGGCCATCGGCGAGCCCATGGGGGCCGTCAACGTCACGCGCATCACGGAGTACACGCGCACGATCAACTTCGCACCGGGAGGGGACGCGGCGGCTCTGGTCTCGCGAGCCACGGGTCCAACGCAGCCACCAACAGTGCCGGGCGTGCCAGCGCCAATGCCGGGCGTGTTCAACCAGAACATCACCGCCCAGCAGGCCAGCACCAACTGGAATCAGGGACTGAACGTCTGGACCACGCCGTGGGGCTTCCTGAAAGGTGCGGCCGCGAACAATGCAACGGTCCGACAGGAAGGCGGCCAGCAGGTCGTGTCGTTCACGCCGCCCAATCTCAAGTCGCCGTCCGGGCAGACCTATAGCGTGACGGGACACATCAACGGCCAGAACCTGGTCAGCAAAGTCGAGACACGGGTCGATAACGCGGTCGTCGGAGACCTGCTTGTCGAATTCGAGTACTCGAAATACCAGAACATGAACGGCGTGCAGGTGCCGACGCGCATTGTTCAGAAACAGGCCGGCATGGCGACGTTCGACGCGGAGATCAAAGCCGCGACGCCGAATCCAGCGAACCTCACGGCGCTGCTCACGCCACCACCTCCACCAGCAGGTGCCCCCGGCGGTGCAGCAGGCGGTCCTCCACCAGCTCCCACGGCTGCGCCGGTCGAGAAGCTTGGCGAAGGGGTCTTCAAGATTGGCGGTAACTACACATCGCTCGCCGTTGACATGGGCGATCACATCCTCGTCGTCGAGAGCGGTCAGAGCGACGCACGCGGCCTGGCGGTGATGGCCGCAGCCAAGCAGGCGATCCCGAACAAGCCGATTCGCTTCGTCGTGAACTCACATCCGCACTTCGATCATGCGAGCGGCCTTGCGGCAGCAGCGGCGGAAGGTGCCACGATCCTCACACACAAAAACAACGAAGAGGCCATCGAGAAGCTGATGTCCGGCTCGCGCACGCTCACCGGCGACAGCCTGTCGAAGTTGCCCGCTCGCCGTGTGAATTTCTTCGAGGCGGTCGGTGACAACGACGTGCGAAAGGGAAACAACGGCAAGGTCGTCGAGCTGCACCGGGTGCCGAATGAGCACAGTGACGGCATGCTGATCGTCTACCTGCCGGCGGAGAAGGTCGTATGGTCTGCGGACGTTAGCGCAGTCAACCCGAACCCCGGACAGCTCGCAACCATCCGAGCGGTCAACGAGACGCTGACCAAACTCAAGTTGGACTACAGCTCGTGGATCCAGGCGCACCCACCGAACCCCGACAAGCCGCTCACGAAGGCGGATGTCGTCGCTGCGGTGGGTACGAAGTAGTTCGGTTCGTGGAGGCGGGTCTGCCTTCGACTTGGCTCAGGCCAAGGAAGACCCGCCTACTTCGAGAAGCACCTTCCCCGTTGTCCGGCGCGCTTCGAGCTCCTGGTGAGCTTTCACAGCGTCGGCCAACGGGAAGGTGTGATTGATGCGAATCTTCACCGCGCCTGACGCGAGCCAGCCAAACAGATCGCGAGCACGCATCAACAGCTCCTCACGCGTCGCGATGTATTGATTGAGAGTGGGACGAGTGAGGAAGAGCGAGCCTTTGATCCCGAGGATGGCGGGATCGAATGGCGGCACGAGCCCGCTCGAGAATCCGAACAACACCAGATACCCGCGGTGCCGAAGACAGTTCAGGCTCTTGTCGAACGTGTCCTTGCCCACCGAGTCGTACACCACCTCGACGCCTTTCCCGTTCGTCAGCCGCTTCACTTCCTGCTCGAAATCGTGGGTCGTGTAGTTGATTACTTCGTGGGCACCCGCCTGGCGCGCGAGTTCCACTTTGGCGTCAGAGCCGGCGGTGGCGATGACGCGTGCGCCGATTAGCCGCGCGACCTGCGTGAGCACCATGCCGATTCCACCAGCCGCCGCATGAACGAGCGCGGTCTCGCCCGCCTTCAACGGATAGGTGCTGTGCGTCAGGTAGTGTGCGGTGAGCCCCTGAAGCATCGCGCCGGCAGCGGTGCGCAGATCCAGGTTGTCCGGTAGCGCCACGACGCGCGCGGCAGGAGCGAGCGCGTACTCGGCGTAAGTGCCGAGGATCATCGTGTAGACAACGCGGTCACCAACCTTAAAGTCAGTTACGCCGCTGCCAACGTCGCTGATCACGCCTGACGCCTCCGTGCCGTTTGTGAACGGCAGCGGAGCCTTCACGCGTCCGATTCGATACTGCACGTCGAGGTAGTTCAGGCCGGTGGCCGCGATCTTGATGAGGACCTCGCCGGCTCCGGGCTTCGGAACGTCGACGTCCTCGTACTTCATTACCTCTGGCCCGCCCAGGGCATGCACTCGAATCGCTTTCACGATGGGTTTCTCCAGTCTCTGGTCTTGAGTCCCGGTCCACTGTCGAACCGTGAACTGCCTACCGCCTACTGCGAACTCGCGGACTGCTTCGCCTCGGCATCGACGTCCTGCTCCCACTGACCAATCAGTGGAAACAACTTGCGGACGATGTCCATACGCTGATTTGCCAGATCGTTGCGCTCGCCAACATCGTCCTTGAGATTGAACAGCATCGGGTTGGCGCCATCGAGCATCAACTTCCAGTCACCCTGCCGCACGGCGCGTTGGCGGCGCGCCGGCAGCGTGTATCTGAAGAACAGCGTCCGATCGACGCGCTGAGCGCCGTCCTTCAGCAACGGCAGCAGGTTCATACCTTCGAGACGCGTCTCGGGGGGAACGGGCGACTTGGTCACGGCGAGGATCGTCGCGGTGAGATCCATGACGATGCCCACCTGTGCCGACGTCTTGCCTGCGGGGATCTGACCAGGCCAGCGGAAGATCGCCGGCACGCGGATGCCGCCTTCCCACACGGTCTGCTTGCGATGGAACAGTGGTGCGTTACGCGAGAGCCATTCGCCGCCGTTGTCGTTGGTGAAGATGACAAGCGTGTTGCGCGACAGTCCGCGGCGTTCGAGAGCCGCGAGGATCTGGCCGACACCGCGATCCGCGCGCTCGAGAATCGCGACGTAGTCCTGTCGCGTGCTCGTGGGATCGTCCTGCGGCTGGACGAATCGCGCGTTGTCCGGCGCGACCGACGGATGATCAGGCACCTGGAACGGCCAGTGGGCCGCGTTGTACGCCACCTCGAGGAAGAACGGCCGGCCGGCGTTCTCTTCGATGAACTTGACCGAGCGCTCGGTGAAGACATCCGTCGAGTATCCGTCGACGCGCGTCGGCTCATCGTTCTCGAACAGATCGGGCTCGCCGTTCTGGTCGGTGTGCTGGTAGTAGTCGAGCAAACCGCTCTTGAAGCCGAAGAAGTAATCGAACCCGTGCGCGATCGGACTGAACTCGCGCTTGTATCCCAGATGCCACTTGCCGATAAGCGCGGTCCGATACCCGTTGTTCTTCAACAGCTGCGGCAACGTCCGTCCCGTCGGACGCAGCCCCTGCTCCCCCGCCGGCCCGCGAGCCGAGCCAAGCGGAACCTCGATTCGATAGCGCTGCTGATAACGGCCGCTGATGAGCGCCGCGCGCGTCGGTGAACAACTCGGCGCGGCATAGAAGTCGGTCAGACGCGTACCGTTCTTCGCGAGGCTGTCGATGTTCGGCGTCTTGACGTCGGGCGCCCCGTAGCTCCCGATATCCCCATACCCCACGTCGTCGGTGATGATGAGCACGACGTTCGGGCGATCCGCTGTCTGTGCCTGCGCCGCCCCGGCATGCCCAAGCCCCATCGCGAGGACCAGGGCAGTCAACACCATCCGCATCGTTGCGTCTCCTGTCACGAGCTGCCGTGCTGCTATTTGAAAATCGCGCGCAGTGCATCGAACTGCGAGGGATCAGTTTCACCCAGCTTCATCGGCGTCACCGACACGTAGCCCTCGTTGACCGCGTGAATGTCCGTGCCCTCGGAAGCGGTCGCACCCTCTTTGTACACGTTCCAGTAAACAGTCCTGCCCGAGGGATGTGGTGTTTCGGCGAATCGTTCCTCGCCACTCCGCTGCATGGCTTGTGTGGTGATGCGGTAGCCGCGATAGCCTCCGGCGGGCATCGCAGGGACATTCACGTTGAGAAATGTGTTGCGAGGCAGGCCGTACTGCTTCACGCGTCGGGCAACGCCCAACACCTCTTCGGCGGCATTGCCGTAGTTCCGGTTCGCACCGTCCTCCTGGACCGATGCCGCAATTGCCGGAACGCCGTGCATGGCGGCCTCGCGCGCTGCGCCCACCGTTCCCGACAGGTAGGCCGTGTATCCGAGGTTGTACCCGCGGTTGATCCCCGACACGACGAGGTCGGGCAGTGGCATGACGATGTTGCGAATAGCGACGTTGACCGTGGTTGCCGGCGTCGCTGTCAGGCCGATGGCCTTCAGGCCATTCGGAAGCGTCAGGTCCTCACGAAGAATCGGCTCGCTCGTGACGATCGAATGACCCTTCCCGCTCTGGTTTTCGGCGGGCGCGACGATGATGACCTGCCCGATGGCCTGAAGGATCTGCGCAACCGCCGCGATCCCCGGCGCGCGCACGCCATCGTCATTGCTGATCAGGATTCGATACGGGGGCGGCTGCTGGGCATCGACGGGGACGAAGAGCCACGAGCTGAGAATAAGGGCAAGAACGAGACGTACTCTCGGCATGCCGCCGAGATTATCAGAATGTCGGTGTAGGACGCCGCTGGGTGATCCGGTAGATCGCCCAGACCAGCAGTGCCAGCAGCGCGATCGGCACGAGAGGCGCCAGCAGCGAGAGCAACCCGACGATCACTCCGCCAATGACGAACAACGCCAGCACCAGCAGGCCAACCGGCGCGAGGATGAAGCCGAGAATCCCGCCGATGATCCCGAAGACCACGCGGAAGATCCCGAAGATCAGCGCGAAGAACAGCCCGAACAGGCCAAAGAACAGGCGAAACGGAAGTGTGATGACCCAGAAGATCAGCCCGAACAGCATGAAAGGAATGGCAAGCAGCCCGGCGAAGGCCATTCCCACCGCGCACAGGAATAGGAAGGTCAACATCCTATTCGCACCTACGGGAGGTGCTCCGAAAAGGTTCCGTCTGGACTGAAATCGCTAGTCGCGCGGGATCGGCTTGTCAGTAGAAGGCACTTCGTAGAGAACGAGGCACCTCCTCACTTCTTCCATCGCCACACGCTCAGCCTTGTGCGGGATCGCCCTATGCTGCTCGAACAGTTTGTCGTCGTCACTCAGACGGACGAGAGCACCACGTCGCAGCTGCTTCGCGCGCATGGCCGCCACGTCAACGAAGAGGAAGCGACTCTCGATGGGGGTCGCCTTGACCGGAACGATAGGCGCAGACTCGTCGCTTGCCTCCGAGCGCCGTGAGATCGACTGTGTCGTCCATATTTACCTTGAAGACTAACACAGTGCCGTACAACAGTAGGCGGTAGGCAGTATGCGGTGGGCGGCATCTCAAGTCCGCCCCACCGCATCCACCTACCGCCTTACCGCCGCCTACTGCCTACCGCCTACCGCCTACTACGAGGATCAATTACGCAGCGACTTCGACGTTGATCGTGCGCGGCCTGGCTTCCTCGCGAAAGGGCAGCTTCACCGTGAGCACGCCGTTCTTGTAGTCGGCACTCACCTTCGACGCGTCCACCGTGTTGGGCAGGGTGAACGATCGCGCGAACGAGCCATAGCGACGCTCGACGCGGCGGAACTGCTCTTCCTTCACCTCGGTCGGAAGACTCTTGGTCCCCTTGAGAGTGAGCGTGTTGTTCTCGACGGTGACCTCGACGTCTTCCCGGTTCACGTCCGGCAGTTCTGCCTTGATGACCAGGTCGTGCCCCGCGGTCTCGTAGATGTCGACCGGCGGCACCCAGTTGCCGCGCGAGGTCAGCTCCTCGTCGCGAAGGTAGACGTCACCGAAGAATCGGCTCAGGTCACGAAACGGATCGAATCGAGTAATGGTCATGGTCTGTTTCTCCTCTTACGCATCGACAACTTCGCCCTCGACGACGTCGTCGTGGCGGGCGTTCGGCCCCTGGCTCTGGCCCGGTGCCGGATTCTGGTTCTTGTAAAGCTGCTCGGCGATCGAGTGCGACGCCTTCTGCAGTTCGGCACTCGCCGCGCGAATCGTCTCGAGGTTGTCCCCCTTGACGGCGTCACGCACGACCTCAATCGCGCGCTCGACACGCTCGACATCCACGGCCGGCAGTCGATCGCGGTTCTCGTTGATCGTCTTCTCCACCGAGTACGCCAGCGAGTCGGCCTGGTTCCGCGCGTCGATGACTTCACGCCGCACCTTGTCCTCGGCCGCGTGACCCTCAGCGTCCTTCACCATGCGATCGACTTCGTCCTTGTTGAGGCCCGAGGAGCCGCTGATGGTGATCTTCTGCTCCTTGCCCGTCGCCACGTCCTTGGCCGTCACGTTGACGATGCCGTTGGCGTCGATGTCGAACGCGACCTCGATCTGCGGCATGCCTCGCGGCGCCGGCGGAAGGCCGACCAGCTGGAAGCGTCCAAGCGTGCGGTTGTCGCGCGCCATCTGCCGCTCGCCCTGGAGCACGTGGACCTCGACGTTCGTCTGGTTGTCCGTGGCCGTCGAGAAGACCTCGCTCTTCCGCGTCGGGATCGTCGTATTGCGGTTGATGAGCGTCGTCATCACACCGCCCAGCGTCTCGATACCGAGCGACAGCGGCGTCACGTCGAGCAACAGGACGTCCTTGACCTCGCCCTTCAGCACGCCACCCTGAATCGCCGCGCCCACAGCCACGACTTCGTCGGGGTTCACACCCTTGTGAGGCTCCTTGCCGAAGAAGTCCTTCACCAGTTGCTGAATCTTCGGCGTGCGCGTTGAACCGCCGACGAGCACGACCTCGTCGACGTCCGACGGCTTGAGGCCCGCGTCGTCGAGCGCCTGCTTCACCGGGCCCATCGATCGCTGCGAGCAGATCGTCAACGAGCTGCTCGAACTTCGCGCGCGTCAGCTTCATCTGCAAGTGCTTGGGGCCTGACGAATCCGCCGTCACGAACGGCAGATTGATGTCGGTTTCGAACACAGTCGAGAGCTCGATCTTGGCTTTCTCCGCTGCCTCCTTGAGACGCTGGAGCGCCATCCGATCCTTGAGTAGATCGATCCCGTCGCTCTTCTTGAACTCCGCCGCCATCCAGTCGACGACCCGCTGATCGAGATCGTCACCGCCAAGATGCGTGTCGCCGTTGGTCGACTTCACCTCGACGATGCCTTCGCCGACTTCGAGGATCGACACGTCGAACGTGCCGCCACCGAAGTCGTAGACGACGATCGTTTCGTCCTTCTTCTTGTCGAGCCCGTAGGCCAACGCCGCGGCGGTCGGCTCGTTGACGATCCGCAGCACATTCAGACCGGCGATCTTGCCGGCGTCCTTGGTGGCCTGCCGCTGCGAATCGTTGAAGTACGCCGGCACGGTGATGACTGCGTCGGTGATCTTCTCGCCCAGGTAGTCCTCCGCGGCGGTCTTCAGCTTCTGCAGCACCATCGCCGAGATCTCGGGCGGCGAATACTTCTTGCCTCGCACGTCGACCCACGCATCGCCGTTCGACGCCTTGATGACCGGATACGACACGCGCGCGATCTCCTGCGCCACTTCCGCGTGCTTGCGGCCCATGAAGCGCTTGATCGAGAACACGGTGCTCTCCGGATTCGTGACGCTCTGGCGCTTGGCGACCTGGCCAACGAGGCGCTCACCTTCCTTGGCAAAGGCAACGATGGAGGGGGTCGTGCGCGAACCTTCCTGGTTCACGATGACCGCCGGCTCCCCACCTTCCATGACGGCAACGACCGAGTTGGTCGTGCCCAAATCGATTCCGATGACCTTGCTCATCTGTTCTGTTTCCCCCGTGAACAGAATGATAGGGCTCATATGAGTGTTTGTCAAGCATCTAATATGAGTGTATATTTATCATATCATGCGCGGTCCACAGTCCACGGTCCACAGGCCACGGTCTCGATAGTCCCGAGAGACTGAGGACGGAGGAGAGGACTGAGGATTGAGGACCGTGCAATCATTGAGTTCCCGTGCTCGAGTTCTCGTTTCTTCCCACCACTGAATCCCGCGAACTGGTGGACGACCTCCGTCAGGTCTTCGCCGACCTCGCCGCCACCCTCGGCCCCCAGCAGCGGGCGCACTCGGGCGAATACCACCCCTCGCTCGACGTCGTGGAAACGTCGAACGCCGTCGAGATCGTCGTGGATGTGGCGGGCGTGCCTCGCGAAGCGGTGCGCGTGCTGTTTCGTGGTGACGTGCTGATCGTTGCGGGCGAGAAGGCTCCTACGCCGACGGCGTCCCAGCCCAACTTTCATCTGCTCGAGCGTGGATACGGCCGCTTCGCGCGCGCCGTGCGCCTGAGCGGCGCATTTGAGATCGGACAGGCGCAAGCCAGGCTCTCGAGCGGCGAGTTGACGATCATTCTTCCCAAGCGCGTCGATCGGCGCGGTCAGGTGCAGACGATTCAGATTCAGGGCGACACGCGGCAACCGGCATGAACATCCTGTTCATCGGCGACATCGTCGGCCGTCCCGGCCGCGAGTTGATACGGAAGGGGCTGCGAGGGCTCATCGATCATCACGGCGTCGATTTCACGATCGCGAACGCCGAGAACGCCGCCGCGGGTTTTGGTGTGACGAAGGACATTGGCGACGCGCTGCTCGACTGGGGCGTGGACGTCATGACCTCGGGTAATCACATCTTCGACAAGCGTGAGGTCATCCCGTACATCACGAGCCAACCCCGCTTGCTGCGTCCGGCCAACTACCCTGCCGGCGTTCCGGGTCGGGGCTCGTATCTCGCGCAGACGGGCGATGGTCGCGCCGTGGGCATCGTCAACGTCATGGGACGCGTGTTCATGACGCCGATCGACGATCCTTTCGCGGGGGTCCTCACCGAGATTGATGGGTTGCGCTCCAAGACCCGCGTCATCGTCGTGGACTTCCACGCGGAGGCGACCAGCGAGAAGATCGCGATGGGCTGGCATCTCGACGGGAAGGCCACGCTCGTCGTCGGCACGCACACGCACGTGCAGAGCGCGGACGAACGCATTTTGCCGAACGGCACCGCGTACCTGACCGACGCCGGCATGACCGGCCCGCACGACGGCATCATCGGCATGGAGCGCGAACCATCGCTGGCGCGTTTCCTCACTGGCATGCCGTCGAGGTTCGAACCTGCCAGCGCAAATCCGCGGCTGAACGGCGTCCTGGTGAGCGCGGATGAAAAGACCGGTCGCGCCACTTCTGTGACGCGCCTCAGTTACTCCGAGCAGGAGCTCGCAGCCCTGGCCTCACGAGTGGCCGCCACCACGTCGAGCCGATGAGCCTCTTCGATCTGCCGTTCGAGGAACCCGACGAGACGCTCGACAAAGAGGACACCCCGCCCCCGCCGCCCCGACGACGAATCCTGACCGTTTCCGAGCTGACGACCGAAGTGCGGACGCTGCTCGAGGATCGCTTCTTCGAGATCTGGGTCGAAGGCGAGCTGTCAAATTGCCGGGTGTGGAATACCGGGCACCTGTATTTCACGCTGAAGGACGCGAACGCACAGATCAAGGGCGTCATGTTCCGCTCCTCGCTGCGGCTGCTCCGCTTCAAGCCGCAGGACGGACTCCGTGTCGTCGCGCGCGGACGGATCAGTGTCTACGATCCGAAAGGCGAGTACCAGATCGTCTGCGAGCACCTCGAGCCCGAGGGCCTCGGTGCGCTGCAACTCGCCTTCGACCAACTGAAGCAGCGGCTCGCGGCCGAGGGCCTCTTCGACCAGGCGCGTAAACGTCCGCTGCCTGCCCTTCCCCGCAAGATCGGGATCGTCACCTCGCTCGACGGCGCGGCCGTGCGCGACATCATCAACGTGCTGCGCCGCCGCTACGCGAACGCGCACCTCGTGATTCGACCGACACGCGTGCAAGGCGACGGCGCAGCTCTCGACATTGCCCGCGGGCTCAGGGCGATCGCCAAGGTGAAGGGCGTTGACGTGATCCTGGTCGGACGCGGCGGAGGTTCGATCGAGGATCTCTGGTCCTTCAATCAGGAAGTCGTCGCGCGAGCGATTGCGGGATCCCCGGTGCCGGTCATCTCGGCGGTCGGCCACGAGACCGACGTCACGATCGCGGATTTCGTCGCCGACCTGCGCGCGCCGACGCCATCGGCGGCCGCGGAGATGGTCGTCGCGCGAAAGGACGAGTTCGTCGCACGCATCGATCGACTCGTCAGAGGCGTGCAGGCGGCGATGTCGATGCGCACGCATCGCCTCGAGTCGAAGCTGCGCGCACTCGACAGCAAGTCCGGCTTCGCAGGCATGCGCGGGCATCTGGCGCTGCGAGGCCGGCACGCGGACGAACTCACGTTCGAGCTGCAGCGTGCGCTGCAAGCTGGCCTGGCCTCACGCGAGCGCACGTATCAGCGTCTCCGGCTCACGCTCGAGCGATTCGATCTGCGCCGCCAGCTCGCCGGCGTCAAGGCGAGGCTCATTGCCGGTGACGGGCGCCTGCGCTCGACGATTCACAGGAAGACGCAGACGCTCGCCGCGCGACTCGGATCCTCCGCGGCACGGCTCGAAAGCTTGAGCCCACTCGCCGTGCTCGGTCGTGGCTACGCCGTCTGCTGGAACGCCGACCGCACGGAGATCGTCCGCGACGCGTCGCGCATCGAGAAAGGCTCACAGGTCTTCGTCACGATCGAAAAGGGCGAGTTGACCTGTGAGGTCAAGGACAAGAAGCACTGAAGCGGTCCGAGGGGCGACGGGACGAGGGTGCGAAGGTCCAGTGCGAAGGTGCGACGGTCCAGTGCGAAGGGGCGACGGTCCGAAGGTAAACTGAAGACCGTGGACTGAGGACCGAAGACTGAGGACTGACAACCCGTGGATCCCACCATCAAAGATTTCGAGACTGCGATCGCCGAGCTCGAGACTATCGTCAAGAAACTCGAAGAAGGCGACCTCGCTCTCGAAGCGTCGCTGCAGCTCTACGAGCGCGGCGTCCACCTCTCGCGCTTCTGTCACGCACGACTCGAAGAGGCCGAGAAGCGCATCGAGATCCTCAACGAACGCGGCGAGGTCAGGCCGGCACCGCCGGGATTCGCCGCCGAGAATGGTCTCGTTAAGGGCAAGGAGTGAAGACGGCGGAAGGCCGGCGCGTATCTCGACGCCCGCCGGGCTGAAGTCGAAGCTGCGCTTGCCGCGTTCCTGCCTTCATCGCTTGAGGTTCCCGCAGTCGTCGATGCCGCCATGCGCTACAGCCTGCTCGCTGGAGGCAAGCGGCTGCGTCCCATTCTCTGCCTGGCGAGCGCAGACGCTGTCGGTGGCGATCGCAGCCTGGCTCTCCCAGCGGCGTGCGCCATCGAACTGATTCACACCTACTCGCTCATCCACGACGACCTGCCCGCGATGGACAACGACACCATGCGACGCGGCCGCCCTACGCTGCACGTCGTCGCCGGCGAAGGCATCGCCATCCTGGCGGGCGACGGACTGCTGACCGAGGCGTTTCATCTCCTCGCACGCGCGCCCGCGAGTCGCGAGTCCCTCGTGACCGCCCGCAAGCTGCGCGTCATCGAGACCGTCGCGCACGCGGCCGGAGCCGTCGGCATGGTTGGAGGGCAGGCGATCGATCTCGCGTCGGTCACGCCCGATCCGAAGGGACAGTTGCATCCGGTTGTCGACGCTCCTTCGCTGCGCGCGATGCACGCACGCAAAACAGGCGCGCTCATCCGCGCGTCTGCGGTCTCGGGCGCCATCATGGGCGGTGGATCCGACCAGCAGATCGCCGGCATCGACGCGGCCGCCAGCGAGTTCGGGTTGGCGTTTCAAATCGTCGACGACATCCTCGATGTCGAAGGCGTTGCGGCCAACCTTGGAAAGTCCACCGGCAAAGATGCCGCAGCGGGCAAGCCCACCTACCCTGCTCTCTACGGTCTCGAGACGTCGCGTCGCATGGCCGCCGAGTGTCTCGAACGCGCCGACGCGTCCCTTCGATCCGCAGGCGCGGACGATGAGCGCCTGATTGCGATTGGCCAATGGATTGTCAACAGGTCGAATTGAGACAACTCCCAATCTCCAACTCCCAACTCCCAAACACGTTCGAGGTCCTTGGAGGTTGGAAGTTGGGAATTGGAAGTTGACACGCGTCGTACAGATTTACCCGTGACGCGCATCCGTTTGGATCAGCTCGTCGTCGAACGCGGACTCGCTCCGTCACGCGAGCGAGCGCGCGCGCTGATCCTGGCCGGACAGGTCACCGTGAACGATCGGCCTGCGACCAAGGCAGGCACCGCGGTCGACGATCAGTCCGCCGTCGCACTCGTGACGCCGGATCACCCGTACGCCGGCCGCGGCGGCCTCAAGCTCGCGCACGCCCTCGATACATTTCACATCGAGGTCCGTGGGCGCGAGTGCCTCGATATCGGCGCATCGACTGGCGGCTTTACCGACGTGCTGCTGCAGCGCGGCGCCGTGCGCGTCGTGGCGCTCGACGTCGGCCACGGTCAACTGGACTGGAAGCTGCGGAATGACGAACGCGTGGTCGTCATCGAGCACTTCAACGCGCGGCATCTGACGCTCGCCGACCTCCCGACTGCTGTCGACATCGTGACGATTGACGTGTCGTTCATTTCGCTACGACAGATCTTTCCAGTTGTCACGCCCGTGCTTCGACCGGGTGCCGACATCGTCGCGCTCGTGAAACCGCAGTTCGAAGCGGGCCGGACAGAGGTCAGGAAGGGCATCATCCGGGACCCTGCCATTCACTCGCGCGTGCTCGAAGAGGTCACCGCCGCGGGCGCTGAGGTAGGATTGAGCCGCGTGGCGTCCACACCGTCTCCTATCACCGGCCAGAAAGGCAACGTCGAGTTCCTGGTCCACTTCCAACCCACATGAGCGGCGAGATCACCCGCATCGGCATCGTAGCCAAGGGCGGGCTCCACGCGGCTGCCGATCATCTCGATCAGCTCGCGTCGTGGCTGCGCACTCGTCACATCGAGCCGATCTTCGACACCGACACGGGCAAGCTGACGAAGGCCGCCGGCGAGACGCGAACGAGAGACGAGCTTCCGAGCGACGTCGATTTGGTCGTCGTCATGGGCGGCGACGGCACGCTGCTCAGCATGGCGACGAGAACCGCGCTGGCCGGACGCGACACGCCGATCCTTGGCGTGAACTTCGGCAGCCTCGGTTTCCTCACCGAGGTGCGCATCGACGAACTTTACGACGTGCTCGAGTCCGTGTTGAACGGAACCGCGACGTTTGACGAGCGCGCCATGCTCGCCGCCGACGCGTATCGCGCACGTGAGCACTTCGATTCGCGCATCGTCCTCAACGATGTCGTGTTCACGAAGGCGGCGCTGTCGCGCATCATCGAGCTGTCGGTATCTGTTGGCGCTGGCCTCGTGACCAAGGTCAAAGCTGACGGCCTGATTGTGGCCACTGCGACGGGATCGACGGCGTACAACCTGGCCGCTGGCGGTCCCATCGTGCATCCGCGCGCCGACGCCATCGTCCTGACGCCGATCGCACCGCACACGCTGACCAATCGGCCGATTGTCATCCCCGGCAGCGAAGTGATCGAGATTCGCCCGCAGGTGGTCAGTGGCGTAGAAGATATCTACGTCACCTACGATGGCCAGACCGGTTATCCGCTGCAGCAGAACGACGTCGTGCGCGTCCGCCGGTCGGAGCGAACGCTGCGACTGGTGAAGGCGCCTGCGCGGAGCTACTTCGAAGTACTACGAGAGAAACTGAAGTGGGGCGAACGTGGAGGAAGGGAGTAGATCATGACGATGCGTCGAATGATTCTTGCGCTGCTGGCGGCGGGAACCCTCTCCATCGTCGTTGCCGAGGCGCAGCAGAAACCGCCGGTCGTCACCTTTCCACGGATCTACGTGTTCGAGGCAGGCAGCATCAAGGGCCTCGACCCGAAGCTGTTCAACTTCACACGTGAAGAGCTGAAGGAAGTGGACTTCGTCAACATCGCGTATCTGATCGTGCACCCCAAAGGCACGATCATGTTCGACACTGGTGGCATCCCGGACGGTGCGTTCAAGCCAGACGGCGGCACGGTGACCGAAGGGATCATGTCGGCGACGAAACCGCTCAAGCCGCAACTCGCGGCCATCGGCTACAAGCCGTCAGACATCCGATACCTCGTGCTCTCCCACTACCACTCCGACCACACGGCCAACGCCAACGACTTCGCCGGAGCAACGTGGATCGTTCAGAAGGCCGAACGCGACTTCATGTTCGCGGACAAACCTCAGGGCATCATCCAGCCGGCGCAGTACAGCGCGCTCAAGAACGCGAAGACGACGGTGCTGAACAACGAGGACCTCGATGTGTTCGGCGATGGGAGCGTGGTGATCATGTCGACGCCCGGTCACACGCAGGGCCACCAGGTGCTATTCGTCAGACTCCCGAAGCGCGGACCCGTCGTGTTGGCAGGCGACCTGTATCACTACCCCGAGGAACGCGCGACGGGCAGGATCCCGACGTTCGAGTTCAACGCCGAGCAATCAGCGGCGTCGAGGAAGAAGATCGAGGCGTTCATCAAGCAGAACAAAGCCGAGCTCTGGATCGAGCACGACATCGCGACGCACGCGAAGCTGCCGAAGGCGCCGGCGTTCGTGGAGTGATCATCTAGGGAACGACGGGGCTGGTGCGCGTCTCGCCGCCTTCGACACCGACCATCATCTGCGGTCCATAGTTGTTCTCCTGACAGACGTACTCGAACGTCTCCAGGTTGGGCGTCCAGCGCAAGGTGTACCCGCTCGTCCACTGCGCCGTGTAGGCACCTGGATCGTCGACCGTCAATTCGTACTTCAGCGTGTTGAGGTCGAGTCGCGTGACGCGCTCGATCGTGTGAAGCCGGTCGGTGTGCGGCATGGCCCATCGTTCGAGCCACGCGCTCTCGTCGATGCCGATGGTATCGATGACCAGCGTGTCGCCCTCCCACCATCCGATCGAGTGGCCGAAGGAGCTCGGCTCGATCGTCGCGGGATGCGTACGTCCATCGGTGTAGATCACACGGTACGAATGCGCGCCGCCGGTCTGAAACAAGTAGATCCGATCGGTGCCGGGAATGTTCATCAGCTCGATGCCATAGGCGGTCCCGAACGATCGCGCTGCAGGAGACGGCTTGCACCGTGTATACGGCTCGTCAGCCAGAAACCTCGCGTGCCGGGCATCCAGGAGCGCCTGCGCCCACGGCTGGAGCGGTATCTCTTTGAGATCGATCAGACCGGGCCGCGGACGGCCGCCGACCGATTCGTAGTTTTTGGGATTGGTTGCGAGCGGCTCAGCACCTTCCCAGAGTCCGGTTGCGCCGAGGGGCGCCCCGAGATTGATCGTGCCGTCGGGCCAACGCGGCGCCGGAGCTGCAGGACGAGGCGGGCCGCTACCGCGACCCTGCGCACTCGCTGGTAGCGCGCTGAGCATTGTCAGGGCGCACGCGAGAAGAAGGGTCACCTTCATTCGGAACAGGCTAACGCATTTAGGACGACATACGCGTCGAGATCTTTTTCCGGCGCGGGACGCGGAGTGTCCGATCCTCATGCCCACTCGTTCAGTGAAGTAGCTGGGAAAGTTAGTGGCGTCCCTATCTCCTCCAGCGCGCGACCTCGTCCGCCGGCATGGATGCGAGAAGCCGTCGCTGGCTTGCTACTGAGGGACCCAGCTGAAACTGGTAGAGATAGCGCTCCGTGTCGGATGCGACGTTATCCGGAATCGAGGCGCGGTGTGCGCCGGCCCCGTTCACGAACGCGAGGGCGGTGTTCGGGTCACCCTGGACCGACTTCACCACCTCGACATCGGTGTCTTCCATCCAGAGCGCGCCGTGCGAATTGTGTTCGGGCTCGCGACGCACCGAGCACAGCTGCGTTCCAAAGAACTGCTTGGCGTTGCGCGGGGGCAGATAGACGAGGCAGGTCAGAAACGCCCAACGGGGATCGCGGTGCGGCCTGATCACGTACCCGGGTCGCCTCAGCAGAATTCGCGACATGAGGAGCTCGAGCCGGATGTTGGCGTCTACCAGTGACTGGTGTCTGGGCCAGTATCGGCACACGAGCCGATCGAGTGGCTCACGGAATTTGTCGACCAGACCAGGAACGAGGGCTTCGGTAACCGCCCGCCCGTAAAACGCCGCCCAGATCTCGCGAGAAAGGAGCGGCGCCAGGTCAGAAGGGACCGTCACCTCCTGGTGATTCCGGTCGAGATGCTCGAAGAAGACCCGCGGTGGAATCGCCTTCACGAGCTGATGGTACGCGTCCTCCGGCAACAGCTTGTCGATGAGGACATGGGGAAATGGCTCCGATGCGAGCGGAGCGGCAGCAACGGCGCCGGTGACATGAGACTGGATCCGGTCGGGGTCGAAGGCGGCCAGCGCTCTGCCCAGTTGCTCCACCGTCTTCTCGGTACTCTCGTGAGCGGCGACGAGCTGTCGTACGCGAGTTTCCAGCCCGCGGACCTTGCCGTGCAGACTCTCGATCTCATCGAGTGAGCGGAGAAGGCGTCGCGGGCTGAGCCGCGCCAGTCTGCTCACGAATGACCCGGCAAAGGATGGGAAGGTCATTCTTGGGGCTCGGCGGGAGGATTCAAAAGCCATCCCCGGCTGATGAGGGATTTTACGATGTCTGGCCTGCCGACCGCCTCAGTGAATTTCGAGTGACATCCTGATCGCCTTCGATTCTTCCCGCAGAAGAAACACGATGCGCGTCTACTCACACGTCAGAGTGACCATGCGAGCAGGCATTGGTACGTGGTCAGATGCGTGGACGCTTGGCGACGACGCGGCTAGCACGGGGCCGCTCGCCGGCGAAATAGCCTGTTCTCGCCCGCACAGTGAAGCCCCGGCGCTTCGTTCTCACCTCGAGTCGGTACCAGCCCGCTGATTGGGATGATTCGATGGCAAGTAAATACTGATGCCGCATCATCCGCAGCAGTTCCTTGGCAACGACAGGAATCTGACTGGACTCACTGACATACAGTAGTTCTCCACCTGTCCAGTCTGCGAGATTGGCGAGCCCGCCGTTTGCCGTGTCCGCAACCACCGCAGTTGGGGCACCCGGGTGATCGAGGGGCGAGACGGCGGCGACGACGTAGACGGGGACATCGATGCCGCTGGCTAATCCGGAGACTTCAGCCGGCGTCAGGGCGCTGCTGGTATCGACGCCATCTGTGATCACGACAACTGCTCGGCGCTGCGACGTGCGGTCCCCCAATTGCTTCGCCGTCTCAGCGACCGCATCGTAGAGCGACGTCAGACCCCACGGCTTCACACCGTCCAAAGCGTCATACACCTCGTCCCTGTCCTTCGTGAACGAGACCTCGCGGCGAAGCGACTTGTCGAAGGTGAAGAGTGCAACTTCGTCTACCGCGGGCTCGATCGCACCCACGAACTCCTCGACGAAGTCCTTGGCCCTCGCCATGTTCGCTGCCACGTGCATGCTGCCGCTCGTATCCAGCAGAAATGCCACGTTGATCGGCGCCTTGTCGTTCGCTCCAAAATCGACGATCGGTCGGAGCTGGCCGCCTTCAAAGACCTGAAAGTCGTCGGGCCCGAGGTTCCGTACGATGCGATTGCGGGAATCGCGCACGAGCGCCGTAATCGGGACCAGCGCGACCCCTGCCTTGAATACCGGTTGAGCGTCCTGCGCGCGAATCGGGAATGGCAGCTGCAGGAAGATACAGAGCGTGAGTACGCCAATAAGGCTGGTGAGCTGTCGAGGTCGGAATGTGGTCATAAAGGCTCGCCGTCGCCGAAGCAGTCTCTTTGGGAGTGTCGGCGCGAACCTGCTCGGGCACTACCGAGGGTACACCACGGTCGGCGCGACCGGGCTTGCAGTCAACGGTCGTGGTGGATGACCCTATTCCTTTTCTGCATGGACGTGTGCCTCCATCAATCGGGCTGCTATTGGGCTAGGATGCCCTCGATCGTGAGTCGGCTTCCTCTGACTACTGTGCTCATGGTGATCTGCTTGTACGAGACCACTGCGTCCGGACAGCAAGCTTCACCCTCTGCTCCGAAGCCCGCGACTCAAGCTCCCGCCTTTCGCGCCGGCGTCGATGTCGTGTCACTGAGTGTGACGGTGACCGACGGCTTGAACCATTACGTCACCGACCTCGAGCCAGGCGAATTCTCGGTCTTCGAGGATGGCGTCAAGCAAGACATCACGTTCTTCAACCGCCGCCAACAACCTATCGCCCTGTCGCTCCTCCTCGACTCCAGCGCGAGCATGGAGGAGCACCTGCCGACGCTGCAGATTGCGGCGACGAACTTCGTGAAGCGTCTTCGACCAAACGACATCGCTCAAGTAATCGACTTCGACAATCGCGTCGAGATCCGGCAAGCGTTCACCTCCAACCAGATCGACCTCGAGTCCGCGATTCGGCAGACCATCGCCGGTGGTTCGACTGCGCTGTATAACGCGATCTACATCGCGCTCCGGGAGCTTGGGAAGGTGCGTGCCGTCGCAGAACAGGACGTGCGCCGTCAGGCACTCATCGTCTTCACAGACGGTGAGGACACATCGAGTCTCCTGTCGTTCGATGAGGTCCTCGATCTCGCCAAGCGCTCCGAGACGGCCGTCTACACTATCGCGCTGCGCGGCGCCGACCTGCAGGCGAAGGGTTTTCGCGACGCGGAGTTCGTGCTGCGCACACTGGCGCGGGAGACAGGTGGGCGCGCCTTCTTTCCGATGAAGATTGGTGACCTGACGGACGTGTACGCTCAGATCGCCGACGAGCTCGCAAGCCAGTACACGATTGGCTACACGTCGCTGAATTCGAAGCGTGATGGCGCGTGGCGTCGTCTCGTTGTCCATGTCTCGCGACCGAGTAGCAGCACCCGCACCAAGAATGGTTACTACGCGCCCAAGTCTCGTTGAGTGGTGTAATGCGGTCGTGGTTGTCATGATCGCCATCGCCGGTTGCGCTCACGAGCCACGGCGGTCGGGGCTCGGCGTTTCAGCACCCGAGCCACACGGTTGCTACGTCTTCCTCTACGGCCGTTCCGACCGGCAAGGCACGGAGTGTTTGACGCCCAGCGCAGTGCCGAAACCGAGGGCTCCGCCTGGCGAAATGATCCCAGCAAAGTTCCTCGGAGTGGGCACGCCTGCATTGCCGCAATCGGGTTGACGTGGAGGCTGATGCGCCGTAGCGTTCGATCCGCGAGCTCCGTTCTCTGAGGACCGATCCAGGATCCGCGTTGACTGCGGCCGCCAACCCGTCCATGGCGCACGATCATTCACACCCACACGGCAACGGTGACCGAGCGGCCCGCACTTCCGCCCGGACGATGGCCGCGGCCGTCGCCGTCACGCTGGCGTTTGTGGTGGCGGAAGCGCTGGCCGGGTGGTTCGGAAACAGCCTGGCGTTGCTGTCCGATGCCGGACACAACCTGACCGACGCCGCCGCCCTGGGCCTGAGCTGGTACGCGCTGCGGATGGCGGAGAAGCCGTCGCATCATGGGATGACGTTCGGGTATCACCGCGTCGGTGTCTTCGCCGCGCTCGCCAACGCCGTGTCGCTCGTGATCATCGCCTTGGTCATTGGATTCGAGGCCATCGAGCGCCTCCGCGATCCCGAACCGGCCAGTGGACGCCTGATGGTTGTCGTCGCGCTGACGGCGATCGTCGTCAACGTGTGGATCAGCGTTCGACTCCATCGCGGCGCCAAGCACGACATGAACATTCGGAGCGCATACCTCCACATGGTTGGCGATGCGGTCTCCGCACTCGGGGTCGTCCTCGCCGGCGTATTGGTACTGATCACTCAGTCCACGCTCGCCGATCCGGTTGTGTCGCTCATGATCGCAGCGTTGATTCTCTACAGCAGCTACGACGTGCTTCGCGAGAGCACAACCGTGCTGCTCGAAGGCACGCCGGCGAGCATGGACATGCCAGGTGTGATCGCCGCGATCAAAGGGGTGACCGGCGTGCTCGACGTGCACGACCTCCACGTGTGGATGGTCGGCCCGGGAGTCATCGCGTGCAGCTGTCACATCGTTGTCGCCGAACAGAGCGTCCGGGAAGGACAACAAGTGCTGCGGACCGTGGCCCACAGCATCGAGCACGAGTTTGGCATCACTCACACGACCATTCAGGTGGAAGTCGAAGGGTGCGAGGCCGACGACATGTATTGCATGGGGCTGCGTGCGGTGGACCGGTTGGGTCGCGGACAAGACACGTCGAGGTCTCGTCCGCCCTCACTCTGAAGGCGTGGCTACTCACATCAATATGTAAAGAGGATGCCCTCGCCGAGCTTCGCGATCCTGTCGTCGAAATGCTTCACGATCAGATCGCGTCGCGCAAGCACAGCTCCTTGTTCCTCTTTCGTCAGCGAGTCGCCCAGGGCTTTCGCGAGCGATTCGGCGGTCAGCGCGCGCATGCCGTCGAGCAAGCGACGATCACAGCGTGTCAAGTCGGCTGGCGCGACCAGCTCTTTCCCAAGGCGGAACGCACGAGTGTGATCGATCAGCCACATCGACCAGTCGCTGGTCCACAGCAGGTTGCCCCCGTTCCGGTCCTTGTTCTGAATCAGCTCGTCCCAGATCTTCATGACCTGAATCTGCTTGGCAAAACGCTGGACATCCGGCGCCATCGTCTTCTTCTTCAGCCGCGCCCCTTCGTCCATCTGGACGTCGTCCACCCACCAGGTAACAGCGGCGAGCTTCCCCTCGATGTTTCGCTCGACCGACATCGGCACGTTGTCGAGCCCAATGAGGCGTGCGAGACGGTAGCCGGCGATGTTGTATCGGTAGGTGTCTTTGAAGTTCACCTCCGAGGCCTTGCCGGCCGTAAAGACGGCACGCGCGACGTCGACGGCCTGCACGTGGGCGTCGTGGGTCAAGCGCCCGTCCGAGAGCGTGACACGGCTCGAGCCGGTCACGCCGCTTCCGGCATCGCGCCGATTGGTGACCTTGGCCTTCAGCAGGAAGGCCTCCATGTCCTCTGGAGCCAGGCTCGGTGTTGCGGCCGGTAGGACTCCCTGACCAGCCAGGAGCGCGCTGGTGCAGACGACAAAGAACACGCCGAGGACCAGTGACCTGCGAACGGTGTCCATATGCAGCCCTTTTTGAGGTAACTCGGTAGCGTAATTCTATGCCCAAACCAAGGCGTTCCACTTGTCCCTCTTGTTCCGAACCGCACCGAGATTCGAACACTCGGTGCGACCTTCCTCAGGGCCTCACCGCCTCGGTCACTGACGAGCCATGAAGCTCGCTCGCAGCTTTTCTCGATCGACGCGATGACCGCGCAGATACACGCTCGAGATCTTCCTCGTGTTCGTGATGTCGTCCAACGGGTTCGCATCGAGAACGACGAAGTCCGCGCTCTTGCCGGCTGCGACCATTCCCAGATCGTCGATGCCGAGGATCTCTGCGGACGTGCGTGTCGCCGCGACCAGCACCTTCGCCGGAGGAAGGCCCGCCATCACCATGTTCTCCAACTCGGCGTGCATCGTCCAGCCGATGAACTGATCGCCCTGCTGCCCGCCGCCGTCGGTGCCGACGCCGATCTTTACGCCTGCAGCGCTCAGTTGTGAGATGCCGCGAGCCAGTTGATCCCACGCCACCTGCGATCGTTTGAGCTGCTCGGGATCCCGCTGTGGGAAACGACCCTGCAAGCGCTTGACCTGCTCGGGCAGGACCGTTTCGAGAATGAGCGGATGAACCGGGTTGAGCCATGGTGCATAGACCGCGCGATGCGGCCCGCCCAACGCCGACAGCACCGCAGTAGTCGGATGCTGCTTGAACAGCGAGACAAGTTCTTCGTCCGTGTCGCTGATCATGTGCGCGAACACGTCGATACCTGCGCGCAGCAGATCTTTCGCATCACGCAGGTCGGTCGCGTGGACGGCGACACGAAGCTTGTTCTTGTGCGCTTCGTCGATGATGGCGCCGTAGAGCTCGGGCGTCAGCTTCTTGATCGTGCCGCCGCGATCGTCAACCCACGTCTTGATCAAGCTGACCTTACGCGGCACCAGTTCCTGCACCGACGCGCGTGCGCCTTCCGGCGTGGTTACAGGAAATGCTGCCTGCCGCATGTTGTCCGGACTGATCTCGACCAGCGGCGCCAGCCCGCGACCTGCCGTCAGGAACCTTGCAGCGTCGGGATACTTGCCAGCGAGGATGTCATCGCGGATCTGGAACGGCAGCTCGCCGAAGTCGCTTCCCATCGACTGGCTCGCGGCCACGCCGAAGTACGCGAACCGGTGCATGTGATCGAGGATGTTGTCTCGCGTGTAGTTGACCGCCCCGCTCGTCAGGTTCTTCATGTAGCCGATGTGCGAGTGCCCATCGACGAGTGCAGGAATGACGGTCTTGCCGCTCAGGTCTACGCGAGCGGCGCCGGAAGGTAGTTGAATCTCACCGCGCCGTCCCACGCGAGTGAACCGCGCGTTCTCGACGAGGAACGCGGAGTTCTCAATCGGCGCGTTGTCATCGCCGACGATGAGGCGCGCCCCTTCGTAGAGGGTGACGCGCGCAGCGGTTACTTGCTGGGCGCCTGCCTGACCGAGCCAGACGACGGCGAACAGGCAGACGATGGAAATCGTCGAATTGCGCATCCGTGCGAGAGGTTACCTCTTCTTCGCCGGTATGTCGCCTTCGACGACGGTGACGACAAAGCCGGTGACCTGACCCTTCGCGTCGGTAGTGAACTGGACAGGTCCACCAATCGGCGGATAGCCAAATACCGTGTCGGAATGAGGAATCACACCCTGCTTTCCTCCCCCGTCGCCCATCTCGATCTTGAGATCATCGCCATCGAGCGAGACGGTCCACACGCCGAGCATCGCGACGTCATAGACACCGACATA